>CAVXQC010000007.1:0-505823 GCA_963763895.1 uncultured Alphaproteobacteria bacterium | reverse complement strand
GGTGTCACCAACGGGCTCGTCAACATCCGCGACGCGTTGCGCGCCTGCGCCTTCGCGCTGGCTGCCGACATCGACAATCCTCGGCTGCAGTTCCAGTTCGCCCGCATCCTCGATATTGCCGCGGCGCTTCAGCTGGGCCGAGCACTTCTATGACTCGCCGGCAAGCAGCAATACAGCGCTGCCCTGGTCAACCTGGGCTACATGGCGCGCATCGGTAGAGGTCGCGAGGTCGATTACGCGCGCGCGATCGATTTTTACATGCAGGCGGCGGTCATGGGCAATCTCGGAGCCCGCACCAACATCGGCACGGCCTACATTCTCGGTCAGGGCGTACCAAAACTCCGGAGGAAGGCATTCTTTGGTATCGCCTAGCGGCTTCGAGCGGGTGGGCAAATGCCATCACCGCCCTTGGCAATTCTTACGGGAAGGGTGTCGGGGTCAAAAAGGACGAGGTTGAGGCCGCAAGGCTTTATACGGCAGCTGCGGACACGGGCCAGATCGATGCGCTTGCAAATCTCGGCCGGGCATACCTTAACGGCGCCGGCGTAAAGAAGGACGTAGCCCACGGTCTGGATCTTTTGATGCAGGCGACCGACAAGGGCAACCAGTATGCGCCCATATTACGCCGCCCATCTATTCCTTAAGGGCGACGGCAAATTGGCGGCCGACCGAAGCGAGCGTTGAGCCTTTTCCAACTTTCCGCCAATCGGGGCTACGAGCTGGCCTATCTCGATATGGCGTTTGGCTATCAGCAAAGGGGCGTTCACCAAAGCAAACCAGACATGCAGAAAGCGTATTTCAACGCCGCGCTTGCAGAGAAATATGAGCGTGAACAAAGCCGACGAGGCGAGAGCATCAATTGGAGAGAAGCTCGACGAGGCCGCCCGAAAGGATAGAGGCCCAGGTCGATCTGTTTATTGAACAGAACGGGAAATAGCGCTGAATTCTGTAGACTAGTCTGTCTGCATGAATATCTGCTCCTTGCTAAATGACCTTCTTGTGTTTTGACAATCTTTCGAGCCACACCTCCAATCTGCCCGTGGGATACATCATGCTGCGAGAGGGATAGGGTTCGCATGCACTATCGCTCGATCGCCGACATGAACGCGGCCATTGTCAGTGGCCTCCACAGGCTGCCATCCGATCTCGACCTGGTAGTAGGCGTGCCCCGCAGTGGCCTGCTCGCCGCCAACCTTCTCAGCCTGGCGGCGAATATCCCCATGACCGACCTGGATAGCTTCGTTGCCGGAAACGTCTTTTCGTCAGGCTTCACGAAACGCCTATCGGCCGTTCGCCCTGACATTTATCGGAGATGCGAGAAGATCCTGGTAATCGATGACAGCATCAATATGGGTGCCGCCATGCGTGACGCCAGGACGAGGGTCGCAGATGCAGGAAGCACCGCTGAGCTGACGTTCGCCGCGGTGTACGGCTTGCGCAGCGAACACAGATGAGGTCGACCTCGTGTTTGAAGTCGTGCCGCAGCCGAGAATGTTTCAGTGGAACGTTATGCATCACTGGTTTCTTGGCCAAAGCTGCGTCGATATAGACGGGGTGCTTTGCGCGGACCCGACAAACGAGGAAAATGACGATGGTCCGGCTTACGAAAAGTTCCTGAGAGGCGCTCTGCCCCTGCACAGGCCCAGCCGGAAAATCGGTTATCTGGTGACCAGCCGTCTCGAGAAATACCGACCCCAGACCGAGGCATGGCTCGCAAGACACGGCGTCCAGTACGGCAAGCTCGTCATGCTGGACCTGCCGAGCAAGAAGGAGCGTCAACGGCAGTCGGCCCACGGCACTTTCAAAGCTGATTTCTTTCGCAACTCCGATGCCGTTCTTTTCATCGAAAGCGAATACGATCAGGCGCTCAAGATCGCCAACGCAGCCGGCAAGGCAGTGCTTTGCTGGGAAACTCAGGAGATCGTCTCGCCGTCCTCTCTGCAGGAACCAAAACAGCGGTGGGGTAATAGATTCTGGTCGAATTTGATCAATCCGAGCGCCGTCAAGGAACCCATGTCGAACCAGCACTTCAGACAACGATAGCTCCGCCGACGCATTCGGACATCGGCTATGTCCTGATTGATCCGAACAATCAGGCGAAACCGCGAACCCTGATCTCATATCTCGGTCCAACGGCAGAGAATGTGGACGAGGTCATCAAATCGGTAAGGCAGGCTTGCCTGGCGAAGTCGGAATTCCCCGTCGTCGTGCTATCAGAATTCAGGCAGGACCTGATGGCTTCATGTGAGGCGCCTATCGAATTCATGCCACAGATGCGGCATGTGCCCATGCTCGCGTTCGATGAGTATGCACGTTACTTGAACCGGCGTTGGGGGTTGATGCTGAGAAATGGAGCATCGAGCGGGAGGTGACTTTGGCCTCAAGCTTCGACGAGTTCTTAGCCGCTCAGATGGAGACGGCGCAGTCAAACCCTCGCAATCGCATCGTTGAGTGACCGGTCAGTCCGCACTGAAAAGACGAGTTCCTCGATCGCGGCAGCCGCTGCGGCGGCACCGTCTGGAAACTCAAGCCGGTCTGTGCGACGGCGATGCTCGGCGCGGAACGCCTCGGAAAAAGCAAGGTCGATCGTGTCGGCAACACGGCCCAGGTCCGAGCTTCTAAGACATAGCCCCACCCCTGCACCTTCGGCATACGCTGCACGAACATACTGGCTATCCATCTCGGGTGCCTCATTGGGGACGAAGATGGTCCGAACTCCGCCATAGATGCATTCGTGAAAACTGTTGTACCCGGCGTTGGTCACCATAAGATCAACAAATCGAAATATTGCGCTATTGGATAGATTTTCTTACGAATAGTTCCAGGATACGGCGCGTCGGACTGGACCGACAGCGGATTGACCACCTCGACGACCTGGACATCGCGCGCCAGCAACTCGGCCATGATCCTGCGCCTGAGCTCTGCGAAATCGAAATTGCGCTCGGACCCAAGCTGCACCACGGCAGTTGTTCTGCTCGGATCGACGCCGAGTTCGGCTGCCGCTTTCTCTCTGGAAGCCTGGCGTCCCGGTCGACAAGCAGGATTGGCGAAACCGCCATCACACCGTCGCGCAATGTCGAGGTGACCCCACGGTCCTCGTCACCGTGCAAATTCGCCGGGTTCGATCACCATATCGAATCCGGGCCTGCAGTCTGGGGTAATGCGATGATGAGGCTGCCCACATTCCGCGCCTGACAAAGACCCAAACGATGTCGGGGCGCGCGGCAAGCACATCGAGCAAGCCGGGATAGGGATGATGGCTGTCGAAGACAACCGCCGAGATGCCGAACGCTTTCGATGGCTGTCAGCAGTTCCTGCGCGTAGGCTCGGTTCCAGCTTTCCTCAGTTACTCCAATCTTGCGCGCCGAAGGAATGTAGTCCACCGTATGTCCGCGAGCGTGGATGATCGAGGAGCCGACCGACATCGTAATAAACACCGGCTCGATATCCGGCGACATGCGTTCGGCGATCGCCATCAGGCGAGTGATATGCCCTAGGCCAATGCCGTTTGTCGCGACGAACAGCACTCTCCTGCGCCTCACGCCAATTCTGCGACAACCCGGAGAGATTGCACGCAGGTGCAATTATGCCTTTCAGCGGTCTCAACACCCTTCCCGACTGCACTGTCTAACAACCTCGCGGTATCGGCAATTCGAGGTTTTCGTAGAGTTCCCGCATTCGTCTGCGGATAGGTTTCCAGGAGAACTTTCTCTCCACCAGGCTCCGGCCCGCACGGGATTGTCGAACGAATTCCTGCGGCGACTGCATGAATCGGTTCACCAGTTCAGCCGTCTCTTCTGGATGGGCATAGACCGCGCCTTCTTCGAACAGCTTTCGAACGAGCGGTCCAGATATCGTTACCGCTCCGCTGGCCATGGCCTCCGCCATGCTTATGCCGAAAGCCTCCACCCATCGTCGGCTGTGGAAGAAGACATAGAAATCGAGCTTACCGAGGAACTCCGGTATTCCGTCATCCAGAAATGGCAAAATGCTCCAGTTCGAGCCCATCCAAGGCTTGATCTTGTCCGGAACGCCACCGAGAATTCGGACTTTGATGTTCGTGGCATCCGGATAGGCGCCACGTACTTCGCTTCTCGTGTCTGGCCATTTGAGCCGGTCAGGGCGGGAATGTCGGCCGATGATTGCGCTACCCCTGGGCGGCGGTGCGCTTCGCTCCGGCCATTCGTTCATGTCGATCAGGTTGAAGAAATCGCGTTGAAGGAACGTTGGCTTGTCACCGACGAGCTCTTCGAACTGTGCTGCGGACTTTCGGACCACTGGAGCGAAAACGACCGGAGCACCGAACATGCGCTCCAGGTTTCGTTCCACCACCGCAAAGTCGTACTCCGGCATCCAGTAGCCGTCGAACGGTGGATGCTGAACCACGCAAACGACGCGCTTCGTGCGCACCCTGATAGGTGTCGCAGGCATTCTCTGAAAGACGAAACGGGTGATGTGCAAGCACGAGGTCGCATTCGACCGTTTCCTCGCCGGTCAGCCAACGCGATGTTTGACTTCTTGACCGTCTCGGCCGTCCGCTTGTCGAAACGGCGGTTGCGGATGTTGTGCACTCCAACGAACGGGATAAGGGCGCTCGTCAGACCGAACCGGCTCGCGGCCTCCATTTCCATCTAACTGCCGAGGATGCTCCGCCGCGAAATCTGATATCGGCGGCGTGAACTATGTCGAAATGCATTGGCTCACTGTCTGCAACCACCAGTCAAATGTTCAGGCAACAGATCCCGTTGAAAGAAGTTGATCGAGATCAGTAGGGCGAGGATGAACCAGGTCTTTCGCCGCCTCCACTCCTGAATTCTGACATCGCGTATCACCGGGGGCCGCTTCTTGACGATGGCACTGAGCTTGGCAGTCGCGGCAGGAACATAGCGACTGCGCGGATAATTGTTGATGAATGCACGGTAAGCACTGGCGGTGTTGGCCCTCTGCGCGGCACGCCATGCGGCTGCCTCGGCCTTCGTCGGTACCTTGTTATAGTAGCCGCTCGGCGTCCAGCCGGCCGGACCTAGCGAGGGCACGCACGCTGCGAGCAGCAACGACCCAAGAATGGAAAGGCGTCTCAGCATCATCGACCCCCTATCCTCATTACTGTTAGGCTAAGCCGTTCGTAGCTGTTAAGTCAATAAGTTCAGCAGTCTTGGTGAAATCGAGCGCCGTGCTGGAATTTCCATAGAGGAAGTATTTCGCAACTTCCGTAGATATCACCACATGCAATATTAGAAAGGTTCGACTTTATGTCATTCTCCGAATTAAAGGCTCAGGGCACACTTTGGCTGCCATTCAGGTCAACCATGACGCGCATTGGCCGGAGGACCTTCGTGATTGTAGTTGTGGAGGGATCGCTTCTCGCAATGACTGTGTATTAGTATGGCGATACGAGACGTTTTATGAACAAGTGAGGTTTGACAAACCCAAACCAGTTCGTTGCATTGAACTGCCTTTTCAGCAGGCTCCCATCGACACAAGCATTCGACAATTCGTCTCAAGGAGCCCGAGGTATGACGAAAGTTATCATTGCCGGAGGTGCTGGCTTCCTCGGATCGCATCTGGTCGACCGCCTTCTTGAGCGAAGCGATGTTAGTTTGGTTCAGATCGTCGATAATCTATGGACCGGCTCTAGGGATAATCTAGCCCATCTTCGTGATCCACGGGTCAAAATCGCATTCGCGGATATCGAAACTTATCAAAGTCACATCAAATATGACGAGGTGTATCATTTTGCCTCCCCGGCGGCTCCATGCGCCTATTCGAGCAACCCCTCAAGAGCGATCAGCGCGAGTGTTATCGGCGCGTTCCGGCTACGCGACCTACTGGCTTCTGGCGGACAGTTCGTCTTTACTTCCACCTCCGAAGTCTATGGCGACCCCCTCGTTTCGCCTCAGCCTGAGACTTATCGCGGATCGGTTGATTGCACAGGTCCACGCTCGTCCTATGATGAAAGCAAACGCTGCACCGAAGCGTTGCTTTTTAAATCGCGGCGAGTGGATGGGCTGCGAATTAAGGTCGTACGACTTTTCAACGTCTATGGTCCGCGGATGCGAGCAGATGACGGGCGTGCCGTGTCGAATTTTGTCACGCAAGCGCTGAATGGGGTGCCGATAACGGTCTATGGTTCCGGTCAGCAAACCCGAAGTTGGGGTTACGTCAGTGACGTGATCGATGCACTGGAGCGATATTTCTGGCGTGATGGCGTAAGCTATGCAGGACCCGTCAATATAGGAAATGATCGCGAAGTGCCGGTTCTTACCATTGCCAACTATGTAGCCCAGCTAGTGGCCGGCACAAGCATAGAGTTCCTGCCTCCGCTGCCGCATGACCCATCCAATCGGTGTCCTGATTTGACTCTCGCGAGACGATTGCTCCCCGGCTGGCAGTGTCATGTTCAATTTGAAGAGGGTGTGCAGAGGACGCTCGCGTGGTTCGGTGAACAAATGGCCGGTACCAGCCCCCAGTGTTCCGCTGAATTCGGCGCGTGAACAGCCTCGACCCGGGTTGATTGCTGCGAGAGCTATCTCCAAACGTCGGAACGTAGTGGATAGTGCTCGCGCGCGAAGGCCCACCTTCTCCAGTGCCTTTCATCTCGCTATGCGCCAGGCATCGCGCAACTCGTCGGCCGTGGCTGCCCGAAGGCCGCAAGCCGCACTGGCCGCTCGCGCGGCCGCCACAAGGGCGGAATTGTCCGATGCCCCGGATCCGTCGGGGAGAACAAGATTATTCTCGAATCCAACCCGAACGTGGCCGCCGAGTAGCGCGGCCGCAGTGACGCAGGCGGTTTCGCGCTGGCCGAATGCGCAGACGCTCCAGTGTCCGAAACGCGGCATGTCGGAAGCAAGAAACGGCAGCAGGTCGGCGGGAGCCGATAGCTGGCCCGGCGAATATCGGCCGAGCACGTAGAGCACCGGGATATCGTCGAACGGGATCAGGCCGCGGGACTTGAGCGCTGCGAGCGTGACTGCTTCCTCAGGCGTGTAAAGGATGATCTGCGGAGCGATCCTTTCCCGTTCGAGCCAGGCCAGAAAAGCCGCGAAACCAGCTTCATGCGCCTCGTCGGGGACCAATTCGCGCAGCGCGAGCGACACTGCCTCGGGCTTCACCGCGCGCACCACGTCCATCTGTTCGGCAGGGCGATAAAGATCGAGCGCCTCGCTGGTAATCTGGATGACCAGTTTGTCGCCGACCGCGGAACGGATCGCCGAAATCGCGGAGCGATAAGCCTCCGCGTCCAGCAGATGTCGACCCTGCCTGTCGCGGACATGGGTGTGGATCATGCAGGCGCCGGCCTCGAGGCAGGCGGCGGCGGTTGAGGCGAGTTCGCGCGGCGTCAGCGGCAGAGCAGGGTGATCGGCCTTGTTACGCCGCCCGCCGTTCGGCGCAACAGCGATGGCAACGGGCATTGTCGGGACTCGCTCTGTCACATGCAAACCATTTGTTTCAATGTTACAAACTAGCGTAACATATGTTGCATCGCCCGAACGCCATGTCTACCATCAGGTGGCGCACTGGGAAAACATCATGTCACGAATCCTGCATCGTCAGATCCATGCCAGCCTGCCTGCGGCCGTCGGCGGGGAGGGCGTACACCTCTTCGACGCCGATGGGCGATCCTACATCGACGCGTCGGGCGGAGCGGCGGTGTCGTGCCTCGGCCACGGCCATCCCGACATCACCGCCGCCATACACGCGCAGGCCGACAGGCTCGCCTACGCCCACACGAGTTTTTTCACCAACGAGCCTGCGGAGAGGTTGGCTGAAACGCTGATCGCCAATGCCCCTCCCGGGATCAGCCATGCCTATTTCGTCTCCGGCGGCTCGGAAGCGATCGAGGCTGCGCTGAAAATGGCGCGGCAATACTTCGTCGAGACCGGCGAGCCGCAGCGGCGCAACATCATCGCTCGCCGCCAGAGCTATCATGGCAACACGCTGGGCGCTCTCGCCACCGGCGGCAACGAGATGCGTCGCACGCAGTTTCGCCCGCTGCTGATCGAGACGCACCACATCGATCCCTGCTTCGCCTATCGTTACCAGGAGCCCGGCGAGACGCGACGAAAGCTATGCCGCCCGCGCGGCACAGGCCCTGGAAGACAAGGTGCTCGAGCTTCGGCCCCGAAACCGTGATGGCCTTCGTCGCAGAGCCGGTGGTGGGCGCTACAGCGGGCGCCGTGCCGCCGGTCGGCGATTACCTCAAGCGCATCCGCGCCATTTGCGACCGCTACGGCATCCTTCTGATCCTGGACGAGGTGATGTGCGGCATGGGCCGCACAGGCACATTGCATGCCTGCGAACAGGACGGCGTCGCGCCCGACCTGATGACGATCGCCAAGGGCCTCGGCGGCGGCTACCAGCCGATCGGCGCGGTGCTGCTCTCGCAGAAGATCTTCGATGCTTTCGCCAACGGCTCCGGCATATTCCAGCATGGGCATACCTATATCTGCCATCCAATGGCCTGCGCAGCGGCGCTCGCCGTGCAGGAGGTCATTGCGCGCGACGATCTGCTCGCCAATGTACGGTCCATGGGTGCGCATCTTTCGCGGCGGCTGGGCGAACGGTTCGGCAATCACCCGCAGGTCGGAGACATTCGCGGACGCGGCCTGTTCATGGGCGTCGAACTGGTCGAGGATCGCTCGACCAAGACGCCATTCGACCCGAAGCTAAAGCTCAACGCGAAGATGAAGCGCGAAGCGATGGCGCGTGGGCTGCTGGTCTATCCTGGCGGTGGCACGATTGACGGCGTCAACGGCGACCATGTGCTCATCGCGCCTCCCTTCATTATCGACGCGGCGACTATCGACGCAGTTGTCGAGCGACTCGGAGATGCGATCGACGCGGCGGTTGCCGGGTAGTCTACTCGGGCAGATATGCCCCGAACGCCTGCAGTTCCAGTTCGATGTCGCGAACGCGCGCCGCAGCCGCCGGACCGCTGCGCGCAAGCATGGTTGCCGCCAGCGCCTCCACGATTGCCATAGCCGGTGCGACCGACGGGAAAAACGAAGGACTGTCGGTCGAAAAGCGCAAGACCACCTCGGCATGGCTGGCGATAGGCGCTGCCATGCTGTCGGTAATGGCGATGAGCGGGACGCCATGCCGGCGCGCGGCGTCCACAACCGATCCCAGTTCGCGCGAATAAGGGGAGAAGCCGATCGCGACCAACGCCTCCTTCTTGCCAAGTGCGGCGAGTTCCGCCTCAAGCGCGCCGCCGTCGCCGCCCAGCAGTGTGACATCGCGGCGGAACAGCCGGCACAAATAGACGAGTGCATGGGCGGGCGCGCGGCAGCTGCGGAATCCGGCGACACGGATTTGACGCGCATGCTCGAGAATGGCGCAGGCGCGCGCGATATCCTTTGCTTCATTGGCCGCATCTGCCGCGGCGAAATTGGCAGCCGTGGTCCGCAGTGATTTGGCGAAGATCGCCTCCGGGCCACGCTTAACCAGCGCGTCTGCCCTGGCGGCAAAGGGCGCGTTGCCTGACCTTAGCCGGTCCTCGAACGGCCGGCGCAGCGACGCCCAATCGCCGAAGCCCAGACGCCGCGCCAGCCGCACGAAGGTCGTCGGGGTCACCTCGGAACGTGACGCCAGCACGCGCATCGACACCAACGCCACCTCGTCAGGATGATCGACGAGAAAACGCGCCGCCTTGCGCAGTTCCGAGCTCAGACCCGGGAGCTCCGTCAGGATGCGCGCCTGAATCTCGTCGAATGTCATCTTGCCGGCGTCCATGTAACAATCATTCCCCTTGATTGCCAAAGCGCAACAATCGTAGCATGGCGCGACGTGCCTTGGACAACAATAAGCAATGCCGAGTTCGGCACGCAACGCATCAAGGGAGAACCAGATGAAACATGACCGGACCATCCGCCGCGCAGGGCAGGCCGCTGCGCTGTCAGCGGCTCTGCTGTTTTCGGGCAGCGCGATGGCGCAGCAGAATTTCGTGACGATCGGCACCGGCGGGGTCACCGGTGTTTATTACGCCGCGGGCGGCGCGATTTGCAGGCTGCTCAACAAGGACCGCAAGACGCACGGCATCCGCTGCTCGGTCGAATTCGACGGGCGGCTCGGCGTTCAACGTCAATACCATCAAGGAAGGCGAGCTCGACTTCGGCATGGCGCAGTCGGATGTCCAGTACAATGCCTTCAAGGGTGAGGAGTCCTTCAAGGAAGGCGGTGCGCATGCCGACCTTCGGGCGGTGTTCTCGATCCATCCCGAACCCTTCACGGTGTTGGCGCATCCTAATGCCGGCGTGACCAAGTTCGAGGATTTCAAGGGCAAGCGCTTCAACGTCGGCAATCCCGGATCCGGAACGCGCTCTTCGATGGAACGCCTGCTTGGTGCCATGGGTTGGACGCTCGCCGACTTCTCGCTGGCATCCGAACTCAAGGCCGACGAACACGGTCCGGCGCTTTGCGACGGAAAGATCGACGGCTTCTTCTACGGCGTCGGTCACCCGTCGGCCAACATCCAGGACCCGACTACCACTTGCGCCGCAAAGCTGGTGCCGCTGACGGGCGAGGTCGTCGACAAGCTGGTTGCGGACAATCCCTATTACGCCAAGGCGACCATTCCTGGCGGGCTTTATGCCAACAATCCGGACGGCACCGAAACCTTCGGCGTGCTTGCCACGCTGGTGACCTCCGCCAAGGTGCCTGACGAGACGGTCTATCAGCTCGTGAAGTCGACGTTCGAGAATTTCGACGAGTTCAAATCGCTGCATCCGGCATTCGCCAATCTCGATCCGCAGAAGATGGTCGCGGAAGGGAATTCCGCGCCGCTGCATCCGGGTGCGGAAAAGTACTATAAGGAGAAGGGCTGGCTGAAGTAAGCTTCGCGCGACTGACGATACGCCGGCTGGGTTCGTGGGGAGCCCTGCCGGCGATAATCCATAAAAGGGAGGGCGTCATGAGCGAAGTCAGGGAACAGCCGGCCGAGGTCGACCTCGACAAGCTCGAACAGCTTGTCGCGGAAGCCGACACCGGCGGCCGCAATGCGACCGGGATCGCTGGGCAGATCCTGCTGTGGGCGGCGGTTGCCTGGTCGCTGTTCCAGCTCTGGTACGCCTCGCCGCTCCCGTTTGTCTTCGGCTTCGGCGTCCTCAACGATACCGAGGCGCGCGCCATCCATCTCGGCTTTGCGCTGTTTTTGACCTTCCTCGCCTATCCGGCATTGAAGTCATCGCCGCGCGACCGCGTGCCCGTGCTCGACTGGGTGCTGGCCGTCGTCGGCGCTTTTGCCGGAGCCTATCTCTTCCTGTTCTACGTCCAGCTTTCCGGACGGCCGGGGCAGCCGACCACGCTCGACCTCGTCACCGGAACGATCGGCATCCTGCTTCTGCTCGAGGCTACGCGCCGGGCGCTCGGCCTGCCGATGGTGGTCGTCGCCTCGGTCTTCATCTTCTACACATTCGCCGGCCAGCACATGCCCGACGTCATCCAGCATCGCGGCGCGTCGCTGGTGAAGTTCCTCAACCATCAATGGCTGACGACCGAAGGGGTGTTTGGCATCGCACTCGGCGTCTCGACCAGCTTCGTCTTCCTGTTCGTGCTGTTCGGCACGCTTCTGGAAAAGGCCGGCGCGGGCAACTGGATGATGCAGATCTCGATCGCGCTGCTCGGCCATCTCCGTGGCGGTCCGGCCAAGGTCGCGGTCGTCTCGTCGGCGCTCAACGGCGTGGTCTCCGGCTCGTCGGTTTCCAACGTCGTGTCCGGCGGCATCTTCACCATCCCGTTGATGAAGCGCACGGGGCTGAGCGGCGTGAAGGCCGGTGCCATCGAGGCATCGGCTTCGATCAACGGCCAGATCATGCCGCCGGTGATGGGCGCGGCCGCCTTCCTGATGGTCGAATATGTCGGCATCCCGTATTCGGACATCGTCAAGCACGCACTGTTGCCGGCGGTGTTCTCTTACGTCGCTCTGCTCTACATGGTGCATCTGGAAGCCATCAAGATGGATCTGAAGCCGATCCCGCAGCGCGTGACGCCAGCGAGAGAACGATGGCTGCGCATGGGCATCGGGCTCGCCGGCAGCGTTCTGACCGTCTGCCTCCTCTATTACGGGATCATCGCCGTTCAGGCCGTCTTCGGGAGCGCCGCGCCGACTGTGTTGGCGGTTGCCGGCGTCGCGCTTTATGTGGCCACCGTCTGGTATTCGTCGCGCTATCCCGACCTTGCGCTCGACGACCCGCACGCGCCGATCCTGGAGCTGCCGCGCGCGTGGGATGTGACCCGCACCGGGCTCGATTTCCTCATCCCCATCGCCGTCCTGCTCTGGTGCCTGATGGTCGAGCAGATGTCGCCCGGCCTATCGGCCTTCTGGGCGACAGTGTCGATCCTCGGCATCGTCGCGACCCGCAAGCCGCTGATGGCGATTTTCCGCAACGAGCAACTCGCCGGCGCGATCCGTGCCGCCGGCGCCGATCTGATCGACGGACTGGCACTCGGCGCCCGCAACATGATCGGCATCGGCATCGCCACCGCAACCGCCGGCATCGTCGTCGGAACTATCACGCTGACTGGCCTCGGCCTGATGATGACCGAACTGGTCGAGTTCATCTCGGGCGGCAACGTCATCCTGATGCTGGTGCTGATCGCAGCGATCAGCCTGGTGCTCGGCATGGGTATTCCGACCACGGCCAACTACATCCTTGTCGCCACTCTGATGGCGCCAGTGGTCGTCGACCTCGGCGCGCAAGCCGGGCTGCCCATTCCGCTGATCGCCGTGCACCTGTTCGTCTTCTATTTCGGCATCATGGCCGATATAACGCCGCCAGTGGGGCTCGCCGCCTTCGCGGCGGCGGCAATCTCCAAGGAAGACCCGATCGCAACCGGCTTCCAGGGCGCGCTCTATTCGCTGCGCACCGCGATCCTGCCCTTCGTATTCATTTTCAATCCGGCGATCCTGCTCATCGGTGTCGACACCTGGCCGCACATCATCTGGGTCTCGGCGGTCTCGCTGGCCGCCATCCTGCTGTTTGCGGCAGCGACCATGAACTGGTTCGTGACCAAGAGCCGGCTTTGGGAAAGCGCTGTCCTGCTACTCGTCTGCTTCACCCTGTTCCGGCCGGACTGGTGGTTGAACCAGGTCTCGCCGCCCTATGAGGAGAGGCCGGCCTCCGAGTTCCTGACAACCGTCGGGCAGGCACCGGCGGACGCCCGCATCAATTTCGTCGTCGAGGGCATCGACCTGATGGGCGACGATGTGCGTAAGACGATCAACGTACCGCTCGGCGAACCGGCCGAGCCGTTAGAGCGGCTGCGCGCGCATCGGCCTCACTGTAACGCCGGCCGGCGAAACGCTGATGATCACCAACGTCGATTTCGGCTCCTACGCCAAGCGCATTGGGCTCGATGTCGGCTATGACGTCACGGCGGTGCTGAAGAAGGCCGACCAGCCTTCGAGCCTCATCCCGATCGGGCTGGCGCTGCTGGCGACCGCGGGCATCGCCTGGATACAATTCGCGAGATTGCGTTCCTCGCGAGAGGGCTCAAAAACATGAACAAAGTCTCTCGGATATTGGCTCCTTGGGAAATCAAGGAAGCGTTTGCCGCTCAAGCCATAGCCGTGGCAGATGGATTGGTCAGTTTGAGGAAAACTAAACGATCTTAGTGCTTAAGCGAAGCTTGCTCAGGTAGCGCCATCAGTCACGAAGCCGAACCGGTTAGCCATGCTATCCGGTCAACGGCGTGACCGTCGGTCCGGCCTCAGCGCCAGGCTGACGACCATTTCCACCATATGTCTCTTGAGTGCCTGCTGGCCTTCGGCTCCGAACAGGTCAGTTCCGAAGATGCGCGAGAAGGTGGCGCGGTTGGACACGTTGAAGAAGCTCATCGCGCTGATGTGCCAGTGCAGTTCGAGTGGCGTGACATCGTCGCGGAAAAGGCCGGCTTCCCGCCCACGCCGGCAGATTGCCTCGAGCTTCTGGATGGCGCCGGCGTTAAGCAGGCGGATCAGTTCGGATTGCTCTAGGTAGGCGCCGTGATGGATATTCTCGATCATAACAATCCGGATGAAGTCCGGATGGCGGCTGTGATGGTCGAAGGTGAACTCGGCGAGCAGCTTAAGCGCCTCGACCGGTGCGAGATGATCCAGTTCAAGTTCCTGCTCACCGGTGCGAACCTGCCGGTAGGCTTCTTCAAGGACATGGCCATATAGCCCTTCCTTGTCCCCGAAATAATAGTAGATCATGCGCTTCGACGTATTCGTCTTCGCCGCGATCTCGTCGATGCGCGCGCCCGAAAGCCCGTTTGCGGCGAACTCGGCCATCGCCACGGCGAGGATGTTCCTGCGAACTCCCGCCGGATCCTGCTTCCAGCCGCTACGGCCGCTCGCCGCTTTGTCGTCCATGACCGTCTGCATCCTTCCTTCCGCAGGATTATACCGAGATCTCGCCTTAGCAAATTAACTGAATCGTACAAACTGATTGACGAAATTAACCGAACAGTACAAAGTATGCAAAGGCGTCGGGGAGGAGCTTGCCTGGGCAAGCTGACGTTGGGAGGCCTGCTTGGCATCAATGACCACCAGCATCATGGTCGAGGAACGGGACGCTGCTCCCGAGCTGCGACCCATACTCGTCGGGCTGGTGGGCCGCGGCATCCAGCAGTCCCGCACGCCGGCCATGCATGAAGCAGAGGGCAGGGCGCAGGGTCTCGCTTACGTCTATCGATTGCTCGATACCGACCGGATGGGCGACACCGCGCCGAAGCTCGCCGACATCCTCGCCTTCGCGATGCATTTCGGCTTCGACGGGCTCAACGTTACTTTTCCATACAAACAGGAGGTCATCCCGCTGCTCGATGGCATGTCGGAGGCCGCGGAAGCGCTCGGCTCGGTCAACACTGTGGTGCTGCGCGATGGCGGTCGCGTAGGCCACAATACGGACATGTCGGGTTTCCGAGAGAGTTTCCGCCGCGGCATGGTTGATGCGCCTCGCGACCGTGTGCTTTTGCTCGGCGCGGGCGGGGCCGGAGCGGCGGTGGCTCATGCGCTGCTGGATGACGGCGTTGAGCATCTGATGCTGAACGATGTCGAGCAACCGAAAGCAGCCGCTCTGGCGGTGCGGCTCGCAACGCGCTTTGGCGCCGACCGGATAGCGGTCGCCGCGGACATCGCCGCGGCCGCCGCTTGCGCCAGCGGGATCGTCAACGCCAGCCCGGTCGGCATGGCCAAGCAGCCCGGCATACCGCTCGATCCGGCGCTGTTGCGCCGCGAGTGCTGGGTCGCGGACATCGTCTATTTCCCGCTGGAGACGGAATTGCTCGCCGAGGCCCGCCGGCGCGGCTGTCGCACGCTGAATGGCGAAGGCATGGCCGTCCATCAGGCAGCGCGGGCGTTCGAATTGTTCACCGGCATTTCGCCTGAGGTCGATCGAATGAGGGAGGCGTTTGCCGGCTTCAGCGGTTAGCGCGTAGCAGCGGGGCCAACCCCGTCGAGGACTTTGGAACATAACAAGGGAGGAAGACCATGACTTTGAACGCAACCCGCCGCCAGTTCCTCGTCGGAACCGGCCTTCTCGCCACCGCGACCGCCTTTCCGGCCGTCGCGCAAGAAAAGCCGAAGCTGCGCTTCTCGGCGGTGTTCTCCGAACAGGACATCCGCGCCGAGATGATGAAAATGTTCGCCGACGCCATCAAGGACGACTTCGTCTTCGAGGGATACTATGGCGGCAATCTCTTCAAGCAGGGCACGGAACTCGTCGCCCTGCAACGCGGCAACCTCGAAATGGGCAACATCGCGCCGCAGGACATCTCGAAGCAGATTCCGGCCTGGTCGATCGTGACCGCCGGCTATCTGTTCCGCGACGCGGCTCATGTGAAAGCCTTCTTCGCCAGCGAGGCCGGTGCCGAGCTGAAGAAGATGGCCGAAGACCAACTCGGCGTGAAGGTTCTCGGCCCGACCTATTTCGGCGTGCGCCAGGTCGGCCTGAAGCCGGACAAGGAGATCAAGACGCCGGCCGACCTGGCGGGCGTCAAGCTACGCATGCCTGGCGGCGACGCCTGGCAGTTCCTCGGCTCCGCGCTCGGCGCCAACCCGACGCCGATGGCTTATGCCGAAGTCTATACGGGTCTGCAGACCGGTGCGATCGACGGCCAGGACAATCCGCTGCCGAACGTCGAGAACATGAAGTTCTTCGAGGTGATGTCGCAGATCGTGCTGACCTCGCACCTCGTCGGCTTCGACCTTCTGACCGTGTCGAAGAAGGTCTGGGACGAGATGGGCGCCGACAAGCAGGCGAAGTTCCAGGCCGCTGCCGATGCTGCGATCGACTTCTCGACCGAAAAACATCTGGCGCGCGAGAAGGAACTCGTGGAAACCTTCAAGAGCAAGGGCCTGAAAATATACGAGCCGGACGTTGCAGCGTTCCGCAAGCACGTGCAGGAAAAATATCTCGCCTCCGACCTGGCCAAGGACTGGCCGGCCGGCATGGTCGAGAAGATCAACGCGCTCTGATGCGATAGCTGGCTGGCCGGTTGCTTGCGACCGGCCAGCGCCCCACCGCGAGGAGGCAGACCGCAGGCCAATGATCCCGAAACTTGAAACTATAGGCCGCCGCCTCTACCGGCTCGCCGAACACGCCCTTGTCGTCATGATCGCCGTCATGTTCGCCGCCTTCGTGCTGCAGGTCGCGTTCCGCTATCTGTTCGGCCTGCCGACCGGCTGGTCGAACGAACTGACGGTCGTACTGTGGGTGTGGCTGGTCCTGTTCGGCGCGGCCTTTGTCGTGCGCGAAGAAGAGGAGATCCGCTTCGAACTGGTTTACGCCGCAGTCGGCCAACGCGCGCGGCGCGTGATGATCTTCGTCTCGGCCGTGGCCCTGATTGGTCTCTACGCGGGGTCGCTGCCGGCCATCTTCGACTACGTGTCCTTCATGCATGTCGAACGCACGGCCTACCTCAAGATCCGGTTCGACTGGCTCTATTCGATCTACGTCATCTTCGCGGTTGCCACGATCGCGCGCTACGTCTGGCTTGCTTGGTCGGCGCTGACGCGTCGCAGCTCCGCCGAGTTCGACCCCACCAAAGCGGCGTCCGGCGTATGACCCTCGCCAGCCCCTTTGCGCTCTCCATCATCGCGATCACCGTGCTTTCCCTGCTGGGGCTGCCGATCGGCCACGCCATGATCGGCGGTTCCATTCTCTATCTCTGGCTTGCCGGCCTGGACATGGGAACGGCGGCGGAGCAGTTGCTCAACGGCATGTATTCGAACTACATCATCCTCGCCGTGCCGATGTTCATCCTCGCGGCCGAACTGATGAATGTCGGCTCGATGACCGAACGGCTGCTCAATTTCTGCAACGCGGTGGTCGGCCGCTTTCGCGGCGGCCTGGCGCAGGTCAACGTACTGCAGAGCATCATCTTCGCGGGCATGTCCGGTTCGGCCATTGCCGACGCAGCCGGCACCGGCAAGATGATGCAGACGATGATGACGGCCGACGGCAAGTATCCGCCGAGCTATGCCGCCGCGCTGACGGCGGCCACGGCTGTCATCGGACCGATCATTCCGCCATCCATTCCGATGGTCATCTTTGCGCTCGTGTCCGATGCCTCGATCGGCTACCTGTTCATCGGCGGCATCGTGCCTGGCCTGGTCATGGCCTTGGCCCAGATGGGCATCGTCGCCCGCGACGCGCGGCGGAGGAATTTTCCGGTCGAGAAGTCGACTCCGCTGGCCGAGATCCCGCTTTTGACCTGGCGGGCGCTGCCCGCGCTGATGCTGCCGGTGATCCTGCTCGTCGGGATCAGAGGTGGCGTGATGACGCCGACCGAGGCGTCTGCGGCGGCCGCCGCCTATGCCTTGCTGATCTCGGTGGCGCTCTACCGCAGCGTCGGCTGGGCCGACCTCTATCGCGCGCTGCTCGCCAGCGCCCGAACGACCGCGTCCATCGGCATGCTGATCGCAGGCGCGCTGGTGTTCAACTATGTGGTCACGGTCGAAAATATCCCGCAGGCGCTGAGCGTGATCCTGACGAATTGGCAGCTTTCGCCCACGGGATTTCTCGTCCTGGTCAACGTCATCCTGCTCCTGCTCGGCTGCATTCTCGAGGGCACGACGATCCTTTTGGTGATCGTGCCCGTGCTGATTCCGACCGCGGCGGCGCTCGGCGTGGACATGGTGCACTTCGGCGTTGTGGTTGTCGTCAACATTATGATCGGCCTGATCACGCCGCCTTACGGGCTGCTGCTCTTCATCATGACCCGCATCGCCGAAGTACCGCTCGGCGACATCGTGCGCGACATCCTGCCCTTCCTGTGGGCGATGATCGCGGTGCTTTTTCTCATCACTTTCGTGCCCGAGGTCGTGCTCTGGCTGCCGCGCCTTACCGGCTATCAGGGATGATTGGAGACGCCATGAAACCGATCTTCGTTCTCAACGGTCCGAATTTGAACCGCCTCGGCAAGCGGGAGCCTGAAATCTACGGCACGACGACGCTTGGCGGAGATCGAGACGATGTGCCGCGAGGCTGCCGGCGACGCGCGTCTTGCGCTTCCATCAATCGAATTTCGAGGGCGAGATCGTCAACTGGATTCACGAGGCGATCGACGAGTGCGCCGGCATCGTCATCAACCCGGCCGGCTTTTCCTTTACCTCGATTGCCATCCTCGATGCGCTGAAGATGTTTCCTGGACCGGTCATTGAACTGCACATCTCCAACATCCACCGGCGTGAGGAGATCTATCATCGCTCGCTTGTGTCGAAGGTGGCGACGGCGGTGATCGCCGGCCTCGGCCCACGTGGCTACGCGGTTGCGGTGCGGGCGATTTGCGACCTGGTCAGGTAGGCTGGAGTCGGTATGAAAACCTCCATCGCCACGGTATCGATCAGCGGCGACCTTCGGGAGAAGCTCGCCGCCATCGCCGCTGCCGGTTTCGACGGCGTCGAGATATTCGAGAACGATTTTCTGGCCTTCGACGGCACGCCCACCGAGGTCGGCAGCATGGTGCGCGATCACGGGCTGGAGATTACGCTGTTCCAGCCGTTCCGCGATTTCGAAGGGCTGCCGGAGCCACAACGGACACGCGCCTTCGACCGGGCGGAGCGCAAGTTCGATCTGATGCAGGAACTCGGCACAGATTTGATGCTCGTCTGTTCCAATGTCTCGCCGATGGCGCTGGGAGGCGTCGATCGCGCCGCCGCAGACTTCCACGACCTTGGCGAACGGGCGGCGAGGCGCGGCCTGCGCGTAGGCTACGAAGCACTCGCCTGGGGACGCCACATCAACGATCATCGCGATGCCTGGGAGATCGTTCGCCGCGCAAACCACCCGAACATCGGCCTGATCCTCGATTCCTTCCATACGCTGGCGCGGCGCATCGACGTCGAGACCATCCGCGCCATCCCCGGCGACCGCATCTTCATCGTCCAACTCGCCGACGCGCCCCGTATCGACATGGACCTGCTCTACTGGAGCCGCCATTTCCGGAACATGCCCGGCGAAGGCGATCTGCCGGTGACCGATTTCATGCGTGCGGTCGCCGCCACAGGCTACAACGGCCCGCTGTCGCTGGAGATATTCAACGATCAGTTCCGTGGCGGTTCGCCGAAATCCATCGCGGTCGACGGCCGGCGTTCGCTGATCTACCTGATGGACCAGGTCGCGCGCGCCGAGCCGGACATTGCAATCGCCGTTCCCGCCATACCGGACCGCATTTCGGTGAAGGGCGTCGAGTTCGTCGAATTTGCCGCCAATGAAACCGAGGCCGAGGAATTGGCGTCGCTGCTCGGGATGATGGGATTCCGGCTTGCCGCGCGCCACCGGCACAAGGATGTGCTGCTCTACCGGCAGGGGGGCATCAATATCGTCGTCAACACCGAGAAGGAAGGTTTTGCCCATTCGTCCTACCTCGTCCACGGCACGTCGGCCTATGCGTTCGGGCTGAAAGTCGAGGATGCTGCCGCAACCGTGGCGCGGGCGCGCGCCTTGGGCGCCGAAATCTTCGAGCAGCGGCATGGGCCGGACGAACTTGCCATCCCCGCTATCCGTGGCGTCGGCGGTGGTGTGATCTACTTCATCGATGACCAGGAGCGAGCTGGCACGTGTCTGGGAGATCGAATTCGAGCCAGCCGGCGACGCGCAGGGCGGCGATGCGGGGCTGGTCGCAATCGACCATGTCGCGCAGACGATGAACTACGAGGAGATGCTGACCTGGCTCCTGTTCTACACCTCGATCTTCCGGACGCGAAAATCGCCGATGGTCGACGTGGTCGATCCGGCTGGGCTGGTGCGCAGCCAGGTGGTGGAGGGGGAAGACGGCGGCCTTCGGCTTACGCTCAACGGTGCGGAAAACCGCAAGACGCTTGCCGGACACTTCATCGCCGAAAGCTTTGGTTCCAGCGTGCAGCACATCGCCTTTGCCACCGCCGACATTTTTGCCACCGTGTCGCAACTGAAGCCGCTTGGCTTCCAGGCTCTGGAAATATCGCCAAACTACTACGACGATCTCGAAGCCCGTCTTGGACTGGATCCGGATCTGACCGAGCGGCTACGCGCGGAGAACATTCTCTACGATCGCGATGACAGCGGCGAGTATTTCCAGCTCTACAGCCGGAACTACGGCGAGGGTTTCTTCTTCGAAATCGTCGAGCGCCGCGATGGCTACAAAGGCTACGGCGCTCCAAACGCCCCTTTCCGTATCGCAGCCCAAAAACGGTCAATCAGGCCGCAGGGGATGCCAAAGAGATAAGGGGCCTTGGGACATCAAATCCACAAGGGTAAGCTTTTTGGTGCGTTGCCGGCCCGCAAACCTGCTGGCGATGCTCGCGGGCCGGCTTGACGATATCTGAAAATCCTACGCCGCCCTCACATTCCTGTTCGGCCGCGCCCATTGAGGGATCCAGTCGCCATGGGCGGCGAGCAGGTCGTCGACGAGATTCCAGATCTGGTCGAGGTCGAGCTCGGCCGCCGTGTGCGGATCCATCATCGCTGCATGATAGAGGTGTTCGCGGTTTTCGGCCATCAGCGCCGCGACGGTGAGTTCCTGGACATTGATGTTGGTGCGTATCAGCGTGGTCAATTGCGGCGGCAGCGCGCCGATATAGGTGGGCTGGATGCCGGATGCATCGACCAGGCACGGCACTTCCGCCGCGCAGTTTTCCGGCAACGAAGTGATGCAGCCATTGTTGCGCACATTGCCGTAGATGACCGACGGCTCGCCGGTCCACACCGAGTTCATGATCGATGAGGCATATTCGTGGCTCTCGTCCACCTCGATAATCTCGGCTTTGCGATAGGCGTCGGCCACGCTCTTCCAGCGCGCCACCTGCTCGACGCAGCGTTTCGGGTACTCGTCGAGCGGGATGCCAAACTTCTCGATCAGGTCGGGACGCCCGTCCTTAATGAAATAGGGCGTGTATTCGGCGAAATGCTCCGAGCTTTCGGTGACGAAGTAGCCAAGCCGCGTCAGCATCTCGTAGCGCACCTTGTTCGGGCAGCGCGGGTTCCAGTGGCTCGGCTTCGGGAAGCGGCCCTCGCGGTATCCCCGCAATAGGTCGGGATAGAGGTTGCGATAGCTGCCGTCGGGCTGACGGTGCTCGAACTTCAGATAGAACGCCATGTGGTTGATGCCAGCGGCACGATAGCGGATCTCCTCGACCGGTATCTCGAGATCGCGTGCCAGTTCGGCTGCCGTCCCCTGTACCGAATGGCACAGCCCGACCTGCTTGATTGTCGGATACTTTTCCGCGATCGCCCAGGTGTTGATCGCCATCGGATTCACATATTGCAGCATGATGGCGTCGGGGCAGACTTCGAGCATGTCCTTGCAGATCGACCACAGATGCGGCACGGTTCGCAGGCCGCGCATGATGCCGCCGACGCCGAGTGTATCGGCGATCGTTTGGCGCAGGCCGTATTTCTTCGGCACCTCGAAATCGGTTACCGTGCAGGGCTCGTAGCCGCCGATCTGAAAGGCGACGACGACGAAGTCAGCTCCTTCCAGCGCCTTGCGCTGGTTGGACTAGGTCTCGACCTTGGCCTTGGCGCCGAGCGTCTTGGCCAGCTTGCCGGCGACGATCTCGCTTTCCGCCAGCCGCTCCGGATTGATGTCCATCAATGCAATGGTGGCGCCCGCGAGCGCCGGCCTTTGCAGCACATCGCCGATGATGTTCTTCATGAACACGGTCGAGCCGGCGCCGATGAATGCGATCTTGGGTTGTCTTGCCATGGGAGAGCCTCTGCTTGCGAACTATGCTGCGACCTTGAAGGCGGCTCGCACGAGCCGTTCCGTGTAGGCGTTTTGGGGATTCGACAGGACCTCGTCTACCGGTCCTTGTTCAACGATCTTGCCATGCTGCATCACCACCACACGGTGGCAGAGCGCGCGCACGACCTTGAGATCGTGCGAGATGAAAAGGTAGCTCAGGCCGCGCTCGTTCTGCAACCGGCGCAGCAGGTCGATGATTTGTGCCTGCACCGAGAGGTCGAGCGCCGATGTCGGCTCGTCGAGCAGGATGAATTCCGGCTCAAGCGCTATGGCGCGGGCAATAGCGATGCGCTGGCGCTGGCCGCCGGAGAATTCGTGCGGAAAGCGCGACAGGATATTGGCCGGCATGCCGGCGCTGGTCAGCGCGTCCTCGACGCGCTCCTGGCGCGCTTTCCTGCTGTCGCCCAGCCTGTTGACGATCAGGCCTTCCTCAATGATCTGGCCGATCGACATGCGGGGATTGAGCGAAGAGAACGGATCCTGGAACACGACCTGCATGCGCGACCTCAAGGGCCGCATCTCGGTACGCGACCTCTGCTCGATGGACTGGCCGTCGAACCTGATCTCGCCACGGTCCATGTCGATCAGCCGGATCAGCGCCTGGCCGAAGGTGGTCTTTCCGGAGCCGGACTCGCCGACCAGGCCGAGCGTCTCGTGCTTGCGTAGGGTGATGTCGAGGCTATCGACGGCCACAAGCTCGTGCAGGTCCGGATTGAAGAAGCCGCCGCGCTTCAGCATGAAGGAGACCCGCACGCCCGTCCCTTCGAGGATCACTGGCGAGTCCGCCGGCAACGGATTGGCAGAGCCACTTCGGCTCCGACGCAAGCAGGCGCTGCGTGTAGGGGTGCTTCGGCTCCTTGAACAGTGCCGCCGTCGTGTTGTGCTCGCGCACTACGCCGTGTTGCATGACATAGACATAATCGGAGAACTGCCTGACGACGGTTAGGTCGTGGGTGATCAGGATCACCGCCATGCCGAGCTTCTGCTGCAGGTCGCGGATCAGGTTGAGAATCTGCGCCTGCACGGTGACGTCGAGCGCGGTCGTCGGCTCGTCGGCAATCAGCACGTCGGGATTGTTGGCGAGCGCTATGGCGATCATGACGCGCTGGCGCTGCCCGCCGGAAAGCTGGTGCGGATACTGCTTTAAGCGCGATTCCGGGTCGGGGATCTGCACCTGCTTCAAAAGTTCCAGCGCCCGTGCTGCCGCCTCGCGGCGGCCGATGCGGCGGTGGGCGCGGATCGCCTCGACGATCTGCGCGCCGATCGTATAGATCGGGTTTAGCGAGCTCATCGGCTCCTGGAAGATCATGGATATGCGGTCGCCGCGCAACGAACGGCGCTCGCGCGTCGAGAACTTCAGTACGTTGCGGCCGTTGTATTCGATGCGTCGCCGTGTCCGAGACGGTGGCGCGCTTTGTCAGCAGGCCCATGATCGTGCGCGCCGTCACCGACTTGCCGGATCCGGATTCGCCGACGATGGCGATGGTCTCGCCGCGATGGAGCTGGAACGACACGTCCTTCACCGCGTCGACGGTGCCGTGCTCGACCTTGAAAGTGACCGCGACGTTGCGGGCGTCGATCACCGGCCGGCCGGACTTCTCCTTGCAATCAAGGCGCTCGGCGGGAATTTCGATCTCGGACGTGGTCATGGTCGCTCCAGCGTCAGTACGGGTCGATTGCGTCGCGCAGGCCGTCGCCCAGCGCGTTGAAGGCAAACACCGTGATCAGCACGGCGCCGACCGGCGCCAGTATCCACGGATAGGAGCCGATTACCGAATAGGTCGCGGTATCCTGCAGCATCAGGCCCCAGGAGATCAGCGGCGGCTTCACGGCGAAGCCGAGGAAGCCGAGGAAGGATTCCAGCAGCACCACGCTCGGGATCGCTAGGGTGATGGCGACGATGACGTGGCTCATCACGTTGGGCAGGATGTGCTGGAAGATGATGCGCCTGTCGGTCGCGCCGATGGCGATCGCGGCGCGCACATAGTCGATGCGCGCCAGCGCCAGCGTCTTGCCGCGCACCTCGCGCGACAGTTGCGCCCAGCCCAGCGCCGACATCACGAAGATGACGAAGGCGAGGAAGACGTTGGTCGGCGCCGTTACCGGGATGAGCGAGGTCAGCGCCAGGTAGAGCGGCAGTTGCGGGAAGGCGAGGACAAGGTCGACGAACCATTGCATCCAGGCGTCGAAGCGGCCGCCGAAATAGCCTGACACCATGCCGACCGTCGTGCCGATGACGGTCACGATGGCGACCACCGTCAGCGCGATCATCAGCGAGATGCGCGAGCCGTAGAATATGCGCGACAGCACGTCGCGACCGAACTTGTCGGTGCCGAGCAGATGCAGCGAGCTGCCGTCGACGGCGCCGAAGAAATGCCGGTCGGCAGGGATCAGCCCCAGCAGCCGGTAGGGCGCGCCCTTGACGAAGAAGCCGAGCAGTTGCGGGTTGTCGTAGTCTGGGCCGACGATCGGCTGGAAGGTGACGGGATCGAGTTCGTCCGTCTCGCGGATCTGGTAGCTGCGCGGACGAAGGTGAAATTGCCGTCCCCGTCGCGGAAGCTGATCGTCTGCGGCGGCGCGAAGGCGACGTCGGTCGCCTTCGGATCGACCGGAGAAAGGAAGTCGGCGAACACCGCCATCAAGAGCAGGCGCGACGACCAGAACGAGGCCGAGCATGCCGGTCCAGGAGCGCTTGAGCCGTCGCCAGACCAGCGCGGTGTAGCTCTCGCTACGGCCCTGCGCGGCGGTACGACGATCGTCGGCTGATTCGGCTCGGCCGGCGGCTGGATGCGCTCATGCGGCTCGGGCTCGCCGGCGACGGCGATCTGTTCGGTAGTCGAGGCTCATCGTCAGTTGCCTCCACCGATGCGGACGCGCGGATCGACCAGCGCCAGCAGCATGTCGGCGATGATGTTGCCGACGATCAGCGTGGCGGCCAGCACCATCATGAAGGTGGCGGTGACATAGACGTCGCCGACCTGCATCGAGCCGACGATCGCCGGGCCGACGGTGGCCAGTCCGAAGATGATCGCCGTCTCGATCTCGCCGGTCAGCATGTAGGGCAGCGCCACGCCCTGGTACATGATCAGCGGATGCAGCGCGTTGGGCACGGCGTGGCGCATGATCACCTGGCCCTCGCTCAGGCCCTTGGCGCGCGCCGTCTCGACATATTGGGCGTTCAGCGTGTCGAGCAGGTTCCCGCGCATCACTCGCATGTTGTAGGCGAGGCCGCCGAACACCGCGATCGCCACCACCGGCCAGACGTGCTTGACCAGGTCGACGAACTTGCCCCACGACCATGGCGCGCCGCCGTAGCGGGACGAGAAGAAGTTGTTGATCTCGCGACACGTTGAAATGGAAGACCAGGAGGTAGACCATGATCAGCGCCATCAGGAAGCGCGGCACGGTCATGCCGAGGAACGAGATGCCGGAAAGCAGCGTGTCGACCCAGGAATATTGCTTCGTCGCGGCGAAGATGCCGAAGGCGATGCCGATGACCGACGCCAGGATATGGCAGACCAGCGCCAGCACCAGGGTGCGCGGCAGCCGCTCGGCGACGACGTCGGCTACCGGCTTGTTGTAGAAAAGGCTGTGGCCGAAGTCGCCGCGCGTGACGATGCCGACGATCCAGTTCACGTATTGCACCGGCAACGGCTTATCGAGGCCGTTGGCGACACGATAGGCTTGCGCCTGGGCCTCCGCTTCCTCGTAGGAGGCGCCACCCTGGTTGATCGCTTGCGAACGGATGTAGTCGCCATAGTCGCCGGGCGGCGCCTGGATGATGGCGAAGGTCACCAGGCTGAGCACGAACAGCAGCGGGATCGCGGAAGCGATGCGCGTGGCCAGAAATCTCAGCATGGCGCTGCTCCTTTGTCCTCGTCCCAAGGGTTGCTCGGTCGTCGTGTTCGTCAGGTTGTTGCCTCCCCCAACGGCCGCCCTTGCGGCCAGACCGAGGGGGAGGGCACTTGATAGGCTCAGCTTGCCGGACCTTCGCCGACGCCAGGCTTGCCGGGCAGCGTCTCCTTGAACAGTTCGTAGTCGCCCTGCTTGTCCTCCGGCACGTACACGCGCTCGCGAATGATCGTGTCCTCGGCCCAGTTGAACATGAAGATCGGGCGCGCCGACCGGAATGTTGGAGAAGCGCTTGTTGATGATCAGCGCACCCGGATATTCGGTCAGTCCGACCGTATTGACGTTTTCGTCGCGACCTTCTGGTACTGCTTCATCAGCTCGGTGCGCTCGGCGTCGTCGCTGCTGGCGATGAACTTGTTCACCGTGTCGACGAGTTCCTGTTCGATACGGCATGAGGTCGAGCTGGCCGCTTTCCGGCGCGCGGTGCACCAAACTCGTGCGCGGACCTGTGGCGGCAAGTTGCGGCGTGTTCTGCACGACCGAGGCGAGTTCGGCGGTGTTGCGATGAACGGCATCAGTCCCAGCGTCCGGCATACATAGCTCGCGTCGCGCTGCTTGCCGTCCAGCGAGTTGAGGACGACGCGAATGCCTAGCTGCTCCATCTGGCCGATCACACCTTCGGCCAGGCTCTTGTCGGTGGTGTAGTCGGAATTGCCGAGCAGCACGATCTCGACGTCCTTGCCGCCGGCTTTGTCGGCAGGAAAGTTGACGAAGCCGTTGCCATCGGTGTCCTTCAGGCCGACCTTCTCCAACAGCGCCTTGGCGCCTTCCAGATCATACGGGTAATACACGGTGGACGCGCGGTCGTAAAAGCTCGTGGCCGAAGACAATCCGCCCGGATAGATCGCCGTGAACGGCCCCTTGACCAGCGATTCGCCCAACGCCTTGCGGTCGATCGCCATGGTGATCGCCTTGCGGAAGTCCAGATTGCGATTGAGCTCGCGGACTGCCTGGCCGCGTTCGTCCGGATCGCCCCAGCCATTGCCGGACAAGTTGAGGTTGAGATTGTAGCCGATAGCGCGTGGGCCGAAGGCAAGCCGCGCCGGTGCGGTCTCTTGAGCCGCGCGTTTCAGCGCTTCGACGAAGTTTTCCGGCTGCTCGAGGTTGGAGAAGTCACCAGAACCGGCGACCGCCTGCACGTCGCGATCGGCCCAAGTCGACAGCTTGTAGTGGAGTTCGTTCAGATAGGGAAGCTGATTGCCGGCCTCGTCGACCTTCCAGTAGTAGGGATTGCGGCGCAGCACGATGATATCGTCCGGCCGGTAGGCGACCGGTGCCCAGGCGCCCATGACGGGGATATTCATGAAATCCGCCGGGAAGCCGTTCTTGTATTGGTCGTAAGTCATCCCCTGCGCGTATTTGGGATGCTTCGTCTTCAGAATGTGTGACGGACCGGGACAGAATGTGCCGTAGGCCATGGCGAACAGGTGCTGGCGCGGGAAGGTGTCCTTGAAGGTCCATTCGATCGTGTATTTGTCGATCGCTTTCAGCGTCGTGCCAGTGCCGAAGGTCTCGGGCGAGGCGCCGTTCAGCGGCGTCACGTTCGGATCCAGGACATTGTCCTCCCAGTAGAACATCACGTCCTCGGAATCGAACGGATCGCCATCGGACCATTTCGCGCCTTCGATCGAGTTTCATCGTGAGCACCTTGCCGTCGTCCGACCACGACCAGCTCTTGGCGAGATTTGGCAGCGGTTCCATGTCCTTGGCTTCGACCTGGTAAAGCGGCGCGGTGCGCGTCAGGCACTCCGACATGGCGATGTCGATGCCGCCCCAGCCTTGCGTCTGGCCGGCGCTGTAGTTCCAGCCTTCCGGCCGACCGCCGATGACATGGCGCATCGTGTCGCCATAGATGCCCATGCCGTCAGGCATGTTGCCGGTCTTGAAGACCATCGGCTCCTTCGGCAGCCGCTCGGCCACGGGCGGCAGCTTGCCCGTCTTGACGAATTTCTCGGTGACCCAGGCGGGTTCCTTGTATTCGGGCAGCGCCTTGAACTCGAGAATGGAATCCCGCGGGATGTAGGTGATCTTGCCCTGCGCGGGGAAGGGCGGCTGCGGCGGCACTTCGGTCGGCTCCGACGCGGCGGCAGCGAATGATAGTGTAGAAACTCCCAGGAGCAGGACGGCGGTCCTGCTCAAAGCATATCTGATCGTCATCGACGTTCTCCTCCCGTGCTGCCGGTTGCACAACCGGCTTCCTCCTCGACATCGGACTGCCCTGTCGGCAGCCCTCAGTATCCGCGGCTGCGGGGCTATTCCGCAGCCTGGTTCCGTCTGCCGGCCTTCGCCGCGCGCAATTCCTCGATCGAGCGGACCGGTCGGCGGGCAACGCCCGCCCAGTCGCGCGTTTTGACGGTGGCGCGGCTCATCCGCTGCTTCGCCCCGTCGACGGCGTGAGCATACTGCGGCAGCCATTCGGCCTGTGCGACCACCATCTCGTCGACCATCTGCCAGACTTCCTCCGGCGTGCAGATGGCGCCGACCAGCGGGTCATGCAGGACCGCCAGCTTGAGCAGATCGATGTCGCCTGCGATCGCTGCATGCACCGACATGCGCTGTACGTTGATCGACGAAATGCAGGTCGCGGCACAGGCTTCCGGAAGTGTGATGCCGGCCACCATGTTGATGCCGAAACGGTCGACGAAACCCGGCGATTCGATGATCGCGTCCGATGGCAGGTTTGTGATGACGCCATTGTTCCTGACGTTGAAATGGCCGCGATAAACCCGCCCGGTCGCCAGTGCCTCCAGAATATGGCTGGCGTGCTCGTTCGAGCGTTTCGTCACGTCGAACGGCTTTGAGGCCTCCTTCAGGAAGGCCGGGTATTCGGTCTCGAACCAGTTGCGATTCTCGGTCGAGTAGCGCAGATAGCCGCCGGTCTCGCCATGAATCCAGTCGGACATGTCGATCCAGCGTTCGATCTCGTCAGGACGCTTGCGATACCATGGCAGATATTCCGACAGATGCCCGTTGCTCTCGGTCGAATAAACGCCGAAGCGCTTCAAGACGTCGATGCGCAGCTTCTCCTGCTTGGAGAAGACCGGATGCGCCTCGAAGGCCGCGACCAATTCGTCCTTGCCGACCTTGCGGCCGTTGAGGCGCACGTCGATGAACCATGTCTGGTGGTTGATGCCGGAGCAGATGAAGTCGAGCTCACCCTCCCTGGCGCCGAGGATCTCGGCGATCTGCTCGCCGCCGTGCTGCACCCCGTGGCACAGCCCGACAGTATCCACCTTGCCGTATTCGATCGCCGCCCAGGTGTTCATCGCCATCGGGTTGGCGTAGTTCAGGAATTTGGCGCCCGGTTCGGCGACCTCGCGGATGTCCTTGCAGAAGTCCAGGATGACCGGGATGTTGCGTTGGCCGTACAGGATGCCGCCGGCGCAGATCGTATCGCCCACGCACTGGTCGATGCCGTATTTCAATGGAATACGAATATCGTCGGCATAGGCTTCCAGGCCTCCGACCCGCACGCATGAGATGATATAGCGCGCACCCTCTATGGCCTTGCGCCGATCCGTGGTTGCCGTCACCGTTGTTGGCAGGTTGTTCGCCTTGACGATCCGCCTGAGGATCGTTTCGATCATTTTGAGGTTGTGTGGGTTGATATCGGTAAGCGCGAACTCGATTTCGCGCAGTTCCGGCACGCACAGGATGTCTGTGAACAGCTTCTTGGTGAAACCAATGCTGCCGGCGCCGATAATGGCGATCTTGAAGGCGCTCATCCTACCTCTTCCTCTGGCAGTCTCTCGACGACAGGTAAAATCGGTGCACGAATTCGCCGAGTCCGTGCGATCGGGGACACGCTGGATCTCATCGCGTCCATCGCCGGAAAAATGCACCCGATTTGTTTAATCCTCCGCATTATGCGTAGAATGGCTCCCCATGGTAGGGAACAAATGTGCTTTCTAGGGTAATTTTGTGCTACAAGAGCTGATCGATATCGGGCCGATAATGCGGATGGTGTCTTTGCCGCGCACGCAACGGCGCCTGCACATTATGCCGACCAGCGCGGGCTATGAAATTCGATCCGATCCGACCTACAGTTGGGACGGCCGCAAACGCGGACAGACACCGTTCACCGTGCTCCAGTACACAATTAGTGGGGCAGGCAATCTCCGCTACGCAAACCGTTCCTTTCGCACCCGCCCCGGCGAAGCGATGCTGGTTTTGGTTCCACATGCCCATCGCTATTGGGTGGAAAACGGCGGCCGTTGGGAGTTTTTCTGGATATCGATGCATGGCAGCGAGGCCCTGAGGATCCATCGCGAGGTTTTGAACGCCGCCGGCCCTGTATTCAGGCTGCAGCCCGCAACAGTGGATCACCTGGCTCACTGCGCCTATCGGCTGGTGACCGGCGACGCCGCGACGCCGGCACGCGCGTCCGCCATCGCCTACGAGGCTTCGATGGCGCTTTACGATGATGTCTTCGGACCAAATCCCGACGCCCAGCAGCAGAATTCGATGCTCAGGCGCGTCATAGACCACATAGGCGCGCATCTGCACCAGCCGCTGCCTGTCGACGACCTGGCACAACTGGCCGGGTTGAGTCGTGCTCACTTCTCGCGCGTATTCGCCGCCCAGGAGGGCATGGCTCCGGCCCAATATGTGCTGCAGAAACGTCTCGAGCGCGCGGTCAAGCTGTTGACGATGGCCGCCGACCTGCCCGTGAAGGACGTATCAGGCATGTGCGGCTTCGAGGATCCGAACTACTTTGCGAAGGTATTCAGGCGCGGTTTCGGGGTTAGTCCAACAGAACTCCGGACAACCGGCATGTACGCTCGCCCCGCCCTTCGACCGGACCTCGGGGGGTAGAGACCGGGTCAGTGACAACGCCGGCCGGAAGCGGACCGCAACAGAACCAGCGTTCTGACCAATCCGACGAGCTGCAGCCATTCGAAGTCGACCCGGTCGAACCGCGATGACCCGAAACGGTCCTGCCGGTCTCCTCCACGACGCGATTTCATATCGAAAATGTCAAGTTAGGATAGACCGATATGATTTGATTGTAAGCAAATGGCGCGCGAAGGTCCGGACAAGCAAGGCATCAAGATTGCGTATCGGAGGATTTTTCGTGAGAGTTCGTGCCTCGGTCCATAAGGACTTCACCATAGCTCAGATTGATGACCGGCTTTATTCCGCCTTCATCGAGCACATGGGCCGGGCCATCTATTCGGGCATCTACGAGCCAGGCCATCCCACCGCAAATGCAGATGGATTTCGCGTCGACGTTCTGGACCTGGTCCGCGCCCTGAAAATCCCCGCCATCCGCTATCCGGGCGGCAACTTCGTCTCCGCCTACAACTGGGAAGATGGCGTTGGGCCGAAAGAAAAACGCCCGGTTCGGCTGGATTTGGCCTGGCGCTCGAAAGAAACCAACCAGGTCGGCATCAACGAATTCGCCGGCTGGGCGAAGGATGCCGGCATCGAGATGATGCTGGCGCTCAATCTGGGGTCGCGTGGCATCGACGACGCTCGCAACTTCGTCGAATACTGCAACCACCCGTCGGGCACACACTGGAGCGACCTGCGCCGCAGCCATGGCGTTGAACAGCCCTACGACGTGAAGATGTGGTGCCTTGGCAACGAGCTCGACGGGCCGTGGCAGATCGGCCACAAGGAGGCCAAGGAATATGGACGCCTGGCCGACGAGACCTCGAAAGCGGTGAAGGCCTTCGGCGGCGGTATCGAGACCATCGTATGCGGTTCTTCCAACGATGCCATGCCGACCTATCCCGACTGGGAGCGCCAGGTGCTGGAGGAGTGCTACGAGAGCGTTGATTACATCTCGCTGCACAAATATTTCGGCAACCAGAGCCGCGATACGCTGAACTTCTTCGGCAAGATCGAGGAGACCGGCCGCTACATCCAGTCGATCGCCGGAGCGATCGATTTCGTCAAGGCGCGCAAGCGGTCGAAGAAGGACATCTACATCTGCTTCGACGAATGGAACGTCTGGTACCACCGGCGCGAGGAAGACCGCAAAAACTGGACGTCATGGGATTGGCCGGAGGCGCCTGAGCTGCTGGAGGAGGATTACAACCTCGAGGATGCGCTGTTCGTCGGTGGCCTGCTCAACGAGTTCATACGCCGCTCCGACCGCGTCAAGATCGCCTGCATTGCGCAGTTGGTGAATGTGATCGCGCCGATCCGGGCGGAGCGCGGTGGCAAGGCGTGGGCGACCTCGATCTATTATCCCTACCAGTTCGCCTCGCTTTATGGCCGCGGCACTGCGCTGCAAGTGGCGGTCGATGCGCCGACCTACAATTGCAGCGTCGCCGACGACGTCTCCTATCTCGATGTTGCCGGCGTGCTCAGCAAATCCGGCGACAGCATCACGCTTTTCGTGCTGAACCGCCATCTGACCGAAACCGCTGAGTTGTCGCTTGACCTGACAGGCTTCGGCGCGGCGAGGCGTCGCCGAGCATTTCGTCATGGGCGGACTGGGCGAGGATGTCCGCACCGCCAATACGTCGCAAAATCCGGTCAGGATCAAGCCGCGCAACGGCGCCGGGCTGGGTGTCGACGCGGGAAAGACATTGCAGGGGTCGCTGCCGCCGCTATCTTACCATGTCGTCCGCCTGGCGCTGCAATGATGAGGAATTCACGGCGAGGAGGAGACCGTGAAGACGAACGGCGTGAAGCTTGACCGAAGTCAGGAAAAGCTTCGGGACGCGTGGAGATCATCAAAGGCGTCTCGATGGAGATCGCCCGGGGTGAATTCGCGGTGTTCGTCGGTCCCTCGGGCTGCGGAAAATCCACGCTCCTGCGCATGATCGCGGGGCTGGAGGAAACCAGCGCCGGACAGATTGCCATCGGGACACGGGACGTGACCGACGAAGAGCCGGCCAAGCGCGGCGTGGCCATGGTTTTCCAATCCTACGCGCTCTACCCGCATCTGAATGTTTTCGACAACATGGCCTTCAGCCTACAGCTCGCGCGGCGGCCGAAGGCGGAGATCGGCGAGAAGGTGCGCGCGGCCGCAACCATCCTTCGCCTGACTGACCAGCTGTCAAAAAAACCGGCCGAACTTTCGGGCGGCCAGCGTCAGCGCGTCGCCATTGGCCGCGCCATCGTGCGCGCGCCGGAAGTTTTTCTGTTCGACGAGCCGTTATCCAATCTCGACGCCGAATTGCGCGTCCAGATGCGGCTGGAACTCAGCCGCCTGCATCGGCGCCTCGGTGCCACGATGATCTACGTTACCCATGACCAGGTCGAGGCGATGACGTTGGCCGACAAGATCTTCGTTTTGCGCGACGGGATGCTGCAGCAATCCGGCCGGCCACTCGACCTCTACGATGACCCCGACAATCGGTTCGTCGCCGGCTTCATCGGTTCGCCGTCGATGAACTTCCTCGACGGCAAGGTGAGCAAGACCGCTGAGGGTCGGGTGCGGATCACGCTGACGGGCGAGAAGGAAACGCTGGAGGCCGCCGTCAAGCGAACCGATCCCCGATGGCAGCCAGGTCACCGTAGGCATAAGGCCGGAGCATCTGGAAATCGCATCGGCGCGATCTGGAGGCTTTGCAGTGAAGATAGACGTAGCGGAGGAACTCGGCGGTGTCTCCTATCTCTATGGGCAGACAACTTCAGGCGCTCACGTCGTCTTCGAGCGGCGCGGGGCACGCGACGATCGCCAGGGAACAACCCTCGATCTGACCGCTTCGCCCGACAAGGTCCTGGTCTTCGACAAAACCGGAGGGCGCTTGCGCTAGCAAGAATAAACTTAACGACAATGGGAGTGAGATGATGACAAAACTTCTGCGAAGAATACTGCTTTCGGCGACCCTGCTCGGCGCTGTGACCAGCCAGGCGCTTGCCATCGACATCGAGTGGTGGGACTTCCTGTCCGGCGGCGACGGCGTGCGCATGAAGGCGCTGATCGACAAGTTCAACGCCGAGCATCCGGACATCAAGATCAAGGCGACGACGCTGGAATGGGGCACGCCCTATTACACCAAGGTGCGCACGTCGGTCGGGGTTGGCCAAGGGCCGGACATCATGACCTATCACCTGTCGCGCATCCCACTCGCCTTGCAGGAGGGCAGTCTGTCGGAAATCACCGACGCCGAGCTGACCGCAGCCGGCCTGTCGAAGGGCGATTTCTTCGATGCGTCGATCAAGGCGGCAAGTGGGGAAGACGGCAAGCTCTATGCCGTGCCTTTCGACATCCACGCCATCGTGCTCTATTACAACAAGAAAGCGCTCGAAGGCACGGACTACCTCGACGACAAGGGCAATCTGAAGGGCATTGCCTCGCTTGACGACTTCAACAAGGCGCTTGCCGCGCTCAAGGAAAAGGGCGTCAAGGCGCCTCTCTCCTACCAGACCGTCGGCGGCGGCGGCACTTGGCGTGTCTTCTACACGCTATTCTCGCAGATGGGCGGCGAGTTGATCACCGGCGACGAGGTGCTGGCCGGCGACAACGCCGCCAAGGCGCAGAAGGCGATCGAGATCATGGCCGACTGGCGCAGCAACGAGCTGATACCCGAACAGGCCGAGTACGAAGCCTCGGTCGCGCTGTTCAGCGCCGGCGATGCCGCGTTCCATATGAACGGCGTCTGGGAAGTCCCGACCTTCAAGGATCTGGCTGCGGCGAACAAGCTTGGCTTCGAATGGGGCGCGGTAGAGATACCGCAACTGCTCGACAAGCCAGCCACGTGGGCAGACTCCCACGCTTTCGCCCTGCCAGCCAACAAGAACGAGGATCCGGCTGCTCGTCAGGCCGCTTTGACCGTCCTCGGCTGGATGGAGAAGAACTCGCTCAGCTGGGCCGATGCCGGCCACATCCCGGCGTTCAAGAAGACGGTCGAAAGCGCCGAGTATCAGGCCATGCAGCCCAATGCGACCTATGCACCGCTCGCCGACCACGCCGTGTTCGATCCGCGCAGCAAAATCGCTGGCGTCGCCTCGCCGGTCTATGACGCGGTCGACAACTACATGGCGCCGGCGATCCATGGCCAGTTGCCCGCTGCCGACGCCGTCGAGCAGATGAAGGTCGAACTTCAGGGCATGCTGAAATAGGCGTCCCAGGCAAACGAGGAGGCCTGCCATCGTTGACGTGGCGGGCCTCCTGAACTGACAAAGGCGCGCCATGTCTCTCCAATCGAGGCGGAGAAAATCCAATCTCACTGCCCTGGTGCTGATTGCACCCTTCGTCGTCACGTTCGCGATCTTCTTCGCCTATCCAACGTTCAAGGTGCTCCAGCTCAGTTTCACCGACTCGCCGCTGATCGGTGAAGGCAACTGGATCGGACTCGACAATTATTATCGACTGCTCGGCGACCGGCTGTTCTACACCTCGCTGATCAACAACGCCTATTTCGTGCTTCTGACTGTCATCCCGACCACGGCGATCGCACTCGGCATCGCTCTGATGATCAGCCGCCTGAAAGGGCGCCTCCAGGCCCTCATCATGGTGCTGTTCTTCTTTCCCTACATCCTGCCGGTTTCGGTGGTCACCCTGATCTGGACCTGGATGCTCGACTTCCAGTACGGGATATTGCAGGGCATCTTCACTCTTTTCACCGGCAAGCCGGTCGCGGTTTTCAAGAACCCGCATTGGGTGATGCCAGTCATCGCCGCTGTGACGATCTGGTGGACGAACGGCTTCAACGTGCTCTTGTTCCTGGCAGGCCTGCGCAATATCCCGACCGATCTCTACGAGGCTGCGAAGCTGGATGGCGCGACCGCCTGGCAGCGCTTCAAGCGAGTTACCTGGCCGCTGCTGTGGCCGATTACGGCGATGGTGCTGACGTTGCAGCTGATCCTGCAATTGAAGATCTTCGACCAGGTCTACCTGCTATCGAAGGGTGGTCCATTCAATTCGTCCTACGTGCTGTTGATGCAGGTTTATCGCGAAGCTTTCCAGCTCGACCACGGCGGCTATGGTTCGGCAATCGCCATGACGCTGGTGGTCATCATCATCATGTTTTCCGTCCTTCAGTTTCAGATCCTGCGAGTGGTAGGGCGGCGGCAATGAATAACCGGAAATTTGCCAATCGCCTGTTTGGATCGTTTGCGCTCGTCTGCGCGGCGATCTGGATGTTTCCGCTCTATTGGGCCTTCGTCACCTCGATCCGCTCGGAACAGAACGTCGTCGGCGGTGGCGGCATCCTGCCTGACGAATTGAACGTCGCTTCTTATATCGATGTGATATTCCGTACCAATCTGATGCGCTGGTACGTCAATTCGGTCGGCACGGCCGCCATCACAACCGTCATCGTTCTTTTGTTCGGCATGATGTGCGCCTATGCGCTGTCGCAGATCAAGTTCCCCGGCAGGCGATTGCTCTATGGTGTCATCCTGCTGAGCTTCATGGTTCCGCCGCAAGCGCTCTACGTCGCGCAATTCATCCTGATGAACGACCTTGGCCAGGTGAACAAATGGGGCGGGATCATCCTGCCGCAACTGATCGTTCCTGTCGTCATCGTTGTCTACAAGCAGTTTTTCGACGCCGTGCCGAAGGAATTGCGCGAAGCGGCGGTGCTGGATGGCGCAAGCGAGTTCAAACTGCTGTTCAAGGTCTACCTGCCGCTGAACTGGGGCATCACCACCGCGCTTGGCATCGTGACCTTCATCGCGACCTGGAACGAGTTCTTCCTGCCGTTCCTGGTCGTCACCTCGGAAGAGCAGATGACGATCCCCGTCGGCATCACCCAGGTCAACGACGCCTTCGGCGTCGCCTATGCGCGCATCATGTCGGTTGCGCTGCTTGCCGCCGCGCCGGTCGCCATCGCTTATCTGATCTTCCAGAGGAGGGTCACCGAAGCGGTGATGATATCCTCCGGCATCAAAGGTTAGGCCGCAGGTTCGCGCCGCTGCCTGCTCCTGGCGATCTCGGCCTCGATCAGTTCGAGAAACCGCTTGGCGAGCGGCGAGAGCAGGGCATCCCTCGCCAGAATGATGTTGAACGCCGAAACCGCCGCCTTTGTGCGAGTGTCCAGCCTGACCAGATTCGCGTTGAGGTCTTCCGAGATCAAGGTTTGCGCCACCTCCCGGGCAAAAGGCGCGATCGAGTTTGTCCGCGACACTGTAGCAAGGGTCAGCAGCACCGATGATGAATAGGTTATCCGGTCCGGGAAGCTGGCGCCTTCCGACGTGAAAGCCTCGCCGACGGCGGACCAGATCGGCGATCCGGCAGGCTGGAGCATCCAGTCGAATTCCGAAAGCTGCTCCAGCGCCAGGCCGCGACCTTCGGCCAAGGGATGGCCTCGGCGTACAACGAAATCAAGAGCCTCCTCGCCGATCCTGCGCACGTCGTATTGCGACGGATCGTCATCGGGGGTCAGGCGCGCCAACACGAAATCATAAACGCCTTCCCGCATTCGCTGCATCAAGGTGCTGCTCGGTTCGACATCGATCTGCAGATGCACATGCGGCGCAATCTCGCGCAACGCCAACGACGCGGGCAATGCGAAGGCTATCGCCGGAGCGGTGACTGCGCCAATGCGGACGCGTCCGCGGCGGCCATCCGCAACCTCGCTGATGTCGCGCCCGAGTTTGTCGACCTCGGCTGCGATACGCCTGGCGCGAGCGGCGAGGACATTGCCGAATTCGTTGAAGGTGAGGCCATGGGCGTGTCGTTTGCAAATCTGTTGGCCGACCAAGGCTTCGATCTCTGCCAATGTACGCGAGGCAGAGGGCTGTGAGATGTTCATGTCTTCCGCGGCGAGCGAGAGTTTGCCGCGCCGTTTAAGGGCATCGACAAAACGCAACTGGTTGAGTTTCAGATAGTGCGATTTCATGTCGGCAAAATTCCCGGAAAAGTGCGGTCGAGGACATACCATAGTTGGTATCCAACAATCTGGACAGATGATTTGACTGATATGCCATTACCTATTTAGGTGGCACATGTGAGGAGGAATTGCAGACCGTCTTCCGGCGTGTGTCCAGCGCGACGGGCGGGCGGTATCCAGCGAGGCTTTCATGGAATTCGTGCCGGCGAAATGGCCGCGAAAACTGCGGTCGACGGAGTGGTTCGGCGGCACGTCGAGAGACCACATCTATCACCGGTCGTGGATGAAGAATCAGGGGCTGCCCGCCGACCTGTTCGATGGGCGACCCGTCATCGGCATCTGCAACACCTGGTCCGAACTCACCCCTTGCAATGCGCACCTGCGCGACCTCGCCCAGCGGGTCAAGCATGGCATCTATGAGGCGGGCGGTCTGCCGCTGGAATTTCCGGTGTTTTCGCCAGGGGAGAGCGCGCTGCGGCCGACCGCCATGATGTACCGGAACCTCGCTTCGATGGATGTCGAGGAGGCGCTGCGGGCCAATCCGCTGGACGGCGTGGTGCTGATGGTGGGTTGTGACAAGACAACTCCAGCACTGCTGATGGGGGCAGCGTCGGTCGACATACCGGCAATTGTGGTCACCGGCGGGCCGATGCTGAATGGATGGTTTCGCAACGAACGGGTCGGGTCAGGCACGGCGCTGTGGCAGATGTCGGAGGCCATCAAGGCCGGCAGCATGAGCCAGGAGGATTTCCTCGAGGCGGAACAGTCGATGAGTCGCTCGCCCGGCTCGTGCAACACCATGGGCACGGCTTCGACCATGGCGTCGATGGCGGAAGCGCTCGGCATGGCGCTGAGCGGCAATGCCGCCATTCCGGCGGTGGACAGCCGGCGCCGCGTGATGGCGCAGCTTACCGGCAGACGCATCGTGGAGATGGTCAAGGACGATCTGAAGCCGTCGGATGTCTTGACCCGCGAAGCGTTCGAGAATGCAATCCGCTGCAATGGCGCCATCGGCGGGTCGACCAATGCGATCGTCCACTTGCTTGCCTTGGCTGGCCGGGCGGGCGTTGACCTGACGTTGGACGACTGGGACCGGCTCGGCCGCGATGTTCCGACGATCGTCAACCTGATGCCGTCCGGGAAATACCTCATGGAGGAGTTCTTCTACGCCGGCGGCCTGCCGGTTGTGCTCAGGATGCTCGGCGAAGGTAACCTGCTGCACAAGGATGCCCTGACCGTCTCCGGAAAGTCGCAATGGGATCAGGTGAAAGAAGCGCGCAACTGGAACGAGGACGTCATCCGGCCAGTTGAGCGATCGCTGACCGGGCAGGGCGGTATCGCGGTGCTTCGCGGCAACCTGGCACCCGACGGCGCCGTGCTGAAGCCATCCGCGGCGACGCCGGCCCTGATGGTGCATCGCGGCCGAGCCGTCGTCTTCGAGGACATCGACGACTACAAGGCAAAGATCAACGACCCCGCACTCGATATTGACGAAAGCTGCGTCATGGTGCTGAAGAACTGCGGTCCGCGCGGATATCCGGGCATGGCCGAAGTGGGCAACATGGGGCTGCCGCCCAAGGTGCTCAAAAAAGGCATAACCGACATGGTGCGCATCTCCGACGCACGTATGTCGGGAACTGCCTATGGGACGGTGATTTTGCATGTCAGCCCCGAGGCAGCAGTTGGCGGCCCTTTGGCAATCGTGCGCGAAGGCGACTTCGTCGAGGTCGACGTGCCGAACCGCCGGTTGCATCTTGATGTTTCGCAAGCGGAGATCAAGCGCCGGCTGGCGACCTGGAAATCGCCTGGCAACCCACCGCTGGGTGGTTATGCCAAGCTCTATCACGATCATGTCACAGGGGCGGATACCGGAGCCGACTTCGACTTCCTGAAAGGCTCCCGCGGTAAGGCAGTGCCCAAGGATTCGCACTGATCGGCCTGTGAAGCGTTCCTTCACAGGCCCTTGGCGCCATTAGCCGCCGACAAGCGAATAACAGGTCTCCGCTATGTGCGTGAGACGCACCGGATGCGGGCACCATCGATCCGCCCGCTCGGTGGCCGCATTTGCAAGGGCTATCCGAACTTGCGCGGATGCTCTGTTCCCTATGGTCATGCCAGCGCCCTCCCGGAAACGGCCTGAGATGATGCAAGCGGCACATTGACAGGCCGCCGTAATTTTCTACAACGCCGGACTGCATCAGCGGCAAATCGAGATTTGGGAATGACGAAGAAGCTTTCGGGCATGTATGCCGCCCTGATGACCGGGCTAAGCGATGACGGCGAATTCGACCCGCAGCGCCAGCGCAATATCAATGACTATGTGCTGCGCCAGGGCCTAGCGGGGCTCTATGTCGGCGGCAGCAGCGCCGAGTCCGGTCTGCTGACGACCGAGGAATTGCTTGCCCAGCAGGAACTCGTCGCGGCCAGCGCCGCAGCGTCTGGCATTACGCTCATCGCCCACGTTGGAATGCCCAATCTTCGCGATTCGATCCGACTGGCGCAACATGCGCAGAAGCTCGGCTATCACGCTCTTTCGGCGTTGCCACCGCATTCCTATCCCTTCTCCGACGAGGAAGTGTTCGGCTACTACCAGGCTCTCGCGGCGGCTTCCGACCTGCCGCTGATTGTCTACGAGCTTCCTTTGCGCACGGGTCGGCCCCTGCCGCTAAACCTGTTGGTTCGTCTGCTCGATCTCAAGAATGTTGTGGGGATCAAGTTTACCTCCACGGACATCTTCAAATTTTCGATGCTGCAGCGCCGGCGGCCGGACAAGGTGTATTATTTCGGATTCGATGAAATCTACGGCGCCGTTGCCGCTCTCGGCACCGACGGTGGCATCGGCACGACCTACAATCTGCTTGGCAAACTTTATGTTGCGATCGATCAGGCCGCTCGCGCCGGCGACCTGGATCGCGTTCGAAAGCTGCAACAGACATCGCAAGAATTTGTCGAAGTGTTGCTGGAAACCGGAGTTTTGCCTGGAATGAAGGCGGCTTTCCGCGCCATCGGGGTCGATTGCGGACCGACGCGAGCGCCGATGAAGCCTGGCGTCGTCGATGCCGATGCCCGGTTGCGCACCCACCTTGCCAATCCCGCGATCAGGGAATGGTTGGCGTGACGTCCAGCGGCGTCGCTTGATCGCGTCGTCTACACTTTACTGCCCGGAGCTACCCTCAGAAGGCGAAGCTTCTTACCCGCCGTAAAGATACCGGGGAAGCCAGAGCGTTATTCCCGGCCAGATGTACATGATGATCATGCAGACGATGACGATCAGCATGTAGGGCATCATACCTGCGAATATCTGGTTGAGCGTGACGTGCTGCGGCGCGACCCCCTTGAGATAGTATGCCGACATCGCGACCGGGGGTGACAGGAACGCCGCTTGCAGATTCACGAAGACGATCGTCCCCCAGAGGATCGGGTCGATGTTGAAATGTTTCAGCATCGGCAAGAAGATCGGCACGAAGATGATGATGATCTCGGTCCATTCGAGCGGCCAGCCGAGAATGAAGATGATGGCTTGCGACAGGATCATGAACTGTAGCGGCGTCAGGTTGAGCGACAGTACCCATTGTTCGAGCAGCGCCTGACCGCCGAGGATCGCAAAAACCGCGGAAAACAGCGCCGAGCCGACAAAAAGCCAACACACCATGGCGGTGGTCTTCGCCGTCAGGAAGACGGCTTCTTTCGTGCGTTTCCAGTCGAGCGTTCGGGCCTGAAACGCCAGCAGAAAAGCACCGGCCGCCCCGACGGCGGCGGACTCGGTTGCCGTCGTGATCCCGAACAGGATGACTGCGAGCACGACGACGGTGAGTATGCCCAGCGGCATGACGGAAGAGGCCAGAAGCTTCACGACTGCGAGCCGCTCGGCGGTCATCTTCCCGTAATAGCGGACGAGCACGACCGCGGCGAGCGCGCCTATGATGCCGAAAGCAACGTAGAAACCGGTCGCCGGTCCGGCATCCACCGCCGGCGCGCCGAGTTCCTCCGCCGGCGCAGCACCGAGCTGCTCCAGTCCGGCCGGAGCTTCGTCTTCAACCGCGGCCTGCGGATGAATGACGACATACCACCATACGAGCCCGAAAATGAGCGATGTCAGTCCAAAGGGCACCAGCGCCGCGCAGCTGTTCTTCAGCAACTTCCAATAGGTGAGGCGGCCGTTGCCGGTTTCGAGCGCCATCGCCCTGGCCGGGGACAGCAGCGCCGAAAGAAATCCGATCAGCATGTTGCGCGAATAGGCCGCCTCGAAGTTTCGCATCCAGGCCGGCACCGGGACCTTTGTTTGGTGCTCCGGCAAGGGCGGCGCGATCTTCGGCGAGATTGCCGCCCAGCCGAGAATGTAGACGAGGTACAGAAAGGCGAGGAAAAAGCCGGGGAACATGGCAGCCGCATAGAGCTTCACCACCGACTGGCCCGCAACCGCTGCATAGACGATGATCATGACCGAAGGCGGGATCAGTATGCCCAGCGTGCCGCCGGCAGTGATAACTCCGCAAGCGAGCCTGGCGTCGTAGCCGGCACGCAACATCGGGTTCAGGGCGATCACCCCCATCAGGACCACGACGGCGCCGACCAGGCCGCTGGCAATCCCCCAGAACGTGCAGACGATGAGCGTCGCGACAGCGAGCGACGCCGGTACCCGCCGGAAGGAAAGCTGGATGCTATAGAACATCTTGTCGACCAGCGCCCCGCGTTCCATCACGTATCCCATGAGAACGAACAGCGGGATGGAGATCAGGACGTCATTGGTCATGGCCCCGTAGGTGCGCTGGACCATCAGGTCGAAGACGCGGTTGTCGTACCAATATTCGGCCGGGTTGTAGAAGGCGTAGAACCCGAAAAACATACCGAGGCCCATCAGCGTGAAGGCCGTGGGAAAACCCATGACGATGACGACCACGATCAGGCAGAGCATCATAAGTCCGAGGGCTGGATCGCTCACCTCTACAGGTCTCCCCCCATTCCGCGCTGGCGCGCTTCCTCATCGATTTTTTGTGCGCGCTGGATCGCCACCCTGCGCGTCTCTTCGTCCACATATTCGCTGGCCGCTAGCTGTTCCTCGACCACGTCGATCTCCTCGACGTCCTTGCGCCGGCTGGGCCATTGTCCGGTCCTGAGGCAGACGACGCAACGCACGATCTCGGCCAAACCCTGAAGCATCACCAGGGCGCCGGCCAGCGGAATGACCGATTTGAAGTAGTAGATCGGCGGACCCTCCGCCGTCACGGTCGAATGCTCTGCGATCCGCCACGAAAGCGCGGCGTAGTCGTAGCCCGCGTAAACAAGGGCCGCGATACCCGGCAGGAAGAAAAGCACATACAGCAGAAGATCGAGCGCCGCCTGCGTCCGCGGGCGCATCGAGCTGTAGAGAAAGTCGCCGCGTACATGGGCATTCTGCGCAAGCGCGTAGGCGCCCGCCAGCATGAACAGCGTACCGTAGAACATGTTGCTGGCGTCGAAGATCCAGGCCGTGGGCATGTTCAGGATGTAGCGCTTGAAAACCTCGACGCAGACCAGCGTCATCAGTCCGATGATAAGCCATGCCGCGGCTTTGCCGACCCACGCGCTGACTGCATCGACCGTGTTCAGGAAATGCTGAACGTTCATGGAGTAGCAGATTGGGTTCATGTCGGTTGGAAAGCAAGGCACCGCCAGGCCGGTAGCCCGACGGAGCCTTGCCGGCTCGGACTGCGCGTCAGATGTTCTTCGCCGCTCCCTCCGGCCCGAAGTAGTGATCAAAAACCAGGCGGCGGCCCACGACCGTGTCCTGTTCCCACTGCGTTGCCCGCTGGGCAAAGGCGATCTGCGATTCGAGGATTTCCCTGAATATCGGGTTTTCAGCCGCTTTCTTCTTCACGACCTCGTCGTAGACCTCCAGCTGCCTCTTGAGGATTGCCTCGGGCGTTTTGTAGAATTTGACTTTGTCTTGCGTCTGCATCTCCGAATAGTCTTTCGAGTATCGGTCGATCGCCTTCCAGGCCATATCCTGCGAAGCGGCCTCGACTGCATTGGTGATGATGGCCTTCATTTGTTCGGGCAGCGCGTCGTATTTCGTCTTGTTGAACAGTATTTCGAACTGTTCCGCATTCTGATGATAGCTCTGCAGCATGCAGATCTTGGACACGTCCGGAAAACCCAGGACCCGGTCGGACGAGGCGTTGTTGAACTCGGCCGCATCGAGCAGGCCGCGGTCCAGAGCCGCGACGATTTCGCCACCCGGCAGCGCGTTGACGGCTGCGCCGAGGCCGGTGAAGACATCGATGGAGATACCGACGGTACGGAACTTCAGGCCGCTGATGTCCTCGACCTTGGAAACGGGCTGCTTGAACCAGCCAAGCGGCTGTGTCGGCATCGGTCCATAGGGGAACGAAACGACATTGGCGCCGATGAACTCGTAGAGTTTTGCGAGAAGCTCCTTGCCGCCGCCATATTTGTGCCAGGCCAGCAGCATGTTGGCGTCCATGGCGAAGCCCGGGCCGGATCCCCAAAGCGCCAGCGCCGTCTGCTTGCCGTAGTGATAGACCAGCACGCCGTGGCCGCCATCCAGCGTTCCTTCCGACACTGCGTCGAGCAGGCCGAATGCAGGCACGACGGCACCCGCCGGAAGCACCTCTATTTTCAGGTCGCCTCCCGTCATATCATTGATCTTCTTGGCGAAATCGAGTGCGAACTCGTGAAAGATATCCTTGGAAGGCCATGTGCTCTGCCAGCGCATGGTAGTCGGGCCCTGCGCCTTGACGACGCTCGGCGCGGCAACGAATGCCGCAGCCGCCGCGACCGTCTTGCCAAGGAACTTGCGGCGCGACGTCTTACTCCAGGTATGGATCCCTGCTTTGGTCATTGGTTCCTCCCAAAAAGTGCAGGTTTTTCAACCCCCAGCAGACAATACTCCTCAACGGCCACCCGCGCAAAGTTGCGGTATCTTAAGGCTCCGAGGCAAAGGAACCGTACTATTTCATCGAAGAGGTGAGCCGGACAAGTCCTTTCTGGTAAAGGTGGATGTCCGGGACATGGTGATCGTTCCTTCCATGCGATGTCCTTGGTCAGGAGCCTCGGCATAGAAACATGCTCTGGCCGAGTGCCGCCCGGCAATCTTGGCGCTTGCAAGCAATTGATCTCGACGGACCGGACCAGGATCAATACTTGGCGTGTAAGATACATTAGTGGGTGCTTATTTTCCTCAAGAAATTGCTGGCAGTAACGTCTCGGTTGTGCTCTGAATGCACTTGCAAGGGCGAATTATGTTCGTTGGGGGCGACGACTGGAGGGAGCGATCTTGATCCGTGCAGTTGCGCTGAAGCTGAGCCTGTCCGCTCTCCTTTTGCTGCCGATTGGCGGCTTGAGCTTGGCGGCCGATCTCGTAGTCGGCATGCCCAACTGGCCATCCGGACAGGCGTCGGCCAACATCATCAAATACGGGCATAGAGAAGAAGCTGGGCCTGGACGTCGAAGTCCGGGAGATGGGAACGCTCACGATCTTTGCCGGGCTCGACACCGGCGATATCGACGTCCATCCCGAGGTCTGGATGCCGAATTTCAATTCCCTCGTGAAGAAATATGTAGACGACAAGAAAACGGTTCGGCTCAGTCCGAAGCGGGTTTCGGCCACGCAAGGCATCTGCACCACGCGCGAAACGGCCGACAAATACGGGATCAAGGACGTTGCCGATCTGAAGGACCCAGTGAAAACGTCCGTCCTCGACACCGACGGCAACGGTCAGGGCGAGATGTGGATCGGCGCGCAGACCTGGTCATCCACGACCATCGAGAGGATCCGTGCGGAAAGCTACGGCTACGCCAAAAACGTGAAACTGCTCGAAATGCCGGAAGACGTGGCGATGGCGGCAGTCGATGCCGCTGCGGCGACAAACAAGCCGATCGTGTTTTACTGCTACAGCCCGCATCACGTCTTCGACCTGCATGACATAGTCCAACTGAGCGAGCCGAAGCATGACGACGCCAAATGGAAGATCGTCCTGCCCAGCGACGATCCGTCGGACTGGCTCTCCAAGTCCTACGCGCCGGTGGCGTGGGCACCATCGCATTTCAGCATAGCCTTCGCTTCGAAGACGGCCGAGCGGCTGCCGAAAGTCGCGTCGTTTCTTTCCAACATCGATTTCAATCCGGAGGAGATCACGCAGATGAGCTACGCGCTGCAGGTGGAAAGGCAGGATCCGGCTGCGTATGCACGGAACTGGATCGCGAAGCATGAAGACCGGCTGGAAGCCTGGTCCAAATAGAGCCGAGAAGGTGGCGTTGATGGCATTCCCGCTCCGAGCCTCGTTTCCCAAAATCAGCCGCCGCCGTCTTGGTGCGGCGGCAGCAGCCTGCCTGGCGCTTGGCGTTGCGTTCGCATATGCCGCCGAGACGCAGATATTCGATCCCAAGACCCGCAAGTGGGTTCACTACGACCGCAAGAAGGCGAGATCGTATTACGCCGCGCACAAACAGGTGCCGGAAGCCTTCCGCAAACAGGTCGTGAAATTCAGGACCGCGGAGAAACCCGGCACCATCATCATCGACGGCAACCAGCATTTTCTCTACCTGGTCCAGCCCGGATTTACCGCTATCCGCTACGGCATCGGCGTCGGACGCGAAGGTTTCGGCTGGGCTGGAATCGTCCGCGTCGGCCGCACCGCCGAGTGGCCGACCTGGACACCGCCCGCTGAAATGGTCGCCCGCGATCCGAATGCCGCGAAATGGGCAGGCGGCCAGCCTGGCGGTCCGGACAATCCGCTTGGAGCGCGAGCGCTCTATCTGTACCAGGGCGATCAGGACACGATCTATCGCATCCACGGCACTCCTGAGCCATGGACGATTGGCCTCGATGTCTCGTCGGGGTGCATTCGCATGAACAACGACGACATCACCGACCTTCATTCCCGCATCGAAATCGGGGCTAAGGTTGTCGTCCTGATGCAGGGTGCTTCACTCTACAAGGGAGTTTGACCGCCAATGAACAGACCCTGTGTCCGGGCCTCCAATTCGCACTAAGTCACGACGAACCGCGATCGCGCGATGATGCTCGCCATGGCTTTGGCTGTAGCGCAAGTTGCGGGCTGCACGTCGAACCAGCCTGAACCGAATACCGTCCGCAATACCGGGCAGACAGCTCCGGCCGACCTCCAGCTGACTTGTGCTTCCGCGGCTGCTACGCCTTTAGGCGTCGACAGTTCGGCAGTCCTACCCGTCAGTTCGTCCCAGGTCGACGCCCAGACGTTCCAGGTCGTTCTCGAAGCCAAAGGCGCTCGCGCAAACTGTGTCATCGACGCGTCCGGAAACGTGATGTCGGTTCAAAAGGTCTGAGACCGTCCGCAGTCGCAGAACCCGCGCTTTGCGGCCTTCGTTCGTTTTTCATGTTCCTGCACGGCCGCTGCCCGGGCGACAGGCCGTGCGCCTGTTGGGGACACGCGCCGAGAGGCAGTCGCCTTCACAAACGGGATAAGGCATTGGCGCTTCGGAGCCGTCCTGAATATTCTGGGACAGTAACGCGAAATCTCGGTCGTGGCGTTAGGTTGCTGGCACGATCCTCAATCGAAGGCATCCCGCGCGTTGCTGGATATTCAAGTGTTGGCGGAAAGTCCGATGTCGAAATTTAACCGCCGCAAGTTCATGGCGATGGCAGCGACGAGCGCCGCCTCCGCAACGCTGGCCGCTTGCACCAGCGTTCGCGAGCGCGTCGAGGGGGCGTATGTCCAGCCTACGATACCGCAGTCGGAGCAACTTCCTCAACTCGGTGTCGGCCCCGGTTTTGGCGACTATCGGCAGATGTACGCCGCCATGTTCGACGACGGCCATGAAGTTCCCGCTGTTCCGATCGAACAGATTGATCCGAGATACCATCGACAGGTCGTTCCGGACCCGACCGGCGAGCGGCCGGGAACCGTCGTCATCGATACGTCGAGCCACTTTCTCTATCTGGTGGGCAACTTCGAGCAGGCGATCCGCTACGGTGTCGGCCTCGGCCGTGAAGGTTTCGAATGGTCGGGCCGGGGAGTCATCAAGTGGAAGCAAAAGTGGCCGCGCTGGTTCCCGCCGAACGAAATGATCGACCGCCAGCCCGAACTGGAAAAATACCGCGCGCGGCAGATCCCCGGCACGAACGAGTGGGAGGGCGGCATGGAGCCGGGTGTCACAAACCCGCTTGGAGCCCGCGCGCTCTACATCTTCCAGGGCGACAAGGATACGCTCTATCGTCTCCACGGCTCGCCGGAATGGTGGTCGATCGGCAAGTCCGTGTCCTCGGGCTGCGTGCGGCTCATCCACCAGGACATCATCGATCTCTATGACCGTGTGCCCGAGGGCACGCCGATAGTTGTCACGAGCGGATTGCCGCCGGCTGTTTAGGCTCGACCGTTCGGTTCCAGGCAGGCGAAACTGAAGACTGTTCCGGGCGTCGACGCGATGCGCGAAAAGTACCGTTTGAGCTAATCATGAGAGCGTGCGCCGTGGGCGCGGATGGGGGGAGGTAAGCGTGGCGTTTCCATTGTTCGATCTCGGCGGCAGGCGGGCGCTGGTGACGGGCTCCAGCCAGGGCATCGGCTATGCGCTGGCGCGTGGGCTAGCCGCCCACGGTGCAGCGATTGTGGTCAACGGCCGCAACGCGGCGAATGTCGGGGCAACGGCGCAGCAGCTTCGCTCGGAAGGTTTCGATGCGTCGAGCGCGGCGTTCGACGTGACCGACCCGACCGCCGTTGCCGAGGGCGTCGCCAGGATCGAGAGCGGCATCGGGCCGATCGATATCCTGATCAACAATGCCGGCATGCAGTTTCGAACACCGCTGGAAGACTTTCCGGCCGAGAAATGGGACGAGATGCTGCGCACCAACGTGTCGAGCATTTTCTACGTCGGACAGGCCGTCGCCCGCTTCATGATCCAGCGCGGCGAGGGCAAGATCATCAACATCGCTTCGGCGCAGAGCGAATTGGCGCGGCCCGGGATCGCGCCTTACACAGCGACCAAGGGTGCGGTGCGCAACTTGACGCGCGGCATGTCGACCGATTGGGCCAGGCACGGCCTGCAGGTCAACGCGCTGGCGCCCGGCTATTTCAAGACACCGCTCAATCAGGCGCTGGTCGAGGATGAAAAATTCTCCTCATGGCTGGAGAGCCGTACTCCGGCCGGCCGCTGGGGCGAGGTCGAGGAGTTGGTAGGCGCAGCGGTTTTCCTGTCGTCGAAGGCGTCTTCCTTCGTCACCGGCCATATGCTGGTCGTCGACGGCGGCATCACCACCAGCTTGTGACGAGTTTAGCGGTAGTCCGGCGAAACAGGTTGCAGCCAGACGCCTTGGCAATTACTGCCGGCTTGTCACCGCCGATTTGTCTGATAAATATGTCAAAATGCCGATGCGTTGGAGGAAGCTGAGCGGAACCGGAAGGGGAGGGGATCCGCGAACCATCGGCGGCAAGCCAGCATTTGCATGCAACACGACACCTGCAACGGGAGGAATACGATGATCAAGTCCGTCGTCAGCGGCGTGCTCGCCGCTTCTGCCTTCATGCTTCTTTCTTCTTCCGCGATCGCCGAGCCGGAGATCGTCAGCGGCCCGGCGGCCGAGCCGGCATGCTTCGCACCGTGGGCGGCCGACACCAAGTTCTTCAAATTCCCGAAGAAGGAAGGCCCCTATCGGATAGCGCTCGCCAATGGCTACATCGCCAATACCTGGCGCATCCAGATGATCCAGACCGCCAAGGCCTATGCGGCGCAGCCGGACGTGGCGGCCAAGCTTAAGGAGTTCAAGGTTGTCTCCACCGGCGAGGATGTTCCGGCGCAGATCTCTGCGATCAACAACTTCATCGATTCCGGCTATGACGCGATCGTCGTCAACGCGCAGAACCCGACGGCTTTCGCGCCTGTCATCAAGCGCGCCAAGGATGCCGGCGTCGTGCTGGTCGCCTTCGACAACATCCTGGACACAGAGGACGCCATCAACGTCAACGTCGATCAGAAAGGCCTTGGCGTCTTTGGGCGAACTGGCTGACGAAACATCTGCCTGAAGGCGGCAAAATCCTCGAAGTGCGCGGCGTGTCCGGCACGTCGGTAGACACCGACCGCCATAACGGCATCCAGGAAACCTTCGCCGCCAGCGGCAAGAAGTGGGAGGTGGTCGAGGTCCTTGGCAAGTGGGACGATCCGACCGCGCAGAAGGCGACGGCCGACGCAATTGCCGTGCACAAGAAGTTCGACGGCATCACAGCGCAGGGTGGCGACACCGGCGTCGTCCAGGCGATGATCGACGCCAAGCATCCCTTTGTTCCGTTCGGGGGCGAGACCGAGAACGGCTTCCGCAAATTCTGCGCGAAATTCTCCGGTGAGGGCCTGAAATGCTCGTCGGCCGGCACCGGCCCGGCGCAGGTCGCGGTGGCCATCAAGACGGCGATCGCCGCATTGGAGGGCCAAGTGATCCCGCAGTCGGTCAAGCTGCCGACGGCTATCGTCGAGGACCCCAACTTCAAGGAAGGCGAGGATTTCTATCCCGATCAGTCCGACAACTTCTTCGTCGGCAATTCCTTCCCGACCTGCGGCATCAATTTCACCGCGCAGGAAATCATGGGCCAGACCAAGGAAAACCAGTAATCTGATCTGAAATCCCGGCGCTGCTGCATTCCGCGGCGCCGGATTTCGGAATGATGGGGAGATACATGGATACGGCTCCAACGGAAGCGGCGTCGCTCTTCCGCATGGAAGGCATTTCGAAGCGGTATGGCGGCGTGCGCGCGCTCGAGGACGCCGAGCTTTCCGTCCATGCGGGCCGCATCCATGCCATCCTGGGCGAGAACGGCGCGGGCAAATCTACGCTGATCAAGGTGATGGCGGGGGTGGTGGCGCCCGATCACGGCCGCATGATGCTGGACGGGCAGGAGGTTACATTCGCCTCGCCCGCGGAAGCCAACAAAGCCGGCATCGTCTGCATCTTTCAGGAACTGTCGCTGATCCCAGAGCTCAGCGTCGCCGATAACATAGTCATCTCCGATCCGCCGAAGAAATTCGGCATGATCGACCGCAAGGCACAGAGGAAGATCGCCGAGGAGGCGCTGGCGCGCGCTGGAGCCGCCGACATCCACCCCTCGGCGCTGGTCAAGGACCTGCCGCTGTCGCGCCGCCAGATGGTCGAGATCGCGAAGGCGCTGGCGCGCAAGCCGCGCATTCTGATCCTCGACGAAGCGACCTCTGCGCTGACCGCCGCCGATGTGTCGAAAGTGTTCGCGGTGCTGAAGCGGCTGCGCGCGGAAGGGCTCGCGCTGCTCTACATCTCGCACCGCATGCATGAGATCGCCGAGCTCGCCGACGAATGCACCGTGTTCCGCAATGGCCGCAAGATCGCGACCTACCAGGCCGGAACAAAGACCGACAATGAAGTCGTCGAGCTGATGATCGGCCGCGAATACCAGAATGTGTTTCCGCCTAAGCCGGCAGTGGCCGCCAACACCGCCGCGCCTGTACTTGAATGCCGCAAGCTTGGCTGGGATGACCGGCTGACCGACATCAGCTTCGCGGTCCGGCCTGGCGAGGTGATTGGCCTTGGCGGTCTCGACGGGCAGGGGCAGCGCGAACTGCTGCTGGCGCTCTTCGGCGTGCTTCGGGGCTGCACCGGCGAAGTGCTGATAGACGGTCAGCCGGTCAATCTCAAGAGCCCGGCGCATGCGCGTTCGGGCAAGGTCGGCATGGCGCTCATCCCCGAGGACCGGAAGACCGAAGGGCTGATGCTGCCGATGACGGTGCGCGAGAACCTGGCTTTCGCCGCCATGGACAAGGTGTCCAGCCGCGGCATCATCGACGGGCAGGCGGAGGACAGGCTGCTCGACGAGATGGTGAAGCTGCTGGCCATCCGCACGGCCGGGCTGGAAATCCCGGTCGGCGCGCTCTCGGGCGGCAACCAGCAGAAGGTGGTGATCGCCAAATGGCTAATGCGCCATCCGCGCATTATCCTGCTCAACGACCCGACGCGCGGCATCGATGTCGGCACCAAGCAGGAGATCTACCAGCTCCTGCGCCGGCTCGCCGACCAGGGCGCTGCGATCGTCTTCTACTCGACCGACTATGACGAACTGATAGGCTGCTGCGACCGCGTGCTCGTGCTTTATGACGGCGCGATCAAGCGCGAGCTTGTCGGCGAAGAGATCACCGAACACGCGCTGATCGCCAGCGCACTGAATATCGGCACTGCCGAGGCGGCCAGAATGGCGAGAGCAGACTGATGAGCGAATGGCGCTACCGGTTTGCCGAGCAGCGCGGGACGTTGCTTGCACTCGGCATCTTCGTCGTGATGTTCGTCATCTATACGTCGAACCATCAGGCGGGCTTCACCGCCAACGTGGTGCAGACGGCGTCCAACAAGGGCGTGCTGCTCGCTTTCGTGGCGATGGCGCAGACGCTGGTGGTCATCACCGCCGGCATCGACCTTTCGGTGGGCATGATCTTTATCCTGACCAATTGTCTGGCCTCCTGGCTCGTCGTCGGCACTCCTATGGAAACTGCATTCGGCGTCGTGGCGGTGCTCCTCGTCGGCCTTTTTTGCGGGGCGCTCAACGGCGCGATCGTGATTTACGGGCGGCTCCAGCCGATCGTGACGACGATCGCCACTGGCGCAGTCTATTTTGGCATCGCGCTGCTGCTGCGGCCATTCCCGGGCGGCTCGGTCAACGAAGACCTTGCCGACGCGCTGACCGGCAGGCTGTTCGGCGTCATACCGTCGAGCCTCGTCGCCCTCGTCGCTGTGGTGCTCGTCATCTGGGTGCCGTTCAGCCGCTCGGTCTATGGCCGTGCGGCTTACGCGGCAGGATCGTCGGAAGTGGCGGCCTACATGTCCGGCGTGCCGATCAAGCGCGGCAAGTTCCTGGCCTACACGCTGGCCGGCCTGCTCGCCGCAATCGGCGGCCTGTTCCTGACCTTCTTCACCTATACGGGCGAAGCGGCTTATGCGAGCGGCAACGCCTACACGCTGTTCGCGATCGCGGCCGTGGTGCTCGGCGGCGTCTCACTCTTCGGGGGACGCGGCAGTGCGATCGGCGCGATCTTTGGCGCCTTCGCCTTCCGCACCATCGGCGACCTTCTCTTCGTTTTCGACTTCGACCCGCTGTGGCAGCCGCTCTTCCAGGGCGTGGTGCTGCTGCTTGCCGTCAGTCTCGGGGCCTTCGCCCTCTTCCGTGTGAAGAATCGTCTGGAGTGGTTCGGATGAGCGGCACGACCACGACCGGCGGTATATCGAGCCGCATGCCGAAGTTCCTGCGCAAGGCCGATCCGGCGGTAGCGACATCGTTTGCCTGCATCATCGCGCTGCTCGTTTTCGGCAGCCTGTATTCGACCAGCTTCCTGTCGCCCGAATATCTGCTGCAACAGTTGAAGGTCGCGTCGTTTCTTGGCGTCATCGCGACCGGCATGATGCTGGTCATCCTGCTCGGGCAAATCGACCTCTCGGTGCCATGGACGGTGGCGGCGGGCGCGATGATGGCATCCGCCGCAGCGGCGCTCGGCCCCGCAGGCGTCGTGCTCGCCATCCCGTTCGGCATTCTTTGCGGCATCCTGATCGGGCTGGTGAACGGCATCGGCGTCGCCTATCTGCGCATCCCCTCTATGATCATAACGCTCGCCACCAATGCGGTCGCGCAGGGGTTGATGGTGGTCTATACGGGCGGCTTCTCGCCGCAGGATTCCGCAACGGAGGCGATGCGCTACCTCGCCACCGGCTCGCTCGTCCCCGGCGTGCCCAACGCGGTGATCGTCTGGGCGATAATCGGCGCTGCGACCGTCTTCGTACTCACCCGCACCACCTTCGGCCGCTCTGTCTATGCGATCGGCAACCGCGAGCGCGCTGCCTACCTGTCGGGCGTCGACACGCGCCGGATCGTCATGATCGCCTTCGCCGTGGCTGGCGGGCTTTCCGCCTTCGGCGGCGTGCTGCTCGCCGGCTATGCCTCCAAGGCCGCGCAGTCGATGGGCGACGCCTACCTGCTTCCGTCGATAGCAGCGGTCGTGCTCGGCGGCACTTCCATCCTCGGCGGCCGCGGCTCCTATCTCGGTACCGTCGCCGGCGTCATCCTGATCACGCTTCTGCAGTCGATCCTGTCCGTCATGCAGATGCCGGAAGCCGGACGTCAGATCATCTACGGGGTTGTCATAGTCGCCATGCTTCTGCTTTATGGCCGGGCTCCCGCAAGCCGGTGAATCGTCGTGACTGGAAAATCCCCGCAAACGCCGGTTAGCACGGCGCCCGTGCCGGCGGTTGTCGTGATGGGTGTCGCCGGAAGCGGCAAATCGGTGGTCGGAGCGGCTCTTGCTGAGGCGCTCGGGGCCCGGTTCATCGAAGGCGACAGGCTTCACCCGCCCGAAAACGTCGAGCGCATGGCAAGCGGCCTGCCGCTGACGGATGCCGACAGAGAGGGCTGGCTGGATTCGATCGGCAGGGAAGTTGCGAGCGCCGCTTCACGCGGGGAGAGCACGATCGCCGCGTGCTCGGCACTCAAGCGGGTCTATCGCGACCGTTTGCGTGGTCACTGCGCAACGATCGCCTTCGTCCATCTCCAGATCAATCCGGCAACGGCTCGGCAGCGCGTGTCAGGCCGCAAGGGCCATTTCATGCCGGCGAGCCTCGTGGAAAGCCAATTCGCCGCCCTGGAGCCTCCAGCCGCCGACGAGGAAATTTTGACGCTCGATGCATCACGCCCGGTTGCGGAAATCGTCAGCACAGCCGCGAAATTCTTGCAGTCGAGCGAAAGGCTCAAATAATTCATACGCTTCGCGAGACGGCTGACTGCTCGGCAGTTGAACTGCGCAACGCTGCAACCGTTGCCGACACTAGACGCACGTTGTCAAGCGACCGCTGCCGACGATAGGTTCATATTATATGAATGATCGATTCCCCCCACCGCTTCGCATCGGCTCCGGCCGCAAACGTAATCTTTTCGCCCATGTGGTGGAGGATCTGGGTATCCGCATCGTGCGCGGCGATCTCAAACCGGACGAACCCTTTCCCAAGGAAGCCGACCTCGAACGCGAGTATGAAGTCAGCCGATCCGTCATTCGCGAGGCGGTCAAGACGCTTGCGGCGAAAGGCCTTCTGGAGTTGAAAACGCGAACCGGCATTCGCGCGCTGCCTGCCATGCACTGGAACCTGCTCGACGCCGAAGTGCTGAGTTGGCGTTATAACACCATGCCGCCCGTACAGTTCTTCGCCGAATTGTTCGAGATCCGGCTGATGATCGAGCCGGAAGCAGCAGCACTCGCGGCGGAGCGGGCGACGCGCGACGATCTCCGAGAGATCGAGATGGCTTTCCGGGAGATGGTCGAGGCGAGCCAGGCCAACGTGCCTGGGATCGAGGCCGATTTGCGCTTCCATCGCGGCATCCTCGCCGCCGGGCGCAATCCGTTGCTTCTGCAGATGGGCAATCTGATCGGCGTAGGACTGCTGATCAGCCATCGCTTCTCGCCAGAATCCTTCGCGATATTCCTGCCTTTGCACCGCAACGTGATGGAAGCGATCAAGGGCGGTAATGCGGAGCAAGCGAGAACGTCCATGCAGCGCCTGCTGAACGAGACGCGCGACTACATGAAAGACCATATCCACAACAACTGAACCCGGTGGTCAGGCCACGGATCCAGCACGTTCGCGCAGGTGATCAGTGATGCCGCCGGCGAAGCCAGGAAGCCCCGTCAGAGGTCGACGCTTTGGGGCAAGATGACGAGGTCACGGATCGTGACATTCCTCGGCCGCGTGAGCATGAACATGACCGCGTCAGCCACTTCCTTCGGTTCCATCAGGCTTCCCGATGCAAGCGCCTCATCCATTTTCTCCTGCGGCCAGTCGCTGAGCAAGGCGGTCACCACGGGTCCCGGCGCGACCGCCCCAACCCTGATTCCATGCCTAGCGACTTGCCGCCTGACCGTGTGGACGAAGGCCTGCACCGCATGTTTGGAGGCCGTATAGATCGGTTCCCACACGACAGGGACCAGGCCGGCGATGGAACTGGTCATGATGATGTCGCCTGTCTTGCGCTCGACCATGTGAGCAAGAACCGCATGCACCGAGCGAAACGCGGCGTTGATGTTGAGGTTCAGCATGCGGTCCCAGGCATCGGGATCGCCGTCCACCACCTCGCCCCCGACATAGGAGCCGGCATTGGCATGGAAGATGTCGAGCTGGCCGGCCTTCTCCAGGATCTGCGGCATCATCCGCGCCACGCTGGCGGGATCGGTAACGTCGATCACCAACGGGATAGCTTCGGAGCCAAGCTCGGAGCACACGTCCCTCAGCCGATCCTCGGCGCGGTCAACGAGCACGACCCGGGCGCCGGCGTCCAGCATTGCCCTGGCGCATTCGAGGCCGATTCCCGACGCGGCACCTGTAACGGCCGCGACTTTTCCCGACAGATCCTGGTCCATGTATGTCCTCTTGAAAACGGCTGCAATCAAGCCGCGCTCAGGCGCGGCCGTGGGTTACCCGCGAGCGGCGGGCGAGCGAGTCGACGATCACGGCGACGGCAAGGACACCACCGGTGATCATGTACCGAAGCGAAGAGGACAGATCGAGCAAGGTCAGGCCGCTGGCGATCGACTGGATGACGATGATGCCGAGTAGGGCCGAATAAGCGCTGCCCCGTCCGCCGAAAAGGCTTGTCCCGCCGATTACCGCCGCCGCTATCGCATTGAGGTTCACGTCGCCCGTGCCGGCCTGCTGACTGGCGGATGCGAGGCGCGCTGCGGCGAGAATGCCGCCGGCCGCCGCCAGCGTGGAGCAGAGCATGAAGGCGCTGGTGTAGATCAGCCGCACGTTGATGCCGGCGCGCCGCGCGGCTTCGCGGTTGCCGCCGACCGCGCTCATCAGACGGCCCCACTTCGTGCGCGTCAGCGCGTAGTTCATCAGAACCACGAGGCCGACGAAAAGGCCGAACATCCACGGCACGCCGCGAGCCTGGTTCAGGTAATAGGCGATGCCTGCGAACACGACGGCGATCGCCGCGGCCTGGAGCAACAGGCTTCCTGGCGAGCGCGAGGAGAGGCCGGCTGCCTTCCTGCGGGCGGCGGTGCGATATCCGGTGGCAAAGACGACGATCCCCGCCAGGGCCGCCAGGAGGTAGGAGACAGCGTCCGGCATCACCAGCGTCTGGCCGAAGTCCACCAGGGCGGAGCCGTATGGCAGGTTGATCGAGCCGGTCGAGCCGAGGATGTAAAGTTGCAAGCCCAGAACCGCGAGCAAGCCGGCAAGCGTCGACACGAAGCTCGGCATGCCGAAGCGGTTGAACAGCAGCGCATAGATAAAGCCAACCGCGGCGCCGACCGCGAGCGCAGCGAGAATGGCCAGCGCGACCGGCCAGCCGTGGTTGACCCATAGCACGCCCACCATGGCCGACGCGAAGCCGCTGACCGAACCGACGGACAGGTCGATCTCGCCCACCATCAGGATGCAGACGATGCCGAGCGCGATAACGCCGACCGTCGAGCAGTCGAACAGCATGTTGACGAGGTTGTTGGGCGACAGGAAGATCGGATTGATGGTCTGAAATATTGTCCAGATCACCGCGAGCCCCACCACGACCGGCAGCGAGCCGAGGTCGCCGGCGCGCACCCGGTCGATGAAGGCGCGAACCGAGCCGGCGATCCCTGCCTCGCTTTTGAGGCGTTCGTCGGCGCGGTCGATCAGCGGTGCAGCCTTCGCGGCGTTTTGGGTGTCGCGGGTCATGGCCGCTTCTCCTCGCTGCTTTCGCTCTGGGCCTGCCGCCGCGATGAACGGCGCGAAACCGAATTGTCGGTGGCTCCGGTAATGGCGGTGACCAGATCGTGGTTGGAAGCGTCGGGGAAGAAGACGCCGTTGTTGCGTCCCAGCCGCAAGACCACGATGCGGTCGGCGACGGCGCGAACGTCTTCCATGTTGTGGCTGATCATGACGACGCCGAGACCGCGGTCGCGAACCCGCTCTATCAGATTGAGCACTTCTGCGGTCTGGGCGACGCCGAGCGCCGCCGTCGGCTCGTCGAGCAGGATCACCTTGGGATCGAGCAGCAGCGAGCGCGCGATCGCCACCGTTTGACGCTGGCCGCCCGACAGCGAGGCGACCGGTTCGCGCACGCTGGGGATGCGGGCGGACAGTTCCTTGAGCAGGGTCCACGCGCGGATTTCCATCGACACTTCGTCGAGCTGCAGCGGGTTCAGCTCCTGACCGAGGAAGATGTTGGCAACCACATCCAAGTTCTCGCAAAGGGCGAGGTCCTGGAAAACGGTCGCGATGCCCAGGCCAAGTGCGGCGGCGGGATTGGCGAGCGTCACCGGCTGGCCGTGAAAGCTCATCGTGCCCGAACTCGGCCTGTGCACGCCGGCGAGGATCTTCACGAGCGTCGACTTGCCCGCGCCATTGTCGCCGACAAGCGCCACCACTTCGCCGGCATGGATGTCGAGATCGATGTCGGTCAGCGCGGAGACGGCGCCGAAATGCTTGGAAATACCGCGCAGGCTGAGCGCCACGTCTCGCTCCGACGCGCTTTCTTGCGGGGTATCGATCATCCGGCGGCCCTCACGTCGAGATTTCACAACCGTCCGGCGGCCGCGCAACGGTCGCCGGACGACTTATCCTTAGCTTACTGCGTGATGCCGAGCTTCTTGCAACCTTCGGCATAACGGCCCGTGCAGAGCTCCTCGGCGGTCTGGATCTTCTTGTCGATGATCTCGGCCTTGAGATTCTCGGCAGTGACGACCGCTGGCGTGAAGAGCTGCGACGGCGTGTCGTAGAGGCTCATTTCCGCTTTGGGCGTTTCGCCCTTGAGCAGTTGGATGGCGACATTTGCAGCCGCGGCCGCCACGATCTCGCTCGGCTTGGAGATGGTGTTGTACTGGTCGCCGGCGATGATGAGCTGAAGTGCCGCGATGGTCGCGTCGTTGCCGGTCACCGGGGGAACCGGGTCGACACCCGCAGCCTTGAACGCCGCCACCGCGCCGCCGCCGGTGCCGTCATTGGCCGCCACGACGCCCAGGATCTTCTTGCCGAAGCGGGTGATCTGGCCGCTTGCCCATTGTTGGGCCTTCGGCGGCGCCCATTCCGGCGTGTCGAACTCGGCGAGGATCGGATAGCCGCTGTTGTCGAGGCCGGCATGGATGCCTTTCTTGATGAGGCCGGCGGCCGCGTCGGTGGGCGAACCGTTGATCTGGAGAACGCCGCCGTCGCCGGCCGCGACGTTCGTCGCCTTCAGGTGCGCGACCAGGGAGTTGGCGATGGCCTTGCCGATGCCTTCGTTGTTGAAGGAAACGTAGAAGTCAGCCTTGGCATCGGGGATGGGGCGGTCGTAGGCGATCACTTTCACGCCCTGGCTCTGCGCCTGCTTGACCAGCGAAGCGGCGGCCGTCGAGTTGACCGGATCGAGCACGATCACCTTGGCGCCCTGCGAGATCATCGAATTGAACTGCTGCTGCTGGCGCGACACATCGGCATCGGCGTTCTGGTAGATGACCTTGCAGCTTTCGCACAGCTTCTTCATCTCGGCGATGAAGCCCGGCGCATCGTGCTCCTCGTAACGGGTCGACGCCTGGTCGGGCATCAGGAAGGCGACGGTGGCGTTGTCGGCGCTTTGCGCAAGAGCCGCGGCGCCCAACATCGTAGCAGTAAGCAGGGCAAGGCCTGCAGATGAGAATTTCGAGAACTTCGTCATGTGGTCTTCTCCCTTTGAAGTTTTATTGTAGAAGTCAGTCGCCGTGTGATGCTCGTCAGCCGCATGGCCGGAAGCCACCTGCGGATCGGACCCGCGCCCTCGGCAGTTTCAGGCCAAGCATTCCCCTTCGCGGGCAGCCTCCTGCCGGCCCGCGTTGCTTTATCGAATTGTGCTGGTTCCTCCTTGTGTTCCTCTGTTAGGCGGCTCTCACCGAGTTGAAGTTGTCGGCAAGAAGCCGCCGAAAGCGCGATGGCGGCATTCCCTTCTCCGCCAGGAACTGGCGGTTGAAGTTCGAGAGATTGTGAAATCCGACTTCGAAGCAGATGTCGGTGATCGAGGCCTGCTCGTCGCTCATCAGGATCTGGCAGGCGAGGTTGATGCGCAGCCGCTTGACATATTGCACGAGCGTCATGCCGGTGTGCCTGCGGAAGGCGCGCGAGAATGCGCCCGTCGACTGGCCGGCGATGGAAGCGAGATCGGCCTCCTCGAACGGCTCGGTGAGGTTCTCGCGAATAAAGGCCAGCGCCTTGTTGATGCCGGCCGACATGTAGCCCGACGGATCGGGAAGGTAGTTGGGGCTTGCCAGCATGCGGACGGATCTGGCCCGGCTCAGGATGCCGATCAGGGCCATGAACAATTCGATGCGACGCACGCCTTGCGCGTCCATGATCTCGCTCATCAGAGGCGCGACCTGGCGGCTGACTTCGGCGGGGAAGAGGACACCGCGGCGCGACGCTTCCAGCACCGGACCAAGCGCTGCCAGTTCGGGCAGGACTTTCATCGCATCGTCGATGAAGTTCTCGCTGAACTGGATAATCCTGCCGCGAAGCGGGATGCTGGTTCCCTCGGGCAGGTCGCTGACCCAGTTGTGGGGCAGGTTCGGCCCGGTCAGCACCAGATTGCCGGGCTCGAAGCCACCAATGAAGTCGCCGACAAAGTAACGGCCAACGGTGGAAACGACGAGGTGGAGCTCGTATTCGGGATGAAAATGCCAGCGCACCGTATGGTAGGGATAGCCGTGCGACCAGGCGGTGAAGGATTTGCCGCGTCGTATCTGGACTACCTCGAGGTCGGGCTCCATGCTGCTTCCTCCCGGGCAGAGGCACCTTTTCGCTGCTCCGCCCTTACTCCCTGTCGGCCGGATTTTGCTCCAGCTCTAGACTTGGATGCTAAGTGCTCATGAGATCCCGCGCCACTCCGTTTCAGCCTCTGGACTGATACTTTTTTGACCTATGACCGAGCTCAATGAAGTTTGCCTGACGCATTCAATGTGCTGCCTGATGCAGGCCGTTGCGCGATCAGGGGCGGCGATACTTCTTGGATTGAAAACTGTTAAAACGTTTGCAATCACGCTTGCAAACGTTTTAACATAGCTTCGCTTGGAGGAGCAGCAGCTTGCGATCGAGGACGCTCAAGGAACTGGCCGCCCATCTGGACCTGTCGATCACGACAGTGTCGCGGGCGCTTGCCGGGCATGAGCAGATCGCGCGGGGGACGCGCGAACGGGTCGCCGAGGCGGCCCGCGCAGTTCGGCTACGTGCCGAACACAGCGGCCCGCTCCCTCGTCTCCGGCCGCAGCGGCTTTATCGGCATGGTGCTGCCGATCCGTGGTCCCAATCTCGTCGATTCCTTTCTTGGCGAATTCGTCACCGGCCTCGGCGAAGGCCTGGCGTCGCGCGGAACGACCTCATCCTCGCCGCCGCGCAGGGCCAGCCCGAGCTTGCGGTGCTCCGGCATGTCGTCGAATCCGGCCGCGCCGACGGCGTCGTGGTAACCCGCATCGCCGAGATCGACGAGCGGCTTGCCTATCTGCGCGAGCGCGACTTTCCCTTCGTCGCCCATGGCCGCCTGCTCGACGCCGACTTCCCTTACAACTGGCTCGACACCGACGGCGCCCATGCCTTCAGCGAAGCCTTCGACATGCTCTACGAACTCGGCCATCGGCATTTCGGGCTGGTTACGATTTCCGAGCCGATGACCTTTCGGCATCTACCGCCAGGACGGGCTGGCGGCGGCGATCGCGAGGCGCGGCGACCCGTCGGTCAGGCTCGACGTGGCGACCGCCCCGCGCTTCGACCGCGGCGCCCGCATTCAGGCGATCAACCGGATGCTGCAACGCGTCCCGACGCGCCCGACCGCCATCGTCGCCCTCTTCGACGAACTGGCGCTGACCGTCATGGAGGAGGCCGCGCGCGCCGGCCTTTCGATGCCGCGCGATCTCTCGGTGATCGGCTTCGACAATATCGTCGCCTCCGCCTACGCGCCGCCCGGCCTTACCACTTTCGACGCCTCGATCCGCCAATGCGCGCGCGAGATCGCCGAGATGCTGCTCACCGTCATCGCCGAAAAACCAGGGGAGCCGCTCACCCGGCTCATCCGGCCGACGCTTGTCGCAAGGGCAAGCCACGGCCCCGCACCTCGACGATAAGCCGGCGCCGGAGACCGGCGCATAACAGGGAGGAAGAACAATGAAATGGTTGAAGACTTTAGCGGGCGCCGCGCTTGCGCTCTCGATCGCGGCGGGCGGGGCCGAGGCGCAGGTGCTGTTCTGGTCGACGCAGGCGCGGCCGGTCGAGGAAGCCCAGAAGATGCGCGAGAGCGTGCTCAAGGGCTTCGAGGGCGGCGCCGACTACCAGGTCGCGGAGGAAGGCCCTTGGCTCACCCGTCTTCAGGCCGAATTGCAGGCCGGCTCGGGCACGATCGGCGTGCTCGGCGGACTGCATGGCGATTTCTCGACCGTCGGCGCCGACCTGACCGACCTGTCCGGCATCGATCTCGGCGGCGTCAACGTCAACAAGGCCTACATGGACCTTGGCAAGCTGGGCACCGGCGAGCAGAAATACCTGCCCTGGATGCAGGCGACCTATCTCATGGCCGCCAACAAGAAGGCGCTCGAATTCCTTCCCCAGGGCGCGGACATCAACAAGATCACCTACGATCAGCTGATCGAATGGTCGAAGAACATGGCAGAAGCCACCGGATCGCCGAAGTTCGGCTTTCCGGCCGGTCCGAAGGGGCTGAAGCACCGATTCTTCCAGGGTTTTCTCTATCCATCCTACACCAAGTCGATGGTGACGAAATTCCGCTCCGCCGAGGCCGAAGCCGGCTGGAACAAGCTCAAGGAGCTCTGGAGCTACACCAATCCCAATTCGACCAGCTACGCCTTCATGCAGGAGCCGCTGCTCACCGAGGAAGTGTGGGTCGCCTTCGACCACATCGCGCGGCTCGCCGACGCCTTCAACCAGAAACCGGACGACTTCGTCGCATTTCCCGGCGCCCGCCGGCCCGGCCGGCCGCGGCTTCATGCCGGTTGTCGCCGGCGTCGCGATCCCGAAGACCGCACCGGACATGGACAAGGCCAAGGCGCTCGCCGCCTACATGCTGAAGCCGGAGACGCAGATCGCAACACTTCGCGCCACCAACTTCTTCCCGGTTGTCGAGGTGAAGCTCCCCGACGACATGCCGGCTTCCGTCAAGGCCTTCGGCCCGCCATCGCCGCGATGACCGGCGCCGAAGACGCGCTGCCCGCGCTGCTGCCGATGGGGCTCGGCGATCTCGGCGGCAAGTTCAGCCAGGTCTACACCGATACCTTCGAGCGTATCGTGCTCGGCGGCCAGGACGTGCGCGCCGCACTCGACGAGCAGGCAGGCGTCTGCGCGGCATTCATCGAGCAGGCCAAGGCGCCGTGCTGGGCGCCCGACGCGCCGTCCGAAGGAGCCTGCCCGGTAGAATAGGCGATCGCTCCCAAGGGCGTCCCGGAGCTTCTTCCGCCTGCCGGGCGCCCCTCTTTCTTCTCGCCAACCGAGCGGATCGGAGGACGCGCCATGCGTCAAAAGGCACTGCCATACCTGCTGCTGTTGCCGGCGACGCTGTTTCTCTGCGTCTTCTTCCTCTACCCGTTCGTGCTCGTCGCCTGGGAGGCGATCACGCGGGACGGCATCGTCACGCTCGACAATTTCCGCACCATGGTCGGGCACTGGAAATTCCCCGAAACGCTCAGAAACACGGTGCTGCTCGCCGCGATCGTTGTGCCGTTGCAACTGGTGCTGGCGCTCGCCGATGGCATCCATCGTCTCGCGCATGGAGACCGGCCGCAGCGCCGTCCTCTACATCTTCGCCATTCCGCTCGGCATTTCCGATCTCGCCGCCGGCCTCATCTGGCTCGCCATTTTCGAACAGTCGGGCTTTCTGAACACAGCTGCTCACCGGTCTCGGCCTGGTCGATCGTCCAGTGATGTTCCTGGGCTACCAGAACAAGGTGGCGATCTTCGTCGCCGTCGTGCTCGCCGAGGTCTGGCGCGCCACGGCGATCATGATGGTCATCCTCGTTGCCGGCATGGGGCTGATCCCGAAGGAATACTACGAGGCCGCCGAGGTGTTCGGCGCCAGTCCGTGGAAGCGCTTCGTCAAGGTGACGCTGCCGCTGCTGAGGCCCAGCCTTCAGACCGCAATCATCCTGCGCGTCATCCTCGCCTTCGAGGTATTCGCGGTCGTTGCAGCACTTGGCGGCACCAACCTGCCGGTGCTGATGGGTGAGACCTACAATTGGCAGTTCTCGCTGCAGGACCGCAACGTCGCCGCTGCCTTCGCCATGCTCATCCTGGCGATCTCGATCGGATTCACGCTGTTCTTCCTCTATGCGCTGCGCGTGCCGAAGGAGGCAAGGATATGACCGCCGTCGCTACCTCCGAACCGTCCGCCGCGACCGCCACCGATGCCCGCAAGGCAGGCCGCTGGCTGTTCGTGGCCACGGTCATCCTGCTCAGCGTCTGGGTGCTGTTCCCGATCTATCTTTTGATCGTGAACGCGCTGTCCGCGCCCGCGGAGGTCACCGGTTTTCCCAAGCGATTTTTCCCGTCCTTCGACTTTGGCAGCCTTTCCTTCTTCGTCAATTTCGCCGGGGTTACCAGGGCATTGTGGAATTCGGTGCTCGTGGCGGGCCTCACCATGGTGCTGTCGATCGGTTTCGGCGCTCCGGCCGGCTATGCGCTCTCCCGCTTCGATTTCCCCGGCAAGGAGGCTTTCCGGTTCCTCGTCCTCATGACCCGCGCGTTCCCGCTGCCGCTGCTGGCGCTGCCGCTCGCGGTCATGTTCATCCGCACCGGCCTCGACGACACGGCTTTGGGCCTCGCGCTTGTTCACACGACGCTGGCGCTGCCCTTTGCCGTACTGATCACCTTCTCGCTGTTTTCCGGCATTCCGATCGAGTTGGAGGAGGCCGCCTGGACACTCGGCTGCAACCGGCTCCAGGCTTTCAGGAAAGTCATCCTGCCGCTGGCGCTGCCCGGCATCGCGGCGTCCGCGGTCTTTGCCTTCACCATCTCATGGAACGAGGTATTCGCCGCCGCCGTTCTGACCATCGAGAACCGGACGCTGACGGCGTTCCTGCTGCAGAGCCTCGGCGAATCGCCGCTCTATCTGAAATTCGCCGGAGGGGCGGCTCTCGTCATTCCGGCGCTGATCTTCATCTTCGCGGTGAGAAAATATCTTTTCGCCATGTGGGGCATAGCCAACCGCTGACGACCGGAGGAAGAGCCAATGGCTGAAATCACCATCAAGAAGGTCGCGAAGCGGTTCGGCGGCTTCACCGCGCTGCATTCGATCGACCTGACGATTGCAGACCAGGAATTCATGGTGCTGCTAGGCGCTTCCGGCTGCGGCAAGACCACGCTGCTCAGGATTGTAGCAGGCCTCGAGACCCCTAGCGAAGGCGAAGTCTGGATCGGCGGCCGCCGCATCGATCACCTGCCGCCACGCGAGCGCGGCATTGCCATGGTGTTCCAGAACTATGCGGTCTTTCCGCACCTGACGGTGTTCGAGAACATCGCCTTCGGGCTTCGCATGAAGAAACTGCCGCAGCAGGAGGTCGACCGCCGGGTCAACCGCACCGCCGAGCTGATGCATATCGAGCAGCTCCTGAAACGTTATTCGGGCCAGCTTTCCGGCGGCCAGCGCCAGCGCGTCGCCGTTGCCCGCGCGCTCGCCATGGAGCCCGACGTCATCCTGATGGACGAGCCGCTGTCCAATCTGGATGCGCTGCTGAGGCTGGAGATGCGGGCCGAGCTCAAGGGGGTGCTCGCAGCGTCGAAGACGACCACCATCTATGTCACCCACGATCAGGTGGAGGCGATGAGCCTCGCCGACCGCATCGCCGTGATGCATCAGGGCCGCATCGTCCAGGCTGCTTCGCCGGTCGAGGTTTACCGCAATCCCGCTGCACGTTTCGTCGGCTCCTTCATCGGCAATCCGCCGATGAACTTCATTCCCGCGACCAAGGCCGCAAACGGCAGTTGGACGGTTGCCGGCATGACGCTGCCGGGCCCCGCGATCGACAAGCAGCAGATAGAATTCGCCATCCGCCCCGAAGATGTCGATGCCGGCGCCGAAGGCATGCAGGCGACGGTCCGCGTCGTCGAACCGCTCGGCGCGCACACGCTCGTCACCTGCAACGTCGACGGCGGCCTGTTCCGCGCCATCCTCGAATCGAATGCCGCGGTCAATGTCGGCGACCGCCTCCGCCTTGCCCCGAAGCGTGACCGCGTCCGCTGGTTCGACCCCGAAACCACGAATGCCCTTTGACCCGAAAGACAGAAGCTTCCGTCATGACCGCGCTTGAAAGAACCCTCGTCATCGATCGTGCCGTCGAGGTGCTGAAGGAGAACGACCACGGCACCTACACCGTCCCCACCAAAGGTCTCTATCCGTTCCAGTGGAATTGGGATTCCTGCTTCACCGCGCTCGGCCAGGCATATTACGACGAGGACCGCGCCTGGACCGAGATCGAGACGCTTTTTGCCCATCAATGGCCCGACGGCATGGTCCCCCATATCGTCTTCCATGTCTGGAACGACGGTTATTTTCCGGGACCCGAAGTGTGGCGCACGGGGCGTCCCGTCGCGACCTCCGGCATCACCCAGCCGGCAATCGCCGGCTTCGCCGTCCGCCGCCTGTTCGAACGCGCCAAGGACAGGGAGCAGGCCGCGCGCCGCGCCCGCGCATTGCTGCCCAGGATCGACGCTTGGCATCGCTGGTTCTATGAGAATCGCGATCCCAAGCGGGAAGGACTGGTTGCGATCATCCACCCATGGGAGTCCGGGCGCGACAATTCCATCGATTGGGATCAGGCCTTCGAGCGCGTGCCCATCCACGGCCTCGAACCCTACGTCCGCCGCGATACCCAGCATGCCGATCCGGCCCACCGGCCGACGAAGGAGCAGTACGACCGCTATCTCTGGCTCGTGCAGCATTTCCGCGGGCTCGGCTGGGACAACGCCCTGCTTCACGACGCCTCGCCGTTCCAGATCGTCGACCCCGGCTTCAACGCCATTCTCGTTCGAAGCTGCACCGATCTCGCCGACCTCGCGCTCGACCTCGGCGAACCAGCGCTGGCCACAGCCAACCGCGAACGCGCTCGAAAAGGCCTTGCCGGCCTGGAGCGCTTATGGAGCGAGCCCCGCGGGCAGTATCTCTGCCTCGACCGGGTGACGGGCGAACTGGTCGACAGCGCCTCGGTGGGCGGGTTGATGCCGGCCTTCTGCGCCATACCGAAAGCGCGCGCCGACGACCTTGCACGAACCATCGAGAAGCACGCGGAGAAGGCCCGGTTCGTGGTGCCGTCGCATACGCCGGACGATCCCCGCTTCGATTCCAAGCGCTATTGGCGCGGCCCGGTCTGGCTGGTCGTAAACTACATGATCGCCGACGGCCTCGCAGCCGCCGGCAAGACCGAAATGGCATCCCGCATCACCCGGTCAAGCCTGGACCTGATCACCGAAAGCGGGTTTGCCGAATATTATGATCCCTTGTCCGGCGATCCGCTCGGCGGCGGCCGCTTCACCTGGACCGCGGCGATGGTGCTCGAGTTTTTACGGACACCGTAGCGTGGCCGCCATGTAGCGCTGGAGCCGCTACTCCTGACAAGGCGCGTTTGCCTGTTGAATTTCTTTCGCGGGTCAGCGAGAGATTGCCCGATGGCAACGACCCTGGAAGTGACCTGCGAGCCGTCCGAAGACGACCTCGCCTTGATCGGCGGCGAGCTTGCTGCCTTCAACGAGGGCGATGTCGGACCGGCCGGCAAGGTGCCGCTCGCGGTGCTTGCGCGCGACGAGGAAGGTACCGTTGTCGCCGGCATTTCCGGCTACACCGCATGGGGCTGGCTTTACGTGCAATGGCTCTGGGTGGATGAAAAACTGCGCGGCCAGCATATGGCCGGAAAAATGCTGGAAGCCGCGGAGATTGAGGCCACCAGCCGCGGCTGCCACGGCGCGTATATCGACACGTTCAACCCCAAGGCCCTGAAGGTCTACCAGCGCCAGGGGTATCGGCCCTTCGGAAAGCTCGCCGATTTTCCGAGGGGCCGCGACCGGATTTTTCTGCAGAAGAAGCTCTGAACCCCGATGCGGTTTCGACAACCCCGCCGATCGCGCTTGTGAGCGCGCCGTCCTGAATTAACCGGCGATGCGTCCGCCCGTCATCGGCTCCGGCGCGCCGGTGGTGCGTCGGGAAACTGATCGGCATGCCGCGCAGCACGCGGACCGCCAGGAAGGCGAAGCACTCCGCCTCCACCGCATCGCCGCGCCAGCCGATCGTTTCGGCGGATACCGCCTCGACGCCGGCGCGGGTTTCGAGCATCGCCATCAGGGTCGGATTGTGTCGGCCGCCGCCGCTGACGAAGAGTTTTTTCGGCCGCCGCGGCAAGCAGGTCGAGCGCCTTGCCGACGGCGGCAGCGGTGAAGGCGGTCAGCAGTGGCCGCGCCGTCTTCGGCGCCGAGCCCGTCCGCCATCGACGCGGTGAAATCGAAGCGGTCGAGCGATTTCGGATAGGGCGCTGCCCAGATAAGGATGCTCGCAGCAGTTTCGCGAGCCGCGCTTCATCGACCGTGCCTGCGGCAGCCAGCGCGCCGTCGCGGTCCATTTCGCCGAGGCCCAGCGCCTTGATGAAATCGTTGATCGGGGCGTTGGCCGGGCCGGTGTCGAAGGCGACGATGTCGCCCTTGCCGTCCCACCAGGTGATGTTCGCGACGCCGCCGAGATTGAGCACTGCCGTTTCGCCGTTCGCCCCGAGCGCCGCGCAGCAGGGCCTGCGTGGTAGAGCGGCGGCCAGCGGCGCGCCCTGACCGCCGGCGCGCACGTCGGCGGAGCGGAAATCGTAGACGACCTTGCGTTCCGAGCAGCGAATGCATCAGCTCGCCGTCGCCGAGCTGGCGGGTTTCGCCCAACCGGTCCGTTTGCGGGGCGCGATGCAGCACGGTCTGGCCATGGAAGCCGACGACGCCGATGTCGGCCATCGTCAGGCCGCTGCCTTCGACCAGCTCCTTCACCGCCGCCGATTGCGCCCGCGTCAGCGCTTCCTCCGCTTCCGCGAAGATCGCGGGGTCCGGCCCGCCGAAGTTCCATGTCCGCGCCTGGCGCTGAGCGTCTCCTCGAGCAGGTCGCGGATCGACTGCGGGTAGGGCGCCAGCGTATAGGCGCCGAACGTCTCGATGCGCTCGCCGTCGGTCTTGAGCAGCGCGACGTCGATGTTGCCGTCGAGCACGGTGCCGGTCATCAGGCCGACCGCCCAGATTGGCTTCATGGTCAGGTTCTAGGCTCCGTTGATGATATCGCCGACCGTGCTGCCGAAGCTGAACGATGCCGCTGTTGAAATGCCGGGTCGGATGGATGCGGTTGGTGAGCAGGGTCCACGCCTGGCCGCTGGCGAAGTCGATCCACAGGCCGGTGCCGGTGAAGCCGGTATGGCCGATGGTTTCGGCGTTGCACCGATCGCCGCCCGACCAGTCCTCGATAGGGGTGTTCCCAGCCGTGCGTGCGCTTCTCCGCGAGCGGCTGGCGCATCAGTGCGATCACCTTCTCCGAAGCACCGGTTCCGTCGAGCAGGCCTTGCGCGAAGTCGAGCACCGCGTCCGCCGTACCGAATAGCCCGGCGTGGCCGGCGCCCTGCAGGGCCGAGCAATTCTCGTCGTGCACCTCGCCCGACAGCACACGATGCGCGCCACGTGCAGTTCTCGGTCGCGGCGCGTGTTCGCGGATCGGCGCGACCAGGCGAATCCAGGGCCGGCGTCCATGTCGCGGATCGATCTTGCCGGCCAGGCGTTCGAGCGCGATGCCGAGCAGGATGAAGTTGATGTCGGAATAGACCGGGTTCGCCCGCCTGCCATTCGCGCTGCAGGACGAAGGCGCGCAACAGCTCCGGATCGCGGCCATAGGTGTAGATCGGCTCGACCGCCGGGAAACGGCGTCTGGTGGCCGAGACACTGGCGGAAGGTGACCTTCCGCTCCCAGGCGTTGGCATCGTACTGGCGAAGATCGGGCAGCACGGTGATCGAGCGGCGCGTCGAGGTCGATCGTGCCGGCTTCGCGCCAGCGCCAGGATGCGCGGCGTCGTGAAGATGACCTTGGTCAGCGACGCGAGATCGAACCATGTCTCGACGCCCATCGGCCGCATGTTCGGCACGAGCTGCGCCGCGCCGATCGCGCGCACGAGCACGCTGGCCGTCCCGATCGACGACGCCCAGCACGCCACCGGGAATTCGCTTGGCGGCAACGGCCTCCCGCAGTGCGCCGAAGGCCCGCTCGAAGCGGGCGGCGAGGTCGGGATCGGCAAGGACACGGTTCGACAAGCCGGGCGTCCTTTGCTCATGCGTCCGCACGGACCTTGTGGTCCGGTCCGTACTGCGTCCAGCGCGGCGGCGGCGGCTCGAACCCGACGCGGCCGCACAAGCGACGGCACCTGGCGTCGTATCCAGCTCGAAATGCTGGTGGCGCCGGTCGATGGCGGGAACCGCCGCGATCAGCCGTCTTCGTATAGCGGATGCTGCGGTTCGGAAAGCACCGATCCGGCATCGCCGATCTCGACGATCTGGCCGGCGTACATCACCGCGATGCGGTGCGCGATGCGCTCCACCACCGCCATGTCGTGCGAGATGAAGAGATAGGCGAGGCCGAATTCGCGCTGCAGGTCGATCAGAAGCTCCAGCACCCGCGCCTGCACCGAGACATCGAGTGCCGACACCGCCTCGTCGAGCACCACGACCGACGGGTTGAGCATCAGCGCACGGGCGATGCAGAGGCGCTGCCGCTGTCCGCCGGAGAACTCGTGCGGATAGCGCGGTCAAGGCTGTCTTCCGGCAGGCCGACGCGCTTCAGGAGCACTACCATCCTGGCGCGCACGCGCAGCGTCGATGCGGGCGCCGGCTGCGATCGCGGGTTCGGCCAGGAGGCTGTCGACGCTGAGGCGCGGATTGAGCGAGGCGTAGGGGTCCTGGAACACCATCTGCACCGGCCGATGGCTGTCGCCGGCGGCGACCTCTCGCTTCGCCATCGAAAACGCGCCGCGCGTCGCCGGGACCAGTCCAAGCATGGCCCGTGCCGTGGTCGATTTGCCCGAGCCGCTTTCGCCGACGATCGCCAGCGTCTCGCCGGGCAGGAGATCGAAGTCGACGCCGTCGACCGCATGCACCGCACCGGTCGCCCGCGCGAACCAGCCGCCCGCTATCGGGATAGCGCACCACCAGGTCGTCGACCTTCACGATGCCGGTTCTGTCTTCTGCTCGCGCTGGCCGTCCGCCCGCGCGGCGTGACCGCCGGAGAAATGCGGCACCGCGTGCAGCAGATGCTTGGTGTAGTCGTGCTGCGGGCTGATCGAGGATCCGGCCGAGCTCGCCCTGCTCCACCGCCACGCCCGTCCTGCATCACCATGATGCTGGTCGGCGATGCCGGCGACCAGCCCGATGTCGTGGGTGATGAAGATCATCGACATGCCGGTCTCGCGCTTGAGCTCGGCGAGCAGCGCCATGATCTGCGCCTGCACCGTCACGTCGAGCGCAGTCGTCGGCTCGTCGGCGATCAACAGGCGCGGATTGCAGGCCAGCGCCATGGCGATCATCACCCGCTGCAGCATGCCGCCGGAAAGCTGGTGGGCGTAGTAGGCCAGCCGGCGCTCGGCGTCCGGAATGCGTACGCGGTCGAGCGCATCCTTCGCGGCCGCCCTTGCCTGCTTGCCGGTGAGGCCGCGATGCAGCCGGAAGGATTCCTCGATCTGCGCTGCCGATGGTCATGCACCGGATTGAGCGAGGTCATCGGCTCCTGGAAGATCATGCCGATCTCGCCGCCGCGGATACCGGTCAGCTCTGTCTCGCTCGCTGCGGTCGAGCGTCGAGAAATGCTGCCGTCGGTGCGCCGCAGCCTGATCGCACCGTTGGTGATGCGGCCGCCGCCAAAGTCCACCAGCCGATTGATGGAGAGCGCCGTCACCGACTTGCCGGAGCCGCTCTCGCCGACGATGGCGAGCGTCTCGCCGGCGGCGAGATCGAAGCTGACGCCGCGCACCACCTCGTTGGCCTCGGGATCGCGGCCGAAGCCGACATGCAGGTCGCGAAACGGAGAGGATCGGCGTCATGCCTACGCCCTCCGCGTCGTCGGATCGAGGATGTCGCGCAGCGCGTCGCCGAGCAGGTTGAAGCCGAGGATGCTCGAGCATGATCGCGATGCCCGGGAAGATCATCAGCCACGGCGCCTGACTCCATCAGGTTGCGGCTGTCGCTCAGCATCAGCGCCGAGCGAGGCGCCGGCGGCTGCGTGCCGAGGCCGAGAAAGCTCAGGCCGGCCTCGGTCAGCAGCGCCCAGGCAAGCGCCAGCGTCACCTGCACCGTCAGCGGCGCGACGAGGTTGAGCAGCAGGTGCCGGGTCAGGATATAGAACGCGGCTGAGCCGAAAGTGCGCGCCGCATCGACGAACTCGCGCGCCTTCAGCGACAGCGCCGGGCCGCGCACGACGCGCGCGAAGATCGGCGTGTAGACGATGCCGATGGCGGCGACGCTGGTCCAGGTTCCCGGCCCGACGATGGTGACGATCAGCAGCGCCAGCAGGATCGCCGGGAAAGCCAGCAGCACATCCATCAGGCGCATCAGGATCGCCGTCCCAGCGGCTGCCGAACCAGGCGGCCGTACAGGCCGAGCACCGTTCCCGCCACCGTCGCCACGGCGACCGAAAAGAAGGCGACGGTGAAGGACTGGCCGATGCCTTGCATCAGGCGGCTTGCGACGTCGCGGCCGAACAGATCCGTGCCCATCCAGTAGGCGGCGGTCGGCGCATGGAGCCGGTCGATGCGGAATTGCATCAGGGGGTCGTGCGGCGTCAGCCCGAGCGCGCCGAGCACGGCGATCAGCAGGTAGATCGACGACGATGGCGCCGCCGATCCTGCCGCTCGGATGCGCAAAGACTGACCGCAGGAAGCCCATCAGCGGCTTCCCAGCCGGATGCGCGGATCGAGCGCCACGTAGGCGAGATCGACCAGCAGATTGACGATCATGAAGTTGAAGCGCGATGAACAGCACCGCGCCCTGCACCAGCGCATAATCGCGCTGCAGGATCGCTTCGAGCACCAGCCGCCCGAGCCCGGGCAGCGCGAAGATCTGCTCGACGATGACGGCGCCGCCGAGCAGGTAGCCGAACTCGATGCCGCTCAGCGTCACCACCGGGATCAGCGCGTTGGGCAGCGCATGCCGCCACACCACGCTTCGCGCGGACGCACCCTTGCTGCGCGCCGTGCGCACGTAGTCGTCGCTCAGCACGTCGAGCATGGCCGAGCGCGAGATGCGCGTCACCGAGGCGGCGAACGCGAAGCCGAGCGTCAGCGCCGGCAAGATCAGCTGGCCGAGGTTCCGGACAGCGGATCGACCCAGAACGGCGTGAACGCGCCCATCGTCGGCAGCACGCCGAAGCCGACGGAGAGCACGTAGATGATGAGCAGGCCGACGACGAAGCTCGGCGTCGACTGGCCGATCATCGCGAGCGACGCGCACCGCCGAGATCGGAAGGCTGTTCGTTGCGGGTCGCGGCGAAGACACCGGCAGGCACGCCGACCGACAAGGCGATCAGCATCGACAGCAGCGCCAGCTCCAGCGTCAGCGGAAAGCGCTGGAGGATCACGCCCAGCACCGGCTTGCCGTAGGTCACGGATATCCCGAGTTCGCCCTGGAACAGGCCGAGCAGCCAGCGCCAGTACTGCACCGGCCATCGGCTGGTCGATGCCGAAATAGGCGGCGAGCGCATCGCGCTGCTGCGGCGGTCAGCAGTCCGGCCTCGGTGCCCAGCATCGCGGTGATCGCGTCGCCGGGCACCAGCCGGATGGCGACGAAGACGAGGACCGAGACGCCGAGCAGGATCGAGCGGAAAGACCGCGAGGCGCCGCGTCAGATAGTTCACGGGCGGCTTGCCCCGCGAGCGATGCTGCGGCCTTGCATATGTCCGTCCGAGCCTCATCCCGTTCCGACCGAAGCTCATCGCGCCTATTGCTGGATGGTGACCTTGCTCAGGCTGAACATCGAGCCGGTCGGCATCGGCTCGAAGCCCTGGACGCTCTTCTGCTGCGCCGTGTAGCCGTAGGACGTGTAGAGCCAGACCCAGGGCGACTTCTCGGCAAGCTGCTTCTCGAACTCGGCGAAGATCACCTTGCGCTTGTCGGGATCGGTCTCGGCGCGGCCCTGCTGCAGCAGCCCGTCGAGCGCGTCGTCGGCGAAGTTGGAGACCTTCTGCAGGTTGCCGGTCTTGGTCAAGTAGCGGTTGTACATCGGATAGGGGTCCGGCCGGCCGCCGTTCAGCGCCACGGCCATGTCGAAATCGCCCTCAGCCAGGTGTCGACATAGACGTTGAGCTCCATCATCTTGATGTCGAGCTTGATGCCGATCTCGGCGAGCTGCGTCTGCAGCACCTGCGCTTCGGCGGCCGCCGTCGGCGGCTCGCCGGTCGCCGCGATGACGGTTGCGGTGAAGCCGTCCGGCGACGCCCGCGTCGGCCATCAGCTTCTTCGCCTTCTCGACGTCCTGCGTGTAGCAGAAGAGGCTGTTCGGATCGCTGGCGAAGAACGGCATCGTCAGCGGACCGGTTACCTTGCCTTCGCCGAGCGATGCCGTGTCGAGAATCGTCCTGGCGGTCGACGGCGCACGAAATCGCCTGGCGCACGTTGCAAGTTCGTCCATCGGCTTGCGCGACGGGTTGAGCTGCAGCACGTTGTAGGCGAGCACCGGCGCGCGGTTGAGCTGGAGGTTCGGCTTCCCTCGGCACCAGCGTCGCGACCAGCGGGTCGTTCATGCAGCGCGAAATCGATCTGGCCGGTGCGCATCGCTGCCAGGATCGCGGTCTCGTCCGGCAGGACGCGGATCGTCGATGCCGTCGACGCCGGTCGGCCCGCCGGCCCAGTCCTTGTTGGCGCTCAGCACTTCCTTGGAATTCGGATCCCATTTGTCCAGCTTGAACGGACCGGAGCCGATGGCGGTCGTGCCGATCGATGCCGGCGGCGATCTCGCTCGCCGGCACGATCGACGAATTGGTCGTCGGTCATCGCCGTCAGGATCGGCGCGTCGGGCTGGCGACAGCTTGAAGACGACGGTGGTCGGCGTCGGGCGTCTCGATGCGAGGCGATCGAGAGAATAGTTGGCGCGGTTGGCGGCGCCGGTCTTCTCGTCGAGGATGCGCTCGAAAGACGCCTTCACGTCGGCCGACGTCACCGCGCGCGCCGTTCGGGAATTTCGCCTTCGGGTCGAGCTTGAAGGTCAGCTCCTTGCCGTCGGCCGAGAATTCCCAGGACTGTCGGCGATGCCGGGCACGATCTTGAGGTTGGCGTCGAGCCGCACCAGCGGCTCGTAGATCAGTTCGAGCAGGCGGAGCGAGGAGAAGGCGGTCTGCTTGTGCGGATCGAGGCCGGTCGCGTCCTGCGCCCAGGCCATGCGCAAGGTCGCCGCCTCGGCCGGCGCCGCGAGCGCCGAAATCCCGAGCACAGCCGCGATGGCGATTGCCGACAGATGTGTCATTGCGCGTTTTCTTGTCATTGAACCCTCCCGTGGTTTCAGTTCGTCACAGCCTACGAATGGCGTTGCCCGTCCCTGGATGAGGCCGACCCGCCTTCCTCGATCGCTTTCCGCAGAAATCCGCCGGCGCCGGTCAGGGCGTCGCGTGCTTCGGCTACGTTCATTCCCGTCATTGTTATCAGGATTGCCAGCTTCACGTCATTGCCCGTCTTGTCCAGCGCCGCCCGCGCGTCGTCCAGCGTGCAGCCGGTCGCCTGCATGACGATGCGGGCAGCCCGAGCCACAAGCTTCTTGTTGCTGACGTTGAGGTCGACCATGAGGTTCTGGTAGGTCTTGCCGATGCGTATCATGCTGGCGGTGGTCAGCATGTTCAGCACCAGCTTTTCCGCCGTTCCCGACTTCATCCGGGTCGAGCCGGTCAACACCTCGGGTCCGACCACCGGCGAGATCGCGATGTCCGCGATCGCGGCGATCGCGGACTGTGGATTGCAGGACAGCGCGACGGTCGTTGCGCCGACCTCTCTCGCATAGGTCAGTCCGCCGATCACGTAGGGAGTGCGGCCGCTTGCGGCGATGCCGACCACGACATCGGCGGCGGCAAGCGTGATTTCCTCCAGCGCCTCGCGGCCCTTCTGCTGGCTGTCCTCCGCGCCTTCGGTCGCGCGCGTAAGGGCTTGCGGCCCGCCGGCGATCAGGCCGACGACCATGCCCGCCGGGACGCGAAAGGTCGGCGGACATTCGGAAGCGTCGAGGACGCCGATGCGCCCGCTGGTGCCGGCGCCCATGTAGATCAGCCGCGCACCCTTCTGAAAAGCGGCTGACGATGCGGTCGACCGCAGCCGCGATCTCGGGAAGAACCTTCTCGACGGCGAAAGCGACCGATTTGTCTTCGTCGTTGATCTTGCGCAGGATGTCGATCGCCGGCAGCAGATCGATATCCATCGTGTTCGGGTTCCGGTCTTCCGAAACGAGCTGCTCCAGCTCCGATATCAAAGCTTGCTCCGACATTTTTGTCACTCGTGCAATCATCGTTACGACCAGGATCGGTGCAAGCCGCACCGCAATATCGCGGCGCTCCCAACGTGTGACCATAACGCCGGTCTGAGGGGTCGTTAACGATTTAGAATGGAATATTCATCCGGTCAATCAGATTTGGAATGAAATATTCCATTCAGGAAGCGGCTTCATTCCGATCGTTTCGCCAGGATGATCGCGCCGGAAACCGCGTCGCCATCGGCAGGTTTCAGACGGCGGCGAACGTCGGGCGACAGCCAGGGCTCGAGCGCCGAGGAGAGGCCGCCGAGCAACGTCACGCGTGGCGCGCCCTGGTCGAACAGCGCGCGAACCAGGGCATCGATCTGCTCCGCGGCGGATTGCACGATCCGCCGGCCGGCGGCATCGCCCTGGTCGGCATGGCGCATCACCATCGGAGCAAACGAGGCGTAGTCCGTTGCGGTGGAACGGTCCATCCAGGCCACGGCCTCCATGGGCTCGTTATGGAAGCGTTGCATGACCTCGACAAGCAAGGCCGAGCGGTCATGGCGGCCATCATGGGCGCGCAGGGCAAGCTGGACCGCTTTCAGTCCCAGATCCGCGCCGCTGCCTTCGTCGGAGATCGGAAAGCCGTAGCCGCCCACCCGCAAATCCCGGCCTTCGACGAAGCCGAGGCCGATCGAGCCGGTGCCGGCGATCACGATCGCTCCATCCTGGCCGGAATGCGCGCCGAGGCACGCACCGACGCCGTCGCTGACAAAGGCGATCCGCGCGAAGGGGTGCTCGATCGCCTGCAATGCCTCCAGCGCACCCTTGCGGCCGATGCCGGCGAGGCCGATGCCGGTAAAAGTGCGCGCCAGCTCGCCCGTGCCGAAACCCGCTTCCTCGATCGCCGCCCCGAAGGCCCGCGAGATGGAAGCCCAGACCTCGTCGATGCCAAGCCGGATGGTTGCCGGCCCGGACAGTCCCTGTCCCAGCACCGTGCCGTCCTTGTCCTCGATGCGCGCGCGGCAGCCGGTGCCGCCGCCGTCGACCCCAAGATAGAAATGCGGCTCGGGGTCGGCGCTCATCCGCCCACCCGTTCGATCGTCGCGCCGCACATGCGCAGCTTGCGGTCGAGTTCCTCGTAGCCGCGATCCAGATGGTAGACCCGGTTGATGATCGTCTCGCCGTCCGCCACCAGTGCCGCCAGCACCAGCGAGACCGACGCGCGGAGATCCGTCGCCATCACCTGCGCCCCGTGCAGTAGCCCGCCGCCGCGCACCAGTGCGGTGGTTCCCTGCAAGGTGATGTTGGCGCCGAGCCGCGACAGTTCGGGCACATGCATGAAGCGATTTTCAAAGACGGTTTCGCGCAACAGGGAAGCACCGCCCGCGCAGCACATCAGCGCCATGAACTGCGCCTGCAGGTCGGTCGGGAAGCCCGGATAGGGTTCGGTGGTGATGTCGACCGCCTTCAGCGGCCCGTCGCGCGATACGATCAGGCCCCGATCGCCGGGCCACACGCCGACCCCGGTCGCTTCGAGCGTCTGCACGACCGCAGCAAGATGCTCGAGCCTCGCATGGGTGAGTTCCAGTTGCCCCCCGGTAATCGCCGCGGCGATCGCATAGGTGCCGGCCTCGATGCGGTCGGGGATCGTGTGATGCGTGGCGGGCCGCCATGTGGTGCCGCCTTCGACCAGGATGCGGTGAGTGCCGGCGCCCTCGATGCGCGCGCCCATGGCGTTCAGGCAGGCGGCGAGGTCAGCCACTTCGGGCTCGCGAGCGGCGTTGACGATCTCGGTTTCGCCTTTTGCGGTCGTCGCCGCCATCATCGCGGTTTCGGTCGCGCCGACGGAGGGCGAACTCAGAACGATCCGGGCGCCGGTCAGCCCGTTCGGCGCGGCAGCCACGATCAGCCCGTTCTGGATGCCGATGTCGGCGCCAAGCGCAGCCAGGGTCTTGACGTGCATGTCGACGGGACGCGCGCCGATCGCGCATCCGCCGGGCAGCGACACCCGCGCATGGCCGAACCGCGCCAGCAACGGCCCGAGCACCAGCACGGTCGCCCGCATCTTCCGCACTGTATCGTAGCTCGTCTCCTTGGAGACCGCAGCACTTGTGTCGATAGTCGCCGAATGGGCCGAGCGGCTGACGCTCGCGCCATGCAATGCGACGACGCCCAGCATGTTGTCGACGTCGGTGACCGATGGCAGATTAGTGAGTTCGAGCGGATAGGGGCTGAGCAGGGAGGCCGCGATCTGCGGCAGGGCTGCGTTCTTGGCGCCGGAGATGGTGACCGCTCCCTGCAGCCTTTGCCCACCGACGATCCGCAATTTGTCCATGAGGTCATACCGATCGGTTGAGCGGGCCGATTGGTATGTATGGCCCGCGCCGGCTCGACTCGAACCGGCAACGCCTTCTCACGAGAGTTGATTGTGTATTCTGCACTGTCAATATTTGATGGAATATTTTATTCCTGTTCGCGGGCTGCGGGTGCGGCAGCTCATAAGCGAGAAGGGACGAGATGTCGGTCCTCAGGAAGATCCACGCGATGCTGGACGCCATGGCGCCGGCCGACCGTCAGATCGGCCAGTTCATCGTCGACAATCCGGATCAGATGTTGCGGCTGTCGTCGGCGGCGCTGGCGGAAGAAACCGGGCGCAGCCAGTCGAGCGTGGTGAAGTTTTCGCAGAAGCTCGGTTATGCCGGCTACCAGGACCTGAAGCTTGCCGTCAGCGAAGCCAAGGCACAGGAATGGCGCGTCCCGGAGGGCATGGTCCACGGAAGCATCGAGCGCGGCGACGGCTACATTGCCGTTCTGCAGAAGCTGGTCGCCAGCAAGCTGGCCTCGATGCAGCAGACGATTTCCGCCAACGGCGAACAGAATATCGGCAAGGTCCTGAAACTGCTCGATGAAGCCGATCGCATCCATCTGGCCGGCGTCGGCGCATCCTCGCTTGTCGCGCGCGACTTCTCCTACAAACTGATGAAGCTCGGCCGCAACGTCATGCATGACAGCGACAGCCACGTCCAGATGGCGAGCGCGTCGACCCTCACCTCCAGGGACGTGATGTTTGCGCTCTCGCATTCGGGTACAAGCATCGAGACGTTGCGGATTGCGGAGATGGCGCAGCAGCGGGGAGCCGCGGTCGTGGTGGTCACCTCGATGAAGGACAACCCCTTGAGCCGGGTCGCCAGCATCCTGCTCTACACGGTTGCCGACGAGGAGCGCGTGCGATCCTCATCCATCACCGCGCGCGACGCGCAGTTCACTCTGACCGACCTTTTGTTCATCCTGCTCGTCCAGCGGCAGGCCGACGCCAACGAGTACATCCACAACAGCGAGGATGCGGTGTCGGTATTGAAGGCGCGGCAACTGTTCTAGTGAAAGCCTGACGCTTGGCACCCTCGGAACAGCAAGGTTGGGTGGAAAGTTCGCATTGCCGTCATCGATCTGAACGAGCAAGTCGCGCCATACTCCGGCCGTCCAACATTGCTCTGTCGATCGTCTTGGATGGGTCGCACCATGCCGTCTTCCCGGTGCCCGTCCAACCACCGTTGTATGGCGGAAACCGGCCATATCCCCGTCGTGTGAATGTTGCCATGGCGCTTAGGGTGTCATTTCGCCCTCTACCGGAATTGAGCCCTATGACGCGTTTGGTTCCGACATTACGTTTCTTTCGTGCTGCCGCAGTGCGTCAGTGATGGTGAACCAAGGCGCTTTCGAGCCAGCGAAAATGTGGTCCGTCGGTGAAATCGACGGAGCATCGACCAGCGTTCCCATTGCGACGTGCACAAAACCTCGGTCAACTCGAGAGAACAGCAGCGAGCCGCATCTCTTGCAATGCTCATCGCTGAATTGGCCTTTCTGGAATGAGGAAATGTCCTCTTCACCTCGAATGACAGTCAGTTCTTCGCTATGGATGCGGGCGAATGCTTTGAACGCAGACCCTGTTGTGCGGCGACACGCTGCGCAATGACAGTTTGCTGCGAAGACGAACGCGTCTGTAACTTCATAGCAGATTGCTCTGCACAAGCAGTTGCCCAGTAATCGTCGCTTATGGTTCGTCTCGCTCATCTGGTTCTCCGCATGTCATCATCGCTATTGACCTTCTGCCTGCCCGAGATTTCGTCGATCACTTCCCCCAGCGCCGAAGCGCCCGCACAAATGATGCGAGGCCTTACCGTCAAGTCGAGGAGAATGGCACGGCGCCAACAGCCACCCAAGGCTGACTAGCGCTGTAAGAACGACCGGTCACCGCTCCTCTACCTTGGCCAGAACGCCATCGAGCGCAGGTTCTGCCGTCTTTCCGCAGCGCCTCAACCCGATGTAATCGCAACGCCATTAGCCTTCATATCCGGCAGCGTTGCCGCGACCGCCGGCTACTGGTTATCGGGTTCGAACCCTAGATCGACACTTTGGCTATGAAGGCTAAGGCCGTCGCGTTGAATTCGTCAGGACGCTGTAACGGCGCGAAGTGGCTAACGCCCGGCAGAATGATCAATTTGGCCCCCGGAATAGCGTCAGCCAGATAGTTGGCATGCTCTCGCGTGATGAACTCGTCATGCTCGCCGAGTGCGATGACGACGGGCACTTTGATGGCGCCAAGGTCCTCTTTAGTATAGTTCGGCTGGGTTCGCATCATCAACCCTACCGCGCCGACGAACTGGTCGAAGTCGCCCGGCGTGGCCGAGAGCATGGTGTAGTCTTTTCTATGGCGACTGAAGCAGCGATCGAGAACCGGACTCGCTTCGATCTCCTTGGTGCCGCTGGGATCCATGTTGCAGGCAAAAAAGAAGACGCTTGCTACGCGTTCTGGTGCTTTGGAAGCAAGTACCAGGGCGATGCAGGCGCCGTCACTCCAGCCGACGAAGGTGGCCTTGTCGAGGGCAAGGTGGTCCATCACAGCGACGACGTCAGATGCCATGAGTTCATAGGAATATGGCCTGTCATCGCGCGTGCTGCGACCGTGTCCCCGACTATCGATCGTCACCGCGCGGTAGCCCGCCACCACTAGGGCCGAAACCTGATGTCCCCAGTTGCCGCTGTGACCGAGTCCGCCATGCAAGAGGATGACGGGGGGACCGCTGCCATATGATGCATACCAGATCAGGGCGCCGTCATGCTCTACTCGCTCCTCACAATCGGCGACAGAGGGAAGGGCGGCCCCATGCTCAGCAAACCGGGTAAGGTCGTCGTCATACAAATTCATATCGCGTCTCGTCTCTTTCGCAGCTATGCGCCATTGGCAAATCGGTGCGTTGGCATTGACATATACCGACCGTAAGGTATGAATAATCGCATGTCTAGGCCGACCAAACATGCTCCCGAACGAGGCGATGCTCGAACCCGGCTCCTGGAAGCCGCAAGGGACACTATTCGCGCCAAAGGTTTCGCCTCGGCCAGCGTTGATGATCTTTGCAAGACGGCTGCAGTAACTAAGGGGGCATTCTTCCACAACTTCGGCAGCAAGGAAGCGCTGGGGGTTGCAGCTGCGGAATTTTGGGGTAGGACCACCTCGGACTTCTTTGCCGCCGCTGCCTATCATCAGCCCCACGATGCGTTGGAGCGGGTGCTTGCGTATGTCGCTTTTCGCGAAGCGATTATCACCGACGATCTGGTAAATTCCAGCTGTCTGGTCGGAACGATGGCTCAAGAGACCTTTTCGAGTTTACCCAGCATCCGCGATGCTTGTGGAGCCGTCATATTCGGTCATGCGTCAACGCTGGAGGCTGACATTGAACTGGCTCGCCGTGAGCGCGGTGTCACGGATGATTGGACTGCCGAAAGTCTAGCTCGATACACGCAGACTGTCATTCAAGGAGGATTCGTTCTCGCGAAAGCAGGGAATGATGCGGAGCTGGCGCGCGAAAGCCTCGCTCATCTGGAGCGGTATATCCGCCTCCTGTTTCGCGTTGCCGAAGACAAGACGTAAGCGAGGCCGATCGAAACGCCACCGAGCCCATGTTCTGCCGCCTCAAGGATTTCGGCCACGTGCAGCCTGATACGATCCCAAACGCCGTCAACCCATAAGTGCGTACCACCAGAAGTCCTCAATCTGGCAGCTACAGGATAATCCATTCATTGCGCCGCCGAGATAGGCCCAGTCGGCACGAAGATGCGATTTTGGCCAACTCGAAGAACGTTGTGGGAACATCGCTTGTGGGATTGACCAGGTAAACGCCGGTTCGTGACATTGCGCTCCAAATTGAGGAGCGTTGCAGTGAGTACGGGTATCTCGAGTTCGGATTTCGTCGGCCAATCGAGCCTGAGCTTTGCCGACATTGATTTCATCAATTCCAAACCGGCAGTAACAAGGTTGGGTCTGGCAACGCAGTTGAAGTTCTTCAGCGCACTCGGTTTTTTCGCCGACGATGGCACATTGGTCCCGAACGATGCGGCCGAATACCTGGCCGAGCAGGTCAGTGGCCGAGCCGACGAACTGTCCGGCTACGATTTCGGCGGGAGAACTGCCCGTCGGCATTGCGCCGAGATTTTACAATATCTCGGATTTCGTCGCATGACGCGGGTGGACCGGGAAGCGCTGTCTTTCTGGATTATTGACGAACTTTGCCCGTCCGGATAGCCCGTCAGCGCTATGCTTGATGCGGTGTTCCTCTGGTGTCGGGATCGCAATATCTATGGTCCTTCGACCAAGGAACTGGAACGGCTGGTTCGCTCGCAACGCCAGCGATATCTGGACGGCTGGCTTCATGAGGTGAGCGCCGCGCTTCCGCCTGAGACTGTTGCAGCGATGGAAAGCTCCCTGGCTGACGCGGAAGGGCCGACGGGCTTCAATGCGATGAAAGCCGATGCAGGTCGGGCAGCGTTTCCGGTGAAAAGGCATCGGAGATGCGCCGCCACACAGAGGCTCGCCAGCTCGCGCTTTATGCGGTGTATCTGATTGCAAGAGAAACGGCGATCACGGATGCAATGGTCGAACTGCTCGTCGAGACGGTGCACAAGATCGGAACCCGGTCGAAACGGAAGGTGGTGGGCGATATCGCCAAGGATGTCGAAAGGGTCTATGGCAAGGAACGGGTGCTCGTCGACATTGCCACCGCATCGATTGACGATCCGGACGGACGGATTTGCGATGTCATCTTTCCGATTGTCGGCTCTGCGCCGGCCAGCCGGCTTAACCCTCGTACCGTTTGCATATCGGATGACGGGCCACCCTCAGGTACCGACTGCCCGAAATGCAAGAAGGAATACACCGGATGAACGTTTCCATGCCTCGTCGGCTTGAAAGTTACCTCAACGGGACCTGGAGCCGCGGCGCGAAAGACGGCGTGCCGCTGCTCGACGCCTCGACCGGCGACGCCGTCGCGCTTATCGACTCCACCGGCCTCGATTTTTCCGCGGCGCTCGCCTACGGGCGCGAGACCGCCGGACCGGCGCTGCGGGCGATGACCTTTCACGAGCGGGCGCTGATGCTGAAGGCGCTGGCGCAGGCGCTGCTGGAGCGCAAGGAGGAGTTTTATTCACTGTCCACAGCCACCGGCGCCACCCGCGCCGACAGCTGGATCGACATCGAAGGCGGCATCGGCACGCTTCTGTCCTATGCCTCGAAGGGACGCCGCGAATTGCCCAATTCGCGCGTGCTGATGGATGGAGAGGTCGAGAACCTGTCGAGCGACGGCAGCTTTTCGGCCCAGCATATGTTGACGCCGCTGCAGGGCGTGGCGGTGCATATCAACGCCTTCAACTTCCCCTGCTGGGGGATGCTTGAAAAGATCGCGCCGACGCTGCTGGCCGGCATGCCGGCCATCGTGAAGCCTGCCAGCCAAACGGCGTATCTGACCGAATTGATGGTGCGGCGGATCATCGAGACCGGCATCCTGCCCGAAGGCGCGCTGCAATTGATCTGCGGGTCGGTGGGCGATCTGCTCGACCATGTCACCGGGCAGGACGTGGTGACCTTCACCGGGTCGGCGACGACCGGGCGGCGGCTGAAGAGCCATCCGGCGATCGTCGGCAACAGCGTGCGCTTCAGCATGGAGGCCGACAGCCTGAATGCCGCGGTGCTCGGCCTCGATGCCGCGCCGGGGACCGACGAGTTCGACCTCTTCGTGAAGGAAGTCGCGCGCGAAATGACCGCGAAAGCCGGGCAGAAATGCACCGCCATACGTCGCGTCATCGCGCCGCGCGCCCAATGCGACGCTCTGGTTGCCGCGCTCGGCGAGCGGCTGGGGAAAACCGTATTGGGAAATCCGGCGGATGAGCGTACCCGGATGGGTCCGCTGGCCAGCCTCGATCAGCGCGAGGAGGTGCGCGCCCGCATTGGCGATCTTGCGGGTGAGGCCGAGATCGTGGCCGGAGATCCCGGAAATGTGCGGGTCGCATCGGGCGACGCCGAGGCCGGGGCATTCCTCAATCCCGTGCTGCTTTACTGCGACAGACCCGGAGCGGCGCAGGCGGTGCACGATGTCGAGGCGTTCGGCCCGGTCAGCACGGTGATGCCGTATGACACCGCCGGCGAGGCAGTCGATCTCGCGCGGCGCGGCAAGGGCTCGCTGGTCGCGTCGGTCTTCACCAACGATCCGCGCTTTGCGGAGGAGATCGTGATCGGCATGGCGCCTTTTCATGGCCGGGTGATGATCGGCAACCGCGCAAGCGCCAAATCGTCGACGGGCCACGGCTCGCCGCTGCCGATGCTGGTGCATGGCGGGCCGGGCAGGGCGGGCGGCGGCGAGGAGATGGGCGGTATCCGCGGCGTCAAGCACTACATGCAGCGCACGGCTGTGCAGGGCACGCCGACGCTGATATCCGCGGTTACCGGGCGCTGGATCCCCGGTGCGGCGGCGAGGCGGGACGAGGAACATCCGTTCCGCAAGTCGCTGGCCGAGTTGCGCATCGGCGATCAGCTCGTCACCGCCACGCGCACCGTGACGCTGGAGGATATCGAACATTTCGCCAGCTTCACCGGCGACACCTTCTATGCCCACATGGACGAGGAAGCCGCGCGCGCCAACCCGTTCTTCGAGGGGCGGGTGGCGCATGGCTATCTGATCGTCTCGTTCGCCGCCGGCCTGTTCGTCGATCCGGCGCCCGGTCCGGTCCTCGCCAATTACGGGGTCGACAATCTGCGCTTCCTGACCCCGGTCAATCCCGGCGATACATTGCAGGCTCAACTCACTTGCAAGGAGATCAACCCCCGCGCCAATGCCGACCATGGCGAGGTGCGCTGGGATTGCCGCGTGACCAACCAGACTGGAGCCGCCGTCGCGCAATACGACGTGCTGACGATGGTGGCCAAGACGAGGGGCTGAAGGACAAGCGCTTCGCCTCAAATGCCGCATTGCACAATGGCCGGCAGTGGGCACAATGCGGAAATGGCGGCCAATCCACTCAGCGTCCTCGTCATCGACGAAAACCGCATCCGCGCCTCGATCATCGAGGCGGGCTTGCGCGAGGCCGGCCACGACGAGGTCACGCTCGTCCATGACATCGCCGGCATTGCCCGGCGTATCGCCGAGATAAATCCGGACGTCATCGTCATCGACTTGGAAAATCCCAACCGCGACATGCTGGAGAACATGTTCCAGCTGTCGCGCGCGGTGAAGCGCCCGATCGCCATGTTCGTCGACCGCTCCGACCGCGCTTCGATCGAGGCGGCGGTCGAGGCGGGCGTCTCGGCCTATGTCGTCGACGGCCTCAAGCGCGAGCGCGTCAAGCCCATCCTCGACATGGCGATCAGCCGCTTCAATGCCTTTTCGCGCATGGCCCGCGAACTGGAAGAGGCGCGCAGCGAACTCGAGAACCGCAAGGTGATCGACCGGGCCAAGGGTATCCTGATGAGATCACGCGGGCTTTCCGAGGCGGAAGCCTATGCGCTTCTGCGCAAGACCGCGATGAACCAGAACCGCAAGATCGCCGACATCGCGCAGAGCCTCGTCACTGCGGCTGGCCTGCTCGGACCGGGAGACGACGCATGAGCATACCGCATCAGGTCACCGCCGGCTTCATGCCGCTGTTCGACAGCGCCGTCCTGGTTGCGGCGAAAGAGATCGGCTTCGCCGCGCGCGAGGGGGTGGACCTTGTCCTGCATCGCGAAACTTCATGGGCCAACATCCGCGACCGTGTCGCCATCGGCCATTTTCACGTCTCGCATATGCTGGGGCCGATGCCGCTGGCCTGCAACCTCGGCCTCACGCCGATCGCCTCGGATACGATCGTGCCGTTCTCGCTCGGCCTGGGCGGCAATGCGGTCACCGTCTCCAACGCCGTCTGGACAGGTATGGCGGCGCATGGCGCGGAGCCCGACCTCGACGCGGCGCGGACGGGTGCCGCACTTCGCGACTTCATCGCCGAACGGGCGCGGGCCGGGCTGGAGCCGCTGCGCTTCGCGGTCGTGCACCCCCATTCGGGGCACAATTACGAGCTGCGCTACTGGCTCGCCGCCTGCGGCGTCGATCCGGAGCGCGACATCGACATCGTCATCGTGCCGCCCCCTTTCATGGCCGATGCGCTGACTGCCGGCCGCATCGACGGCTACTGCGCCGGCGAGCCGTGGAACAGCGCTTCGGTCAAGCGCGGCAGCGGCCACATCGCCACGGTCAAGGCTGCCATCTGGCGATCGAGCCCGGAAAAGGTGATCGGCGCGCGCAAGGCCTGGGCCGATGCCGAACCGGACGTGCTGGCGGCGATGCTGCGCGCGCTGCATCACGCGGCGCGCTGGTGCCAGGACCCGGCAAACCACGGCGAGCTGGCCAGATTGATGTCCGTTCCGGCTTTCCTCGGCCTGCCGCCGGAGTTGCAGATGCCGATGCTGACCGGGCGGCTGGAACTCGGCGGCGGTGCCGAGCGCTTCGTCGGCGACTTCTTCATTCCCTTCGACAAGGCGGCCAATTTCCCGTGGAAGAGCCACGTCTTGTGGTTCTACACGCAGATGGTGCGCTGGGGGCAGGTCGCGCACACGGCCCGCAATGCCGGGATCGCCCGCGACACCTATCGCCCGGATCTCTACCGCGCCGCATTGAAGCCGCTGGGCGTTGCCCTGCCTGGGGCCAACTTCAAGGTGGAGGGCGCCCTCACGACCGCAACCCCGGTCGGCTCGGCAGGCGCCAGCCTCGTGCTCGGACCGGACGGTTTCTTTGACGGCGGCACCTTCGATCCGGATCGGATCGAAGACTATCTGGCGGCGCAACGCCAGTCACAAGCTCCTGATTAATTGTTAGGCGATATTGTGCATTGCACAATAAACAGGCGGGCTTTGCGCTTCTCCTGACTACAGAATGATCGGCGGCATGGAGCAGGGCGAGGCAAGTTGTCCTTGCAAGGCCTTGTAATCAAACGCTCTTTTGTGACGTGGCGAATCTGGCACGGTTCCTGCTTTTTCAATCGATAAGGCCTTCGGGCCAGACATATCGGCGTCCAATGGCGGGCGCTCCAGGCAAAGCTGCCGATCAGGTTACCGCGATCCCGGATGTACGGACGCGCTGTCCTGGCCGGCAGCTTTTTGTTTTTCACCGAATACGCAATCGAAACCGCAGCCTCCCACTGCCCCAACCGGAGACAACGATGACGAAACGGATCGCAACTGCAACGACGTTACCGCAGGTCACTCGCCGCACCTTTCTCAAGCAAGCCGCCGCAACGGCGGTCCTGCTCGCCGCCGCGCGCAAATTGCTTCCTTCCGGCGCCTATGCTGCCACTGCAACGCCGGAAGTCACTGCCGCCAAGCTCGGCTTTATCGCGCTCACCGATGCGGCGGCGCTGATCATCGCCAAGGAGAAAGGCCTGTTCGAGAAACACGGCATGCCCGATGTCGAAGTGCTGAAGCAGGCGTCATGGGGCGCCACCCGCGACAACCTCGTGCTCGGCGGCGAGGCCAACGGCATCGACGGCGCCCATATCCTGACGCCGATGCCCTATCTCATGCATACCGGCAAGGTGACGCAGAACAACCAGCCCCTGCCGATGAGCATCGTCGCCCGGCTGAACTATGACTGCCAGGCCATCTCCGTCGCACAGGAATATGCCGAGACCGGCGTCGGCCTCGATTCATCGAAGCTGAAGGAAGTCTTCGCCAGGAAGAAGGCCGAGGGCAAGGAAGTGAAAGCCGCCATGACCTTCCCCGGCGGCACGCACGACCTGTGGATCCGTTATTGGCTCGCCGCCGGCGGCATCGACCCGGACAAGGATGTTTCCACCATCGTCGTGCCGCCACCGCAGATGGTCGCCAACATGAAGGTCGGCAACATGGATGTGTTCTGCGTCGGCGAGCCGTGGAACGAGCAACTCGTCAACCAGGGTATCGGCTTTACCGCCGCCACTACCGGCGAATTGTGGAAAGGCCATCCGGAAAAGGCGCTTGGCCTGCGCGCCGAGTTCATCGAAAAGAACCCGAACGCGGTGAAGGCGATCCTCATGGCCGTCATGGAAGCCCAGCAATGGTGCGACGCCATGGAAAACAAGGAGGAAATGGCCGGCATAATCGGCAAGCGGCAGTGGATGAACGTGCCGACGGCGGACATCGTCGGCCGCCTCAAGGGCGACATCAACTACGGCAATGGCCGCGTTGCAACCGGCACCGACCTCTACATGAAGTTCTGGCAAGGCGGCGCGTCCTACCCGTTCAAGAGCCACGACGCATGGTTCCTTGCCGAGAACATCCGCTGGGGCAAGTTCGCGCCCGATACGGATATCAAGGCGCTGGTCGATCAGGTGAACCGCGAGGACTTGTGGCGCGAGGCGGCCAAAGAACTGGGCGTCGCCGCTGCCGACATTCCGGCATCGCCGTCGCGCGGTGTCGAAACCTTCTTCGACGGCAAGACCTTCGATCCCGAAAACCCGTCGGCCTATCTCGACAGCCTGTCGATCAAGGCTTCGTCCTGACGCGTGCATTGAGGCCGGCTCCGCTTGCGGTGCCGGCCTTGCGCGGACCCACCAATGGAGTTTTCCGGATGTCCACTCAAGCTATCAAGGAAACCGCGGTGAAGGCTTTCCCGCAGCCGGCGCGGCAATCCGAAGTCATCCCGTTCGCACGCAAGGCGGCGAGCCGTTTCAATTTGGCGGCCATCGCGCGAAAGATCGCAAGCACGCTGGTGCCGCCGACGGTCGTCATCCTTGCTATCCTTGCGATCTGGCAAGTGGCGTGCTCGTCGCCGGGCGCCAGCCTGCCGCCGCCGTCCCAGGTGTGGACTGAGGCCTACGACCTCATCGCCTATCCCTTCTTCGACTACGGCTCGCAGGACATCGGCCTCGCCTGGCGGGTGCTCACCTCGTTGCAGCGCGTCGCCATCGGCTTCGGCCTCGCCGCGATCGTCGGCGTCGCGCTCGGCGCGCTGGTCGGCCAGTCGGTCTGGGCGATGCGCGGCCTCGACCCGGTGTTCCAGATCCTGCGCACGGTGCCGCCGCTCGCCTGGCTGCCGCTGTCGCTGGCCGCTTTCCGCGATTCCAGCCCTTCGGCGATCTTTGTCATTTTCATCACGGCGATCTGGCCGGTGATCATCAACACCGCTGTCGGCGTCCGCAACATCCCAGAAGACTACCGCAACATTGCCCGCATCCTGCGGCTCAACCAGGTTGAATTCTTCTTCAAGATCATGGTGCCGGCTGCCGCGCCCTACATCTTCACCGGGCTGAGGATCGGCATCGGGCTCTCGTGGCTCGCCATCGTGGCGGCCGAGATGCTGACCGGCGGCGTCGGCATCGGCTTCTTCATCTGGGATGCGTGGAACTCCTCGCGGCTCCCCGACATCATCGTGGCGCTCATCTATATCGGCGTGACCGGCTTCGTGCTCGACCGCGTGGTTGCAACGGTCGGCGCTTTTGTCACCCGCGGCACCGCGGCGAGTTGAGGAGCAGCATCATGAAGGCCTATCTGAAACTCGATCACATCGACAAGCATTTCGAGCGCGGTGGTCAGCGTACGGAAGTGCTGAAGGACATTTCATTCAGCATCGCCGAGGGCGAGTTCGTCTCGATCATCGGCCATTCCGGCTGCGGCAAGTCCACGCTTCTCAATCTGATCGCCGGACTGACGAACGTCTCGGCCGGAGCCATCCTTCTGGAGGACAGGGAAGTCAACAGCCCGGGTCCCGATCGTGCGGTGGTATTCCAGAATCACAGCCTGCTGCCGTGGCTGACGGTGTACGAAAACGTCAACCTGGCGGTGTCCAAGGTGTTCGGCGGCACGAAGAGCCGGGCCGAACGGCACGACTGGATCATGCGCAATCTCGATCTTGTGCAGATGGCGCATGCCATCGACAAGCGGCCGGCGGAAATCTCGGGTGGAATGAAGCAGCGTGTCGGCATCGCCCGTGCACTCGCCATGGAACCGAAGATCCTGCTGCTCGACGAGCCGTTCGGCGCGCTCGACGCGCTGACGCGGGCGCATCTGCAGGACGCGGTGATGGATATCCATGCCCGGCTTGGCAACACGATGATCATGATTACTCATGACGTCGACGAGGCGGTGCTGTTGTCCGACCGCATCGTGATGATGACCAACGGTCCGGCCGCCCGCATCGGCGAGGTGCTGCCCGTTCCGCTGGAGCGCCCTCGCCAGCGCATCGGGTTGGCTTCCGATCGGACCTATCTCCGCTGCCGCGAAGCGGTCCTGAAGTTCCTTTACGAGCGTCACCGTTTCGTGGAAGCCGCGGAGTAGAGCACCATGATCGGGAACCCGTCATCATCGGCAATGACATGGCGCAACGGAGGTCACAAACCTCACGATTAATCGCTGAGCGGCATTGTGCATTGCACAAAAAATAGGCGACCTGCATCGCTCCCGACCACCCATCGATCGGCGGCGCGAGCCAGGGGTCAGGCGAGGAATCCATGTAAGGCTTTGTAATCAAATGCTCTTTTTCGGCATGGCGAATCTGGCACGGTTCCTGCTTTTTAGTCACTGAGGCCTTAGGGCCAGCATATCGCGTCCAATGGCGGGCGCTCCCAGGCAAAGCTGCCGATCAGGTGACCGCGACCCCGGATGTACGGACGCGCGATCCTGGCCGGCAGCTTTTTTGTTTTCGCGATCCAGATCAGCGCGGCGCCTCCCACGCCGCCAAACGGAGCCGACAAATGACTGCAACTCTCCAAGCCGCACCTCGCCAGGACAATGCTCCGGCGCGGGCGCTTGCAATGTCCACCATCGCATTCACCGTCTGCTTTGCCGTGTGGACGATCTTTTCCATCATCGGCGTGCGCATCAAGCAGGAGCTCGGCTTGAGCGAAACGCAGTTCGGTTTGCTCGTCGGCACGCCGATCCTGACCGGTTCGCTCGTCCGCATCGTGCTCGGCGTATGGACCGACCGTTTCGGCGGGCGGCCTGTCTACACCGCGACCATGCTTGCCGCCGCTGTCGCGACGTTCCTTCTCGCCTTTGCCCATACCTACACACAGATGCTGATCGCAGCGCTGGGTGTCGGCCTTGCTGGCGGGTCGTTCGCTGTCGGCGTCGCCTATGTGTCGCGTTTCTTTCCGGCAAGGAAGCAGGGCACAGCGCTTGGCATCTTCGGCGTCGGCAATGTCGGCGCCGCCGTCACCAAGTTCGTGGCGCCCTTCGTCCTGCTCGCCTGGGGCTGGCAGTCGGTGGCGCTGCTTTGGTCGGCGGCACTTGTCGTCATGGCGCTGGTGTTCTGGTTCACCACGGGCGACGATCCGGTGATCCGCGAGCGCCGGGCAGGTCGCGGCGCGCCGCGAAATTTCTGGCAGGAATTCGCGCCGCTCAAGAACATCCAGGTCTGGCGCTTCGGCCTCTACTACTTCTTTTCGTTCGGCGCTTTCGTCGCGCTCGCGCTGTGGCTGCCGCGCTACCTGATCGGCGTCTATGGCTTCGACATCGCTACCGCCGGCATGATCGGCGCGGCCTATTCGATCCCGGCCAGCATCTTCCGCGCCTATGGCGGCGTGCTGTCCGACCGCGTCGGCGCGCGCACCGTGATGTATTGGACCTTTACCGTTTCGGCGGTGGCCACGCTCGTCCTGTCGCTGCCGCCGACCGACTATGTCGTGCGCGGCATCAACGGCCCGATGGGCTTCCATTTCGAAGTCGGCCCTCTCGCCTTCGTGGTTGTCGCCTTCGTGCTCGGCTTCTTCATGAGCCTCGGCAAAGCGGCGGTCTACAAGCACATCCCCGTCTACTATCCCGAGAATGTCGGCGCGGTCGGCGGCCTCGTCGGCATGATCGGCGGGCTCGGCGGTTTCCTGCTGCCGATCGCCTTCGGCCTGCTCAACGACCTCACCGGCCTCTGGTCGAGCTGCTTCATGCTGCTCTTCGCGATCGTCGCTGCTTCCTTGCTGTGGATGCATCTGTCGATCCGCAGGATGTCGCGGGACGCAAGCCGCGACGATGAACAGCTCACTTACGCTGCCCAGTGAACGAACAGGGACAAACGGACATGACCGAGAAACTCGTCATCATCGGCAACGGCATGGCGCCCGGGCGCATGCTGGAGCATCTGCTGGAAGCGGAGCCCGACCGCTACCAGGTCACCATCTTCAACGCCGAACCGCGCGTGAATTACGACCGCATCATGCTGTCGCCGGTGCTGTCCGGCGAGAAGACCTATGAAGAGATCGTCATCCACGGCGACGGCTGGTACATCAACAACGGCATCACGCTCTACAAGGGCCACAGGATCGTCGCCATCGACCGGACGGCCAGGACCGTCACGTCCGATCAGGGCGTGACCGAAAGCTACGACAAGCTCGTCGTCGCCACCGGCTCGGTGCCCTTCATCATTCCCGTTCCCGGCAACGACCTGCCGGGCGTGCTGACCTATCGCGACCTCGACGACGTGCAGGCGATGCTGCTCGCGGCGCAGTCGCGGGCCAAGGCGGTGGTCATCGGCGGCGGCCTGCTCGGACTGGAAGCGGCGGCCGGACTCTCGATGCAGGGCATGGATGTGACCGTCCTGCACGTCATGCCGACCCTGATGGAGCGCCAGCTCGACCCGGCCGCCGGCTATCTGCTGCAGCGCGCCGTCGAAGCGCGCGGCATCAAGGTGATGACCAAGGCCAACACCAAGGCCATCGTCGGCAACGGCAGGGTCGAGGGCGTCGAGCTCGCGGACGGCACCGTCGTTCCCGCGACGCTGGTTGTCATGGCTGTCGGCATCCGGCCGAATTCTTCGCTGGCCAAGGAGGCCGGGCTGGAGGTCAACCGCGGCATCGTCGTCGACGCGGGCATGAGAACCAGCGATCCCGATATCTATGCGCTCGGCGAGTGCGCCGAGGTCGGCGGGCAAGTCTACGGCCTGGTCGCGCCGCTCTACGAGATGGCGCGCGTCGCCGCCGCCCGGCTTGCCGGCGACCAGACCGCCGGTTTCGTCCATTCCGACACGCCGACCAAGCTCAAGGTGACGGGCATCGACCTCTATTCGCTGGGCGATTTCGCCGACGGCGACGACCGCGAGGAAATCGTGCTGCGCGATGCCGCGGCCGGCGTCTACAAGCGGATCGTCCTCAAGGACAACCGCATCATCGGCACCGTGCTCTACGGCGAGACGGGCGACGGCGCCTGGTTCAACGACCTCAAGAAAAAGCAGACCGACATAACGGAGATGCGCGACACGCTGATCTTCGGCCAGGCCTATCAGGGAGGATCCCCGCTGGACCCTACGGCGGCCGTTGCGGCGCTTCCGGATGATGCGGAAATCTGCGGCTGCAACGGCGTCTGCAAGGGCAAGATCACAGGTGCGATCACCTCCAAGGGATTGACTTCGCTCGACGATGTCCGTGCCCATACCAAGGCTTCCGCCTCGTGCGGGTCCTGTACGGGGCTGGTCGAACAGCTGATGTCGCTGACTTTGGGCGACGACTACAACCCCTCGGCGGTGCAGCCCATGTGCGCCTGCACCGATCTCGGCCACGACGATGTGCGCCGGCTGATAAAAGCCAAGAATCTCAAGACGATACCCGCCGTCATGCAGGAGTTGCAGTGGAAGACCTCCTGCGGCTGCGCCAAGTGCCGGCCGGCGCTCAACTACTACATGGTGTGTGACTGGCCTGACGAATACCAAGACGACTACCAGTCGCGCTTCATCAACGAGCGCGCCCACGCCAACATCCAGAAGGACGGCACTTATTCCGTGGTGCCGCGCATGTGGGGCGGTGTGACCTCGTCGACGGAACTGCGCGCGATAGCGGATGTTGTCGACAAGTTCGAAATCCCGATGGTCAAGGTCACCGGCGGCCAGCGCATCGACATGCTCGGCATCAGGAAAGAAGACCTTCCAGCCGTCTGGGCCGATTTGGGCAAGGCGGGCTTCGTGTCCGGCCACGCATACGCCAAGGGCCTGAGAACCGTGAAGACCTGCGTCGGGTCGGACTGGTGCCGTTTCGGTACGCAGGATTCGACCGGCCTTGGCATCCGCATCGAAAAATTCATGTGGGGCTCTTGGACACCAGCCAAGGTCAAGATGGCGGTGTCGGGCTGCCCGCGCAACTGCGCCGAGGCAACCTGCAAGGATGTCGGCGTGATATGCGTGGATTCCGGCTTCGAGATTCATTTCGCCGGCGCGGCGGGGCTGGATATCAAGGGTACCGAGGTACTTGGCCTCGTCAGGACTGAAGATGAAGCGCTCGAAGTCATCGTCGCGCTCACCCAGATGTACCGCGAGCAGGCGCGCTATCTCGAACGCATCTACAAATGGGCAAAGCGCGTCGGCATCGCCGAGATCAAGCGCCAGATACTCGACGATACTGAGAAGCGGTCTGCCTATTACGAGCGGTTCGTTTTCTCTCAGAAGTTCGCGCAGGTGGACCCATGGTCGGAACGGGTCTCCGGCAAGGACAAGCACGAGTTTCGGCCACTTGCTGCGGTCGGATTTGCGGAGGCCGCGGAATGAACCCGATGGACTGGATCGCAATCGGATCGATCGACGACGTGCCGCCGCGCGGTGCGCGCTGCGTGAACACGCCGCAAGGTAAGATCGGCGTTTTCCGGACGGCGGATGACCGGTTCTTCGCCATCGAAGACCACTGTCCGCACAAAGGCGGGCCACTCAGTCAGGGCATCGTGCACGGCGCCTCGGTAACCTGCCCGCTGCACAACTGGGTGTTTTCGCTGGAAACAGGCAAGGCGCTCGGCGCCGACGAGGGCTCGGTCAGAACCCTTCCAGTCAAGGTCGAGGGCGGGCGACTGTTCATCGCGCTCGACATTACAGCCTCAAAGGCAGCGTGAGACTCTGAGAATGCAGGAAGCGCGCGAGGTGAGGACAGCCTGTCCCTATTGCGGGGTGGGATGCGGCGTGCTGGCAAAGGTCGCCGCGGACGGCGGCGTGTCCGTCCGTGGCGACCCCGATCATCCGGCCAATCTTGGCAAACTCTGCTCCAAGGGCTCGGCGTTGGCCGAAACCGTCGGCCTCGAAGGGCGTGTGCTTCATCCCGATATTGGAAACCGCCGCGCAGGTTGGGACGAAGCGCTCGATCTGGTCGCCCGCACGTTCGCTGAAACGATCGCGGCACATGGCCCGGATTCGGTCGCCTTCTATGTCTCGGGACAACTTCTGACCGAGGATTATTATGTCGCCAACAAGCTGATGAAGGGCTTCATTGGCTCCGGCAACATCGATACCAACTCTCGCCTGTGCATGGCCTCGTCGGTCGCCGGCCACAGGCGCGCGTTCGGCGAGGACATCGTGCCGGGCGTCTACGAGGATTTCGAGCAGGCCGACCTCGTCGTGCTTGTCGGCTCCAACACCGCCTGGTGCCACCCGATTCTCTACCAGCGACTGCTTGCTGCGCGCAGCGAGCGTGGCACGAAGGTGGTGGTGGTCGATCCGCGTGGCACGGCGACGGCCTCCGACTGCGATCTGCACCTCGCCCTCAACCCCGGCACGGACGTGCTTCTGTTCAACGGCCTGCTCACCCATCTGGAGCGCGTCGGGGGCAGTCGATCATGCCTATGTCGCGGCCCACACGGGCGGATTCGACCAGGCTCTCAGCCTTGCCGCGGCGGATGCGCCGACCGCGAAGCGCGTTGCCGAGGGTTGCGGTCTTGATCCCGCGGACGTCGAGCAGTTCTACGAGTGGTTCGCCGCTACGAAGCGCACGGTCACCGTCTATAGCCAGGGGGTCAACCAATCGGCCCATGGCACGGACAAGGTCAATGCCATCATCAACTGCCACCTTGCCACCGGCCGTATCGGCAAGCCGGGCATGGGGCCCTTCTCGGTCACCGGCCAGCCGAATGCCATGGGTGGCCGCGAAGTTGGCGGTCTGGCCAACCAGTTGGCAGCGCATATGGGTTTCGAAGATGCGGCGGTCGACCGTGTCGCACGTTTCTGGAATGCGCCGGCGATTGCGCGCAGGTCCGGCCTCAAGGCTGTCGACCTTTTCGAAGCGGCGGCGGATGGCCGTGTCAAGGCCATCTGGATCATGGGCACGAATCCGGCGGTCAGCATGCCCGATGCGACAAGGGTGCGGGCAGCACTGAAAGCATGCGACTTCGTCGTCGTGTCTGATGTCACCCACACCGATACAACCCGCTTCGCCGATGTCTTTCTGCCCGCCGCAACGTGGGGCGAAAAGGATGGCACCGTAACCAATTCGGAGCGGCGCATCTCGCGCCAGCGCTCGTTCCTGCCACATCCGGGTGATGTCCGACCCGATTGGTGGATTGTCACGCAAGTCGCCCGCCGCATGGGCTTTGCCGACGCCTTCGATTATGCCGCGCCGGCGGCGATCTTCCGCGAACATGCCGCACTCTCGGCTTTCGAGAACGATGGCAGCCGACTGTTCGACATCGGCGGTCTGGCCGGGATTTCTGACGCTGATTATGAGGGCTTCGCTCCACGGTACTGGCCGCTGCCACGCGACGCGGCCGCAGGCGCGGCCAGATTGTTGGGCGAGGGTCGTTTCCCGAGTGCCGACGGGCGCGCCCGTTTCGTGCCCGTTCGCCAGGAAGGGCCTGCGCTGCCGGTTGACACTGCCTATCCGATCGCGCTCAACACCGGCCGGCTGCGCGACCAATGGCACACCATGACCCGCACGGGGATGGTGCCGCGGCTAATGGCCAACACGCCGGAGCCGGCTGTCGAACTGAACCCGGCCGACGCCGCTGCCCTCAACCTTCAGGAAGGCGATCTTGCCCGTCTCGACAGTCGCTACGGTGGCCTCCGCGCGAAGGTGCGGGTCACGCACGGCCAGCGCCCCGGCCAGGCCTTCATGCCGATGCATTGGAGCGGGCGGTTTGCCGCCAACGGCGCGGCCGGGACGGTATCCAATCCTTTGACGGACCCGTTTTCCGGCCAGCCCGAATTGAAGCACGTGCCGGTGCGTATCGTCCGCGAGCAGATCGAGTGGGCTGGCGTGCTGATTACCCGTCGCGATTTCCGGCCGACCGGCTTCCTCCACTGGAGCCGTGCTGCCGTCACCGGCGGTTGGGTCTATGAACTCACGGGCATCGAACCGCCCGAACAGGGCATCCTGCTCGCCCGCCGGCTGATCGATGACGTTCCGCGCGACCAACTGCTCGAATACACCGACCGGCGCAACTCGACTTTCAGGGCCGCTGCCGCGGACCAGGGCGGGCGGCTTGCCGAAGCGCTGCTGGTCGGCCCGCCTGGACTGCTGCCGCAGCGCGATTGGCTCCTGTCATTGCTTGCATCGGGAGAACCATTGTCGCCGCTGGACAGGCGTGCGCTGCTGTCCGGCCGCGCACCGGTGCCGCAGCCGTCCACAGGCCGCATTGTCTGCTCCTGTTTCAACGTCGGCGTGAACCAGCTCACGGCCGCGGTGGCCGGCGGCTGCGCCAGCGTGGAAGATATCGGCAAGGCAGTCAGGGCCGGGACCAATTGCGGTTCATGCCGTTCCGAGATCAGGAGCATAATCGACGCAAGTCATGTCCAGGCAGCCGAGTAAGCGAACTAGGCCCGCACGGGACTAGCCGCCGGTCTGCCTGTGTTTCTCGGCCTTGCCGGTAGGCTAAGACAACCGGCGCCGTAGGTGCTTGTTATTGAGCCCGTTTTGAGTCAACTGTTTGTGCGGCAGTCGCGATGTGGGCCGCGCTGTCTGATCTACATCGGGGCGACTGTCAAATTCATCGCCCGAGCTTGGCGAGAATTTGACGTGACTGCTGTCTCCAACCAATCCTCCCGATTAACGCTCGCGGCGGCGTTGGCCGCTTTCCGCCGAGCTTTTGTCGGCATCGGATTGATGAGCGGTGTCGTCAACATCCTGGCACTCACCGGCTCGTTCTTCATGTTGCAGGTTTATGATCGCGTGCTTCCCGGTCGCAGTGTGCCGACGCTTGTCGGGCTGATCTTGCTTGCCGGAATGCTGTTCGTCTTCCAGGGGGTTCTTGAGCTCATCCGCTCGCGATTGCTGGTGCGGATCGGTCTCGCCCTCGACGCCCAAATGAGTGGCCGTGTCTACTCGGCGCTCATGCACCTGCCGTTGCGAACCAAGCTCCCCGGCGACGGACTTCAGTCGTTGCGCGACCTCGATCAGGTCCGTTCTTTCTTGTCGAGCCCCGGACCAATTGCCTTTTTCGATCTCCCGTGGATGCCGCTTTACATCGGGATATGCTTCATCTTTCATTTCTGGATCGGGATAACGGCGCTCGGTGGCGCGATTGTGCTTTTCGCTCTGACCTTGCTGGCGGAAATGCAGACCCGGGAACCTACCAGGACGGCTGGCAACCACGCCTCGACACGCAATGCCTTGGCCGAGGCGACGCGGCGCAATATCGAAGCGCTGCAGGCGATGGGCTTCGGATCGCATATCGCTCAACGCTGGTCATCCGCCAACACCGACTATTTGAACGCGCATGCCAGGGCAAGCGACGTCGCCGGGACTCTCGGGACGATTTCGAGAATCCTGCGGATGGTGCTCCAGTCCGGCATCCTCGCGATCGGCGCCTATCTCGTCATTCATCAGGAGGCGACGGGCGGCATCGTGATTGCAAGTTCAATCATGATGAGCCGGGCACTGGCTCCGATCGAGCTCGCCATCGCACATTGGAAGGGATTTGTATCCGCCCGGCAAAGTTGGGACCGTCTCGGCAAGCTCATGGCGATGCTGCCGAAAACGCAGGCGAGCGTTATGTTGCCGACGCCGAAATCCTCGCTTGCCATCGAGGCAGTGAGCATCATACCTCCGGGGGAACGCCGGATAGTCGTGCAGGATGCAAGCTTCGTTCTCGGTCGGGGGGCGGGCCTTGGCATCATTGGGCCGAGCGCTTCGGGCAAGTCCTCCCTTGGGCGCGCCGTTGCTGGCGTCTGGCTGCCGGCCCGCGGCACCGTCAGGCTGGATGGCGCGACGCTCGACCAGTGGGCGCCCGAGGAATTGGGGCGTCATGTCGGCTACCTGCCGCAGGACGTTCAGTTGTTTGACGGGACGGTTGCCGAAAACATTGGCCGTTTCGACCCGGATGCCACATCCGAAGAGGTACTGGCGGCGGCCAGGGCGGCCGGCATACATGAGATGGTGGTTCATCTGCCCGAAGGTTATGACACCCGCATCGGCGAAGCGGGAGCCGCACTGTCCGCAGGGCAGCGGCAACGCATCGCGCTGGCCCGGGCGCTTTATGGAGCTCCGTTCCTCGTCATCCTCGACGAGCCCAACTCGAATCTCGATGCCGATGGAGAGGCCGCGCTGACGGAGGCAATCCAGGGCGTTCGAAATCGAGGTGGCATCGCGGTGGTCATTGCCCACCGGCCAAGCGCGCTGGCAAGCCTCGATCAGGTTCTGGTGATGGCAAATGGCCGTGTCCAGGCTTTCGGCCCGAAAAATGAGGTGCTGAACAAGGTGACGCGTCCGCAGCAAACTGCCGTACCGTTGAAGGTCGTTTCATCGCCTGACGAGGGCGGCGCATGAGCGCCGGATCGGACCACACCGCCCGAACGCGGCATCAAGCGTTATCTGTTTGCCGGCATCGCCACGTGCATTCTGCTGGTGGGTGGAGCGGGAAGCCTCGCGGCCGTTACCACGCTTTCGGGGGCCGTAATTGCAGCCGGCAAACTGGTTGTCGATTCGAACGTCAAGAAGGTTCAGCATCCTACCGGCGGTGTCATCGGCGAGATTCACGTAAAGGAAGGCGATTCCGTAAAGGTTGGCGAGATTTTGATCCGCCTCGACGCGACGGTCACCCGCGCCGGGCTCGCGATCGTCAGCAAGAGCCTGGACGAATTGGAAGCCCGCCTTGCCCGGCTGGAAGCGGAAAGAGACGGTCGCCCGGAGATAACCTTTCCCCCGTCCTTGCTGGCGAGGAAAGACGACGAGCCGATCGCCCGCATCATGGCAGGCGAGCAGTCGCTCTTCGATTTCCGCCGCGAGGCGAGGGAAGGCCAGAAGGCGCAGCTCACCGAACGCATTGCGCAGCTCGCCGAAGAGACGTCTGGTCTTACCGAGCAGAAGAACGCTAAACGGCGGGAAATCGAATTGATCGGCACGGAGCTCGAAGGTATCCGCAAGTTGTGGGAAAAGAAGTACGTTTCGATCGAGCGGATCACCGCGCTGGAGCGCGATGCCGTCAGGCTGGAAGGCGAGCACGGACAATTGACCGCCTCGATAGCGCAAGCAAAGGGGCGTTCCGCCGAGATCGCGTTGCAGATCATCCAGATCGACCAGGATCTTCGTAGTGAGGTGGCGGCCGAACTGCGCGAGGTTCAGGGAAAGATTTCCGAATTTGTCGAGCGCAAGGTCGCTGCCGAGGAGGAACTGAGGCGAATCGACGTTCGAAGCCCGCAGGACGGGGTCGTCCATCAGCTTGCCGTCCATACGATCGGAGGCGTCGTTTCGCCTGGCGAGCCGATCATGCTCATCGTGCCGGTAAGCGACAATCTGACCGTCGAGGCACGTATCGCACCGCAAGACATAGACCAGGTCACGCCTGGCCAGAAAGCGGTGTTGCGGCTGTCCGCCTTCAATCAGCAAACCACGCCGGAACTTACGGGCGTGCTCACCAAGATATCCGCCGATCTGACCGTCGATGAACGAACCGGATTGGGCTACTATACTGCCCGCGTCAGCCTGCCCGCCGCGGAACTTCGGAAACTCAAAGGCCTGGCGCTGGCTCCCGGCATGCCGGCCGAAATCTTCTTCCCGACCGCCGATCGGACGATGCTCTCATATCTGGTCAAGCCGCTGTCCGACCAGATCGAAAGAGCTTTCCGTGAAGAATGATAACCGGATGCGGATTGATCGCGATGGCTGTCGCGCCATTGGTCGCGGATAGTCCGGACGATCACGCCGGCGCCGGTTAATCTTCCAGCCGGCCGGCCAGTTCCGCTGGCACTTCGATTTCCATGTCGAGCAGCATCTGCGCCATACCTTTGCCGAGCGGATCCATGCGCATCGATGCCGGGACCGCCGCCGTCGAGCGCGTCGTGGAGCAGGAAGTTCATCGCGCTTATGCCCGGCAACAGGAACCGCTCGACCTTGCCCTTCACCAGATGGGCGAAATAGGCTTTCACGCGCTCGGGCGTCAGCTGATCGTGCAGGACCGGCAGGAATTCCGCTCGACGCGCGATGACACCGATGTTGGAAACATTGCCCTTGTCGCCGCTGCGGGCATAGGCAAGCCGGATCAGCGGCATTGGCACGACATCGCCCGATTTTGCCACTCCGGGGCGCTGGCCCCGGCGCAGCGGCCACTGGCGTCTCGTAGCCGCTTCCCGAGGGCACGGCGACCGGTGAGCTCTCGCCATCGATGCTGACGCTGATCGGCACCTGTATTTTCGGCAGCGTGAAGGCGATCTGCTTGATCAGCGGTGATGCCTGCGGGCGAGCACCAGCCGGACTGGTGGTGCCTGGCGACCACGACGTTCCCGCCGGCGCGACCTCGCGGCCGAAAATCTCCAGCGCTTTCTTGTCCGGATGATTGACGGTGACCCGCAGCATGACTTCGCGGGCCTTGTCCGCGCGTCCATGCGGACCGTAGAGCGTCTCGCCGCCGATCACCTCGATGTTCGTTGCCGTGTAGTCGGCGATGTTGAGGGCGCGAAAGATGGCGCGCGTGCGGGCGAGGATTGCCTCGCCGGTGCGGCGCGCCTTGGCTACCGCGTCGATGCCGACGATCACCAACGTACCTGACGAGCGGTAGCCGTCGGCATACGTGGCAGAGACCTTATAGGCGTCGGTTGGCGCTCGGCCCCTGGCGCCGCTCACCGCGACCCGGTCATCTGTCTCCTGCTCGATGCGCACATCGCGGAAATCGCACACTACGTCCGGCAGGATATAGGCGGCAGGATCGCCGATCTCGTAGAGCAGTTGCTCGGCGACCGCCGCGCGGTCGATCAGCCCGCCGGTGCCCGGCGGCTTGGTGACGACGAAACGCCCGTCGGGAAAACATTCGGCGACCGGATAGCCGATGTTCGCCCAGTCTTCGACGCGCTGCCAGTCGGTGAACAGGCCGCCGGTCGCCTGGCAGCCGCACTCGATGATATGACCCGCGAGGCTGCCGGCGGCGAGCAGATCGTAATCGTCGCCCTGCCAGCCGAATTCGTGGATCAGCGGCCCAAGCGTCACTGCGCTGTCGACGCAGCGTCCGGTGATGACGATGTCGGCGCCGGCGGCCAGCGCGCTGGGCGATCGGCAGCGCGCCGAGATAGGCGTTGGCGCTCAGGATCTTCTCCGGCAGCGGTTCGCCGGTGAACATGTCGCGCTGGCCGGCGGCGCGCAATTCCGGCAGAAGAGCGCTTACATCGTCGCCTTCGACGACGGCGATCTTCGGTTCGACGCCGAGCTCCCGGGCCAAAGCCTCGAGAGCCGCCGCGCAGGCCTTCGGGTTGATGCCGCCGGCGTTGCTGACAACCTTGATGCCCTTCGCGGCGATGTCGCGCAGCGTCGAACGCATGGCGATCTCGACGAAATCGGTGGCGTAGCCGGACCGGGAATCCTTGTTGCGCATGGCGGCGAGGATCGCCATCGTCGTCTCGGCGAGGTAGTCGAACACGAGGTAATCGATGTCGCCCTTGCCGACGAGCTGCGGCGCAGCGAGCGAACTGTCGCCCCAGAAACCCGAAGCGCCGCCGATGCGGATTTTTTCTTTCCGCGCCATAGGCCTCAGCGCCCGGTCCAGATCGGCTTGCGCTTCTCGTTGAAGGCGGCGAGGCCTTCCTTTGCGTCCTCGGTTTCGGCAAGCAGCGCTAGCTGGCCCTCGGCGAAGGCTATACCCTGCTCGAACGACATCGAGGCCAGCGCACGCAACGCATATTTGCCGCGGCGGATGGCGGTCGGGGATTTGCCGGTCACGCGGTCGACGAGCCAGACGGTGGTTTCGTCGAGGCTTTTCGGCTGGCACGACGTAATTCAGCAATCCCGCCGCCAAAGCGGCGTCGGCGCCGAAAGGCTCACCGGTGAGGCACCATTCACGCAATATCCTCGGATGAACGAGGCCCTGCAGCACCGCCAGCACCTGCATCGGAAACACTCCGACCTTGACCTCCGGTAGGCCGAACTGAGCGGTGTCGCTGGCTACCGCCATATCCGCAATAGCCAGCAGTCCCATGCCGCCAGCCATACAGGCGCCGTTGACGCGGGCGATCACAGGCAGGTTCGAATTCCACGCCAGCCGCAGAAGATCGGCGTATGGCATCGTCGGATTGCGCATGATCGAAGGAAAAGCCCTTGCCCGACTGGAGGTCGCCTCCGGCGCAAAACGCCCGGTCGCCGGCGCCGGTGATGACGATGGCACGGATATCCGGGTCATTATGGGCAAGCCGGTAGCCTTCGGCGACACCGTCCATCACGCTGCGGTCGATTGCATTGCGTTTGTCCTGCCGGTTGAGCGTGATCCAGAAGGCTGCGCGCTTTTTTTCGTGGAGGACTACGTCGCTCATGGCTCCACCTTCTCGATTTCGGCGATCAGCCGCCCGGCGGCCACCTGGTCGCCGACCACCGCCGCCAATGATTTTAGCCGCCCGCCGATCGGCGCGGTGTGAACATGTTCCATCTTCATGGCCTCCACCGTGATCACCGGCTGACCGGCCTCTACAAGGTCGCCAGGTGCAGCCGACACGCTGACGACGCGCCCGTTCATCGAGGCGCGGATGGTACCGTCCGATGTGTCCGCTCCATGGAAAGCTGCTGCCGCGAGAGAGAAATCCTCGACCCGGAAGGCTGCCCCGCGATCGCCGATCAACAGGACGGGACCATCGCGAAAATAGGCCGCCAGTTCGATCATGCCATCGATCTCGAACCTTGCCGTGTCGCAGCCGAGATCGAGCACCCGAACCGAATGGCGCTCGTCGTCGATCATGACTTCGAAGCCGTCACCACCGCGATAGGTCACGCTCGCATTTGCCGGGCGGCTATCCAGTTCGAAGCGGAAACCGATCGGCAGGCGAGGGGCGATGCTGGAAACGCCGTCGTGCCTGGTGTTGCCGGCCGTTCGGTAGAGAAGCACGCCGGCAAGGCTTTTGATGCGGGCGCTGTCGACTTCCCCGTTGCGGATCAAGTCGTCGCCATAGCGTGCCGACGAAAGCAGTCGTTGCCTTGCCGCTCGCGAAGGCGTCGTGAGCAAGGCAGTCGATGAGGAATCGCTGGTTGGTGCGCGGGCCGAGCGCCACCATTTCCTCCAACCCGGATATCAGCTTGCGGCGGGCTTCGTCTCGGGTCCGGCCAAAGCCGACCAGCTTGGCGATCATGGAATCGTAATAGGGAGAGATCTCGGTTCCGGATTCCAGCGCATGCTCGACGCGCAAGGTTTTTTCAGGCGCGCGCCACAGTTCCATCGTCCCGCTCTGGGGCATGAAATCCCGCGTCACGTCCTCGGCGCAGAGCCGGACCTCGATCGCGTGGCCATTGAAGCTTATGTCGCCTTGCGTAAACGGCAGCTTCTCGCCGTGGGCGACCCGCAATTGCAGCTCGACCAGGTCGATCCCGGTGATCGCCTCGGTCACCGGATGTTCGACCTGCAGCCGCGTGTTCATCTCCATGAAGTAGAACTGACCGGCGCGGTCGAGCAGGAATTCCACCGTTCCGGCGCCCACGTAATCGATCGCCTTGGCGGCGGCGACGGCGGCGGCGCCCATCTTCTCGCGCAGCAGCGGCGACACCGCCGGCGAGGGCGCCTCCTCGATGATCTTCTGGTGGCGGCGCTGGATCGAACAGTCGCGCTCGCCGAGATGGATGACATTGCCGTGGCGGTCGCCGAAAATCTGGATTTCGATATGGCGCGGATCGTCGATCGCCTTCTCCAGGATGATTTCGGCATCGCCGAAAGCGCTCTGCGCTTCGGACCGGGCGCCGGCGAGCGCGCCGGCAAATTGCCCGGCTGCCTCGACAAGCCGCATACCGCGCCCGCCGCCGCCTGCCGCCGCCTTGATCATCACCGGAAAGCCGATTTTTTCGGCCGCCATTTTCAGCGCCGCCGCCGATTGGTCGTCGCCGTGGTAGCCGGGGATGCATGGAACGCCGGCGTCGAGCATCAGCCGCTTTGCGCCCGCCTTGTTTCCCATCGCCGTGATGGCTTCGGGCGACGGCCCGATGAAGACCAGGCCGGCATCGCGGCAGGCCGCGGCGAAAGCCGCATTCTCCGCCAGAAAGCCGTAACCCGGATGTACCGCGTCCGCGCCGGTGGCTCTGGCGGCTGCGATGATGTTTCCGATGTTCAGATACGGATTCTCCCGGCAGCGCGCCGCCGATGGCGACCGCCTGGTCGGCGGCCCGCACATGCAAGGCATCGCGGTCCGCCTCCGAAAACACCGCAACCGTGCGAAAACCCATCGCCTTGGCGGTGCGCATGATGCGCAAGGCGATCTCTCCGCGATTGGCGATCAGGATCTTGCGGAACGGCGTCAACCCGATCTTCGGCGTCATGGCCGCGCCACCGAAAACTGCATCTTCTGCGGCTCGCGCCGGTCGGCTTCCAGGCAGACCGACAGCGCGAAGGCCAGCACCGCACGGGTGTCGCGCGGGTCGATGACGCCGTCGTCCAGCACATGCGCGCTGGTCGTGAAGACGTCCATCTGGCTATCGAAATTCTGCACGATGCGCTGGCTGAGCTTTTCGAGTTGCGCCCGGTCGACGTCGCCGCCCTTCCGCTTCATCGACGCCTCGGTCACGATTGACCATGGTTTGCGCCGCCTGCTCGCCGCCCATGACGGCGGTCTTGGCATTGGGCCACGAAAAGCAGAAACGCGGATGGAAGCCGCGCCCGCACATCCCGTAATTGCCGGCGCCGAAGGAAGCGCCGCAATAAAGGGTGATCTGCGGCACCGTTGCGTTGGTTACCGCCTGGATCATTTTCGAGCCGTGCTTGATCATGCCGGCTTCCTCGTAATGGCGGCCGACCATGAAGCCGGTGGTGTTGTTCAGGTAGAGGATCGGCGAGCGTGCCTGGCAGCAAGCCTGGATGAAATGCGTTGCCTTCATCGCGCCGGCCGGATCGATCGGGCCGTTGTTGGTGATGATGCCGACCGCAATCCCCTCGATGCGAGCGTTGCCGCAAACCGTCGCGCTGCCGTAACGCTCGCCGAACTCCAGGAACTCCGAGCCGTCTACAATGCGGGCGATCACCTCCTTCATGTCGACCGGCCGCTTGTGGTCCATCGGCATGATGCCGAGCAATTCCTCCGCGTCGTAAAGTGGCGGCTTTGCGTCCCGAGCCGGCTCGGCCGGTCCGGCGCGATGCCAGTCGATGCCGGCGACGATTTCACGCGCGATGCGGATGGCATCGCGGTCGTCCTCGGCGAGGTAGTCGCCCAGTCCCGAAATGCTGGCATGCATCTCGCCGCCGCCAAGTTCCTCTTCGGTGGCGATTTCACCGGTCGCGGCCTTGAGCAACGGCGGCCCGGCCAGAAATGCCCGCGAGCGCCCGCGCACCATGACGATGTAGTCCGACAGTCCCGTCTGATAGGCGCCGCCGGCGGTCGACGAGCCGTGGGTGACCGTGATGACCGGCAAGCCGGCAGCCGAGAGACGCGCCAGATTGCGAAAAATCTGGCCGCCGCGAATGAAATCCTCGACCCGATAGGTCATCAGGTTGGCGCCGGCGCTTTCGACAAGTTGCAGGTATGGCAGCTTGTTTTCCAGTGCCAGTTCCTGCACCCGCAACTGCTTGTCGAGGCCCTTCGGCTGCAGCGCGCCGGCGTCGATGCCGGAATCCGACGCCGTCACCATGACCAGCGTGCCGGAAACGACGCCGATGCCGGCAATCACGCCACCGCCGGGAACGCTTTTTTCCGGGTCCGGATTGTCCATCAGGTAGCCGGTCAGCGTCGAAAGCTCCAAAAACGGAGCGCCATGATCGAGCAGCAGCGCCAGGCGTTCGCGCGGCAGCAATTGCTGGCGTTTCTCGAAGCGTTCCTTCGAAGCGGTTGATGCGCGGCGTGTCCGCTCTTCCAGATCACGCACGCGCTGCAGCAATTCGAGCATGCCCGCCTTGTTGGCCTGAAACGCTTCGCCGCCGGTCGAAATACTGGATTCGATCTTCGCCATATGCTCCACGCGCGGTCGCCGTGTACCCGAATTGCTGCGCCGGGATTTGGCCGCGCCATATTGGTAGCCGCAGCCGCGAGGACTGGCAAACCGAACTGGCGGATGCAGGCAAGCGCCGCCCGCCATTGCGGATGGCGGGCCGGCGACCCGAGATTGCTAGGGAGCGTAGAGCGGCTATTCGCTCTGGCGGAAATTGCGCACGCGTTCGAACATCACCGCGAGGATGATCGCGCCGCCGATGAAGCGTTCCTTGCCAGAAGGCGTTGATACCGAGCAGGCCGAGGCTGTTGCGGATCACCTCGATCAGCGCGGCGCCGATCAGCGCGCCGATGGCGGTGCCGATACCACCGGCGAGGTTGGCGCCGCCGATGACGGCCGCGGCGATCACCTGCAATTCCAGCCCGGTGCCGAGGTTGGTGGTGATGGCGCCCAGCCAACCGGTCTGGATGATGCCGGCGATGCCGGCCGACAGCGCCGAGATCATGTAGACAGCGACCTTGATAGGCTTGACCGGCACGCCGGTCAGCGTCGCGGCGTGCTCGTTGCCGCCGATGGCGTAGACATGGCGGCCGAACCTGGTCCAGCGCAGCACGAAGCCGGTGATCAGCGCCAGCACGATCATGTACATCACCGGATTGGCGATGCCGAAAAACCAGGCGCCGCCGCCGAGCGAGAGAAGCAGGTTGTGGTCCGGGCCGAACTCGAAGACGACGGTGTTGTTGGAGGCGACCATCGCCAGGCTGCGGGCGATCGACAACATGCCGAGCGTCACCACGAAAGGCGGAAAGCCAAGATAGGCGATCAGCACGCCATTGAAGGCACCGATGATCAAAGCCGTGCCGATCGATGCGGCGATCCCGACCTCGATGCCGTAGCCCGCATGCATGGTGACGCCGAGGACCATCGAGCACAGGCACAATACCGAGCCGACCGACAGGTCGATGCCGCCGGTGATGATGACCAATGTCATGCCGAGCGCGATGATGGCGACAAACGTCACATTGCGAGTGATGTTGTAGAGGTTCTTCGCTGTTGCGAAGGAATCGGTGGCGAAGGCGAGGAACACGCAGGCCGCGATGACCGCGATGAAGACCCAGAAAGTCTGGCTTCCCAAGACGCTGGACACCCAGCTCTGCTGCTTTTGTCCGATCGTCTGGTCCAGGGTACTGATTGCCATCGTCGACCTTTCCGGTTTGCGTGCGCGCCTAGACCTGCTCGATGGCGCCGGTGATGAGCCCGGTGACTTCCTCGGGCGATGTCGTTGCAATCGGCTTGTCGGCGACCTTGCGTCCGCGCCTCAGCACGATCACCCGGTCGGCGACATCGAAAACATCGGGCATGCGATGGCTGATCAAAACAACCGCCATGCCCTGGTCGCGCAACCGGTGAATCAGGTTCAGCACCTCGGCGATCTGCCGGACCGAGATTGCCGCCGTCGGCTCGTCCATCAGCACGATCTTGGCGTTGGAAAGCCTGGTGCGGGCGATCGCCACCGCCTGGCGCTGGCCGCCGGACATTTTTTTGACGAGGTCGCGCGGCCGCGTCTCGGATTTCAGTTCCTTGAAGAGTTCGCCGGCGCGGCGGTACATCGTTGCATAGTCGAGGACGCTGAAGGGGCCGATGCCGCGGCGCAGTTCGCGGCCGAGAAAGACATTCGCCGCAGCGGTGAGATTGTTGCAGAGCGCCAGATCCTGGTGGACGATCTCGATGCCATGCCGGCGCGCCTCCACCGGCTTGTGGAGGATGAGTTCGGCGCCGTCCATCTTCATGGTGCCTTCGCTCGGGCGGTAATTGCCGGCGATCATTTTCACCAACGTCGACTTACCGGCGCCGTTGTCGCCCATCAGGCCGGTCACCGTGCCGGCCTCAAGCGACAGCGACACATCGTTGACCGCCTGGATGGCGCCGAAATGTTTCGAGATGTTGGTAAGTTCGAGAACTGCCACCGTTATTCTGCCTCCCAGCAAGCTCGCCCTTGCGATGCTGCCGCCCCGACAGCGCATTGCAAGAATCCGGTTCTCCATCTCCTGGAAAACTGGCTCATTTACGCAAACACTTGCGAGGCGTCAATCAACGCCAGTCGGAAATAAAGCTAAAAATCAGTTTTGTAGGACAAATGCCGTTGACGGGCAAAGCCGGGCGATATTAGTTAGCGGCGGAGAAGGGATGCTGGCCCTCGGCATTGCGCTTGGCCGAAGGTGCCTGCAAATCGAATTCGCGGGGTTCCGACGCCGGCTTGCATGACGGCCGCGTTTTTTGGAGGCTTATCGACCTGGCAGGTTACGTGAGCGATCGCAACGCCTCACAGCCGTTGTCCGGGTTGGTCTGGTGGCGGGCACGCCCGTGTCCGCCGGTTAAACGGGAGGACTGAATGAAGAAACTTGGCTTAGTGGTTGCCGCGGCAGCTCTGGCGCTTAGTGCCGGAACTGCCCTGGCGCAGTCTAAAAAGCAGCTCGTGATCGTCGTGAAGGGTCTCGACAATCCCTTCTTCGAGGCGATCAATCAGGGCTGCCAGAAATGGAATTCCGAGAATGCAAGCTCGGAATATGAATGCTTCTACACCGGCCCGGCTTCGACCTCGGACGAGGCCGGCGAAGCGCAGATCGTGCAGGACATGCTCGGCAAGCCGTCGACCGTCGCCATCGCGATCTCGCCGTCCAACGCCAAGCTGATCGCCCAGACGATCAAGACCGCTGCTCCGACGATCCCGGTGATGACGCTCGACGCCGACCTTGCCAAGGAAGACGCAGCACTTCGCAAGACCTATCTCGGCACCGACAACTATCTGATGGGCAAGCGCATCGGCGACTACATGAAGCAGGCGAAGCCGGACGGCGGCAAGGTTTGCTCCATCCAGGGCAATCCGGGCGCCGACAACATCCTGCGCCGCGCCCAGGGCTGGCGTGATTCGCTGTCCGGCCAGGAAGGGCTGACCGAGCTGAAGGGCGAGGGCGGCTGGACCGAAGTCGCCGGATGCCCGGTCTTCACCAATGACGACGGCGCCAAGGGCGTGCAGGCGATGACCGACATCCTCGCCGCCAACCCTGACCTCGCCGGCTTCGGCATCATGGGCGGCTGGCCGCTGTTCGGCGCTCCGCAGCCCTATCGCGACCTGTTCAAGCCGATGGCCGATAAGATCGCCAAGAACGAGTTCGTCATCGGCGCCGCCGACACGATCGGCGACGAAGTGGCGATCGCCAAGGAGGGTCTGGTGACCGCGCTCGTCGGCCAGCGGCCGTTCGAGATGGGCTACAAGGCTCCGTCGGTGATGATCGATCTGATCGAAGGCAAGCCGGTCGAGGATCCGGTCTTTACCGGACTTGACGAATGCACCAAGGATACGGTCGACACGCTGTATCCAGAAGTAGTTCGGTAATTGCGGGCGCGCGGAAGATTACGCCGCGCGCCCGTTCTTGCCGGAAAGGGCCGGATGCCGATTTCGAGGGACGGACTGAACATGCGGGCCGAAAAGTGAAGACACCTCTGGCGCTGAAGGAGACGGCACAGGCCGTCGAGCGCAACAGGGATCTGAACAGTTTCCGTGCCACGGGGGCTAGCGTGCACGCCTCGCTGGCCAATGAAATCGGCCTCAGGATCGTTCGCGGCGATTATCCCCCCGGAACGATTTTGCCGAACGAGGCGAAATGGGCGGAAACCTTCGATGTCAGCCGCTCGGCAGTGCGCGAAGCGATCAAGATGCTGATGGCGAAAAGCCTGCTTGCATCGCGCCCCAAGATCGGCAGTTGGGTGGAGCCGAAGGAGCGCTGGAACCTGCTCGATCGCGATGTGCTTGGCTGGTATGCGATGTCGCCCGACCGCGTCGCCTTCCTGAGGACGGTTCAGGAATTCCGCCATATCATCGAGCCCGAGGCCACTGCGTTTGCCGCTCTGAGGCGCACCGACGAGCAGATGGCGGAGATCAGCGAGAATTGTTTCGAGATGGGAAGGGCAACGTCGCTCATCGAACGGACGCGCGCCGACACCCGCTTCCACCTCGCCATCCTGCGCGCCTCCGGCAACGACCTTTTGGTGCCGCTCGGCGTGCTGATTGAATTGGCGCTCGAGCACCTCTTCGCCTTTACCAGCCGGGAAGTCGGCGATCTCCACAATGCGCAAAAGCTGCATGAAAACATCGAGAAGAACATCCGGCTGCAACGGCCGGAGGCGGCACGGGCTGCTGTACGGAAGCTCTTGGCCAATACCGACAAGATCATAGGATCTTAAAGGCGCCGCCAGCCATGGCGCATTCGCCGAAGGCACCGAATCCTGTCGCCGAGGCGACGCTGACAATCAAGCGGGTTTTCAAAGATGCAGACTTTTCGCATAGCGACGATTCCGGGCGACGGCATCGGCCAGGAAGTTGTCGCGGCCGGCGTCGAGGTACTCGAGGCCGTCGCCAGGCGTGACGGGCAATTTCTGCTGTCCTTCGATTTCTTCGACTGGGGTTCGGATCATTACAGCCGGTTCGGCAAAATGATGCCCGACGACGGCCTCGCACGGATCAAGGACCATGACGCCATTCTGTTCGGCGCCGTCGGCGCCCCGGACGTACCCGACCATATCACCTTGTGGGGGCTGCGGCTGGCGATCTGCCAGTCGTTCGACCAGTACGCCAATGTCAGGCCGACGCGCGTCCTGCCGGGCATCACCAGTCCCTTGCGGGGTGTCAACGGCAGTGAACTCGACTGGGTCATCGTGCGCGAGAATTCGGAAGGCGAATATGCCGGGCAGGGCGGCCGGACGCATCGCGGCCTGCCGGACGAAGTCGCGACGGAGGTCGCCATCTTCACGCGCTCAGGCGTCGAGCGGATCATGCGCTTTGCCTTCGAACTGGCGCGGTCGCGGCCCCGCAAACATCTGACCGTGGTGACGAAGTCCAACGCCCAGCGCCACGGCATGGTGTTGTGGGACGAGATCGCCGCGGAAGTCGCCGCTGGTTATCCGGACGTGACCTGGGACAAGATGCTGGTCGACGCCATGACTGTGCGCATGACGCTCAATCCGCAATCGCTCGACACGATTGTCGCCACCAATCTTCACGCCGATATCCTTTCCGACCTCGCGGCGGCGCTCGCAGGATCGATCGGCATCGCACCGACCGCCAATCTCAATCCGGAGCGCAAATTTCCGTCGATGTTCGAGCCTATCCATGGCTCGGCGTTCGACATCACCGGGAAGGGCACTGCCAATCCCGTCGCCACCTTCTGGACGGCGAGTTTGATGCTCGAGCACCTCGGACGGCAGGCCGCCGCGGCGCGGCTCATGCGCGCCGTCGAACGCGTGACGCGCGATGCATCCTTTCACACGCCCGATCTCGGCGGGACAGGCGACGACGCGCAGCGTCACCGATGCAGTGATCGATGCGATCAACGGCGAAAACATTTAGCGGGCGGACAAAAAGATAGTCTACCCAACAGGTTGGAGGCAGACGATGACCAAAAGAATCATGTTCACCGGCGGCAGCGGTAAGGCCGGACGGCACGTTGTCCAGTATCTTGTGGAGCAGGGCCATCAGGTGCTGAACATCGACAGCAAGCCGCTCGACAATCCCAAGGTGCGCACGCTCATCACCGACATCACCGATAGCGGCCAGGTGTTCAATGCGCTGTCGAGCTACATGGGCCTGCACGAGTTCGACCCGTCGCTGCGTTCGCAACCGGTCGATGCGGTCGTCCACTTCGCCGCCATTCCGCGCATCATGATCACGCCCGACAACGAGGTGTTCCGCGTCAATGCCATGGGCACCTACAATGTCATCGAAGCAGCGGTGAAACTCGGCATCAAGAAGATCGTCATCGCGTCCAGCGAGACGACCTACGGCCTGGTCTTTGCCAATGAACCGCGCGATCCCGTCTATTTTCCGCTCGACGAAGACTACGACGTCGATCCGATGGATTCTTACGCCTTGTCGAAGGTCGTCAACGAGAAGACGGCGCGCGCCTTCGCCCTGCGCAGCGGCTTCGACATCTACGCGCTGCGCATCGGCAATGTGATCGAGCCGCATGAATACGAACAGTTCGTCCCCAAATGGATTGCCGATCCGGCTTTCCGCAAACGTATCGCCTGGAGTTATGTCGACGCGCGCGACCTTGGCCAGATCACCGATCTCGCGGTGAAAAAGGACGGCCTCGGCTATCAGGTGTTCAACGCGGTCAATGACGACACGTCGTCAGGCCTGCCAACTCGCGAACTGATCGAGCGATTTTATCCAGGCGTGCCGGTAAAGGGCGAACTCGGCGAATACGAGACGCTGCTGTCCAACAAAAAGGCGCGGGAGATGCTCGGCTTCCGCCCCAGGCACGGCTGGCGGAAATAGCCGCCGGAGTTCAACCTTCCATCCGCTTTCCGCTGTCGCCATCCCGAATTGACTTTTGTCAGCGTCGGTGAATAATGTCGAGAACGGGAGAGCGGCTTGATGGCGATCCGGGCCTCAGAACAGATCATCCACAAGGCGGCATGGCTATATTACACGCACGGACTCCGCCAGGACGAGGTCGCCAGGCAGCTTAACATCTCGCGCGCCTCGGTTGCCATGTATCTCCGGAAGGCGCGCGACACCGGCATCGTCAACATCTCGACCTCTACGCAGCTTTTCACCGAGGACGTGCTGGCGCGGCAGCTGGAAGATGCGTTCGGGCTTGCCGCTGTCTGGGTGGTGCCGCAGGAGCGCCACGCGCTCGACCCGACCTCCGAGGTTCCGGCCGTCGCGGCAAGCGTCTTTCTCGAACTCGTCAACCGCGGCAATCGCATCGGCGTCGCCTGGGGCCGCACCGTTTACGCCATGGCGGACGTGATGTCCTTTGCCGATCTGCAGGACGTAACTGTAGTCCAGCTCTGCGGAAACCTCGGCGCGCCCTATTCCTATCGCCCCGACCAGTGCACGATGGAAATCGCCCGGCGCCTCAACGCCAAAGGCCTGAATTTTTATGCGCCGCTGGTATTGACCAGCGAGCGGCTGGCGCAGGATTTGCGCGACGAGCCCGTTATCCGGGAGCAATTGGCCAGCATCGCCGATTGCGATCTCGCGCTGTTTTCGGTCGGCACCGTCGACGAGGACAGCCATATCGTGAAATGCGGCGCTCTCAGCCCTGCCGAAGTCTACGCGTTGCGCGATGCCGGTGCGGCCGGCGTCGTCGCCGGACAGATGATCGACGCGAAAGGCGAGTTGCTGGATTGCAGCTATAATCGGCGTGTCATCTCGACCGACCTGGCTTCAATCCGCTCGATCCCGAAGCGCATGGTCGTGGTGCAAGAAGACAGCAAGCTGAACCCGTTGCTTGCCGCACTTGCCGGCGGCCTCTGTTCGCATCTGGTGGTGACGGCGAGCATGGCAAAGAGGCTGTTGGAGCGGCCGAAGGCCAGTCCCCAAGCTTTGTCGCAATAGGAAGACAGGCAGGGTCTATAGGACAACGATTCTGCGAACCCAGGTTCGCACCAAACCAACGACAACTCGAACAGTGACGATGTGGACGATCGAATGAAAAATCTTTGGAACGATGCCGAGGCCGAAGCGATGGTGGCGGCCTATGCCGCAAAAGGCGTCGAACGCGACCTCGCCTTGCGGGTCTACACGACCCGGCTTTTGGGCGGCGAGCCGCGGCTGGTGCTGCATGGCGGCGGCAACACGTCCAGCAAGACGAGAGTTACCGACCTTGTCGGCGAGAAGTGGGACGTGCTCTGCGTCAAGGGCAGCGGCTGGGACATGGCGGTGATCGAGCCGCAAGGCCTGCCTGCGGTGAAACTCGCGCCGCTGCTCAAGGCGCGGGCACTGGACACGCTTTCCGACGAGGACATGGTGGCGCTTCAGCGCGCCAACCTCATCGATCCCTCGTCGCCCAACCCTTCGGTCGAGACGCTGCTGCATGCCTTCCTGCCGCATAAATTCGTCGATCACACCCATTCGACGGCGATCCTCGCTATCGTCGACCAGGGCGACGACAGCGAAGCGCTTTCGAAAAAAGTCTTCGGCGCCAAGATGGGCTTCGTGCCCTATATCAAGCCGGGCTTCGACCTCGCCAAGGCCGCCGCCGATATCTATGACGCCGATCCCTCCGTCGAAGGGCTGATCCTCGACAAGCATGGCATCTTCACCTTCGGCGATGACGCCAAACAGGCCTACGACCGCATGATCCACTACGTGACGGTTGCCGAGGACTATGTCGCCAGGCACGGCAAGAACCCGCTGACGCCGGTGAAATTGACCGCGACGCCGGTGGTGCCCGGCGACATCGCGCCAATGCTGCGCGGCGCCGTTGCGGTCGCCAAAGGCGAGGGCCGTTTCGACCGCATGGTCAGCGATTTCCGCACCTCCGATGCGATCCTCGAGTTCGTTAATTCCACCGCACTGGCGGATTTTGCGGCGAGCGGCGTCTCGACGCCCGACCTGTCGATCCGCATCAAGACCGGGCCGATGGTGCTGCCGGCGCCGGATGGGGCCAGGCTCGGCGGCTACCGGGCGGCGATCCAGAAAGCCGTCGCTGCTTATGCGGCCGAATACAACACTTACTTCGAGGTCAACGACGCGCTGGACGACGTCAAGCGCACCATGCTCGACCCGATGCCGCGGCTGTCGCTGGTTCCGGGCCTCGGCATGTTCGGCCATGGCCGTACGCTGAAAGATGCGAAAATCGCGTCCGATGTCGGCGAGATGTGGATGGAAGCAGTTCGCGGTGCCGCGGCCATCGGCACCTTTCGGCCGCTCGCCAAATCGGATCTTTTCCCGCTCGAATACTGGTCGCTGGAACAGGCGAAGCTCGCCGCAAACAAGCCGAAGCCGCTGACCGGGCAGATCATGCTCGTCACCGGCGGCGCCGGCGCAATCGGCGCGGCGACGGCGAAGCTCTTCGCACGTGAAGGCGCGCATGTCGTCGTCGTCGATCTCGACGCCGCCAAGGCGGCCGAGGTCGCCAGGCTGGCCGGCAACAATTCCATCAGCGTCGGCGGCGACATCACCAAACCTGCCGACGTGCGCGCCGCCTTCGATGCGGCGGTTGCAGCCTATGGTGGCGTCGATATCGTCGTCTCCAACGCCGGTGCTGCCTGGGAAGGCGCCATCGGCGACATCGACGACGCGCTATTGCGCAAGAGCTTCGAGCTCAACTTCTTCGCCCACCAGAGCGTGGCGCAGAACGCCGTGCGCATCTTCCGCCAGCAAGGCACCGGCGGCGTGCTTTTGTTCAACACCTCCAAGCAGGCGGTCAATCCCGGCGCCAGGTTCGGCGCTTATGGCCTGCCCAAGGCGGCGACGCTCTTTTTGTCCCGTCAGTACGCGCTGGAGTACGGCGGCGAGGGCATCCGCTCCAACGCCGTCAATGCCGACCGTATCCGCTCCGGTCTACTTACCGACGCCATGATCGCCAGCCGCTCGACGGCGCGCGGACTGTCGGAAAAGGACTACATGTCCGGCAATCTGCTCGGCCAGGAGGTGACTGCCGAAGACGTTGCCCAAGCCTTCCTGCATCAGGCGCTGGCCGAACGCACCACGGCCGACGTCACCACCGTCGATGGCGGCAACATAGCTGCGGCGCTGCGCTGAGGCTGACGCCTCCCTCTCCCGTTTACGGGGAGAGGGTGAGGGGCTGCGACAACCTATGTGATTGGTCCGAGCGTACGGGTCTGCGGGCCGCCACTTGCGCTCATGCCACGTATGCCTATCTTCCCGGCCATGATGTTCATGTCGTCCTCCTTTCCGCTGGCCTAATCCGAAGATCGTTTCGGGGCGCGTCTGACGCGCCAACAGGTTAAAACGGCGCCGCCCGCAGCGGCTGCCGAGCGGAGACATTAAAATCATGCCTACCAGCACTGAGAGCGGCCTGAGCGCGGCTCAGGTCGAACACTTCATCGACACCGGCTTCGTCAAGCTCGACGAGGCCTTCGACACGAAACTCGCTCGCCGAGGCCGGGACTTGCTCTGGTCCGCGATGGGCTTGTCGCCGGGCCGTCCGGAAGAATGGAAAAGCCCAGTCGTACGTCTCGGCTTCATGACCCAGCCGCCATTCGTCGAGGCCGCCAACACGCCACGGCTTCATAGCGCCTACGACGTTCTCGCCGGAAAGGGGCGGTGGATCGCTCCGACGGGACTCGGAACGTTTCCCGTTCGTTTCCCTTCGCAGCAGGATCCCGGCGACGCCGGCTGGCATGTCGACATGAGCTTCGGAACCGACAATTCGGACTTCATGCAGTGGCGGATCAATGTCACGAGCAGGGGACGCGCGTTGCTGATGCTGTTCCTGTTCTCCGACGTCGGTCCAGACGACGCGCCAACAAGGATACGGGTCGGATCGCATAAAGCGATTGCGCGCCAACTTCTGCTTTATGGCGAACAGGGCATGACGCTCGCGGAACTCGTGGCCGGCAATTTCGCGAACACCGAGACCTGCGACGAGGTCTTGGCGACCGGACGGGCCGGAACAGTGCTCCTGTGCCACCCCTTCATCGTTCACGCCGCGCAGCCGCATCGCGGAAAAGAGCCGCGTTTCATGGCGCAGCCTCCGCTGCTGCCGAAGGGCGAGTTCGATCCGGCCCGGCCGCCTTCGCCGGTTCAGGTCGCGATCAGAAGAGCGTGCGGCCTGAAATTCTGAAGACAATCGCTACAAGAGTTGCAAGCAAAAGGGCGACCGATCAGGCCGCCCTTTCTCGTTTGTAAGAAGCAAAATCACTTCTTGTTCGGGTTCGGCATCCAAGCTGGCATCGCGACATCGGCATGGGCAAACTGCGGCAGCTTGGCCGACAGGTCTTCCATGTTCTTGATATCGTTGTCGTTCAGGTCCTTCTGGGTGATCAGCGTCGGCGGCACGATCACGCTTTTGCCCGGATCCTCGCCGGCGATCAGCATGGCGAGCGCCCGCACCGAGACCTGGCCGACGACGGCCGGGTTGGTGGCGGCGGTGGCCGCCCAGGCGCTGCTCGGCTCGCGCATCGCAGCGATGTCGGAGGTCGAGATGTCGGCCGAATAGATCTTCACGCTCGACGACAGGCCGGCTTCGTCGACGGCGATCTTCACGCCCTTGGCGAATTCGTCATAGGGGGCAAACATCACGTTGATGTCCGGGTTGGCGGAGACCACCGAGCGCGCCTGGTTGGCGACCGAATTGGCGATCGGGTTGTCCAGCGTGCCGAACATGGCGCTTCTCCTCGATGCCTGGATATTTCTTCTTGAACTCGACCCAGGTCTCGTTGCGGCGGTCGAGCGGCGCGATGCCGGCGACATAGACATAGCCGGCTTTCCAGCTTTCGCCGTTGTCCTTGATCGCCTGTTCGAGCGCCAGCCGCGCCAGGTCGCGATCGGACTGCTCGACCTGCGGGATCTTGTCGTTCTCGACATTGACGTCGAAGGCGACGACCTTGATGCCGGCATCCACCGCGCGCTGCGCCGCTTCCTTCATGGATTCGGTCAGGCCGTGCTGGATGATGATGCCGTTGACGCCGAGCGCGATCGCCTGGTCGACCATGTCGGCCTGCAACGCCGCGTCCTGGCGGCTGTCGAGCACGCGCAGGTCGACGCCAAGTGCCTTTGCCTGCGCTTCCACACCCGACAGATAGGCCTGGAAGAAGTCGCCGGTCGACAGATAGCGCACCAGCGCGATCTTGACGTTGCCGGGGTTGTCGAACGGCGCTGGCGCTGTCTGCGCCCATGCCGGAACCTGCATCAGCGCGGTCGCGCCGACGAGGCCCAAGGCCAGTTTTCCTAGAGTTCTGCGGTTGATCATGTCAGTCTTTCCTCCACCTTCTGAATTGTAAATCCTAACGGCGGCCGGCGTTCGACAGTGCGAACGTGAACACCAGCGCGACGACGAGAACGATGCCTTTCACGAAATCCTGCGTGTAATACGGCGCGTTCATCATGGTCAGGCCCTGCAGCAGGATGCCGACGAACAGCGCACCCACTGCCGTGCCGAAAGCGTTTGGTTTGGCGGCGCCCAGAACGGCAAAGCCGATCAGCGCCGCGGCGACGGAATCCAGAAGCAGATTGTTACCCGATGCGATGTCGCCGCGTCCAAGCCGGGCGGCGAGCAAAATGCCGCCGATTGAGGCGAATATGCCGGAAATGACATAGGCCCAGATCTTGTATGCCTTGACAGGCGCGCCGGCGAGTTGCGCGGCCCGTTCATTGCTGCCGACGGCATACATCATGCGGCCGAAACGCGTGTATTCGAGGAAGAACCAGATTGCCACCGCCAGTACGAGCAGCACGACGACGGAAACCGGGATCAGGTTGGGGATGAAAAAGTCGAAGCGGTGACGGCCGAGCGCCAGGAAGGCGGCGCTGAAAGTGCCTTCGGCGACCGAACCGTCCGGCATGGTCATGCCGGTGGCGATTGAGCGCCCTTCAGTCGGGATGCGCTGCAGGCCGACCAGCAGGAACATCATGCCGAGCGTCGCCAAGAGATCGGGCACGCGCATATAGACGATCAGGAATCCGTTGATGAGGCCGACGACCACGCCGATCGCCAGGCAGGCGATGACGGCAACGAAGGCATTCCGCTCGAAAATGACCATCACATAGGCGGCCGCCATCATCGCGGTCGTGGCGACGGAGCCGATCGACAGGTCGAAGCCGCCGACCACCAGCGTCGCGGTGACGCCGAGCGCCAGCACGCCGGTTATGGCGACCGACTGGAAGATGAAGACAGCACTTTGGGGCGAGGCAAACCCGTCGGCGGCAATGGCGAAATAGGCGACGAGCGCCGCAAGCAGCACCAAGAACCCGTAACGCACGGCAAGATCACGCATGCTCATTTCAGCGCGCGACCCCGCCAAGTTGCCAATCCGATTCCAGATCCATGCCGAACTCCTTGAATTCTTTGCCTTAAGCCGCGCTTTGTGCCGGCTGCCCGGCGATCTCCGCCAGCAGGCGTTCCATGTTCAAGCCGGCATTGCGGTGCTCGCCGGCGATCGTGTGTTCCGACATCACCAGGATGCGGTCGGCTGTTTCGAGCGCCTCGTCGAGTTCGGTGACCATGATCAGTGTTGCGCGCCCGGCCGCACTTGCGCGCAGTTTGGCGGCAATGTCCCGCCTGGCGGCGATGTCGACGCCCTGGAACGGCTCGTCGAGAATGAACAGCTTCGCCTGTTCCGACATCCAGCGGGCGACCATCACCTTCTGCTGGTTGCCGCCCGACAGCGTCGCCATCTCGTCCCGCTCGGTGCGGCACACGATGCCGAGATCGCCGATCTGACGGCGGGCGACAGCGCGCTCGGCGCGGCGCTGCGAAACACCGAAACGCGAGATGCGCTTCAGGAACGGCAGGCTCATGTTCTCGTAGATGTTGAAGTCCTGGACGATGCCGCTTTCGGCACGGTCCTTGGCGACCAGGAACACGCCGGCGTCGATCGCCTGATGTGGCGAAGCCGGCGCATAAGGCTTTTTGTCGAGCATCATCGTGCCTGCAAGCGGCTGGCGAACGCCGAACAGGGTTTCGGCGAGCGCGGTCTTGCCGACGCCGACCAGCCCGGTGATGGCTACCACTTCGCCCGCGCCGAGCGTCAGTGAAAACGGCCTCGCCGCTTCGGCAATGCGCAGGCCGTCGGCGGAAAAGACCGTCTCGCCTGCATCGCGCACCGCCACCTGGCCAAGGCCCACCTTGCGGCCCAGCATGGCATTGACGGCGCCTTCATAGTCGAGAGGTTTTGTCTCGAACGTGCCCGCAATGACGCCGTCGCGCAGCGAAACGATACGGTCGGCCAGGCGGCGGATATCCGACATGCGGTGGGTGATGTAGAGGATGGCAACGCCATGTTGCTTCAGCCGATCGATGAGCGCGAAGAGGCGGTTGGCTTCGGCGCTGGAAAGCGACGACGTCGGCTCGTCGAGGATCAGCACCTTCGGCTCGTGTGCCATGGCGCGAGCGATCGCCACCATTTGCCGGTCGGCGAGCGAGAGGTCGGGTATTTTTGCGCCGAGATCGACGGTCAATCCCATGCGCTCGGCCACTTCCTTCGCCTCGCGGCGAACGCGGCGCCGATTGAAGAAGAGCGGCGCCCCGGCGCCGTTCAGCCGGTCGAGCGTCAGGTTGGTGGCGACGTCGAGGGCGGCAACGACACCGTCATTGATGTTCTGGTGGACGGTGACGACGCCGGCGCGGATCGCTTCGGCTGGCGTCTGTGGATTGAAAGGCCGGTTGTCCAGGATCATCGTCCCGGCGTCGAGGCCATAGACGCCGCTGACGAGCTTGACCAGCGTCGACTTTCCGGCCCCGTTGGCGCCCATCAGGACCGTCACTTCGCCGGAATGCAGCTCGAGGCCGACCCCGCCAAGCACTTGAATCGGGCCGAAGGATTTCCTCAGGCCCGCTATGCGGAACACGGCTTCCTGGCCCATCTGTTCCTCCCGTGAGACAAGATGCTATGGAGCGCCTCGTCAAATGTCAACTCGATTGACATTTGACAGAGTGATGGCTACGCCTGAAGCATCGTGCGAAAAAGCGGGAACAGGTTTTTCGCGAAGACGATGCGGGAAAAGACACGTTGTCTTGCTCCAGACACAGCGCGGAGCATAGTTGGAGGACGGGAGGAGAAGATGACAAAAACGCTGTCATTCGAAGCACTGTCCGCCGAGAGTCTGCCCGGACGGCTCGGCAAAACGGAAGCGCTCACCAGCCGCATCGGCGGCGACACAGGCCGCTGGAAAGTCCGCGAGGTCGGTGACGGCAATCTCAACCTGGTCTTCATCGTCGAAGGTGCCGAAGGAGCCGCGGTGGTCAAGCAGGCGCTGCCTTACGTCCGCCTCGTCGGCGATTGCTGGCCGCTGCCGCTGAAGCGATCCTTCTTCGAATATCATGCGCTGACCCGCCAGAAGGCGAGGGCAGGCGCCATCGTCCCGGAAATCTACCATTTCGACGAAGCGCAGGCGCTCATCGTCATGGAGTATCTCTCGCCGCACATCATCCTGCGCAAGGCGCTGATCGAAGGACGGCAGCTCCCGAAGATCGCCAACGACCTCGGCCTGTTCATGGCGCGCACCCTGTTCCGCGGCTCCGACCTTTCGATGAAGGCGCGGGACCGCAAGGAAGATCTGGCGCTGTTCGCCGACAATGCCGAACTCTGCGACATCACCGAAAATCTCGTCTTCACCGATCCCTATTTCGAGGCGGCGATGAACCGCCACACCACGCCGCAGCTCGACAACCTCGTCGCCGAACTGCGCGCCGACCGCGACCTCAAGGTCGAGGCGCAGCGGCTGAAGCATCTCTTTGCCGCCAATGCCGAAACGCTGCTGCATGGCGATCTCCACACCGGCTCGGTCATGGTGACCGACGACGATACCCGCGTCATCGATCCCGAATTCGCCGTCTACGGGCCGATCGCCTTCGATGTCGGCATGCTGCTTGCCAATTTCTGGATGTCCTTCTTTTCGCAGCGCGGCCATGAGGAGGACAGGCAGCCGCGACGCCATGCGCGCCTATCTGCTGGGCGTCGTCGTCGAGACGTGGTCGGTCTTCCGCACGGAATTCTCGCATCTGTGGCGCGCCGAGCGCACCGGCATGCTCTACCATCGCAGCCTGTTCGAGGACCAGGGAGACATTTTCGGCAGCGAACAGGCGCTCGACCGGTTCCTGCATTCGATCTGGACGGACATGCTCGGTTTCGCAGGCGTCGAGATCCATCGCCGAATTCTAGGCCTTGCCCACAATGCCGACTTCGAAACCATTGAGGACGAAGATCTGCGCGCTAAATGCGAGGCAAAGGCGCTGAGGTTCGGCCGCCATCTGGCCGTCAATCGCCACAACATCCACAGCCTCGACGAAATAAACACGTTCGCCGGGCTGCTTGAAAAGGAACACGTCTGGTGAACGTCGGAGACCGCCATTACCGCACGATCTGGCCCGCCGCCGACGGCCGTTCGGTCGAGCTCATCGACCAGCGCTGGCTGCCGCATGAATTCCGCGTCGAGACGGTCGGCACGGTCGACGGCATCGCCATCGCCATCCGCGACATGTGGGTGCGCGGCGCGCCGCTGATCGGCGTCACCGCCGCTTACGGCATGGCGATCCAGACGCTTGACGACCCCAGCGACGCTGCGTTGCAGGCGGCATGGGAGAAACTTCACGAAACGCGGCCGACGGCCATCAACCTGCGCTGGGCGCTCGATGGAATGATGCGGGTGCTGAAACCGCTGCCGGCTTCCGAGCGCAGCACGGCAGCCTATAAAAAGGCCGCCGAGATCGCCGACGAGGATATCGAACTCAATCGCTCCATCGGCCGCAACGGGCTCGAAATCATCAGGAAGATCGCCGCGACGAAGAAGCCTGGCGAACCCGTCAATATCCTGACCCATTGCAATGCCGGCTGGCTGGCGACTGTCGATTACGGCACGGCGACGGCGCCGATCTATCTGGCGACGGAAGCCGGCGTTCCCGTTCACGTCTATGTGGACGAGACGCGGCCGCGCAATCAGGGCGCCCAGCTCACCGCTTGGGAAATGGCCGGCCACGGCGTGCCGCACACGCTGATCGTCGACAATGCCGGCGGTCATCTGATGCAGCGCGGGCAGGTGGACATGGTGATCGTCGGCACCGACCGCACCACTGCCGATGGCGACGTCTGCAACAAGATCGGTACCTACCTGAAGGCGCTCGCCGCGCATGACAACGGCGTGCCGTTCTATGTCGGGCTGCCGTCGCCGACCATCGACTGGACCGTGCATGACGGGCTGAAGGAAATCCCGATCGAGGAACGCTCCGGCGACGAGGTTTCTTACGTCTGGGGCAAAACCAGATCCGGCGAGATCGCTCAGGTCCGCGTTTCGCCGGAAGCCACGCCCGCCGGCAACCCGGCCTTCGACGTGACGCCGGCCAGGCTGGTCACCGGGCTGATCACCGAACGCGGCATTGCCGAGGCCTCGCCGGAAGGGCTGCTGGCGCTGTTCCCGGAGCGCGCGACAAAAGCGGCGTAGCTTGGCGGCATGAGGCGGTTCAGGACGCTTCCATCGTCCTTGTCAGCAGCCTGTCAAGAATTTTTCTTCTCTTTATCCACACCCCTCCAACCGTCCCTGATAATCCTCTCCGGAGCTTGCAGGGGCGGAAGCGAAAAAAAGTGGCGATGGACTGGAACCTGGCAATCGAGCGAAACACCGAGGCGCTGAAGCGCATCCCTGGTGTCGCTCGCCGCCATGGCCGGGGCTCGGCGCCGGTCTCACCTCCCCCACAGGTGGACGGTGAACCTCCCGTGTCACGCTGGCCGCGCCGTCTGACGATGCCGCTGTACGTGAGGTTCCTGGCGCCCGGTCCGAGGCGCGAGCGGCGGTCTCGTCATTGTGGCGGGCGCGGGGCGGGGTCGTGTACCTTGCCGCCGCCGCGCCCGCTGATACCGGTGCCGGTGGCGGCGGCCCGTGGCGCCTCGGCGAGATCGCGCCAGCTGTTGACGGCCGATCGCGCAGTTGCCTGCCGGGAATCATCGCCGGCCTCCGCCCGCAGCTGCCCGTCCGCGCGTTGCCTGAGCTGCCGTGCTCGTAGCAGCGCGGCCATTTCCGCGCTTCGAAGGATGACCTCGCCGCCGCCCCGCGCATCCGGTGCCGGCAGATCACCGGACCGACCATGTCTGCGACGCCCGCTTGATCGGCCACAGCGACCCGGTCAACGCGACGCGGCTTGTCCTTCCGATGCCGCGCGGCTCTCGTGCTGGACGATCTCCACGGCCAGGATCTGGCGGCGGCCGTCCCAGTCGATGCGCGACCGCGATCAGCACCGCCTGGCATCATGACGATGCCGGCGCATGCCCAGCGCTTCAGACCGTTGGCGGCGCAGCGTCACGCCGACAGCGATCGACCGCACAAGACAGAGACCGCGCCGCAGCATGCCCGCCGCTGGCGGCGAAAAGCCCGACCACTCGGTCCACGAGGTGCTGAATGTCGTCCACGGGCTAGCCTTCTGGGCGCTGGAGTCGCCGCGACACGTCCTGACGGTGATCGCATGGCGATTTTGAGCGGGCCCGACCTCGCCCATTGCCCTACCGGGCAACAGGCGACGCCGGAACATGCCGCAACGCCGGCGCTTCTCCTGCCCGGGTTCCTCGCCCCGGCGGCGGGCGAACGATAGGCGCCGCGCTCACCCCGCCTCGAAACGCATCCGCACGCGTGCCGCGCCTCGGCGCCAGGCGCCAGCAACCGCATCGACGGCTTTTCCGTGAATGTCGCCATCGAATCCATCCGGATCGCCGTGGCCGGTCCAGGCTTCGAGCGAGACGAACGGCGCACCTCTTTTGCTCCACACGGCGAAATGCGGAAAATCCTCGACCGTCATGCGAGATCGCGGCGCCATCCGGTGCAACAAAGCGGAGGAAGTTGCTGTTTGCATTGAGAAAACAGAGCGCTTCCCGGGAAAGCAGTTTGTCCGACAGCGGCAGGACGCGACCGTCCAGCGGCACCGGCCGCGTGCTCGTGCGAGAACAGTCCATCCTTGGTGATTACCGGAACTTCCGGCTTCTCGGCTTTCTCGAACTCGACCCGGTAAGCCTCCCGCGCGCTGTCGGAAAACGGCCAGCGGAAGCCCGGATGCACGCCGAGCGCATAGGGCAGGGTCTCCGGCCCCGGATTGCGCACCGTGAAGGCTGCCGAAAGGCTGTTGGCATCGAGCTCGTAAAGAACCTCAAGTTCGAACGAAAAAGGAAAGCTTTTTCGCGAAGCGTCATCGTCTTTCAGGAGAAATCTCGCGGAATTTTCGCTTCTTTCGCGAAGTTCGAAATCGCTTGATGCGGCAAAGCCGTGCACCCCGATCTTGTGCGGCACGCCGTCGACGCGGATTTCTCCGTTGCGCGCCCAGCCGACGATCGGGAAAAGGATCGGGCTGGTACGCGTCCCACCAAGCCGGGTCGGCCTGCCACAGAAGATCGCGGCCGCCGACCGACCAGGCAACCGGCTCGGCGCCCTGCGACTGCGATGGTCGCCGCGGCATCGCCGGCGGCCAGCCGAATTCGTATCGCCCAACAGAACCTCCCGGATTGCACTCAGGCCAGGTTGGGTTGTAGCGGCGATGCGGCGGTAGATGAAGCTCTCTTCGGGCTTGCTGCCGCTTGCCTTTTCGGCGCGGGCGCTGGCCAGCGCATCCTCGATCAGCATGCCCATGCGCGCGTGGACCGGCGATTTCACGCAGGCCGGATCGGTCGCAGCAGGATCGCCGGCGATCGCCATCGCCTGGCAGCGGCAGCCGCCCCAGTCGATCTCGCGGCGTTCGCAGCCGCGGCAGGGCTCCTGCATCCAGTCGGTGCCGCGGAAAGCGTTGAACGCCGGCGAATCCGTCCAGATCTCGGCCAGCGAGCGGTCGCCGAACCGTTCGAAGGTCAGCGAGCGGATCGTGTGCGCGGCGTGGCAGGGCAGCACGGTGCCGTCCGGCGCCACCATGAAAGCGTCGCGCGCCCAGCCGCCCATGCAGGGTTTCGGGTAGATGGCGAAATAATCCGGCGTGACGAAATCGATATTGAGAACACCGCGCAGCCGTTCCTGCGCCGCCTCGACGATCTCCGCCTGGCGCTCGACGGCGGCACGGTCTGGCATCAACGCGTCGCGATTGACCAGCGCCCAGCCGGAATATTGCACATTGGCTATCTCCAGCCGCTCGGCGCCAAGCGACAGCGCCAGTTCGATGAAATCCGGCACTTCCTCGATGTTGTGGCGATGGATCGGCGCGTTGATGGTGAGCGGCAGGCCGGCGGAGCGCACGCGCCGCGCCGTCTCCAGTTTCTTCTGGTGGCCGCCGCGATGATTGCCGATCCGCTCGGTCGTTTCGGCATGCGCGCCCTGGAAACTCAGCTGCACATGGTCGAGCCCGGCTTCGGCGAAAGCCTCGATACGGCCCTCGGCGATGCCGACGCCGGCGGTGATCAGGTTGGTGTAGACGCCACGCGACGACAGTCCGCCGATCAATTGTTCGAGATCGCGGCGCAATGTCGGTTCGCCGCCGGAAAGATGCACTTGCAGCACGCCGAGATCGGCGGCCTGGCGGAAAAGATAGAGCCAGGTTTCAGTGTCGAGCTCGCGATTGGCCTTCATCAGTTCGGTCGGATTCGAGCAATATGGACATTGCAGCGGGCAGCGGTGGGTGAGTTCCGCCAGCATGCCGATCGGAGGAAGCAGCGCCTCGCTCATGGCCGCACCAGCAATCTGTCCGACCATTCCTGCAGGAAGGCGGTGACATCGCCGGCTACCTCATCCTCCGGCGCGTCATATTCTGCGGCGAGATCGGCGATGATTGCGCTCACCGTGGAGCGGCCGTCGCAGCGCCGCAATATGTCGAGGCTGATTTCGTTCGGCCAGAATATGCGCTCGGGCGACAGCACGGCATGGGCTTGGCGCACCGGATCGAACTGGATGCGCACGTGTTTTGGCAGCGAAGGGGTCGAAGCCGGCGATATCAGCTTGCGTTCGCGCAGGGCGGTCATGACGAACCCTCCGGCCGGAAGGCGCCGGGCGGAATGTTTTTACCGCCTTCGCCATAGGCGTGCTGGAGCGCGTCGAGCATGGCCCAGAGAATATCGCATTTGAACAACAGCGCGTCGATCACCTGCTGCTGCCGCTCCGGCGTGTCGGCATGTTTCATGACGTAAGCCAGCGCAAAGTCGGAATCGCGCGACGCCTGGTCGGGCCGTTTCTTGAAATAGCCCAGCGTGTCCTCGGTGATGTAGTCGTATTTGGCCAACATCGCCGGTACCCGCTCGCTGATGATCACCGGCGAAAACAGCTCGGTCAGCGAGGAGGCGACGGCTTCCAGCAGCGAGCGGTTGGTGCAGAACGAAAGATAGGCGCCGACGGCGAAACGCGTCGCGGGCAGAGCCAGCCGTTCGCTCTTCACCATATCGGCATCGAGACCGAGCGAGGTGGCGAGATAGAGCCAGCGGGCGATGCCGCCGCTCCAGCCGTCGTCGCCGTCGTGATCTTCGATGCGCTTGCGCCATTCGGCGCGGAAGGCCGGGTCGTCAGCCCGGGCGATAATCATCGCGTCCTTGCGCGGAATGACGGCCTGGTAGCAGTAGCGGTTGAGCGCCCACGCCTGCATCTGGCCCTTCGTCAGGGCGCCGCTGGTCATCAGGTGATGGTAGGGATGGCGGTTGTGGTAGCGCTCGGCGCCGACCTGGCGCAGAACGGCCTCCAGGCCGGCCGGCGACAATCCGCTCCTGGCGGCGGTGGCAAAATCGCTTCTGGCGGTGACGAACTCGTTCACAGGCCGATCTCCATGCCGTCATGGGCGACTTCCCAGCCCGCCGCCCTCACGGCGGCATGTTCGGCCGAAGTCTCGTCGAGCACGGGGTTGGTATTGTTGACGTGGACGAACACGCGGCGGCCGATCTCGACATCCGCCAACTGCGCAATCGAGCCATCGCTGCCGGACATCGCCAGGTGCCCCATGCGCTGGCCTGTCTTCTGGCCGACGCCGGCGATGATCATCTCGTCGTCCGTGTAGACCGTTCCATCGAACAGCAGGCAGGCGGCGCCGGCCAATCGACTTTTCAGATCCGCGTCGATCCGCGCACAGCCCGGAATATAGAACAATGCGACGCGGCGCCTGGGCGCCCGGCGATGCGAATGGCGATCGTGTCGCCTTGTTCCGAACCATAGTTGGCGTCGGGCCGGCTCGCGTCTTCGAGGAAGAGCGCGACCTTTCCGGGCACCGGGAAGGCTTCGACGCGGACGCCGATGCCTTTTCCTTCCGCGTCGCAAATCTCGAATTCGCCGGCCGGCAATTCGCGCCGAGGTACGATCGCCGGATCGAGCACCCTGAATATCGGATTGGCAGCGAGTGCGGCCAGCACCTGTGTCGTCGCGTATATGGCAAAAGGCTGGCGCTCGCGCAGGCTGAGCAGCCCGGCGATGTGATCGACGTCGGCGTTTGTAAGAACCACCGCCTTGATCGGGCTCGAACGCAGCGGCGCGTCTGCGGCTGGCTGCAATTCAGGTGTTTCGGCGATCTGCTGGCGGATATCGGGCGAAGCATTGAACAGCACCCAGGCGTGTCCGTTCGCCGAAACGGCGAGGCTCGATTGGGTGCGTGAACGCACGCCATTTGTGCCGGCACGCGCCGCGCGGCTCAGTCGGTAGTTGCAGTTCCACTGCGGAAACCCGCCACCGGCGGCCGATCCGACGATTTTCACGCGCATGGCATTTTCCATTCCGCGCAACTGCGGATCGCCGACAGGCATCGCCGCCGGAAATTTGTCGCGGCCTGCGAAGTGGCTCGTCATGGTCCAGGCGGGCAGGCCAGCGCGTACTCCCATTGCCGGGAGCACGCGCCTCGCGGCCTACTTCTTGGGAGAGATTTCAGCAGGCAGATACCGCGAAATTTCCATGCCCGCAGCGACCTGGCACATTGTCGGTTTTTTCCAGCTTTTCTTCATCCATTCCTCCTGTTGTACCGGCCCCGAAGGGCCGGTCCTTCACTGTTCGGCCGCCGCTTGGCACCTTGTGCGACAGCCCGTCCATCAAAATGGACTAATGAAACAAAACGTGCTCGAAAATCGGAAAATCAAAACTCATCTGCAGTAATTTCTGGTTCGTCTCCTCATATGGTTTGTTCTCGGCTACAGGCAGGCCGGCCTTCTCCCAGCCATCGGCGCCGCCCGGATACCAGACGACCGAGGTGTAACCCCACTCGATCGCCCGCTTTGCGGCGTTCCACGACATCCAGCAATTGGTCATGCAGTAGAACAGCATCGTCTGCGTCTTGTCTTCGGCATGGGCCGCGAGCGCCTGACGGAAATAATCCTCGGTTTCCCTGGGGATCGCACCATAGCCGACATTCGGCAGCCAGATGCTGCCGGAGATGCCGTTGCGGACCTTGTCGCGCCAGATCGTGCCGGCTGGCAAATTGGCGGGTTTCGGCGTGTTGGGCATGACGTCGAAGAACACGGTCTCTTTTCCGCGCCACAGAAGTTCTGCCTCGGCGGTGGTCACTACCCTGGCGCCCCGCAGCGTTTCCGGCACCGGCGCGCGATACTCGTCCATGCGGTAGCCTGCAGGCTCGGCGATGTCGCCGGCCCGGATCGGCTGCACGGTAGCGAGGAGGCCTGTGGCCAGTAGCAAAGCTGTTCCCTTTCCTTTCATTGCCGTCGGCGTTTCTCGTGTCGGTAAGGCCGGCAGAGCCGGTCTCGTTGGTCTTCAGTGCGTGATCGGCCGGTCCTGCTCGTCGATCAACGGCACATTGTATTCGAGCAGGATCTTGTTGATCTCCGCCTGGTTTTCCCTGATGACCTTGTTGAGCTCGCGCTTCCATTCCTGGTCGGACGGGCGCACGCCCATGGTGATGCGGTAGATCATGCGCGATCCGGTCTTCTCCTTCACAAACGGAACGACAGCGAGGTCGGCGCCCGCTTTCTTGGCGTAATACCCTGCCATCGGCCCCCACATGATCGCGGCGTCGATCGCGCCTGCAAGCATATCCTTGATCATGATCTCGGCCACCGAGGGCATCAAGCGCGTGTCGACCATCAGCGGATAGACCTTGGCGGTGCGCATGAGTTTGGTCGCCGCCATATTGGCGGTGGGAGGCGTTCCGGCGACAACGCCGATCCGCTTGCCGGCCAGCTTCGGATCCTCGATCGTCTCGACCCCGTCGAGCGCGCCGCCCTTCTTGTAGACCAGCACATAGGTCGAGCGGTAATAGGCGTTGGTGTTCTGCACCAACTCGTCGCCCTGGGCATAACCCATGATGATGTCGCAGCGGTTGGCCCTCAGCGTGTTGCGGACGAAGCCCATGACCATCGGGAACCAGGTGTAGGCGACGGACTTTCGGCCGGTCTTCTCGGCAACCAGTTCGGCCAGCTTGTTTTCGAAACCTTCGCCGCTCTCGTCGGTGAAGGGCATGTTGGACGGGTCCGCGCAGACGCGCAGCACATCCGGATCGACCAGCTCGCCCGGCGGCGCCGAGACCGGCGCCTTGCGCAAACGCCGGCGGCGGGCGCCAGCGCCAGCACCAGCGCCAGCGGCGGCGATACGCTCAAAGCGGCGAGCGCTTGCGAGCCGGCATCGATCATCCTCCCATGCAGGACGCTTCGGCATCCTTGGCGGCCTGCGGCTTGTCCGCCTTCTTGGGCGGCCGCCGCGCGGGATGCCGCTCCGACCGCGCGGGCGCGCAGATAGACGTAGAGATCGTCCATGTAGCAATAGACATTCTTGTTCTCGCCGAAGGCCGGCATGACGTTTTCCTTGCCGCCGCCTACGTTCTTGCGGCCTTCGGCGACGATCGACAGGAAAGTTGCCGTAGTCCATGTTCTTCATGGTCTTGGCGAGGGCCGGCGCATAGCTCGAGCCCACGCCGTCCGGGCCGTGGCACGACATGGCAGTCGGAGTGATAGCGGCGGTAGCCGCTGAAGGTGTACCAGTCGACCGTGCCGTCGTCCTGGATCTTGAATGTCGGATTTCCTTCCGCGTCGAACTACTTGCCGTCCTCGTCCTTCACGGCCGCGGCCTTTTCCTTGGTGTCTCTGCGCGTGGGCATGGCCAGAGCCGTCAGCGGGAGAAGGATCAGTGCGAAGACCGAAACTGCGTTGCGAAGGGACATGCGAACCTCTTTCATTTCGCCACGGACACAGCGTTGCTGTCGCGATGCGGCGTTGACAGTGCGTTGTGATTGCGCGGCGAAATCGAGAGCCCGGTCGGGCGTTGCCGGATGTCCGGGCTCTCGTTTCTCAGGCCTGTCGTCTCTTACAAGACCTCGGCGCGGCTGTGGTTCCCGGATATCAATCCGGGAGACCGAAGACGGTGAGCTGTCCGCCCAGCGTCGTGTAGTCGGCAAGGGCAGCATAGCCGCCGACGGCACCCAGACCAGCAGTGGAGATGCTCTTTTCTTCGTCGGTCGGCGCTTTGTCACCGGCCACCGCCGTTGCCAGGCGGCGGCGCCTTCAGCTCCAGAAGGCCACCTGCAAGACCGATGCCGGCCCATCCACCAACACCCGAAAGCACGGCGATATACTGCTTGCCGTCATGCTCGAAGGTGTTGATGTTGCCGATGATGCCCGACGGGGTCTTGAACTTGTAGAGTTCGTTGCCTTCGGTATCGACGGCCTTGATGTAGCCTTCCAGCGTGCCGTAGAAGACCACGTCGCCGGCGGTTGCGAGCGCGCCGGACCAGACCGAGAACTGCTCGGGCTTCGACCAGACGATCTCGCCCTTGGCGGCGTCCCAGGCGATGAAGTTGCCCATGCCGCCATGGCTTTCCGGTGCCGGATACATCGCCACCGTCGCGCCCACATAGGGCTGACCGGCGGTGTAGCTGACCTTGTAAGGCTCGTAGTCCATGCAGACATGGTTGGTCGGCACGTAGAACAGACCGGTCTTCGGCGAATAAGTCGCCGGCTGCTGGTCCTTGGTTCCGAGCGCGGCCGGGCAGACGCCGGTGGTGTTGATGTCCTCGCCGTTCTGCTGGGTCGAGTATTTGGCGACGACCTGCGGACGGCCATACTGGTCGCTCGCCGGATCCATCACGACTTCGGTCGCCCAGTTCACCTTCGGATCGTACTTCTTGGCGACGAGAAGCTCGCCGTTGGCACGGTCCATGGTGTAGGCGAAGCCGTTGCGGTCGAAGTGCACCAGCACGTCGCGCTTCTGCGCCGTTGACGTCCATGCCGTCGACAAGGATCATCTCGTTGACGCCGTCATAGTCCCACTCGTCGTGCGGGGTCATCTGGTAGAGCCACTTGGCCATGCCGGTGTCCGCATCGCGGGCGAAGATGGTCATCGACCAGCGGTTGTCGCCCGGCCGCTGGACCGGGTTCCAGGTCGAGGGATTGCCGGTGCCGTAGTAGACCAGGTTCAGCTTCGGATCATAGGCGTACCAGCCCCATGTGGTTCCGCCACCGGTCTTCCACTGCTCGCCTTCCCAGGTGCCGATACCGGAGTCCTTGCCGACCGGCTTGCCGAGATGGGTGGTCTTCTCGGGATCGATCAGCGTTTCGGCATCGGGTCCCGTCGAATAGCCTCGCCAGGCAAGCTTGCCGTCCGACAGATTGTAAGCCGAGATGTGACCGCGGACACCAAACTCGCCGCCGGAGATGCCGACGATCACCTTGTCCTTGACGACCATCGGAGCGGACGTGCCGGATTCGGCCATGCTGCCGTCGGTGGCTTGGCCATTCTTGGCCTGCCAGGCCACCTTGCCGGTCTTGGCGTCGAGAGCCGTGACCGTCGTGTCCGCCTGGTCCAGGATGATCTTGCCGTCACCATAGGCAACGCCGCGGTTGACCGTGTCGCAGCACATGATCGGAATGACGTTCGGATCCTGCTTCGGCTCGTATTTCCAGAGGATCTTGCCGTCATTCTTGAGGTCGAGCGCATAGACGATATTCGGGAACGGCGTATGCACATACATCACGTCGCCGATCACCAGCGGGCCGCCTTCGTGGCCACGCAGCACGCCAGTGGAGAACGTCCACTTGACCTGCAGGTTCTTCACATTGTCCTTGTTGATCTTGTCGAGCGTCGAATAACGGGTATTGGCATAGTCGCCCGTCGGCATCGCCCAGTTCTTGGGGTCAGAGGCAAGTTTCTGCAGTTCTTCGTTGGCCGATGCTCCATATGCCGCGGCGCATGTCAGCAACGCCGCGGTCGATAGAATGTAGGTGGCTTTCGAAGTACACGCATTCGATATCCTCCCGGGGTTCACAATCAGGAATCGACCGTTGAGCCCACAAGGGCTTGCCCAAGCGATTCATGTGGTGGGAAGTATTTCCGGCAGCGTGTCACGACCTAAGCCAGATGAGCAGAGGGCACCATTACTGCCCACCCACTTGGCCTACGAAAGACTGTCGCCGCTCCCTATGACGGTGACGCCCTTGAAGCCGGAAACAGGGGAAGGCTATGTCATTCAAAACCGGGGCGCAAGCAAAAACCACCCTTCTATTGTGCGACGCAGCATAGAATTTCGTGCATCGCAATATGATAGAAATAACGGGGAAGATGACAGCTTGATCATTGGATGGCGAGATGCCTGAAAAGGACAATGGACATGCTGTAAATATACCTTCAGCGTATTTGTTGTTCCATATCAAGATATTCAATATTTCTTTTTAATTCGAATAAGCTCTGACGTTGCGCTCGACCGATGAAGCCGGTGCCGCAATAGTGAGCAACGCTTGTATTGCGTCTCCTGGAAGCACGTTCGGCATTTCGGAAAACCGGCTGTAAGCGCCGCTCAAAAGGCGCTTTTCCGACACTGCTCCATCATCCTCCTTTGGTCCTATATGACAAGTTGACTGCGTGCCGGGTTTGTCGCCAACTGGATAAAAATGGAGATTTGGCCATGAAGGGAACGACTGCATTCGTCACGCTGGGATTTGCGCTCGCCGGGCCATCTGACCATGGCAGGTCCGGCGCAGGCGGCGGGTAACTACCCGACCGCGACGCTCGCGGAATATGTCCTTGGCTGCATGCGCTCCAACGGCCAGACGCGCGATATGCTGGAACGCTGCTCCTGCTCGATCGACGTCATCGCGTCGATCATTCCCTACGAGCACTATGTCACTGCCGAGACGTTCAAGCGCATGTCACAGACTACCGGCGAGGCGAGCGGGCTGTTTCGCGAGAGCGCGCCCGCCAAGGCCGCGGGCACCGAACTGAAGCGCGCCCAGGCCGAAGCCGAGATACGTTGTTTCTGAGCGATTCGCTTGAAATCGCCAGACGGCCGCCGGATCTGCTCCGGACGGCCTCCTCGGTCAGCGAGTCGCCGTGATCTCACAGCCCCGTCGCCTCGAGCGGCCAGGCGTCCTTGAACACCTTGCCGTCGGTGTCGGTCGCCTCGACTTTGATCTCGCTGCCGCTGCCGGCCTTGAAATCGAAGCGGAAATTGGGATCCTCGGAGATCGATATGCCGCCTTCCATGGCGAGGATGAGCCGGTCGTCCTGCGAGATCGACAGTTTCTGGACGAAATGCGCGGGGATGAAGTACTGGGTGATGGGATCGCGCTGAAACCCCGAATTGTTGGGATGCCGGATCATGAGCTGCAATTCCTGCACCTTGCTCATCGCCGGCTCGGCAAACTGCCTGAGTTTCATCTTGCCCATCGAGGCCAGCGCTTCGTCGGTATTTTTCACCGCAGGAGCCGAACATCCCCCTGATGCCTTGACGAAGGTCTGGGCCATGTGGAGTTCGCCGCTGCCCGTCTCGGCGATGGCACGCAGCCAGGAATAGTCGTTGACGCGGACGCGCGTCGAAATATGTGTGACGCCGGCATCCTTGCCCAGCGTGAACGTCGCGGCGACGGGTGCCGGGTTGACGTCGATGATCATCGTCACCGCCTTGATGCCCTCAGGCGCCTTGGCCGGATCGATATAGATGTCGACGGGAACGAGGGCTGCATCCTGAGCGCGCTTCGGCGCTTCGATCCTGACCAGGCCGGTGTCCGAAACGATCGGGCGGTCGCCGAAGACGTCGCCCTTGAGTTCGCCCCAGATCTTGTCCGAAGACGCCATGGTCTGCTGCGCGCTGGCGACGTCGGCAAAGCCAGCGAGGCCTGCGACGGCGATGATTATTGCGACCAGAAGGGAAATCGGCGAACGCCGCCGAACCGTGAAAGCCTTGCCTCGCATTGTCTTGCCTCCACCGATGCGAAAAAGGTGGTGCCCAGGCTGGTCCGGATCATAGGCCTCCGCGGAAGCATTGGCAAACGCTTCGCGCCGGCATCGGTGCAACGAGCGCGGACTGACGAAATTCCCCTTGCAGACGGCGGGAGCCCAGGAGCAGACTCTGTCGGGGACTGCAGTCCCCGAGCCGCCACCCTTCAAGCCCCTGTCTTGAAGGTCTTCGCCCAATAGTCTTCGACTTGTCTGACGAGCACTTCGGGAAGTGGAACATAGCCCAGTCCCGCCGCATCCTTTGCTCCCCGTTCCAGCGACCATTTGAAGAAGTCGAGGACGGCTTCCGGCTGTTGGAGCCAGTCGCTCTGCTTGCGCATGAGCACGAAAACGGTTGCGGCGATCGGATAGGCGTCGTTACCGGGCGCGTCTGTCGGCAGAAGGTGGAAGTCGCTAGCGCTTGTCCAATCTGCGGTCGCCGCGGCGGACTGGAAACTCGCGGGCTCCGGTTTGACGAATGTGCCGGCGCGGTTCTGGACGAGCCCGTAACTTAGCTGAGCTTGCATTGCCTGGGCGAACTCGACATAGCCGATCGAGTTCTTCGTCTGCTTGATTGCGAGCGCCACCCCGCTGTTGCTTTTCGCGCCGATTCCGGTCGGCCACCGCAGCAAAGTGTCCGCCCCATCTTTTCCTTCCAGGCAGGGCTGACCTTGGACAGATAGTCCGCGAAGTTGAATGTCGTGCCTGAACCATCCGCAATTTGGAGTGCCGTCACTCCCATTCGAGTTCGGCATAAGCCGCCGTGGCGTTGCGCTGATTATAGTCGTCGAACAGCGCCCAGTTGCCGCGTTCGCTGGCCCAGCCGTCTGCACCGCCTTGTCGAGCGGCTGGCCGTCGGCGATGGCCTTTCGCAGATCGCCGGCCAGCACGTCGAAATAGCGCCGCTCCGCCTCCAGTGCATCAGGCCATATCGACGGCACCGGACCGTGGCCGGGGACGACCGTTGTCGCGTCGACGGCCGCCAGTTCATCGAGTTGCCGCATCCAGCCGAGCAATGAGCCGTCGAGGGTCGGCAAATGCCCCATGAATACGAGATCGCCGGCGAAGAAGGTCCGGGTCTGTCGGATCGTAGGCGGTAAGGTCGTTGTCGGTATGGGCAGCCTTCCAGGCCCGCAATTCGAGCTTGCGGCCGCCGAGGTCCAGCTCCAGCAGGTTGTCGACAAGCTCTGTCGGCGGCACGATCTCGACGCCTTTCATCAGCACGTCGCCGATCTGCCGGCGATAGCTCTGCAGGTAGAAATCGCCACGGGCGGCCAGCGCGCGCGGCAGATTGTGGTGGCCAACGATGATGGCGCCGACATCGCGGAATGCCGCGTTGCCGAAAATATGATCTGGATGCATGTGCGTGTTGACGAGGTAGCGGACGGGTTTGTCGGTCACCGCCTCTATCGCCGCCAGGAAAGCCTTCGCCTCGATCAGGCTGCCGCCGCTGTCGATCGCCGCAGCGGCCTCGTCGCCGACCACAAGTCCGAGATTGCAGATTGCGCCCTGGTTGGCTTGCGTCATCAGCTCGTTGACGCCGCCGAACGCATAAACGCCGTCGGCGACTTCGTTCAACGCGATTTTTTTGCCCGCATCGGCGGCAAACGCGGCATGGCTGAGGCAGCAAGGTAGCACCGCGGCGCTCGCCCCGACACAAGCAAAGCCCCTGACGAGTTTGCGGCGGAAAAGATCAGTCGGCATGGTTCGCCCCTTCAGACCGCGCCGGGAAATTTCTGGTGGAACGATCGCAGCAGGTCGCTCATCACCTGCGGGTTGCGATAGTGCCTGGGGAGCCTGACGTCGAAATAGCCGATCACATGCGCGGGCCGTGGCGACAAAACGATGATGCGGTCCGACAGCATCATCGCCTCGCGCAGATTGTGCGTCACCATCAGCGCCGTGGTCGGCCGCGCCGACCAGACGCCGAGGAGCAGATGGCGGAGCCGCTCGGCAGTCTGCTCGTCGAGCGAGACGAACGGTTCGTCGAGAAAAAGCACTGCCGGCTCGGTCGCGAAGGCGCGGGCAAGGGCTGCCCGCCGCGCCAGGCCGAGCGAAAGCTCGGAGGGGAAAAGCGACCGCATTCCGGCGAGCCCGAGGCTCTCGAACAGCGGGTCGAGATCGGCGTCCCGCATGCGCTTTGGCAGCGCCAGCCGGACATTCTGCTCGACCGTGCGCCAGGGCAGCAGCGTCGGCTCCTGGAACACCACGGCGGTTCGGTTGCTGTCACCCACCGGCACCTGGAAGGAGCCGTGGAAATCCCTGTCGAGGCCAAGAAGGATGCGCAGCGTCGTCGTCTTGCCGCAGCCGGACGGTCCGAGCAGGCAGGCGAATTCACCCTGCCTTACCTCGAACGAAAGGTCCTTCAGCGCCGTTACCGAGACGCCTTCTGTCGAGCGGAATGTCTTTTCGGCGATGTCGACCCTAAGCGGGACGCCTGCGCCAACGGGTTGCATGTCGTTCAAAGGGCTGCACCAGGAAAAGCTCGATGACCAGCATCACCGCGACGAAGGCCAGTGTGTAGGCAAGGATGGCGGCAACGTCGAAGAGCTGGAAGTAGAGATAGATCTGGAAGCCGACGCCATTTGAGCGGCCGAGCAGTTCCACCACCAGCACGATCTTCCAGATCAGCGCGATGCCGGATCGCGATGCCGCCGCGATGTAGGGCTGCAACTGCGGCAGCATGACGTGGCGAAGGCGGTCGAGCGGACCGAACCGATAGACCGCCGCCATTTCGGCATAACGCGGATCGAAGGCGCGGGCGCCTTCGCGCATGGTGACGACGACATTGGGGATCTTGTTGACCGCAACCGCGCCGATCGCCGCCGCCTCGTTGAGGCCGAACCAGATATAGGCGAGAACGATGATCACCAGCGCCGGGATGTTGAGGAAGAGGATGAGCCAGGGATTGAAGAACCGGTCGGCGCGGCGGTAGCTGCCGAGCAAAACGCCGATCACCGATCCCAGCACCATCGCGACCACGAAAGACGCGGCGACGCGGGCGAGCGTTACGCCGAGATGATAAGGAAGCTCGCCGCTCAGGGCATCCTTGACCAGAACCTGCCAGACGGCGCCCGGCGGCGGGAAGGCGCGGCTCGGCCAGATGGTTGCCGCAAGGCTCCAGAGAATGAGCAGCCCGAGGAGCGACGCGACCACCGTCAGCGCGGGGAGGGCCGGCATCTGGGCGGCCGAATGGCCTGGTTTGCCGGGCTGCGCCGTCCCCGGATCATTCTGTCGGCTCATTTCATCAATTCCGGCCAGAAGGTGCCGGGCGCCATTTCGGTCGCGGTTCCGACAAGCCTCTCGCCGCCAACTTCCGCGAGGACGCGGTAGAGCTTCGCGGCATCGGCCTCTTCCTCGGCGACCGTTCGCTTCGGGATGCCTTCGCGGTAGCGGTCACGCAGCGTCTCCAGTTCCTTGCCTTCGGCGCGCATGACCGGCGCCAGGCGCAGCCATTCCTCGTCCGATCTGGCGAGCAGTTCTTTTGCGGCGGCCGACGCCTTCACGAAGCCTGTGGCGACGTCATGGTTTTCGGCTGCCCATTTTTCGTGGAAGACATAGCCAAGGGCAGAAACGTCGCCCGCCGCGCCAAGCGCTTTGGCGGCATCGTTGGCGCCCACAATCCGGCGAAAGCCGTTTGCCTCGAGCCGTGCGCAGAAATGCCAGAAGTTCAGCACCGCATCCAGTTCGCCCTGCATTGCTTTTTCCGAGATCAATGGCGGGGCGCCGAAGACAATCTCGTTTTCGGCGGCAAGGTCGAAACCATGGTCGCGTTTCGCCAGCGCCTGGATCAACAGCCAGCTCTTGTCGAGCGGACCACCCGCGACGCCGATCTTTCTTGCCTTGAGATCCGGGATCGATTTGATGGGCGAGTCCTGCTTGGCCATGATGGCGCCGACAGCGGTGGAGTAGGGCACCAGCGTGATGTCGCTGCCCTCGGTGCGCTGGCGCGAAACCCAGAGCCAGTCGGAAACGATGATGTCGATTTCGCCGGCCAGCAATGCGACGTTGGTGGCGTCCTCGCCGGCGAATTGGATGACCTCCAGGTCGAACCCGTTCGCCGGTATCGAACCGGTTATGCTTCAGCGTGTCGAGTTCCCAGCTCACGGTGCCGAATTTCAGGACGCCGATGCGCGCCTTGCCAGTGGCGGCATATGTCTTGCAGCCGCGCGCCAGAACGGCGATCGTCCCGGTTGCGATGATCCCGAGCGTACCGCGCCTCGATATCGTCATGACGTCTCCTCCCAAAGACTGGCCGCAACGAGGACCGCTCAGATGTCGCGTCCCCGGTCGGGGAAGGTGCATTTCCAGCGCACGACCTTGCGGCCAGGATGCTGATCCGTCCATTTGGCGATCTCTGCGGGCGCCAGAGCCATGCATTGGACCGGGGAGCCGCGGCTCTCGAAATAAAGATGCTCGGTCCTGGCAACTGTCCGGATTTGCCAGGAGGCAAACCGTCAGCACGAGATCGACCATGTTCATAGCAGCACCTTCCGACGCTCATGCGGCGTTGATCCTCGATCGCACCGGCACGACTGGCATTCGGTACGATCGAATAGGCGGATTTCTCAAGGTGCCCGATGAGAGCCCGTGAGTGGAGGCTAATGTTTCATCCCGGAGCCGTCAACAATTCGAGCCATGGTCAATGGTGTGACCCTTCGTAGCGTTGACTTCCTGTGATCCCAGTCTAGCTTCTCACGGCATGCAGGCGCCGTGGTCCGGCAACCCACATGACGGATCGCCCGCTTGCCCGCATAAAAGCGCATGCCGGCGGGTTCGTGCATCGGCATACGTGGAATCGTCAGGGCACCCAGACGACCGAGAGGAAACGTCATGCGCGTAATCGCATTTTTCGCTGCCATATCCGTCGCGGCCTTGTGGGCCGGCCAGTCGCAAGCCCAGGACGCCGCGGCCGGCGAAAAGGTCTTCGCCAAATGCAAGGCCTGCCACGTCGTCGACAAGGACCAGAACAAGGTTGGTCCGTCGCTGAAAGGCGTCATTGGAAGAACTGCCGGCACCCACCCGAATTTCAAATATTCGACCGGCATGATCGAGGCAGGAAAGGCGGGCCTAGCCTGGGACGATGCCAAGCTGACAGAATACCTGCGCGCGCCCCGCGAAATGATCAAGGGCGGAAAGATGGCATTCCCCGGCCTGAAGAAGGACGAGGATCTCGCCAACGTCATTGCTTATCTCAAGCAATTTCCCTGACCGAAAATTCCGCCAGGATTACCGGCCGGCGGCTGGCTGGCCGCCGGGTTGAAGTTTGTCTGGCTCAGGCCGCGCTGCGCATGCCGTTCAATGCGGCCGGGAGGTCAAGCAGGGTGTCGCAGACAAGGTCGGCGCCAAGCCGTTCGACCGGCTCTTGCGTGTAGCCGCCGCGGATGAGGATGACCGGCATGCCCGCCGCGCGAGCGGCTTCGACGTCGGTGACGCTGTCTCCCACCATCAGGGCGTCCCGCGGTTCGGTATCCAGCCGCTCCAGCGCCAGCAGCAGGGCGTCCGGCGCCGGTTTCTTGCGGGTGACGGCATCGCCGCCGACAATCGCGCCCAGCCGCTCCGAAAGCCCGAAATGCAGCAGGATTTCGCGGGTGGCTAGCTGCGGCTTGTTCGTCGCCACGCCCATACGGACGCCCGCGACATGCAATTGGGCAAGGGTCTCGGCGGCGCCCGGCATCAGCCGGGTCAGATGCGTGATGTGGCGGCGGTAGATCGGCGCCATCTCACGATTGGCTTCTTCCAGCGCGGAACCCGAGAGCGGTATGCCGGCAGCGTCAAAGGCACGCTCCACCAACTTTTCGATACCGTTGCCGACCATCGACTTGACCTGTGCCAATGTCAGCGGAGCCAGCTTTCGCCCGGCCAGAAGTTCGTTGACGGCAGCGGTAATGTCCGGCGCCGAATCGACCAGTGTTCCATCGAGATCGAACAGGACCGCCTTCGGCGTCCGGAGCGCGGTACCGTTGCTCATGCAGGTTCCTTCCATTTGATGGAGCAGCCGATCGAGGCCACCTGATCCTGCGGTCCGTCGCCGGTGCGGGCGATCTGCTTCATCGCTTCGAACAGGTCGCGGCGGAGATCGGCTGAACCGGCCTCCTTGCGCGAGGCGTCGAGCCGGCCGCGGTACTGCAAGGTCATTTCGCTGTTAAGTCCGAAGAAATCCGGAGTACAGGCAGCACCATAGGCTGCCGCGACCTTCTGGTCCTCGTCGTAGAGGTAGGGGAAGGAAAAGCCGTGCGCGGCGGCGAACAGCTTCATGTTGTCGAAGAATCTTCCGGATAGCTGCCGGCATCGTTGGAGTTGATCGCGACGAAGCCGACGCCTTCCGCCTTCAAATCATTGGCATCGCGGACGATGCGTGAGATCACCGCCTTCACATAGGGGCAATGATTGCAAATGAAGGCCACGACAAGGCCGTTCGGTCCGGCATGGCTGAAAATCGAATGGTCCTTCCCGTCAACGCCGGGAAGCGTGGCATCGACGGCCGGCCAGCCGAAATCGCAGACAGGTGGGGTTGAAGCCATTGTCGCCTCCTTGAAAGTTATGCCGCCTTGCGGATCGCTCCGTCGGCAGTGGTGCGGATGGCAGCGATATTCGCCCGGTAGGCTTCGGTTTTGCCGCCCTTGAATACAGCGGAGCCGGCAACCAGCACGTTGGCGCCGGCCGCTGTGACGAGCGGTGCGGTCTCGGCGGTAACACCGCCGTCGATCTCGATGTCGATCGGGCGGTTGCCGATCAGCGCCTTGACCCGCTTTACCTTCTCCACCACCGAGGGGATGAAGGCCTGGCCGCCGAAACCCGGATTGACGGTCATAAGGAGTACCAGGTCGAGCCGGTCGAGCACGTACTCGATAACGCTTTCAGGTGTAGATGGGTTCAGCGAAACACCGGCCTTCTTGCCGAGATTTTTGATCGCCTGCAGCGAGCGGTCGAGGTGCGGTCCTGCCTCGGCATGCACGGTGATGATGTCGCATCCGGCATCCGCGAAGGCGGCAAGGTAAGGATCGGCGGGCGCGATCATCAGATGGCAGTCGAATACCTTGTCGGTGCGGTTTCGGATCGCCTTGATGACCGGCGGGCCGAAAGTGATGTTCGGCACGAAATGGCCGTCCATCACATCGAGATGGATCCAGTCGGCGCCGGCCGCGACGACAGCCTCGACCTCGTCGCCCAACCGCGAGAAATCAGAGGAAAGGACGGAGGGCGCGATCAGGGTCTTTTGGCTCATTTCAGCTCTCCGTTCGTTTGCGCCTTCATCGAGAAGACCCGGCTCGCCGTAATATCCTCAGCCGAGATCGTCGACAATGCCGCAGCGTCGAGCGGCCCTTTCGCCGTCTCGAACAGGCGGTTCGCCTGCCTCAGCCGTGCCCTGTCGAGCGCGTTGCGGATCGAGCGCGCATTGGCGAAATGCGGCTGGCCGCGCCGTTTGGCTATGTAGTCTGTCATGGCAGCGGTTCCAGCGGCATCCAGCCGGTAATTTTGATGATCCAGCATTTGCTCGGCGATTTTGAGGAGCTCGTCGTCGCTATAATCGGGGAAATCGATGTGGTGGGCAATGCGCGAGCGGAAGCCGGGATTGCTCTCGAAGAAGCGGTCCATGCGTTGTGCGTATCCGGCGAGGATGACAACCAGGTCGTCGCGCTGGTTTTCCATCACCTGCAGCAGGATCTCGATCGCCTCCTGGCCGTAGTCGCGCTCGTTTTCCGGCCGGTACAGGTAATAGGCCTCGTCGATGAACAGCACGCCGCCCATCGCACGTTTCAGGATTTCCTTGGTCTTCGGCGCCGTGTGGCCGATGTACTGGCCGACGAGATCGTCGCGGGTCACCGAGACCAGGTGGCCCTTCCGGATGTAACCCAGCCGGTGCAGCAGGTCGGCCATGCGCAGCGCAACCGTTGTCTTGCCGGTGCCGGGGTTGCCGGTGAAGCTCATATGCAGCGTCGGTGTGTCGTGGGCCAGGCCCATGCGCCGGCGCGCGCGCTCGACCAGCAGAAGTGCTGCTGTCTCGCGGATGCGCTTCTTCACCGGCGCCAGGCCGATCAGATCGCGGTCGAGTTCCTCCAGCACCTCCTTGACGCCGGACGATTCGAACTCCTCGCGCAGGTCGACCGCTGTGGGGATGTCGGGCGACAGGGTTTCCGGTATGGCTTCGGCTGACATGGCTTGTTCCATTTCATTCTAAAGGTTGGCACTGCCCCTCATCCGCCTGCCGGCACCTTCTCCCCGTGAGGACGGGGAGAGGAGATACTGTCGCAAAAGTCTCGCGCCAATTTCGACGCTGGCGACCGGCTGCTGCGCTGGTGACCCCCTCTCCCTGTTCTTCACGGGGAGAGGGTAAGGGTGAGGGGCTGCGCGGTAACCTCAAAATCACCCGTACCTCGTTCCCGCCGGGCGGTCCGCTGCATAGGGCTTTGTGGTGTAGCGGATCGTGCGACCTGCGGCTTCCTGCCGCTCCAGCCGGTAGCCGGGTTCTTCGACCGGACGGTTGACGATGAAGGAGAGCTTCACCGATTCCCAGCCATGCGAGGAATTGAAGGCGACGACGCGGATGTAGCGGTCGCCATAGACCTTGCGGCACTCCTTCAGCTCCATCAGCAAAGCCGCCGCGTCTGGATTGTCGAACATCGGGTGGCCCCACATGTCCCAATAGGTGTTGCGCGGGTGCGGGTCGTCGGTGAATTCAAGGCTGACCGCCCATTTGTTGTCGATGCAGTATTGCACCTGCGCGGCGATCTGCTGATCGGTGAGATCCGGCAGGAAAGAAAAAGCCCCTTGGGTGATGCGCATTGTCGTTCTCCTTATTCGGCTGCCGTCGCCACCGGGACGAAGTCCGGCGAGTTGGTCGAGGCGTAGTTGAAGGTAACGTCCTTCCAGACTTCGAGCGCCTGCTTCAGCGGCAGGCAGGATTTTGCAGCGTTTTGCAGGATTTCCGGCCCTTCGCGGACGATATCGCGGCCCTCGTTGCGGGCGAGGATCATGCATTCCAGCGCGACGCGGTTGGCGGTGGCGCCGGCCGCGATGCCCATCGGGTGGCCGATCGTGCCGCCGCCGAATTGCAGCACGACGTCTTCGCCGAGCAGGTCGAGAAGCTGGTGCATCTGGCCGGCATGGATGCCGCCCGAAGCGACCGGCATCAGCTTGTTGAGCGAAGCCCAATGCTGGTCAAAGAACACGCCGTTCTCCAGCCGCATCGGGTTAAAATCCTCGCGGCAGATGTCGTAGTAGCCCTTGGTCGTCGCCGGATCGCCTTCCAGCTTGCCGACCACCGTGCCGGCATGGATGTGGTCGACACCGGCCAGCCGCATCCACTTGGCTATGACGCGGAACGATACGCCGTGCGCCTTCTGCCTGGTGTAGGTCGAGTGGCCGGCGCGGTGGAGGTGGAGGATCATGTCGTTCCTGCGTGCCCACTTGGCCATCGACTGGATTGCCGTGTAGCCGATCACCAGGTCGATCATGACGATGTTCGAGCCGAGCTCCTTGGCGAAGTCGGCGCGTTCGTACATATCTTCCATCGTCGCCGCAGTGACGTTGAGGTAGGTTCCCTTGATCTCGCCGGTCTCGGCCTGCGCCTTGTTCACAGCCTCCATGCAGTAGAGGAAGCGCTCGCGCCAATGCATGAAGGGCTGCGAGTTGATGTTCTCGTCGTCCTTGGTGAAGTCAAGCCCGCCCTTCAGTGCCTCGTAGACGACGCGGCCGTAGTTGCGGCCGGACAGGCCGAGTTTCGGCTTGACGGTTGCGCCAAGCAGCGGGCGGCCGAACTTGTCGAGGCGCTCGCGCTCGACGACGATACCGGTCGCCGGCCCCTGGAACGTCTTCACATAGGCGACCGGGAAACGCATGTCCTCGAGCCGCAGTGCCTTCAGCGGCTTGAAGCCGAAGACGTTGCCGATGATCGAGGCCGACAGGTTGGCGATCGAACCCGGCTCGAACAAATCGAGGTCATAGGCGATGTAGGCGAAATACTGGCCGGGCGCATTCGGCACAGGATCGACCCGATAAGCCTTGGCGCGGTATTTCTCCGTCGCCGTCAGTCGGTCGGTCCAGACCACGGTCCAGGTCGCCGTCGAGCTTTCGCCGGCGACGGCGGCGGCCGCCTCGATCGGGTCGACGCCGTCCTGCGGCGTGATCCGGAACACCGAGATGATGTCGGTGTCCTTCGGCTCGTAGTCCGGCTCCCAGTAGCCCATCTTCTTGTATTCCATGACGCCGGATCTGTAGCGATCGGCTCCGGTCACGGTTTGGGATTTGTCGGCCATGGCCTTGTCCTTTCGTTTCTGGTGAGCCGCCGCTCAGGCGGCTTTTGCGATTGCGATCTGCGGGTCGAGTTTTCCGGCAGCGTAGCGTTTGGCCATCTCGTCCATGGCGACGACCCTGATCTTCGAGGCGTTGCCGGCAGTGCCGAAGCGCTCCAGCCTGTCGCGGCAGAGGTCGCGCATGGCGTCCATCGCCGGCTTCAGGAATTTTCTAGGGTCGAACTCGTTCGGATGTTCGGTTGCGATGCGGCGGAACTGGCCGGTCATCGCCATGCGGCAGTCGGTGTCGATGTTGACCTTGCGCACGCCGTGGCGGATGCCGCGCTCGATCTCTTCCACCGGCACGCCGTAGGTCTGGGGCATCTCGCCGCCATATTTGTTGATGACGTCCTGCAATTCCTGCGGCACCGAGGATGAGCCGTGCATGACCAGATGCGTGTTCGGCAGCTTGCGGTGGATTTCCTCGATCACCCGCATCGCCAGGATGTCGCCGTCCGGCTTGCGGGTGAACTTGTAGGCGCCGTGCGAGGTGCCGCACGCGATCGCCAGTGCGTCGACCTTGGTGCGGGCGACGAAGTCGACAGCCTGGTCGGGGTCGGTCAAAAGCTGGTCGTGCGACAGCGCGCCTTCGGCGCCGTGGCCGTCCTCGGCTTCGCCGTGGCCCGATTCCAGCGAACCCAGCACGCCAAGCTCGCCCTCGACCGAAGCGCCGACCCAATGCGCCATGCGCGCCACACGCTCGGTGATCGCGACATTGTAGTCGTAGCTCGCCGGCGTCTTGGCGTCGGCCTCCAGCGAGCCGTCCATCATCACCGAGGTGAAGCCGTGGCGGATGGCGGTCAGGCAGGTCGATTCATTGTTGCCGTGGTCCTGGTGCATGCAGACGGGGATTTGCGGATAGATCTCGGCGAGCGCGTCGATCATCTTGGCCAGCATGATGTCGTTGGCGTAGGAGCGGGCGCCGCGCGACGCCTGGATGATCACTGGCGCGTCGCAGGCCCTGGCCGCCTCCATGATGGCGAGGCCCTGTTCCATGTTGTTGATGTTGAATGCCGGCACGCCGTAGCCATGTTCGGCGGCGTGGTCGAGCAACTGGCGAAGTGTGATGCGGGCCATTCTTTCGTCCTCAGATGATGAGCCGGCGGGCTGCGTCGGCGACCGCTTCCGGCGTGATGTTGAAATGGCGGTAGAGATCCGGGGCAGGGGCGCTGGCGCCGAAGCCGGTCATGCCGACGAAGGCGCCATTTTCGCCGATCCAGCGGTCCCAGCCGAGCCGTGCCGCGGCTTCCACTGCGACGCGCGGCGCCGAGCCGAGAACGGATTTGCGGTAGTCGGCGTCCTGTTCCTCGAACAATTCCCAGCACGGCATCGAAACTACAGCGGCGGCGATGCCGTGGTCGACTTCCAGCCTTTCGGCGGCGGCAACTGCGATCTCGACCTCCGAGCCGGTGGCGATCAGCGTCGCCGCGCGATGGCCTTCAGGCTCGCGCAGCAGATAGCCGCCGCGCGCCGAGCGGTTTTCGTCGGTGTGCGCCTGCCTCAGCATCGGCAGGTTCTGGCGCGACAGCACGAGCACGCTCGGCCGGTATTCGCTCTTCAGCGCCAGTTCCCAGCATTCCGCCGTCTCGATGATATCGGCGGGGCGGAACACATTGATGTTCGGCGTTGCGCGCAGCATCGCCAGGTGTTCGATCGGCTGGTGCGTCGGGCCATCTTCGCCGAGGCCGATGGAATCATGCGTCATCACATAGATGACCCGCTGGCCCATCAGCGCCGAAAGCCGCATGGCGCCGCGCGCATAGTCGGCGAAGCACAGGAAGGTACCGCCATAGGGGACGAAGCCGCCATGCAGCGCGATGCCGTTCATCGCCGCGGCCATGCCGTGCTCGCGGATGCCGTAGTGGACATAGCTGCCGGCGAAATCGCCGGGCGCAACGCGGTTCATGCCCTTGGTAATGGTCAGGTTCGAGTGCGTAAGGTCGGCCGACCCTCCGACGGTCAGGTCGGTGGCGCTGTTGATGACGCCAAGCGCCATTTCCGACGCTTTGCGGGTGGCGACTTTGGTGGCCTTTTCGACATGCTCTTTGCGGAAGGTTTTCAGCGCCTCGAAGACAGCGTCAGGCAATTTCCCGGTGATCGCGGTTTCAAATGCTTCGCGCTGCGGCGAGGCGGCCAGCCGCTGCTCCCAGGCGTGATGCGCTTGGCTTCCACGCTCGGCGATCTCGCGCCATGCGACAAGAATGTCGTCCGGCACCTCGAACGGTGCGTGCGGCCAGCCGATGTTGTCGCGCGTTGCGGCGATCTCGACCTCACCCAGCGGCGCGCCGTGCGTCTTCTCGGAACCGCCAAGGTTTGGCGCGCCATTGCCGATCACCGTCTTGCAGGCGATCAGCGACGGCCGGTCGGATTGCCGCGCAGCCTCGATGGCAGCCGAAACGGCCTCCATATCATGGCCGTCGACCGACTGGACGAACCAACCCGCCGCCTTGAAACGGGCCGGCTGGTCCATCGAGGTCGAAAGCGATGTCGGGCCGTCGATGGAGATGGAATTGTCGTCCCAAAAGACGATCAGCTTGGCCAGGCGCAGATGCCCGGCGAGATCGATCGCTTCGTGTGAAATGCCCTCCTGAAGGCAGCCGTCGCCGGCGATCACATAGGTATAATGGTCGACCAGATCGGCGCCGTGGCGAGTGGAAAGCATTCGTTCTGCCAGCGCCATGCCGACGGCGGTCGAGATGCCCTGGCCCAGCGGACCGGTAGTGGTCTCGATGCCGAGCGCGTGGCCGTATTCAGGGTGCCCGGCGGTACGGCTGCCGAGCTGGCGGAAGCGCTGCAACTCCTCGATCGGCATGTCTTCATAGCCAAGCAGGTAGTGCAGCGCGTATTGCAGCATCGACCCATGTCCGGCCGACAGCACGAAACGATCGCGGTCTGGCCAGTCCGGCTTGGCCGGGTCGAGGTTGATGAAGCGGTTGAAGAGCACAGTCGCCACGTCGGCCATGCCCATCGGCATGCCGGGATGGCCGGAAATTGCCTTCTGCACGCTGTCCATCGCCAGGGCCCGGATGGCGTTCGCCATGTCGCGTTCCGAGACGGCGGTTTCGGTAGCGGTCTTGATGGCAACTTGGCTCATGAGAAATTCCTCCACCTCGGCGCGCCATGACCGGACGCATCCCGGATTCGTATTGGCACCAACCTCTCATCCGGCGCCTCGGACCATCCTGCTGGGGGAAGGAGGTTCGCCAGCTTCTGCGCCAGCACCTCGAAGGCACATTGAAGGCGACTCGATATCGCTGAAGGTCTCCTTGAAGCTGAGGCCGGGTAAGGGGGTGTTTTTTGACGGTTGGCCATAATCATCTCCTCAAGACACGCGGCGCTTGCGTTCGATCAGGTTCAGGATCAGCGGGGTCAGGATCAGTTGCATGGCGAGGTCGAGCTTGTTGCCCGGCACGACGATGGAATTCGCCCGCGACATGAACGAGTTGTGGATCATCGACAGAAGGTAGGGAAAATCGATGCCGCGCGGATTGGCGAATCGGATGACCAGCATCGATTCGTCCGGTGTCGGGATCCAGCGTGCGATGAACGGGTTCGAGGTGTCGACGATCGGCACGCGCTGGAAGTTGATGTTGGTCAGCGAGAACTGCGGGACGATATAGCGCGTGTAGTCGGGCATCCTTCTCAGGATCACGTCCATCACCGCCTCGGTTGAGTAGCCGCGCGTCGCGCGGTCGCGGTGGATCTTCTGGATCCATTCGAGGTTGATCACCGGCACGACGCCGATTTTCAGGTCGGCGTGCTTGGCGAGGTCGACCTTGTCGGTCACCGCGCAACCATGCAGGCCTTCATAGAACAACAGATCGCTCGGCGGGAAATCGCGCCATTCGGTGAAGACGCCGGGCGGCGTGTTGTAGAGCTTTTCTTCTTCCTCATCATGGACATAGGTGCGGGTCTTGCCAGTCCCCTTGCGGCCGTATTCCTCGAAAACCTCCTGCAGCGTCTCGAGCTCGTTGGCCGCCACATTGAAGTGTGTGAAATTCGGGTTGCCGTTCTTTTCTTCCTCCGCGACCTTCTTTTTCATCGTCTGGCGGTCGTAGCGGTGGAATGCGTCGCCTTCGATAAAGGCCGCGTTGATGTTCTCCCGGCGGAAGATCAATTCGAAGATGCGCTTCACCGAGGTGGTTCCCGCCCCGGAAGAGCCTGTGATCGAGATGATGGGATGCTTGGCTGACATGACAGGCTCTATCTCAAATCAAAACAATGCGGGCTTCAGGCCCGAAACAGGCCGCGGTTGGAAAACAGCGGCGCCCGTTCGCCGATGCTCGACGGCTCGGTGTGGTAGCGGGAGATGCGATGAACCTCCCGCGACGAGCCGAACACCACCGGCGTGCGCTGGTGGAGGCTCTCAGGCTCGATGTCGAGAATGCGGGTGACGGTGTCGGTCGCCGCGCCTCCGGCCTGCTCGACCACAAAGGCGATGGGGTTCGCCTCGTAGACGAGCCGCAGCCTGCCCTGGTGATAGCCCTTGCGCTGGTCGCCGGGATAAAGGAACACCCCGCCGCGGATCAGTATGCGGTAGCAGTCGGCGACCAGCGAAGCGATCCAGCGCATGTTGAAGTCGCGTTCGCGCGGCCCGTCGGTGCCCTTCAGGCAATCGTCGACATAGAGCCTGACCGCCTCGTCCCAATGCCGGTAGTTGGCGGCGTTGATGGCGAACTCATGCGCACGCGCCGGGATGATGCGGCTCTCATAGGCCTGGACGAAAGCGCCTAGCCTGTTGGAGAACACGAAGACATGGGTGCCGCTGCCAAGCGACAGCACCAGCGCCAGCTGCGGGCCGTAGATGAAGAAGCCGGCGCCGAGTTGGTTCGCTCCGGCCTGCAAAAAAGAGGCGGCCGGGTTTGCGCCCGGCGCGCCAGTTGCAGGGAGGAGGGAGAAAATCGTTCCGATCGAGACATTGGTGTCGATGTTGGAGGAACCGTCGAGCGGGTCGATGGCGATCGCCAGTGGCGCGTCCCCATCGAGCAACACCGGCTGTTCCAGTTCCTCGGACGCGTAGAAGGCAACCGGCGCGTGGCGCATGGCGTCGAGGAAGATATCGTCGGCATAGATGTCGAGGTCCTTCTGGACGTCGCCGCCGGTGTTTGCTCCACGTGTGCCGGCGAAAGCCGCTCCGAGCACGCCCTGGTTGATCGTGTGGCGGACCTTCACGGCGGCTTCGGCCAGCTGATGGACAGTCGCGGCCACCGCCGAACGAAGCCGGTCTTCCTTGCCGGTATAAGAATTCAGAAACGCGTCGAGCGTAGCGGCAGCCATCATGTCCTCCCGAACCTGGCCGCGCCTCCTCACGGGTCAACCAGGCTCGGAGACATCAGAACAAGCGCGGCGCCATAAGTAAATTTTAATAACTTTACGAGTGGAGTTAAAAAATTTTAGTATGCTTCATGCGAAACGTCACTTTCAGGCAGTTCAAGGCAGTCCAGGCGATTGTCGATCACGGCAAAATCGTCAATGCCGCCAAGGTGTTGGGTCTGTCTCCTCCAGCAGTGACCATCCAGTTGCGGCAGGTCGAGGAGGAGGTCGGCATGGCACTGTTCGACCGCACCGCCGACGGCATGCGTCCCACTGCCGCAGGGCTGGCCTTCGTCGACGCCGCCCAGGCGATCCAGGAGCGGCTGCGCCTGCTCGAAGACCAGATGGATGCTATCAAGGGTGTTCGCACCGGCAGCCTGCGGCTTGGCGTCGTCTCCACCGCCAAATACTTCGCGCCGAGCCTGATGGCCGCTTTCATGAAGGAATATCCCGACATCGACATGCGACTGATGGTTGGGAACCGCGCCGAGACCATCGCCAATTTGAAGAACCACGACGTTGACGTTGCGCTGATGGGCCGGCCTGCAAAGGACATTCCGCTTCGGGCGTCGGCCTTCGGCGACCACCCATTGGTCATCATTGCGCCGCCGGGCCATCCGCTGGCCAGGATGCGCGACATCTCGAAGGAGCGCATCGCCGAGGAAAAATTCCTGATCCGCGAATCCGGGTCTGGCACACGCATCTCGCTGGAAATCTTCCTCAGTGAGGTTCCGGGGCGTCTCGACGACCTCGGCGTCGAGATGGGTTCCAACGAAACCATCAAGCAGGCGGTGATGGCCGGTCTCGGCATCGCTTTCATCTCGGCTCACACGATAGCCTCGGAGGTCGAAACCGGACGGCTGGTCATCCTGGATGTGATCGGCATGCCGATCCGCCGCCAGTGGTTTGCCGTCATGCGCACCGACCGGGCAATCTCGCCGGCTATGGCGACGTTTCACGACTTCCTCATGCGGAAGGGTGCCATGTATCTGCCGCTGTTCGGGAAGTTTATCCGGATGGCGAATAGCGAATAGTGAGTAAGGGTCGCAGAACGATCCACTTGCCGCGAGCTTTTCCCCTATTCGCACTCCCTATTTCCACCTCAGCCACCGTCTTGGCCAGCGCGTAGAGCCGCTGTTCGATCAGCGTCGGCACTTCGCAGACATAGGTCAGCGACTGCACCCGCTCCTCGAATATGCGGGTCTCCCAGGTGAGCCTGTTGGTGCGGTCGGTTACCTCGGCGGCGTTGGCGTCGGCCTTGGCGCGCAACGCGTCCAGTTCGGAGGCTTCCTTGCGCAGCCGCGACGCCAGTTCGATCTGGTTGCGCGCATAGCGGCCGATGCCTGAAATTACCTGCGACCGCTCCTGGTTCATGTGGTCGAACAAGCCTTGGACGAGCTTCATCAGTCGTTCGTCCGGCTTTTCCTTGGGCAAGGTGGCGGCGAAATCCCGAATTTTCTGCTGCGCCTCGGCGATCGGTACGCGCCGCGCCGCAAGTTCGGTGACGAGTTCGGGAATATCAGGGTCTTTCTGCCAATCGGCGGCCGATGCCGGCAATTCCGGTCCGTTCCAGATTTGGCCGAGCGACAATTCAGGCACCTTGCGCTGGATGCAGGGCCAGTCCGGATCCTTGGGTCTTTGATAAGATGATAACGCCGGGCCAGTCATTGCCATGAACACGGCGACAAGGGCCAATCGCCAGCCAAAATCAACATGCTTCATTCAGCCGTTTCCTCCCGTATCCTGCTTGCGGGTCATCAGTCCTCGCGAAGGATCGTAGGCGATGATTGCGCCGCCAAGGAACAGCACAGTGAAGCCTGTCACGACGCCGAGCGACATCCAGTCGATCTGCCCGTAGAAAGCGAAGCGGACCAGTTCGACTGCGTAGGTGAATGGGTTGGCCAGGCAGATCTTGTGGAGCAGCGGGCTTGATTCCTGGATGCGCCACAGCGGGTAGAGCGCCGGCGAGGCGAAATACATCGGGAAGATAACGAAGTTCATCACGCCGGCGAAATTCTCGAGCTGCTTGATCATCGACGACAGAAGCAGCCCGAGCGAGCAGAGCATGAGGCCGCCAAGAAACAGCGCCGGCAACACCATCAGATAGCCGAGCGGCGGCGCCTTCACGCCCCAGAACCACGCTACCGCCAGGAACACATAGACCTGCGCGATCGAGACGGTAACGCCGGCGAGCAGCTTCGAAACAAGCAGGAACCAGCGCGGGAAGGGGCTGACCAGCAAGGTCCGCATGTTGCCCATCTCGCGGTCGTAGACCATGGACAACGACGACTGCATGCCGGAAAACAAAAGTATCATCCCGCACAGGCCGGGCGTGATGTAGACCTCGTAGAGCACGTAGGTCTTGTAGGGCGGGATGATCGAGACGCCGAGCACCTGGCGGAAGCCGGCGGCGAAGATGAACAGCCAGAGCAGCGGCCTGACCAGCGATGAGATGAAGCGCTCGCGCTGATGCAGGAAACGCAAGCCCTCGCGCACCAGTATGCCTTTCAGGCAGATCAGATAATTGGCGAGGCCGAAGGCCGGTGCGCCGAGCGACAGCGTGCCGCTTCCTTCCGGGCCGACTGGCTGCGGCAAAGTCATGGCAACGCCTCCGGCCCGGCAATCGGCTTCCTGCCGCTCAATTTGGCAAACGCCTCGCCGATGGTTTTTGCCTTTGTCGCCATCACGACTTCCTTGACGCTGCCCTTGGCGACCAGATTGCCGTCGGCGAGCACCACGACGTGGTCGCTGTCATTGACCTCGTCGATCAGATGCGTCGCCCAGAAGACGCTGATGCCCTCGGTTTCGACCAGCTTGCGGATGCTGGCGAGGATGCCCGCCCGGGATTGTACGTCCAGCCCGACGGTCGCCTCGTCGAGAAGCAAAAGATGCGGCCGGTGCAAAAGGGCGCGTGCGATCTCGACGCGCCGCATCTGGCCGCCCGAAAGGCTGCGCGCCTTGTCGTGCAGCCTGCCGCTCATCTCGACGGTGTCGAGTACCGCCTCGATGCGGCGCCGCGCCTCAGCGGCGCCGATGCCATGCAGCGACGCGTGGTAGGAAAGATTCTGGTAAACGCTGAGATCGAGGTCGAGCGTACGTGCCTGGAAGACGATGCCGAGGCGCCTCAACGCCTCGCCCGGCGCGCGGCGGATATCGTGGCCGAAGATGCGGATCGAACCGTGCCGCGTGTCGTAGAGATGACTGATCAGCGAGAACAGCGTCGTCTTGCCGGCGCCGTTCAAGCCAAGCAGAACGGTGAAGCTCGCCGGCGCGATCTGGAACGACACATCGTTCAGCGCACGCCGCAAGCCGTAGGAATGGCTGACCGCGGCGACGTCGAGCGCCGCCACGTCGTTTGTTCCATCGCCTGTTCTCACATGCTGCACGCCGGCTGGCTCCTGGCTTCGATCATCAATCTAGCGCACCGGGCCCGGTTGCGTAGCGCTACTTTCCGGCAGTCCTATTTGATCGTGATCGTGCCTTTCATGCCCTTGTCGGCGAGATCGGGTACCGACCAGGTGTAGATGCCGGGGCGTACGGTGGTGAATTGCACCTGGATCGTGCCGTCCGCATCGAATTCGAGCCAGGCGGGCGCGCCATTCATGTGCACTTCGAGATCGTTGATGACGATCTGATTGTTCCAGACGTTGCGGAACAGGTCGGTATGGAACTTGTATTCCAGCCCGCCGGCCGCGGTGATCTTCCAGCGATAGCCCTGGCCGGCGATGAGCTCGAAATCCTTCTGGTTGGCGGTGAACTGATCTTCCTTGGTGCCGAGGATCAGTTCCGGCACGTCCTTCGAGGCCCGCGTCACCTTTTCGGCGGCGGCTGGTGCAGCCGTCTCGGTTGCCGCGGCGCCGGCCGCGTCATCATCGTCGTCGTCATCTTCCTGCGCCCACGCCTGGCCCTGCGTCAGCGCCGCTCCAATGAGAGCCGCGAAAGCGATTGCCTGAAATTTCCGCATGATTTCCTGCCCTTCTGCTGATTTTCTATAAGTTTGATTCAATTCGGTGAGACGACCACGCCCCATGGCAGTGCGCCCACCGTCACCGATTGCACCGGCTCGTCGGTGGCCACGTCGATGAAGGTGATGTCGTTAGATACGCCGTTGGTCGAGATGATCGTCTTCTGGTCGGGCGTGAAGGCGAGTTGCCAGACGCGCTGGCCGACCAGCACGTATTTTTCCACTTCGTAGGTCTCGGTATTGATTACCGCGACGCGGTTGGCGGGACCCAGCGCCACATAGGCCTTCTTGCCGTCCTTGGTGATGCGCACGCCGACCGGCTGGATCGATTCCGCGCGCAAGCCGGCGATCTCGAAGGTGATCTTGTGGACCACCTCGCGGCTTTCATTGTCGATCACCGAAACGGTGCCGCCGATCTCGGCGCTCACCCAGGCCTGCTTTCCGTCCGGCGTGAACTCGACAAAGCGTGGACGCGAATCGACCAGCACGTTGTCGGTGATCTCGTGCGTGGCGGTGTCGATGAAATGCGCCATGTTGGTCGTTTCCGACGTATTGACCATGGTTTTGCCATCCGGGCTGACGCCCATGCCCTCCGGCTCGACGCCGACCGGGATTTCGGCAAGTACCTTCTTGCCGGCGATGTCGATGACGGTAACGAGGTTGTCGTCCTCGTTGGCGACGTAAAGCGTCTTGCCGTCGGGCGAGAGCACGAACAGTTCCGGGTCGGGGCCGGATGGCAAGGTGTCGACAATCTGCAAGGTTGCCGTGTCGATCACTTCGATGGAATTGTCGTCGCTGGCGCAAAGGTAGAGATGTTTGCCGTCATGCGAGATGGTGATGCCGCGCGGCCGCTGGCCGACATTGACAGTCTTCACGACCTCCATCGTCGTCGAGTCGACCACAGATATGGTGTTGTCCTTCTCGTTGGAGACATAGACCATGTAGGCCGATGCCGGGCTGGCGATGATTGTTGCGGCGGCAATCGCGCCGGCAAGCGCCGCTGATCGTCTTTTCATCAGGCTCCTCCACTGATTTTGCAGATTCTTCTAACTGCTTATTTCAGAACGCATTTCGTCTCCGGCTGGTCGACGCCCAGCGTGTCCAGTTCGGACACCTGATGCAGAAACCCTTCCTGCGGCGAGGTCGAAACGACCGAACGGTTGTCGCCGAGGAAGATCGGTTGCCTCAATTGCTGGTTCCATTTGCGGAAGGTCAGTTTCTGGCCCTTGAAGGCGGCGATCGAAAAATCGTCGGAGCGTATGAATTCGACGATCTTCTGAGGATCGGCGCCCTGCGTGCGGGTTGCCGCCTCGCCGAGGATGCGCACCGCCGTCCACGCCGGCCATGTCTTTCGACAGCATGCGGCGGCCGTTCGCCTTGGCGAAGCGATTCTGGATCTGGGTGCCGCCCCATTGCTCGCTGGCTGGGTGCCAGGCCGATGGGGCGAGGCCGGCGGTGCCCGCCACCGGACGCGGGATCCAGGTGCGGAAGGGCACATAGGTGCCGAAGACCTCGCTCTCGTCGGCGACAAGCAGAACGTCGTGCTCGGGTAGATCCTGCGTGAACACCGGCATCTGCCGCTGGATCTGGACGACGCCGGAATCGGTACGCCGGGCAGTGCCGGTGTCCTTGAATTCCTTTTCGGCGACGATCTCGCCGCCAAAACGCGTCGCCGCGCGCCGCAGCGCGTCGGCGAACAGCCTGTCGTTGTCATGCGAGCCGTAAATCAGCGCCCAGCGTCGCCACTGCTTCCAGATCAGATATTGCGCCAGTCCGTCGGCCAGCATGGAGCGCGTCGGCATGGTGTGGAAGATGTTCGCCCGGCATTCCTCCTCGCGCAGGACGTCGTCTGTCGCGCCGACATTGAAGATCAGGACGCCGTTGTCGCGCGCGATGTCGGCGATCGACAGCAATTGCCTGGCCGAAATATCGGCAAGCACGTAGCGGTCGCCCCTGGCAACCATCTCCCGGAAGGTTGCGACGATATCCGCGTCGGGCTTCACTTCGATGACGTCGAGCGTGAACTTCTGGCCAAGAAAACTGCCGGTCGTGTTGTTGTCGGCGATCGCCACATTGCCGCCGGCCACACCTTCGTCGCGCGGCGGGACGTCGAGCACCGACAACGCCAGCTGCGGAGCATAAGCACGCAGATAACCGATCTTGATGTCGACCACCGGCTTTTCCGGCTTGGCCGCGCGCGCCTTCGGAGGCTGGGTCGTTTCCTGAGCCAGCGCCGCGGACAGATTGACGCCGGCCAGAAAAAGTCCGATGAAAGCCGCGAGAGTGTTAGGCACCATACTCTTCATAACAATGTATTTTGTTGCATGCGCCGTCGCCCGACCAAAGGTCGGAACGGTGCGAAATTCAGGTGCCAACATGAGCTTAGCGCAGCTTTTTTCGTTCGCAAACCCCGTAAACCTGCTTTTCGGGTCAACTTTGGCTTGGTCTTTAGCCTTGTGGCCGGCCGCTGCGGAGGAGAAGGCAGCGGTCTTCAAATTCGAGCTCGCGCATGGCGACCTCGTTCCAGGAGCGCCGGACAAGCGCGAAGCAGAGGCCAAGCGACTGGAGACGATCAGCGGGCGCCTGCGCGATCATCTCGCCGGATCCGGACAGTTCGAGGTGGTCGACATCGCCCCGGTAGCCCAGAAAGCAGCGGCCGCCAATCTTCAGTTCTGCGGCAATTGTGCCGACGGCTTTGCGCAGGAACTCGGCGCCCGCTATGCTTTCACCGGCGTCGTCTTCAAGGTTTCCGAACTGGTGCTCAGCATGAATGTCGTGGTGCGCGACGCTCAGACATCGAAACCCGTGACCAGCGCCGTTGTGGATTTGAGGGGCAACACCGACGAATCCTGGCGTCGCGGTATCGACTATCTTTATAAGAACGTCCTGTCGTCCAGACTTGAAGGGCTGATCAAATGACCAAGATGCTGGCCAGCGTCACCGGGACGGACGAGGCGGAGATCGCGATTTCCGGCGGCGCCGACATCGTCGACCTGAAGGATCCGAAAGCCGGCGCACTCGGCGCTGTCGCCACCGAGATCGTGCAGCGGACGGTGACGGCGATCGCCGGGCGCCGCCTCGCCAGCGCTGTCTGCGGCGACCTGCCGATGGAGCCGGCGACGATCCGCGCCAAGGTGCAGGAGATCGCGGCGACTGGCGTCGACTACGTCAAGATCGGCTTCTTTCCCTCGACCAATGCAGCCGCCTGTGCCGACGCGCTGGCACCGATCGCCCGGCGCAGCAAGCTGATCGCCGTGCTTTTCGCCGATCTGGCGCCGGATTTCGACCTCTTGCCCCACTTCGCCCGACATGGCTTCCATGGCGTCATGGTCGACACAGCCGACAAGACGAAGGGCCGTCTTCTCGATCATTTGCCGCCGGCACGCATTCCGGTGTTTGTCAGCCGCGCCAAGGCGCTCGAGCTGGCCGTCGGGTTGAGCGGATCGCTGGAAGCGCCCGATATTCCACGCCTCTTGCCTTTTGCGCCGGATTTCCTGGGTTTCCGCGGAGCGCTTTGCAGCGAGACCCAGCGCACCCGGTCGATCGACGCCGAGGCCGTCAGGGAGATCCGCGCTCTTATCCCGGAAGAGCTGCAGGCAGGTCGCTCGTCGACGGTCGATTACCGCCTCCTGGCAGCGCGCGGCTATTCGCCGGGAGCCGATCCGGCACTTGGAACCGACAAGATCTTTGTGCGCGACTTCGTGCTGCCGGTCGAGATCGGCGCCTACAGTTTCGAGCACGGCCACACCCAGAAGGTTCGCTTCGACGTTACCGCCGACGTGCTGCGCGTCACCAGCAATCCCGAGGACATGCGCCACGTCTTTTCCTACGACATCATCATGGACGGCATCCGCACGATCGTCGCGCGCGGCCATGTGCAATTGAGCGAGGCGCTGGCCGAGCAGGTCGCCGCGCACGTGCTGGAAGACCCGCGGGTGATGCGTGTCATCGTGCGGGTGGAAAAACTGGAACTCGGACCGGGCGGCGTCGGCGTCGAGATCGAGCGCAAACGGGCCAAGCAACAACCCTCCGCACTGAATCCAGGTTCGCTGGCCGGGCATGACGACAAGAGCGTTCACGGTCGCGGCAAGGGCGTCACCTCGTGAGGCTCGCCGTCGTCAAGCTCGGCGGTAGCACGGCTTTCGATGCCGGGATGAACGTCTGGCCGGCCGCACTGGCCGGTTCGGCGCTGCCGTTGGTCGTCGTGCCGGGTGGCGGACCGTTTGCCAACCGGGTGCGGGCCGCGCAGAAGCGGATGGGTTTTTCCGATCGCGCTGCGCATGCCATGGCAATCCTGGCCATGGACCAATTCGGCCATGTCATCCTCGACCGCGACGACCGGTTGGCGCCGGCACGTTCGCCGGAAGAAATCGAGCGCGTGCTGCGCGCCGGGAAAATCCCGGTATGGCTGCCGTCGACGCTCGCCATTCCCGCCCACGACATTCGCGCATCCTGGGACATGACCTCGGATTCGCTTGCCGCATGGCTGGCCGGCAAGATCGGCGCCGACGGGCTTTTGCTGATCAAGCAGACCTCGGCCTTCTCGGAGCGCGACGATGTTGCCGGACTGGCGGACAAGGGTATCGTTGACGCCGGCTTTTCGTCGATGCTGCCCGCCGGCACCGATTTCTTTCTCGCCAGCCCCGAAGACGCCTCCACTGCCGCTGTTCGGCTAGCGGCGCGCATTCTGCCGGGGACGAAAGTGCAGCTTGCGGCCGGACCGGTGCGCAAAGCAGGATAGGCGATGGCCAAACTGCATACTCCGCGCTGGGCTTGGGTTCTCACCGGCTCCGGCCACTTCTTCACGGAAAGCTTCGCGCTTATCCACGAGCTCGAACATTGCGATGTCTTTGTCTCCAAGGCGGCTGACGAAGTGCTGCGCATGTACAAACTGAAGCTCGACTTTCCGGACAGCATGCGTGTGCTGCACGACAAGACTGCGAGCGCGGTGCCGGTCGGCGAGTTCTACCACGGCGTCTATCATACGGTGGTCGTCGCGCCGGCCTCGTCCAACACGGTCGCGAAATGCGTGCTCGGCATTTCCGACACGCTTGCCACCAATGTCTTTGCCCAGGCCGGCAAATGCCGGGTGCCGGCGATCGTCTTTGCCTGCGACACCGCGCCGGAACTGGAAACCATGGCGCCGCACGGCTTGGTGAAAGTCTATCCGCGCAGGATCGATCTCGAAAACACCGAGCGGCTCAAAAGTTTCGAACGCACCACGGTCGTCGAGTCGCTCGCCGAACTGAATGCCGCAATCCGCGCGCGCCGCGCCGAACTCGCCGGCCATGACTGAGCGCCTCGCCTTTCTCACCGGTCACCTGGCACGAGCACGGCTGGAAAAGGTGCTTTCGGGGCTGGGCGAAACGGAATTTACGTGGGAGATCGTCGATATCGGCGTCAAGGTCGCGGCGCTGATGACCGAAGACATCATCCGGCGGCGATTGAAGCTAGCGGATGGTATCGACCGGGTCATCCTGCCCGGCCGCTACCGCGGCGATCTTGAGCAGCTTTCGGCGCATTTCGGTGTGCTTTTCGTGCGCGGTCCCGACGAGGTCGCCGACCTTCCTTTCTTCCTTGGCCGGGCAGGGGAGCCGCCCGATCTTTCCCGCCACGACATGCGCATCTTCGCCGAGATCGTCGACGCGCCCATGCTGTCGGTCGATGCCTTGCTGGCACGGGCGCACGTACTGAAGCGCGCCGGCGCCGATGTCATCGATCTCGGCTGCCTGCCGGAGACGCCGTTTCCGCTGCTTTCCGATGCGGTGCGGGCGCTGAAGGCCGATGGCTTTTCGGTCAGCGTCGATTCCGCCAGCTCGGATGAATTGCGGGCAGGGGCGGGGGCCGGCGCCGACTACGTGCTCAGCCTCACCGAAGAGACGCTGCCGCTTGCTTTCGAACACGCGATCACCCCGGTGCTGATCCCGTCGGCGCCCGGCGATCTCGATTCGCTCGGCCGCGCCATCGAGGCCGCGCAAAAGGCTGGAATTTCGTTTATCGCCGATCCGGTGCTCGACCCGATCCATTTCGGCTTTGCCGCATCGCTTGGCCGCTTCATCGAGGCGCGCTGCCGTTGGCCGGACATCGAGCTTCTGATGGGCACCGGCAATCTCACCGAACTTACCGACGCCGACAGTTCCGGTGTCACCGCGATCCTTGCAGGCCTCTGCTCCGAGCTTTCGATCCGCAACGTGCTGGTCGTGCATGTCAGTCCGCACACGGTGCGCACGGTCGAGGAGCACGATATCGCCCGCCGCATATTGTTCGCAGCGAAGAACGATGGCGCGCTGCCGCGCGGTTACCACCCCGGCCTGCTGCAGGTTCACGACCGCAAGCCCTATCCGGCGTCCATCGACGATATTGCAGCACTTGCCGCCGAGGTGCGCGACGCCAATTTCCGCATCCTCACCGCCGAAGACGGCATTCACGTCTTCAACGGCAAGGGCCATCGCATCGCCACCGACGCGTTCGAACTCTTCCCCGGATTAAACGTTGAGGACGACGGCGCGCATGCATTTTACCTTGGCGCGGAACTGATGAAGGCCGAGATCGCCTGGCGGCTCGGCAAGCGTTACGTGCAGGACGAGCCGCTCGCCTGGGGTGTCGCGGCGCCTGCGCCGGAAGCGGACCGGACCCGGCTTGCCGAGGCAGGCCACACGCTGAAGGCCAGGAAAAACAGGGACTGAGGATGCCTTATATCCGCGAATGCATCGTCACCACCGCCGACAAGGCCGGCAAGGTGCATATCGCGCCGCTCGGCATCATCGCCGAGCGGGATGGCTGGATCATTGCGCCGTTCCGCCCTTCGACGACGCTCGACAATCTGGCCGAAGTGCCGGTGGCGGTTGCCAACTACATCGACGACGTCCGCATCTTCGCCGGCTGCCTGACCGGCCGCAAGGACTGGCCGCTTGCTCCGGTCCAGGGTTGCCCGGTGCCGCGGCTTGAAGCAGCGCTCGCGCATTCGGTGCTGGAGGTCGTCAGCGTCGACGACGACCGCGTGCGGCCGCGGCATTTCTGCCGGGTGGCGAGCGAAGTCACCCACGCTCCGTTCACTGGGCTCAATCGCGCCAAGGGAGCAGTGCTCGAACTTGCCATATTGGTCAGCCGGCTCGGCATGCTGCCGCGCGAGAAGATCGAGACGGAGATCGGTTACCTCACCATCGCCATCGACAAGACCGCCGGCCCCGAAGAACGGGAAGCCTGGGGCTGGCTGATGGAGCGGGTCAACGAGCATTTCGCCGGCAAGGACGCCACCGGGAAAGAGGCGAAGGTCTGACACCGGGGCGTCGCTTTCCATGAAAGTGCTCGCATCAGGACAGTCTTTGATGGCGGAAAATGAACGTGGTCCGCCCCCGAGACGTCTTCCGCTACGCCCGTTCTTCGGCGAGTTTGGCGAGTTGCTCGGTGACAGTGCCCCACCCGTCGTAAAAGCCCATTTCTTCGTGCAGGTTTCGATCGGCGTTGTTCTTGTGCATCGCGAGAGCGGTATAGTCGGTGCCCATCGGGTGGTCCCTGAGGGTGATGATTGCCGTCATGAAGGGCTGTTCTGCAGGTCGCCACCCTCCGACCAGCGCGTTCGTGAAGACGATCCGTTCGGCCTCATCGATGGCGAGGAAGCAGCCGCTCAGATGCGGCGCGAAATCGCCGCCGTTCTCGCTGATCTCGGTCCTGAACGAGCCGCCGGGCCGGAGGTCCATTTCCACGACCTTGCATCTGGCAGGCGCGGGAATCCACCACTGTTCGAAGCTCGCAGGGTCGGTCCAGGCGCTCCAGACGACCGACCTTGGCGCCTTGATGATGCGCGATACCGTCAGGTCGAGGTCCGGATTTGAAGATCGGTTCATTTTGATTTTTCCCTCTTTTTGGGTGACAAATTGTTCGAGCCTGTCGGTGCGGCCTTCCCAGATGGCACGCTGTGCGTCGAGCCAGTTTTCGACGGCTGCAAGCTGCTTCTTCTCGATGGCGCATGTCCGCACGCGGCCTCGCTTGCGCGTGCGGATCAAGCCGTTCTCCTCGAGAAAATGGATGTGTTTCATGAAGGACGGCAAAGCCATGTTGAACGGCTTCGCGAGATCGCTGATGCTCGCCGGGCCCTTGCCCAGCCGCCCCAGCACGGCTCTGCGCGTGGGGTCGGCAAGCGCCTGGAAGATGCCGTTCAGTTGCTCCTGATACTGTTCCATAAGGCTAAGTATCATCGCCGGACACTTAGCGCAATAGCTAAGTAATTTAATGCGGCGTCGAGCATTGGGAACGGCCGGATCTAGCCGGCCGTTGCTCCGGCAAATCCCACCAGCAGCGCAACGGCACTTGCAGGCCCCGCGCTGCTTGCTTCGCTGCGGGCCGCGTCATCGGCCGGAATGAGGTCGGCCAGATCGATGAACTGCCGCTCCATCCGTTCGGCCAGTCGTTTGATCTGCAGGCGCCGATGCCGGCGCCGACGATCGGCGCGTCGGCGACGACACTCCCGGAGATCCTGAAAGCGGCATCGTGGATCAGGCGAAGCTGCTGCTCGCTGAACCAGCGCGCGACGGCTTACCACTCGCCGGCCTCGAGATCCGCCCCATCCCGCCCGGTCATCCGCGCCAGCCGCGCTATCGATCCGGCCACTGTCTTTTCCTGGCCGTCGGCCGAGGGATGCTTGTCGTCGTTCTCATCGAGCACGCCGAGAATGCGGTTAACGTCGGCCATCGAGGCGAAATATTCGTTCATCAGCGGCGTCATCCGACCTCGCACAGGCGCCGACGACGCGACGCCGAACAGGAATGTGCGTGTGTATCCGGTATAGACAAGCTCGCCGCTGAGCAGCCGTTCGGCGTCGTTATAGCCCTGATTTGCAACCGCTCCACCGCTGACCGGAATCAGGTCGGTTGTCGTCGAGCCCATGTCGACGAACAGCGCGTCGCCGGCGAGTTTCCCCACCAGGGCGGCGGTCGCGTGCCAGTTGGCGGACGCGACGTCGTTGGCAAGGCCTGCTGCCTTGTTCATGCCCACGAAGCCGGAACGGCCAGCATAGATCAGATTTTCCCCGCCGGGGAAATTTCCCGAAATCCGCGACAGGAGCGTCGCCACACCCACGTCGCGCGAGGGAAAGACGTCGGCAAGTTCGCCGGTCATCGTAAACGCATTGAGGTCGGTATTGGCATAGACCGGCGCCGCTTCGAGAAGTGCGGCTTCGAGCCGGTCGAGGCCCTGCCATAATGGCATGCCGATCGTCACCGCCTCGACGATGCGGCCGTTTTCGGCCCGCGTCACCTTAAGATGCGCGCCGCCGATATCGAAGCCGGCAACGAAGTGCTTTCTTTTTTCCACGCTTCAAGCTTTCATGATCGTTGCGGACAAAGGTGCGGGAAAAATGGTGCGTATCATCCCTGTTCTCGACTTGAAAGGCGGCGAGGTGGTCCGTGCCGAGAAGGGGCAGCGCGACCGCTACCGGCCAATGGTGACGCCGCTCGCCGCCAGCTCCGATCCGGTCGCCGTTGCCGAGGGCCTGCGTACGCTTTTCCCGTTCGGAACCTTCTATATTGCCGATCTCGACGCTATCGAGGGCCGCCCCCCCAATCACGATGCGCTCGCCCGGCTGCGCAGGATGCAGGACGAACCGGAGTTGTGGCTCGACGCCGGGTTCGCCGAGGCGGCCTCGCTCGATGCTGCGCTGGCACGCCGGGGCTCTGCCCCGTGCTTGGTTCGGAATCGCAGGGCGACGATGCATTGCTCCGGCGCACCCGTGATCATCCCGGTCTCATCCTGTCGCTCGATTTTTTTGCCGACGGGTTCCGCGGCCCGCCGTCTTTTCTCGACAAAGCCGAGCTGTGGCCGCGGCGCGTCATCGTCATGACGCTCGCCAGGGTCGGTTCGGGCGCCGGCCCAGATCTCGCCCGGCTGGCCGAGATCAAGGCGAAAGCCGGTGGCCGTGAAATCATCGCGGCGGGCGGGGTACGCAATGAAAGCGACATTCGCGCTCTCTCGGAGCTCGGCGTTGCCGCGGCGCTGGTGGCGACCTCATTGCATGACGGTACCCTGACGCCGAAACAACTGTCGTCGCTCGGCGCCTGAGCGCAGCTTTGCGATGTCAAAGCACCCGAAGGGCCGTTGGCACTTCGGGTGGACTTCAGAGGCCCAAGAGCTTTTTCAGCCGGCGCAACAGACCATCCGGCTCGCCAGAGGGTTTTGCCTGGGCGGGGCTGTCTCTTGTCTAGGAGGCGGCGCGCTGAACGGGTGTTTCACCGAATCCCGCTGGGACGTAGCTTCGGCAGCTGATGGTTTACCCTCGACCGCGCGCTGGATCGCCTCCTTCGTCGCCTGATAATTGTATTGCTGGATCTTGGCGTCGTCTTCGGCTTCCCAGTGAATGAACACGCCGACGCAGATGAACAGATCGTCCGCCTCGTTGGCGGGGATGATCCCGTCGGCGACGCTGTCCTGCACGGCCTTGGCCACCGCGAACTGCGCCGGTCCGAACATCTGCACCGCCTGCTTGGCGCCCTTGATCGTGACCTTGTTGAACATCACCGTGTTGGGTTTGCAAGGCAGGTTCGGCGCAATAACCGCCAGCAAGCTGGTGAAGCCGTCCTTGTTGTTTGTGAGCGCATTGCAGAACGCCGTTTCGACCGGGCTCCCCCGCGGTCCGATCAGAAGGTCGATATGTGCAACCTCGTTGCCATCTCCAACGAGCAATTCACCGACCATAACTTTCGAGATTTTTGCCATGCCAATTCCTCCAAGACACAATTATGGTGTCCAAAGACGCCGCAACCGAGCGGGCGCTCGATGGACGACTATCCTTGTTGGCAGCGCCCGGTTTGCCCGGACCGGTTGGCTAGATAGCCGCGGAAGGATTGCTTCCGCTGCCGAAATTCAACCACTAAGCCTTTGCTTATGCAAGTTCGCTGCGGAGATTGTGGACTAAAAGACAAGCCACCGTCAGGTCGGCCGAGGTGCCGGGATTGATGTCGCGCCCTTTGAGGCCTTTATCGAAGTCCGTCAGCAACCGGATTCGTGCCGCATCGTCCGGCGCCGCGTCGAGCGATGCGCGGACCGCGACGGCCTCCTGTCGCACCTCGCTCGGCCGTTTCAATGCCGTGCTTGCGCGCGGTATGACTGTCGGGAAAGGCGGTCAGGAAAGCCATGTAGGTCAGGACCGTCGGCCACATATCGCCTTCGCCGGCGCCACGGCAGCATCGTGGGCCGGCAGCCCGATCGAAAACATCCTCGAAGCTGCTGACATACTGGCGCGCGATCAGATCACGTCCCGCCGCCGCGCGCATCGCCTCGAGCAGCGGCACCGCGGGTGCTCGCGAACGTCATGCGCTTCGGCTGATCCCAACCCGCCGGGCGAGGCGAGCACGATCGCCTCGAACACCGACGCAGCGTCGTCCATCGTCATCGCCGCCAGTACCTCGCCGACATTTTGCCGGAGATCGCCGCTTTCCGCTTCGGCGGCTTTCGCCAGTGGCGCGCAGAGCAGAAGAATGCCGAGATTGGTGTTGGTGCCGACCGCCTGCGCGTGTCGCCCGCACGGTCTCGAGAATGCGCCTGCCGACCGGCAGTGCCGTGTCGGTCAGCGGGCCGGCGGAGACCTGCGCGCTTTCCAGAAACTGATCGGCCGACATGCGGTGGCCATCGGCGAAGAGGTGGACGTTGCCTGGTTTCAGCGCCTCGATTTCGAGGCGGCAGGCGGTCTTGTAGGCCGCGGCGATCGTCTTGCGCGGCAATCCCATCTCAGGAATTGGCCGGTGAGGTGAAGCGGTAGGGCCGGTTTGGCGCGGCAACGGCCCGCTGCGCGGCGAGAAACGCCAGCAAGGCGTCCGCGATGGCATCGGCGATGTTGACCGCGACAATCGATTGCAACCCCGACCAGGCCGGCATGCTGTTGACCTCGAGCACCAGCAGACGCCCATCGGCGGCCGGCACGATATCGACGCCGGCGAAATCCGCGCCCACCGCTGCAGCAGCGGCGACGGCGAGTTCCGCGAGCGCGTCCTCGTCATGGTCCGAAACCCGCTCCGGAACGGCGCCCCGATTGACGTTGGTGATCCAGTCGTTACCCCGGCGGCTCATCATCGCCACCATCTTCCCGGCGCAGACAAAGACCCGGTAGTCGTGGAAGGGTGGACCGGCGCGTTGCACATAATGCTGCAGATAATAGACGCCGTTCATCTCTTCGTCGGCCGGCAGGTCGTCGACGGTTCTAACGAGCCGGATGCCGCGTCCCTGCGCCCCGAACAGCGGCTTCAGGACCAATGGTGCTGCGGGAAGCTCCCGCGCAGCGATTTCGTGTGCGGCGTTCAGCCCTTCGACGGCGAATGTCGGGGGCGTCGGCAGGCCGGCATCTTGCAGCAGGAACGTCGTCATCGACTTGTCGATGCAGCGTTCGATCGCTACCGCCGAATTCCACACCGGCACTGATAGTCTGCCCAGCGCATGCAGGATGCCGAGACGGCGGGTGACCGCCTCGAACGAACCGGCGGCGATGGAGCGGACAAGCACCGCATCGGGCAGCGCGCCATCGAAGCCGGGGATCGAAATCCCGGAGGGAGCACCGGTGTCGAAGGCGAGCGAAGCCAGCGGCACGTTGATCGCGACGGCTCCGCGACGCCGGAAACTTGCCGCGAGACCTCGCGTTCTTTTCTCCGAATTGTCGTTGAGGACGAGGATGCGGGGGATCACGCTGACCGTTCCTTGATGCCGCTCAACCGAGGCTCTGTTGGAGCATCTCCAGGTCGCGACTGCCGGCGCGGAATGTATCGCCGCTTTCGACTGCCGTCACGAGGACTTCGGCGGGGCTGAACAGCAACGGATCGATGGCGTAGAAATCTCCCTTGAAGTGCTTGAAAATCCTGGCGAAGGGCTGGCCGTAGTCGCGCGAGGCGCGGCTCGGCAGTTTTTCCGCCAGCGTCCTGGCGTCGTTGGCGGTTCCTTTGACGAAGAGTTGCGCGACCCCGCCATAGATGATGGCGTCGTTGGTGCGCCCCATCGCGGTCAGGAAGTCCGGATGCGGGGCCGGGATCGGCGCCGAGGCGATGCCGTCGACGATGTTCTCCAGCGGAAATTTCAGGTCGTTCGCCTTGTGCAAGACCACTTCGAGTACCCGCGCCACGATCTGCACAGTGCCGGAGAGGCTCTGTGTCGGGGCGTAGAGGAAGGTGAGTTTTTTCGCCGGTAGCCCGGTTGCCTTGGCTACTTTTTCCACCACCGCGGCCGGCGGCGGTTCGGCGGTTTCGAGGATGAGCACGGCCGACGCCGCCTTGTCCTTGTAGGACAACGTTTCCTCAAACAGCGGCTCGACACGCGCCAGCGCGCGCGCCGGGCCGGACCCCATGGCGAAATAATCTCCGTTGGAAAGGTTCCAGCCGGCGTACTGGCTGCCGAGGCAGGCGAGCACCGGTTGCGATGAGCGCACCTCGACACTGAACGGCCATTTTTCCGAGGCGCGGTCCATCGACAGCGAAATAGTGCCCAGGCCTCCCATGGCGGCTTCGGCCATGCGCAGGCCGGCCTCGATACCGCCTGTCACCTTGGCGCCGGTGTCGATCAGGGTCTCCCCGAGCGAACCCCTGGAAACCGAAACGCGCAGGCGCTCGGCATCACCTATCATGCCGTCGGCGATCTTCTGCGCGTTGTCGTTCAGGAATGCGGTGCCATCCTTCATTCCTGGCCTCCTTCCCATACAGGCTGCAGCGCTCGCGCCTGCTTTTCCGCCGCCTTTCGCGTCGCCGCTGCGCTCGGCCCGCGTGCGAATACGGTGCAGACCGGGTCGCCGGGCGAAAGCCGCGTTCCTTCCGACTGATGGTCGGCGGTCCAGTCCGGCCAGTCGATTGCCGGGAACCGCGCCACCGGCTTTGCTGCGTAGGCGATCAACTGCGCCATGCTGTCGGTGAAGTTCGGCAGGCGGTAATTCTCGCCGCGCGTCGCACGAAGATGCGCTTCCATCAGCGGCACTTCAAAGCTGTCGAAGATGTCGAGTGTTGCACCGGGCCGGGGATTGATCTCGATCAGGTGATAGCCGTCCCTGTTTCTGATGAAATCTGCGCTGCACAGCCCGGTCAGTCCGGTACGGGCGGCCAGTGCGGAGAGAAAGCCGGCGATCATCACCGCATCCTGCCGGTCGAAGCGTCGCAGGCGCACCGCGCCGCCGTAGCGGTAGGGCGCCGCCGGAACGGGAGATGTCCACTGCCGGCTGAAACCGACGATCCGCGCGCCGCGGCCGTCGCTGACGAACAGCGCCGAGATGCTCTGTCCGTGAAGAAAGCGCTGGAAATAACGGCCCTCGGTCGGGTCCTCGCCATTTGCACTTCTGATATGCGCGCCGCCGGCGGCGCCTGCCGTCTTGACGATCCAGTTTTCCGGGTCGTCCGGCCGGTTTCGCTGGAATTCCGGATGCGGGATGCCGAGTTCGGCGCAGTCTGCCGACAGCGTTTCCGGGTCCTTCACGCGGCGGATGGTGGCGCCGCTATTTCCCGCCAGGGCAAAATGCCGGGCGATGTCATCCACGAGGTCCGGTTTGCGTTCGAAACCCGAGCCGAGCACCACGGCCATCGGCTCTTCGCCAAGTGCAAGTTCCCGCAGCAGTTCAATCGCGCGGTTTTCGTCGATGCCGTCCTTGAGGCTGCCGGCCAGCATCACCGAGCGTGGCGCCAACGCGACCGTATCGGTATCGCAGAAGAAATCCGCGACGAGCGGGCGATAGCCGGCGCGTCTGGCCGCCGCGGCCAGCGCGCGGCCCGAAACCGACGCGATCAAAAGCGTCCCGTTATTTGGCAATCTCGCGTGCAAGGGAAAACGCATCCTGGAAATCGAACGTGACAGTCTTTTCTGCATCGATCATTCGTTTGAAGAGACCGAATTCGGTTTTGTACTTCACATTGCCGATGGCGAGCGGGCCAATGCCGACAGCCTTTGTCGCCTCGAGCGGCTCGGCATTGGCGTGCACCGTCAGCCCTTCGATACCGGCTGGAGGCACGGCATTGACGTCCGCGGCAATAAGCAGGCCGTCGGCGCCGGCGAGTTCAGCCTTCGAGATCACCTGCACGCCCGCCTTGGCGGCGGCCAGGATCACCTCGCTCGCCGCGACCAGCTTTTTTTTCTTTGCATTCGTCGAGCCGTCGGCGGCCTCGACCTTCGCACCGAAGCGGCTCTTGATCTCGGCGGCAACCTTTTTCACCCGCGCGTCGCCGTCATGGCCGACGATGGTGACATGCGCACCTTCCTTGGCCGCGATGACAGCAGTGCAGAAGCCGACAACGCCGGTAGCGCCGAAGATGGCGATGCGCCTGTCCTTCAGCCCGCGGTCGAATTTCTTCTCGAGCGCCTTTTCCACTTTGGCGACCATCGCCGCAGCGGTGGTGAAGGAGCCGGCCGGGTCTGCGAATACCGAAATCTGGAATGGCGGCACCATCGACTTTTTCGCGGCATCGAACATGTCGAGCGCCAGCGAGACGTTCTTTCCGGCGATGAAGATACCGGTGTCGACACCGGCGTCCGGCGGCCGCGAGAAGATTGCGTCCTGTACCAGTCCGGCCACTTCTTCCAGTTTGACGTCCACATAGGGCACCACTGCGTCGAACCCGGCGTCGAGCGCCATGTTCACGTCGAACGGGCTCATCTGTTTCAAGGGAGTGAGCATGTGCAGGATATGTTTGCGGGCCATTCTCCGCCTTTCCTTGTGCTTTGACCGGTGCCCTGCCGATCCGTGGCGCACGACCCTGGAAAGCTGCCCGCTTTTCCGGCAGATCATGCGTCGGATGATACCTAGCTGCCGACGAGGTCGAGACCGGTCACGCTTATCTCGGCGCCCGGATTCCTGCCCCTTACGATCCTTATTTCCGTTCCGGGTTCCGCCGCCTCTCGCGCCACGGCCACCATTTCCCGTGCCGCTTGTTCCGAAGATGCGAAGGCAAATCCGGTCGGGCCCCACGAGCTTTGCCCGATGCCGGTGGCGCCGGCTTCTGCCAGCCGCTCGGCCAGCCTCTCGACGCGCTTTGAGGTGAACACCCCGCCTTGCGCCGGCGCGAAATAGTTGCCGACGATGCGCTGGATCGCCGAGATCGCCGCGCCGAAAGCTTCAAGATCGCGCTCTGCCAGCGCCGGCATCGCACCCATCAGCACATGCCTGCAGATCTCGCCGACGCCGCTTTCCGGAAAGGGAGGCAGGTTGCGGAACGCCGCGATCTCGTCCGCTCCATGCAGCCCGTCCACATCGTGGTCGAGGATCAGCATGACCCGCCATTCATCCGGAAAGGGGAAGCGCGCGATCACCGGCGGTGGGCGGCCGCTGTCATCCTTGCCAGCATCGAGAATGACGCCGCCGCTCTCGAAACTCGCGATGCCGATACCGGAGCGGGCGCCGCGCGCCAGCCTGGCCGCGTCGCCGGCGATGTCGAGCGGCAACCGGTGCAGGGTACGCAGCGCCGCTGCAACCGCGAGTGCAATCTGGGTGCCCGAACCGAGCCCGGCATGGCGCGGGATCGCTTCTTCCACCACCAGCCTGTGATGCGAGCGAATGCCGAGATGCATGCAGAGTGCTGCCAGATGGGCCATGGCACGCTCGCTCTCCGGCCCCTCCACAACGGTTTCCTGCGCGCGGCGAAGCGTGACGACCGTCTCGGGTTCGCTCAGCGGCAGCCCGATACTGCCGAAGCGGCGGCCTGAAATGCCGTTCAGGTCGAGAAAGCCCAGATGCAGCCGGGCAGGCACTTTTATTGTTACGGAATTCGACATCTGCCCCCGAGTGGGTGCATCATAATGCATCACTGAAGTTTAGGTGCCGGCTCCCATGATAACGGCTTTCGGTGAGGGGGCAAGCCGGGCGGGCCGAAAGTACCCTTCCTACTTTGGTGCCGGGCACCGGGACGAGCGAACAGCGGGAGAACCGACATGAGCGAGACGACCAAGGAAAAAACCTACTCGGAAACAGAGATCGCCGAGCGGCTTGCGAAGGACCTGCCGAAATGGCGTTACGAGAACGGCTGGATCCGCCGCAAATACAAGACCAACAGCTGGAAGGGCACGCTGATGGTCATCAACACGGTCGGCCATCTGGCCGAGGCCGCCTGGCACCATCCAGACATCGCCGCTTCTTATGCCTGGGTTGAAGTCAAGCTCATGAATCATGCCGCCAAGGGCGTCACCGACAAGGATTTCGAGCTGGCGAAGAAGATCGAGGAGGTTATCCAATGGCAGCCCGGCAGCGAAGGCGGGGCTTTGGAAGGCACGCCGCAGGGCGATCAACGCTTCGCCTACATCAAGTACGGCTGAGGGCATGCACCGTGCGGCCGGGTTGGATCGCTGTTTCGATCGGCGATACCGGCTCAGCTTGAAAGGAGATTTCCTCCAAACGGCGGCTTTTGGTGCTGCAGCTCGAGCATACCCATGCGGCGGGCGTAGGCCGGTCCCGGGCCGCGCATGTAGTGGAGTTCCGGCCGGTAGCGGGGTGCAACAAATTCGCGAACGGCCGATGCCAGCTCTGTGATGGGGGCCAAGAGTTTCATGACACTTTTTCCGATCTCCATCGCCGGCTAGCCGGCGATACCTGAAGCGTTACTGACAAATGCAATGATAGAAGAACCGCGCCAGCTTCGTCTGTGAGGATTCACACACCCTTGCGGAACTTCGATAATGCCTCGGTGTGCCCTTACGGCTCCGAATCCGGGTTGGGTTCACCATCGGAAACGCTGCGGCGGCTGCCAATTTCCTTTTGATAGCGAGCCCAGCGAAGTACATTGCACAAAAACTGGAAGATAACGCCGTGACAGCTTCCCCGGCCTTTCTCTCGAAACTGTGCGATACAGACCTAGCCGCATTGCGCGAGCGTTGGGTCGAGCGCAGTTACGGGCACAACGAGCTGATCATCGCGCATGGCGACAGAGGGCGCGATGTCTTCTTCATGCTGGAGGGGCGGGCTCGCGTTACGCTGTTTTCGGAGGACGGCAGGGAGATTGCCTACCGCGATATCGAACCAGATGAGATTTTCGGTGAACTTGCCGGCATCGACGGCAAAGCGCGCTCGGCCAGCGTTGTCGCGCTTGGGGCGAGCCGCGCGGCGCGGCTGCCAGCGACCGCATTCCGGGACGTCGTGTACAAACACCCGAGCTTTGCCTGGATGCTGCTTGAGCATTTGTCGGCTCAACTGCGGCGCATGACCGATAGGGTGTATGAGTTCAGCACGCTGGTCGTGCGCAAACGCTTGGTTCTTGAGCTTCTCCGCCGGGCGGAGGAAATAAAGCCGGTCGATGGACAGGTCGTCATAAACCCGGCCCCGACACACTTCGAGTTGGCCGCAACGATCAGCACGCACAGGGAAGCGGTTTCGCGCGAGATGAGCGCCCTGGCCAAAAGGGGGCTGATCGAAAAGCGCGGCAAGGGGCTTGTTCTGCGCGAGCCCGCGACACTCGAAATGCTCGCCGGGAAGAAGGACTAGCGCGCTGTTGAGGCGCGAGCCCCATTGTCGCAAGCTTGGAAGCCGTGTCAGGCCCTCAGCCATGATAGTAGCGACCGCCTTCCTCCCGGCGGTAGTCGAACTTTCTCCGGCTTATCCCTTCACCCCGCCGGCGGTGAGGCCGGGCATGATCTTGCGCTGGAAGATCAGCACGAGGATGACGAGCGGTACGGTGACGATCACCGAGGCGGCCATGATGTTGCCCCAGGGGATCTCGAACTGCGAGGCGCCCGAGAGCAGCGCGATGGCGACCGGCACGGTGCGCTGCTCGTTGTTGGAGGTGAAGGTCAGGGCAAAAAGAAACTCGTTCCACGCGCCGATGAAGGCGAGAAGCCCTGTGGTCACCAGCGCCGGCCACATCAGCGGCAGGAAGACGCGGGTGACGATGATCCAGGGCGTCGCGCCGTCGATGATCGCCGCCTCCTCGATCTCGACCGGCAGGTCGCGAACGAAGGTAGTGAGCACCCAGACCGTGAAGGGCAAGGTAAAGATCATGTAGGAGAAGATCAGCGCGAAGGGCGAGTTGTAGAGGCCGAAGGTCCGGACCAGCTCGAAGAGGCCGGCAAGCACGGCTAATGGCGGAAACATCGAAACCGACAGGATGGTGAAAAGCAGGAGCGAGCGGCCGGCGAAGCGGATGCGAGCCAGCGCGTAAGCCGCGGTGACGCCGAGAAACAGCGAAATGACGACAACGGCGGCCGAAACGAAGAGCGAATTCAAGAGGTTGCGCGGGAATGTTCCCTCCGTGAGCACGGTCACGTAGTTGTTAAGACTGAATGTCGTCGGCCAGTAGTCGATCCGGAAGAGCGCCGTTCCCGATTTCAGGCTTGTGATGATGGCGTAGTAGAACGGGAAGACGGCAACGACGATGATGATGCCGACGAGCAGGTAGAAGGCCGCGCGCTTGACGATCCACATGGTCAATAACCTTTGTCCAGTTTCACCCGGCCGAGCCACATGAACAGGATCGTCAACAGGGCGAGGATGACGAAGAGCAGCGTCGAAGCGGCGGAGCCGTAAGCGAATTTGTCGAACTCGAACAGATTTTCGCGCGCGAACACCGACATCGACTTGGTCTGCACGTTGTTTGGCGTGAGCACGTAGATCAGATCGAAGATGCGCAGCGCGTCGAGGCCGCGGAAGATCACCGCCACCATCAGCGCCGGCCGGATGAGCGGCAGGGTCACCCTCCAGAAAAACTTCAGCGGGTGGACGCCGTCGAGCCTGGCGACCTCGTAGATCTCGGTCGGAATCATCTGCAGCGCGGCGAGGATGAGCAGCGCCATGAACGGCGTCGTTTTCCAGATGTCGACGACGAGCACGGCGAGCATTGCCGTGTCGGCGCTGGCGGTCCAGGCGATCTTGGTACTGATCAGGCCGAGTTTGAGCAGAATGTCGTTGATGATGCCGAACTGGTCGTTGAGCATCCATTGCCACATCTTCGCGGAGACGATCGTCGGGGTCGCCCACGGGATCAGTATCGCGGCGCGCACGAGGCCGCGGCCACGGAACTCTGCGTTGAGCACCAGCGCCACGATCATGCCGAGGATCGTCTCGCAAGTGACCGAGATCACAGTGAAGCGCACCGTGTTCCAGACGGCGCGCCACCAGACCGGATCTACGAGCAGGCCGTCATAGATGACCCTGCCGCTCGGCATTTGCAGGGCCGAGAAATAGTTGGCGAAGCCGACCCATCGGCGGGCCTCGAGGTCGGCGAGGGAGGCGTCGGTGAAACCGAAATAGATCGTGCGGATAAGCGGCCAGGCGGCAACGGCGGCGAGCACGAGCAGCATCGGGGCGAGGAAGAGCCATGCCGAGCGAGCGCGCTGGCGCATAAGCTGCGAGCGGCCGGCAGGCAGCACGGCGGTCGTTTCAAGCGTCAGTCGGGCTTCAGCCATGATGCATGAAGGCGCCGGCGGGCGGGCGCCGCCGGCGCTTCACTATTACCAGCCGGCGCTGCCCTGGAGCCTGGTCAACGAGACCTCGAGATCGGCAAGGTTGTCGGCTGCCGTGCCTTCGCCGGACAAGGTCTTGTGCACGGCGGTCCAGAACTGGCTCGACACTTCGTTGTACTTGACCTTGGTTGGCGCCGAAGGGCGCGGCACCGCATTGAGGAACACGTCCTTCCAGCGCGGAATGATCGGCTGCTCGCTGGCGATGTCAGCATCGTCGTAAAGCGTCTGGATGGTCGGAATGTTCGACGTCTTCAGCACGCGGTACTTCTGCATCTCGGGAGAGGCGATCCACTTGACCAGCTCGATCGCCACCTCCGGGTTCTCCGAATATTTGGAGACGGCGAGATTCCAGCCGCCGAGTGTCGCGGCCGAGCGGGCGCCTTCGCCGGAGCCGGCCGGCAGCGTCGTCACGTCGAACTTGCCCCTGATGGGGGAGTCTCCACCGTTGCCGAGTGAATAGGCGTAGGGCCAGTTGCGCATGAACACCGCATTGCCGGTCTGCCAGACGCCGCGCGCCTCTTCCTCCTGGTAGGCCAGCACACCGGGCGGCGAGATCGTCCCGATCCAGCCCTTGGCCATGTCGAGGGCGGCGGCGGCCTGCGGGTTGTTGACGGAGATCGTGCCGTCCGGCTCGATGATCTGGCCGCCGCCGTTCGACTTCACCCATTCGAGTGCGTCGCAGGTCAGCCCTTCATAGGCGTTGCCCTGGAAGACGAAGCCCCACATGTCCTTGTTGCCGGCCTCGCGCTCCTTGTCCATCACGAGCTTGGCTGTCTCGGCCAGTTCCTCCCAGGTCTTCGGCACCTTTGCGCCGTACTTGTCGAGGAGATCCTTGCGGTAATAGAGCGCAGGCGCGTCGGTGAAGATCGGCAGCGCGACAAGCTTGCCGTCGACGGTTTGCGACTCGATGATCGACGGGAAGTGCGCTCCGACGACGTCCTTGGTCGCCTCGGTCAGGTCGACGAGCTGGTTGGCGAGCTGCGGAGCCCAGATGACATCAGTCTGATAGACGTCGATGTCGCTGTTTCCGGCCGCGAGCCAGAGCTTGTACTGGCCGAACTGGTCGGTCGTCGAGGATGGCATCTGCACGATGGTGGCCTTGTGGCCGGTCTTCTGCTCGAACTGATCGAGTATCTCGCGAAGAACCTGAAGGCCGTTGCCGGTGTCGCCCGATACGATCGACAAATCGACGGCCTGCGCCGGGCTTGTCGCCAGAACAATACCGGCGACAAGCGCCAGAAAGGCGTGACGAAGCTTCATCGTGACCTCCTATCCAAGATTTCAGGTTGCGCCGGAGAAACCGAAAATGCCGACGCTTGTCGCCTCCCTTGACGGTTGCAGACGCACCTTCGCCTGCCTTGGCGTGAACTGCAAGAATGCAGCTTGGGTTCCACGCTGCCTGAATTTCCTCGAAGGCCGGCGCCGTGTAGCCAAGCGCGGTAATTCATCAGGCGGATCGAACAGCCTGAAACAGGCACAAAAGCCCTCAGCGCGACAACTTTCGCGCCGTCATTGATATTGCCCGAACACATTCGCTACTTTGAAGGCGGGGTGGGGTTCACGGCTAATTTGGTTTCGTTTAGAGTTACTGCCGGCACCAGAAAGTAGCGCAGTGAATGGCGGTTGCATGGATCGGCAACCGGGAAATGCTAGTGGAGCGAGCGGCCGAACACGCCGCGGAACTTCTGGAATCTAGCCGGTGCCCGGTATTCAGCTTGGATACGGATATTCATGGGACCCGCGCGGCGATCAGGCTCGCCGATCAGGTCGGTGCCGCCTATGACCAGGTAGACAGCGTCGCCCTGGCGCGCGAGACGGCGCTGTTCACCGGCAAAGGTGGCATGACGATAGCACCGGGCGAAACGCGCCGGCGGGCCGACGTCGTCGTCGTTGTCGGCGAACTGCCCGCCGTGCATCGCGGCTTTCTCGCCGAACTTGCCGAAACCGCGCCGGACCTTTGCGCAGCGGATGCACGCGAGTTCTTCTTGATCAGCGACAGCAAGGCCCGCGCCTCTCGCTTGCCGGGAAACATCAAGGCGACCCGATTGGCCTGCGGCGACGCCGGGCTCGGCGCCACACTCGCCGCATTGCGGGCTGAGCTCGCCGGCCGGAAAGTGGCGACGCTGGTGTCGAATTTCGCGCGTTTCGCCAAGGCTCTGGAATCCGCGCGTTTTCCGGTCTTCCTGTTTTCGGGGCACGTCGCCGACGGGCTCGCGCTGGAGATGTTGCAAGGGCTGGTTGCGGATATCAACCGCAAATCGCGTGCGTCCGCGTTGCATATGGCGGCCAGCGAAAACGGCTGGGGCAGCGTGCTCGCCTCGACGTGGATGACCGGTTTTCCGCTGCGCAGCGGCTTTGCGCGCGGCTTTCCGGAATTCGACCCATGGCGTTTCGACGTCGCCCGCATGCTGGCGTCGGGCGAGGCGGATGTCCACATGCGGATTTCCGCTTCCGCCGACGGTCTGCCGGCGCGGCGTAACGTAACCAAACTGGTTGCCCTGGTGAAGACAGCCAAACCCGTCCACAGGGCGGCGATCACCATCGCCATCGGCACACCCGGGATCGACCACGACACTGTCGGCTACTCTGCTCGCGTCGGAACATTTCGCGCGACTGCGGCAACGGACGCCTCCGATGTGCCGTCGGCGGCAGCGGTGCTGCGCATGATTGCCGCTCATCTCGACGGGGTGCAGCCATGCTGACCAGGATCACCGGCGGCGACATCGTCGATCCGGCCAACGGCCGGTCAGGGAAGGGCGACCTGTGGATCGACGGCGGCAAGATCGTCGATGCTCCGCCGGGCGGCGAGGCGGATAGCATCATCGACGCCTCGGGCTGCGTCGTCATGGCCGGCGCAATAGACATCCATTCCCATATCGGCGGCGGCAACGTGAACACTGCGCGCCTGCTTTTGCCCGAACATCATGCCGCACACGTGCCCCGGCCGGCCGCAACGCCGCTTTCCAATGCGGGCTGGTCGACCTTCGAGACAGGCTGCCTCTACGCCAGGATGGGTTTCACCACCGTGGTCGAGCCGGCGATGTCTCCCGGAAGCGCGCTGCACACGCATCTCGAACTCGCCGATATCCCGATCATCGACAAGGCGACGCTGGCGATCCTCGGTAACGACGACTTCCTGCTCTCGATGATCCGCGACGGCGCCTCGACGGCGGCGATCGACGACTATGTCGGCTGGACGGTCGGCGCGACGCGGTCGCTTGGCGTCAAGGTCATCAACGCGGGTGCCGCGGCGGCGTTCAAGGAAAACGTCCGCACTTTTTCGCTCGACGATACGGTGCCGTGGTACGGCGTCAGCTCGCGCAAGATCGTCAAGACCCTGCAGGCCTCGGTCGAGCGTCTTGGCATCCCGCATCCGCTGCACGTCCATTGCAACAATCTTGGCGCGCCGGGCGCCGCCGACACGGCGGCCGACACCATCGCGGCAGCCGAAGGCGTGCCGCTGCATCTCGCCCATTTGCAGTTCTATGGCTACGGCACCGAGGGCAAGCGCAAATTCTCGTCGGCCGCCGCCCGCTTGGCCGAAATCGTCAACGGCACGCCTGAGGTGACCATTGACATCGGGCAGGTGATGTTCGGCCAAACTGTCACCATCTCCTCCGACGTGATGCGGCAATTCTCGGCCCGGGGTACCGCGAACCCGAAGAAGTTCGTCATCAACGATGGCGACGGCAACGGTGGCGGCATCGTGCCGTACCGCTACGGCGCGGATTTCTATGGCGCCGTGCAATGGGCAACCGGGCTCGAACTTTTTCTTTTGATCTCAGATCCTTGGCGGGTTTTCTTCACCACGGATCATCCGAACGGCGCGCCGTTCACCGCCTACCCGGCGCTGTTCGAGTTGCTGATGGATCGGGAGGCGCGCAGCAAGGCAGTCGCCGGCCTGCCCAAATCCGCGATTTCGATGTCGACGCTGGCTTCGATCGACCGCGAATACACTTTCGAGGAAATCGCCATCATGACGCGGGCCGCCCCCGCGAAGCTGCTCGGGCTGGCCGATCGCGGCCATCTCGGAGCGGGTGCCATCGCCGATTTAGCTGTCTATCGCAAGGATGCCAGCATCGCGAAAATGCTCGGCCGCGCCGCGTATGTATTCAAGGACGGCGATCTCGTCGTCAAGGATGGCGAGATCACGCATTATCGCTGGGGCAGGGCGCTGCGGCTCAATCCGCCGCCGGACAAGGCCATGACGCGACGGCTGGAGGACTATCACCAGCAACGTTACGGGCTTTCGCTCGAATGGTTCACTTTTCCCGATGCAGCGATTGCGCGCGAACAACCTTTCGGCGAGGTCTCATGCCGGGCCTGACCGTCAACGGGGTAGCGATCGACGACACCTATGCCGAAGCCTTCGGCATGCGCGCCACGGCGATCGTCATTACCGGACCCAACCGCAAATGGATGCGCCAGGCGGCGGCTTCCATGACCGGCTTCGCCACCTCCGTCATCGGCTGCGGCTGCGAGGCGGCCGTGGACGCCGAGATACCGCCGTCCAGAACGCCGGACGGCCGGCCGGGCTGCCGCGTCATGGTATTCGCCATGAGTTCCGACGAGTTGCAGAAGCAACTGCTCAACCGGGTCGGGCAGTGCGTCCTCACCTCGCCAGGCAGCGCCTGCTTCGCCGGCCTCGAAGGCCCGACGCAGCTGAAGCTTGGCTCGGCGCTGCGTTATTTCGGCGATGGCTGGCAGGTCTCCAAAAAGCTTGGCGGCCGGCATTTCTGGCGCATCCCGGTGATGGATGGCGAATTTGTCTGCGAAGCGACGACCGGCATGACCAAGGAGGCCGTCGGCGGCGGCAACCTCCTTCTCCTCGCCCACAGCAGCGACAAGGCGCTTGCCGCGGCTGAAGCTGTCGTCGCCGCGATCCATCACGTGCCGGGCGCAATTCTGCCGTTTCCGGGCGGCGTCGTGCGGTCGGGTTCCAAGATCGGCGGCAAGTACAAGGGCATGATCGCCTCGACCAACGAAGCCTTTGCGCCGACCTTGCGCGGCATCGCGAAGAGCGAACTTGGGCCTGACATCAACGCGGTGCTTGAAATCGTCATCGACGGCGAGACCAGCGATGCCGTAGCCGCCGCCATGAAAGCCGGCATCAAGGCGGTGACCGACCTTGGTCCGGACAAGGGCGCTGCCCGCATCAGCGCGGGCAATTACGGCGGCAAGCTCGGCAAGTTCCTCTATCAGCTGAAGGATCTTGTGCCGTGAAAACACTCACCTTCACCCTGGTCGCCGAACCGCCTGAACGGCTGGACCTGTCGCCGCTGACGCCCGAGCGGCTTGCCGGGCTGGCAAAATCCGACATCGCGAAAATCCGCGTCGGGCAATCGAAGCGCGCCTCCACGGTCGGCGACATCTTCCGCTTCGCCGGCAGCAATGTGCAGGACATTGTCTTCGATGGCGGAAGCAGCCGTTTCGACCGGCTCGGCGAAGGAATGACCGCGGGCAGCATACGGGTCATCGGCGATGCCGGCGCTCAACTCGGCCGCGCGATGCGCGGCGGCAGTCTCGTCGTCGAAGGCAAGGCGGGGCCGCATGCCGGATCGGGCATGCGCGGCGGCCGTATCGAGATCGGCGGCAATGCCGGCGACCATCTCGGCGGGCCGCTCGCCGGCGAACTCGCCGGCATGAACGGTGGCGTGCTGATCGTTCGCGGAAAGGCCGGTGCCTTTGCCGGCGACCGCATGCGGCGTGGGCTGATCGCCGTGCTTCGCGGTACCGGCGATCATGCCGGCTGCCGGATGATTGCCGGTACCATCGTGATTGCCGGCGGAACCGGCGTCATGCCCGGCTTTCTGATGCGGCGCGGCTCGATCCTGCTCGACCGCAAGCCGGCGAAGCTTTCGCCGAGCTTTGTCGAATCAGGCGCGCCGGACAGCGTGTTCACCGCACTTGTCGATCGCTACCTGATCGCCGAAGGCTTTCTGAAGCGGCCGTTGCTGGGCAGGGCGCAACACCGGTTCGGCGGCGACAATGCGGTGCTCGGCCTCGGCGAAATCGTCTTTCCGCGCTAAGAGATCGTCTATCCGCGCCAATTTGCCGCTGTCAATTTGTCGCAGGCAGCTTGTGGAAAGTGCGGTTCGCGCGGTTTGACAAGGCGGTTAGCCGATGTGATCATGCCGATGCTTTAAGACCTGCTCCCATGATGTTGCAGGCCGGGCTTAATTCCGTGACCGCTATCGGCGGCACAGGAGGCACGGACATGGCGGGTTTCGGACCGGCCGTCGTCGCAAGCATGCCAGGGCTCCCCTCGCTCGACTGCGGGCCGAGCCGAAGCGCTTTTTGCGCCTTTGATAAAGCCGCATCGCCTTTCCTGCCAGATACCGACGTACCCCCAGTCTCCTCTGGCATCCGCAAGTCCGTGTGCAAGAGAGATCGTTGGAGTTGGTGAAGAAGAAGTAGGTCGAATTGCCTTTCGATTCGCGCCTTCCAGGGCAGGGATGAAACAGGAATGGCTGTCGCGCTCTTACTGGTCGCTGTTGTTGTCGGTTCGGTGGTCTTCCACTTCCTCAGTCCGTGGTGGTGGACGCCGATCGCCTCCAACTGGAGCTACATCGACAACACCATCATCATCACCTTCTGGATCACCGGCGTGGTGTTCGCCGCCGTCGTGCTGTTCATGGCCTATTGCGTCTGTGCGCTTCCGCCATCGCGAGGGAAACACGGCCCACTACGAGCCGGAGAACAAGCGGCTGGAATCGTGGCTGACGATCGCTCACCGGGGTCGGCGTCGCCGCCATGCTGGCGCCCGGCCTGTTCGTCTGGAACCAGTTCGTCACCGTTCCGGCCGACGCCACCGAGGTGGAGGTGATCGCGCCAGCAATGGCAGTGGAGCTTCCGGCTGCCCGGCGCAGGACGGCAAGCTCGGCACTGTCCGACACCCGCAACTGGTCAGCGCCGAAAACCCGCTCGGCGTCAAGCCAGACGACCCCAACGGCCAGGACGACGTCATCGTCGAGGCCGCCGACCTGCATCTGCCGGTCGACAAGCCGGTCAAGATGCTGCTGCGCTCGATCGACGTGCTGCACGATTTCTACGTGCCCGAATTCCGCGCCAAGATGGACATGATCCCGGGCACGGTGACCTATTTCTGGTTCACGCCGACCCGCACCGGCACCTTCGAAGTTCTGTGCGCCGAACTCTGCGGCACCGGCCATTCGGCTCATGCGCGGCATCGTCATGGTCGATACCGCGGAAGACTACGCGACCTGGCTCGGCGAGCAGCAGACATTCGCCCAGTTGACGGGCACCCGAACAGACGAGTGCAGCGGAACCAACCGCGCCTTGAACAGGGAGACGCGCGCCGCAAGGCGCCGGAAACGTGCATGACGAGGTACTGACCCGTCAGGCCTCGCCAGAGGAACCAAGGAGGCGTTCCGATGGTCGATGTCACACCCGGCGCCGTCGATGCGATCCCGCCGGCCGAAGTGCCGGAGGTCGAACTCTATCATCCGCATAGCTGGTGGACGAAATACGTCTTCTCGCAGGACGCCAAGGTCATCGCCATCCAGTATTCGTGCACGGCGATCGCCATCGGCATGGTGGCGCTGGTGCTGTCCTGGCTGATGCGCCTGCAGCTCGGCTTCCCCGGCACCTTCGATTTCATCACGCCCGAGGCCTATTACCAGTTCATCACCATGCACGGCATGATCATGGTGATCTACCTGCTGACCGCGCTGTTCCTCGGCGGCTTCGGCAACTACCTGATCCCGCTGATGGTCGGCGCGCGCGACATGGTGTTCCCCTATGTCAACATGCTCAGCTACTGGATCTACCTGCTCGCGGTGCTGGTGCTGGTCGCGAGCTTCTTCGCGCCCGGCGGCCCGACCGGCGCCGGCTGGACGCTCTATCCGCCGCAGGCGATCCTCGGCGGCACGCCCGGCGGCCAGCAGGCCGGCATCATCCTGATGCTCGTCTCGCTGATCCTGTTCATCATCGGCTTCACCATGGGCGGCCTGAACTATGTCGTCACCGTGCTGCAGGGCCGCACCCGCGGCATGACGCTGATGCGCATGCCGCTCACCGTGTGGGGCATCTTCACCGCGACCGTCATGGCGCTGCTCGCCTTCCCGGCGCTGTTCGTCGCCTGCGGTGATGATGCTGTTCGACCGGCTGCTCGGCACCAGCTTCTTCATGCCGGCGCTGGTCGAGATGGGCGAGCAACTGAGCTTACGGCGGCGGCAGCCCGATCCTGTTCCAGCACCTGTTCTGGTTCTTCGGCCATCCGGAAGTCTACATCGTCGCGCTGCCGGCCTTCGGCATCGTCTCCGACCTGATCTCGACCCATGCGCGCAAGAACATCTTCGGCTACCGCATGATGGTGTGGGCGATCGTCATCATCGGCGCGCTCTCCTTCGTCGTCTGGGCGCACCACATGTATGTCTCCGGCATGCACCCCTATTTCGGCTTCTTCTTCGCCACCACGACGCTGATCATCGCCGTTCCCACCGCCATCAAGGTCTACAACTGGGTGCTGACGCTGTGGCGCGGCGACATCCACCTGACCATCCCGATGCTGTTTGCGCTGGCCTTCATCGTCACCTTCGTCAATGGCGGGCTGACCGGGCTGTTCCTCGGCAATGTCGTCGTCGACGTGCCGCTCTCCGACACCATGTTCGTCGTCGCGCATTTCCACATGGTGATGGGCGTGGCGCCGATCCTGGTCATCTTCGGCGCGATCTATCACTGGTACCCGAAGATCACCGGCCGCATGCTCAACGAGGCGCTGGGCCAGTTCCATTTCTGGGTCACCTTCCTCGGCGCCTATCTGATCTTCTTCCCGATGCACTATGTCGGGCTGATGGGCGTGCCGCGCCGCTACCACGAGCTCGGCGACATGGCGCTTCATTCACGGACTCGGCGCACAAGCTCAACGCCTTCATCTCCATCATGGCGCTTCATCGTCGGCTTCGCGCAGCTGGTGTTCCTGTTCAACCTGATCTGGAGCATCCGCCACGGCCGCGAGGCCGGCGGCAATCCGTGGCGGGCCACCACGCTCGAATGGCAGACGGCCGAAACGCCGCCGGCGCACGGCAATTTCGGCAAGGAACTGCCGGTCGTCTATCGCTGGGCCTATGACTACAGCGTGCCGGGCGCCAAGCAGGACTTCATGCCGCAGAACGATCCCGGCGACTACGCCGGCGCGCCACGGGGCCGACTGATGAGCGTCATGCTGGTCTTCCTGCTGGTCATCGCCGGGATCGCCGGCTGGTGGCTGTCGCAGCAGCGGCTGATGTCGAAGCCCTGGCTGGAGCAGGGGACGATCGGAGATTTCATCCCGGATTCCGAGCGATCGGCCATGCCGACGGCCAAGATCGGCCTCGGCGTGTTCCTCGCCGTCGTCGGCTGCCTGTTCGCGCTGTTCACCAGCGCCTATTTCATGCGCATGGCGCTGTCGCGACTGGCAGCCGCTGCCGATGCCGCGGCTGCTGTGGCTCAACACCGCCGTGCTGGTACTCTCCAGCGTGGCGCTGCAATGTGGCGCTGACCGCGGCACGCCGCGGCCAGCTCGACACGCGTGCGGCTCGGCCTCGCCACCGGCGGTTTGACGGCGATCGCCTTCCTGTCGGCCAGCTGTTCGCCTGGCGCGAGCTTGCCGCGAGCGGCTATCTGCTCGCCAGCAATCCCGCCAACAGCTTCTTCTACCTGATCACCGGCATGCACGGGCTGCACATCCTCGGCGGCCTCGTCGGCGCTCGGCCGGACGACGTGCAGGGCATGGACGGCGCGATACGGCCGAAAGGCTGCGCGCTCAGCGTCGAGCTGTGCGCCATGTACTGGCATTTCCTGCTGTTCGTCTGGCTGGCGCTGTTCGTGCTGCTTGCCGGCTGGGCAGCCGATTTCATCGATATTTGCCGCCAATTGCTGACCTAGGAGGGACCAGGCGGATGACCGAGACGACCATGACCAACACAACCGCGCCGGCGCGGCCCGACGGCCTGCAAGGCATCGCGGCCGACTGGTCCTCCGACCAGCGGGCGTTCAAGAACGTCTCCTGGGGGAAGGCCATGATGTGGATCTTCCTCCTGTCGCGACACCTTCATCTTCGGCTGCTTCCTGCTCTCCTACATGACCGCGCGCATGTCGACGCGGGTGCCGTGGCCCAATCCGAGCGAGGTCTTCGCACTCCACATGTTCGGCGGCGACATCCCGCTGATCCTGATCGCCATCATGACCTTCGTGCTGATCTCGTCCACCGGCACCATGGCGATGGCGGTCAACTTCGGCTACCGGCGCGACCGCAGGAAGACCGGCGTCCTGATGCTGTCTGACCGCCGTGCTCGGCGCCACCTTCGTCGGCATGCAGGCCTTCGAATGGACCAAGCTGATCACCGAAGGCGTGCGGCCATGGGGCAATCCGTGGGGCGCCGCGCAGTTCGGCTCGACCTTCTTCATGATCACCGGCTTCCACGGCACCCACGTCACGATCGGCGTGATCTTCCTGCTCATCGTGGCGCGCAAGGTCTGGCGCGGCGACTACGACACCGGCGACGCGGGGTTTCTTCACCAGCCGGCGGGGCAATTACGAGAGCGTCGAGATCATGGGCCTCTACTGGCACTTCGTCGATCTCGTCTGGGTGTTCATCTTCGCATTCTTCTATCTCTGGTGAGGTGTCGACATGGCTGAAGCAACCGCACATGGGCATCAGGACCTGCACGCTGCTAACGATCCGGCGGCAGTGTCGCACGACACCCATCAGGAGCATCCGCTCAAGCCCTATCTCGTCGTCTGGGGCTGGCTGTTCATGCTCAGCGCCTGCTCCTATATGGTCGATTATGTCGGCATCCAGGGCTATGCTGCGCTGGTCGCTGATCCTGATCTTCATGGTGCTGAAGGCCGGGCTGATCGTCGCCGTGTTCATGCACATGGCGTGGGAGCGGCTGGCGCTCGCCTATGCCATCATCCTGCCGCCGGTCCTGGTGCTGGTCTTCGTGGCGATGATGGTGCTGGAATCGGACTATACGCTCTTCACCCGCATGACCTTCTTCGGCGGCGCGCCGTGAGAAAAGAGTGAGTAGTGAAAGCTATCTTCCCACTACTCACTATTCGCTACTCACCTAATTCCCGCTTGGGCTCGCCCTCGTAGGCCCATAGCCATTCGCGCGGCAGCGGCCCCTTGTTGCGGTCCGGTTGCTGCGACTGTTCCCAGGCGTGCGCAAGAATGCCGACGGAACGCGACAGCACGAACAGTCCACGGGTCAGCGGCGGCGGAAAGCCGAGTTCGCCATAAATCACCGCCGTGGCGCCATCGATGTTGAGCGGGATTTTCTTGCCCTTGCGCCGCCGCAACCTCGGCTTCGACCGCCTCGGCTATCGCCCCGAAACGTCCGTTGATGACGCCGCGCGCCGCGAACTCCCGGACCAGTTCCAAAAGGCGCGGGGCGCGTGGATCGACCGGGTGGAAGCGGTGGCCGAGGCCGGGAACATATCCTTGTTCTTCGGCGAAGAATTTTTCCACGCGGGCGGAGACCGCTTCGTCGAGGGACGCGCCGCCATCCATCGCGGCGGCGATGTCGCCGAAGAACGACAGCGCCTGCTCGCCGGCGCCGCCATGCACGTCGCCCAGCACGTTGATCGCCGAGGCCATGGCGCTGTTGATGCCGACGCCGCAGGTGGCCGCCATGCGGGCAATGGCGATCGAAGGCGCCTGCGGTCCGTGATCGACGGCGGCGCCCAGCGCGATGCCGAGAAGTTCGGCCTGTTCCTCGCTCGGCAACTCGCCGCGCAGCATCAGCCAGATCATGGCGGGAAAGGAGACGCGGCCGATCAGGTCCTGGATCTCGTAGCCGCGCAGCCGGATCATGCCGGGGCGCATCTCGATGATCTTCGTCGCCCACCATTCCTCGCCGCGCTCGCGGCCGGTTTTTTTCTCGGCGCCGCTCATGCGCTGGCCCTGGCCTTGGCGCGCGGAGGCAGGGCGGAAAGGACTTCGTCCATGTGCTCGCCGAGGGCCGGCGGCGGCGATTTGGGCAGCGGCGCGTCGCCGTCGACGAGGAACCCGCCGCGCACCACGGTCAACGGCTTGTCGCGTCCGGCAACATCGGAAAAACGCGCGGTGACCTGCCGCTCGCGAACCTGCGGCTCATCCAGAACCTGGGGAATCGTCAGCACGCGGCCGGCGGGCACGCCGGCTCGATTCAGCCTTTCCTCCCACACAGCAGCCGGAGCCGAAGACAGCGCCTCATCGATCAGGAGCTTGAGTTCGGCGCGGTTCTTCTTGCGGGTTTCCCGTTCGGCGAAGCGCTCGTCCGTCGCGATCTCCGGCCGGCCGACCAGATTGCAGAGCGCGACGAACTGCTCCTGCTTGTTGGCGGCGATGTTCAGCAGGCCTTCGCCGGTGCGGAATGTGCCGGAAGGTGCTGCGGTCATGTTCTCGTTGCCCATCGGCCGTGGGTCGACACCGGCGGTCAGATAATTCGAAACCGGCCAGCCAAGCGCCGAGAGCGTGCATTCGAGCATCGAGACGTCGAGAAACGCCCCTTCGCCGCTGGTCTTCTGGCGCACAAGTGCCGCCGCCACCGCGAAGGCGCCGACCAGCCCGCCAAGCGTGTCCGCCACCGGATAGCCGACGCGCAAAGGTGCCGTCTCCGGCGTTCCGGTGATGCTCATGATGCCGGAAAGGCCCTGGATGATCTGGTCGTAAGCCGGGTTGTCGCGCATCGGCCCTGTCTGGCCGAAAGCCGGAAATGGCGCAGTAGACGAGGTCGGGCCGCACCTCCTTCAGCCGCTCGTAGCCGAGCCCCAGCCGGTCCATCACCCCCGGCCGAAAGTTCTCGACCAGTGCGTCGGCGGTGGCGACGAGGTCGAGGAATTTTTCGCGGTCCGCTTCCTTCTTCAGGTCGAGCACGACAGAGCGTTTGCCGGCGTTCTGCGCGAGGAACGAGGCTCCCATGCCGGCCTTGTTGAGTTCCGGCGAAGCGCCGAGCTGGCGGGCGAGATCGCCGCCCGCCGGCGTCTCGACCTTGATCACGTCGGCGCCGAGCAGCGCGAGCTGGTAGGCGCAATAGGGGCCGGCCAGCACGTTGGTCAGGTCGAGGACACGGATGCCCGAAAGGAGTTCAACCATGGGTATCCTTTGTGCAACCTCACGCGTCGCCCGGCACGTGTTCCGGCCCGCGCACGCGCCGATGCTGGATGAAGCTGTAGATGCGCGGCGCAAGCAATCCGAGGACCGCCAGTGACAACAGCGTCAACGACAGCGGATGCGTGTAGAACACCGTCCAGTCGCCGTTGGAGATGGTCATCGCGCGGCGGAACTGCGTTTCCGCGAGCGGGCCGAGGATCATGCCGATGATCACCGGCGCAGTCGGGAAGTCGAAGCGCCTCATGAGGAACCCGACGCCGCCGAGAACATAGAGGATGACGAGGTCGATCGGCGATTGCGAAATGCCGTAGGTGCCGACCGTCGCGAAGACCAGGATGCCAGCGTAAAGCTGCGGCGCCGGAATTTTCAACAGCTTGACCCACAGCCCGATCAGCGGAAGATTGAGGATGACCAGGATGACGTTGGCGATGAACAGGCTGGCGATCAGGCCCCAGACGAGGCTTGCCTGCGTCGTCAGAAGCAGCGGGCCGGGGTTGATGCCGTAGCTCTGGAATGCCGACAGCATGATCGCCGCCGTCGCCGAGGTCGGCAGTCCAAGCGTCAGCATCGGCACCAGCACACCGGCGGCCGACGCGTTGTTGGCGGCTTCAGGACCGGCGACCCCTTCGATCGCGCCGGTGGTGCCGAACTCCTCCTTGTGCCTGGAGAGCTTTTTCTCGATCGCATAGGAAAGGAAGGTCGGTATTTCGGCGCCGCCAGCCGGCAGGGAGCCGATCGGGAAGCCGATCAGCGCACCGCGGATCCAGGCTTTCCAGGAACGTCCCCATTCCGCGGCGGTCATGTAGAGCGAGCCTCGAAGCGGTATGATCTCGTCCCTGCCGGCATAACGCCGCGAGGCGACGTAAAGCGTCTCGCCGACGGCGAAAAGGCCGACGGCGGCGATGATGACGTCGACGCCATCGAGCAATTCGCCCATTCCGAAGGTAAAGCGCGGCTGGCCGGTCTGCAGGTCGACGCCGATGATGCCGAGGAAAAAGCCGATGAAAAGCGCGGTGAGGCCGCGCACCGACGACGAGCCGAGAACCGCCGAAACCATGACGAAGGCGAGCACCATCAGCGAGAAATATTCGGCCGGTCCGAAGGCGAGCGCCAGGCCGACCACGATGGGGGCGAGGAAAGCGACGCCCGCCGTGCCGATCGTGCCGGCGACGAAGGAGCCGATCGCCGAGGTGGCGAGTGCTGCGCCGCCGCGCCCCGAGCGGGCCATCTTGTTGCCTTCCAGCGCGGTGACGATGGTGGCGCTTTCGCCAGGCGTGTTGAGCAGGATCGACGTGGTCGAGCCGCCATACATGGCGCCGTAATAGATGCCGGCGAAGAGGATGAACGAGGCTTCCGGCGCCACCTGGTAGGTGATCGGCAAAAGCAGCGCGATCGTCAGTGCGGGTCCGAGGCCGGGAAGCACGCCGATGGCGGTGCCGAGCGTCGTGCCGAGCAGGCACCACATCAGGTTGATTGGCGTGAAAGCGACCGAGAAACCGTGTGCGAGCTGCGTGAGCGTGTTCATGACGTCAGGCTCCGAACCAGCCGGCGACGATCGCAATGGCGGCGTTCAACTGATTTTCGATGATGCCGGCGCCGATGTTGACGCCGAGTGCCTTGGCGAAGCCGAAATAGGCCGCAAGCGCCAGGATGAGGCCGATCAGCGCGTCGCGAAGCGGATGCTTGCTGCCGAAGCCGTAACAGACGAGCACGAACATGACGACGGATGCCGCGGTGAAGCCGAGCGGCTTGATCAGCACGAGGTTGGCAATCAGGCCGGCGACCACGAATGCCATCGCCATCCAGTCGGCGGGCGTCTCCTTCTCCTCGTCCGGCTGCCAGCCGCCCCGCAAAGCGGCGACGACCAGCAGAATGGAGAGAACGGCAAGGCCTACCGCTGTCATGTAGGGGAAAACAGTAGGGCCGACTTTCGAATAGAGCGGCGACACCGGAATAAGCAAAGTCTGCCATAGAACGGCACCGGCACACGCCAGCAGGCCGATGCCGATCAACAATTCCGGCAACGCAAAGCGCTGCGCCGCCACCTGCTCGTTACTGGTGCTCATTCCGTCCTCCGAGACAGGCCGGTGCCTCTTCACCGGCCTTCGCCGCACTGTGACCACGCAGGCGCCGGCTGTCCAACGGCGCGGTCGGCCAGGCAAAACGGGACGGCTTGCGGCCGCCCTGTTTTTTCAGCCTCAGGCGAGGCCAAGATCCTTGAGTATCGCCTCGATGCGGGCGGTATCCTCGGTCAGGAATTTGCCGAAATCGTCGCCGGTAAGCAGGATCGGCGTCCAGTTGCGGTTCTTCAGCTCGGTCGCCCAGGACCCGGACTTGGCCATGTTCTCGATGAGGGTGACCATTGCGGCCTTGTCTTCATCGGAGACGGCGGGCGGCGCGAACACGCCGCGCCAGTTGAACAGCTCGACGTCGATGCCGGCTTCCTTCAGGGTCGGTGCGTCGATGCCTTCCTGGCGCTTGTCGGCCGAAACGGCGAGCAGGCGGAGCGCGCCTGCCTTCACCTGTTCGGCAAACTCGCCGTAGCCCGAAATGCCGGCCGCGACCTGGTTGCCGATGAGAGCGGCCAACGCTTCGCCGCCGCCGGCGAACGGCACGTAGGAGAGCTTGGTCGCCTCGACGCCCGCTGTCTTGGCGATCAGGCCAAAGAGGATATGGTCGGACCCGCCGGCCGAGCCGCCGGCAACCGGAACCTTGGTGGGATCGGCCTTGAGGGCGGCGACGAAATCGGCAGCGGTCTGGAAGGGCGAAGCGGCCGGCACGACAAGCGCTTCGAACTCGCCGGTCAGGCGGGCGATCGGTGTGACTTCGGAAAGATTGTTCGCCGACTTGTTGGCGATGATGGCGCCGACCATGACCATGCCGGCCACCATCAGCGTGTTGCCCTTGCCGTTCCACTGGCTGATGAACTGCGGCAAGCCGACAGTGCCGCCGGCGCCGCCGACATTGGTGATCTGCGCACCGCTGATCAGCTTCTCGCTGCGCAGAACCTGATCCATCGTGCGCGCCGTCTGGTCCCAGCCGCCGCCCGGGGCCGCCGGCACGAACAGGTTGATCTGGGGTGCGTCCTGGGCCGAAGCCTTGCCCAACGGCAAGCCGGACATGGCTACACCGCCGGCGGCGACGGTGCTCATCAAGAATGTGCGTCTGCTCAGCATGATATTCCTCCCAATCGCGACACCTCCTTCGGTGCCTTCCAGACGAACCTGGCTCCCAGGCACGTTCGATCGAACTCATGCCAAATTCGACGGCGTTCTGTCAAGCATAACGATATTCTGCTAGACAGAACGATTCTTTTTAGGCAAAATCAGCCCCGATCTCCCACTCACAATTGCAGGGATTCGGGACCGTGTCACCCGCAATAGAACATTCGGAGGCTGTGACGGACGGGGTGGCGGCGCTCGATCGCGCGATCTCGATACTGAACGCCTTCACCGCTGCCGACAGGTCGCTCAGTCTCGCCGAGATCGCCGCCAGGACCGGTCTCTACAAGAGCACGATTCTCCGTCTTGCCGGATCGCTTATACGAGGCAAGTTGCTGGAGCGCCTTGAAGACGGCCGCTACCGGGTCGGTCCGGCTGCGTTCCGGCTGGGAGCGATCTACCAGCGTTCCGTCGTAGCCATGGACGTGCTGTTGCCGGTGATGCGCGAACTCTCCGAACTAAGCTGGGAGAGCGTCGCCTTCTATGTGCGCTCGGGTGACACGCGGACTTGCCTCTACCGGATCGAGTCCAAACACCCGATCCGTTACATGGTACGCGAAGGAGACGTGCTGCCCTTGGGGGCTGGCTCCGGTGGGCGGGTGCTCGCCGCTTTCTCCGGCTCGGAAGGCGAGCCTTACGAGACTATCCGCCGGGACTATCACTTCATATCGCTGGGCGATCGCGATCCCGAGACGGCCGGGATCTCGGCGCCGGTGTTCGGGCCGGGCAGGGCGCTGATCGGCGCGCTCACGATTGCTGGGCCGCGCTCGCGCATTGATGCAGCGTTCCTGGATCGCATGAAGCGCCCGCTGCTGGAAGCAGCGGCACGCGCGACACGCGGCTTTGGTGAAGACGCTACGGCTATCGACCGGGCCGCGGGTTTGGTCGAGATCTGATCAGGCAAGTCCGCAATCAGGCTGCCGACCGCGTCGCCTTGCGGGCATCGGCGACGATGGCGCGCGCCATCGAATCGGCGACGAAATTCGGACCTTCGCCGCTGGTTTCGGCGACATCGAACACTGCGGCGAGCCGTTCCGGAATTCGGCGGACGCGTTCGTCGACGGCGGTCGTCGCCTCGTTCATGTGCTCGGCAACGACATTGATGATGCCGCCTGCGTTCACCAGATAGTCTGGCGAATACAGGATGCCGCGCTCAGCCAACCGGCGGCCGTCCTCCGGTATCGCGAGCTGGTTGTTGGCGCCGCCGCAGACCACTTTCGCCTTGAGACCGGCGATCGAACGCTCGTCGAGAATGGCGCCAAGAGCGCACGGCGCAACGACGTCGACCTCGGCCGCGAGCAGTTCTTCGGGGGAGACGACGACTGCGCCGTAGAGATGCGCTGCCTTGGCGGCGCGTTCCGGCGAGCCGTCGGCGACGACGAGATTGGCGCCGTCCTGATGCAGCAGATGGCACAGTTCCATGCCGACATTGCCGACGCCCTGGACGGCGACGGTCCTGCCGGCGAGGCGGCCGCCCAGCCGGCGTTCCACCGCATGCCGCATCGACAGGAACACGCCGAGCGCGGTCCACGGCGACGGGTCGCCGCCGGCGCAGCCGCCTTCGGTCGGCAAGCCCGCGACATGGCGGGTTACGGTGCGCACTGCCTGCATGTCGGAAACCAGCGTGCCGACGTCCTCCGCGGTGATGTAGGCGCCGCCGAGGCTGTCGACGGCCTTGCCGAACGCCTTGAACAGCGCGCCGCGGTCGAATTCGCCGGCCGGACGCAGGATGACGGCCTTGCCGCCGCCGAAGGGCAGGCCGGCCAGTGCATTCTTGTAGGTCATGCCGGCGGCGAGCCGCATCGCGTCGGTCGTTGCGTGGTTCTGGTCGGCATACGACCAGAAGCGGCAACCGCCCGCTGCGGGTCCAAGGGCTGTCGAATGCAGCACCACGATCGCCTCGAGCCCGCTTGCCGGGTCTTCGAAGAAACTTACCTTCTCCGGCGGCGTGATGCTGGAAACGACGGCCATCGGAAACCTCCCAGTTGATGGATCTGATTTGATGGTAGGATCATAATCGCCAATTGTAGAAATTTTCTGCCTATTATATTGCCAATCGCAGCATTTCTCGCATAAATGAACCTCAGAGATGGCTGTGCGGGAATAATCAATGCCGGACGATCTTGACGAGTTCGACCGCCGCATCATGGTCTTGATGCAGGACGACGCGTCGCGTTCGACCGCCGAAATCGCCGAGCTTGTCGGCATGTCGCAATCGCCCTGCTGGCGGCGCATCCAGCGCCTCAAGGACGAGGGTTATATCAGCCGCCAGGTCGCCATCGTCGACCGCCGCAAGGTCGGGCTGAACGCCCAGGTCTTCGCGCTGGTGAAGCTGACCATGCACGGTCGCCAGAAATCTTGATGAATTCGCCGACAGGATAAGGGGTTATCCGGAAGTCCTCGAGTGCCATGTGCTGATGGGCGCGTTCGATTTCCTCATCCGCGTCGTCGCCGCCGACATCGATGCCTACCATTCGTTCTTCTTCGAAAAGCTCAGCCGGCTGCCGGGTGTCCAGGAGGTGAATTCCGTCATCTCGCTGTCGGAGATCAAGTCGACCACGGCGCTGCCTCTCTGAGCGCGAAGCCATGAATTCGGGATGCTTGACCATGACGTTCGAATATAATTGGCTCCACGGGCTGCTTCACAAGCAGCCAAAAAATGAAGTCGGGAAGGGACGCGCATGACCGAGAGCATTCCGTTGCGATTTCATGTGCCCGAGCCGGAAGTCCGCCCCGGCGGTACGCCGGATTTCTCCAAAGTGCCCATTCCCAAGGCAGGGTCCGTCGAGCGTCCGCCCATCGACGTCGACCCGCGCGCCATTCGCGACATGGCCTATTCGATCATCCGCGTGCTCAACCGGGAGGGCGAGGCGGTCGGTCCGTGGGCCGGAACGCTGAGCGACGAGGAACTCGCCGAGGGCCTGCGCCACATGATGACGCTGCGCACCTTCGATGCGCGCATGCAGATGGCGCAGCGGCAGGGCAAGACCTCGTTCTACATGCAGCACATGGGCGAGGAGGCGGTGAGCTGCGCGTTCCGCCGGGCGCTCGAGCCGGGCGACATGAATTTCCCGACCTACCGGCAGGCTGGCCTGTTGATCGCCGGCGGCTATCCGATGGTCGAGATGATGAACCAGATCTATTCCAACGAGGCCGACCCGCTGAAGGGCCGCCAGCTGCCGATCATGTATTCGTCGAAGGAGCACGGCTTCTTCTCGATCTCCGGCAATCTCGGCACCCAGTTCGTGCAGGCGGTCGGCTGGGCGATGGCCTCGGCGATCAAGAACGACACCAAGATCGCCGCCGGCTGGATCGGCGACGGCTCGACCGCCGAGAGCGATTTCCACGCGGCGCTGGTGTTCGCCTCGACCTACCGGGCACCGGTGGTCCTCAACATCGTCAACAACCAGTGGGCGATCTCGACCTTCCAGGGCATCGCCCGCGGCGGGTCGGGCACCTTCGCGGCGCGCGGCCTGGGTTTCGGCATCCCGGCGCTCAGGGTCGACGGCAACGACTACCTCGCCGTTCATGCCGTTGCCAAATGGGCGGTGGAGCGCGCGCGCAGCAATCTCGGGCCGACGCTGATCGAATACGTGACCTACCGCGTCGGCGCGCATTCGACCTCCGACGATCCGTCCGCCTATCGGCCGAAGACGGAGTCGGAAGCCTGGCCGCTCGGCGACCCGGTGATCCGGCTGAAGAACCATCTGATCGCCAGGGGCCTGTTGGTCCGAGGAGCGTCACAAGCAGACCGAGGCTGAAATCCTCGACACGGTGATCTCGGCGCAGAAGGAAGCGGAAAAGCATGGCACGCTGCATGCCGGCGGCAAGCCGTCGGCGCGCGACATGTTCGAGGGCGTCTACGCCGAGATGCCGCCGCATCTCAGGCGCCAGCGCCAGCAGGCGGGGGTCTAGACCATGCCCAGCATGACCATGATCGAGGCCATTCGCGGCGCCATGGACGTGTCCATGGAGCGCGACGACAACGTCGTCGTGTTCGGCGAGGATGTCGGCTATTTCGGCGGTGTCTTCCGCTGCACGCAGGGCCTGCAGCAGAAATACGGCACCAGCCGCTGCTTCGACGCGCCGATCAGCGAACTCGGCATCGTCGGCACGGCGATCGGCATGGCTGCCTACGGCCTCAAGCCTTGCGTCGAGGTGCAGTTCGCCGACTACGTCTATCCGGCCTACGACCAGATCGTCTCGGAGGCGGCGCGGCTGCGTTACCGCTCCAATGGCGGCTTCACCTGTCCGATCGTCATCCGCATGCCGACCGGCGGCGGCATTTTCGGCGGCCAGACCCACAGCCAGAGCCCGGAAGCGCTTTTCACCCACGTCTCCGGCCTGAAGGTTGTCGTGCCATCCAATCCGCATGACGCCAAGGGCCTGCTGATCTCGGCGATCGAGGATCCCGATCCGGTGATCTTCCTCGAGCCGAAGCGGCTCTACAACGGTCCGTTCGACGGCCATCACGACCGGCCGGTGACGCCGTGGTCGAAGCATCGAGCTCGGCGAGGTGCCGGAAGGCCATTTCACCGTGCCGCTCGGCAAGGCGGTGGTGCGAAGGCCCGGCGCCGACCTCACCATCCTCGCCTACGGCACCATGGTCTATGTCGCGGAGGCCGCCGCCGCGGAGACCGGCATCGACGCCGAGGTGATCGATCTGAGAACGCTGCTGCCGCTCGATCTCGAAACCATCGTCGCCTCCGTCAAGAAGACCGGCCGCTGCGTCGTCGTGCACGAAGCGACGCTGACCTCGGGCTTCGGCGCCGAGCTTGCCGCGCTGGTGCAGGAAAACTGCTTCTTCCATCTCGAAGCGCCGGTGGCGCGTGTTGCCGGCTGGGACACGCCCTATCCGCATGCTCAGGAATGGGATTATTTCCCCGGACCGGCGCGTGTTCGGTCGTGCGCTCGCCGAAACGATGGAGGCCTGAGATGGCGAAAGCCTCGCCAATGCGACGTGCCCCTCACCCTTACCCCTCCTACTCCCGTGAAGGACGGGGAGAGGGAGGCATCAACGTCGGCGAACTCCCTCTCCCTGCGTATCACATATTCCCCGGGGAGCGGCCCCGGAGAGGGTAAGGGTGAGGGGCAGCGTTAACCTGTCCGGCAGGGAGGCCCGACCATGGGTGAGCATCTCATCAAACTTCCTGATGTCGGCGAAGGCGTCGCCGAGGCGGAACTCGTCGAATGGCACGTCAAGGTCGGCGATCTCGTGCGAGAGGACGCGGTGCTGGCCGCGGTGATGACCGACAAGGCGACGGTCGAGATCCCGTCGCCGGTCGATGGCGAAATCCTCTGGCTGGGCGCCGAAATAGGCGACACGGTGGCGGTCGGTTCGCCTTGATCCGGCTCAAGGTCGAAGGCGAGGGGACGCGACAACGTCTACGGTGCCGATGGACGACGAGCCACGAAGGAGGTGCCGCGTCCCCGGCCGCCGACACAAGAGGAAGTCGACAAGCTCCGCCTCCGCCCGCCAAGTCAGCCAGCGCGCCGATAGCCAGCGCGAGTCGCCGCAAAAGCAATCCCCGGCCCCCTGGCTGAGCCCAAAAAGGTGGGCGACGCTGTCGTCAGAGCCTCGTTTGGCGCGCCGCGCCCGGAGGGCGAAAGGCCGCTCGCCTCGCCAGCCGTTCGGCTGCGTGCAAAAGAAGCCGGCATCGACCTCCGCCAGGTCGTCGGCAGCGGACCCGCCGGCCGCATCAGCCATGAGGATGTCGAGGCATTCATCGCACGCGGGCCGCAGGCGGCCCGGCCAGCCGGCCTCGCGGAAAACCATTCGGTCGAAGACATCAAGGTCATCGGGCTGCGCCGCAGAATCGCGGAAAAGATGGCGCTTTCCAAGTCGCGCATCCCGCACATCACCTATGTCGAGGAGATCGACGTCACCGCGCTTGAGGAACTGCGCGCAGCGCTCAACAAGGAAAAGCGCGCCGACCGGCCGAAGCTGACCATGCTGCCATTTCTGATGCGGGCAATGGTGAAGGCAATTGCGGAGCAGCCGAATCTCAACTCCCTCTACGACGACGATGCCGGCATCATCCACCAGCATGGCGGCATCCATATCGGCATCGCCGCGCAGACGCCGGCAGGGCTTGTCGTGCCGGTGGTCAAGCATGCCGAGGCGCGCGACCTGTGGGATTGCGGCGCCGAGGTCAACCGGCTGGCCGAGGCGGCCAAGAAAGGGACCGCAACCCGCGAGGAACTGTCGGGCTCGACCATCACCATCACTTCGCTCGGCGCCATGGGCGGCGTCGCGACCACGCCGGTCATCAACTATCCTGAGGTGGCGATCATCGGCGTCAACAAGATGATGGTACGGCCGGTGTGGGACGGCATCCAGTTCATCCCGAAGAAGATGATGAACCTTTCCTCCAGCTTCGACCACCGGGTGATCGACGGCTGGGACGCAGCGGTATTCGTGCAGCGTATCAAGACGTTGCTCGAAACGCCTGCGATGATTTTTATCGAGGGCTGATGATGCGCAATCTTACCCCTCATCCGACCTCGCTTCGCTGCGGAAGCCCGGGGGACAAAGTATGAAAGAAATCTCCTGCAAGCTTCTCGTCATCGGCGCCGGCCCGGGCGGTTATGTCTCGGCCATCCGCGCCGGCCAGCTCGGCGTCGATACGGTGATCGTCGAGAAGGGCAAACCGGGCGGCACCTGCCTCAATGTCGGCTGCATTCCCTCCAAGGCGCTGATCCATGCCGCCGAGGAATACGAGCAGGCGGTCCACATGGCCGCGGGGAAAAGCCCACTTGGCATTTCGGTGCAAAAACCGGAGCTCGATCTCGGCAAGACGGTCGCCTGGAAGGACGGCATCGTCGGGCGCCTCAATATCGGCGTTTCCGGCCTGCTGAAAAAAGCCGGGGTGAAGATCGTCGAAGGCACGGCGAAATTCCGCGACGGCAAGACGGTAGAGGTCGAGACGGAGACCGGCCTGCAGGTGATCCGCGCCGAGTCGATCGTGATCGCCACCGGTTCCGCTCCCGTCGAGCTGCCGTTCCTGCCGTTCGGCGGCTCGGTCATCTCGTCGACCGAGGCGCTGGCGCTTCAAAAAGTGCCGGAAAGGCTTGTCGTGGTCGGCGGCGGTTATATCGGCCTCGAACTTGGCATTGCACTGGCCAAGATGGGCGCGAAGGTAAGTGTGGTCGAAGCCCTGCCGCGCATCCTGCCGCAATACGACGCCGAATTGACCCGCCCGGTCGCCAAGCGTCTTGGAGAACTCGGCATCGAGGTACTGACCGGAGCCAAGGCCAAGGGGCTCGCAGCAAAGGGCAGCGCATTGCTGGTCGAAACGGCCGATGGAACGGAGAAAAGGATCGCCGCCGACAAGATCCTCGTCACGGTCGGCCGCAAGCCCGTTACCGAGGACGTGGGGCTTGAGGAACTGGTGCTCGACATGACGGGAAAGTTCATCGGCATCGACGACCAGTGCCGCACCTCGATGCGCGGCATCTTTGCCATCGGCGATGTCACCGGCGAGCCGATGCTGGCGCACCGCGCGATGGCGCAGGGCGAAATGGTCGCCGAGATCGTCGCCGGCCACAAGCGAAGCTGGGACAAACGCAGCATTCCGGCGGTCTGCTTCACCGATCCAGAAATCGTAACCGCCGGCCTCTCGCCGGACGAGGCGCGGGCCCAGGGCCGTGAGATCAAGGTCGGGATTTTCCCGTTCTCGGCCAATGGCCGCGCCATGACCATGCTCGGCGAATCGGGCTTTGTCCGAGCGGTTGCACGCGCGGACAACCATCTGGTGCTCGGCATCCAGGCGGTCGGCCACGGCGTTTCCGAACTGTCGACTGCCTTCGGTATGGCGCTGGAGATGGGCGCTAGGCTGGAAGACATCGCCGGCACCATCCACGCGCACCCGACACAGGGTGAGGGTTTTCAGGAAGCAGCACTCAAGGCGCTCGGCCACGCGCTACATATTTGATCGAGACAGCAGGAGCCTGGCTGCGGGATTATCGATTCAGATTTCGTCGAAACGACCACCCTGGCGCGAAGGATTGCGGTTGATTGCCGCTTCCTCCTCGTCGTCGGGAAGCGCTTCATCGCTTTCCTGATAGGGATTGTCGTCGCTGTCGATTTCTTCTTCCGCCTCTTCCTCCTCGATATCCTCGACATGGGCGAGGATATCCTCGTTCTCGATGTCGAGTTCCACCTCGTCGCCGCCGAATTGATCCCAGTCCTGAGTCTTGACCGGCGGGACTGTTTCACCCTGTTGTTTTTCCTTGTGAGCCTTGCGGTTCTCGTTCATCGCGACGCTCCTCTTCTTTACCGAAGACAACGAATGCGGCGGCGGCTGGTTGCAGTCTGGAGCGGTAGAAAACGGTCTGTGGCGCTGCCACCGCTGATCGATTGGGCGAAGGTTACGCGACCTTGCAGGAAATGTGGCCAATGCCGCCGAGCTTAAACCCCTCCCTGGAGAGTGCCGCGAACGATATCGACGGGCGTTATGCCTGGACCCGTCTCTTCGTCTCGACCTTGTTGTCGACCATAGGGGGCGTCGGCATGTGGGCGGTCGTCGTCGTCTTGCCTTCGCTGCAGGCCGAATTCGGTGTCGACCGGGCGGACGCCTCGCTTCCCTACATGATGACCATGCTCGGCTTCGCGCTGGGCAACGTTGTCATCGGCCGCACCATCGATCGCCTGGGTTTCGTCCTGCCGGCGCTCATGGCGGCGGTCATGCTCGGCGCAGGCTTCATCCTGGCAGCGTTGGCCGGGTCGATCACCCAGTTTTCGATCGTCCAGGGGCTTTTGATCGGCATCGGATCGTCGGCAACTTTCGGTCCGCTGATCGCCGACATCTCGCACTGGTTCGTCAAACGCCGCGGCATCGCGGTGGCCGCCGCCGCTTCCGGCAACTATCTCGCCGGCGCGTTGTGGCCGGTCGCCATGCCGCCCTTCATCCTTTCGGAAGGCTGGCGCGCGACCTATATCGGCATCGGCGTCATCTGCCTGGTGACCATGCTGCCGCTTATCCTGATGCTGCGGCGCAAGCTGCCCCGCGAACTGCTTTCCGGCAGCGTAGGTGCCAAAGCCATCCTGACACGGCCGATCGGCGTATCGCCGCCTGTCCTGCAGGCGATGCTGGTGGTGGCAGGGCTCGGCTGTTGCGTTGCCATGTCGATGCCGCAGGTTCATATCGTCGCCTATTGCATGGACCTCGGCTACGGCGTCGCCCGCGGCGCCGAAATGCTGTCGGTCATGCTTGCCGCCGGCATCGTCAGCAGGCTTGCCTCCGGTTTCCTTGCCGACCGCATCGGCGGCATCAGGACGCTGCTCCTCGGTTCGGTTCTGCAATGCCTGTCGCTGTTCTTCTACATCCCCTTCGATGGCCTGGTGTCGCTTTATGTCGTGTCGCTGGTGTTTGGCCTTTCGCAAGGCGGCATCGTGCCGTGCTACGCCATCATCGTCCGCGAATACATGCCGGCATCCGAAGCGGGCCGGCGTGTCGGCATCGTGGTCATGTCGACCATATTGGGCATGGCGCTGGGCGGCTGGATGTCGGGCTGGATCTACGATCTGACCGGGTCTTATGCCATGGCGTTCCTCAACGGCATCGCCTGGAACCTCATCAACATCGCGGTGATGGGGTATCTGCTCTGGCGCTCGAACCGGGCGATCGCCAGGCGTTTCGGCAAGCCGGTCGAGCAGAACTGAAACATCTCCCGGCTTGGCACCAACGATAGGCGTTAACTGCGCCAGCGCGCCCAGGCCGGTGGAGGCGGAGAGCCGCTTTACAAACCGCGCCGGCAATCCCACTATCGCCGCTTCACCCGGCAAACCCGCCGGGAAAAATACGCTGCAAGTTGCAAGGGTTATAGGGAGGTATTCACATGCGTAGCGTCAATCGCAAACTTTTGGCCGTGTCGGTCGCCGGCATTGCCATGATCGCGGCTTCGGCCGTAGCTCAGGCCGCCGACGTCAAGCTCGGCTTCCTCGGCGGTTTCACCGGTCCGATCGAAAGCCTGGTGCCGCCTATCCATGCCGGCGCCGAACTTGCCGTCAAGCACGTCAATGAACAGGGCGGCATCCTCGACGGCGGCAAGCTGACTATGGTGCAGGGCGATTCCACCTGCGCCGACGCCACCGCCGCTTCCAACGCCGCCGACCGCATGGTCAACGCGGAGAAGGTCGTGGCGCTGGTCGGGCCGCTCTGCTCGGGCGAAACGATCGCCGCCGCCAACAGCGCCGCCATTCCGGGCGGTGTGGTGATCGTCTCTCCGGCCGCCACGTCGCCGGCGCTCACCACCATCGAGGACAAGGATCTCTTGTTCCGCACCACGCCCTCGGATGCCTACAGCGGCAACGTTTTGGCCAAAATCCTTAAGGCCAAGGGCATCGAAAGCATCGCCATAACCTACGTCAACAATGACTACGGCAAGGGCTTTGCCGAGGCGCTCGAAGCCTCCTTCAAGAAAGAAGGCGGCCAGGTCGCGGCCAAGGAAGCGCATGAGGACGGCAAGGCAGACTACCGTGCCGAACTCGGCTCGCTTGCTTCCGCCGGCGCCGACATGCTTGTTGTTCTCGCTTATGCCGACGGCTCCGGCCAGACCGTGATCCGGCAGGCGCTGGAAGGCGGCGACTTCTCCAAGTTCGCCGGCGGCGACGGCATGATCAGCGACTCACTGGTCAAGAACATCGGCGAGGGCAAGCTCGATGGCTTCATCGGCACCAAGATCGGCCGTTCGGAAACCCCGGGCACGTCGATATATGCCGATCTCGCAAAGGCGGGTGGGCTCGACCCGGCGGCATCTTTCGGCCCGCAGGCCTATGACGCGGCCTTCCTGCTGGCGCTTGCCATCCAGAAGAACGGCAGCGACAGCCGCGAGGGCATCAACAAGGCACTGCGCGAAGTGGCGACCGCGCCGGGCGAGCCGGTCTATCCGGGCGAATGGGAAAAGGCGGTCAAGTTGATCGCCGAAGGCAAGGACATCAACTACGAAGGCGCCTCCGGCGCCCAGGAGTTCGATGCGGCCGGCGACGTTCCGGGCGTCATCATCGAGATGGTTATCGCCGGCGCCGGCTTCAAGGAAGTCGGCCAGGTCAACTAAGGCGCTTCAGTCGCTGAATGAATAAGCCCGGCGGGCAACCGCCGGGCCTTTTTTGTTTTGGCGGCGCCGATCCGGCAGTCGAGCGCATGGCCTGCGGTTGAGACACTGAAATCAACAAAATAGTGTTGACTAATGAATGAGTGTGTACTAATGAATTAACAATGATTGAAGCCGCCCCCATCAACGCTGTCATGCGCGCACTTGCCGATCCCACCCGGCGAGCCGTGTTCGAGCGGGTGGTCGGGTCCGACGAGATTACCGTGGTCGAGCTAACGCGGGGGAGCGGCGTGACGCAGGGCGCCATCTCCCAGCACCTCAAGTCATTGAAGCAGGCCGGCTTGGTGGCCGAACGTCCCGAGGGCCGGAACGTCTATTATCGCGCCCGGCCCGAGGGCCTCGAGCCGCTGGTCGACTGGATGAGCCACTACGGCGTCTTCTGGCGCGAGCGCTTTGCAAATCTCAGAACATTGCTGAAGGAGATCGATCCATGAACGACGCCGCTTTGAAATCCCGCACGCAGGACATCGTGGTCGACGAGGTCTTCCCACATGCGCCGGAGACGATCTGGAAAACGCTGACGACCGGCGAACTGATCGGCCGCTGGCTGATGGCGCCGACCGGCTTCGAACCTGTCGAGGGCAAACACTTCACATATCAGACGACCCCTGCCGGTGCCTGGGATGGCACCATTCACTGCCAGGTGCTGGAGGTGATGCCGAACGAGCGCTTCTCCTATGCCTGGAAGGGCGGACACGAGGGAAACGTCGGATACGGCTCGCGGCTGGACACGATCGTCTCCTGGACCCTGTCCAGGGTTGAAAGCGGCACGCGCCTTCGCCTTGTCCATTCCGGCTTCGTCACGCCCAAGAACGATTCCGCGTTCAAAACGATGGGCGAAGGCTGGAAGAAGGTTGTCCAGAACATCGGCGCCATCGCCGGCGAGAAGGACTGACACGGCGGAAATCGCTGTCGCCAACCACCTTACAGGAGAAAGACATGAGCAAACCCTACACTGGCGGGTGCGCCTGCGGCGCGATCCGCTATAAAATCTCTGCCGAACCTGTGGTGATGGTCGACTGCCAGTGTCGCCAGTGCCAGCATCAAACCGGCGCCGGCCACGCATCATACCTGACCTTCTCTGGCGCCACCCGGAAGATCGAGGGTGAAGCGAAGACCTGGGAAGTGGTTGGTGATGGCGGAACCGTCAAAAGTTGCGCCTTCTGCGCGACATGCGGGTCACCGGTGTATATTACGTTTCCGGCCAATCCCGATGGTATCGCTGTGCGTACTGGCAGTCTCGATGATCCGAGCCGGTACAAGCCGCAATTCGTTACCTGGCACGCCGCAGCAAATCCCTGGGACCACCTTGATCCGGCCCTGCCGAAATTCGACAAGATGCCGCCGACGTGAAAGGCAGCCTGAACTGAGCCGGTTCCAGCCGACACGAATGCAAGAGCCTGGCGGGAAACCGCCGGGCTCTTTTGTTTGTTATCGGACTATGCCGTCGTGATACTGGCCTTGACGATGTAATGAATATTCCTTACTTCTATTGAAGATGAGGAATTAATCCGATGGCTACAATCCTGGAAGAAACCAGCACGATTACCGCGAAGGGTCAGACCACCGTCCCCAAGGCGGTGCGGCAGGCGCTCGGCGTCGGCGCCGGCGATCGTATTGCATTCCGGGTCGATCGGCACGGCGTCAGCGTCCATCGTGCGGAGGATGAGGACGAGGATCCGGCGATAGAGCGTTTTGTGGCGTTTCTGGCCAAGGATATCGAGCACCGTCCCGATGCGGTGAAAGCTCTGGCGCCTGAACTGGCGCGGCGCATTTCAGCTCTGACGAAAGGTATCGATGGCGATCCCGATGAGGCCATTTACGGCAATGTCGATCTGTGATCATGCTGGCGGTCAATGGCTGGCAGCTCTTCGCGCCCCCGCTTTTTCTGGATCAGCTGGAGAGGCTGATCGAGGCGGTCGAGCGTTCCAAGGCAAAAGACCCGGAAAACTACAAGAGCACGGCGAATGCCAAGCTGCTCGCGGCGATCGAAAAGCTGATTTTCGAACAAATCCCCGGCGATCCGACGCGGCCTGAATATCGGCAGGGAACGACGCTGAGCGGGGACCGAAAGCATTGGTTTCGTGCGAAATTCGGCGGACAGCGGTTCCGTTTGTTTTTTCGCTACAGCAGCGAAACGAAGGTCATCATCTTTGCATGGGTAAACGACCAGACCACGTTACGAACATACGGAGCAAAGACGGATGCCTATACAGTCTTCCGCAATATGCTGGACAAGGGCAATCCGCCTGATGACTGGCCGTCCTTATTGGCGGGTGCATCGAGCAAGACAGCCAAATCGCGTCTGAAAAGGATCGGCGAGAGCTGAGATTCCTCGCGCGCTGCTGCCTCGAGCAGGTTCGTCCTACTCGTATTTCACCACCTTTTCCGGCAGCAGGCCTTGCGGGGCGAAGCGGAGCACCAGCGTGATCACCAGGCCGATCACGAAAACCCGCATCTGCAGAGCGCGGGTGGCGAGGTCGCCGGGCGCTTCCCAGCCGAACAGCTGGTTGGCGAGATTGGCGCCGTGCTGGAACAGGAAGAGGGCTGCGGGCTCCGACATGATCCAGAGGATGTAGACCAGCAGCGCGCCCAGAATGGTGCCGAGATTGTTGCCCGCACCGCCGAGGATCACCATCACCCAGATCAGGAACGTGTGATTGAGCGGCTGGAAGCTGCCCGGATCGAAGATCGTCGAGAAGGTGACGAGTGCTGCGCCGCCGATGCCGATGATGAAATTGCCGAGCACCAGCATTTCGAGGCGGCGGCGGTTGACGTCCTTGCCCATAGCCGCAGCCGAAAGTTCGTTGTCGCGGATGGCACGCATCATGCGGCCCCAGGGCGACGCCCAGGCGCGTTCCAGAAGCACATAGATGATGACGATAAGCGTCGCGGTGACCGCCAGATAGGAAGCGCGCGACAGCACGAAGCCAAGCTCGTTGGGCGTCGGCACCGGCCACGGCAGCGGCGACACTGTCAGCGTTCCCCTGGTCAGCCAGTCGGCGTTTTTCAGGAAAGCCTTGACGATCTCCGAAATGCCGAGAGTGGCGATCGCCATGTAGTCGGCGCGCAGCCCGAGCGTGATGCGCCCCATCGCCCAGCCGAGGCCGCCTGCGGCAATGCCGCCGAGCAGCCAGCCCAACCATACCGGCATGCCGAAACCGCCGACGAAACGCGCTTCCGCTTCGATCACCGTGGCGGCGGGATCGAGCGCTCCCGTAACGGCGAGGTAGGATGCCGCGCCGACGACCAGGGTGAGCAGCGTGCGGTACTTTTTTGGCAGACCGAGCCGGTGCGTCTGGCTGGCAGCATAGGTCAGCGCGACGCCGATCACCGCGTAGAGGATCGCCCAGCCGAGCAGGGCCGGGCCGTCGGAATTCCAGAACAGGCCGTTGATGGGAAAAGAAACCAGCATTGAGATGAACGCCGCGGTGGCGATGAAGCCCATCACGCCGACGTTGAAGAGGCCGGCATACCCCCACTGGATGGTGAGGCCGAGTGCGATCAGCGCGAAGCAGCTCGCTTCGACCAGCATACGCACGCCGTAGGCCGCACCAAGCCAGATGAAGACAAGCGCGACCAGAACGGCGCTTCCCGGAAATCAGGAGCAGGGCGCGGCTGCGGTAAGACGTCATTTCACCAGGCTCCCCCTGAAGATGCCGGTCGGCCGCCAGATCAGCACCGCGATCAAAATGAAGAAGGGGATGACGATCTTGTATTCGGTCGGCACGAAAGCCAGTTTCTGCGGTAGTTCGAGCCATTCCGGCATCAAAGGCTGCAGCGGCCGCAACAGGACGCCCCAGTTGAACACCGCCAGCGTCTCGGTGAAGCCGACAAGCAGGCCGCCGGCGATCGCGCCATACGGCTTGCCGATGCCGCCGACGATTGCCGCGGCGAAGATCGGCAGCAGGATGTTGAAGGAAAGATCGGGCTTCAGCGAGACGTCGAGCGCCAGGAGCGTACCGCCGGCGGCGGCAAGCCCGCCCGCGATGATCCATGTCGTGCGCACCACATGGTCGGTGCTGATGCCGGAGATGCGGGCGAGGTCGGCGTTGTCGGCCATCGCCCGCATCGCCTTGCCCATGCGCGAGCGGGTCAGGAAGAAATGCAGCGCCACGACCACGATCGCCGTGAACAGGATCAGCAGAAGCTGCGGTTCGGTCAGCACGATGTCGCGCCCGCCGAAGGGTATCCTGTAGATGTCCTTGGCGCCGGTCTCCATCTGCCTTGCGGCTGTGCCGCCGAACAGGCGGATCAGCCCCTGCATCATCAGCATGACGCCGATCGAGGCCATGACGATGACGATTGGTTTCACATTGGCGGCGCGCAGCGGCTTGTAGAAGACACGGTCAATGCCGACCGCGAAAAGCGCGGTGATTACCATCGCGAAAGGCATCAGCACGAACGGCGTCGGCAGGCCGAAAAGAGCGCCGGCTGCCGGGAACAACAAGGTGAGAATGAAGGCGAAGGACGCGCCGGCGGTCATCATGTCGCCGTGCGGGAAGTGCGAAAAACGCAGGATGCCGGCGATCAGCGTCACGCCGACGGCGCCCAGCGCATAGACCGAGCCGATGATCAGCCCGGCCAGCAGCCCCTTGTTGATGAAGAAGACGAGTTCGTTCATCGGCAGCGCAGCCAGAAGTCCGACCTGGTCCATGCGCCTACGCCCCTCCGCCGAGGAAACTTTTCGCAACATCCGGATCGGCAAGCAATTCGGCGCCGGTCCCGGTGAAGCGGTTCCTGCCGGTCGCGAGCACGAAGCCGCGATGCGCGATGGCGAGTGCCTGCCTGGCGTTCTGCTCGACCATCAATATGCCGACGCCGGAGCCGTTGATGGCGATGATGCGGTCGAATATCTCATCCATGTAGAGAGGCGAAAGGCCGGCGGTCGGCTCGTCGAGCAGCAACAGCTTCGGCTCGGTCATCAGCGCGCGGCCGATCGCCACCATCTGGCGCTGTCCACCGGAAAGTTCGCCGGCCGGCTGCTTGCGCTTGTCCTTCAGCGGCGGGAAGAAGCCGTAAACCTGGTCGATCAGATGGCGGAAATCGTCGCGCCTGATATAGGCGCCCATCTCCAGGTTTTCCTGCACCGACATGGTCGGGAAGACATTGAATTCCTGCGGTACGAAGGACAGGCCCTCGCGCACCAGTTTCTCGGGCGCGGAATTGGTGATCTCCTTGCCTTTGAAGATGACGGTGCCTTGCGAAACGTGGAGCAGGCCGAACAAAGCCTTCAGCGTCGTCGACTTGCCGGCGCCGTTCGGCCCGACGATGACGCCGATCTCATTGGCTTCGATGCTGATGTTGACGCCATTGAGGATATTGGCGCCGCCGTAGCCGCCATGGATATCCGTTATGTCGAGAAGGCTCATGCCCGCTTTTCCGCCCTGCCGCCGCCGAAATAAGCTTCGATGACGCCTTCGTGGCGACGGATCTCCTCCATCGGCCCCTGCATCATCACGGAGCCGGCTGCCATGACGATGACCGGATCGCAGAGCCTGGCGATCAGGTCCATGTCATGCTCGATGACGAAGAAGGTCAGTCCCTTTTCCTTGTTCAGCCGCTCGACGGCGGCGGCAAGATCGTTGAGCAGCGTGCGGTTGACGCCGGCGGCGATTTCGTCGAGCAGCACGACGCGCGGCTCCGTCATCATCACGCGGCCAAGTTCGAGCAGCTTCTTCTGGCCTCCCGAAAGGTTGCCGGCGCGCTCGTTTTTTACGTGGCTGAGGCTGAGAAGCTTCATTACCTCTTCGGCCTGGCCGCGCGTACCCCGTTCCTCATGCATCACCCGTCCGCGGCGAAAGAAGGCATTGATGACGTTCTCGCCCGACTGGTTGGCGGGCACCATCATCAAATTCTCGAGCGCCGTCATGTTGGAGAATTCCTGGGCGATCTGGAAGGTGCGCAGCAGTCCGCGCGAAAAGAGTGCATGCGCCGGCAGGCCGGTCACGTCCTCGCCGTCGAGCAGGATTTTGCCGGAGGTCGGCGCGAAGGCGCCCGCGACCATGTTGAACATCGTCGTCTTGCCGGCGCCGTTCGGGCCGATCAGGCCGGTGATCGTGCCTTTTTCCACCTTGAGCGAACAGCGGTCCACGGCCAGCAAATTGCCGAAGCGTTTGCTAACATCCTGAACGTCGATAATTGTCGTCATGGTTCCCGCGCGCGTTCCAGAAGTGCTCGCGTGCCGGTCGGAACGCCCGCCCGCATCTCGTCACTTCTCCCCATGCCGGTCATAACCACGCTGAGCACGGTTTGACAAGCACGGCAGACTTGTACCCGCAGCGTATGGCGGGAGCTCCCTGATAACTCTCAGGTGCTCCGGTCGGAAAGTTTTATGTGGCAGCAGCCCGGGCCATGGCCGGGCGTCCAGGTGACGTTCTCGAAGCGTATGCCTGTCGCCTCGAACAGGCCGCGGTCGAAGGCGCCGGCGATGCGGCAGAGCGTCGCCAGCTTCTCGTCGCCGACGCCGGCCTCCACCCAGGCGTCCTTCAGCGGGCAGCGCCTGACCCTGAAGCTGATCCCCGTGTCGCTCGCGCTCGACGTCGGTCGGATACATGCGCCCACCGTCGGGGCTGATCGCCAGGAATGCCTCGCCGATCTTGCGCGCGTCGGCCGGGCCGAAATCGGCGAAGGCGGTCGCGGCGACCTCCTGGCCGCGCTTCTCGACGACCCGGATCATTATCGCTTCGGCCCTTTCGGCGCCGACTTCCCGCACCAGCTCGTCATAGAACAGCCGGTAGAGATCGGCGCGGTTGCGGAAGGCGGCGTCGAGCTCGCGGCTCAGCGTTTCGGCTCTCGAAACGGCATCGGTCATTCAGGCATTCTCCGTCGTGCCTCTGTAGCGCAATCTCGGCATTGCGGCGACCAGCGCCTTGCCGGTCGCCGACTGCGGGTCGGCGATTATCTTGCGCGCGTCTCCCGTCTCGACGATCCTGCCGGCGTCCATGATCGCCACCCGGTGCGCGACTGAACGCACGACGCCGAGATCGTGCGAGATGAACAGATAGGCGATGTTTTCCTCGCGTTGAAGATCGGCGAGCAAGGCGAGAATGTCGCCGCGCACCGAAACGTCGAGCGCCGAGACCGCCTCGTCGAGCACGATCAGCGACGGCTTTGTGGCGATGGCGCGGGCAATCGCGACGCGCTGGCGCTGGCCGCCGGAGATTTCGTGGATGGCGCGGCTCGCGCAATTTCGGCGAAAGGCCGACGCGTTCGAGCAGTGCGTCGATCGTTGCCGGCCGCTCCGTCGCGGCCGCCCAGACCATGGATGCGCAGCGGATCGTCGAGGACCCGCGCCACCGTGGCGCGCGGGTTGAAGGCGGCTAGCGGATCCTGGAACACCATCTGCAGCCGCGCCCGCACGGCACGCAATGCTGGCCCCGGCCAAGGCGAGCAGATCCTGCCCTTCGAAGGAAATGCCGCCGCTGTCCGGTTCGATCAGCCGCAGGATGGCCGCGGCCGAGCGTCGACTTGCCGCTGCCCGACGGACCGACCAGCGCCAGCGTCTCGCCGCGCGCAATCGACAGGCTGACGCCGTCGAGGGCGGCGACGGCCCTGCCGTTGCGGCGAAAAGCGCTTGCGAAGATCGCGTACTTCGAGAAGCGGCGTGCTCATCCGGCAACGTCCTCGAGCCCGAGATGCGCGTCCAGCAGCGAACGCGTGTAGGCTTCGAGAGGCGATGCGACCAGCGTTTCCGTGGCGCGCCGACTTCGACCAGCCGTCCATGGCGGAACACCGCGATGCGGTCGGCGATCTCGGAGGCGAGCGCGATGTCGTGGCTGATGAACAAAAGCGCCATGCCGTCCTCTTCGGTCAGGCGCCGATCAGCGCCTACGATCTCCGCTGCACGATCGTGTCGAGCGCGCTGGTCGCCTCGTCGGCGATCAGCAGCCCGGGCCTGCCGGCAATCGCAGCGGCGATCGCCACGCGCTGCTTCTGGCCGCCGGAAAGCTGGTGCGGATAGGCTTCTCGCAGCGTCGTCGGTTCGGGCAGGCTCACGCGCCCGAGCAATTCCTCCGCTAGCGCATAGCGATTGCCGCCAGCCCATGCCGCGGTGCGCGCGCGCCACCTCGGCGATCTGCTCGCCGACCGTCAGTACCGGGTCGAGGCTGGCGGACGGGTCCTGGAAGACGAAGCCGATGTCGCGGCCGTTCACGGGCGGGCGGCCAAGCGACGGCCATTCGATGCCGCCGGCGATTTTCGCAGAGCTCGGCAGCAGGCCGGCGACGGCCAGCGCCAGCGTGCTCTTGCCGGAGCCGCTCTCGCCGATGACCGCCAGCTTTTCGCCGGCCCCGACATCGAGGTCGATGCCCTTCAGCGCTTCCACCTCCTGCCCGTCGCGGCGATAGGTGACGCTCAAGTCCGCGGATCGACAGCGCCGGCGTCATGCGAGGCTCCGCCGTCTGGCCGCCGTTTCGACCGCGCCTTCGCCGGCGAGGTAGACGCCGAGCACGGTCAGCACCAGCGCGATGCCGGGGATGATCGACAGGAACGGCGCCGAACGCAGCACGGCGCGGCCCTCGGCGATCATGCCGCCCCAGGTGACGCGGTTGGGATCGCCGAGCCCGAGGAAGGACAGCGCCGCTTCGACAAGAATCGCCTGCGCCACGATCACCGACGACAGCGCCAGCACCGGCGGCAGCGCGTTGGGCAGGATTTCGCGGAAGGCGATCTCCAGCGGATGCATGCCGATGACGCGCGCCGAGGCGACATAGTCGCGCTCGCGGATCGACAGGACTTCGGCGCGCGCGATGCGCGCCGGCCCGGTCCAGGCGCTGAGCGCGATCGCCATCACCACGACGCCGAGCGAAGGGCCGACGACGCTGACGAAGGCCAGCGCCAGAGGAAGCCCGGCACGGTCTGGAAGGCGTCGGTGACGCGCATCAGCACCTCGTCGATCCAGCCGCCAGCGAAGCCGGCCAGCGTGCCGACAATGGCGCCGACAGCGATCGAGGCGGCTGCTGCCGCGAGGCCGACCGCCAGCGAAGTGCGCGCGCCATGAAAAATGCCGGCCAGCACGTCGCGGCCGAGCCGGTCGGTGCCGAGCGGCAGCGACCAGTCCTGAAACGGCCGCAGCAATGCCGGTCCGGCGATCGACAGCGGGTCGCGCGGAAAGAGGATCGGCGCCGACAGGGCGGCCAGCACGAAGGCAAGCAGCAGCATGGCGCCGGCCAGCCCCTCCGGCGTTCGCAGGAAGCGGCGAATGGTGCTCACGCTGCGGCCTCGCTGGCGCCGACGCGCGGGTCGAGCAAGGCGTAGAGGATGTCGACGATCAGGTTGATGACGATCACCAGCACCGCGCTGACCAGGATGATGCCGAGCAGCAGCGGCGTGTCGCGCGACGCCACCGCCTCCTGCGCCAGCCGGCCGAGGCCGGGCACCGAAAACACCGTCTCGATGACGACGCTGCCGCCGAGCATCTGCGCCGATTGCAGGCCGAGCATGGTGACCAGCGGCAGCAGCGCGTTGCGGGCGACGTGGCGCAGCACGATGCGGCCGCGCGAAATGCCGCGTGCCTTGGCGGCGAGCACGAAATCCTGCCGCCAGGCTTCGGCCATGCCGGCGCGCATCATGCGCAGATAAAGCGCCAGGTAGATGAAGCCGAGCGCTGCCACCGGCAGCACCAGATGGCGGCCGATGTCGAGCGCCCGGTCGAGCCCGGTCTTGCCGGAGGCGATGGTTTCGATGCCGCTGATCGGGAACCAGCGCAGTTGCACCGAAAACACCACCGTCAGCACCAGCCCGAGCCAGAAGCCCGGCACGGCATAGAGCGCCAGCGAGCCGATCGACAGGAAGCGGTCGCGAAAACTGCCCGGCCTCGCACCGGCGACGATGCCAAGAGCCGAGCCGAGGCCGAAGGAAAGCGCGGTGGCGCTGCCCATCAGAAGCAGCGTGTTCGGCAGCCGCTCGAGGATGACGTCGAGGATCGGCCGCGAAAACGTCACCGAATGGCCGAGGTCGAGATGCGAGAGCGACCACAGATAGATGGCGAGCCGTGTCGCCGGCGACTGGTCGAGGCCCCAGCGCTGGCGCAGCGCCTCGATCAGGCCGGCGTCGCCGCCGGTCGACACGACATAGGCATCGACCGCGTCGCCGGGTGCTGCTTCCAGCAGCAGGAAAGTGCCGACGACGACGATCAGCAGCACCGGAATGCTGGCCAGAAGACGGCGCCGGATGAGGTTGAGCGCGCGGGTCATGGGCACGGTGCCTTACCTCCCCCTTGCGGGGAGGGTGGCCGGAGGGCCGGGTGGGGGTGGTGCAGAACCCCGCGCAACCGTCTCCACCCCCACCTTACCCTCTCTGCAAGGGGGAGGGTAAGGTGGGGGAGATGTCCGGCAGGACAGAGGGGGGCGCGAAGGAACGATCACCCGCGCGACTAAATCATCGGCAATGAGACCACGCAATTGCCTGAGCGTCGCGCCGGCTACCCCTCCACCCAAACATCCGCCCAGTTCGACACCGCCCAGCGCGGATTGTTGGAGACGTTCTTCACCGATTGCGCGCCACGGTGATGAAGCCCCATTCGGCGACGTTGATCAGCGGCAGGTCCCCCGCGACCTTTTTCTGGAAATCGCGGTAGAGCGCGATGCGCGCATCGGGGTCCAGCGTCTCCGCCGCCTTGGCGATGAGCCGTCGAGTTCGTCGTTCTTGTAGCCGCCCTGGTTGGAGAACGGCACGCCGTCCGGAATGCCGCTCTGCACCAGGATGGTCGTCGAGATCGCCGGGTCGCCGCGGAACACCGGCGGGCCGACCGCGAGGTCGAAGGCATGGTCGGTGTAGACCGCCTTCTGGTGCGCGGCGGCGTCGTTGTTGACCAGTTCGGCGTCGATGCCGATCTCGGCCAACGCCTGGCGCAGATAGTCGCCGAACTGCTTGGTTTCGTTGAAATAAGGCGCCGGCAGAAGCTTCAGCGCGAAGCGGGTGCCGTCGTCGCCGCGCGTGTAGCCGGCCTCGTCGAGCAGCGCGTTCGCCTTGGCGACGTCGAAGGCATATTGGCGGCACGTCGGTCGTGTAGAACTGCTTGTCGTTCCTCGGCACCGGTCCGGTCGCTGCCGTCGCGTAGCCGAGGAAGATCGTCTTGACGACGAACTCCTTGTCGATCGCGTGAGCGATGGCCTGCCGCACCTTCAGGTCCGCGAGCTCCTTGCGGCGGTGGTTGATCTCGACGACGAGCTGATAGGTCAGCGCCTCATAGCCTCTCGAGATCACCGCGATGCCCGGCACCTTGGAGATGCGGTCGAGGTCGGCGAGCGGCACTGCCGAGAAGGCGGCGAGGTGGATTTCCTCCGCCTCCAGCGCGCCTGCCGCCGCGGCGCGGTCGGGCAGCACGCGGTAGACGATCTCGTCGAGATGCGGCTGCTTCTCGCCCCAATAGGACGTGTTCTTTTCCAGCCGGTAATATTCGCCTGCCTTGTGCTCGGCGAATTTGAACGGTCCGGTGCCGACCGGCGCGTTGTTGGCCGGGTTCTCGTCGATCTTGCCGGTTTCGTAGAGATGCTTCGGAACCACGCTGGTCAGCGCCGGCAACGCGTTGCGGATCAGCTGGAACGGCGTCGGCTTGGCGAATCTGAACACCGCCGTGTGCTCGTCCGGCGTGTCGACCGCTTCCAGATCCTTGAAGACGACGCGGCCGAGATTTTGCAGCGGCTTCCAGATCTGCAACGCCGAGAAGGCGACGTCGGCCGAGGTGAAGGGCTTGCCGTCGTGCCAGGTCACGCCTTCGCGCAGCTTGAAGGTTACGGAAAGCCCGTCCGCCGATCCTTCCCAGCTCGTGGCCAGCCGCGGCTCCAGCGCGTCATTGCCGTCGAACGACGCTTCGGCCAGCGGCTCGACCACCTTGCTGGAGATGAAGAAAACGCCGTTGGAGGCGACGATCGCCGGATTGAGGTTGCGCGGCTCGGAATCGGCCGCGACGATCAGCCGTCCGCCTTTTTTGGGTTCCTGCGTGGCGGCAATGCCCGGCAAGGCGGTCGAGGCGAGCAGTACGGCGGAGCCGGCAAGCACGCCGCGTCTTGAAATCCTGAAATCCTGCATGATGTCACCCCCATCTCTACCGCCCGCGATCATGCGCAGCCGGCCCGATTATGGATAGAGGGGAGCATTATGCCAGAGAAGGATTTTCCCGGCATGGGCCGAATGACGAAATTTCCGTTTCGTGTGACGACAAGGTAAAGCCGTCGGATCGCGGGCATGCGAATGGACCTTCGCCCGGCGTCACTCGCCATCGGTGACCGGAAAATCGAAAAGCTGCGCCGGAAATGGTTCCTTGCGCAGCGTGAAATGCCACCATTCGCGGCTGTAGTTGCGGAAACCCGCCGCGTTCATCGTTTCGACCAGTTTCTGGCGGTTCTCCCGCGCTTCGTTGGCCAGCGGTTTGTGTGTGGTTTCGCTCGTCCTGTCGAAACAGTCGAAGCCGGTGCCGAAATCGAGCGTCCCCGCATCGCCTGCACCGCATGACGGCGAGGGCGCGTTAGCCGGTTTCAGCGGAGCAATCGCCACGTCCACCGTCGAGCCGCGCGAATGCGACGAACGCGCGCCGATATAACCTTCGGCGATCAGGTCGCCGCGCTTCACTTTCGGGTGCCATCGCGGGTCTGCCGCTCCGCCTTTACCGGTCCAGGCGATGAAATCGGCCGTTGCGGCGGCCGGGCGATAGCAGTCGAAGACGACCAGGGTCAGTCCTTCATTTGCGAGCTTTCGCTGCGCAGCGGCCAGTGCCTTCGCCGCCGGCTCGGTGAGGATGCAGACCGGCGCTTCGTATCCTTTGGCCGGGCGGCCGAGAAAATTCAGCGAACCGGCATAGCGGATGTCCTGCCGGATCGATGGGTCGACATCGGCGAGGCGGACGAAGCCTCTGGGCAGCTCGTCGGCAAACACTTGCGAGGTGTCCCAAACCAACAGAGCGGCGCCCGATGCGAGGAGCATGGTTGCGCTGCGTAACCGCTGACTTCGCATCATGATTCTGCCGACTGCTCCAACAGGCTGATTTCCAATTAAAATTTCTTCAGCAACTAAGGCGAAGCTTCGACAGGCTTATTCGACAAAAACCTTGACGCTGGCCGCCCGTCCGGCGGCATCGATGACGGTCAGCGTCGAATAGCCGGTTCCGTCGGGCAGCCAGTTGGCGACGCGTTTGCGTTGGATCTCCGTGAGCGGCTTGCCGTTGGCCAGCCAGCGGAAGGGAGCCCGCCCGCCCTGCAATTTCAGCACCAGCGGCGAGCCGCCGGAACCGCTGAGGTCGATGTGGGCGCCTTCCGGCGGAAAGATGATTTGCGGCGCCGGTTCGCTGGGTGCCGCCGGCGATACCGACAGTCCGTCTTCGCCCGGCGCGAAGCGAACCATGGTCACCGGCAGGTCTTCGCGTTTCGGCCGGAAAGTTCCCGCCGGCGCACGTTCCAGCGGCACCGCGGCGAGGCTGGAGCGGGTGAAGCCCTCGAACAGGATCGGAGCCGCCGAGACGTAACCGGCCAGACCTGCCACCGCGCCGGCATCCGGCCGGCCGACCCAGACGCCCAGCACGTGACGGCCATCGAAGCCGACCGACCAGGCGTCGCGGTAGCCGTAGCTGGTGCCGGTCTTGTAGGCGATGCCGCGCTCGGCCGAGCCTTCCGGCGGCTTCACGCCAGACAGAATGTCGGCGATCTGCCACGCCGCCTGCGGTTCGAGGATTTCGGTGCCGATCGTCGACGGCGGCACTTTCTCGGTGCCGTCGCGCAAAAGGTGCGCCCGGCCGCCGTTCGCAAGCCCCGTGTAGAGCTGGACAAGATCGCGCAGCGTCAGCCCGACACCGCCGAGGCCGATCGCCAGGCCCGGCGCCTCGCCGGGCGGCAGTTCCGGCTGTACGCCAGCGCGGCGGAAGCGCGCGGTCAGCCGGGCAGGGCCGACGGCGTCGAGTAGCCGTATCGCCGGCACGTTGAGCGATAGTTGCAGCGCCTGCCGGATGCTCACGTCACCTTGGTAGCTCATGTCGAAATTGCGCGGCCGATAGCCGGAAAAATTCGCCGGCCGGTCCTCGATCAGCGTTTCCTGCGCCACCAGCCCCTGTTCGACGGCGAGGCCGTAGATGAACGGTTTCAGCGTCGAACCCGGCGAACGCACGATCCGCGTCATGTCGATCCAGCCGGAGCGGCTGGCGTCGAAGAAATCCGCCGAGCCGACCGAGCCGAGGATTTCGCCGGTGCGCGCGTCGGCCATCACCATGGCGACCGACAGGCGCGGTCCGAGCTTTGCCGCTGCGTCGCGCGCCACCTTTTCCAGGCCTTCCTGCACACTTTTCTTGATCGTCAGTCTGTGGCTGGCAGCCGACGGGTCGCTCCGCAACGCCGCGTCGGCCAGATGTGCGGCGAGCGCCGGCAGGGCGCGGCGGGTTTCCGGCATTGCTTCGGCGCCGGCGCGGCGCGCTTCGTTTTCGCCGAGCAGGCCCGCCGTCACCATGCGGTTCAGCACGCGATCGCGCGCCGCCTGCGCGAGAGCAAGGTTGCGGTCCGGCCGCCGCCGTTCCGGAAGCTGCGGCAAGGCCACCAGCAATGCAGCCTCCGCGACGGTGAGGCGCCGCGGCTCCTTGCCGAAATAAGCGAGCGAAGCGGCCCGCACGCCTTCCAAATTGCCGCCGTAGGGCGCCAAAGTCAGGTAGCGTTCGAGGATCTCGCGCTTGGATAGCCGCCGCTCGATCTGCACGGCGCGAAATGCCTGCCGCAGCTTGGCGCCGAGCGAACGGCTGGCGCGCGGTTCCATCAGCCGCGCAAGCTGCATCGAAAGCGTCGAACCGCCGGAAACGATGCGCCCGTTGGTCACCAGTTGCTGCGCCGCCCTGAGCATCGCCAGCGGGTCGACGCCGCGATGGTCGAGGAAGCGCTTGTCCTCATAGGCGACCAGCATGTCGACGAATTTCTGGTCGACCGCGTCGAGATTTGTCGCCAGCCGCCAGCGGCCGTCGATGGTGGCGAAGGCGCGCAGCAAGGCACCGTCGCGGTCGCGCACCTCGGTGGAAACCGTCAGTTTTTCAGGCAGCGGCGGCGGCAAGGCCTTGTCGGCCCAGAGGAAACCACCCGCTGCCACCGCCGCCAATGCCACGGCCGCCGCGGCGCAAATGGCGGCATTGCGCGCTATCTTCGCGGCCCCGACCATGGCTACTGCGCCTTCACCTCCATCATGCCGGTCGAGGTACGGGCCGAATATTGCGGCCGGTACATGTCCTCCACGACGGCGGCGGGATGCGTGTAGATGCCGGGCGTCACCGCCCGCACCACATAGGCCATGGTGGCCGAGCGGGCATCGCCCTGCGTGTGGTCGAAAGCCGCCACGAAACGGTCGTTGCGGAATTCGAGGTGCGCGGCCTCCGTCTTTTGCAGCCAGCCGAAGTTCGACAGTTCGGCGCTTGTAACGAGACCCGGATTGTCGATCTCGAAGCCGGCAGGCAGCAGGTCGGTGACCAGCACGCGCGACGGCCAGTCGTTCTCCTCGTTGATCGTCAGCACCACGACGTAGCGTTCGTTCTGCGTCGCTTCCGTCACGTTGGCTTCGGTGCCGTCGAGTTTGTAGTAGGTGCGCTCGATCGAGAACCCGTCGCCGCCGGCGGGCAGCGGCTGTGCCGGTGCCGCCACCGTCGTCACCACCGCTTCGACCGGGTTGCTGCCGGGGTTGACGATGGTGATCGGCTTGTCGAGCAGCTCCTGTCCGCTAACCCGCTCCGAATAATTCCCGGCATGTGTGGTGCCGTTCACCTCGAGCGTGATCGCCGCGGTGCCGGCCTGGATGGCGCGGGCCGCAAGCAACATCCACGCCTGGTCCTGGGTGCTGGTATAAGTCACCTTCTTGCGCGCCGCCGAGACCAGTTGCACCATCGCCGGCACCGTCGCCGGCAGCGGCTTCACTTCCGCGGCGAGCGACAGCATGGCGGCGCCGTCGCGCAGCTGCGAGCCGTAGTCGGAGCGGTAGTCGTCGTAGTCGGTGTTGGTCTGGGCAAGGCGAAGCGCAACGCCGAAGGTCGCTTCCGCGCGCTGGTTGTCGCCATAGAGCGCCAGCGAGGCGGCGAGCTGGGCGACCGCCATCGGGCTGGAGAACGCCTCTATCTGCGTGTCGGCATAGTAACGCATGTCGCCGACCGAGGCCTTCTTGTTGCGGGCGAGGACATAGAGCGCATAGGCGATCTCGTTGCCGCGGTCGGTGATGTCGACGTCATAGCCGAGCGAGTTCTGCAGATTGTCGAGCGCTAACAGCATCGCCTGCTGCGGCACGTCGTAACCCTGCTCGCGCGCCCGGGTCAGGAAGTCGCTGACATAGGCGTCGAGCCACAGATCGCCGGAGCCCGGCGCCCACAGGCCGAAACTGCCCGACGATGCCTGGTAGTTGATCACCCGGTAGATCGCTTCCTGCACGCGCTCGCGCAGTGCGGGATCCTCCGCCATGCCGGCGGCCTTCGCCAGTTCGCTGACATAAAGCAGCGGCATGGCGCGGCTCGTCGTCTGCTCGGCGCAGCCATAAGGATAGCGGTCGAGCGTCATCAGAAGCGAGGGGATGTCGAAGGCCGACGATTGCGATACGCCGACGCTGACGGTGGCGCCGTCGAGCAGGCTCGCCGCCAGCAGTTCGCGATCGATCTTCAACGAGCCGCCATTGGCCGCGAGGCTGACGACGTTGCGCGTGGTGACGGGCATGGCGCCCGGACGCACCGGCAGCGACAGGACCTGTTCGACGACGAGCCCGCTGGCGTGCGACAATGTCACCGTGACCGAAGCGTCTCCGGTCGCATCGGCCGCGATCGGCACGAACACCGTCTCCCGCTTGCCCGATGCGAGCGCCACCTTCTCGGGAACCGGCGCGCCGCCGCCGGCCTGGATCTTGCCGTCGGTTTCTATCAGCAGGTCGTAATCGCCGGCCGGTCCATCAGTGTTGGCAATGTCGAGCCGCAATTGCGCGGTATCGCCAGGCGCCATGAACCGCGGCAGCCCGGCGGTGACCACCACCGGTTCGCGCACGATCACATCCGTCGTGGCGTGGCCGACCGCGTCCTTGGTCCAGGCGACGCTCATGACGCGCACGGTGCCGTTGAATTGCGGAATGTCGAAGTCGATCGTTGCCTTGCCGTCGGCGTCGAGCTTCACCGGGCCGGAGAAGAAGGCGACCAGCTTTTCGGTCGGCGGGCTGCCTTGCGAGGTCATCGCGGCGCCGTCGCCGCCGGTGCGCAGCCTGCCGGCTGCACCCAGCGACCCGTCGATCAGGCGGCCGTAGAGGTCGCGCAGTTCGAGACCGAGCTGGCGCTGGCCGAAGAACCACGCTTCGGGATCCGGCGCCTTGTAGTTTGTCAGGTTGAGGATGCCGACATCGACGGCGGCGACCATCACATAGGCGTCGCTCGCCGGCTGCACGCCGGTCACGCTCACCGGTATCGACAGTGTCTGGTGCGGCACCGTCTTTTCCGGTGGCGTCATCGCCACATTCAGCTTGCGCTGGCCGGGATCGACCTTCAGCCATTTCACGCCGATGGCGCGGGCCGGCATGCGGCTCTCCTGCGCGTCGCCCGGCCTGTAGAGCGTCGCGGTGACATAGGCGCCGGCGCCCCAGTTCGCGTCGACCGGTATGTCGATGGTGGCGCCGCCCTCCGGCACCGTTGCAGTCTGGACGGCGAGCAGCTTCTCGGCGCCGACCGTGATCAGCAGTTCGCCCGCGAACCGCGGCGAGACCTGCAGCCTGGCGACTTCGCCCGCCGCGTAAGTCTCCTTGTCGAGCGCGATCTCCAGCCCGTCGGGCGTTTCGGTTGACGCAGCCTCGACATACCAGCCGGCCTCGAATTCGTAACTCGACGCCGGTCCGGCCGGATCGTCGGTCTCGACCTCCAGCCGGTAGCGGCCCCAGTCGGTGGCGACGCTGATTTCGCCCTCCTTGTCGGCACCGACATCGACCTTGCCGTTGGCGACCGCCTTGGTGAAGGTCACCGGCTCGTAGTTCCATGAACTGCCGTTCCGGTACCACTGGTAGTTCCGTTCGATCTTGACCAGCGACCAGTTGAGCCCGGCCAACGACTGGCGCTCGCCGTCCGAATTGACGGCGATCACCTTGAACGTTGCCCTGGCGCCCTGCGGCACTGACTCGCCATCGAATTGCGGCGCGATGCCGATCAGCGCGCCTTGCGGCTTGATCGCGATGTCGATCTTGCGCTCGACGGCGCGGCCGCCGCCTTCGCGCATGCGCACCGCCACTTCCGCGTTCAGCATGCGGGTGGTGGAGGGCAACTGGTCGAGCTGGACCGGGAAGGTCGCCTTGCCATCTTCGCCGATCATCGGCAGGTCGGCCAGCGGAATGCGGGTGTCGTCGCCTTCCTCCTCGTCGGCGAGGCCGAAATGGTAACCGTCGAAGCGTTCCCATTCGGTCATCGTCGACAGGTTGATCTCGCCTTCCAGCGTCAGTCCGGCGGCGGGAGCGCCATAGAGGAAGCGGCCGTCGACAGTGACTTCGGCGGTCTCTCCCTGGGCTATTTCTTCCTTGTCGGCTTTCATGTCGAACTCGATCCGGTCGGGCACGAAATCCTCGACCAGGAACATCGACTGGGAGACGGCGGGCTGCTTGGGGTCGGTGTGGATGGCCACCTGCCAGGTGCCGCGCATGGCGTTGGCGGCAAGCGGCAGATCGACCGCGTGGCCGCCGAGTGTTGCGCCGTCGCTGACGATGCGGCGCTCCTCGACGCCGTCGGGCCGCGTGAAGATGAAGGTCAGCGGCAGGTTCTCGACCGCCGTTGCCGAGGCATCGCGGGCAAGGGCCGCGACATGCACATGTTCGCCGACGCGGTAGATGCCGCGTTCGGTCCAGGCATAGACGTCGAGCGCGCCGGGTGCTGTGCGCCCCTCGACGCCGCGATCCGTCAGGTCGAAGCCCGCCTTGGTCATGTCCAGGAAGACGAAGTCGGCGTCGCCCTGGCTTGCCATCACCACCGCCGGCACCTGGCCGCCGGTGCCGCGCGTCAGGCCGGGCGTGAAAGTGGCGCGGCCGTCGGCATCGGTCCTGGCGGTGCCGAGTATTTCGTTGTTCTTGGCAAGCAGGGTCAGTTCGATGTCGGCGAGCGGCTTGGCGCTGGCCAGCGAGCGGGCAAAGACGTTGAGCCCGTCCTGGCCGGTGTAAGTGGCGAGCCCGATGTCGGAGACGACGAACCATTGCGTCGCCAGCGTTTCGTAGGAATTGCGGTTGTCGTCGATCGGCGCTGCGGTCAGCACGTAGACTCCGGGCTTGCGCTGTGGCAGCGCTTCGTCGATCGGGAAGCTGGTCGTCACTTCCTTGTTCAGCTCGTTGGCGATCGCCAGCTGACCCTCCCAGACGGGTTCGCCCATCTGGTCGGAAATCGTGCTGAGGTCATAGGTGTCGAGCTGGCGCAGGAACTGGTATCCGGAGAGAAGCTGGGCCAGCGAACGATCTCCGATCCGGTAGAGCTTCATCTGGGCGGCGTCCATGTTGACGCTGACGACGGGGATGCCGTGCCGTGCCGTCGACGGAAGCACGAAGCTGTCTCCTGTAAAGCGCGCGGACCGCGCGCGGTCGCGGACATAGACGGAGAGCTGCACCGGTGCCTCGAGCACTTCGCCGATCGCCGCCGGCAGGCCGCTGCGGAAGGCGACGCGATAGTGCTTTCCGTGCTCCAGTCCCTCCACGCAGATCTGCTTGTCCTTCGCCTCGATGCCTTTCGGGGCCTGGTCGTCGACGGTGACGAACGGCGCGTAGTCGACGCCGGTCTTGACGAGTTCCTCGGAGAATTGGGCGCAGACGCGCGGCGAGGTACTGTCCGCGTCGATCGAATGATCGACGACGCGGAAGCCTTTGCGCGCCTTGAGATCGCGGTATTCGGCGGTGACGGCGGCGGAGTTCACCAGCGCCAGGCTTGCCTCGTAGGCCGACAGCGCGGGGCGATAGAGATCGCGGCGGTCGAGGCCTTGCGCGATGACGGCGAGCGCCTCCGCGCGGCTCGCGGTGGTGCGCAGCAACTGATAGGCGTTCCACGCAGCGGAGGTCGCGTCGCGCTGCAGGTTCGCGGCTTCGCCGCCATTGGCCGGCTGCACGGCAAGCGTCGCCTTGGCGAGGTTGATCCAGAGGTTGCCGTCGTCCGGCGAAATCGCCACCGCCGCGGTGAAGTTCTGCATCGCCGCACGCGGGTCGTTGGTCAGCATGGCGTAGTCGCCGGCCTCGACGAGTTGGGCAAGTCCCTTGTCGCCGCTGGCGACCGACCCGTTGGTCAGGTTGGTGCGGAACTGGCGTGCCTCATCGACCATCCATGAAGGGAAGAAGGTCAGCGCGGGCGGTGCGCCGATATCCGGATCGCCCGCAACGTTGACCACCTTTCCGGCGACGGCGCCGGAAAACGTCTTCAGCTGGTTGTAATCGGATTTGAGGAAGCACCATTTGGCCTTGGTGTTGTAGGTGAAGGCCCGGCACGCGGAATCGCCGAGACAGGTGGCCTTGCACTGTTCGAGCGAGACATTCTGCTCGGACCTGAGATCGAAACCGAAATAATCGCTGTTTTCGCTGGTAACGATGCTGCGGGCTTCGCCTGCGGCAAGAGCCGGATCAAGCAACGCAAGAAGTGCGAAAAGGAAAACGGAGAATACACCAACGGCGCGCAATGACATGTTGCCCTCCAAGACGCTGCTATCCACCGGCCAGTGAGCAAGCTTCACAAGAGCTTGTCAACAAGCGAGAGGGCAGGCGGCCCGGCCTGCTGCGGAATGTTTCGGTGCCCGCCGGATATCTATCCGATATCCACTACCGCGATGTGACCGAAACAATGCGGCTATTTGCGAAAAAGCGACTTACCCAAGCCCGTCTATTTGTGGCGATTCGATTGTGGCGTCATTGCGGGCGTTTTGACCCCGCCCGCAAATTTGCGGGAAGCCCCGCCGAGGTGTTCCGAAAACGGGCGGACGGCAGTGTGGCACAGCCCTAAAAGCCTGCTGGCGCTGTTCAATTCGATGTGAATGTCTCATTGCAATATTCGTTAAAAGATTTAGCTGAATCGCTGGCGCACTAGCAATTTTGCGCCAAGTTTGTCGCTATCGCGCGAACTGCTTCAAAAGCAAAGTTGCACATTCCCTAATGCATTCCGCATCCCATCCGCTTTGACATCGCGGACCGGATGCGGAATGTTAAACGGCGGAAAGCCAAAAATGGGAGTTGGTGTGATGACCTTCTACAAGAGTAATGGGGATCGTGTTCCAGACCACATTGTCCGGATGGCGGAAGAGGCGAGGGCCGGCAAGGTCGATCGCCGCGAATTTCTAGCCCTTGCCAGCGTTTTTGGCGCTTCGACGGCCATGGCTTACGGCATGCTCGGGCTCGCAGCGCCGACACCGGCGCTGGCCCAGGAGGAGCCCAAGAAGGGCGGGGTGCTCAAGGTCGCGATGTGGGTGAAGGACCCCAAGGATCCGCGTACGGCCGACTGGTCGGAAATCGCCAACGCCGAACGCCAGACGCTCGAGCCGCTGGTCAAGTACACCCGCGAGTTCACCTTCCAGCCCTATCTGCTGGAGAGCTGGGACGTCAACGACGACGCCACCGAATACACGCTGCATATCCGTCCTGGCGTTACCTGGACCAACGGCGACACGTTCAACGCCGACGACGTGATCTTCAATTTCACCCGCTGGTGCGACAAGAGCGCGGAAGGCAATTCGATGCCCGGCCGCATGGGCAGCCTGGTCGATGAGGCAAGCGGCAAGCTGCGCGAAGGCGCCATCGAGAAAGTCGACGACAACACGGTCAAGCTGAAGCTGACCAAGTCGGACATCGGCCTGATCCCCAACCTCTGCGATTACCCGGGGCTCGTCGTCCATCGCTCTTTCGACGAGACGGGCAAGGATTTCGTCAAGAACCCGATCGGCACCGGTCCGTTCGAGCTGGTCTCCTATGATGTCGGCTCGAAGGTCGTCTACAAGCGCCGCGAGAACGGCAAGTGGTGGAACGGCGAGGCTTATCTGGACGGCGTCGAGTTCATCGACTACGGCACCGATCCCTCGGCGATGGTTTCGGCATTCGAGGCGGGCGAAGTGCACACCAACCACGAGACGTCGGCCGATTATGTGTCGATCCTCGAAGGGGTTGGCGCGGTCACGTCGGAAGTCATCACAGCGGCGACGATCGTGGCGCGCACCAACGTCAAGAACAAGCCTTATGACGACCAGAAGGTCCGCCAGGCGCTTCAACTCGCCGTCGACAACGCGGTCGTTCTTCAGCTCGGCTACGGCAATGCCGGCACGCCCGCCGAAAACCACCATGTCTGCCCGATCCACCCCGAATATGTGGAACTGCCGAAGATCGCCCGCGATGCGGCGAAGGCGAAGGCGCTGATGGCGGAGGCTGGTCAGGCCGACTTCGAGCACGAACTGATCACAGTCGACGAGGACTGGCACAAGAACACCGGCGACGCGATCGCCGCCCAGCTTCGCGAGGCCGGCATCAAGGTGAAGCGCACCGTCCTGCCGGGTTCGACCTTCTGGAACGACTGGACGAAGTATCCGTACTCGATGACCAACTGGAACATGCGCCCGCTCGGCATCCAGGTGGTATCGATCGCCTACCGCACCGGCGAGGCCTGGAACGAGGCTGCGTATTCCAACCCGGATCTCGACAAGAAGATCGGCGAGGCTCTGTCGGTCTCCGACCCCGAGAAGCGCAAGCCGCTGATGGGCGAGATCGAGAAGATCCTGCAGGATTCCGGCATCATCATCCAGCCGTACTGGCGCAAGCTCTACAACAGCTCCATGCCGGCCGTGAAGAACCACGGCATGCACCCGACCTTCGAGCACGATTTCGGCAAGGTCTGGCTCGACGAAGAAGCTTGATCACGCGATAAAACGGGAAGAGGCGCAGGCCTCTTCCCGTTTTTAGACGGGTTGCCATGGGCATGAGCCCCTGGATGCTGACCCCAACCCGAACGGCAGGGGGGTGCAATGCTCGCTTTCATACTCCGGCGCCTGGGCACCATGGCATTGACGATGCTGTGCCTGACCCTTGTCGTGTTCTTCATGATCAACCTCGAGCCCAATCTGAAGAAGCTCGCGATCAGCCAGCTCGACATGCGCAGCCCAGCCGAGCAGATCGAAAGCTGGCTGGTCAAGAACGGCTACCGGCAGAATTTCTTCGTCCGCTACGGCCAGTGGCTCGGCGTGGTCCAGAAGCAGCCCAACATCGATCCGGCCACCGGCACGGCGTCGCAGCGCTTCAGCTTCTGCGACGAGCCGGCTGAGCCCTATTACGGCGGCATCCTGCAAGGCGACTTCGGCTGCTCGACCAAGTTCAAGACCAAGGTCTCGGCAAAGCTGTTTCCGGCGCTTGGCGCGACCGGCAAGCTGATGTTCTGGGTGATGGTGACGATGGTGCCGATCTCGCTCCTGATCGGCATCCTGGCCGGCATGCGCGAAGGGTCGCGAACCGACCGCACGCTGTCGGTCGCCTCGATCACCACCACCGCGACGCCGGAATATGTGTCGGGCGTCATCTTCACCGTCATCTTCGCCACCTGGCTTGGCTGGCTCAACGGCTCGGCGGCCAGCGCCACCGGGCGGGGCATCACCTTCTACAACTTCACCCTGCCGGTGATGACCATGGCGATCTACGGCATCGGCTACATCGCGCGCATGACCCGCGCCTCGATGGTCGAGGTGATGACGCAGCAATATATCCGCACCGCCCGTCTCAAGGGCCTGAGCTTCGGCAACGTCGTCGTCAAGCACGCGCTGCGCAACGCGCTGATCGCGCCGTTCACCGTCATCATGCTGCAGTTTCCGTGGCTGCTCACCGGCGTCGTCATCGTGGAAACCATGTTCCGCTACCAGGGTTTCGGGTTCACGCTGGTCGAGGCGGCCGGCAACAACGACATCGATCTTTTGCTTGGCTGCTCGCTCGTCTCGGTGTTCGTCGTTCTGGCCACCCAGCTCATCTCCGACATCGGCTATGCATATCTCAATCCACGCATCAGGGTTCAGTAGGGGAAATGCCGGATGCAGCTTGAATTCATCGGCCCGTTTCAGATCGTACTCGGCGTCCTCGCACGCTTCTGGCCGGTCTGGTTGGCGCTTGCGATCGTTCTGGGGGCCAGCTTCATCTACCGCAAGAAGCTCGGCCTCTACGGCCAGCTTTTCGACAGCGGCGTCGGCATTGCCGGTGTAGCCATCTGCTTCTTCTGGCTGTTCACGGCGATATTTTCCTCGACGATAGCGCCGTTCGATCCGCTCGCCCAGATCCCGATCATGAAGGATGCTTTGCCTGGCGCGGTCGATCCCGCTTCCAAGCAGATCTATCTGTTCGGTGGTGACAAGCTGTCGCGCGACGTGTTCAGCCGCATGGTGTTCGGCAGCCAGATCGTGCTGATCATCGCCCCGGCGGCGACCGCCTTCGCGCTGATGGTGGGAACGACGCTCGGCCTGCCTGCCGGTTATTACGGCGGCCGTGTCGACACCATCCTGTCATTCCTCGCCAACCTCGTTCTGGCCTTCCCGGTCATCCTGCTTTTCTATCTGCTGGTGACGCCGGGCATCATGGACACGCCGATCCCTTATGGGCTGGCCGGCCTGTTCTTCCTGTTCCCGATCATCTTCTTCGCGACGCTGTTCTACACGCGCTTCAAGAACCGCCCGGAGAGGCTCTATCCGCTGCTCGCGCTCACCCTCCTCATCGGTGGCTGGGTCTATATCGGCCTCGTTTTCGACGCCGATCCGCTCGGCATCGTCCACATCGATCCGAACCAGCTCAACATCTTCGTCGCCGTCGTCTTTGCATCCTCGCCCGGCGTGTTCCGTATCGTGCGCGGCCTTGTCATGGACATCAAGACGCGGGACTATGTGGCGGCGGCGCAGACCCGCGGCGAGACGCCGTGGTACATCATGCTGTGGGAGATCCTGCCAAACGCGCGCGGGCCGCTGATCGTCGATGCCTGCCTGCGTATCGGCTACACCACGATCCTGCTCGGCACGCTCGGCTATTTCGGCCTTGGCCTGGCCCCGGAGAGCCCCGATTGGGGCACCGCGATCAAGGACGCCAGCCGTCTGCTGCGTTCCTTCATCCATCCGGCATTGCCGCCGACCATCGCGCTGATGTCGTTCGTGCTCGGCCTCAACCTCCTGGCCGACGCGCTGCGCGAACAGTCGATGAAAGACTGAAAGAAAACCCGGAAGGCGATCCGATGAACGAAGCCGTCAAAGCCACGAACATCAGCACCGGCGCTCAACCGATCCTCGAGATCGAGAATCTCTCGATTTCCTTCTTCACGCGGCGCGGCGAGATCCCGGCGGTGATGGATTTTTCCTGCACCGTCATGCCGGGCGAGGCGATGGGCATCGTCGGCGAGTTCGGGCTGCGGCAAGTCGACCGTGTCGCTCGGCATCATGCGCGATCTTTCCAACGTCGGGAAGATCGTCGGCGGACGCATCAAGTTCCAGGGCAAGGACATGGGCGACATGTCCGACGAGGAATTGCGCCAGATCCGCGGCAACAAGATCGCCATGATCTACCAGGAGCCGATGGCAAGCCTCAATCCGGCGCTGAAGATCGGCCAGCAATTGATGGAAGTGCCGCTGATCCACGAAAAGGTCTCCAAGGACGAGGCCTACAAGCGCTCGCTGGAAATGGTGCGCGCCGTGCGCCTGCCCGACCCGGAGCGCATGATGCGCTCCTATCCGCACCAGCTTTCAGGCGGCCAGCAGCAGCGCATCGTCATCGCCATGGCGCTGTTGTCGAAGCCGGCGCTGCTCCTGCTCGACGAGCCTACCACCGCGCTCGACGTCACCGTCGAAGCCGGCATCGTCGAACTGGTGAAGGGGCTCGGCAAGCAGTTCGGCACCTCGATGATCTTCGTGTCGCACAATCTCGGCCTGATCCTCGAAACCTGTGACCGCATCACCGTCATGTATTCCGGCGAGGCGGTCGAAACCGGCACGGTCGAGGACGTCTTCGACCGCATGCGGCATCCTTATACGCAAGGGCTGTTCCGCTCGATCCCGCTGCCGGGCGCCGACAAGAATTCGCGGCCGCTGATCTCCATCCCCGGTCAGTTGCCGCTGCCGCACGAGCGGCCGAAGGGCTGCAATTTCGGGCCGCGCTGCCAGCATTTCGTCAAGGGTGTCTGCGACGCCGCCGAGATCCCGATGATCCCGGTGGCCGGCCACGACAACCACCAGAGCCGCTGCGTGCGCTTCGAGGAGATCGACTGGGCCGCATTGCCGGAGGGCGCCAAGAAGAAAAAGGAACCGATCAAGCCCGGCGCGCCGGTGCTGAAGATCAACGATCTCCGGAAGTACTACAAGGTATCGGCCAACGAGATTTTCGGCGGCAGCGAAGGCCGCGTCGTCAAGGCCAACGAGACGATCAGCTTCGAGGCGCGCGAGTCCGAGACGGTGGCGATCGTCGGCGAATCCGGCTGCGGAAAATCGACACTGGCCAAGGTATTGCTCGGCCTCGAGACCGCATCCGCCGGTTCGGTGACGCTCGGCAATACCGACATCCAGTCGACGCCGATCGAGAAGCGCGACGTCGAGACCATCTCGTCGATCCAGATGGTGTTCCAGAACCCGTTCGACACGCTCAATCCGAGCCATTCGGTCGGCTCGCAGATCATCCGCACTCTGGAGAAATTCAAGGTCGGCAACACGTCGGGCGAACGCCGCCAGAAGATGCTCGAACTGCTCGACCTCGTGAAGCTTCCGCGTGCGTTCGCCGAACGCATGCCGCGCCAGCTTTCCGGCGGCCAGAAGCAGCGCATCGGCGTGGCGCGCGCCTTCGCCGGCCATGCCAAGGTCGTGGTTGCCGACGAGCCGGTTTCGGCGCTCGACGTCTCGGTTCAGGCGGCGGTCACCGAACTCCTGATGGACATCCAGCGCGAATCCAAGATGACGATGCTGTTCATCAGCCACGATCTCTCGGTGGTGCGCTACATCGCCGACCGCGTCGTGGTGATGTATCTCGGCTACATCGTCGAGCAGGGCACGACCGACCAGATATTCTCGCCGCCTTACCACCCCTATACCGAAGCGCTGCTCTCGGCGATCCCGATCGCCGACACCAGCGTGGTGAAGAAGCACATCGTGCTTGAAGGCGATATCCCCTCGGCGATGAACCCGCCGAGCGGCTGTCCTTTCCAGACGCGCTGCCGCTGGAAGAAATTCGTGCCCGGCAACAAGTGCGAAACGCAGGTGCCGCCGCTCAAGGATCTGGGGGACGGCCACAAGAGCCTTTGCTGGCTCGACGACGAGCAACTGGCGACGATGGAGCCGGTGATCAGCTTTGGTAAGGATGGCGATACCGCGCCCGTCCACGACATCGTTCCAGGCGACGCGGGCACTCCCACGCCATCCGGTTCGCAGCCGAAGCCGAAAGCCGCGCCAAAGGCAAAGAAGGCGGCGCCCGTCGCGAAGCCGAAGCGGCGCCCAGGACGAAGAAATAGCGCGTCCTTCGAAATCTTGCTTCAACCGCGGCACTGCCGCAACTGGCTGGCATATTTGCGCGCCATCTCGTCAGTGTCGCGCGCGTAGCTCTGCACGCTGCCGCTCCAGTTGCCGCGCTTGAAGCCGCTCCAGCCGAGGTAATACGCCATATAGAGCCGGTAGGTGTCGTTCTTCGCCACGCCATAGGTGTCGGCGGTCTTTGCGTGATACCAGCCGACGAAATCCACCGCGTCGGCGAAGCTGCTACGGCGAGCGCCGAAGCCGCCGGCCTCGCGCTGATATTGCGCCCAGGTGCCGTCGAGCGCTTGCGAATAGCCGTAGGCGCTCGACTGCCGCTTCCAGGGGATGAAACCGAATAATTTGGTGCGCGGCGGTTTTGCGTGTGCCTTGAAGCCGGATTCCTTGCGCACCGTCGCCATCAGCACCGGAACCGGCACGCCGTACTTCCGCTCGGCGCTTTTCGCAGCGCTTTGCCAGTTGTTGAACCAGCCGTCCTGCTGGTCGAATACCGCGCAGATATCGTTGATATGGCTTGGCGGCGTCGCGCAGGCCGACAACGCCAGCAGCGGGACGATCGGTACAATTTTACTAAAACGCCACCCAACCATGCGGCGATCATTAGTGGAAAATCATAAAAGGAATCTTGCGGCCATCCTTAATCAATCCGGCGCGATTGTGGCTGCGACAGTCACTACAAATAATACGACACAGAATGTCGTTTTTACCTTTTCATGATTTCGCCGAAATGCCGCCGTGGCTAAAATCGCGCCTGCAAACGTCGAATAAGTGACAGCCGCTCTCCATGGTGCGGGCTTTGATGCGCGGCATGAGCGAACCAAGACGCAGACGCGGCGCCGAGCGGACCAGCAACCGGGGGCCAGCCGCCATTCCGCAACTGCCTCTGCGGCGCGTCGAAAATCCCTATCCGCCGATGCAGTTGCTGTCTGACGACCAGGTCGAGGCGATCCATGAAGCCTCGATGCACATCCTCGAAAATTTCGGCATCGAGGTGATGAGCCCGCGTGCTCTGGCGCTGTTCGAGAAGGCCGGCGCGACAGTCGACCATGCCACGCAAAACGTCCGCATCGACCGCGGCCTCGTCGCCGAAGCGCTGAAGACGACGCGCTCCAGCTACACGCTTACGCCGCGCAATCCGGAGCGGACGATCCATCTCGGCGGCAACCGCATCAATTTCACGCTCGTTGCCGGGCCGCCCAACGTGCACGACATGGAGCGCGGCCGTCGCGCCGGAAACCTTCGCGACTATTCCGACCTCGTGCGGCTGGCTCAGCATTTCAACTGCATCCACATGATCGGCAACCAGGTCTGCGCGCCGGTCGAGCTGCCGGCGAATTCCCGCCACCTCGACACCTATTCCGCCAACCTCACCCTGACCGACAAGGCTTTCCACGTCTCGGCGATCGGCCGGGGCAGGGCGCTCGACGGCATCAACATGATGGCGATCAGCCGCGGGCTGACGCTTGATCAGCTCGCCGAGGATCCCGGCGTCACCACCATCATTTCGGTCAATTCGCCGCGCCGCTTCGACGACATGATGGCGGAGGGTCTGATGACCATGGCCGAGTTCGGCCAGTCTGTCGCCGTCACGCCGTTCACGCTGATGGGCGCGATGAGCCCGGTGACGCTCGCCGGCGCGCTCGCCCAGCAGAACGCCGAGGCGCTGTTCGGTGTCGTGCTGACGCAACTCGTGCGCCCCGGCGCGCCGGTGATGTACGGCGCCTTCACCTCCAACGTCGACATGAAGTCCGGCGCGCCGGCTTTCGGTACGCCGGAAAACACTAAGGCCAATGTCGCCTCCGGCCAGCTCGCCCGCCGCTATTCTCTTCCCTACCGCACCACGCCCGGCTCTGCCTCCAACGCCGCCGACGCGCAAGGCGCCTGGGAGACGATGATGGCGCTGTGGGGCGCCATCCTCGGCCACGGCAATCTCGTCTACCACGCCGCCGGCTGGCAGGAGGGCGGGCTCACCGCCTCCTTCGAAAAGTTCATCATCGACGTCGAGATGATCCAGCACATGATGGAGTTCCTGCGGCCTATCGAAGTCAACGAGGGGGAACTCGCGCTCGATGCGCTCGGCGGAGTGCCGACCGGCGGCCACTTCTTCGGCGAGCCGCATACGCTGGAGCGCTATTCCACCGCCTTCTACCAGCCGCTGCTGTCGAACTGGCAGAATTACGAAGCTTGGCAGGAGAGCGGCGGCCTTGATGCGACCGCCCGCGCCACGCGTGTCTGGAAAAAGGCGCTGGAGGAATATGTCGAGCCGGCGATGGATGTTTCTGTACGAGAGGAACTGGAGGCGTATGTGGCTCAGCGCAAGGAAGAGATCGGGCAGGGTGAGCCGTGATGCGCGTCATCCGCACTTTTGCGCCGCCGCATGGATGTTGCCGTCACGGGATGGATCCCCGGGTCAAGCCCGAGGATGACGAGTGTAATGACGACTACGGCGAATCGCAAACGTCGACGATTAGGAGCAACGCGCTTTCCTTCGTCATCCTCGGGCTTGACCCGAGCATCCATGCCGTGACGAACGTGCCACCAATGACGGTTCAAGCCTGAGAGTTTGAATCAACTCCCTCCCATCCAGATTCCGTAACCCATCCAACCCACTGAAACACTGAGAGAAAATATGAAATCGCATGCAAAGGTCGTGGTCATTGGCGGTGGCGTCGTCGGAACCTCGGTGCTGTTTCATCTGGCGCGCGCCGGCTGGACCGACATCGTGCTTCTGGAGCGCGACGAACTTACCTCCGGCTCCACCTGGCATGCTGCCGGCGGCATGCATACCATCAATGGCGATCCCAACGTCGCCAAGCTGCAGAAGTATACGATCGAGCTCTACAAGGAGATCGAGGAGCTTTCCGGCCAGGCGACCGGCGTGCATGTCACCGGCGGGGTGCTGCTTGCTGCCACCGAAGCGCGCATGGACTGGCTGCGCGGCGTCGTCGCCAAGGGCCGTTATCTCGGGCTCGACCTGGAGGAAATATCGGCGAAGGAAGCCGCCGAGCTGATGCCGCTGCTCGACCCGAAACAGTTCGTCGGCGCGGTGCGCAATTCGGAGGATGGCCATCTCGACCCGTCCGGCGTCACCCACGCCTATGCCAAGGCGGCGCGCAAACTCGGGGCGGACGTCGAGCGCTTCACCAAGGTCGAAGACATCGTGCGGCGGCCGGACGGACTGTGGGGGGTCATCACCAACAAGGGCGAGGTGATCGCCGAGCACGTCGTCAACGCCGGCGGCCTGTGGGCGCGCGAGGTCGGCCGCATGGTCGGGCTGGAACTGCCGGTGCTCGCCATGGAGCACATGTATCTCATCACCGAGGATATGCCGGAGGTGAAGGCCTGGAACGACAAGACCGGCACCGAGATCATCCATGCGGTCGATTTCGACGGCGAGCTTTATCTGCGCCAGGAGCGCGGCGGCATGCTGATGGGCACCTACGAGAAGGCCGGCAAGCCGTGGTCCGAACACCAGACGCCCTGGAACTTCGGCCATGAATTGCTGGAACCCGACATCGACCGCATCGCACCTTCGCTGGAGGTCGGCTTCCGCCATTTCCCGGCCTTCCAGAACACCGGCATAAAACAGATCATCAATGGCCCGTTCACCTTCGCGCCCGACGGCAACCCGCTGGTCGGCCCGGTGCGCGGGCTGCCGGGCTTCTGGGTCGCCTGCGGCGTCATGGCCGGCTTTTCGCAAGGCGGCGGCGTCGGGCTTGCGCTGTCCAACTGGATGATCGACGGCGATCCCGGCGCCGACATATGGGCGATGGATGTGTCGCGCTACGGCGACTGGGCGTCGATGGCCTATACCAACGCCAAGGTGCGCGAGAATTATTCGCGCCGCTTCTCCATCCGCTTCCCGAACGAGGAACTTCCTGCCGGCCGGCCGCTGAAGACGACGCCGGTCTACGACCTGCTTGCCGAGAGAGGCGCGCAGTTCGGTGTGTCCTACGGGCTGGAGGTGCCGTTGTGGTATGCGCCGGAGGGCGTGAAAGACGAGTTCTCGTGGCGTCGGTCGACCGATTTTGTCCACGTCGCCAACGAGGTCAAAACCGTTCGCGAACGGGTCGGCCTGTCGGAGATTTCGAACTTCGCCAAATACCGCGTGACGGGAAGCGGCGCCGAGGCCTGGCTGGACACTGTGCTCGCATGCAAACTGCCGCAGCCCGGCCGCATGACGCTGGCGCCTATGCTGAAGGAAGACGGCCGGCTGATCGGCGATTTCTCGCTCGCGAATCTGAGCGGCAGTTCTACGGGTCATTCAAATTCCGCCGCCGGCGAATGGTTCATCGCCGGCTCCGGCATCGCCGAAGAGTACCACATGCGCTGGTTCGAGAAGCACCTGCCGGGCGACGGGTCGGTGAAGATCGAGGCGCTGGCGGCAAAACTCACGGGCCTGTCGATCGCCGGGCCGAACGCGCGCAAACTGTTGGAGAAAGTCACGCGCGCCGACGTCTCCGCCGCTGCCTTCAAGTTCATGGACGTCAAAAAACTCGACATCGGCATGGCGCCGTGCCTCGTTGGCCGTGTCAGCTACACCGGCGATCTCGGCTACGAGATCTGGATCGAACCCGAATACCAGCGGTCGGTGTTCCATACGCTGATGGAAGCGGGCGAAGAATTCGGTATCGGCCTGTTCGGCTCACGCGCCCTCAACGCGCTGCGGCTCGAAAAGAACTACGGCTCCTGGGCACGCGAATACCGGCCTATCTACGGGCCGCTGGAGTCAGGGCTCGACCGCTTCGTCGCCTATAACAAGGACGCCGATTTCATCGGCAAGGCAGGCGCTGCGGCTGAGAAGGCGTCGGGCGGCAAGTTCCGGCTGCGCGCCTTCGTCATGGAGGCGGACGACGCCGATGTTATCGGCGACGAAGCGATCTGGTTCGATGGCGCGGTGCGCGGCTGGGTCACCTCGGGCGGCTACGCGCACAATTCCAGGGCGTCCGTCGCCATGGGCTATGTGCCCAAGGAAATCGCCGACGAAAGCGACGGCTTCGAGATCGAACTTCTGGGCAAACGCCACGCGGCGCGCATGCAGCCGTCGCCATTGTTCGACGGCAACCAGCAGCGCATGCGCGGCTAACCGTTCCTGGTGGGCTGAGACGCTTCCGCCGCCGCGAAAGGCGGCGGACGGCGGCGGATAGGCTGCGACTTGACAATCGACGTGTTGGTTTCCGCCTTGTCGGCGATGCGGTCGATGATGTCGTCGAGCTGGTCGATCGAGCGCACGAACAGCCGCACGACAAAGCAGTCCTCACCCGTCACTTTGTCGCATTCCGAAAATTCGGGTGTCTCTTCGATCAGCTTCTGCACGATATGCAGCTTGCCGGGCAAAGGCCTGATGCGGATGAGCGCCTGCAGGGTGTAACCGAGCGCAGCCGGGTCGATGTCGACGGTGAAGCCGCGAATGATGCCGCGCTCTTCCAATCGCCGCAGGCGCTCCGAGACAGCCGGCGATGAGAGCCCGGCCTTGTGGCCCAACTCCTTCAGCGAGGCCCGCGAATCCGATGCCAAGGTTTCGAGAAGACTTTGGTCTATGTCGTCCAACACTTTATTTTCTCCGACATTATACCCAATCGTACTTATTATAATTATGTGATTTTCGCAATATGCCTTTCTTCTTGTCTGTGAAATTCGGTCGAAATATCCGAAAATTTGGGCCTACGACAGCAACAAGGGGCTTTTGCATGACCGATATGACGCGTGGCACGATCGAGATGACTGCCGCAATGGCGATTTTGGGAACCATCGGCTGGTTCGTCGTGCTGTCCGGCCAGCCGGTCATGGATGTGGTGTTCTGGCGTTGCGTCTTCGGCGCGGCCACGCTGCTGGTTGTCTGTGCGGCACTTGGCCTGCTGCGCGGCCTGCTGTCGCTCCGGCTGCTGGGCCTCGCCGCGCTCGGCGGTGCCGCCATCGTCGTCAACTGGCTGCTGCTTTTCAGCGCCTACACCCACGCTTCCATTTCGATCGCCACCGCGATCTACAACACACAGCCCTTCATCCTGGTGTGCTTCGGCGCCGTTTTCTTCGCCGAGCGGCTGACCGCGACCAAGCTGACGTGGCTGCTCATCGCTTTTGCCGGCGTACTGCTGATCGTCCAGGCAAAACCCGGCGCCGGCTCGGTCGGGACCGATTATTCCGGTGGCATCCTGATGGCGTTCGGCGCGGCTTTCTTCTGGGCGGTCGCGGCGATCGTCACCAAAAAGCTCACCGGCACGCCGCCGCACCTCATCGCCCTCATCCAGGTCTCGGTCGGCATCGTCATGCTGGCGCCGTTCGCCAACTTCGCGGAGCTTCCCATGGGCATGCACGCCTGGGCCATGCTTGCCGTCATCGGCGTCGTGCATACCGGGCTGATGTACATTCTGATGTATGGCGCCATCCAGAAGCTGCCGACGCATCTGCAAGGGTCGCTGTCCTTCATCTATCCCGTCGTCGCCATCCTGGTCGACTTTCTAGCCTTCGGGCAACGGCTTCAGGCGACGCAGATACTCGGTGCCGCCGCCATCCTCGTCGCCGCCGCCGGCATGACTCTCGGCTGGTCGCTTTGGCGACCCAGGCCCGCGCTGGAGCGTCAGGCTGAGGATATCTGCCCTTGCGCCGGCACGATTTCCTGCAGAGGCGCCGGCATCACGGCAGCGGTTCCTTGCTCCACGAATGTGGGGCGAGGTGTCGAACCCTGAGCACTGAGCTTGTCGAAGCGTCGAAGGGCGAGAAGGAGAGGGGTTCCTTACCCTCCACCCGGCGAAACCCTTGTCACCATCTGTCAGCAGTCTTTCATCTTCTTTTATCCACACCCCCAAGCCGACGCGCATAATCCTCGTCATCTCCCTCGCGGGAACCCTGGTCCGGACCGGGGATCAGGGGAGGGAGACGGTGTCCGGGTCGGCCGCGCAACGGTAGCGCGGTTTAGCGAGGCGATCGCCAAGACCTGGGCCTCGGCGACGGTCAGGCTGGTAAGGCGTAAATGCCGAGCCCAGCCCACCCAGCCAAAGGTGAAAACACCGGCGGGCGCTGGGAAGGCGCCATATAAACTACTTACGAGGTGCCAACCCGGCGCCCCGCTTCCCACTCCCGAGCCCTGAGTTCGTCGAACGGTCGAAGGGCTCAAAGCAATGGCCAGACGGACAAAAATCCGGGCGTGGCAACGGAGAGCTTCGTTCCAAAATAAACTTGATTAAGAAACTCATATTATCTTGCCCGAACAGAGCCTTAGCTCAAAATTTGACCGATTGATAAAAAAATAAACTGTGCTAGCCTTCGTCAAAACAAGAATGGGGAAACTTCGAGAATGGCCGAAGGTCTGTTCAAGGAAGGCATCGCCGCCGCAAGGCTGTCGCCTTCGCAATATGCCGACAATTTTTCCGACCTGCACCCCCCGCTCGATCATCACGAGGCGCTGGTCGAGTCCGACCGCTGCTATTTCTGCTACGACGCGCCCTGCATGCAAGCCTGCCCGACTTCGATCGACATCCCGCTGTTCATCCGGCAGATTTCCACCGGCAATCCGCTGGGTTCGGCGAAAACCATCTTCGACCAGAACATTCTTGGTGGCATGTGCGCCCGCGTCTGCCCGACCGAGACCTTGTGCGAGGAGGTCTGCGTGCGTGAGGTCGCCGAGGGCAAGCCGGTGCAGATCGGCCGCCTGCAGCGCTACGCTACCGACGTGGCGATGGCACAGAACAAGCAATTCTACGAGCGGGCGGCACCCACCGGCAAGAAGATCGCGGTAGTTGGCGCCGGTCCGGCCGGTCTTGCCGCGGCGCACCGGCTCGCCCGCTACGGCCATGACGTCACCATCCTGGAGGCCCGGCCGAAATCCGGCGGGCTCAACGAATACGGCATCGCCGCCTACAAGAGCGTCGACAATTTTGCCCAGGCCGAAGTCGACTACGTCACCGCGATCGGCGGCATCACAATCGAGAACGGCAAGACGCTCGGCCGCGATTTCCATCTGTCGGAGCTGACTGCGAGCTACGATGCGGTGTTTCTTGGCCTCGGCCTTGCCGGCGTCAATGCCTTGCGCGCCGAGGGTGAGCAGAGCGACGGCGTCGAGAATGCCGTCGAGTTCATCGCCGTCCTTCGGCAGGCTCAGGATTTGACGCAGTTGCCGGTCGGCCGCCGCGTCGTCGTCGTTGGCGGCGGCATGACGGCCATCGACGCCGCCGTGCAGTCGAAGCTGCTTGGCGCGGAGGAAGTGACGATCTGCTACCGGCGCGGCAAGGAGCACATGAATGCTTCCGAGTTCGAGCAGGATCTCGCCACGTCGAAGGGCGTCGCCATCCGCCACTGGCTGCAACCGAAAAAGGTCGTCACCGAAAATGGCAAGGTCGTCGGCATCGAGCTCGAATACACGATGTTCGACGGTGGCAAACTCGTTGGCACCGGCAAGACCTTGGAGCTCGACGCCGACCAGGTGTTCAAGGCGATCGGCCAGAGCTTCGATCCCGCTTCGCTCAACGGCAGCGGCGCTGCGATCGCAATGGAGGCCGGCCGCATCAAGGTCGATGCCGAAGGCCGCACCTCGCTGGCAAAAGTCTGGGCCGGCGGCGACTGCATCCTCGGCGGCGACGACCTCACCGTCTCCGGTGTCGCGCAGGGCAGGGATGCGGCGGAAATCGATCCACCGGGCACTCACCTCGAACGGGAGGGCATGACCATGGCAGACATCCGCAACAATTTCGTCGGCATCAAGTCGCCCAATCCGTTCTGGCTCGCCTCGGCGCCGCCCACCGACAAGGCCTACAACGTCATCCGCGCCTTCAAGGCGGGCTGGGGCGGCGTCGTGTGGAAGACTTTGGGGGAGGAGGGGCCGCCGGTCGTCAACGTGAATGGGCCGCGCTACGGCGCGATCTGGGGCGCGGACCGGCGGCTCCTCGGCCTGAACAACATCGAGCTGATCACCGACCGCGATCTCTTCGTCAATCTGCGCGAGATCAAGCAGGTCAAGAAGGACTGGCCCGACCGCGCCATCGTCGTCTCGCTTGATGGTGCCGTGCGTCGAGGAAAGCTGGAAGGCGATTCTGCCGCTGGTCGAGGAAACCGAGGCAGACGGCATCGAGCTCAACTTCGGCTGTCCGCACGGCATGTCGGAGCGCGGCATGGGCTCGGCGGTCGGCCAGGTGCCGGAATACATCGAGATGGTGGTGCGCTGGTGCAAGCAGAACACCCGCATGCCGGTGATCACCAAACTCACGCCCAACATCACCGACATCCGCAAGCCGGCGCGAGCGGCCAAGGCCGGCGGCACCGACGCGGTGTCGCTGATCAACACGATCAACTCGATCACCGGCGTCAATCTCGACACCTTCGCGCCGGAGCCAACCATCGACGGCAAGGGCAGCCACGGCGGCTATTGCGGCCCGGCGGTCAAGCCGATCGCGATGAACATGGTGGCCGAGATCGCCCGCGACGCCGAGACGCGCGGCCTGCCGATCTCCGGCATCGGCGGCATCACCACCTGGCGCGATGCGGCCGAATTCATGGCGCTCGGCGCCGGCAACGTTCAGGTCTGCACGGCAGCGATGACCTACGGTTTCAAGATCGTTCAGGAGATGATCGCCGGCCTGGAAAACTGGATGGACGAGAAGGGTCACGCGGTCGCTCGACGACATCGTTAGCCGCGCCACCCCCAACGTCACCGATTGGCAGTATCTCAACCTCAACTATGTCGCCAAGGCGCGCATCGACCAGGATGCCTGCATCAAATGCGGCCGCTGCCATATCGCCTGCGAGGATACCTCGCACCAGGCGATCACATCGATGGTCGACGGCAAGCGCCACTTCGAGGTGATCGAGGCGGAGTGCGTCGGCTGCAATCTCTGCGTCAACGTCTGCCCGGTCGAGAACTGCATCACCATGGAGCCGCTGGCCGCAGGCGTGCTCGACCAGCGCACGGGGCAGCCGGTGTCGCCGGTCTATGCCAACTGGACGCAGCATCCCAACAATCCGATGGCGAAGGTGGCGGCGGAGTAGGGGCACGCGAAAAAAGCGGCTTGGGGAGCCGCTTTTTTTCAAGTCCCTATTGTGGATAGGAAATATCCACGATAAGTGATATCCACGATTAGAGGAGCACGACAGTGAAGCTCAGCGACGGCGTCGAGGCCGCCATCCATTGCGCAGCCAGCCTCGCCGGCGCGCCGGACGATGCGACAATTCCGGGCAATGCGCTTGCCGGGCAATTCGGCCTGTCGCCGAGCTATCTGCTGAAACACCTCAATGCGCTCACCGCTGCCGGCATCCTGGAGTCGGTGCCCGGTCCCTCAGGTGGCTACAGGCTGGCGCGGCCGGCGGAGCGGATCACGCTGCTCGATATCGTGCTGGCGGTGGAGGGGCCGCAGCCGGCCTTCCGCTGCGGTGAAATTCGCCAGCGAGGGCCGGAGAAGCTTCCGGCGGTCGCCTATGTGAAACCCTGCGGCATCAATGCCGCCATGCTGAGAGCTGAGAAGGCGTACCGCGCCACGCTCGCCAAGGAACGCCTCTCCGACATTCTGAGCGAGTTTACGGCCGAAGCCGATCCGCGATCCGTAGCGGCGGCCTGCGCCTTTGTGGCGCGCCATCAGCGGCCGCAGAAATCCACTCCTACCAGCCAGTGAAAGGAAAGATTGTGAAACCCAGGCTCGATTTTTTTGCAGCAGCGCCCGCATTGCTGAAGCAGGTGCGCATGCTCAACCAGGCGGTCGACGAATGCGGGCTGGAGAAGAGCATGCTGCACCTGGTCAAGCTGCGCGCCTCGCAGATCAACGGCTGCTCCTACTGCGTCGACATGCACAGCCGCGACGCCCGCCACGACGGCGAGAGCGAGCAGCGGCTCTATCTGGTCGCGGCGTGGAAGGAATCGCCGCTGTTTTCCGAGCGGGAGCGCGCGGCCTTCGCCTGGGTCGAGGCAGTGACCAGGATCGCCAATGCCGGTGTACCGGAAGAGCTCTATCAGGCAACGCTCAAGCAGTTCTCGGAGGAGGAACTTGTCAAGCTGACGGTGGCAACCGGCATGATCAGCACCTGGAACAAGCTGTGCGTCTCGTTCCACGCCGTCCATCCGGTGCCGGCAGCGAAGGCCGCCTGACCGGAACCGGAAGGCGCGCGGTGGGTTCGCCGCGCGCCCTGCTGGAACCAGGCCGTCTTACACGTTCTTCGTATCGAAGAAGACCAGTTCGACGCCGCCATCGGCGAAATTGCCGAGATCGGCGGCCGTCGCCTGGCCTTCGGGCGTGCCGAGTGCGGCCTTGATGTCGTCGAGAGATATCGAAGTGAAGCGTCGCGACGAGGTAAAAATTCGACGGACCTTCCGGGCTCAGCGTCGTGCCGTTGCTGACGTCGTATTTCCTCAGGCCGGGGATCTTCTTGGCCAGCGGAACATGCGTCGAAAAATAATACCGGTCGAAGGCCGCCGGGTCCTTCGGCGTCCTGTACAGTGCGACAAGTTTTGCCATCCATCTCTCCCTGACTGGCGTGACATGGCTTCGTTCGCCATGTCGCTTGCTCTGGTGCCGGGTGGGAGAATGGAGGATCGCGCACCGCATGGATAGCCGGACAAAAGTCCTTGCCGCCGTCGGTAACGCTGCCCTTGCCACGCGAATTTCAGAGAAATTTATCCACGTGCTTAACCGGCGTGTTTTAATTCGCTGCTAGCATAGTTGAGGGCAAATGGGGTGGCATATGTCCTTCGAGCAGATCTGGAATGGCGTCTTTTTCCTGGTGCGGGACGCGCTCTTTTCGGTGACGTCGCCGTTCATCTTCCTGGCGCGCCAAGTCGGTTTGGAACTAACGCCGCCCAGGTCTGGATGCTTTTCTTCACCTTGCTGTTCGTGGGTTACGCCGCACAGCTTCTGTACACGGATTTCGTCTTGGCGCGCCGCGGCCGCCGCGCCACGGGAACGGTCATGGGGATCGATCCTGGCGACGAGACGCCCGACCGCCCGCTGATCGAATTTCGCGATCAGTCCGGCCGGATGGTGGTCTTCAGGTCCCACCTTGGCGTCAACGAGACGACGGGAACGATCGGTGCCCGGGTCGATATCGTCTTCGATCCCATGCATCCGAAGTGGGCACGCGAAGTCGGGCGAACTGGCGCCAAGGCATATCACCTGATCTTCGTGGCGGTTTTCATCGTAATGTTGGCTTGCGCGACGGTGATGGCCAAATACGCCATCTATTAGGGCCGAAGCCCGTTCAGGAAAAGATTTTCCAGATACCGTGCCGCGTCTTCGAAACGGCCGTCGCCGCCGCGGTCCGGTCCAAGCACCGCGCGCACCTGGACGTCGAAATCGGCATAATGCTGCGTCGTCGCCCAGATCGAGAAGATCAGGTGATAAGGGTCGGTCCTGGCGATCTTGCCGGCGCGCATCCAGCCCCTGATGACCTCGGCCTTCTCGTCGACGAGGCTCTTCAGTTCACCCTCTAGCATCGGCATGATGCGCGGCGCGCCCTGCAGGATCTCGTTGGCGAAGAGCCGGCTTTCGCGTGGAAAGTCGCGGGCCATCTCGAGCTTGCGGCGGATGTAGCTCCTCAGTTCCGTCATCGGGTCGCCGATGTCGTCGAGTTCGCGCAGCGGCGCCAGCCAGGTGTCGAGCAGCCGCTGCATCAGCGTCTTGTGGATGTCTTCCTTGCGGCGGAAATAATAGAGCAGGTTGGGTTTCGACATGCCGGCCGCTTCGGCGATCTGGTCGATGGTCGAGCCGCGGAAACCGTTGGCGGAAAACACTTCGAGCGCCGCTTCGAGAATAATCTCCCGCTTCTCCTGCTGGATGCGGGTGCGGCGCGGCGCGGCGGCTTCCATCGTCATTCTGCCGCGCGCCGAACGTTATCGGCAACGAGCTTCTGGACCAATCGTCTGGACCAGTTTTTCTTGACCTGTGGAGCGCGCTTCCGGAGGTTCATTTCCCCTACTATTCCCTTGACCGTCCATCTGGCGGTGTTAACGTTTGTCCAACCGGTCAAAAATTTGCGTAGCACGATTGTGCTCCAAAGACCAAGCGTTGGCCGCGGCGAAACAGGGGTTCAAAGGAAAAGCTTGGTCATGTCCAATAGATTGAAAGTCACGCCGAACGATTTGAGCGCGTTCTGGATGCCGTTCACGGCGAACCGGCAGTTCAAGCAGGCGCCGCGCATGTTCGTGTCCGCCAGGGACATGCACTATACGACGAGCGACGGCCGCAAGGTGCTCGACGGCACGTCGGGCCTGTGGTGCGTCAATGCCGGCCACTGCCGGCCGAAGATCACCGAGGCGATCCAGCAACAGGCGGCCGAACTGGACTATGCTCCGGCCTTCCAGATGGGCCACCCGATCGTCTTCGAATTCGCCAACCGGCTGGTCGACATCGCGCCGAAAGGCATGGACCATGTCTTCTTCACCAATTCCGGCTCGGAATCGGTCGACACGGCGCTCAAAATCGCGCTCGCCTATCACCGCGCCAAGGGTGAGGGATCGCGCTTCCGGCTGATCGGCCGCGAACGCGGCTATCACGGCGTCAACTTCGGCGGCATCTCGGTCGGCGGCATCGTCACCAACCGCAAGATGTTCGGCACGCTGCTTGACCGGCGTCGACCACATGCCGCACACCCACCTGCCGGCGCAGAACGCGTTCTCGCGCGGCGAGCCGGAGCATGGCGGCGACCTGGCGAGCGAACTCGAGCGCATCGTCACGCTGCACGACGCCTCGACGTCGCGGCGGTCATCGTCGAGCCGGTGGCAGGGTCTACCGGTGTCCTGGTGCCGCCGAAAGGCTATCTGCAGAAGCTGCGCGAGATCTGCACCAAGCACGGCATCCTCTTGATCTTCGACGAGGTCATCACCGGTTTCGGCCGCCTTGGCACACCGTTCGCCGCCGACTATTTCGGCGTCGTCCCCGACATCATGACCACCGCCAAGGGTGTCACCAACGGCGTCATCCCGATGGGCGCGGTGTTCGTGAAGAAGGAAATCCACGACGCCTTCATGAACGGGCCGGAACACGTCATCGAGTTCATGCACGGCTACACTTATTCGGGCAATCCGATCGCTTGTGCGGCCGGCATCGGCACGCTCGACACCTACAAGGAAGAGGGCCTTCTGACGCGTGGCGAGGAACTGGCGCCGTATTGGGAAGATGCGCTGCATTCGCTGAAGGGCGAGCCGCATGTCATCGACATCCGCAACATCGGCCTTGTCGGCGCTATCGAGCTTGAGCCGATCGCCGGCCAGCCGACCAAGCGGGCGTTCTCGGCCTTCGTGAAGGCGTTCGAGCGCGGCGCGCTGATCCGCACCACCGGCGACATCATCGCGCTGTCGCCGCCGCTGATCATCACCAAGGGCCAGATTGACGAGCTGATCGACCATGTGCGCGAGGTATTGAGGATGGTGGATTGACGTTTCAGGCACGACAGCAAGCAACGAGCGAAGTGCTCGTCGACGACGACAAGGTTCGTGTGACGCGCTGGGATTTCGATCCCGGCGCGGAAACGTGCTGGCACCGGCATGGAATGGATTATGTCGTGACGACGATCACGCCATGCGCCTTCCTGCTGGAGGAGCCGGGCGGTGGAACTAGGCGTGTCGATATGGCGGCTGGCATCGCCTATCGGCGCGACGAGGGTGTTGAGCACAATGTTGTCAATGCTGGCGACAAGCCTATGAGTTTCGTCGAAGTCGAATTGAAAGGCATGAGGTCCTGAATCATGGCCGCCCCGGGCGAAAACCTGCGTATCAATGCCGACCGTCTCTGGGACTCCATCCATGAGATGGCAAAGATCGGCCCCGGCATCGCCGGCGGCAACAATCGCCAGACGCTGACCGACGAGGACGGCGAGGGCCGGCATCTCTTCAAGCGCTGGTGCGAAGAAGCCGGGCTGGAAATGGGCCTCGACCAGATGGGCACCATGTTCGCCCGCCGCGAGGGCACCGATCCTGAAGCGCTGCCGGTCTATGTCGGCTCGCATCTCGACACCCAGCCGACCGGCGGAAAATATGACGGCGTGCTGGGCGTGCTCGGCGGGCTGGAAGTCATCCGCTCGCTCAACGACCTCGGCATCAAGACGAAACACCCGATCGTCGTCACCAACTGGACGAACGAGGAGGGCACCCGCTACGCGCCGGCGATGCTGGCGTCGGGCGTCTTCGCCGGCGTCCACGAGCAGGACTGGGCCTACGACACGGGTCGATGCCAAGGGCAAGAAATTCGGCGACGAGCTGGAGCGCATCGGCTGGAAGGGCGACGAGGAGGTCGGCGCCCGCAAGATGAAGGCCTTCTTCGAACTGCATATCGAGCAGGGGCCGATCCTCGAGGACGAAGGCATCGATATCGGCGTCGTCACCCACGGCCAGGGGCTGAAATGGCTGCAGGTCACGCTGACCGGCAAGGAGAGCCACACCGGCTCGACCCCGATGCCGAAGCGCCGCAATGCCGGGCTCGGCATGGCGCGCGTCACCGAACTGGTGCACGAGATCGCCATGGACTACCAGCCGGATGCCGTCGGCGCGATCGGCCACATGGAGGTTTATCCCAACTCGCGCAACATCATTGCCGGCCGCACCGTCTTCACCATCGATATCCGCTCGCCCAACAAGGAAGTGCTGGACGAGATGGACGAGCGCATCCGCCAGGGCATCGCGACTGATCTGCGAAGCGCTCGACATCAAGTTCGAGATCGAGCAGGTCGGGCATTTCGACCCGGTCACCTTCGACAAGGACTGCGTGAAGGCGATCCGCGACGCCGCCGTGCGGCTCGGCTACTCGCACCGCAACATCGTCTCCGGCGCCGGCCACGATGCCTGCTGGATCAATCGCGTCGCGCCGACGGCGATGGTCATGTGCCCATGCGTCGACGGCCTGTCGCACAACGAGGCCGAGGAAATCTCCAAGGAATGGGCAGCCGCCGGCTGCGATGTGCTGTTCCATGCGGTGGTGGAGACAGCGGAGATCGTGGAGTGAACTGAATCGTTTACCGAACGCAGCTCACAAGAAGCGCGAACGAACAAGGGAACAAAAGCATGACCAAAGTGATCAAGAACGGCACCATCGTCACCGCCGACCGCACCTGGAAGGCGCGACGTGCTGTTCCAGCACGGCAAGATCGTCGCCATCGGCTCCGACCTGCACGCCGACCACGAGTTCGACGCGACCGGCTGCTATGTGATGCCCGGCGGCATCGACCCGCATACCCATCTCGAAATGCCTTTTATGGGCACTTATTCGGCCGACGATTTTGAATCCGGCACGCGCGCGGGACTATCCGGCGGCACCACGATGGTTGTCGATTTCTGCCTGCCGTCGCCGCAGCAGTCACTGCTGGAAGCCTTGCAGATGTGGCACAATAAAACCGTCGAAGGCGTGCTCTGACTATTCTTTCCACATGGCGATCACCTGGTGGGGCGAGCAGGTGTTCAACGAGATGGCCACCGTCGTCGACAAGGGCATCACCTCCTTCAAGCACTTCATGGCCTACAAGGGCGCGCTGATGGTCGACGACGACGAGATGTATTCGTCGTTCCAGCGCTGCGCCGAGCTTGGCGCGCTGCCGCTGGTGCATGCCGAGAACGGCGACGTGGTGGCGCAGCTGTCGCAGAAGCTACTCGCCGCCGGCAACAACGGGCCGGAAGCGCATGCCTATTCGCGGCCGCCGGAGGTGGAAGGCGAGGCGACCAACCGCGCCATCATGATCGCCGACATGGCCGGCAGCCCGCTCTATGTCGTGCACACCTCCTGCGAGCAGGCGCACGAGGCGATCCGCCGCGCGCGGCAGAAGGGCATGCGCGTCTATGGCGAGCCGCTGATCCAGCACCTGGTGCTCGACGAGAGCGAATATTTCAACAAGGACTGGGACCATGCGGCGCGGCGCGTGATGAGCCCGCCCTTCCGCAACAAGCTGCACCAGGATTCGCTGTGGGCCGGGCCTCCAGGCGGGTTCGCTGCAAGTGGTGGCGACCGATCACTGCGCCTTCACCACCAAGCAGAAACGCAACGGCGTCGGCGATTTCACCAAGATCCCCAACGGCACCGGCGGCCTCGAGGACCGCATGCCGGTGCTGTGGACCAAGGGCGTCAACACCGGCCGGCTGACGATGAACGAGTTCGTCGCGGTGACTTCGACCAATATCGCCAAGATCCTCAACATGTATCCGAAGAAGGGCGCGATCGTCGAAGGTGCGGATGCCGACATCGTCGTCTGGGACCCGAAGAAGAAAAAGACGATCTCGGCCGACAAGCAGCAGTCGGTGATCGACTACAACGTGTTCGAGGGCGTCGAGGTGACCGGCCTGCCGCGCTTCGTCTTCACCCGCGGCGAGATCGCCGTGAACGACGGCAAGGTGGACGCCAAGCCCGGCCATGGCGAGTTCGTGGCGCGCGAGCCGCATGCGGCGGTCAACCGCGCGCTGTCGACCTGGAAGGAAATCACCGCGCCGCGCAAGGTCGAGCGCACCGGCATCCCGGCGACGGGGGTTTGAGCCGTTGCGGGAAAGTCGCTGCCGCCTGGCGCCAGAAGGACCGTCAAACCGGAACGAGCTCGTCGAGATGCGGCAGCAGCACGACGCTTTCCTGCTCGTTGGGGTCGGTGCGGGCGATGACCGCCGACGCGGGCTGGTCGCTGAGGTTGGCGGGCAGATGCGGCACGCCGGCCGGGATGTAGAAGAGGTCGCCGGCCTTGACCACGACATGGTGCTCGAGACGGTCGCCGTACCAGGTGTGCGTTTCGCCGCTCAGCACGTAGATCGCCGTCTCGTGGCTTTCATGCTTATGCGCCTTGGCGCGGCCGCCGGGCGGAATGGTAAGCAAATGCATGCAGATGCCCGACGATCCGACTGTTTCGGCCGCGATCCCGGCAAGATAGCTGAAGCCCTGCTTGCCTTCATAGGTGGTCTCGGGGCGAATAAGATGGCATGTGGGTTTTGATGATGGGGACATCCGGCGGGCCTCGGGTGACGATGGAGTGGGCAAGGCAAGTGGAAATCAACGCGAAGAGCAAAAGCAAACGGATTTCGACTGGCGCAATTGCCGGCCAATTTCGGCGGTAGCCGATGACGGAAGCGTCGCCAGCCGTCGTTTCGGCAAGCAAGCTCGGCCTCACCTTCCAGACCAATGACGGCCCCGTTGAGGCGCTGTCGAATGTCGATCTGACCATCGGCAAGGGCGAATTCGTCTCCTTCATCGGTCCATCCGGCTGCGGCAAGACGACGTTCCTGCGCGTCATCGCCGATCTCGAAAAGGCGACGGCGGGAACGATCTCCGTCAACGGCATAACCCCCGAGCAGGCGCGCGAGGCTCGTGCATACGGCTATGTCTTTCAGGCGGCGGCGTTGTTTCCCTGGCGCACAATTGAAGACAATGTCGGCCTTCCGCTGGAAATCATGGGCATCGCGAAGCCCGAGCAGCAGGCGCGCATCAAGCGCACGCTCGATCTCGTCAACCTGACTGGCTTCGAGAAGAAATATCCGTGGCAGCTTGTCCGGCGGCATGCAGCAGCGCGCCTCGATCGCCCGCGCACTCGCCTTCGATGCCGATCTTCTCTTGATGGACGAACCGTTCGGGGCGCTCGACGAGATCGTTCGCGATCACCTCAACGAGCAGCTTCTGGAACTCTGGGAGCGCACCAACAAGACGATTTGCTTCGTCACCCATTCGATTCCCGAGGCGGTCTATCTGTCGACCCGCATCGTCGTCATGTCGCCGCGGCCGGGCCGCGTCACCGACGTCATCGAATCGACACTGCCGAAAAAGCGCCCCCTCGACATCCGCGAAACGCCGGAGTTTCTGGCCATCGCCGCGCGCGTGCGGGAGGGGCTGAGGGCAGGGCACAGCTATGATGACTGAGGCGAGGGCAAACCCTGGCGCCTTTCCTCGCCCCTGCGAAGCGGGGGAGAGGTGCCGAGCCTCCGCGCGACCAACCCCCTCTCCGGTTTGCTTCGCAAACCACCTCTCCCCCGCTTCGCAGGGGCGAGGAAGGGAGCCAAGCTGAATGGACACCCTCCGTGACAAGCTCCTCCCCGTCACCGCCATCCTGCTCGGCATCGTGGTTGCCTGGTATGTTCTCGCCATGATCATGAACGCGCCGTTCCAGCGCGATCTCGACCGGCGTGGAAACGTGACTTCAGGCCCAATGGAGTTCATCGGCAAGACGCTGTCGCAGCCGAAGCCCATTGTGCCGGCGCCGCATCAGGTGGCGCAGAATTTCTTCGAGAACACCTTCTTGAGGAAAATCACCAGCAAGCGCAGCCTGGTCTATCACGCCGGGGTGACGCTCGCCTCGACCATGCTCGGCTTCGCCTTCGGCACAGCGCTCGGCATCCTGATCGCAGTCGGGATTGTGCATGTGCTCGCGCTCGACCGCAGCCTGATGCCGTGGATCATCGCCTCGCAGACCATCCCCATTCTTGCCATCGCGCCGATGATCATCGTGGTGCTGGCGGCGATCGGCATCACTGGGCTTCTGCCGAAAGCGCTGATCTCGACCTATCTGTCGTTCTTCCCGGTGGCGGTCGGCATGGTGAAGGGGCTGCGCTCGCCCGAACTCATGCATCTCGACCTGATGCACACCTACAACGCAAGTGCATCGCAAACCTTCTGGAAACTGCGTGTGCCGGCCTCGGTGCCGTTCCTGTTCGCCTCGATGAAGGTGGCAATCGCCGCCAGCCTGGTCGGCGCTATCGTCGGCGAATTGCCGACCGGTGCTGTCGCCGGGATCGGCGCAAAACTGCTCAACGCGTCTTATTTCTCCAACACGATAGATATGTGGGCGGCGCTGGTGGCGGGCTCCGTAGTGGCGTTGCTTCTGGTCGGATTGGTCGGATTCGCCGGGCGCGTCGTCGATCGCGTTATGGGAGCGCGTGCGACATGAGGTGGTTCAATCCATCCTGGCAGGTGATCGCGGCGATTGTGCTATGCATTCTCGCCGGCATTCTAGGGCCGATGAGCACGCTCGAAGCCGACGCGCTCGCCAACCCCACCGCGACGATGGATTATCCCCACTTCGCGACCAAGGGTTTCATCTTCGACCTGATCCTCGCCGCCGGCGCGATCTCGATGTTTCGCGTGGCGGCTATCTGGAGCGCGCTGGCATTGTTCATCGGCGCCCACGGCGCCGCCTGGCTGTTGATCTCCGGGGTCGGCGGTTCCGAGGGCACAGCGCTTTGGCCCTTTTTTCTGGCATTGGCTGCTTGCTGGCTGCTCGCCTGGCGCTGCGTGACTTTGCTGTCAGCCCTGCGGCCGACAAACAGAACGGCCAGTACGGTCCTGCGGCTGCTCATCCCGGCGATCTTTGGCGCCTGGATCCTGATCGTCTGGGAGGCCGTCACGCGCGGCGCCGGCATTCCCTTCATCCTCTTGCCGCCGCCGAGCGCCATCGGCGCACGCATCGCAAGCTCGCTGCCGGTACTTGCGGCGGACGTCAACCAGACCATCTTCAAGGCGGTGATCGTCGGCTACTTCATCGGTTGCGGCGCGGGTTTCGTTACCGCCATCCTTGCCGACCGGGTGTCTTTCCTGCGCAAGGGGCTTTTGCCGATCGGCAACATGGTGTCGGCGCTGCCGATCATCGGCGTCGCGCCCATCATGGTCATGTGGTTCGGCTTCGACTGGCCGTCGAAGGCGGCGGTCGTCGTGGTCATGACCTTCTTCCCCATGTTGGTCAACACCGTCGCCGGGCTCGCCGCCTCGGGCCATATGGAGCGCGATTTGATGCGCACCTATGCGTCCAACTACTGGCAGACGCTGTGGAAGCTCAGGCTTCCCGCGGCGGCACCTTTCATCTTCAATGCGCTGAAGATCAACTCGACGCTGGCGCTGATCGGCGCCATCGTGGCGGAGTTCTTCGGCACACCGGTCGTCGGCATGGGCTTCCGCATCTCTACCGAGGTGGGGCGGATGAACATCGACATGGTCTGGGCCGAAATCGCGGTTGCAGCGGTCGCGGGTTCGGTCTTCTATGGCGTGATCGCTCTTGTCGAAAGAGCGGCCACGTTTTGGCATCCGTCCGTCCGTGGTGGGCGGGCGTAATATCCAGAGGGTTAGGGCAATGAAAAAAACAATGATTGCAATGCTAGCGGGGGCATTTTCGCTTACCGCCTTTCAGGCGCTGGCGGCCGATGCGGTCACGCTGCAACTCAAATGGGTGACGCAGTCGCAGTTCGCCGGCTACTACGTCGCCAAGGACAAGGGTTTCTACGAGGAAGAAAACCTTGACGTAACCATCAAGCCGGGCGGTCCCGACATCGCGCCCGAGCAGGTGATCGCAGGCGGCGGCGCCGACGTAATCGTCGACTGGATGGGCGGCGCGCTCGCAGCACGCGACAAGGGCGTCAACCTCGTCAACATTGCGCAGCCGTTCAAGAAAGCCGGCATGCAACTGGTCTGCCCCAAGGATGGCCCGGTGAAGACCGAAGCCGACTTCAAGGGCCATACGCTCGGCGTCTGGTTCTTCGGCAACGAGTATCCATTCTATGCCTGGATGAACAAGCTCGGCCTGTCCACGGAAGGCGGCGCGGATGGCGTCACCGTGCTGAAGCAGAGCTTCGATGTGCAGCCGCTGATTCAGAAACAGGCAGACTGTATCTCGGTGATGACCTACAACGAGTACTGGCAGTTGATCGATGCCGGCTACAAGCCGGAAGACCTGATCGTGTTCAACTACACCGCGATGGGCGTCGACCTGTTGGAAGATGGCCTCTACACGATGGAGGACAAGCTCAAGGATCCGGCCTTCGAAGACAAGATGGTGCGTTTCGTGCGCGCTTCGATGAAGGGCTGGAAATACGCTACCGAGAACCCGGATGAAGCGGCCGACATCGTCGTCGAGAACGGCGGTCAGGACGAAAACCACCAGAAGCGCATGATGGGCGAGGTGGCCAAGCTGATCGACAATGCCGACGGCAAGCTGATCGAAGCCGCCTACAAGCGTACGGCCGACGCGCTTCTCGCGCAGAAGATCATCTCCAAGGAGCCGTCCGGCGCCTGGACTTCGGCGATCACCGACAAGGCGATCAAGTAGCTACCGGCTGCTTCTATCGGCAAGAAGGGGCGGGCGACCGCCCCTTTTTCGTCTCCACCGTCAATTCATCGTTGCCGGCAAGGATGCGAAACCACGGAAGCGGACACGGCCGGTGCGTCTCGGCGTGCCGGACAGCGCATAGTTTGGAAAGCGCTGGAGAAAACGCGACACCGCGATGCGCCCCTCCATGCGGGCCAGCGAAAAGCCGACGCAGAGGTGCGGCCCGCCGGCGAAGGCCAGATGCTTGTTCGGCTTGCGCGAAAGGTCGAGGCGGTCGGGCTCGGCGAACTGACGCGGGTCGCGGTTGGCAGCGCCTATGCACAGGTGGATGCGCGTTCCCGCCGGTATGGTCTCGCCGTGGAATTCCGCCGGTTCGGCTGTCATGCGGTTGCCGAGCTGGTTCGGGCTCTGGAAGCGCAGGAATTCGTCGACGGCGGTGTCGATCAGTTCGGGATTTGCCATCAGTTTCTGCTTTTCCTCGGGCCATTGCGCCAGTTCGAACAGGGCATTGCCGATCAGGTTGGTCGTTGTCTCGTGGCCGGCATTGAGGATGAAAATACAATTCTGAAGCAATTCGGTTTCGGTGAGCAACTCTCCGTCATTGCCATTGATTAGCCTTGTCAGCACGTCGGTCTGTGGATCGCCGGGCTTCTTCCGGCGTTTTTCCGCAAGCTCACCGAGATAGGCTTTGAAGGCGGTCACGGCCTTGTTGCCGCGTTCCTGCTGTTCGGGCGAGAGCACCGGCTCCAATGCGCCGAGGATCGCCAACGACCAATCACGCAGCGGGCCGCGCTCCGCGTGCGGTATATCGAACAGATTGCCGATCACCTCGACGGGAATGGCCGAGGCGAAATCCTCGATCAGGTCGACGTTTTTCTTTTCGGCGAGCCGATCGAGCAGCCGGTCGACAAGGTGGATCAAACCCGGTTCCATGGCGGCCAGCGCGCGCGGCGTCATCGCGCCGACCATGATTTTTCGCACCCGCGTGTGCAGAGGCGGATCGTTGAAGACGAGGCTGGTCGTGTGGTGCTCGTAAAGCGGCGTGCGGCCGAATTTCGGCAGGAACTCGATCTTCTTGTCCGACGAAAAGGTCCTGGTGTCGCGATAGATGCGGTCGAGGTCGGCCCAGCGGGACAGCATCACCGAACCGTCCGAGAAATGCTTCAGCGGCGCGTGTTCGAGCAGCGCGCGATAGACCGGAAACGGATCGTCCGCGAAGCCTTGGGGCAGGGCGGTGATTTCGAAATCCCACACCAGTTCGGCTGAGGTCGTCATCAGTTCTTCGGACGGTTATCGACGATGCGCTGCGCCTTGCCCTGGCTGCGCGCGACCTTTTCCGGCTCGGTGACGTCGACGACCACCGTCACGCCAACCACCTCCTTGATGCACTCCCGCAATGCGTCCGCCGACGCGTTGCGTTCCTCGGCGGAGGCTTTGCCAGGTGCCGCCTCGACATGCACTGTCATGCAGTCCAGCCGGCCGTCGCGCCACAACTCGATCTGGAAATGCGGCGCCAGGCTTTTGACCTTCAGGATCTGCTCCTCGATCTGGGTCGGGAACACGTTGACGCCGCGAAGGATCATCATGTCGTCCGAGCGTCCGGTGATCTTTTCCATGCGCCGCATCGAGCGCGCGGTGCCCGGCAGAAGCCGCGTCAGATCGCGAGTGCGGTAGCGAATGATCGGAAACGCTTCCTTGGTGAGAGAAGTGAACACCAGTTCGCCCATCTCGCCGTCGGCAACAGGTTCGCCGGTCTCGGGATCAACGATCTCCGGATAGAAATGATCTTCCCAAACGTGCAGCCCGTCCTTGGTCTCGACGCACTCATTGGCGACGCCGGGCCCGATTACTTCGGAGAGGCCGTAGATGTCGACGGCGTGCATGTCGAACGCCTGCTCGATCTCGGCGCGCATTGCGTTGGTCCAAGGCTCGGCGCCGAAGATGCCGACCTGAAGCGGACTCTTGCGAGGATCAAGCCCCTGGGCACGGTATTCGTCAAGGATCGACAGCATGTAGGACGGCGTAACCATGATCGTGGTCGCCCTGAAATCCTCGATCAAAGTGACCTGGCGGGTCGTCATGCCGCCGGACACCGGGACAACGGTGCAGCCAAGCCGCTCGGCGCCGTAATGGGCACCAAGACCGCCGGTGAACAGCCCGTAGCCGTATGCGACGTGCACGATATCGCCGGGCCGCGTACCGGCGGCGCGCATCGAGCGCGCCATACAGTCGGCCCAGACATCGAGATCATGCTTCGTGTAGCCGACAACGGTGGGTTTGCCGGTGGTGCCGGAGGAGGCGTGGATGCGGGCGACTTTTTCGCGGGGCACAGCGAACATGCCGAACGGATAGTTGTCGCGAAGATCCGATTTCACCGTGAAAGGGAATTTCTTCAGGTCGGCGAGCGTGTTCAGGTCGCCCGGGTGGATGCCGGCCTTGTCGAAGCGCTTCTTGTAGTGGGGGACATTCGCATAGGCATGGCCAAGCGACCATTTGAGCCGGTTCAGCTGCAGCGCTTCAATTTCGTCGCGCGAGGCGATCTCGATCGGATCGAGATCTTGTTTGCGGGGCGTCAGATCCCTCATTCTTTCCCTCCCGTGGCGGCATCTTCGAAATGGACACCCTTGACGATGCGCGATGCGCCTCTGAATTCGGCGATCAGCCGGCCGTCCTGGTTGGTCACCCTGACATCATAGAGCCCCGAGCGGCCGTTGCGGGAGATTTCGCGCGCTTGCGCCGTCAGCCGGTCGCCGCAGAAACCGGGCGCGATGAAGCTGATCGTGTTGTGCTGGGCGACCGCGATCTGGTTGTAGGAATTGCAGGCAAATGCAAAAGCCGAGTCGGCAAGCGTGAAAATGAAGCCGCCATGGCAGATGTCGTGGCCGTTGGTGTGATGCTTTTCCACCATCATCGACATCGACGCGGTGCCGGGGCCTACTGCATCAAGCCTGGCGCCTAGCCATTTCGAGGCGTCGTCTCGCGCCCACATGGCATCCGCGCTCCTCCGCGCGATCTCCTCCGGTGTCATGCTCCCCCTCTATGTCGCGTCGAAATCCAGCACCAGTTTCCCGCTGGTCGGCCGAGATTGGCAGGCGAGCGTGAACCCGGCGTCGATCTCCCATTTCTCCAGCGAATAGTTCACCGCCATTTCGGCGGAACCTTCTACCACCCGGCAGCGGCAGGTGCAGCACATGCCGCCGGCGCAGGAATAGGGCAATTCGATGCCGGCGGCGTGGGCTGCGTCGAGCACGGACTGATCGGCCTTGGCCATCGTGAAATTGCGGCGCACGCCATCGAGCACGATTTCGATGTCGACGCCTTGCGCGGCGGCTTGCCGGGCGGCTTCTGACGGTGCTTTTTTCGGTGCCACGTCGCCAGCCGGGGTGAATCGCTCGAAGCGGATCTTTTCCTCGCCGACTCCGAGTTCCTTCAGCGTGGCGGCGACGTCGTCGATCATTTCGCCCGGACCGCACAGGAACACGCCGTCGGCGTTTGTCGGGTCGATCAGGCCGCGCTCGGTCATTGTGGCGATCCGGGCCCCATCGATGCGTCCGTTCAGGAGTTCGACATCCTGCCTCTCGCGCGAAAGCACATGGACGAGCGTGAAGCGGCCAAGGTGGCGGTCCTTGAGATCCTCAAGCTCTTCGCGAAACATGATGGCGTCGGTGGCGCGGTTGCCGTAGATCAGGGTGATCGTACTCTTCGGCTCATGGCCAAGCACGGTGGAGGCGATCGACAGCATCGGCGTGATGCCTGAACCCGAAGCGATCAGCAGATAATCCTGGCGGCTGCCGCCGCCCAATCGCGGGGTGAAACGCCCTTCCGGCGGCATCACGCGGACGGTGTCGCCGACGCCCAGCCGGTCGTTGACGAAGCGGGAGAAGCGGCCGTCGGCAACCTTCTTCACGCCGACACGCACCACCGGCTCTCCCGGCATCGAACAGATCGAATAGGAACGGCGGATCTCCTCGCCGTCGATCTCGGCGGCAAGCGTGAGATATTGACCGGGACGGAAAGAGAAGACCTCGCGAAGCTCGTCCGGAACGGCGAAGCCAAGCGCCACCGCTTCCGGCGTCTGCCGGTCGATTTCCGCGATGGTCAGTTGGTGGAAGCGCGGCGCCATCGTTCAGCTCAGATGCATTTGAAATAATCGAACGGTTCGGCGCACTTCCTGCAGCGGTAGAGCGCCTTGCAGGCTGTCGAGCCGAATTCCGACAGGCGTTCGGTATCGGCTGAGCCGCATTTCGGGCAATCGACCTCGGTCTCGCCGAACAGCGCGCGGATCGAGTTCGAGGCTTTCGCCGGCGGCGCGATGCCATAGGCTTTCAGCTTTTCGCGGCCTTCCTGGATGATCCAGTCGGTGGTCCATGCCGGCGACATGACCCGTTCGACGCGGGCATCGAAGCCGGCATCGCGCAGAGCGGCTTCGACGGCGAACTCGATGGCGAGCACGGCCGGACAGCCGGAGTAGGTCGGCGTGATTTTCGCCACCGCCACGCCGTCGATGATCTCGACCGAACGCAGGATGCCGAGGTCGGCGACCGTGACGCAGGGGACTTCGGGATCGGGAACGGAGGCTGCGGCGGCATAGGCGCGGTGTTGGGCGGGTGACTCACCCTCCCCCTTGCGGGGAGGGTCGATCCGCGAAGCGGAGCGGGGTGGGGGTGGAGACGGTTTCGCTCGATTCTGCGCCACCCCCACCCGGCCCTTCGGGCCACCCTCCCCGCAAGGGGGAGGGTATGTCGCCAAGCTTCTCACCACACCGCTCCCGGAAAAGTCCGCTGCATGTATTGCAGTTCGGCCAGTAGATAACCCATCGCCTCGCCGTGACGGCCGGCCCGGCCGCCGGTCTGCGCATAGGGTGGCTTCGAAAATTCAAGCCCGGCCTCGGCGAAGATGGCGGATATCGTGCGGTCGAATTCCGGCCGCGTCGATGCAGGATCCGGTGCGACGCCGGCTTCGGCGACTGCATCGCTCACGGCATCCGCCTCGAACAATTCGTCGAGGTAGGGCGCCAGCGCTTCGACCGCTGCGCGCATGCGCGCCGCGCTTTCTTCAGTGCCGTCACCGAGGCGAATGACCCATTCGCCTGTGTGGCGGATGTGATAGGCAACTTCCTTGACCGCCTTGGCGGCGATAGCGGCAAGTGTCGCATCGCTCGACTGCGTCATGCCGCGCCACATCGGCTCCATGAAAGCAGCGAAATAGAGCTGGCGCAGCATGGTATGGGCGAAGTCGCCGTTCGGGCGCTCGACAATCAGGCAGTTCAGATACTCGCGCTCGCGGCGCAGATAGGCGAAGTCGTCCTCGCTGCGCCCTTTGCCTTCCAGCTCAGCGGCATAGGCGTAGAGCGCGCGCGCCTGGCCGATCAGGTCGAGCGCCATGTTGGGCATGGCAAGGTCTTCCTCCAGCATCGGCGCGTGGCCGCACCATTCGGAAAGGCGGTGACCGAGGATCAGGTGGTCGTCGGCCAGCCGAATCAGGAAGGTGATGAGTGCGGTACGATCGCCCATCACATGTGCCCCACGTCGTCGGGTATCTTGTAGAAGGTCGGGTGCCGGTAGACCTTGGAGGCGGCGGGCTCGAAATTCTCGTCCTTGTGTTCGGGATCCGAAGCGGTGATGGCGGAAGAAGGGACGACCCAGATCGAGACGCCTTCGCCGCGGCGGGTATAGACGTCGCGTGCCGCCTGCAGCGCCATCACCTCGTCGGCCGCGTGTACTGAGCCGCAATGCTTGTGCGACAGGCCGTTGCGGGGCCGGATGAAGACTTCCCAGAGCGGCGTAAGTTTGGGCGGAATTTCGTTCTTTGGCATCTATCTGCTCCTCACGCGCAGCGTTCTTCCATCCAGCGCTTCAGATTGGGAAACCCTTCCCAGCCGAAGGCGTGGTCGCTGGAGCCGTTCGCAGACAGATAATCGAGCCTGGCCTTTGCTTCGGCGAGCGTCGGTTCGTGGCCGACCGGCACGTGCCACATGACAAAGTAGGGCTTGCCGAAGGGCGGAAACCATTCGCCTCGGCGCCGGTAGATCTGCTTGTGGACGGTATTCCAGACGAAATGCTCGAGATGTTCGGCGTCTCCCAGACCGACATGTTAACGATCGTATCCGGATCGTCGTCGAAACGGATGTCGGTAGCGTCGTTGCCTTCGCCGACAAGCCGCCAGACGAAACCCGGGCTGCGCTCGGCGACCGCGTTGACGCGGTCGAGATTGTCGACGAAACCGGCCATGTGCGGATCTTCGAGCGGAAAGCGTGGACGGGCGATGTTGAGTTCTGCGATTTGCATGACCGTCACTCCGCTGCCATCCGCGCAGCTTCCCGCCGCGCCTTGCGTTTTTCGGCATGGGCAAGGGCTGCCTCGCGCACCCAGGCGCCGTCGTCCCATGCCTTCTGGCGTGCGGCGAGGCGTTCCTTGTTCATCGGCCCGCCGCCCTTTACGACACGCCAGAACTCGTCCCAGTCGATCGGGCCGAAATCGTACGACTGGCGTTCCTCGTTCCATTTCAGGTCGGGATCGGGGAAGGTGAGGCCCAGAAACTCGCCCTGCGGCACGGTGGCGTCGACGAATTTCTGGCGGAGTTCGTCATTGGTGAAGCGCTTGATCTTCCACTTCATCGACTGGTCGCCGTGCTGGCTGTCGGAGTCGTGCGGGCCGAACATCATCAGCGAGGGCCACCACCAGCGGTTCAGCGCATCCTGCGCCAGCTCCTTCTGCTCGGGCGTGCCGGCGGCGAGCGTCATCATGATCTCGTAGCCCTGGCGCTGGTGGAAACTCTCTTCCTTGCAAACACGGATCATGGCGCGCGCATAGGGGCCATAGGAGCAGCGGCAGAGCGGGATCTGGTTCATGATCGCGGCGCCATCGACCAGCCAGCCGATGGCGCCGATGTCGGCCCAGGTCAGGGTGGGATAATTGAAGATGGAAGAATATTTCGCCTTGCCGGCCAGAAGCTCCTCGGTCATTTCCTCGCGCGAGACGCCAAGCGTTTCGGCGGCTGCGTAAAGGTAAAGACCGTGTCCGCCTTCGTCCTGGACCTTGGCCAGCAGGGCGGCCTTGCGGCGGAGCGACGGCGCACGGGTGATCCAGTTGCCTTCCGGCAGCATGCCGACAATTTCGGAATGGGCGTGCTGGCCGATCTGGCGGATCAGCGTCCGGCGATAGCCTTCCGGCATCGGATCGTTGGGCTCGATCTTTTCCTCGGCGTCGATGCGCGCCTGGAACGCGGCAAGGAAAGCCTCGTCTTCCGTGGTGTCGGTTTTCGCGCCGATAAGGCCCTGGCTGTACATCCGCTCTCCTCCGTGGCTGGATGATTTCGCTTGTGCCGTCTCGCAATATGTAACAAAAAAATCGATTATGTGCAATGTTTCGTAACATAAAAGTGAGGGTGATGTGACGAATTTCGGCGTGAAGGAAGCGGAGGAACTGATCGGCCGGATTTTCGCGCCCTGGATCGTCGATCTCGGGCTGAAGCCGGTAGCGTTCGATTCCGGCGGCGGGAATTTCCTGCTGCCGGAGAATCGCAGGCTGGTGCATGTTGGCGGCGTCACATGCGGGCAGGCGACCGCTTCGGCGGCGGATACCGCCTCGGTGGTGACGCTGTCGGCGCTGAACGGACGGTTCCGGATCTGCACGACGGTCGACCTGACCACGCATTTCATCCGGCCGCTGCCGCCGAGCGAAATCGAAATCCGCGTCGACGTGCTCTCCAATGGTAAACGCATGGCTTTCACGCGGGCCGAGATGCGGGCGACGGGCGATGCGCGTGTGGCCGTATCGGCGACTATGGCGTTCAGCTATCTGGAAGACTAAGACTTGCCGCTACCGACGCCTCACGATCACCGGACGATAGAAGTATGGGTCGTAAAACGGATCGGAGTAAAGTGCGGCGCGGCGCGATGCCCGGCGGTCGAGATCAAGCTGCAGCAGACAGGAGGCGAAGGCGTCGGTGCCTCTGCGAAAGCCATAGGACCGGCAGGTCGTTTCGTCGGCGGCGCGGCGCTCCTCCGGCGTCATCGTCGTGCAACCGGCAATCACCGCAAGAACCGCAATTCCCATTATCATCGACGGACGCATTCATTCCTCCTCGGCCTCTGCCACTTCGATATCGCCTCCGGGAAGGTGCGCCAGCTTCGCGGAAAAATTGTGGTCTATTTCACTCAAGTTTAGGAAGTTCAGCCTATCGAGAGCCGGTCACTGATATTCCAAAGCGGTTGGCGAATTTTTTCGGATCGACAAGCGGAGGGAGGCCGGCTTCATCCAGCCACCTTTCGCTCGGTTGGGCAAGTTCGGCATAGATGCTGCGGGCTGTTTCGCGAGCCGCTTCGCCGGGCCAACCTTTCGGCAGCAGCGCCGAGGGAAGACCAGGATCATGCAGCACGATACGCCGCCAGTCGTGGATGAGGAGCGTACGTGCCGCGATTGCGTCAAGCGGCGAGACACGACCGCTTTTCAACGTCGCGAGTAGGGGCGTCATCGCTGCGGCGAAGGTTTCGTAGGCGCGGGCGGTCTCCTCCAGCTTCCAGAAATCGCTGGCTTTCAGCGGGACTTGCAGCGGTTGTTGCCGGAATACCAGCATTCCGGCGAGGGCATCGTCGGCCTCCGGGGATTGCGCAGTTTCGGGGCGAAGCCAGGTGCCGTTGCCAGCCTCGACAAAACCGGCTTCGACGAGAGCGCCGCTGCGGACACTGTCCTTGCCATTGCCAGGCGACGCGATGGCGACGGTCCAGGTGCCGTCCCAGGCCGGCGGTCCGGCCGCATAAATGCGCCGCGTGGCGAGATCGAACGCATGGCGGCCGTGCTCGTCCAGAGTGTAGAGACTGTTGCGGCCGTCCTTCTCGCGCGTAACCCATTGATCGGCGGCCAGCCGCGACAACGCGGTGCGCAACGCTCCCGGCTCGACCTTCAGCCGCGCCATGATCTCCTGCAGCATGGCAAGCGGCACCTTGCCGCCTCGCGGCATGATGGCGTCGCCAAAGATGGTGATGACCAGCGACCAGACACGCAGCCTGCCGCGCTCATGCAGACGGGAAATGAGATGGTCGAGGGCAGGGATCATGGCGTTGACGCCTACCTCTCCACTGATTGCCGTCAAGCCGCTCTCACCTTTTCTCCCTGATGTCCGTCAGGGTCCGGGTCGGCGTGATGGCTTCCGGGTCGAGCTTGATCTCGATGATCGACGCCTTGCGGCTGGCTCGCGCCCGCTCGAAGGCCGGTGCGAACTCCGCGGTCGCCTCGACCGTTTCGCCGTGACCGCCATAGGCGCGGGCAAGCGCTGCGAAATCCGGGTTCCTCAAATCCGTGGCGACGACGCGGCCAGGATATTCGCGCTCCTGGTGCATGCGGATCGTGCCGTAGGTGCCGTTGTTGACGAGGATGACGATGATCGGCAGGTCGTATTGCACGGCGGTGGCGAATTCCTGCCCGTTCATCATGAAGCAGCCGTCGCCGGCAAAGGCGATAACGTCTCGATCCGGGAACAGCGCTTTGGCCGCGACGGCGCCCGGAGTGCCGTAGCCCATCGAGCCGGATGTCGGCGCTGCCTGGGTGGCAAAGCGGCGGAAGCGGTGGAAACGATGTACCCACGTAGCGTAGTTGCCGGCGCCGTTGGTCATGATTGCCGTGTCAGGCAGGACGGATTCCAGATAGTTCATGATCGCGCCCATCTGGACATCGCCCGGCCCGGTTTCCGGCGGCGTCGACCAGTCGAGATAGTTTCCATGCAGCCGCTCCGTCTCTTCGGCCCAGGCTGGCGTCGCGGCCGGTTTCAACTTGGCGAAGGCAGTTGTAAAGGCTTCCGGCGAGGCGTTGATTGCGAGCGCCGGACGATACACCCGGCCGAGCTCGTTGGCGTCGGCATGGACGTGAACCAGCGTCTGATCGGGGTATGGGCTTTTGAGCAGCGTGTAATCCGAGGACGGCATCTCGCCGAAGCGGCCGCCGACCAGCAAAACCAGATCGGCCTGCTTGATGAAAGTGGCGAGCTTTGGATTGGGTCCGATGCCGACATCGCCGGCATAGCAGGGATGCAGATGGTCGAAGAGCATCTGGCGACGGAACGAAACGCCGACCGGCAAAGCCCAGGCCTCGGCTGACCTTTCCAGCCGCGCCTTCGCTTCGCTAGTCCAGCGCGAGCCACCGAGGATGACAAAGGGACGTTTGGCGTTGCTCAGCAATTCGCCGAGCTTGTGCATTTCGGCTTCGCCCGGTGAGGTCTCGACCGGCGTGTAGGGTAGCGCGTCAGGCGCTTCCGCGAGCGAGGTCAGCATGTCTTCGGGGAGCGAAACGATGACCGGGCCAGGGCGGCCGGAAGTCGCAACCGCGAAGGCACGGGTAACAAGTTCCGGGATGCGGGCCGCGTCGTCGATCTCGACCACCCATTTGGCGATGTCACCGAAGAACCGCTTGTAGTTCACTTCCTGGAATGCCTCGCGCTCGCGCGCATGGCCGGCGACCTGGCCGATGAACATGATCAGCGGCGAAGAATCCTGCATGGCGATATGAATGCCGGCCGAGGCATTGGTGGCGCCGGGCCCCCGGGTTACGAAGCAGATGCCGGGTTGGCCCGTCAGCCGGCCGTGGCAATCGGCCATCATGGCGGCACCGCCTTCCTGGCGGCAGACGATAGTGCGGATGCTGTTGGAATCATGCAACGCGTCGAGCACGGCGAGATAGGATTCGCCTGGCACGCAGTAGATGCGGTCGACCCCGTTGGCCTCGAGCGCTTCGACAATCAGTTTTCCGCCGGTCTTCATGATCCGGTCTTCTCCGTTTTGAGATTTGCGAGTTCCGCGAGGATTTCGGCGGTGTGTTCGCCGAGCCGGGGCGAGGGGCGATCGTAGGCCGGCGGCGTCTCCGACATCAGCATCGGCGCCCGGACCGAAGGCAGCTTGTTGCCGTGACCGTCATCGAGATCGAGGCGCATGCCGCGGGCGATCGCCTGCGGATCGGCGAACATCTCGCCGATCGTGTTGATCGGGCTCGCCGGCACATTGGCTGCTTCGAGCGCGGCCAGCAAAAGCGCCTTGTCGTAGCTCGCCAGCCGGGCGACGATCGCTTCGCGCAACCGCACCCGGTTGACGACGCGGGCCGAGTTGGTGGCGAAATCCGGATCGCCCGGCAGGTCGTTCAGGTCGACCACATGGCAGAAACGCTGGAACTGGCCGTCATTGCCGACGGCGAGGATGATATGACCGTCGCGCACCGGCAGCACTTCGTAAGGGGCGATGTTCATATGAGCATTTCCCATCTGAACAGGCGATTTCCCCGAGACCAGATAGTTGAGGTTCTGGTTGCCGAGCACCGAGATCTGGGTGTCGAACAACGCCATGTCGATGAACTGCCCCCGGCCGGTTTTTTCGGCGTGGCGGAGTGCTGCCTGGATGGCGATCACCGAATAGAGGCCGGTAAAGATGTCGGAAATGGCAACGCCGGCTTTCTGAGGTTCGCCGCCGACCGCTCCGGTGATCGACATCATGCCGGCCATGCCCTGGATGATGAAGTCGTAGCCGGGGCGCGGTGCATACGGGCCGTCCTGGCCGAAGCCGGTGATGGAACAGTAGACGAGGCGCGGATTCGTTTTCTTGAGGCTCTCGTAGTCGAGGCCGTATTTCTTCAGCCCGCCGAGCTTGAAGTTTTCGATCAGGACATCGGCGGTGGCGACCAGCTTGCGCACGGTCGCGGCGCCTTCAGGCGTCGAAAAGTCGATGGCGATGGAGCGCTTGCCACGATTACAGGAATGATAATACGCCGCCGACAGGTTTTCGCCGTCGTGGCTCTGGACGAATGGCGGCCCCCACCTGCGGGTATCGTCGCCGCCGTCCGGGCTCTCGACCTTGATGACATCGGCACCGAGATCGGCCAGCAACTGGCCGGCCCATGGACCGGCCAGAATGCGCGCCAGTTCGATGACGCGGATGCCTTTCAGCGGAGGTTCAGCCATTTCGCACCTTAGGTTTCCGAGATTGCGGCAGTGCGTAGCAAATCCGGCATGGCGCTGTCACGCGGCTTGCATCAGACCAGCGGTTTTCCCATCGGTCACGCGGGCGTGACTTTTTTTACCCAAGCGACGAAGTCCGCAGTGATGATGTCCCGATTCAACTCGTTGAGAGATTCGTGACGGGTTTGCGGGTAAATCGTTGAAACCAGATTCGAAAAACCCATCCGCCGCATACGCTCGGCAAGGTGTTCCACCGCCTTGCCGCCGAAGGCCGAGGGATCTTCCGCGCCGCCGACGAGACTGACCGGCAGGTCCTTTCGCACGGCCAAGAAGTTTCGGTCATCGGCGCCGGCGAAGATAAGACCGAACAGGTCCTGCCAGAGCGACACCGAAGCATCCCAGCCGCACAGCGGGTCGGCGACATATTTGTCGACCTCGGCGGTATCGTGCGACAGCCAGTCGAAGCCGGTGCGGTGGTTCGGAATTTTCTTTGCCCAATCCTGGAAGGTGAGTTTCGGCAGGATGCGCGACGGCACGTCGGAGCCGAGGCGGAATTTCTCCCAGGCAAGCATGCCCTGCGCCACGCGGCCGAGCAGTCCCGCGGAGAAATTGGCGTTCCAGATGGCGGCGCCACTAAGGCGCTCCGAATGTTTGAATACATAGTTCAGCGTAATGATGCCGCCCATCGAATGGCCGAAGGCGATGACCGGCAGGCCGGGATTTTCCTCGGCGATCAAATCGTGCAGCGCGTCGATATCGGCGACGACTTTCGCCATGCCGCCGGTCGCGGCGAACATGCCCTGTGGTGCATCCGGGGCTTTCGTGTGGCCGTGGCCTCGATGGTCGTGGGCGTAGGTGTGAAAGCCTTCCGCGGCCAGCGCATCGGCAAAGCGGGCATAACGGGCGGCATGCTCGGCAAGGCCGTGATTGATCTGGATGACAGCGCGCGCATCGCCCTTGGCCCGGCGCGTGTAGAGATTGAGTGACGCTCCCGTCGGCGACGGATGCGCCCGCTGGCTATCGTACGGCATGAAAATTTCTCCCCTCGGCCGACTGTTGGCCGGCGGGAGGACAGGCGTCAAGTCCGTACTGTCAAACGGAGAACGGCGTGTGTGGCCGCGGCAGTCCGCGGTGCCGTATCGTGAACTCCGGCACTTTATTCCCAACGCAAAAGACGCCGAGGCAGTGCCTGACGTTACTTGGCGTTGCATTTTTTGAACGCCATTCGAGCCGCAAATGCCGGCAACTTCATATTTGCAACATCGCCCGCACCTAGAAGTTACTCTATATTGCGCTGCACCATAGCGCCTACTGCATGATGCGCGTCGCGTGTCGGCCCATCATGGTTTCCAGTCGCCCGCTGCTCTCCGGGTGCCTGCGCCAATCGCCAGGGAGATGATATTTGACAGTCCAGCGACCCACGCCGAAACCAATGGGTGTCGTCTCCGTCACATCCTCGATTTCCGACCGCATCAAGATCGCGCGCACGCTGTGCATCTTCTTCATGACCTTCGTGCATGTGCAGCCGGGGATCGCCGAGAACGTCTATGACCGTGATACCGGCGTCTTCGACATCGTGTACTTCATCATGACCCGGATGCTTGGGTTGAGTTCGGTGTCGCTGCTCAGCGTCGTTTCCGGCTATTTCATCGTCTCCAGCCTGCTCAAGGCCGGGACCATGCCGCTGATCTCGTCCAAGCTGAAGACGCTGGTGGTGCCGCTGGTCGCCTGGAACGTCGCCATGTTCGCGCTGTTGATCGCCTACGGGCTGATGACCGGCAAATGGCAGGACATGCCGGAGCCGACACCGCTCGGCATTGCCAACGCGTTTCTCGCGCTGACAGAATGGCCGCTGAATGTACCGCTCTGGTTCCTGCGCGACCTCTTCGTCTGCTGCCTGTTGTCACCGCTGCTTTATGCGGGCTTCAAGCGTTTCCCGATGCTCATGCTGGTCGCGCTTATTCTGTTCACGGTCTTCGGCGAGGATCTCTACATCCTGCAAAGGCCGCAACTCCTGCTGTTCTTTGGCATTGGCATGTGGGTGAGGCTGGCGGCCTTTGACGAAAAGACGATCGACCGCACCGCCGGCTTCCTGACGATCGGGCTCATTGTCATGGCGGCGGTGTTCCTGACCATCCGCATCGAGCGCATTCTGCTGGGCGAGATGGACGAGACACTGCGGCTGACGCTCGACACGCTGCTGCGGGTGACGATGGCAGCAGGCTTCTGGCGATTAACGGAGGTGATCCGAAAGTCGCCGCTGGGCGAACCTTTCATGCGGTTCGAACCTTATGCATTCTTCCTCTTCTGCAGCCACGCCATCCTGTTCAATTTCGGAGGCATTATCTTCAGGCGCTTCTTCGGCAACTACGGTTCGGACCTTTTCCCGATAACCTTCTTCACGCTTCCCGTCCTTGCCGTCGTTGCGGCCATCATCGGCGTGCAGATCGTCAACCGGTCGGGCGTGCTCACCTTCCTCTTGAACGCGGGACACCGGGTGCGGCCGCTCTTCCAGCCGGCGCGCGAAAGAGCATCGGCGTAGGACTGGCCCGCCCGCTGGAAAATGCTATCGTCGCCCGCCGTCATTAAGGGGCTGCGACGATGACCGATGGTGGTTTTTCCGCCTTTCCTGCTGAGACGCTGCAATTCCTGAGCGGAATTGCCGATAACAACTCGAAGGATTGGTTCGAGGCGAACCGCGATCTCTACGAGGCGGGTTACGTCGCGCCCGGGCGTGAATTCGTCGAGACGCTCGGCCCGCGGCTGAAGAAGGTTTCGCCGACGGTGCGGTACGAGCCGAAGATCAACGGCTCGATCGCGCGGATCAACCGCGACGTGCGCTTCTCCAGGGACAAGCGTCCCTACAAGGATCACCTCGATCTCTGGTTCTGGCACGGCGAAAAGCGCGGCTGGGACCGGCCGGGCTTCTTCCTGCGGATCACGCCGGAACGGCTCTTCCTCGGCACCGGTATGCATCAGTTCGAAGGCAAGATGCTAGACGATTTCCGCGCTGCCGTTCTGGCTGAAAGGTCGGGTGAGGCGCTGATGAAGGCGATTGATGAGGTGAAGGCGTCGGGGCCTTACGAGATCGGCGGCGCGACACGCAAGACCACGCCGCGCGGCTTCGATGCCAATCACGAGCGCGCCGGGTTGCTGCTGCACGAAGGACTTCATGCCGGGCTGGAACTGCCGGTGGCGGAGGCATTCAAGGACCGCTTTGCCGATCGCGCGCTGGCGCATTTCGCGGCGACGTGGCCGATCGGGCAGTGGCTGCTGGAGGAGGTGGCCGCCGGCTGAGATTCGGGGTGCGAGGCACACCCGATTTCGGCGAGGAATGCACCTTCGGGCCAAGCAATAATTCTTTCTAGGAATTTATTCACGCCCCCTGTGCGCCGACGTAGACTGAGGAAGTCGAGGTCGCCACAGGCGAGGGCGCACTGTTCGGAACGATCAAGGAAAACGGAGAACGCAAGCTTGCCGCCCAATTGGCGTTCGCTGCATTTTTCCTGCGGGCAGAACAAATCCGCGTTCTGTTCCGCAAAGCAAACTTCAATCCCAACCAGCCTCGTGTCCCAAGCGGTCATCCGCATGGCGGGCGTTGGGCCGATGATGGCGGCCACGGCGATAGGCGGCCGCCGATCCTTCTGATCGCTACGCTGAAATTGGCGTCGAACAAGATGAAGCGGAGTTCGGCGATAAAAAGTTCAATCGCCTTTTCCGGGAGATGGTTGCTGTCGAGGAGGAGCTCAAATCACGCGATGGCGATCAGCGGCGTCTGCTTATGCAGTTCTACGACCACCCGAATTTGCAAGTCCGTCTCAACGCCGCCAAAGCGACGCTGGCCGTTGCGCCAGCCGCGGCAAGGCATCAACTGGAAGCGATCAGGTCTTCGAAAATTTATCCGCAGGCCGCAGACGCCGGCATGGCGATCAGGATGCTCGACCGCAGTGTCTTCAAGCCGGAATAGGGTGCACGCGGGCCCGGCATGCCACAAACCCGATTGCCGTTTAGCGCCTCTTCGCCTACATAGCGCGCAACTCTCCTTCAACGTTTGACGGGAAACGCGCGCGTGGCACGCCAGTTCATCTATCACATGTCGGGCCTCTCCAAGGCCTATGGCACCAAGAAGGTGCTCGATAACGTCCATCTTTCCTTCTACCCGGACGCCAAGATCGGCATTCTCGGCCCCAACGGCTCGGGCAAGTCGACGATCCTGCGCATCATGGCGGGGCTCGACAAGGAGTTCCAGGGCGAGGCGTGGCTCGCCGAAGGCGCGACCGTCGGCTTTCTGGCGCAGGAGCCGCAGCTCGACCCGGCCAAGACCGTGTTCGAGAACGTCATGGAAGGGGTCAAGAAGAAGACCGCCATCGTCGAGCGCTACAACGAGCTGATGATGAACTACTCCGACGAGACGGCGGACGAGTTGGCAAAGTTGCAGGACGAGATGGACCGGCTGAACCTCTGGGACCTGGAGCAGCAGGTCGAGATGGCGATGGACGCGCTGCAGTGCCCGCCGGGCGACGCCGATGTCAACAACCTCTCGGGCGGCGAGCGCCGCCGCGTGGCGCTGTGCCGGCTGCTGCTCGAACAGCCCGACCTGTTGCTGCTCGACGAGCCGACCAACCATCTCGACGCCGAGACGACCCAGTGGCTGGAAAAGCATCTGCGCGACTATCCGGGTTCGGTGCTGATCATCACCCACGACCGCTACTTCCTCGATAACGTGACCGGCTGGATTCTCGAGCTCGATCGCGGCCGGGGCATCCCCTACGAGGGCAACTACACCAAATATCTCGACGCCAAGGCCAAGCGCCTGATCCAGGAGGGCCGCGAGGATGATGCCCGCCAGAAGGCGATCTGGCGCGAGCGCGAGTGGATCGCCTCCAGCCCCAAGGCGCGACAGACCAAATCCAAGGCCCGCATCAAGTCCTACGAGGATCTGGTCGAGCAGGCGCAGAGCCGCAAACCGACCGACACGCAGATCGTCATCCCGTTGAGCGAGCGCCTCGGCAACGTGGTGATCGAGGTCGAGGGTCTGACCAAAGGGTATGGCGACGAGGTGCTGATCGAGAATCTCGAATTCAGGCTGCCGCCGGGCGGCATCGTCGGCGTAATCGGCCCGAACGGCGCCGGCAAGACGACGCTGTTCCGCATGATCACCGGCCAGGAAAAGCCGGACGCCGGGTCGATCCGCAAGGGCGAAACCGTCAAACTCGGTTATGTCGACCAGAGCCGCGACGCACTCGACCCCAACAAGACCGTATGGGAGGAAATCTCCGGCGGCGCCGAGGTGATCAAGCTCGGCAAACATGAGGTGAACAGTCGCGCCTACTGCTCGTCGTTCAATTTCCGCGGCGGCGACCAGCAGCAGAAGGTGGGCAACCTTTCGGGCGGCCAGCGCAACCGCGTGCATCTGGCCAAGATGCTGAAGAACGGCGGCAATGTGCTGCTGCTCGACGAACCGACCAACGACCTCGACACCGAAACGCTGGGCGCGCTGGAAGACGCGCTGGAGGCCTATGCAGGCTGCGCCGTCATCATCAGCCACGATCGCATGTTCCTCGACCGCATGGCCACCCATATGCTCGCCTTCGAGGGCGACGCGCATGTCGAGTGGTTCGAGGGCAACTTCGAGGAATACGAAAAGGACAAGGCGCGACGGCTCGGCCCAGAAGCGCTCGTGCCGCATCGCATGACGCACAAGCGATTGACAAGGTAAGGGGGTAGTCCAGCCTCGATGGCCGCCTTCATTGTCTGCCGGCTCAACGATCGAGTTGCTTGATACCGCCACCATTTCGTTTCACATCGGAGCCGATGAACGACGAAACGGATAACCGGCGCTGGGGAACGGGATGGGCGCTGCCCGTCTCGTTCGGCCTGCATCTGCTAGTCGCAGCCCTCCTGATTCTCGATCTGCCGCCATTGCTGGCGGAGCCACAGGAGGAAGAGCCGGTCAAGGTCGAGCTTGTGCCGCAACCGGACGCGGCGAAGCCCGAACCGCCTCGAGCACCTGCCGAACCTGAGAAGCCTGCCGAGCCCGAACCGCCAGCCGAGCCTGAGAAGCCGCGGGAGGCGGCGAAGCCGCCAAGCGACCAGAAGGCCCAGCCTCCTTCGCCGCCCGTGCTGAACCCGGTCGTGCAATTCGGCGAAAAGGAAGCCGGGCCGAGGCAGGCGCTGGACGGCAACAGCGCCGAGGAAGGGGCGAAGACGCCGCCACCGGAGCCGGCCCAGGCCGAAGCACCGCCTGAACCGCCTGCCGCACAGCAGGATAATACCGCGGTCGGGCCGGAGGGCTTGCCGCCTGGCGAAGCGGAGGAAGCGGGAACACAGGTCTCCTTGCCGGAAACGTCGGTCATTCCGGCGTCTCGACCGACACCCCGTGCCACTGCCCCGTCTCAGCCGCCGTTGCAGGAAGCGCAGCGGCTTTTCTCGCAGTCGGCGACCGGCGCACAGGTCGCCACCACGGCGATGGGCAATATTCCACGCGAGGTCCGCGCCGGCAGGCTCTGCACGACGGAACTTCGAGAACAGTTGCGTGCCGGCTCGCCGCCATACTTCCCAGACCTCCTGCCGACGTACCCGCTGGAGCACGGCAACGTCCTCGACATTCCGATGGCGGCATTCCGTGTGCGCGGACAATGGGTCGACCTCAGCTTCCGCTGCACCGTCGACAGCCAGGCGACGAGGGTCATGTCATTCGCATTTCGTGTCGGCATGGCGATCCCGCGCAGCGAATGGGCGGGAAGAGGGCTGCCGGAGGGTTAGGCGATCCCTACTGCCGGCTCCGCTCGGATATATGCTTCGGCAAAGTCCTCCGACAAAAAGCGAATTACCTCGCGATAGTCGGGGTGATACTCCGCTTCGTCGGAAGATTTCAGCACGACGAAGCAATGAGCTTCGTCCTCGATGATGAAGGTCAGGTCGTCACTATCCACCGGGCTTGCATGTCGCGCGCCACGGGAAGGACATTCGTCGTCGCAAGCGCAGGACCACTCGTCTTCCTATGTTCATTATCGCACAGCGCGCGGGCTGATCCGCCATTGAAGTGCCCGAAGCACCGCACGCGCGCGTTTACCTTGGCGAGCGAAGAGAGCGCGAAACCGGCCGCCGCGACAACCCCACGCCTTTGCAAGCCGCCTAAACTGGCATAAACCGCTCCGGTAAAGGGCGGCAGGGATTCCGGGGCAGGCGGGCTTCGCGGATCATGGCAGAAGAAGCGCCGGCAGGACCAAGCATGAATTGCGTCATCATCAGCGGCATCGGCGCTGAAATTCCCGAAGCCTCGATCACCAACGAGGAACTGGTCGAAAGCTTCAATCAGTGGGTGGATACCGAAAATCCGCGCCGCGAGGTAGCCGGCCTCGAGCCATTGCAGAAATCCGACAGCGACTTCATCGTCTACGCCTCGGGTGTCAAGACGCGACATGTCATCGAGCGCGAGGGCATCCTCGATCCGACCCGCATGGCGCCGCGCATCGCTTCGCGCCCCGACGACGCGCTGTCGCTGGAAGCGGAATTCGGCATCGCCTCGGCGAAAAAGGCGATTGCCCATGCGGGCCTGCAGCCGGCCGACATCGATCTGGTGATCTGCGCGGCGTCGCACCATCAGAGACCCTATCCGGCCATCGCCATCGAAATCCAGAATGCGCTCGGTACCGTCGGCGCAGGGTTCGACATGGGGCTCGGCTGCTCGTCGGCCGCGGCGGGGCTGCATGTCGCCGCCAACCTGGTGCGCACCGGCGCCCACAGGCGGGTACTGGTGGTGACGCCCGAGATCATCACCGGACATCTCAATTTCCGCGACCGGCAGACGCATTTCATCTTTGGCGACGCTTCGACCGCAATGGTCGTGGAGGCGATCGGCGTGGGCGAAAGCCAGCCTGGTCGCTTCGAGGTGCTCGACACGCGCAGCTGGACCCAGTTCTCCAACAATATCCGCACTAATCTCGGTTACCTGACCCGCACCGCGGCCGAGGACCCTTACTTCATCTCGATGGAAGGGAACATGATCAAGCAGGTCGGCAACAAGGTGTTCAAGGAAGTCACCGTCGCGGGCCATAAATTCATCGTCAATTTCCTCGCCGAGCATGGGCTGACGCCGGACGGTATCCGCCGCTTCTGGCTGCACCAGGCAAATGCGCGCATGAACGCCATGATCCTGAAGCTCGCCTTCGGCCACGAGGTCGGACATGACCGCGCGCCGATGGTGCTGGAGCGGCTTGGCAACACGGCGGCGGCAGGAGCCATCATTGCGCTCAGCGAGAACCACGCCGACATGAAAGAAGGCGATTACGGCCTGCTCTGCGCCTTCGGCGCCGGCTATTCGATCGGCGGCGCGCTGCTGAAGATGATGTAGGGTCGCCGGGCGCCGCACGGCAAGCATCAACGCCAATCATCGAAATATCAGCTGATTTGGCTGGATTTTTGTCCCGTTCGCCCGCATTTTCCGCTCTCCAAATGAAGGAACGGACCATGGACGATCTTCTGACGCGCGACGCCGCACCGGAAATCCTGCCGGCCAAAAAACTCGCCGCGAGGGTTGCCGGCATCTTCGTTGCGCCATTCGATCATTTCGTCACCCGCGCTGCCGATGAGTTGCGGCTTGGCTTCGAGGGCATCGAGGGCGATTTCCACGCCGGCCTGACGCGCAAATCCGGCGGGCGCGAGCCCTGGTATCCGCGCGGTACCGAAATGCGCAACGAGAGGCAGCTGTCGATCGTGGCGTCGGACGAGCTGGCGCTGATCGCCCAAGGCATGGAATTGCCCGAGGTGAAGCCGGAGTGGATCGGCGCCAACCTTGTCGTCGACGGTCTGCCACGCCTTTCGATGCTGCCTTCCGGCACCATGCTTTTCTTCAAGGGTGGCGTGACGTTGAAGGTGGACGCGCAAAACGGACCGTGCCGCATCGCTGGCCGCTCGGTTGCCGAACATGCCGGGATGCCGGACCATGAAGCCGGGTCACTGCTTTTCCCGAAGGTCGCGAAGCGGCTGCGTGGGCTGGTTGCCAGGGTGGAGAAGCCCGGAGTTATCAAGGCCGGCGAGGATGTTTCCGTGCGCGTGCCGGAGCAATGGATCTATCGCGGCTGACGCATCTGCATTACTCGTCGTCGTCCGGATCGAGCAGACGCGTGGCACGCCAGGCGGTCAGCGTCTCGTTGATCTCGCCGACGACGAAGAAGCGGGCGGAATTGCGGTCGTAACCTTCAGCGAGCAGTTTTTCGTAGGCAGTGTGTTCATGGCGGACATGGGCAATCGTCGCCAGCCACACCGCTATCGTGGGCGGCAGCGCCTTCATGTGTTTCGCATTGGCGTCGGCGCGGATCTTTTCCGTGTCGGAATAGGGCGCCAGCGGCAATAGCGCGGTCAGCGCCTTGGCGATGGCACGTTGGCGGCCGGTTACCGCGATCATCGTTCGCCCCGCGCTTGCCTGGCGTCGGGCATCGAGTTTGTCGAGGCGAAATAGGGCTTCAAATCGATTACCGGCGTGCCATCGAGCACGTCGATGCCGTCGAGCGTGATCAGACCGGCAATTGCGTCGAAGGCGACGATACCGGCGATATGCAGGCCAACCGGATTTGGCCGTACCGGCGAGCGCAAGGCGAAAACGCCTTTGGCAACAGCGGCATGGCGCGGTTTCTGCACAATCAGATTCCGCGGTGCGCGGTCGAGCCAGGAAAGGATTGCGATGTGGCTGTAGGCTTCCAGCCCTTGCAGGCCGGGTCTGAAAGGCGCGTCGATTTCCAGGATTGCCGGCTGACCACGCTCACGGGCCGCCGCCATGTTTTTCGGGCAGTCCTCGCGGGTTTTCCATGGCGAGCGGATGCGGCCGATGAAAATGACATGACCGTCGCCCGATCGGGATGCCGGATCGAAAGGAAGTTCCCGTTCGCCGTCACGTTTGCCGAATTCGTCCACGCGAATCACCATAGCGTCATTTTCTTGTCGGATAACGACATGGCGGGTTGCGCATCATGCCGGTATCACATAAAGATATGTTTATATCTGCTGGAGCCATAGATGCCTCTTCGCCCGCATGCGACCCTGGATACGATGGTTGATACCTTGAAGGCGGCAGCCGAATCCAGCCGGCTTCGGATTTTGGCGCTGCTGTCGCGCGGCGACCTCACGGTTTCAGACCTCACCGAAATCCTCAACCAGTCGCAGCCGCGCGTTTCGCGCCACCTGAAGCTGTTGCTAGAGGCGGGGCTCATCGGCCGCTATCAGGAAGGCTCCTGGGCCTATTTCCGGCTTTCGGATTCAGATACCGAACGTGATTTCGTCAACGGGCTTGTGTCGCGGGTGCATCTGAGCGATCCGCAGGTCGAGCGCGATCTCGAGCGGCTGGCTGCTGTCAAGCGCAAGCGGCAGGAACGCGCCAAGGAATATTTCAGCGAGAACGCGACGAGCTGGGATCGTATCCGCTCGCTGCATGTCTCGGATGCCGCCGTTGAAGGCGCGCTGAAACGGCTGGTGGGCAAGAAGCCGTTCCAGACAATGCTCGATCTCGGCACCGGTACCGGGCGGCTGCTCGAAATCTTCGCGCCGCTCTATCGCCGCGGTGTCGGCATCGATCTGTCGCGCGAGATGCTGACGGTGGCGCGCGCGAATCTCGACCGCGCGGGGATCGCCAACGCGCAGGTACGGCAGGGAGACATTTATTCGCCGCCGGTCGAGCGCGACGCGTACGATCTGGTGACCATGCACCAGGTGCTGCATTATCTTGACGATCCCCAACTGGCGATCCGCGAGGCCGCACGGCTGCTCAGGCCTGCAGGAAGGCTGGTGATTGTCGACTTTGCGCCGCACGCGCTGGAATTCCTGCGCGACGAGCATGCCCATATGCGGCTGGGCTTCTCCGACCGGCAGATTGCCGAATGGTTCGCCGAGGCTGGCCTTGAGCTCGAGGAAACCGAGAATTTCGAACCGCGCGCCGGCGCCAGCGCCAAGCTGACTATCAAGCTCTGGCTTGGGCGCGACCGACGCCTTTTGATCGCCGACCCCGCACAAACCGTTCCGGAAAGGGAAACCGCCTGATGAACCAGTTCCGCTTTTCCCGCCGTTCGGATATCGGCAACAAGGTCCGGGTGTCGTTCGAGTTCTTTCCGCCGAAGTCCGACGAGATGGAGGCGCGGCTCTGGGACACCGTCACCCGGCTTGAACCGTTGCGGCCGAAATTCGTTTCGGTGACCTATGGCGCCGGAGGCTCGACGCGTGAGCGCACCGGACGTACGATCAAGCGCATCCTCACCGAAACCGGTATCCCGGCTGCCGCTCATCTTACCTGTGTCGGCGCGACGCGCGAGGAAGTCGACGCCGTGATCCGTGAGTTCCAGGGTATCGGCATTGAGCGGTTTGTCGCATTGCGCGGCGATCCTGCCTCGGGCGTCGGCGGCGTTTATCGCCCGCACCCCGGTGGCTATCAAAACGGGGCCGATCTGGTCGCCGGCCTGAAAGCCATTGCCGACTTCGACATTTCGGTTGCGGCATATCCGGAAAAGCATCCCGAGAGCCCGGATTTCGCCACCGACATAGAGATGCTGAAGCGCAAGGTCGACAACGGGGCGACACGGGCGATCACCCAGTTCTTCTTCGATAACGATCTTTACGAGCGCTATGTCGAGCGCGTGCGGCGCGCCGGAATTTATATCCCGATCGTGCCGGGCATTCAGCCGGTTCACAGCTTCCGCCAGGTGGCCAATTTCTCGACGAAAGCCGGAACTCACGTGCCCGCCTGGCTGGCCGAGCGCTTCGATGGCCTCGAAAACGATCCGCAAACGCATGCACTGGTTGCGTCCGCGGTCGCTGCCGAACAGGTGATGGACCTGGTGGAACGCGGCGTCAGCGATTTCCATTTCTATACGATGAACCGCGCCGATCTCGCCTTTGCGATCTGCCACATGATCGGCATCCGCGCAGATGGCATGGCGGCGGCAGCCGGGACTGCTCCCGCCGCTGCATGAGCCAACAAAAAGGCCGGGTTTTGGACCCGGCCTTCCTAACTTGCGTGTCGCCTGAGTTGTGGGGCTCCTGCCGCCTAGCGGCTCAAGGGAGTACTCCCATTATCAGGGCACCGATAAAAGCGAAAGCAGCGCATATCATCAGAGCATTGATCGGCCGTGTCAGTCCCATGGCATAGCCTCCTCTGCGGCGTACGGAGGCTGAATTTAGGGGCAATTTTGCAACAGGCAAGCGGAAAATGTGCTGCAATGCGACAAGATTGTGAAAATCCGACCGTTGAAATAAGGTAAGTCTACGGATTCGCTTGAAAATCGCCTAGTAGCGAGACTGTGGAAAAAATGTGGCGGGAGCGTGTCAATCAGGCTGTTGCCGAGCCATCTCATTTCCACGCCTGGATGTGGCGATTGTAGTGCCGGCAAGCAAATCCTCGAGCCAGGAGGCCGCCGAGAGCGCCAGTCGATCGCGGCCGAAACGGGCGACGATCTGAACGCCGAGAGGCAGGCCGCCAGCATCACTGAGTCCCGGAACATTGACACAGGGATTGCCGGTCAGCGTCCACAGCTTGTTGAAGATCGGCGAGCCTGTTGAGGATAGTCCCTCGGGTGCGGCGCCTGTCGCCGCGGGCGTCAACAGCACGTCGACGGTCTCGAACAACGCGCCGGTCTCGTGCCTGGCGCGCCGGGCAATGCGACGAGCCTCGTCATAGGCTTCCGGCGTCGTTGCGCGGCCCTGTTCGAGGTTCTTGCGCAGGACCTCGCTCAGCTTATCACGGTGCTGCTCGTATTCGAACGCAAGCGCCATCGCCGCCTCGAAATTCTGCAGCCTGAGATGCGCATCGCGTGCTGCGGCAAGTGCCGCGGGCTCCTCGACTTCGACGACCGTTGCGCCAGCCTTCGCCGACCGTTCCGCCGCAAGTTCGACAGCTGCCCTCATGTCGGCGCTGGCCTCGTTCCACAGCGACGTACGGTAGAGGCCGATCCGCAGAGCCCCGGGATCGATCGGCTCGACGGCCAGCGCTCGCCCAGTCAGCCGGGCGACGAATTCTGCTGCGTCGCCTATGCCCGCTGCAAAGAAGCCGGCCGTGTCGATCGACCACGAGAAAGCTTTGACGCCGACCATCGGGATGAGCCGGAAGCTCGGCTTATAGCCTACTACCCCGCAGTAGGCGGCCGGGCGGATGACCGAACCGCCGGTTTGCGTGCCGATCGCGACCGGAACCATGCCTGCCGCCACAGCTGCCGCAGACCCGGATGATGAGCCGCCTGGTGTGTGAGTGAGGTTGCGCGGGTTGCGTGTGCCTGCCGGATTGAGGAATGCGAACTCCGTAGTGACGGTCTTGCCGGCGACCGCCGCACCCTTGGCGCGCATCATGGCGACGACCGCCGCATCGCTTGTCGGTTGGTTGCCTGCGTAGATGGCAGAGCCGAATTCGGTCGGCATGTCGTGGGTGTCGAAAATGTCCTTCACGCCGACGGAGAGCCCGGCAAGCGGCCCGCTGGCTGCTGCCGTGGCAGCCAGAGTAGCATCGCGATCGGCGACAGTACGAAACGCGCCGATGTCTGCATCCAGGGCCGCGATGGCGTCGAAGCAGCGCTCCATAGCCTTCAATGGCGTCGTCTCGCCGCGCTCGATCGCGTTCAGGATCGACAGGACTGACTGCATGCTCCCCCCGAAAAGGTTTCCCAGGGTCAGCTATCGCCGCTTGAACAGCCGCCCGTCAATGGTGATGAGCCCGAGACCGATCAGCAGCATGCCGCCGACCTCGAACAGTTCCAGCCGCTCGCCCAGGAACAATGCGCCGAGCAGGATGGCGCTGACCGGCACCACCAGGGTCACCAGCGACGCATTGGTGGCGCCGGCAGAGGCTATGATGTTGAAGTAGAGGATGTAAGCGAAGGCGGTCGAAAGCAGCGCCAGCGCGAAGACCGCGAGCCAGACGTGGCCGCTTGCGGTGAAAAGATCGGTCGGGCCGCTGACGATCAGCACGATCGGGATCATCATGATCGTCGATGCGGTCAACTGCCCGGTCGCGACGACGGTGGGCGGCAGTCCCCTGAAGCGTTTGGCGAAGATGACGGCAAAGGCGTAGGAGAGCGAAGCGCCGATCAGCGCGAACTTCGCCCAGACCGGACCGCCGATGCCGGCGAGCAGGCCGGGTCCGATCATCACCGCTGTGCCGGCAATGCCGAGCAGGATGCCAGCGACCTTGTTCCACGACAATTTCTCGTCGCTGGTCACCATGTTGGCGATGAGCACGGTCCAGAACGGCGTCGTCGCGTTAAGAACCGAGGCGATGCCGGCGCCGAGCTCGGTCTGGCCGGCGAAGATCAGCGAGAACGGAATAACGTTGTTAAGCAGCGCCAGAAGGAAAAAACTCGCGGCGTAAGGCAGCGCCAGGCGGAACGACGGGCCGCGGACGCCGAGATAGACATGGAGTGCCAGGGCGGCGATCGCGACTCGGAACAACACCAGCGTCAGCGGCGGGATTTCGGCGACGGCGATACGGGCGAAAAAGAACGACCCGCCCCATATGGCGCCAAGGAACAGGAGTTGCGCCCAGTTGCGGGCGGTCATCGTTGCTTGCAGCGGTGGTCTGACGATGTCGGCGGTCATTTGGTGTCCGTTGATGCGACGGGTATATCCATAGAAACGACGGAACTGGAGTGCCACCCGATTTCGGTGCTGGGGCCAAGCGATGCGCAATCGAAGGCGCCTCGCCGAAATGCTGGTTGCTGCTGTTACGAGTGAATTCGGATCGACGGGCAGAATTATCAGCCTATCGTATGCGCCATTGCCGGAAAGCCCTTCCGTCAATCGTAACTAGGCCGAGACCGATCAGCACGATGCCAGCCAGTTCGAATGTCTCGAACCTTTCACCCAGGAAAAGCGCGCCGAGAAAGATCGCGCTGACCGGCACGACGAGTGTGACCAGCGAGGCGTTCGTGGCGCCCGCCGAGGCGATGAGATTGAAATAAAGGATGAAAGCGAATGCCGTCGAGAGCACCGCCAGCGCAACGACAGCGGACCAGACCGGCAAGCTTGACGAAAGGAGACCGGCCGCCCCCTGAGTCGCAAGAACGAGCGGGATCATGATAATTGTCGATGCCGACAATTGCCCGGTCGCGACCACGACCGGAGGAACATCCCGAAACCGCTTTGCGAAGATGACGGCGAGCGCGTAGGAAATTGCGGCGCCGATCAGGGCGAGTTTGGCCCATAGCGGACCGCCGAGATCGGTCAGAAGGCTCGGACCGATCATCACCGCCGTTCCGGCAATGCCCAGCAGTACCCCGGCCGTCTTGTTCCATGAAAGCTTCTCGTCGCTTGTGAGTGCGTTGGCCAGGATCACCGTCCAGAATGGAGTGGTGGCGTAGAGCACCGAAGCCGGACCTGCACCGAGCTCGGTCTGGCCGACGAAGATCAGCGAGAAGGGGATCACATTGTTGAGCAAGGCAAGCAGCAGGAAGGCCTTTATGCGTGACAGAACGGGCCGGAAAGAAAGGCCGCGCAGCAGCAGATAGAACTGCAGAACCACGGCTGCGATGCCGACCCGCAACAGCACGAGCATCAGGGGCTGAATTTCCGCAACCGCGACGCGGGCGAAGAAAAACGAGCCGCCCCAGATAAAGCCGAGCAAGAAGAGTTGGCCCCAGTCGCGAGCGACCATTGTGTTGGGTATGGGTCTTGCGAGCTCGGCGACCATGGAACCATTTAGGCAAACGCAAAGGCAAGACTAAAGGCACGGGATTGCGCGCAAACCGCCCGATTCAAGTTGATATTTGCGTATTCAAGGCGCTGAAACGGCGCTTGGTCCACGGCGTCGACGCTGTTAGGTTTCGCGCGCATTCGAGGAACGCCCATGCAACGATTCGACACCGCGCACGATGCTGCGCTGGCGCTCAGGCCCGATGATCCCATCTACTGCTTCCGTCCGGAGGTGCTGAAGGCAGATTGCCGGCAGTTCATGGGCATGTTTCCCGGCAAGACCGCCTACGCGGTAAAGACCAACGGCGAGCAGATCGTGCTGAAGGCGCTGGTGGAAGCCGGCGTGACGGCGTTCGATGTGGCGTCGCCCGGTGAATTCGCGGCGGTTCGCGCGGTCTCGCCGGACGCCGAGATGCTCTACATGCACCCGATCAAGGCGCAGTCCGATATAAGGCTGGCCTTGGAAAAATACGCCATACGCGTCATCTCGATCGATCATGAGGACGAAGTGACCAAGCTGACGCGGGTGGTCAGGGCGCTCGACATCGATCCCGGCGCCATCACCGTCTTCGTGCGCATCCAGACCAAGGGCTCCGCTGCCTACGAACTGTCGAAGAAGTTCGGGGCAGGGCCGGCCTACGCAGTGGAGCTTGCCGAACGGTTGCATCGCACAGGCTACAAGGTCGGCATCGCTTTCCATGTCGGCAGCCAGATCGAGGATCCGGACACCTACGAGCGGGCGCTGGCAACGGCCGACTGGATCCGCAACCGCATGGACGTGCCGCTGGCCGGCCTCGACGTAGGCGGCGGCTTCCCTGCCGAATACGGCCACGATCCCAACCGCAAGAAGCCGGAAATGCCGTCGCTCGGGCAGATCATGTCGCGGCTGAGAAACGACATCAGCGAGTATCAGTTTGACGAGGTGCCACTGGTCGCCGAACCCGGCCGCGTCATCGTGGCGAAGGCGTTCTCGCTGATCGTGCGGGTGCTTTTGCGCAAGGGACGGCGGCTCTACATCAACGACGGCATCTGGGCGTCGCTGTCGGATTCATGGACCGGCAAGATCACGCTGCCGGCGCGCTTCATTCCCGACCCGGCAATCCGCACCCGCAACGGCGAGGAAAAGAACATCGTGCCGTTCAAGGTGTGCGGCGCCACTTGCGATAGCGTCGACATCCTGTCGCGGCCGTTCTGGCTGCCCGAGACGGTCGATACCGGCGACTGGATCGAGATCGGCCATATAGGCGCCTACTCGCTGTCGCTCCGCACGCGCTTCAACGGCTTTTATCCCGACACGTTCGTGGAAATCGCCACGCCATTCGACGAAGGCAAGGCGCCGGAAAGTTTTGCCAGCCTGGAGACGATGGCGAGTTGAAGGCGCCATCGCTTCTCCCTTGTGGGAGAAGGTGGATCGGCGCGCAGCGCCGAGACGGATGAGGGGGTGCTGGAAGAAATGAGGCGTTGAGCTCCGTCCAACAGCCCTCATCCGCCTTCGCTCCGCTCAGGCACCTTCTCCCGCAAGGGGAGAAGGGATTGCCGCTCACAAATTCGCCAGCAGCGCCGGTGTCGGCCAACCGTCGACCGGCAGGCCGAGGCGAGCCTGCTCCTTGCGCACGGCTTCGCGGGTGCCGACGCCCAGAATGCCGTCGACCTTGCCGACGTCGTGGCCGAGCGCCTGAAGCTTGGTCTGCAGCAGCTTCATCGTATCGCCGACCAGGCCTTCCTCTGGGCTGCGGCGCTCAAAAGCCGGATCGCCGGCCAGACGCGCGGCGAGGTGGGCGGCTGTCAGTGTGTAGATGAACGACTGGTTCCATTCGAGGTAGATGTCGTAATTGTCGTAGCTGAGGAAAGCCGGACCCTTGTGGCCCATCGGCAGCACCAGGCCGGCGTTCAGCCCGTTATCCCGCAATGGCGAGCCGTCGTGCTGGGTGACGCCCCATTCGGCCCATTTCGACAGCGGCAGCTTGTTGGTGCGGCCGGTCTCCTGCCAAGGCAGCGTGTCTGGAATGCGAACCTCCTGCAGCCAGGGCTGGCCGGCTTTCCAGCCGCGCGACTGGATCTTGCTGGCAGTTGTCAGGATGACGTCCGGTGCGCTGCCGCGCACGTCGACGATGCCGTCGCCGTCGCCATCGACACCGCGCGCCAGAATGTCGGTCGGCAGCATCTGCGTCTGGCCGATCTCGCCAGCCCAGGCGCCCGTTACGCCGGCCGGCAGGTCGCCGCGGTCGATGAGCGTGAGCAGTGGCACGATCTGCGGGCGGAACAGGTCAGGGCGGCGGCAATCGTGGGCGAGCGTGACAAGAGCATTCAGTGTGCGGAAATCGCCCTGGACGGCGCCGAAATCGGTCTCCAGGCCCCAGAAGGCGGCGATCACCGGACCGGGTACGCCGAATTCCTGCTCGGCCCTCGCGAAAACGTCGGCGTACTTCTTCAGATTGGCGGCGCCTTGGGACAGGCGGTACTTGTTGATCATCCGGTTGGAGAATTCGGCAAAGGTCTGCGTGAAGACGCCCTGCGCGCGGTCGCGTTTCAGCACATTCGCGTCGATCTCGGCGCCCGCCAGGGCGGCGAGGCCGGTTTCGCCGACGCCGGCCTGGCGGGCTTCATCCAGGAGTTGCTGTTTCCAGACGGAAAAGTCGCCGCCGCATTGCTGCGCCCATGCAGGCAGTGCCGTGAAGGCCGCACATAGCGCTGCCAGCGCCGTCATTCGTAAAGTCATCGGCCCCGTCTCCGGTCATTTCATGATTGCCAACCGGTGCTTTGCCCAAAACCTGTGGCGAAAAGCGGGCAAGCCGGCCGATTACACCAGCTTAGTGCGTATTTGCCTTGAGCCATTTCTTCCACGACGCTTCGCTGCCGTTGAAGACGTTGATGTCGGCGTTGCCTGTGATGCCCGGCACGACGCCGGTGCCGGTGTACTGCCAGAAGGTGAAGGGGTGGCTGCCGTACTTTTCCTGCGGGTGGCCGGCGACCGACCGCAGCCAGTAAGGATAGCCATTGAAGGTCGAAAGGCCGTTGTCGTCGAAGAAATCGACCGATGTGTAGATGATCGGCTTCTTGCCGTAGTGCTTTTCGACGATCTCGAGGAAAGCGCGCATTTCGGCGCGTACCGTTTCAGCCGGCGGGCGCAGCTTGCAGGTCGGCGATTGCGGGTTCCATTCCATGTCGAGCACCGGCGGCAAGCGCGGCGTTGTCGCGCGGCACGTTACGGATGAACCAGGCGGCCTGCTGAGCGGCTGGCCGGCAGAAATAATAGAAATGATAGGCGGCGCGCGGCACGCCGGCGACGCGGGTGGCGTTCCAGTGCTCGACGAAATAGTCGTCGACGCGGTCGCCGCCCTCGGTCGCCTTGATGAAGGCGAAAGAGATGCCGTTAGCCTTGGCCTTCGGCCAATCGATCGAGGTCTGGTATTTCGACACGTCGGTGCCGTGAACCGCATACTTCCACGGTGTGTGGCCGTTCCAGTTATGCGGATCGCTGTCATTGAAGCGCGGATAGGCGCGGGTGACCTTGCTGGTGATGGAGACGTCGGTCCGGCTGGCGACAGGCGCCAGATCCTCAATCGTCGTGCAGGCCGCGATAAGCCCCGTCAACGCCACAGCCACCACACGGCGCATCGTATTCCCCTCAGACCCCGCATATGCCCGAACGGGCACAGCATATCATTCCATGACCGTGGCGGCGATGGCCGCATGCCGGTGGTCACCCCAAAACGAAAGCCGGCTTCATCACTGTCATCGCCGAACATGGTTGATTTTCGGTTGACTGTGCTCGACACGACACAAAAATTGCGTGAGGAATGGCGGCATTTCGATGGCGGGGCGAGGATAAACGATGCGGATCGTGCTGAAAATCGTGAAATGGCTGCTCGGACTGGTGGTGCTTTCCGTCGCCGGCGTCGCGATCTGGCTCTATGCAGCACCGCCTGCGCTGATCCGCGTCGCGTCGGGCTATTCGGCGAAGATCGTCTGCTCGAACGTATTCCTTGCCGGACGCGAGGCCGACAACGTGCTGAGGGTCGACGTTCAGGCGCCCGGCCACTGGCTGCTCGGCTACATGTCGACTGACGTCGACCGCGAGAAAAACACTGTCACGGCGGCGCTGCTCGGTATTTTCGGCAAGGGCGTGGCCGTGGCGCGCGACGGCGTTGGCTGCGCTTCGGTGCCGGACGGGGACGTTGCCAAGGTTCAGGCTGTGATCGCGCCCGTCGAGCCGTCGGCGCCACGGCAGGACGCGTTGTGGCCGGAAGGCAATCGTGTCCAGCCATCGCAAGCGCCTGAACTCATGACGATCCTCAACGATGGCAAGCTGACCGGCCCGGGAATGCGGGCCGTTGTCGTGGTGCACAATGGCCGCATCATCGCCGAACGCTACGCCAATGGTTTTTCGGCCGACACGCCGCTGCTCGGCTGGTCGATGACGAAGACGGTGACGGCGGCGATCATCGGCACGCTGGTGAAGGACGGCAAGCTCGCAGTCGACAAGAAGGAATTGTTCGAGCCGTGGAAGGCGGATGCGCGCAAGGACATCAGTCTCGCCGACCTGATGGCTATGTCGAGCGGGCTGGAATTCAACGAAGACTACGGCGACGTCACCGACGTCACCCGCATGCTGTATCTGGAGCCGGACATGGCTGGCTTCGCCGAGGCGAAACCGCTTGCCGGTGATGTCGGCAAGCTGTGGAGCTATTCCAGCGGCACGACGCTAATCCTCTCGCGCATCTGGCAGGACGCGCTCGGCGAGCCCGCCAAGGCGTTGGCCTGGCCACGCACGGCACTTTTCGCGCCGCTCGGCATGACCAGCGCGGTGCTGGAGACCGACGAGAACGGCACCTTCGTCGGATCGTCCTATCTTTACGCCACGGCGCGTGACTGGGCGCGGTTTGGCCAATTCCTGCTGCAGGACGGCACCTGGAACGGCACGCAGATTTTGCCTGCGGGCTTCGTGTCGTGGATGCGCGAGGAGGTGCCGGCCTCGAAGGGAGAATATGGCAAGGGACATCTCTGGCTGCGCGGCTCGGATGCCGGCGTCGCACCCGGCACCGATCCGGATGCCGGTTTCGACCTGCCGGAGGACGCCTTCTGGATGCTCGGCCATGACGGGCAGTCGGTGGCGATCATCCCGTCAAAGAAACTGGTGGTGGTGCGGCTCGGGCTGACCCCATCGAAACTCGGCTACAAGGCGCAGGAGCTGGTCGAGGCGCTCGCGAAGGCGGTGGAATAAGAGGTCAGGCCGGCTTCCGCACGATCGCGTGTACCGCATAACCTCGATAAAGCGTTTCGAAAGAAAGGTTTGCGGCTTCCTGCTGACAGATCGATTCCAGCACTTCGCGCAGTCGAATCGCGCGGTGCGACGTGGAATTTCGCCAGCCAGGCCCGCAGGGCTGCCCGGAACCAGCGGGGCAAGCGCTCCTGCCGTCCGAAATCGACGATATGCAGCGAGCCGCCCGGTTTCAGCGCGGCCAATGCGGCCGAAACGGCCTTTTCCCAGCCGGGGATCATCGACAGCGAATAGGAGATGAAGACACGGTCGAAGTTTTCCCGGGCGAACAGTTTTCCGGCGTCGAACGCCGTGGCGTCGCCCTGTGCGAGCCTGACCTTGTGCTGCAATTCTTCGCGGCCGAGCGCGGCCGACGCTGTCTCCAGCATCTCGCTCGATATGTCGAGGCCGAAGAAGCGGGCGTCGGGATGATGCGCGTGCGGCAAGGATGATGTTGCGGCCGGTGCCGCAGCCGAGCTCCAGCACGGTCCCGTTCGGCGGCACGCCTAAGCCGGCGATCATCCGGTCGCGGCCGAGCAGGTAATATTTTCGGGTCAGATCGTAGAAATGGCGCTGGCGGCGGTAGACGCCGTCCATGAGTGCGGCATGGCCGGAAGTGCGTTCCACCGCGCTCATCAGGCTTTCTTCACGTAAAGGTGGAAACCGCCATAAATCGCCGAGCGGTCGCGCGCCGAAAGGTCGAGGGAGCGTTCTTCTTCGTAGGTCCACTGGTCAAGCAAGGCGGCCGAAACGCGGCCGGGCAGCAGGCTTGGCTCGGCGGCGGTGCGGAAGATCACGCGCGCGCCGGGTGCCGCAGTGCGGGTGATTTCGGTCCACAACGCGTTCAGCTGTTCGTCGGTCATCCAGTCCTGCGCGTCGAGAAGGATGTAACGGTCGACGGACGCGGCACTCTTGCCGGCGAGCAGTTCCGTGAAGTTGGCATGGGACACGACAACTCGTCCGGCATTGCGGCGGATCGTCTCGTAATTCTCCGGCTCCAGATAGTCCGGCAGCCGCGCTTCGCCAGGCTGAGGATAGCGGCGGGCGAAGGCCTGCCAGGCGAAATAGTTCTCGCGCAGCGGGAAATGGCAGGCGAGTTTTTCGAGCCGCACCGAAAGCACGTTGGCCATGGTCCCGTCACCGGAGGTTATCAGCGAATCGTATTGTGCCGGCGGGATGCCGAGGCCGAACAGCGAGGCTTTTCGCGCCGTGGCCCAGCGCAGCATCCGGCGATCGAACAGCGGCGCCATGTACTCCTCGAAGAAGCGGCGCTGGTCACGCAGCGTGCGGGCTTCCATGATACGCGACGGATCGATGCCGTAGAGTTTCGCGACGCGGTGACCGGTCGCAATGAAGAAGCCGAGCAGGCCGGTCTGGTAGAAATTCTTCTCGAACACGGCGATCCGCCGTTTGCCCCGCCAGTTGTGGCGCTCCCAGTAGGCGCGCGTCACCTGGTCGAGATGTGGCGCAACGAAGCGGTCGTAGGCCTCGGGATTGTGAGCATGGCCGTTGCCGCCGAAGAAGCGAAAAAGGTCCGCCTGCGAGGGAAGGTGCCGCACGGCCGCAAGTTTCATCTTGTTCAGCGCCACATGGGCGGTATTGAGGTCGACCGCATCGATCCTGGCCGGAGACCGGGTGAGATAGGCGAGCGTGTTGCAGCCACCCGAGGCGATGGTGACGATGTGATGGCCCTCGGCGAGTTCCATCGCCTCCATATCGACCTGCGGGTCCTCCCAGATCTGGGGATAGACGAGGCCAGAAAACAGCAAGGTGAACAGCCGCTCGGAAAGCCCTGCCTTCGACAAAGCCCGGTTCTGATAGACCGCCTTTCCAAGACGCTTGTTGCGGACGAAACCGATTTCCGAAGAGACGTCGGCCATGGCAAAGCGATTCCCCGTTGCAATTGAGGCAAGCGGGTAGCGCAGACCGATGACAGGCGGGTGACAGGGCGATGACAGTTCGGCGGCGAAGGAGAAGTGTGATCTCGCCATCTGCCGGCCAGGGCTGAATTCCCGGGTCTGCACTACCTTGCTTCGCTCCTGCACAAGCTTCTCCGTTGCCACGCTCCGGTTTTACCCGGCCTGGCCGTTGAGTGAGCCCCTCGACCCTTCGGCGGGCTCAGGGCTCGGGAGTGGGAAGCGGGGCGCTGGGTTGGCACCTCGTAATTAATTTATATGGCGCCTTCCCAGCGCCCCGCCGGTGTTTTCACCTTCGGCTGGGTGGGCTGGGCTCGGCATTTGCGCCTACCAGCCTGACCGTCGCCGAGGCCCCTGCACCGGCTCTGGCTTCGCTGATTGTGCGGCATGGAGCACTGCCGAAGCCCCCACCCGGCGGCCCTCGGCCGCCGACCTCCCCCCAAGGGGGAGGTGAGCGTCACGGCCTGCACTGCAGGACGCTGCCGAAATGTCACGGCATGGAGTACTGCCGCGAGCGGAGAGAAGGGCGGCTACGCCTCGCCGAATTCCTCCCGGCGTGGGCGTCGTCACGATCACCGCCTCGCCAGCCTCCAGCACGGTCTGGTCGCAAGCCTTCAGCATTTCAACCCTGCCGTCCTTGCGGCGCACCTCGGTCTTGCCGGCTTCGCCATCACCGCCGCCGTCAAGGCCTTGCGGCGGACGGTTGCGGTGCGAGGAGAGGATCGCGCATTCCATCCTTTCGAGGAAACGGATCGTGCGTTGCGTGCCGTCGCCGGCGTTCCATTTGCCCTTGCCGCCGGATTTTTCGCGGATGCGGAAATCCTCGAGCAGGACGGGGAAGCGCAGCTCCAGCACCTCCGGATCAGTCAGGCGTGAATTGGTCATGTGGGTATGGACGCCCGACGTGCCGGCAAAACCGCGGCCATCGTTCATCCGGCCGGCCGGCGAACCTGAGCAGATGGTTTCATAATATTGATATTGCTCGTTGCCGAACGTGAGGTTGTTCATCGTGCCTTGCGCATTGGCGAGAGCGCCCATGGCGCCGAACAGCGCGTTGGTGACGTGCTGCGAAGTCTCGACATTGCCGGCGACGACGGCTGCTGGATAGGCGGGCTTCAGCATGCAGCCGTCCGGGATGACGATGTTGATTGGCCGAAGGCAGCCGGCGTTCATCGGGATCATGTCCTCGACCATGACGCGGAAGGCATAAAGCACGGCGGCGCGGGCCACCGGCTCCGGCGCGTTGAAATTGTTCTTCATCACCGGGGAGGTGCCGGTGAAGTCGACCGTCGCCTCGCGCCTCTCGCGGTCGACGGTGATCCTGACCTTGATCACCTGGCCGGTGTCGGTCGGATATTCGTACTCGGAACTGTCGGGCAGCCTTTCCAGCACGCGGCGCACGCTTTCGGCGGCATTGTCCTGGACGTGGCCCATATAGGCCTCGACGACATCCAGGCCGAAATGGCTGACCATCTTGCGGAGTTCCGCGACGCCCTTCTCGTTGGCGGCGATCTGCGCCTTGAGGTCGGCGATGTTTTGGACGGGGTTGCGTGCGGGGTAGGGGTGGTCGGTGAGCAGCTTCAGGAGTTCGGCCTCCCGGAAGCGGCCGCGCTCGACGATGCGGAAATTGTCGAACAGCACGCCTTCCTCGTCGACGGTCGTCGCCAGCGGCGTCATCGAACCAGGCGCCGTGCCGCCGACATCGGCATGGTGGCCGCGGGCGGCGACCCAGAAGAGGATCTTACCCTCCCCCGTGCGGGGAGGGTGGCCCGCAGGGCCGGGTGGGGGTGGGGCAGAATTGAGCACTTCATCTCCACCCCCCTCCACCCGCTCCGCGGGCACCTCCCCCGCAAGGGGGGAGGAGGGGAGTTCGAACACCGGCGTCACCACCGTGATGTCAGGCAGGTGCGTGCCGCCATTGTAAGGCGCGTTCAGGGCAAAGACGTCGCCGGGGTGGATGTCGCCTGCGTTGAGCCGGATGATCGTTTCGACCGAGCGGTCCATCGAGCCCAGATGCACGGGCATGTGCGGCGCATTGGCGACCAGCGCTCCGGTTCGGTCGAAGACGGCGCAGGAAAAATCCAGCCGTTCCTTGATGTTCACCGAATAGGCGGTGTTCTGCAGCGTCACGCCCATCTGCTCGGCGATCGACATGAAGAGGTTGTTGAACACCTCCAGCATGACAGGATCGGCCTCGGTGCCAAGCGCGGCCTGCCGGCGCTTCTTCTCGACGCGACGCAGCAGTACATGGTCCTTGGCGGTGATCTCGGCCTGCCAGCCGGGCTCGACGACGATCGTCTGGTGGCTCTCGATGACCAGGGCAGGGCCAACAACCCTGTGACCGGGTTTCATCTTGTCGCGGTGAAAAATGCCGGCATCGCGCCAGGCGCCTTCGCAGTAGATTTTTCGCGTTTCGGAAGGGCTTGCATCGGTTTCTTCGAGCGATGAATCCGTTTCGCTGCGGCCTTGCTTGCGGCTGTCGGTGCCTTCCACCCCCACCGCTTCGACGACCATCGGCTTGTCGTCATAGACAAAGCCGAACTGGGCCCCGTGGGCAGCTTCGAAGTCCTGCCTCGCCCGGTCGACCGAACCATCTTCGAAGCTGACGGGAAGGGCGGTATCGGTACCCTCGTAGCGGATCTGCAGCACCGGCCTGAACGCGACCACGGTTTCAGAAATGCCCTGATCGACGAGTTCCTTCGCCACCGCGTGGCGCAATTGGCCGATCGTCTCTTCCATGGCGCCGACCGATTCGTCGGCGAGCGGCTTTAACAGCGCCTGCTGGCGCGAGGCAAAGACGCTTGCCAAACCGATGCCGTAGGCCGAGAGCAGACCGGAGAAGGGATGAATCAGCACCGCTTCCATGCCGAGCGCGTCGGCAACGAGGCAGGCATGCTGGCCGCCGGCGCCACCGAAGCAGTTCAAGAGATATTCGGTGACGTCATATCCGCGCTGCACCGAAATCTTCTTGATGGCGTTGGCCATGTTCTCGACCGCGATGGTGACGAAGCCTTCCGCCACCGCTTCCGGACTCCGGCCATCACCGATCTCGGCAGCAAGAGCCCCGAATTTTTCGCGCACCAGGTCGGCATCCAGCGGCCGGTCCTGGTTCGCGCCGAAGATTGCGGGGAAGAAATCGGGCTGCAACTTGCCGAGCATCACATTGGCGTCGGTGACGGCGAGCGGCCCGCCGCGCCGGTAGCAGGCAGGGCCGGGATTGGCGCCGGCAGAATCCGGGCCGACACGGAAGCGCCCCGCCTCGTAGTGCAGGATCGAGCCGCCGCCGGCCGCGACCGTGTGGATGCGCATCATCGGCGCCCGCACGCGCACGCCGGCGACCTCGGTGTCGAAGGCGCGCTCATATTCCCCCTCGTAATGGGCGACGTCGGTCGAGGTGCCTCCCATGTCGAAGCCGATGACTTTCTGGAAGCCGGCGAGCTTGGCGGTCTCGACCATGCCGACGACGCCCCCCGCCGGGCCGGAGAGAAGCGCGTCCTTACCCTGAAACATGTCGGCGGCGGTGAGGCCGCCGGACGACATCATGAACATGAGGCGGGGTAGGTCTTTACCCTCCCCCTTGTGGGGAGGGTGGCCCGTAGGGCCGGGTGGGGGTGGGGCAAAATGGAGCACTTCGTCTCCACCCCCACCCGTCGGCTCCGCCGACACCCTCCCCGCAAGGGAGAGGGTAGGCGCCGCGCCAATACCCAATTCCCCTGCTATCTGCTGCACATAACGCGACAGGATCGGCGACAGATAGGCGTCCACCACCGTCGTGTCGCCGCGGCCGACCAGTTTCACCAGCGGTGAGACCTCATGGCTGACGGAAACCTGCGCAAAGCCGATCGCGTGGCAGACTTTGGCTACCGCCTGCTCATGCGCGGGAAATTTCCAGGCATGCATGAAAACGATGGCGACGGCGTCGATGCCGTCTTTCCTCGCCTGTTCGATCTGCGGCCTGACCCTGGCGATGTCGAGTTCCCCCTCCACCGTGCCGTCGGCGCGGACACGCTCGTCGACTTCGATCACGCGTTCGTAGAGCTGTTCGGGCAGGATTATTTCCTTGGCGAAGATGTCCGGCCGGGCCTGATAGGCAATGCGCAGCGCATCGCGAAAACCTTTGCTGATAAGGAGCAGAACGCGGTCGCCCTTGCGCTCCAGAAGCGCGTTGGTGGCGACCGTCGTTCCCATCTTGATATCGCCGACGGCACCGGAGGGAATAGGCTCGCCGGCCTTCACGCCGAGCAGGTCGCGAACACCCTGGATGGCCGCGTCGCGGTAGGCTCCGGGGTTCTCCGAAAGCAGCTTCCTGGGATGCAGTTCACCCGCGGGATCGCGGCCGATGATATCGGTGAAGGTGCCGCCACGATCGATCCAGAAATCCCACCGCGTGCTCATCTGGTTCTCCCGATTTCCCGAATGGACAAGCGCCCATTTGCCGGTTAGGATTCAATAACGATTTATCGATGTTTTATCGGTAAGTCCTATATGATGGAAGAGGCGAGATGAAGAAAGAAACCGCAGTCATCGGCCCGGTGGTTTCTGCCTCGCATCTTGCGGAAGGCGCGATGCCGGCACTTTCCGAAATGGAGTTCGCCCTGACAGTGATGGGCAACGCCTTCCAGGGCTGGATCGTGCGCTGCATGGCGGCGGCCGGCTTTCCGGGCCTCGGCCACGTCGATGTGCTTATCCTGCATGCAACCAATCACCGGTCGCGCGAAAAGACGCTTGCCGACCTCTGCATGATGTTCAACCTCGAAGACACCCATGTGGTGACCTATGCGCTGAAAAAACTGGAAAGCCTTGGCCTGATCGTGACCGGACGGCGCGGCAAGGAGAAGACCGTGAAGGTGACCGCGGCCGGAGCCGATGCCTGCCGCCGCTATCGGGACATCCGCGAGGCGCTCCTCGTTTCCAGCATCAAGACGCTCAAATTCGACGAAGGCGAACTCAGCCGCATCGCATCGCTGATGCGGGCGTTGTCCGGGCAGTACGACCAGGCGGCCCGCGGCGCCGCGAGCCTCTGATTGTGACGGCAAAAAGTCTTGCAAGCACAAATTGTTAAGCGCGGTTAGCCGATGTGACGCAACCGTAGGCACGCCGATGGTATTGTGGCGTTGACTGGCCGCTTGCGCGGCGCCGTCGCATGGCAATCAATGAGGAGAAAACGCAATGAGGAAATTTGTTCTCGCGGTCGCTGGCATTGGCCTGCTCGGCCTCGCCGCCTGCAACGATAATCAAGGCGGGGGAGGAGGCGGCGGCACCACCACCACGCCGCCGGCAACCGAGCCCGCTCCGGCGACGCCGCCCGCGACTGAGCCGGCACCGGCGACACCGCCAGCGCAGTAGCCGCTCTATTCCCTCCCATCGCTGATTGCGAAAGGCCGGATCGCTGATCCGGCCTTTTCTTTACCAAATCACGTAAATGCCTGTGATTTGGGCGTTTTTCCTGCGGAAAACCAGAGATTGCAGGCCCAACTTCGCCTCAATTGAGGTATGTAGACTTGGCGGCGGGCTCATTTGAGCTGCGACATGAGGGATTACAGATGAAAAGATTGCTTCTAGTTTCGCTGGCCGGAATTTCGATGCTGGCGCTCGCTGCTTGCGGGGAAAGCGAGCAAAAAACGGAAACACCGCCGGCAGCCACCGAACAGCCGGCAGCCCCGGCGGAGCCTATGAAGCCTGCCGAGACGGCGCCTGCCGCACCGGCTACGCCTACCGCACCGGCACCCGCCGCACCAGCTGCCCCAGCCGATCCGGCAAAGGCCGCCGAAGACGCCATGAAGGCGCTCAAGGAGCAGGCCGCTTCGATGACCGCCGAGCAGAAGGCGCAGGCGGTGACGGCTGCGCGCACAAGCGCCGAGTCCGCCGCCAAGACCGCCGGCCAGACCGACGATCAGGCCAAGCAGGCGGGCGACGCCGCGGAAGCCGCCGCCAAGCAAGCTCTCGGCGTCCAGTAAAATCGGACTTCGAATTCGGATCGCGGCCAGCCCTTCTGGCTGGCCGCTTTCATAAAAACGGACCAGAAGGCCCGCCATATTTTCGAGGGGAAGCCGCGGGATTTCCTGAAAGGGATGGGTTCCCAAAATTCGCGCGCGTGTTTCGCGCTGCCGTGGCATCAAGCCACCTCGCCATTTCTGCTGTTTGCATCTAAGAAGCGCCCATGTCGATTTGGGAACGGATAGGTTATTTCGTTTCGCGGGTTTCGGCCTCGGCGCGTACCGGCGCCGTGGACGTCGCCGAAGCGGTGCGCACGGTGTTTGCCGGCGACCCCGAATTGCGCAAACGCGTTGCCTTCTCCGTGGCGATGATCGCCTTGTCGGCCAAGATGGCCAAGGCCGACGGGGTCGTGTCACAGGCCGAAATCCGGGCTTTCCAGGAAATATTCCACATACCGGCGAAAGAAACCCGCAACGTCGCCCGGCTCTACGACCTCGCCAAGTCCGATGTGGCCGGTTTCGAAGCCTATGCCGAGCGCATGGCCGGGCTTTGCGGCTCCGGCAGGACCAATTGCGGCATGCTGGAGGATATCCTCGACGGCCTCTTCCATATCGCCAAGGCCGACGGCGTCATGCATGAAAGGGAAGGGACGTTCCTCAGGAGGATCGCGGAGATCTTCATGATCGACGAAGCGCACTACCAGCGCATCCTCGCCCGCCATCTCGATCTCGGAGACGCCGATCCCTACACAATTCTCGGTATCGAGCATGACGCGCCGTTCGAGGAGGTGCGCAAGCACTATCGCAAACTGGTCGCCAACAACCATCCCGACCGACTGATCGCGCGGGGCCTTCCGCAGGAGTTCATAGCCATCGCGACAACCCGGCTTGCCGCGATCAACGCCGCCTACGAACTGATCGAGAAAGGCCTCAAGGCGGCGGTATGAGCGGGTTCCTGCCGGACCACGACGGCGCTGAGGTGCGGGTCTCGCCTAATTTCGGCCCGCGCCGCGAAGGGGCATGGCCGGAAATCATCGTGCTCCACTACACCGGCATGGAGACGGGTGAGGCGGCGGAGGCGTGGCTGTGCGACCCCGTCAGCGAAGTCTCGTCGCATTACCTGGTCCATGAGGATGGGTGCATCACGCAAATGGTGCGGGAGAGCGACCGCGCCTGGCACGCCGGAAAAAGTTCCTGGCGGGGTGAAACGGACGTCAACTCATCTTCGGTGGGCATCGAGATCGTCAATCCGGGCCACACTTTCGGCTATCGCGATTTTCCCGCCGCCCAGATCGAAGCGGTCGCCGCGCTATGCCGTGGCATCAGCGGGCGGCACGGCGTCAGGCCGGAGAATGTGCTGGCCCATTCCGATGTGGCACCTGGTCGCAAGGTCGATCCTGGCGAAAAGTTTCCCTGGAAGCTGTTGGCCGAAGGCGGCGTCGGCCATTTCGTCGAACCGTTGCCGATCCGCGGCGGCCGATTCCTGTCGGCAGGAGATCGTGGAGAACCCGTTGAAGCATTGCAATCGATGCTTGCGCTTTATGGTTATGGCGTTGAGATCAGCGGGATTTTCGACCAGCAGACCAAAATCGTCGTCGAGGCGTTTCAACGTCATTTCCGTACAGAGCAAATAGATGGGATCGCGGACCGGTCGACGATCGAAACGCTGCACAGACTGCTCTCCGCGCTACCTGAAAGCTTCACCTAAATATTTCAGCTGAAGTCCCGTTGGTTACAGCCTGTTACTTAAAGTGACTTGGTGTGCCCTTATTGGCGCTAATTCCCTCGGCACACGGCATCTTGTGCAGATGTCGGGTTAACTTCCCTGTTGCCCGCAATAATAAAAACCGCCCGCGAAACCTCCGCGGCCAATAAAGAGAATTAGAATACATGATAAAACTTAAAGTTGCGGCGGCAGCCTTCGCTGCCGGCATGATGGCTTTTGCCGCAAACGCCCAGGAGAGGGTGGAGAATCCAAAGGTCCTGGCGCAGAAAGCCGCCAAGAAAGCGGGCGCGGCCAAGGCGCAGAAAACCACCAAGGAAGCCGAAACCTGCCCCTATCTGTTCGGTTGCGGTTCCGCCAAGAATGCAGCGGAAAAGGCCGGCCAGCCGAAGGTGGACAAGGTGCAGACGGCTTCGGTTTCAAAGCGCGTGAGCCCGAGCCCGATCGCCAAGGCAAAAAAGGATGTGAAGGGCGCGGAAAAGCCAGCCGCGCGTAAAACCTCAGCGAAAAAGGCAGGTCGGCCGAACGTGGACAAGGTGCAGACGGCTTCGGTTTCGAAGCGCGTCAGCCCGAAGTTGGTCGCCCAGGCGCGCAAGGACGTCAAGGGCGCGGAGAAACCTGCCGCCGGGAAAGCCGAAGCGGAAAAGCTGGCTGCTGGCGAAGCCATGGTTTCCAACATGCAGTACGGCTCGATCGTCGCCCGCTATGCAGCCTCCTACGGGGTCCCGGTGTCGCTTGCCCATGCGGTGATCCGGATCGAGAGCAACTACCGGGTCGACGCGCTCGGTAGCGCCGGCGAAATCGGCCTGATGCAGATCAAGCCGGCGACGGCGCGCATGATGGGCTACAGCGGTTCGTCGAAGGACCTCTACAATCCCGAGACCAACATCAAGTTCGGCATCAAGTACCTTTCCATGGCGCACAAGCTGGGCGGCGGCACCACCTGCGGCACCATCCTGAAATACAATGCCGGCCATGCCGCCAAGCGGATGAACCCTATTTCGGCGGCCTATTGCTCGAAGGTGAAGCGTCACCTGGCCGGCGCGTAAGATAATCCGCCCGATATGAAATCCGAGAAGGCCCGCCACATGGCGGGCTTTTTCATTTGCATTTTCCGGACTTAACACCTTTATACGCGTTGCCAGCTGGCCGGGCGGCCGCACCAGCAAGAGCCGAAAGGCTGCGGGTGAGGAAAGTCCGGGCTCCATGGAAACACGGTGCCGGTTAATTGCCGGCGGGGGCGACCCCAGGGAAAGTGCCACAGAAAGCAAACCGCCCCGCCGACGCCTTCGGGCTTGGCGAGGCAAGGGTGAAAGGGTGGGGTAAGAGCCCACCGCGCGACTGGCAACAGGAGCGGCACGGTAAACCCCACCGGGAGCAAGACCGAATAGGGATGGTACGAGGGGAAACCCTCAGGGCCGTTTCCGGCCCGCCATCCGGGTAGGTTGCGTGAGGCGGATGGCAACATCCGCCCAAGAAGAATGGCCGCCACGTCATGACGCCAACCGGCGTCAGGGCCATACAGAACCCGGCTTACAGGCCAGCTGGCAATTTTCTTCCCTGCGTTGATTCAATGGGTTGGCGGCGTTCGCCGACGCGTTGAATCAATTCGGAAGGTTCGGCCGCGGGTTCGATACCGAAGAAGGCAGAGACTAATGCGGCAAGCCGTTCAGCGACGCCTCCATCGCTTTCCAGAGATCCTCGACCGGCTCGCAACCGACTGAAAGCCGGACGAAGCCCGGCTCGACGGCGTCGCCCCAGCGGGCGCGGCGCTCGGCCGACGTATGGACGCCTCCGAAGGAGGTGGCAGGCTGAATGAGCTCGCAGCCATCGATGAATGCTTCGGCCTGACGTTCGGAGCCCAGCGTCAGGCCGATCAGGAAGCCGAAACGCTGCATCTGCACACGCGCCAGATTGTGGGACGGATCGTTTTTAAGGCCGGGAAAGCGCACGGATTGCACCGCCGGATGTTCGGCAAGCCGGTGCGCGATGTATTTCGGCGGACGTGCACATGCGGTCGAAGCGAACGTCAAGCGTTTCGAGGCCGCGATGCACCAGCCACGCCTCGAACGGGCCCGGAATACCGCCCGCGAGCTTGCGCCACTCGGTGAGTGCAGCCATGATTTCCGCATCGCGGCTGGCGGCGTGGCCGAACAGTACGTCGGAATGGCCGTTCGGCGCTTTCGTATCGGCTGCGACCACGACATCGGCGCCGAGATCGAGCGGGCGCTGGCCATATGGCGTCATCGTCGTGTTGTCGGCGACGACCAGTGCGCCGGCAGCATGCGCTGCTTTGCTGATCGCTTCGATATCGCAGATATCCAGCCCGGGATTGGACGGCGTCTCGATGAAGACCAGCCGATAGCCATCGAAACCGCCATCCAGAAAGGACGCGGTCGGACGGGTGTCGGCTGTAATACCGAGCGGTTTCAGGAAACGGTCGGCGAGTACGCGTGGCGTGTAGTAGCCGTCCGAAGGCAAAAGGATGCGGTCGCCGGTCTTGAGCAGGCTGAAGAATACGGAGGAAATGGCTGCCATGCCGGACGGAAACGCGATCGCGGGCGCATCTTCGAGATGCGAAAGCATGGCTTCGACACCGTCCCATGTCGGATTATCGGAGCGCCCATACTGCCTGAAGCCTGCCGGACTGCCCGGCAAATGGTAGATCGACGCCATGGTGAGCGGCAGCGGCACCGGGTCGCCCTTTTCCAGTTCAAGGCGCCGCAAATGGGCAAGGCGCGCGGCGCGTGAATTGTCGTGATCGGGCATGATCGTCCTTCAGAGGTTGGAAAATGCGGAGAAGAATTCTGTTCGGACGCTATTCCCGGCTGGAAAACCTAGCAAGCCGGAAGCTTCCGAACTGCTTGGCGCTAACGGTTCGTTAGCATGACTTTTTGCAAGGTTATGAACCCGATCCAGGTGAATCGCGTTGTGACGGGCGAAGTGAGACCGCCATCGAGGCTGGACCGGTGCCCGGCCGGTGCTAGGATCAATGCAAGGCAGGAGAGAACGATGCGGCGATTTCCGGTTTGGGCGATGTTCATTGCGCTGGCGGCGATTGGAGGCTGCCAGACCAACATGCCGCGGTCTGCCGCGCCGCAAGGGAACTGTTCCCATCGGCCCTTCGACGCGGGCAAGTGCGAGCAGCCGACGAATTTCAGACTGTTCGATTATCTGATCGGCGTCGGCAGATAGCCAGCCCGGCGGGTCCGGCGGCCCCAATTCAAGCAACAATTGCGTTTGCCGGCAGGTACGCCGCGCTCGCTGCCTCCTGTCACAGTGACAAACAGGACAATCCGTGACGCCCAAGCGTCTGACATTGCTCGCTCAATCCGGGCATGGCTAACAATTCGTTAGGCTTAATGGTCGATAAATGTCCGAATGCCGGTTGCTCGGGTTCGGAAGGGGCAATTGGCAGCCTTGTGTAGCCAGTTCCCGTTGACGCCCATATTGCCCCATGGTATCCCATAGTTCCAATCAAGACTTCGTTCCAGTTTCGGGTGAAGCGTTCGCCGAATCGGCAGCCGCGGCGGCTTTCGAGGGCGGAAGCTTTGTTCAGGGGCGGGACCAAGGGAATTGTCGGGAAGGGATCGCGCTTCGGCGCGTGGAAAACGATGGAAAGGGGCGCGGCGGCGGAAGCGGCTGTAACGAGTTATGGACCGATTTCTGTCAAACGCAGTGAACAGGATCGACGCCAAGGGGCGGGTTTCCGTGCCCGCGCATTTCCGTTCTGTGGTACAGAAGCGGGGCTATTCGGAACTTTACGCGCTTCGGGCGCTGGATATTCCGGCGCTGGACGTCGGCGGGCTCGATCTTCTCGACCGGTACGAGGAGCGGATCGCGCAGGAGGATCCCTTTCTGCAGACAGCGGACGACATGTCTTTCTTCATTCATGGGGATGGCGCGTTCCTGAAACTCGACCAGGACGGCCGCATCACGGTCAACGATTTCATCCGCGAACATACGGGGATATCGACGGATGTGGCTTTCGTCGGTCGCGGCAATTTCTTCCAGATCTGGGAGCCGGAACATCTGAAAGCCTATGGCGCCGAGGCGCGCGCACGGCTTCTGAAAATTCGTCAGGCAGCCGCTTCATCGCGGTCTGCCGGAGAAACGGGGTGATGGCGGGCCACGGCGAGGATGCTCATGCCGTTGGCGGACCGGCCCGCCACATCCCGGTTCTGCTCGAGGAAGTGCTCGCCGCGCTCGCTCCACTCGACGGTCAGTCGATCATCGACGGCACGTTCGGTGCGGGCGGCTATACCAGGGCGCTGCTTGCAGGCGGCGCGACAGTCGTGGCGATCGATCGCGACCCCGACGCAATCTCGGTGGGACGGGAGCTCGAGGCGCAGTCAAAGGGGAGACTGCGCCTCGTCCAAGGCCCATTCTCGCGGCTCGACGACTATGTCGACGCGGCAGATGGCGTGGTGCTCGACATCGGCGTTTCCTCGATGCAGCTCGACCAGGCCGAGCGCGGCTTTTCCTTCCGCGCCGAAGGTCCCGCTCGACATGCGGATGGCCAAGGCCGGGATGAGTGCGGCGGAAGCCGTCAACCGGTTCAAGGCCGGCGATCTCGCCCGCATCTTCGGTTTTTTGGGCGAGGAGCGGCATGCCGGCCGCATTGCAAGGATGATCGAGAAGCGTGCCGCCGTGCGGCCGTTCACCACCACGCGCGACCTCGCGGAATCGATCGAAGCGCTGGTCGGCCGCAATCCCAAGGACAAGATCCATCCGGCGACCCGTGTCTTCCAGGCGCTGCGCATCTTCGTCAACGACGAACTGGGCGAACTGGCGCGCGCGCTCTTTGCCGCCGAACGCGTGCTGAAGCCCGGCGGAAGGCTGGTGGTGGTGACGTTCCACTCGCTCGAGGACCGTATCGTGAAGCGGTTCTTCGCCGATCGCTCGGGAAGCGTCGGCGGTTCCCGGCACATGCCCGAAGTCGCTATCCAGCCGGCGACCTTCGAAAAGTCGGGCAAGGCGATCGCCCGCTTCCGATGAAGAGGCGGCGCGCAACCCACGCGCCCGCTCGGCAAAACTCAGGAGCGGCGTGCGCACGGCAGCGCCGGCGCGCGCGGCCGACCAGTCGATCTTCGGATTCCCGAAACTGCCGGACGTCCAGTCGCCGGGAGAGAGGTAAAAGTGTTTCGTACCAGCGATATCGTTCTCATCGCCGTAATGGTCTCGGCCGCGGCCTTCACCTACAAGACCAAGCACGAGGCCGAGAACCGGCGCGACGAAGTGCGCCGCATCGAGACGCAGATCAGGCTCGAACAGGACACGATCACGCTGTTGAAGGCCGACTGGAGCCTGCTGACGCAGCCGTCGCGCCTGCAGAAACTGGCCGATATCTATCGGACCGAACTCGCGCTGCAGCCAGTCGAGGCGCACCAGATCGTCGGGCTCGAGCAGTTGCCGATACGCCCGGTTGAAATCCAGGATTTTTCAGCTGAACGGCTGGGCGGCATGGCCGACAACGGGCAGGATCCGACAGTGACGGGAGGGGTCGTCCAATGATCGGCAGGTGGCGCAGAAAGTCAGCGGCCGAGAACGCGACCAATTCGATCGTCGTCGAAGGCGCGCGCAAGGCGACCGGCGGGCGGGCGAAGAACCGTGTGCTGATGACGATGGCGGCGTTCTTCGGCATCTATGCGATCATCGGCGGCCGGCTGGTCTATCTCGGCATGCAGAACCCGGAGGATTCCGGCGGGCCGGCGAGCCGCGTGACCGCGTCGCGGCCGGATATCATCGACAGAAACGGCGAGGTGCTGGCGACCGACATCAAGACCGCATCGCTGTTTGCCGAGCCGCGCCGCATCGTCGATGCCGACGAGGCGCTGGAGAAGATCGCCACGGTCATCCCCGATCTCGATTACGAGCAGACCTACAACAAGCTGAAGAGCGGCGCCGGCTTCGTCTGGCTGAAGCGCCAGCTTTCGCCGAAGCAGCAGAACGACATCATGCAGCTCGGCATTCCGGGCATCGGCTTCCGCACCGAAAAGCGCCGCTTCTATCCGGGCGGGCCGACCGCGTCGCATATCCTCGGCCTCGTCAACATCGACAACCAGGGCATTGCGGGCCTCGAAAAATATATCGACGAGCAGGGGCTTGCCGATCTGCAAGCCTCGGGCCTCGCCATTCCGACCGACCTGAAGCCGGTTCGCCTGTCGCTCGATATCCGCGTGCAGCATATCGTGCATGACGAACTGGCGCAGGCGATGGAAAAGTACCGGGCGATCGCGGCTGGCGCCGTGGTGCTCAACGCCAAGACCGGCGAGGTGGTGGCGATGGCGTCGCTGCCGGATTACGACCCGAACAATCCCTACAACGCGCACGAGAAGGATCGGCTGAACCGCATGTCGGCCGGCACCTTCGAGATGGGCTCGACGATCAAGAGCTTCACGACCGCGATGGCGCTCGATTCCGGCAAGGTCAATCTCAACAGCACCTTCGATGCGCGCAGGCCGATCACCATCGGCCGGAGGACGATCCGCGATTTTCACGGCAAGAGTCGTATTCTGACCGTGCCGGAGGTGTTCATCTATTCCTCCAACATCGGTTCGGCGAAGGAAGCCGACGTTGTTGGCATCGAGGGTCACCGCGAGTTCCTGAAGCGCATCGGCCTGCTCGACCGCATGCAGACCGAACTGCCGGAGGTGGCGCGCCCGTCGGAGCCGAAGGTCTGGAAGAAGGTGCATTCGATCACCATCGCCTTCGGCCACGGCATGTCGACGACGCCGTTGCAGACCGCGGTAGGCGCCGCGGCGCTGATGAATGGCGGCAAGCTGATCCAGCCGACCTTCCTGCCGCGCACCGAGGTACAAGCCGATGCCGTCGCGCTGCAGGTGATCAAGGAGAAGACCAGCGAGGATATGCGCTATCTCTACCGGCTGAACGCCGAAAAGGGCTCGGGCAAGCGGGCTGAAGTGCCCGGCTACCGGGTCGGCGGCAAGACAGGCACGGCCGAAAAGGTGGTCAACGGCCGATATGCCAAGGATAAGCGCTTCAATGCCTTCCTGGCGGCATTTCCGATGGACGACCCGCAATATATAGTGCTCAGCGTGATCGACGAGCCGAAACCCGAGAAGCCGGGCATGGCGGCGACTTCGGGACTGAACGCGGCACCTATCGTGGCCAACATCATCCGCCGTTCAGCATCGCTGCTTGGCGTGAAGCCCGAATTCAGTCAAGAAAATGAGGCAACGCTCGTTTCCTATCAGTGATTCTCGCGGCGTTCCGGGGACGATTATGGGACGCCAAGCACGCTAAACGACTGGAACTAAATGAAACTCAGTGACTTTTCCGGGATCATGCCTGTCGGCGGGGCGCAACTCGGCGGCATAGCTGTTTCTGGAATTTCATCCGATTCGCGGCAAGCGGAAGCGGATATGCTGTTTTTCGCGGTTCCCGGTTCCAAGACCGACGGCGCCGCTTATGCCGTCGACGCGGTCAAGCGCGGGGCCGCCGCCGTTGTCGCAGCGAAGGGCGCCATCGCAGCCAATCTGAACGTTCCGCTGATCGAGGTCGACGACCCGCGTCGGGCGCTGGCGCTTTCGGCTGCGCTGTTTTTCGGCAGCCAGCCGGAGACGATGGTTGCGGTAACCGGAACCAGCGGCAAGACCTCGGTTGCCTCATTCGTCCGCCAGATATGGGAACGGGCCGGACACGCCGCTGCAAGCATCGGCACCACCGGCGTCATCGCACCGGGCCGCAACGAGTATGGCTCGCTGACCACGCCCGATCCGGTCGCGCTGCACCGTCTCCTGGCCGACCTGGCGGCCTCCGGCGTCACACATGCGGCGATGGAGGCCTCGAGCCACGGGCTCGACCAGCGCCGGCTGGACGGGGTGAAGCTCGCGGCTGGCGCCTTCACCAATCTCGGGCGAGACCACATGGATTACCACCCGACGGTCGAGCATTATCACAATTCGAAGCTTCGGTTGTTCGACACGCTGCTGACCAAGGGCGCGCCGGCGGTCATTTTCGCAGACGATCCATGGTCGGAACCGACCATCGAGGCCGCCGAGGCGGCTGGCTTGAACGTGCTCACCGTCGGCCGGCACGGCTCTTTCCTGCAATTGAAGCGGGTGGAGCATGAACGCTTCCGGCAGCGCGCGGAAATCATCGCCGACGGAGTTATCCACGAGATCGACCTTCCGCTCGCCGGCGACTTCCAGATCTACAACGCGCTGGTAGCGGCGGGTCTTGCGATTGCCACCGGTACGCCGGCGGTAACAGCGCTCAAGGCGCTGGAGAAACTCAAGGGCGCCTCGGGGCGCCTGGAACTGGTCGGCACCACGGCCAACGGCGCTCCCGTCTATGTCGACTACGCGCACAAGCCCGACGCGCTGGAGAATGTGCTGACGTCGGTGCGTCCCTTCACCACCGGCCGCGTTGTCGTGGTGTTCGGCTGCGGTGGCGACCGCGACCGGGGCAAGCGGCCGATCATGGGCGAGATCGCGACGCGACTGGCGGACATCTCGATCGTCACGGACGACAATCCTCGCTCCGAAGTGCCGGCCGAAATAAGGGCTGCAATCATGGCTGCGGCACCCGGCGCGATCGAGATCGGCGACCGGCGGGCGGCGATCCATCATGCCGTCTCGATCCTGCAGCCGGGCGATACACTGATCGTCGCCGGCAAAGGTCACGAGGAAGGTCAGACGATCGGCTCCGAGACATTCCCGTTCTCGGATCACGACGAGGTGCGCAATGCGCTCAAGGAGCGTGCCGCATGAGCCTGTTGTGGACATCGAACGATCTCGTCGCCGCCACCGGCGGCCGCCCCTTCGGGCAGATGGTGGCCGGCGTCTCCGGGATTTCCATTGACAGCCGTACGCTTCAGCCGGGCGACGCGTTCTTCGCGATCAAGGGCGATCAGTTCGACGGCCATGATTTTGCAACCGCCGCCATCAAGGCAGGGGCTGCGATGCTCGTGGTTTCGGAAGGCAAACTGCCGGCTCTCGGAAGGCTCAAGGTGCCGATGATCGTCGTGCAGGATGTTTTGGCCGCGCTCGAAAACGCCGGTGCAGCGGCGCGTGCCCGGACGCGGGCCAGGATCATTGCGGTGACGGGATCAGCCGGCAAGACCAGCACCAAGGAAGCGCTGCGCCACGTGCTTTCGACGGTCGGCAAGGTGCACGCCGCCGACAAGTCGTTCAACAATCATTGGGGAGTGCCGCTGACACTGGCGCGCACGCCGGTAGACTGCGACTACGCGATCTTCGAGATCGGCATGAACCATGCCGGCGAAATCCGTCCGCTTGCCAAGCTGGTGCGGCCGCATATCGCGATCATCACGCTGATCGCCGAGGCCCATCTCGGTCATTTCAAGAACGTCGACGAAATCGCCCGCGCCAAGGCCGAGATCTTCGAAGGCATCGAACCGGGCGGCTACGCGATCCTCAACCGCGACGACCCGCGTTCGAAACTGCTGGGCAAGCTGGCCCGCGAAGCCGGCGTCGCGCATGTCGTCGGCTTCGGCGAGAACCCGCGTGCCCATTTCAAGCTCACCGGCTGCAGCCTGCAAGGCGACAATTCCGTGATCACCGCCAAGATCGGCGGCACGGAAATACGCGCGAAGATCGGGGCTCCGGGGCGCCACATCGTCCAGAACACGCTTGCTGTGCTGGGCGCCGCCTATCTCGCCGGCGCCGATATCGAAAAGGTGTTGCCCGCACTTGCCAACCTTTCCGCCGAGCGCGGCCGCGGCAAGCGCTATCTGCTGCCGCATCCGGAAGGCGTGATCGCGCTGATCGACGAAAGCTACAACGCGAACCCGACCTCGATGCGGGCAGCACTCGAACTGCTCGGCGCAACTCCCATCAACGGCTCCGGCCGTCGCATTGCCGTGCTGGGCGACATGCTGGAGCTCGGCGAGCAGACGGCGAAGTTCCATGCGGCGCTGGCCGAGGTCGTCGTCCGCACCGGTACCGATATGGTTTTCCTGGCGGGACCCGAAATGTCGGCGCTGGCCGATGCGCTTCCCGTCGGTTTCCCGGTGGAACATCGGGCCACGACCGAAGAGCTGATCGGTCCGCTGACGAAAGCGGTGCGGCCCGGCGACGCCATCATGATCAAATCGTCATTGCGCATGGGTTTTTCGCGGCTTGTCGATGCACTCATCAATTACTTCCCGGTACATGCCGGGAAAACGAAGCGCGCCTGACCGCGCCGCGAAGGGACTAACGCATGCTCATGCTACTCGTTGAATTCGCCGATGAACTCTCGGTGTTCAACGTTTTCCGCTACATCACCTTCCGCACGGGCGGCGCGCTGATCACCTCGGCGCTGATCGTCTTCCTGTTCGGGCCTACGATCATCAATTCGCTGCGCATCCGGCAGGGGCGCGGCCAGCCGATCCGGGCCGACGGACCGCAGACGCACTTCAAGAAGGCCGGCACCCCGACGATGGGTGGACTGATGATGCTGTGCGGCATCATCGGCGCGACACTTTTGTGGGCAAATCTCTCGAGCGTCTACGTTTGGGTGCTGCTGCTGGTGACGTTGAGCTTCGGCGCCATAGGTTTCTACGACGACTACCTGAAGGTGACGAAGCAATCGCATCTCGGCGTCTCCGGCAAAGCGCGGCTCGCCGCCGAATTCGTCATCGCCGCCATCGCTTCCTGGGTGATCATGCACAACGGCCAGGCACCGTTCTCATCGTCGCTGACATTTCCCTTCATCAAGGATTTCATCCTCAATCTGGGCTGGTTCTTCGTTCCGTTCGCCGCTTTCGTGATCGTCGGCGCGGGCAACGCGGTGAACCTGACCGACGGGCTCGACGGGCTCGCAATCGTGCCGATCATGGTCGCGGCAGCGTCGTTCGGCGTGATCGCCTACCTTTCCGGCAATGCCGTCTTCGCCGAATATCTGCAGATCCATTTCGTGCCCGGCACCGGTGAACTCGCCGTGGTTCTGGGTGCGGTCATCGGTGCCGGTCTCGGTTTCCTCTGGTTCAATGCGCCGCCAGCGGCGATCTTCATGGGCGACACCGGTTCGCTGGCGCTGGGCGGGCTGATTGGCAGCGTTGCGGTGGCGACCAAGCACGAGATCGTCATGGCGATCATCGGCGGACTGTTCGTGGTGGAAGCGCTTTCGGTGATCATACAGGTGACGGTGTTCAAGATGACCGGACGCCGGGTGTTCCTGATGGCGCCGATCCACCATCATTTCGAAAAGCTCGGCTGGACGGAAAGCCAGGTGGTGATCAGGTTCTGGATCATCGCGGTGATCCTGGCGCTTATCGGCCTTTCAAGCCTGAAACTGCGTTGAGGAGAACGGATGATCCCCGCGCAGGCATTCGCCAACAAGAAGGTAGCTCTCTTCGGCCTCGGCGGTTCGGGACGGGCGACCGCGCACGCGCTTAAAGAGGGCGGCGCCGACGTGCTGGCGTGGGACGACAATCCGGAAAGCGTGGCCAACGCTACTGATGCCGGAATTCCGGTCGGCGATCTCAGGGCGGCCGACTGGAACGATTTTGCTTCGTTCGTGCTGTCGCCGGGCGTGCCGTTGACGCATCCGAAGCCGCACTGGACCGTCGAATTGGCGCGCGGCGCAGGCGTGGAAGTTATCGGCGACGTCGAAATTTTCGCGCGTGAGCGCCTGGCGCGAGCACCCGACGCGCCCTTCATCGGCATCACCGGCACCAACGGCAAGTCGACGACGACGGCCCTGACGGCGCACATCCTCTCAGATGCCGGTCGTGACACCCAGATGGGCGGCAATATCGGCCGCGCTGTGATGACGCTCGATCCGCCGCAGAGCGACCGGTATTACGTGGTGGAATGCTCTTCCTACCAGATCGAGCTGGCGCCCTCGGTCAACCCGACCGCGGGCATATTGCTGAACCTGACGCCGGATCACCTCGACCGCCATGGCACCATGCAGCACTACGCCTCGATCAAGGAGCGGCTGGTGGCCGGCAGCGATACGGCGATCGTCGGCGTCGACGATGTGTTCTGCACGCAGATTGCCGACCGCCTGGAGCGCGCCGGCACGAACGTCATCCGCATCTCGAAGCGGCTGCCGCTGACCGACGGCCTGTTCGCCGACGGAACCAACCTGATGCAGGCCGACCATGGCCGTTTCAGCCGCATCGCGACGCTCGAGGACATCGGCTCGCTGCGCGGCCAGCACAACGCCCAGAATGCGCTTGCCGCAGTCGCGGCCTGCATGAGAGTGGGCCTCAACGCACGCGAGATACAGTCGGGACTGGATAGCTTTCCGGGCCTCGCGCACCGGATGGAACAGGTGGGCAGCAAGGGCCACGTGCTGTTTATCAACGATTCCAAGGCGACCAATGCGGATGCCGCCGCACCGGCGCTGTCGAGCTTCAGCCGTATCTACTGGATTGCCGGCGGTCTGCCAAAGGAAGGCGGCATCGAGCCGCTCAGGAGTTTCTTCCCGCGCATCGCCAAGGCCTATCTGATCGGCGAGGCCGCGCCTGCCTTTTCGGCGACGCTCGGTGAAACGGTTCCTTACGAAATCTCGGGCACGCTGGACGCGGCGGTGGAACACGCGGCCGCGGATGCGGCGCGGGACGGAAGCGGCGAGGCAGTGGTACTGCTTTCGCCGGCTTGCGCGAGTTTCGACCAGTTCAAGAATTTCGAGGTGCGCGGCGACGCCTTCCGCGCCGCGGTGAATGCGATCAAGGGCCTGCAGGCAATCGGAGGAACACACTGATGGTGAGCCGGGTTGACACGAGTCCTGTTGCCAACTGGTGGTGGACGATCGATCGTTGGTTCCTGGCGGCGTTCCTGTCGCTGATGGGGCTGGGCATCGTGCTTTCCTTTGCCGCCAGCCCGGCGGTGGCCGAGCGCATCGGGCTCGACAGCTTCCACTTCGCGACGCGGCAGATCGTCTTCACGATCCCGGCGCTGATCGCGATGCTGTCCGTATCGTTCCTCGACCAACGGCAGATCAGGCGGATGGCGCTGGTCGTACTCTGCATCTCCCTGTTCCTGATGATCGCAGCACTCTACATCGGCGTCGAAGTTAAGGGCGCGCGGCGCTGGGTGTCGATGCTTGGCGTGTCGATCCAGCCGTCGGAATTCCTGAAACCCGCCTTCGTCATCGTCTGTGCCTGGCTTTTCGCCGAACATGCCCGCCAGCCGGATATTCCGGGCAATCTCTTCGCCATGATCCTGCTTGGACTGGTTGTGGCGCTGCTGGTGGCGCAGCCGGATTTCGGCCAGACCATGCTGATCCTGGGCACCTGGGGCGCCATGTTCTTCATGGCGGGGATGCCGTGGCTTTGGATCATCGTGCTGGGCGCCATCGGCGCCAGCGGCGCTGTCGCCGCCTATACGATGTTCCCGCACGTCGCCGGCCGTATCGATCGCTTCATGACCGGCGAAGGAGACACGTTCCAGGTCGACATGGGCCGCGAGGCGGTGGTGCATGGCGGCTGGCTCGGCGTCGGGCCCGGAGAAGGGACCATCAAGCGGGTGATCCCCGACAGCCATGCCGACTTTGTCTTCGCCGTCGCCGGCGAGGAATTCGGTATCGTGCTCTGCTTCGCCATCATGCTCCTGTTCGCTTTCATCGTGCTGCGTGGGCTGAACATTGCATTGAAGGAACAGGACGATTTCACCCGCTACAGCGTTGCCGGGCTGGTGATCGTGTTCGGGTTCCAGTCGATCATCAACATGGGCGTGAATTTGCAGCTGATGCCCGCAAAAGGCATGACGCTGCCGTTCATCTCCTATGGCGGTTCGTCGCTGATCGCGATCGCCCTTTCGATGGGCATGGTGCTGGCGCTGACCCGCAAGCGGCCGGAAAAGCGCAAACAGCCCGGCGTCATGGCCTTTGCCCAGCGGACGGTCGCCGCGGAATAAAATGGCGGAACGGACGATCCTGCTTGCCGCCGGGGGTACCGGTGGCCACCTCTTCCCGGCCGAGGCGCTGGCGCATGAGCTCATCGCGCGCGGCTGGACCGTGCAGCTTGCCACCGACAGCCGGGCCGAGCGCTTCGCCGTCAATTTTCCCGGCACCGCGATCCATCCGATTTCAGCGGCGACGATCGGCTCGCGCAATCCGTTTGCGCTGCTGCGGTCGTTCTGGACGATCTGGAGAGGTGTCCGCGAAGCGTCGGCCGTGATCCGCAAGGAGAAGCCGGCGGCCGTGGTCGGCTTCGGCGGCTATCCGACGCTGCCGCCCCTATACGCGGCGACGCGGCGCGGCGTGCCGTCGCTGATCCATGAACAGAACGCAGTGATGGGCCGCGCCAACAAGGCGTTGGCCGGCCGGGTGAACGCCATCGCCGGCGGGTTTCTCAGCGAGGATACCGGCCAGTACGCGGCGAAGATCGTCACGACAGGCAATCCGGTGCGGCCGGCGGTCATCGATGCGGCGAAGACGCCGTTTACCGCACCGGCGGCGGGCGAAGCGTTCCGGCTTCTGGTGTTCGGAGGCAGCCAGGGCGCAAGGTTCTTCTCCGATGCCATTCCGCCGGCCGTCGCCAGGCTGCCTAAAGCCGATCGGCGAAGGTTGAAAATCACGCAGCAGGCGCGAGCCGACGACGAGGCCAAGGTGAGGGCCGCTTACGAGGAACTGGGCGTCGAGTCGGAAGTGTCGCCGTTTTTCAGCGATATGGCGGAACGGATGGCGGCGGCGCATCTGGTCATCTCGCGTTCCGGTGCATCCACCGTCTCGGAGATCGCGGTGATTGGACGTCCGGCACTTCTGGTGCCTTATCCGCATGCGCTGGATCACGACCAGGCGGCGAACGCGGCCAAGCTGGCCGAAGCCGGCGGCGCTGAACTGCATCCGCAGTCGACGCTCTCCGCGGAGCGCCTTGCCGAACTGATCGGTGGCCTGATGAACGATCCGCAGCGGCTCGGTGCGATGGGGGCAGCGGCGAAATCGGCCGGGAAACCCGACGCCACGCGGTTGCTCGCAGACCTTACAGAGGCTATTGCGTCGGGCCAAGCGATAGCGGAATTCAAAAAGGGGCAGCGCGCATGAAGATGCCGCGAACGATAGGCCTGGTACATTTCATCGGTATCGGCGGCATCGGCATGAGCGGCATCGCCGAGGTGCTGCACAATCTTGGCTACAAGGTTCAGGGTTCCGACCAGGCCGACAGCGCCAATGTGCAGCGGCTGCGCGACAAGGGCATCGAATGCTTCGTCGGCCACAAGGCCGAAAACCTCGGCGATGCCGAGGTTGTGGTCGTTTCGACGGCGATCAAGAAGAGCAACCCGGAACTGATGGCCGCGCGCGAAAAGCTGCTGCCGATCGTGCGGCGCGCCGAGATGCTGGCCGAACTGATGCGGTTTCGGCAGGCGGTCGCCATCGGCGGCACCCACGGCAAGACGACCACCACCTCGATGGTGGCGGCGCTGCTCGACGCCGGCGGTCTCGACCCGACGGTCATCAACGGCGGCATCATCAACGCCTACGGCACCAATGCGCGCATGGGCGAAGGCGAGTGGATGGTGGTCGAGGCCGACGAGAGCGACGGTACCTTCCTGAAGCTGCCGGCCGATATCGCCGTGGTGACCAACATCGATCCCGAACATCTCGACCATTACGGCAGCTTCGACAAGGTGCGCGAGGCATTCCGCCAGTTCGTCGAGAACGTGCCGTTCTACGGCTTCGGCGTCATGTGCACCGACCATCCGGAAGTGCAGGCGCTGGTGTCGCGCATCGAGGACCGGCGCGTCATCACCTATGGCGAGAACGCGCAGGCCGACGTGCGTTTCGCCAGGCTTCGGATCGATGGGGCGGCCTCGTTGTTCGACGTGCTGATCCGCGACCGCAAGTCCGGCAAGGAAACGACGATCGGCGATTTGCGCCTGCCGATGCCCGGCCGTCACAACGTTTCCAACGCGACGGCGGCAATTGCCGTCGCCCATGAGCTCGGCATGTCGGCGGCCGACATCAAGAAGGGCCTTTCGTCCTTCGGCGGCGTCAAGCGGCGCTTCACGCCGACCGGAAGCTGGAACGGCGTGCAGATCTTCGACGATTACGGGCATCACCCGGTGGAGATAAAGGCGGTGCTGAAGGCGGCGCGGGATTCGACCGCGGGCCGTGTGATCGCCATCGCGCAGCCGCATCGCTTCACCCGGCTTCACGATCTTTTCGACGAGTTTTCCGCCTGCTTCAACGATGCCGACACCGTGATGGTGGCGCCGGTCTATGCAGCCGGCGAGGATGCGATCGATGGCGTCAACTCGCGAGGCGCTGGCGGCGCGCATCCGCGCCGGCGGACATCGCGACGCCCGCTATATCGAGGGTCCGCAGGCGATCGCGCCAGCCGTGCGCAGCCTGGCGAAGGCGGGCGACTTCGTCGTGTTTCTCGGCGCCGGCAACATCACGCAATGGGCATATGCCCTGCCGAAGGAACTCGGCGGGGAGGCACGCATGATCCGCGGCGAGGCGCTGCTTGAAAGGCTCGGCGACCGGCTTGCCGGATTGCGCGGCCGCATCACGCCGAACGCCGAGATGGAAAAGATCACCTGGTTCCGCGCCGGCGGCGTGGCGGAAGCGCTGTTCCAGCCGGCGGACGAGGAGGATCTTGCGGCATTCCTGAAGGCGGTGCCGGAAGAGGTCCCGCTGACCGTCGTCGGCATCGGCTCCAACCTTCTGGTGCGCGAGGGTGGCATTCCCGGCTTCGTCATCCGGCTGTCGGCGAAGGGCTTCGGCGAGGCCGAGACGGTTTCCGCGACGCAAATCCGCGCCGGCGCCGCGACGCCGGACAAACGTGTGGCGGCGGTGGCGCTGGAGGCCGGCATCGGCGGCTTCCATTTCTATCACGGCATTCCCGGCGGCATCGGCGGTGCACTGAGGATGAACGCCGGCGCCAATGGCGTCGAAACCCGCGAGCGCGTTGTCGAAGTGCGCGGCCTCGATCGCCAGGGCAATGTTCTTACGCTGTCCAACGCCGACATGGGTTACGCCTACCGGCATTCGTCGGCTCCGGCCGGAATGATTTTCACGTCGGCCCTCTTCGAGGGTTATGCGGAAGACAAGACGGCGATCAAGGCGGCGATGGACGCCGTGCAGCATCACCGCGAAACCGTGCAGCCGATCCGCGAGAAAACTGGCGGCTCGACCTTCAAGAACCCGGAAGGCACGTCGGCCTGGAAGGAGATCGACAAGGCCGGCTGCCGCGGCTTGATGATCGGCGGCGCGCAGATGTCGCCGATGCACTGCAACTTCATGATCAACACCGGCACTGCCACCGGCTACGACCTCGAATATCTCGGCGAGACGGTGCGGGCGCGCGTGCTGGAGAATTCCGGCATCCGGCTGCATTGGGAAATCAAGCGCATCGGCAGTTTCAAACCCGGCCACGAGGTTGACGAGTTTCTGGGACGGTTGCTGTAGAACAGCCAACGTTTGTCTCGGCGATTTTTCCTCCGCCGGCTTTCTCGAAAATGACGCTGCCGATTTGGTGTATCGGACGATTGCGGCTGATCTCGCCAGACAGTTCACGCGGCTTAATCATCACTTTTAAAGAAAATTGAATCCAATTGAATCGTCAGGTCTTGTCAGGGTAGCAACTCTCTGATTCTTTGAGGCAACAGCGTTTCCTGATTTGAGTCGTAAGACGCGTCCGCCGCGTTCGGTCTGGGGGGTCGACCCGCGGAGGAGTCGAACTCAACTCATGGGAATCAGGTATTGGCCCTGCCAGGAGGGATGACAGGGAATGAATAGGAAGCACGTGGCCGTCTTGTTGGGAGGGTTTTCGTCCGAGCGGCCAGTGTCACTTTCTTCGGGGAATGCGTGTGCGGATGCGCTTGAGAACGAAGGATACAAGGTCACTCGCGTCGACGTCGGTCGCGACGTGGGGCAGGTCTTGGCGGAACTCAAGCCGGACGCCGCCTTCAATGCGCTCCACGGTCCGTTCGGCGAGGACGGGACCATCCAGGGCATCCTTGAATATCTCGGCATCCCATACACGCATTCCGGCGTGCTTGCATCGGCGCTCGCCATGAACAAGGAGCAGGCAAAGCGCGTCGCCAAGGCGGTCGGCATCCCGGTCGCCGAGTCCAAGGTGATGAACCGCTTCTGCCATGAAGGGCCGGCATCCGATGAAGCCGCCCTATGTGGTCAAGCCCGTCTCTGAGGGATCGAGCTTCGGCGTCGTGATCGTCAAGGAAGACCGGTCGCATCCGCCGCAGGTGATCGCGTCGTCGGAATGGAAATATGGCGACACGGTCATGGTGGAGCGCTTCGTTCACGGACGCGAACTTACCTGCGCGGTGATGGGCGATGTGGCGCTTGGCGTGACCGAGATCATCCCGGTTGGCCATTCGTTCTACGATTACGATTCAAAATACGTGGCGGGCGGATCAAAACACGAATGCCCCGCAAAAGTTTCACCGAATATTTACCAAAAAATACAGACACTGGCGCTTAAGGCACATCAGGCGATCGGCTGTCGGGGGGTCTCCCGGTCCGACTTCCGCTACGACGACCGCCATTCCGAGAACGGAGAGGTCGTCTGGCTCGAAGTCAATACGCAGCCAGGCATGACGCCGACGTCGCTGGTGCCGGAAATCGCTGCTGAAGCGGGACATTCGTTCGGCGATCTCTTGAGTTGGATGGTGGAGGACGCTTCGTGTTTGCGTTGAGGTCGAGACAGGGCAGGAGAGCTGGCGCCTCGAAGGGCGCATTCGGCCTGTCCTTCTCGGGTGAGGGGTTCGTGCTGCCCCGCCTGCTTCGCCGTCCGGCGCGCCTGCTTGCGCGCGCCAATGACGGCGAGTTCACGCCGCCGCCTTTCGCCGCGACCATCGCCACGGCGGCGTTCCTCGGCGCGTTCAGTCTCTACGGCGCCTATGTCGGCGGCCATTTCCCGGCCATGGTGCAAAGCGTCACCGCGCGGACGGGTTTCGCCGTCGATCAGGTTCGTGTCGCCGGACACAAGGAAACGTCGGAAATCGATATCCTCGGGCAACTGGAACTCGACGGCTGGACGTCGCTGATCGGCTTCGATGCCGAACAGGCGCGCCAGCGGATCGCGCAATTGCCGTGGGTGCAGTCGGCTGCCGTTCGCAAGATCTATCCGGACGAAATCGAGGTCCGCATCGAGGAGCGCAAGCCTTTCGCCATCTGGCAGCATGGCCGCGACCTCACCATCGTCGAGGAGGGCGGCAACGTGATCGCTCCGTTCTCCGGCGAGCGCCACGCGATGCTGCCGCTGGTCATCGGTCTCGGCGCGCCGGAAAAGGCGGCCGACTTCATCAACAAGGTGAAGAGCTATCCCGAGCTTGCCTCGCGGGTCAAAGGCTACATTCGCATCGGCGAGCGCCGCTGGGACCTGAGGCTGGAGAACGGCGTTACGATCAAGCTGCCGGAAAACGGCGAAGTCGAAGCGATCGAAGACATCATCGCGATGGACAAGGAGAGCGGCGTGCTGTCGCGCGACATCGCCGCGGTCGATATGCGGCTTACCGACCGGCTGGTGATCCAGCTGACGCCGGAAGCAGCGCTTCGCCGCAACGCCGCGCTCAACGAAAAGCCGAAGTCGGGCAAGAAGGCGGAGCGCAAGATATGAGCTGGCTCGGCGGCAAGGGAGACACGACCGCACGCCGCACCGGCGTCGTCACCGTGCTCGACGTCGGGTCGAGCAAGGTGTGCTGCATCGTTGCGCGGCTGAAGCCGGCGGAGCCCAGCCAGCTTTTGCGCGGGCGCACCCACAAGGCGCAAGTGATCGGCATAGGCCACCAGAAATCGCATGGCGTGAAGTCTGGTGTCGTCGTCGATCTCGAACGCGCCGAGCAGGCGATCCGGCTGGCGGTAGATGCGGCGGAGCGCATGGCCGGCCTGACGGTGAATTCGCTGATCGTCAATGTCAGCGCCGGGCGGCTGAAGAGCGAAACGTTCTCGGCGACCATCAATCTCGGCGGCCATGAGGCGGACGAAGCCGACATCAAGCGGGTGCTCGGCGCCGGCGCCAAGCAGGCGCTGAAAGCCGAGCGCGAGGTCGTGCATTCGCTGCCGACCGGCTATTCGCTGGACGCGGAGCGCGGCGTGCGCGATCCGCGCGGCATGGTCGGCGACGCGCTTGGCGTCGACATGCATGTGCTGACCGGCGATGCCGCACCGCTGCGCAATCTCGAGCTCTGCATCAACCGCTCGCATCTTTCGGTCGAGCGCATGGTAGCGACGCCGTATGCCAGCGGGCTCGCGGCGCTTGTCGACGACGAACTGGAAATGGGCGCGGCCTGCATCGACATGGGCGGCGGCACCACGACGATATCGGTGTTCGCGGACGGCAAGTTCGTCCATGCCGACGCGATCGCGATCGGCGGCAGCCACGTGACGCTCGACATGGCGAAAGGCCTGTCGACGCCGCCTGGAAGATGCCGAGCGGCTGAAGGTGATGCACGGCTCGGCGCTGCCGGGCAGTGCCGACGACCGCGACGTGGTTTCGATCCAGCCGATCGGCAATGACGACGGCGAAGTGCCGGTGCAAGTGCCGCGTTCGGTGATGACGCGCATCATTCGCGCGCGCATCGAGGAAACGCTGGAGATACTGCGCGACCGGCTCAACCAGTCCGGCTACGGCAACGCGGTCGGCAAGCGGGTCGTGCTGACCGGTGGCGCCTGCCAATTGGCCGGACTGCCGGAAGCGGCGCGGCGCATTCTTGGGCGCAATGTGCGGATCGGGCGCCCGCTGGGTGTCGCCGGCCTGCCGGAAGCGGCGAAAGGCCCGGCATTCGCGACGTCGGTCGGCTTGCTGATCTATCCGCAGGTTGCGGGACTGGAGAACATCCAGACCCGCGGGGGCTTGCGGCTGAAGATGACGGGGACCGGCGGCACCTTCCACCGGATGGGCCAGTGGTTGCGGGACAGTTTTTAGTATTCGAGTTTGACGGGGACAGCCCCAAAGGCGGCCGCGCGGCGAGGCGGCAGGAAAGGCGAAAAGGACGAGGACTATGACCATCAATCTGCAAAAGCCGGACATCACCGAGCTCAAGCCACGCATCACCGTGTTCGGTGTCGGCGGCGGCGGCGGCAATGCTGTCAACAACATGATCACGGCGGGGCTGCGCGGCGTCGAGTTCGTCGTGGCCAACACCGACGCGCAGGCGCTGACAATGTCGAAGGCCGAAAGGCTGATCCAGCTCGGCGCGCATGTCACCGAGGGCCTGGGGGCGGGCTCGCAACCCGAGGTGGGCCGCGCCGCAGCCGAGGAATGCATCGACGAGATCATCGATCATCTGTCGAACACGCACATGTGCTTCGTCACCGCCGGCATGGGCGGCGGCACCGGTACGGGTGCTGCGCCGGTCGTCGCCCGCGCCGCCCGTGAAAAGGGTATCCTCACCGTCGGCGTGGTCACCAAGCCGTTCCATTTCGAAGGCCAGCGCCGGATGAAGACGGCCGATCTCGGTATCGAGGAACTGCAGAAATGCGTCGATACGCTGATCGTCATCCCGAACCAGAACCTGTTCCGCATCGCCAATGACAAGACGACGTTCGCCGACGCCTTCGCCATGGCCGACCAGGTGCTTTATTCGGGTGTCGCCTGCATCACCGACCTGATGGTCAAGGAAGGCCTGATCAATCTCGACTTCGCCGACGTCCGCTCGGTGATGCGCGAGATGGGCAAGGCGATGATGGGCACCGGCGAAGCGTCGGGCGAGGGCCGCGCGATGGCCGCCGCCGAGGCAGCGATCGCCAATCCGCTGCTGGACGAAACCTCGATGAAGGGCGCCCGCGGCCTGCTGATCTCGATCACGGGCGGCCGCGATCTGACGCTGTTCGAGGTCGACGAAGCCGCAACCCGCATCCGCGAGGAAGTCGACCAGGAAGCCAACATCATCCTCGGCGCGACCTTCGACGAAGATCTGGAAGGCGTCATCCGCGTGTCCGTGGTGGCAACCGGTATCGACAAGGCGGCTTCCGACATTTCGGCGCCGCCGATCGCCATCCGCCAGCCGGTCAAGCAGCCGCAGCCTGTCGCGCGCCCGGCCGCGGAACTTCGCCCGGCACCGGAGCCGGTGCGCGAAGTTCGCACTGCCGACCCCGTCGCCGATGCCATTCGCGCGGCGGAGATGAATGCGGCGGAGATGGCCCATGCCCGGCAGGCAGCGCCCCAGCCGGTGGAAGAATTCCGTCCGCAAAGCAAGCTGTTCCAGCCGGCGCCGGGCACGCAGCCGGTCCAGCAGGCGCCGCAGTTCCAGCAACCGGCGCCGCAGCCGGTAGCAGTGGCGCCGCAGCCGCAACCTGTCGCTCAGCCGCGCATGCCGCGCGTCGAGGATTTTCCGCCGGTCGTGAAGAGCCGAAGTGGAAGCCGCGCGCCGGGCGCCCGAGCAGCAGCATGAGGACCGCGGCCCGATGGGGCTGCTGAAGCGCCTCACCAACGGCCTGTCGTCGCGCCGCGAGGAAGAGCCTGCCCGTCTTGCAGCCGGCGCAGCCGCGCGAGCCGAAGCTGCGCCAGCCGGCGCCGGAAGCCCGCCGCCTGGCCAGCCAGGACCCGCAGGTCTACGCACCGCGCCGTGGCCAGCTCGACGATCACGGCCGCCTGACGCCGCAGCCGCGCGCTGCACAGGAAGACGATCAGCTGGAGATTCCGGCGTTCCTTCGCCGGCAAGCCAACTGATCCGTTAACGGATCGTAACAATTGTTAACAGGCGGGAGGCTCAACTTCCGCCTGTTAATATTTTAAATGCAATAAAATCAATATTTTATGACGATGTCCTCATATTTTGAGGCGATTACACGGGGTAAAAAACCGTGATTTGGAGACTTGCCGACGCGCGCCTATCTTCGCTCCCTGACGAAAGATATGTCCCGGACCCTGGGGAGGTAGCCCGGACCACAGCAGAACAAGAGCCGCAAGCCGAGGGTAGGCGAAGCGGTCGCAAACGGGCTTTATGGGGATCGAGTTGCACGACCATCAGACCACGATCAAATCACGCGTGACCTTGTCCGGTATCGGTGTCCATAGCGGAAAACCGGTTACCGTGCAGTTCGGCCCGGCCGATGCGGACACCGGCATTGTCTTTCATTGTCTTGGCGCTGAGACCGCCGACAACGAGCTCAGAGCGCTGGTTTCGGAGGTGGGCGGCACCGACCTCAGCACCATTCTCGGCGATCTCGCGAAGCACCATGTCGCGACCGTCGAACATCTGATGGCGACGGTTTTCGCGCTCGGCATCGACAACCTGTCGATCGATATCGACGGCAGCGAAGTGCCGATCCTCGACGGCAGCGCCGCGATGTTCGTCGAGGCTTTCGACCAGGCCGGCATCGAGGTGCTTCAGGCGAAGCGGCGTTATATCCGCATCCTCAAGCCGGTGCGGATCGAGAGCGGGGCCTCCTGGGCGGAGTTCCGTCCCTATGACGGCACCCGCTTCGAGGTCGAGATCGATTTCGAGAGCCCGGCGATCGGCCGCCAGTTCTTCGCCGCCGATCTCAGCGCCGAAATGTTCCGCAGCGAGGTTTCGCGGGCACGCACCTTCGGTTTCATGAAGGATGTCGAGCGCTCTGTGGGCGGCCGGCTATGCGCTCGGCTCTTCGCTCGAGAATTCGGTGGTGATCGGCGACGACCACCGCATCATCAACATGGAAGGCCTGCGCTACCCGGACGAATTCGTGCGCCACAAGGTGCTCGACGCGATGGGCGACCTGGCGTTGGCCGGTGCACGCTTCATCGGCTGTTTCCGCTCCTATCGTGGCGGCCACAGGCTGAATGCGACGGCATTGCGCAGCCTGCTATCCGATCCGTCGGCGTTCGAGATCGTCGAGGCGACGCGCCGCGAACGTGGGCGTTCGACCGAGATGACCGCAGTCGCGCGCCGACCTACGCTCCCTGGATGGTGTGATTCCGGGCATAGCAGAGGTCTGCTCGCTCCTGCATCGGTGCGTTCGGCAGAAAAGCGTGTTGAAAGATCGGTTTGGAGGCGCGGCTTCGCCACAAAAATGCGCCATTGCAAGGCGATAGCGTTGCCGATGAGGGGCAGTTGTGATTAATGGCTCGCCCAAGCCTTCGTTTTCGACGACGCCAGAGGGGCGGAACTGATCATGTTTTTTGAACGAGTAGCGCAGTCGGCGCGACGCGGCCGGATCGCGGTGATGACGCTTCCGGTTCTGGTGACGCCGTTTTTCGTTTCGGCTTGCGCGTCGGATCAAGATATCGATCTCGCGACCTATGTCGAGCAGACCGATCCGGCGGATGTTCTTTACAATCAAGGCCTTGCAAACATGAATGCCGGCCGCCTCGGCGAGGCCAGCAAGAAATTCAGCGCCATCGACCGCCAGCATCCCTATTCCGAATATGGGCGCAAGGCGCTGGTGATGGGTGCTTTCGCCGACTACCGGCAAGGCAAATACGACGAGGCGATCGCCGCCGGCAAACGTTATGTGCAGCTCTATCCGACGGATGCCGATGCGGCTTATGCGCAGTACATCGTCGGCCTGAGCTATTTCCGCCAAATTCGCGACGTGACGCAGGACCAGAAGGAATCGCGCCGCGCCATCGAGGCGATGGAAGAGGTCGTGCAGCGTTGGCCCGATTCGCAATATGTCGAAGACGCCAAGTCCAAGATCCGCTTCGCCCGCGACCAGCTCGCCGGCAAGGAGATGCAGGTCGGGCGCTACTATCTCGAACGCCGCGAGTACATCGCCGGCATCAAGCGGTTCCGCTATGTGGTGGAGAACTACTCCAACACCCGCCATATCGAAGAGGCGCTGGCGCGTCTCGTCGAGGCCTACTACGCGATGGGTCTGACTTCGGAAGCGCAGACTGCCGCCGCGGTGCTCGGCCACAACTACCCGGATAGCCAGTGGTACAAGGACTCCTACGCGCTGCTGCAGAAGGGCGGGCTTGAACCGCGCGAGACCGGAACCTCCTGGATATCCAAGGCCGGGAAGCTCATCACCGGCGCCTGACCGCAGCGGGCGTCGATGCTCTCCCAACTGTCGATCCGCGATATTGTCCTGATCGAACGGCTGGACATCGATTTTTCCTCGGGACTGTCGGTTCTGACCGGCGAAACCGGCGCCGGTAAATCCATCCTTCTCGACGCTCTTTCGCTGGCGCTGGGCGCCCGTGGCGACGCCTCGCTGGTCCGTCATGGCGCTGCACAAGGCCAGGTGACGGCGGTCTTCGACGTGCCTCGCAATCATGGCGTCCGCGCGCTGCTCGCCGAGAACGCCATCGACGACGATGGCGACATCATCCTGCGCCGGGTGCAGATCGGCTGACGGCCGGACCCGCGTTTTCGTCAACGACCAGCCGTCCAGCGTTTCGCTGATGCGCGACATCGGCCGTGCGCTGGTGGAAATCCACGGCCAGCATGACGAACGCGCGCTGGTCGACGCCGCCGCGCACCGCGATCTGCTCGATGCGTTCGGCGGGCACGGCAGCGACGTTCGCGCCGTTGCCGAGGCGTGGCGGCTGTGGCGCAACGCCGAGCAGGAACTGTCGCGGCATCGCGCCAAGGTCGAGGCGGCGGCGCGCGAGGCCGACTATCTGCGCGCCTCGGTTGCCGAACTGTCGCGGCTCGATCCGCAGCCGGGCGAAGAAACCGATCTCGCCGAGCAGCGTGCGGCAATGATGCGGGCGGAAAAGATCGCGACCGACATCCACGATGCCCAGGAGGTGCTCTCCGGTTCGAACGCGCCGTCGCCGCAACTCGCCAGCCTTCTGCGCCGGCTGCAGCGCAAGGCGGCGGAAGTGCCCGGCCTTCTCGACGACGTGGTGAGATCGCTGGACGAAGCGCTGCTCTCCCTCGACGCGGCACAGTCGGGCGTGGAAGCTGCGCTCCGTGCGAGCGAATACGATCCGCAGAAGCTCGAACGGACGGAGGAGCGGCTTTTTGCATTGCGGGCGGCAGGGCGGAAGCATGCGGTGGCGGTCGACGATCTGGCGGAACTGCGCGACCGCATGGCGGCCGACCTGGCCGACCTCGATGCCGGCGAGGAGCGCTTGCACGGGCTGGAAAAGCAGGCTGTTGCGACGCGCGAGCTTTACGACAGCGCAGCAGCCCGGCTTTCGGAAGCGCGCGGCAGCGCCGCGCTCCATCTCGCCCGCGCCGTCATGGCGGAACTGCCCGCGCTCAAACTCGAGCGCGCCGAATTCATCGTCGAAATGGCGAGCGAACCGCAGAACCGGATGCAGGAAGGGATCGACCAGATAGAGTTCTGGGTCAGGACCAATCCAGGCACGCGACCGGGACCGATGATGAAGGTCGCATCCGGCGGCGAACTGTCACGGTTTTTGCTGGCGCTGAAGGTCGCACTCGCCGATCGCGGCTCAGCGCCGACATTGGTTTTCGACGAGATCGACACCGGCGTCGGCGGCGCCGTCGCGGACGCAATCGGGCAGAGGCTGTCGCGGCTTTCCGAACGGGTTCAGGTGCTGTCGGTGACCCATGCCCCACAAGTCGCGGCACGGGCGCATACGCATTACCTGATCTCCAAATCGGGCGGCGCCGACAGGGTCTCGACCGGTATCGCCGAAATGGACCGCAAGGCACGCCAGGAAGAGATCGCCCGCATGCTGGCCGGCGCGACCATCACGGAAGAAGCGCGTGCCGCGGCCGAGCGGCTGCTCAGCGAAAACACAGCCGCTGCATCTTGAGCCCGATGAACGCTGCGGTAGTGTAGCGCTCCCGAGCCAGCCGGATTCGCACGCATGTCCAAAACGCTGAAACCGATCGAAAAACTGACCGCCGAGGAAGCCACCGAGGAACTTGCGCGGCTCGCCGCGGAAATCGCCGAGCATGACCGGCGTTACCACGCCGAGGACGCGCCGACGATCTCGGATGCCGAATACGATGCGCTCAGAATCCGCAACGCCGAGATCGAAGCGCGGTTTCCGGAGCTGGTGCGCGAGGATTCGCCGTCGCTGAAGGTCGGCGCGGCGCCGTCCGGCACGTTCGGGCCGGTGGTGCATGCCAAGCCGATGCTGTCGCTCGACAATGCTTTTTCCGATGACGATGTGCGCGATTTCGTCGCCAGTGTCCGGCGGTTCCTCGCATATCCGCCCGAGCAGGAACTTGTGTTCACCGCCGAGCCGAAGATCGACGGGCTGTCGATGTCCCTGCGTTACGAGCACGGCCGGCTGGTGACGGCGGCGACGCGCGGCGACGGCACCACGGGTGAAAACGTCACCGCAAATATCCGCACCATCAAGGAAATTCCCGAGCGGCTGCCGAAGGATGCGCCGGACGTCGTGGAAATCCGCGGCGAAGTCTACATGCGCCGCGATGATTTTCTCGCCCTGCAGAAACGCATGGCGGAAACTGGCCAGACCTTCGCCAATCCCCGCAATTCAGCAGCAGGTAGCTTGCGGCAGAAGGACCCCGAAGTGACCAGGTCGCGGCCGCTCAAATTCTTCGCCTATGCCTGGGGCGATACCAGCGAGCCGTTGGGCAAGACCCAATACGATGTGGTGCGGCGCTTCGGCGACTGGGGCTTCAAGATCAACGAGAAGATGGTGCGCTGCAATTCGGTCGAAGCGATCGTCGAGCACTATCACGCGATCGAAGCGGAACGGGCGGAACTGCCCTACGATATCGACGGCGTGGTCTACAAGGTCGATCGGCTCGACCTGCAGGAACGGCTGGGCTTCCGCTCGCGCAGCCCGCGCTGGGCAACGGCCCACAAATTCGCGGCTGAAAAAGCGATGACCGTGCTGAAAGGCATCGACATCCAGGTCGGCCGCACTGGAGCGCTGACGCCCGTGGCTCGGCTGGAGCCGGTCACGGTCGGTGGCGTCGTCGTCGTCAATGCGACGCTTCACAACGAGGATTACATCAAGGGCATCGGCAATAGCGGCCAGCCGATCCGCGAAGGGCGCGACATCAGGGTCGGCGACACGGTGGTCATCCAGCGCGCCGGCGACGTCATTCCGCAAATCCTCGACATCCTGCCGGAGAAGCGGCCAGCGGACGCGAAACCTTATGTTTTTCCGGACACTTGCCCGGCTTGCGGCAGCCATGCGGTGCGCGAGGAGGGCGAAGCGGTGAGGCGCTGCACCGGTGGCCTGATCTGTCCGGCGCAAGCGGTCGAACGGATCCGACATTTCGTGTCACGGCACGCGTTCGACATCGAGGGGCTCGGCGAAAAGCAGATCGAGTTTTTTTTCGATGCCGAAGATCCGGCGCTGAAAGTTCGCACCCCGGCCGACATTTTCACGCTGAAGAAGCGACAGGAAGATTCGCTCACCAAGCTTGAAAACATCGAAGGCTTCGGCACAGTCTCGGTGAAAAAGCTCTTCGACGCCATCGATGCGCGCCGCGAGGTAGCACTCTCGCGTTTCCTCTATGCGCTGGGCATCCGCCATGTCGGCGAAACCAACGCCAAACGGCTGGCTCGGGCTTATCTGAACTTTAACGCGCTGCGGGATGCTGCCGAGGCGGCTGAATTGCCTGGCGAGGGCAACGACAAGGGCAACGCGGCCTGGCAAGATCTGGTATCGGTCGGCGGCATCGGCGCGGTGGTCGCCGAAGCGATCGTCGAGTTTTTCGCTGAAGAACATAACCGCGAGGCGGTCGATGCGCTGCTCGAAGAAGTAAAACCGACCGATGAGCAGCCGGTGGCGGCGGTATCGTCGCCGGTTGCCGGCAAGACGATCGTCTTCACCGGCGCGCTGGAGCGCATGTCGCGTGATGAGGCCAAGGCGATGGCCGAACGGCTTGGAGCGAAGACAGCTGGCTCGGTGTCGAAGAAAACCGACCTCGTCGTCGCCGGACCGGGCGCTGGCTCGAAGCTGAAGCAGGCGACCGAGCTCGGCATCGAGGTGATCGACGAGGACCAGTGGTTCGAGCGGGTAGGCGCAGCGTGACGTCGGCGGTGGAGGATCGGCAGGCCATAGAAGAGTATCGCCGCAAATATGGAGTGGGCCCGTTTCTTGCAGCCGACGCGGTCGTGCGATCGAGCGACGGCTTTGTGTTGCTGATACGGCGATCCAGGGCGCCTGGGCGCGGGCTTCTCGCTTTGCCCGGCGGCTTCGTCGAACCGGATGAAACATTCCTGGAAGCGGCGGCTCGCGAAGTCGTCGAGGAAACCGGCATCCAGATTACGGGTTTCCCAGGGCGGCGTACTCTGGCCGAGTTCTCTCCCGAAAGAGAAGCGATTTTCGACGTGCCGAACCGGGATCCTCGTGCCCGCATCGTCTCGGTCGCCTACTATTTCCCGATGCGTCATCCGGCCCGCGCGATGCCGGCGGAAGCGGGGGACGATGCCGTGGCAGCTGAATGGACGAAGATCGAGGAAGGCATGCAGCCGGAACATTTTTTCGCCGACCATTTTCAAATTCTGCGGCATTTCGGGCTGGTGCCGGAAAGCGGTACCGACAGCGATTGACAGTTCGCCCTCTCGTTTCCGGCGAGAGGACATGTCGGCCAGTACCGAACGCAACTATTTGCGGACCTCGTCATTCGCCTTCAGTGGCGTCGCCGGCGGCCGTCCCTGCATATGCGTCCAAAGGGACCTTCGGGCCGAGGCGCATCAAAGCAAAAGGGAGAGCAGACATGAATTCGTCGAACACTTTGTATCGTCAGGGGCATCGCCTGCTTCAGATTGGCGTTGCTCTCTTCCTGTTCACGTCGTTCGAGGGTTTCGCGGTCCCGTATTTCGCCGTGCCGAATCTCGGCCGATCGGTTCATACGCTGAGCGCGTTCTCCGGCGTCATGCTTGTGGCGCTGGGGCTGCTGTGGCAGAGGCTGGATCTCGGGGTTACGGCGTCACGGATCGCGTTCTGGTTTCTGATCTTTTCCGACTTTGCCACGATTGCCGGCTTCTTGATTGGAGCCGTCTGGGGAGCCGGTAGCTCGATCATACCTCTGGCAGCAGGCGGTGCACGCGGGAGCGACTTTCAGGAGGCAGTGATCCAGGCCGTGATGTATCCTGCGGCGCCAACAGGGATTATTTCGTTCGCCCTTATCCTCTGGGGCCTTCGAATGGCAACCCCTCAGCCACGTGGCGCCTAGCGCGATTACCGACCGTAAGCATGGAGAAGCCACAACGCTCGGTAGGCGTAGCCAACCTTCATCGCCATTGATCGTTCGCTCAAGCGAATTCATGTGACAGGCCGGACCTGCCTACCTACATATCCTCCCGTTCCGGGGAGAGAGCATGTCCGCAGATGTCGATGTGGTAGAGGCCGAAAAGACCGGGCTCGGCGAGTTCTGGAGCGGCGCGAGGGCGGGTCTGCCGGTTGTGGTCGCGGCTGCGCCATTCGGGCTGCTGTTCGGGGCGCTTGCCGTCGAGAACGGCTTTTCCGTCTTCGAAGCGACGCTGATGAGCGCGGCTGTGTTCGGCGGCGCAAGCCAGATGGTCGGCATCGAATTGTTCGGACAGAAAATCGCGCCGTGGCTGGTCGTGCTGTCGATCTTCGCCGTCAACTTCCGCCATGTACTTTATTCGGCGGCGATCGGCCGGCGCATCGGCCACTGGCCGGCGGCGCAGCAGGCGCTCGCCTTCTTTTTCCTGACCGATCCACAATATGCCGAGGCCGAGCGCAAGGCCGAGACCGGCGAGCCGGTCGGCTTCGTCTGGTATCTCGGCATGGCTTTGGCGATTTACGTGCCGTGGGTCGCGGAAGGCTGGCTGGGCGCGACCTTCGGCAACCTCATTCCCGATCCGCAGGCGCTCGGCATCGACTTCCTGCTGCCGATCTATTTTCTCGGCCTTGTTATGGAATTCCGCGACCGGCCGTTGTGGCTGCCGGTGGTTGCCGTCAGCACGGTGGCGTCGATCGTCGCCTACAATACGGTCGGATCGCCCTGGCATGTATCGATCGGCGCGGCGGCCGGTATCCTGCTCGCCGCAGCCCTGCCGCCGCGTGACGACGGCGGGAAAGTCGCAGCCGGGAGCACGGTCGAATGAGCACGACGATCTGGATCATCCTGTGGGGCGCCGTGCTCACCTACCTGACCCGCGCCGGCGGGCATCTGGTGCTGTCGCGCTTCGAGCACATCCATCCGCGCGTAGAGGCGGGGCTGAATGCGGTACCGGCTGCGGTGCTGACGACGCTGGTTGCGCCAGCGGCAGCCTCGGCCGGTCCGGCAGAACTGGTGGCGCTTGCGGCTGCCGGCCTGGTCATGCTGCGCGGCGGCATGATGGCGATGTTTCTGTCGGGAGCCGCGGTGTTGATCGCACTGCGTTATTTTATCGGGTAGTCCGCGCCGTGTTACTGGCTTTTCAGCCGACCGGCGCCGTCGCCGCCTCCAGCCACTTCAACTCCTCGCCGCCGAGCATCGGGCCGATCTCGTTCAGAACGCGGGCATGGTAGGCATTCAGCCAGGAGAGCTCGTCCGCATCCAGCAGTTCCGGCCTGATCAGCCGGTTGTCGATCGGCACCAGCGTCAGCGTCTCGAAGCCGTGCATGGCGATCTCGCCGCCCGTGATCTGTTCGGGCGGCGTGACGAGAATGAGGTTCTCGATGCGGATGCCGTAGTGGCCTTCCTTGTAGTAGCCGGGCTCGTTGGAAAGCATCATGCCTTCGAGCAGCTTTTCGGTGCCGGTCTTGGCGATGCGCTGCGGACCTTCATGCACGGAAAGATAGGAGCCGACGCCGTGGCCGGTGCCATGGGCGAAGTCGAGGCCGGCCTTCCAGTGGGCGAGGCGGGCGAAGGCGTCGATGTCCTGACCGCGGGTGCCGGGTGGAAAGCGCAGCATCGAAATGGCGATCATGCCCTTGAGCACGATGGTGAAACGCTCGCGCATTTCCTCGGTCGGCGTGCCGATCGCCATGGTGCGGGTGATGTCGGTGGTGCCGTCCTGATATTGCGCGCCTGAATTGAGCAGGAAGAGCTCGCCGTTATTGATCTTGCGGTTCGACTGGCGCGATACCCGGTAATGCATGATGGCGCCGTTGGGGCCGGCTCCGGAAATCGTATCGAAGGAGATTTCGCGCAGCGGCATCTGGGTTTCTTCACCGATGGCGGCGCGGCTTTGCTCGAGCTGCGTCACCACGGTGATTTCGTCCAGCGACCCGGCCGGCTGCCGGTCGAGCCATGCAAGCAGCTTGATCACTGCGGCGGCGTCGCGACGGTGTGCGGCGCGGGCGCCGGCGATCTCGGCCTGGTTCTTGGTGGCGCGGGGCAGGCGGGCAGGGTCTGTCGCGGAAATGATCTTGCCGCCATTGTCCTCGACCAGCATGCGCAACCGGTCGGCGGCAAGTGCCGGGTCGAGCGCGATCCTGGCGCCGGATTTCGCCAATTTGGTCATCTCGGCTTCCAGCGCGCCCGGCTGGTAGAGATCCGCCAACTGGGTGAGATAGGCCTCCGGTTCGCGCGGCAGTTTGCGCTTGTCCATGAACAGCATATGCGGGCCATCGGCTGCGAGGATGGCGAAACCGAGCGCCAGCGGCGTGTGGGGAACGTCGTTGCCGCGGATGTTGAAGGTCCAGGCGATTGAGGACGGGTCGGTGAGTACCGCGTGGCTTGCGCCTTCCTTTTGCAGTCCGGCGGCGAGCCGCGCAAGCTTGTCCTTGGCAAGTTCGCCGGCCAGCGCGTTGGGATGGATCTCGACCGGCGCCAGCGGCGGCTTCGGCTGATCGGTCCACAGAATGTCGATCGGATTGCGCTGCAGCGGCACCAGTTCCGCGCCGACCTTTTCGGCCGAGGCCTTCAACGCCTTCACGTCGCCGACAGTATGCAACCACGGATCGAAGCCGATGCGCGCGCCCTTGCCGAGATTGTCCTGCATCCAAGCCGGGGGCGGCGTTTCGATGAGGTTTTCGACGGTGAAGATAGACATGTCGACCTCGCCGCGCACCTGCAACTGATAACGGCCGTCGACGAAGATATGCGCACGGTCGCGCATGATGAGTGCGACACCCGCCGAGCCGGAAAAGCCGGTCAGCCAGCGCAGCCGTTCCGAACGCTCGGCGACATATTCTCCCTGATGTTCGTCGGCGCGCGGCACAAGAAAGCCGTCGAGCTTGTTGCCGGCCAGCCATTCGCGCAGCGCCGCGATGCGCGGAGGGCTGAGCGTCGGATCGCTTTTGGCATCAAAGGTCTGGAACATCGTTTTGCGGTCCTTCGGCACTGTGTCTGAGAGGCCGCGACGCTAAACGCAGCATGCGCCGCTGGCAATCGTCGCGCTGTTGGACCAGCGGCGGCCGCCCGCAAAAACGGATGGGTGCCATGCAGCAGCGGTACTGCTCAATTAGGTCAGCAATGCTTACCTTTATGACGTGGAGGACATGGCTAGATTCTGAATGGAGAACGGCAATGGCTACCAGGATACGTGGATTTTTCGCCGGCGCTTTCGACGCTTTCATGGCGTCCCGCGAACAGCAGGCCGCGCGCTATGTGAACGGCGCCCTTCTGATGCTCGATGACAAGACGCTTAAGGCACATGGCTACAACCGCGACGAATTGAAGAAGCAGCCCAGCTCCTACATCGTCTGATGACAACAAAGGCGGTTCCCATGCGGGCCACCTTTATCGTTTTTCGCATTCATCGCTTTAGATGGAGCGTCACCCAGCCTTCGCGGGAGAGGGTGCGGACGTGGCGGAATTTCTGCCCGACATAGGCGGCAATGACTGCATTGCGCTGGCGGTCGAGGATGCCCGACAGGATCAGCGAACCGCCCGGTGACAGATGTTTCGCCATCTCGGGGGCCAGCCGCATCAGCGGCCGGGCCAGGATGTTGGCGACGATCAGGTCGAAAGGCGCCGAGTGCCGCAAAGACCGGATGATGAAATCCCGTCGCGGTTTTCGTCTGCGACATATGCCTCGACGTGGTTCAGCCGGACATTCTCGGCCGCCACCGCCGTCGCCACCGGGTCGATATCGGTGGCGAGGACCGGGATGTGCGCCATCTTGGCGAGGCCGATCGCCAGCACGGCGCTGCCGGTGCCGAGATCCAGCGCGTTCATCGGGCGCTCCCGCCGCGCAACCTGCCAGATCATGTCCAGGCAGCCCGACGTGGTGCCGTGATGGCCGGTGCCGAAGGCGAGCCCGGCCTCGATTTCGATCGCCAGATCGCCGATGTGCCGCTTGTCGCGATCATGCGCGCCATGCACGAAGAAGCGTCCGGCGCGGACCGGCTTCAACCCCTCAAGCGACAGCGCCACCCAATCGGTGTCGGGCAGGATTTCGCGGCCGAGCGCGATCCCCGGGGCGACATCGCCGAGGACCTCTCGATGCGTTTTTCGACAGCGTCGATGTCGCCGTCGGCGTAAAGCGAGACTTCGTGGATGTCTCCGTCTTCATCGATTTCCATCATGGCTAGCGGATAGCCGTCTTCCTCGAACGCGACCTCCAGCGCTGCATAGATGGGGTTCGCCTCGGCGCGCGAGCGCCGTCATGTGGAGGCGGGTCTGGGTAGGCTGTCGATCGGACATGGGATTCCCGGCGCTGTTCCTGGCCTTGCCAGAAGCGGCATCAACACTTTTCCAGGTCGGAACGCAACTGGCAGGGTGCGCGCAAAGAGTGTCCGAAAATCAGCCTTCGGTCGCGAGCCGCTTCAGCTTGGCGAGCGCCGTATCCGGATTTTCGCCATAAGCGATGGTACCGGCGAAATCGCCGCCATTCGAGAGCAACAGGACGGACGCGGTGTGGTCCATCGTGTAGTCGTCGCCTTCGAGCGGAACTTTCTTGGAGTAGATGCCGAAGGATTTGGTCATGGCGGCGATCTTGTCCGGAGCGCCGGTGATGCCGACGATGCGGTCGGAAACGTTGGAGACATAAGCGTCGAGCACTTCCGGGGTGTCGCGCTCCGGGTCCACCGACACGAAGTAGACCTTGATGCTCTTGCCTTTGTCTCCGAGCTTCTTCAGCCAGCCATCGAGCTCGAAAAGCGTGGTCGGGCAAATCTCGGGGCAGTGAGTGAAGCCGAAGAAAACCGCGGTGGGCTGGCTGCGGAAAGCCGCCTCCGTGATCTCCGCCCCCTTCTGGTCGACGAGCGTGAAGGCCGAGCCAAAAGGTTCGCCGCCATTCATGGTGCGATACCATTGGAAGGTGATGAAGCCGACCCCGGCCGCCATGAGGACCAGTATGCCGATGAGAATGGAGCGCATCATGGTGAGTTGTCCGGGGCTGGAATTGGATGGAAGCAGGTCAGAAGCACCAGGAAAGGCCGGTTTCGGCCATCGTCATCAGAATGGCGGCGCCGTTTTCGACCCAGGCCGCGAAGGCGACGCCGGTCGCCGCGGCAATAGCGATGACCGCCAAGCCAATCTTGACCGCAGGCGACAGCAATTTTCTGGCGGAAATCTTCATCGCGTAATGATAGCGCGCTTCGCCGGTCGGCGGAAAGGCGGTTTGTTGCCGCGGACGAGGTATCCGGTTGTAGCCAGCCGCCAGGATGAATTTCTTGCAACCGGCGACGCCCAGACCCATTTTCGCGGTCGCGTTACTGTCGAGCCAAGGAGAACCAGAATGACCCGCACCTTTGCCGGAATTGCCGTGGCTGCCATGCTTGCCGGCGTCCTGCCCGCTTCCGCACAGCAAGTCGGCGAAGTCGGGGTCGACTGGATCGGCAACGACATCATCGTCGAGGCCGTGAAGGATCCGGGCGTCGAGGGGGTAACCTGTCACGTCTCCTATTTCGAGCGCGGGGTTGTCGACCGGCTGCAGAAGGGCAACTGGTTCGAGGATCCGTCCGACTCCGCAATCTCCTGCCAGCAGACCGGGCCGATCAAGATCGGCGACATCAATCTCGGGAAAGATGGCGAGGAGGTCTTCAAGCAGGGCATCAGCCTGATCTGGAAGAAGCAGGTGGTGAACCGCATCTACGACAAGGAGAACGATACGCTGATCTACCTGTCGCATTCGCGGCAGGTGCAGGATGGCTCGGCCAAGATGGCGATCTCGACCGTGCCGCTCTACGGCCAGCAGGTGGTCTGGGACAAGGGCAAGCCGCAGTAGGCGAGAGCTTGCCGGCTTGCGCGGCTGCGGCGTAAAGCGCGCGGATGGACGAAAAGGCCGATCTTCGCTTCACCGATCCCGAACCCCGTATCCATCCGACGGCGGAGCTGAAATCCTGCCGTCTCGGGCGTTACGCGGCGATCGGCGAGCGGGTGATCCTGCGCGAAGTGACGGTCGGCGATTTCTCCTATTTCGAACGCCACGCGGAAGCGATCTACACGAGCATAGGCAAGTTCTGCTCGATCGCGGCGAACACGCGCATCAACGCGCTGGAGCATCCGATCGAAAGGGTGACGGCGCACAAGCTCACCTACCGGCCGAACGAATATTTCCGCTATCTCGGTGTCGACAAGGATTTCCGGGAGCGCCGGCGTGGCAAGCAAGTGAACATCGGCCATGATGTGCTGGATCGGTCACGGCGCGGTGGTCATGCCGGGCGTCTCCATCGGCAATGGCGCGGTGGTCGGCGCCAACGCCGTCGTGACCAGGGATGTCGCGCCTTACGAGATCGTTGCCGGCGTGCCGGCAAAGGTGCTCCGGCTGCGGTTTTCCGCCGGAGATCGTCGCGCGCCTGCAGCGGCTGGCGTGGTGGGACTGGCCGGTCGAGCGGCTGTTCGAGGCTATCCCGGACATGCAGGCGCTGCCGATCGAAGAATTTCTCGATCGCTGGGAGGGCAGGGCGCCTATCGCTTGAGGAAGGCCGCAAGGCCTCCTTGTGGTCGGGATGCCAGCGCGACAATGCAGGGCGGTTCTCGATGATGTCGCCGATCGCCCAGGCCATGCGGCGCTCGTCCAATTCGCGGGTCGCCTCGTTGTCCGGGCAAAGGATGTAGAAATCGCCGCGGGCGAGGCTCTCCAGCATGAATTCGGCGACCTGGTCGCCGGTCCAGGCGCCGGCCGGCTTTTCGGTGGCGCCGGTGGTCAGCCCGGTGAAGGTGAAGCCGGGGATCAGCAGATGCGCGCTGATGTTGGCGCCCGACAGTATTGCGCAGCTCATGCGCAAGGCCCTTCGGTGTAGGTTTTCAGCGCCGCCTTGGAGACGTTGTAGGCGAGATTGCCGGGCGGCGTGGTGATGCCTTGCTTGGAGCCGGTGTTGACGATGATGCCGGCCGAGCCTTGCGCCAGCATTCTCGGCACGAAGGCCTCGACGCCGTACACGGCGCCCCAGAAATTCACGTCGATCAGCTTTCGCCAGGCGTCGCGGTCCTCCCACGGCTTGCCGGGATTGTTGCCGACGCCGGCATTGTTCATCAGGAACGACACCTCGCCGAATCTGCCGAATGCCGCGTCGGCGAGCCGGAGGAGATCCTCCGGCTTCGACACGTCGCAGGCGACGCGCCAGTGCGTCGCCATCCTCGCCGGCATTGCCGAGCGCGATCGCCGCGACTTCGCCGGCCGCCTGGTCGAGCCGGGCCTTGTCGCGATCGGCCAGCACCACTTTCATGTGCATGGCGGCGAGTTGCTTGGCCACGGCAAGCCCGATGCCGCTCGCCGCACCGGTGATGACGGCGACACGGCCGGGGGCAAGGGCTGGAAGGGCGGAAAGTTCGGCGGTCATGGCTGGCTCCCGGGTCGGCATGTCTGCCGCAGTGTAGCGGCATGCCGCCTGTTTTGCACATAAGATGCGGCCGGAAAACGGGCCGAAACGCTTTTGCCCCGGGCTTCACAAAATGACCTCAATTGAGGCAGGAACCATTTGCCGTGTTCTCCGGTTTCTGGCCGCGAAGGGATCCGCAAAACAGGAACCGAGAAAAATGAAACGCACAATCGCACTTGCAGCTGCCTCGATGATCGCCGTCGCGGGTCTTGCCGCCCCGTCGTTCGCCGAGGATGCAATGAAGAAGCCGGCCGCCGGAACCGAGGCACAGACTGGTACGACGAGTCCCGACACCGGCACGACGGCCAGCACAACGGCCGAAATCGACACCAGCGCGTTGATCGCCGCCATCGGCGCCAACCAGACCAGCGTGACGGACAGATTCCAACCGTCACCGACGTCTCCAAGCTGAAGGTCGTCAAGGTGAGCGACATCGCCACGGCGGAGGAGGACAAGACCAAGCTCGAAACCGCGCTTTCCGAGAACAAGGAGCAGGTGACCGCGTTGCAGACCGCCGTCGAAGCGAATGCCGCGCTGAAGGCGGAACTCGATAAACAGAAGGTCGAGGCTTCGAGCATCGTTGCCGCCAAGATGGAAGCCGACGGCTCGATGACGGTTTTCGTGCAGTAATCCCGGCTGAACCGGAACACGAAGAGGGAGTGCCGGCGCTGCCGGCACTCCTTTTTTGCGTCGCGTTCCGGGAACCCAAAGGGCCGGCCGGAGCTTATCTCTGATCCTCGATGATCCGATTGGCCTGCCATGCTGTTTGAAAAACCGTTCACCAGGATCGCCAACCACGTCGCCTATATGACCGGCATGCCGGTGGCGTTCATCATCTGCTGCGCGGTGATCGTCGTCTGGGCGGTGACCGGCCCGCTGTTCGGCTTTTCCGACACCTGGCAACTGATCGTCAACACCGGCACGACGATCGTTACCTTCCTGATGGTGTTCCTGATCCAGAACACGCAGAACCGCGACGGCGCCGCGATCCAGGCCAAGCTCGACGAACTGATCCGGGTCGGCAGGGGACGCAATTATTTCATCGGCATCGAGCATCTGACCGAGACCGAAGTCGAGGAGTTCCGCAAGAAATGCGAGAGGGCGGCGAAAGAGCACGACAAGCGAGCGCGGGCGGCCAGCCGCGGGCAGGAGAAGAAAAAATCACGCCAAGGTGAGTTAGCTTTTCTGCGGCTAGCGTCTTTACCGTTATTTCGCCGTGCCGGAGGAGACCAGGGCATGAATTCCCGCCACCACCCCGTCAGGATCAAGCGCGTCTACGAGTCTGCCGAGGCAAGCGACGGGTTTCCGCGTGCTGGTCGACCGGGTGTGGCCGCGCGGCATAACCAGGGAAAAGGCGGCCGCCGATCTCTGGATGAAGGAGATCGGACCGTCGACCGGATTGAGGAAATGGTTTGGCCACAGGCCCGAGCGCTGGACTGAGTTTCGCACCCGCTACGAGCAGGAGTTGCAGGAGAAGCAGGCGCTGCTCGACGAACTTCGCACCCATGCGAAGAAGGGTCCGCTGACGCTGGTCTATTCGGCGAAGGACGAGGAACGAAACCAGGCAGTGGTGATCAGGGACATGCTGGACGGGTGAGGGCCTGCGCGGTGGTCGCCCGGCTCACAGCCGAGGTCGGTCTGGTTGTGGAAGCCGGCTTTGGCGGTCGTAGGATCGCGGCATTCGCCGCAGGTTCCATCAACCTTCGGCGGGCACCCCGTCCAACGTTTTTCGGAACTTTCGCATGCGTGCGCCCCTGACCATCCCGCCCGGCAAGGCGGCCCTGCTTCTGATCGACCTGCAGGAGGAGCACCGGCAGGATTTGCGCTTTCTCGCCGAGAGCTTCGACGCGGTAATTGCCAATGCGGTGCGGCTGCTCGTGGCGGCGCGGGCTGCGACGATGCCCGTCTATCATTGTGCCTATATCGTCGACCTGGCGGCAGCGCGGCCGTTTCATCCGGTCACGCCGGACGGACGTTCGATGTTCAGCGACAGCAATGACCCGCTGACGGCGATTTGCACCGAAGTTGCGCCGGCGGCGGGCGAAAGGCTGCTGGTCAAGACGGAAGCCAGCGCCTTCGGCGACGGCAAGCTTGCACCGGAGCTCAAGGCGCGCGGCATCGAATGGCTGGTCGTCGCCGGCGTATGGACCGAGGCCTGCGTCGACGCCAGCGTCAAGGACGCGCTGAAGGCCGGATTTCGTGTCCTGCTGGTGAAGGACGCCTGCGGCAGCGGCACGGCGGCGATGCACCGCACGGCGATCCTGAACATGGCCAACCGGCTCTATGGCGGCGCAGTGAGCGACACCGACAACGCCTGCCGGCTGATGACGGGCGAGGGCGCAGAAGCCTGGGTGACGCCGGGCGCGGTGCCGCTCCGCTACACGCTGGAGGATGTAGTGGGGCTTTACGAGGGGTTGTGACCCTTCGACAGGCTCAGGGTGAAGCACGCCATCTTTCTATTTGGCCGCTTGAGTGCGGCTGCGCTATCTCCCCCTTGCGGGGGAGAAAGGATTTTCATGATGTTAGCGAAGCTAAGTCATAGAAAATCCAAGAGAGGGCTATTCCGCCATCGCGTTTTCAAAGCCCCTGACGTGCGATTTCTAACGTTTAGCCCCGTTGAAATCGCTTTCTTCCTACAAGGGGAGAGATAGGGACGCGGCTGGTGCTTCATTTTATTGCCATGCTGGCCTCGATACTGCTTGTTTCGGCCTATCGGAGACCGACCAGGCCGATGTTGGAAAGCGGAGGCAAGATGGCAGATGCTGGCATGCGACGGGGCGGAGCCCACGGACACCTGTGGCGGATCGTTGGCTGGAGTGCGGCAGCAGGGCTCATCCTTTTGCCGCTGGTCGCCATGCAGTTCACCGACGAGGTGAACTGGGACCTGTTCGACTTCGCCTTCGCCATCGTGCTGGTCGGCAGTGTCGGCATCGCGCTGGAGCTGGCGCTTCGGATGATAGCAACGCTGCCTGGCGGGCGGGGCGGTGGTCGCCCTGCACGACCTTCCTGCTTGTCTGGATCAATGCGGCGGTCAGCATCATCGGGGGCGACGACAACCCGGCCAAGCCGCTCTACTTCGGCGTACTCGCGGTGGCGGTTTTCGGCGCGGCGATCGCGCGCCTGCGGGCGGCAGCATGGCCCGCGCGATGATGGCGGCGGCGGTCGCGCAGGTGGCGGTGCCTGTCATCGCACAGTTTACCGGGCTGGGTGTGGCCGGCTTCGACGACATCCGCAAGGTGCTGATCCTGACGGCGGCTTTCGCCGGGATGTGGCTGGTGGCGGCGTGGTTGTTCTGGCGCGGCGCTCGTTGAAGAATTCGCGCCTGTGATGCCACGTGGTATCTCACCCTTGCGAGGGAGATAGAGAGCGCTACAGGCTCACACCTTCTTTAGGAACATGGTCTTGAGCACGAGGCCCTTCACCTTATCGGAGCGGCCCTCGATCTCTTCCTCGTTATCGGTCAGGTGTATGCCCTTGATCAGCGTTCCGCGCTTCAGGACCGTGGACGATCCCTTCACCTTGAGGTCCTTGATGATCTGCACGAAATCGCCCTCCTTGAGGATCGTTCCGTTGCTGTCCCTGATGTCCATTCGTGACCTCGTGCGTTGCTGGCTGGCGCTTTCCGGCAAAAAAGCCGGTCGGCTGATGCCGGGGTCTATACGCGAGAGGTGGGGAGGAGGCTAGCGGGACTCGAAGAGCGCGCTGTTGGGCCCTGTCCGCCGATGTTCGGGCATTCTCTTCTCAAACCCCCGTCACAAATCCGTCCAGCACCTTCTTTTGCCCGGCCTTGTCGAAGTCGATGGTGAGCTTGTTGCCGTCGATGGCGGCGATGTTGCCGTTGCCGAATTTCTGGTGGAACACCCGGTCGCCGACATTGAACGGGGAGGGGTCGGTGGAGACGGATTTGGCCACCAGCTCGCCGTCGATGGTGCGGCCCTTGACCGAGCTGCGGCCGGCGCCGTAGCCGCGAATCGGTCTCGCCATAGCCGATGCGCTCGACCGCGTGGCCGGAGCGGGTGCCCCAGTTGCGGTCGGTCGCCTCGGTGCGGTTCTGCTGGGCGCGCTGCCAGCCGGGCGTCGCATAGGTGTTGGAGAAGGCTTTTTCGCCGCCGGATGAGCGCTCTGGTCGCCCCGCCGGCTAGACCCGACGGCTGCCGAGATTGTCGAAGCGCGAGGCGCCGTAGGGATTTTGCCGGCCTGCGCCGAAGCCGCCGCGGCCCGGAGCGAAAGAGCCGCCGCCATAGCCGCCATAGGAATTGCCGCCTTCCTCGACCTCGACATGGGCTTCCGGCAGTTCGTCGAGGAAGCGCGAGGGGATGGTCGATTGCCAGAGGCCGTGGATGCGGCGGTTGGAGACGAACCAGATGTGCAGGTTCTTCTTGGCGCGGGTGAGGCCGACATAGGCAAGGCGGCGCTCTTCCTCCAGGCCGGAGCGGCCGCCCTCGTCGAGCGAGCGCTGGTGCGGGAACAGGCCTTCCTCCCAGCCGGGCAGGAAGACGGTCTCGAACTCCAGGCCCTTGGCCGAATGCAGGGTCATGATGTTGACGGCGTCGAGCTCGGCGTTCTGCTCGGCGTCCATGACCAGCGCCACATGTTCCAGGAAGCAGCGCAGGCTACTCGTATTCCTCCATGGAGCGGATGAGTTCCTTCAGGTTCTCCAGCCGGCCCGGCGCCTCGGCCGAGCGGTCGTTCTTCCACATGTCGGTGTAGCCGCTCTCCTCGAGGATGATCTCGGCGAGTTCGGTGTGCGGGGTGGTTTCGAGCGCCTTCTGCCAGCGCTCGAAATTGGCGGCGACCTGGCGGAGCGCGGCGCGCGGCTTCGGCTTCAGCTCGTCGCTCTCGGCGAGGTTCGCCGCGGCCTCCAGCATGGGGATGCGCAGCGCGCGGGCGGTGTCGTGGATCTGGCGATGGTGGCTTCGCCCAGGCCGCGCTTCGGCACGTTGACGATGCGCTCGAAGGCGAGGTCGTCCGCTCCTTGCGCGACGACGCGGAAGAAGGCCAGCGCGTCGCGGATCTCGAGCCGCTCGTAGAAGCGCGGGCCGCCGATGACGCGGTAGTTGAGTCCGAGCGTGACGAAACGGTCCTCGAATTCGCGCATCTGGAAGGAGGCGCGGACGAGGATCGCCATGTCGTTGAGCTTGTGGCCGTTGCGCTGCGGCCGCTCGATTTCCTCGCCGACGGCGCGGGCTTCCTCCTCCGAATCCCAGGCGGCGTGGACATGCACCTTGCCGTCGTCCTCGGCGACCTGCTCGGTGAACAGCGTCTTGCCGAACCGGCCTTCATTGTGGGCGATGAGATGCGAGGCGGCGCCGAGGATATGGGCGGTGGAGCGGTAGTTGCGCTCCAGCCGGATGATGGTGGCGCCCGGAAAATCCTTGTCGAAGCGCAGGATGTTGTCGACCTCCGCACCCCGCCAGCCATAGATCGACTGGTCGTCGTCGCCGACGCAGCAGATGTTGACGGTAGCTTTTCCCTCCCCCTTGAGGGGAGGGTGACCGGGCGAAGTCCGGCCGGGTGGGGTCGTATCGTCAGCGCGGGACGCCGTACTGGCGGTGCCTTCTGAGGCAACCCCCTCTGGCCCGCCGGCCATCTCCCCCTCAAGGGGGAGATCGCGGCCGCTAGGCCGCGCCCACCCCTTTGCTCGGCCGCTGCGCCAGCAGGCGCAGCCACATGTATTGCGCGGTGTTGGTGTCCTGGTACTCGTCGACAAGGATGTACTTGAACTTGCGGTGATATTCGGCGAGCACGTCGTGGTGCTGGCGGAAGATGCGGATCGGGTGGCAGCAGAAGGTCGCCGAAGTCGCAGGCGTTCAGCGTCAGCAGGCGGTCCTGATAGGCCTGGTAGAGCTGGCGGCCCTTGCCGTTGGCGAAGGAGCGGGCGTCTCCCTCGGGGATCTCGGGGGCCGAGCCCCTTGTTCTTCCAGCCGTCGATCATCATAGCGAAGGTGCGCGGCGCCCAGCGCTTGTCGTCCAGTCCCTCGGCCTGGATGAGCTGCTTGATGAGGCGGATGACGTCGTCGGTGTCGAGGATGGTGAAGCCGGACTTCAGGCCGGCGAGCTCGGCATGGCGGCGCAAAAGCTTGACGCCGATCGAGTGAAAGGTGCCGAGCCACGGCATGCCCTCGATTGCTTCGCCGACCAGCACGCCGACGCGCTGCTTCATTTCGCGCGCCGCCTTGTTGGTGAAGGTGACGGCGAGGATCTGCGAGGGAAAGGCGCGGCCGGTGGCGAGAATGTGGGCGATGCGGGTGGTGAGCACGCGGGTCTTGCCGGTGCCGGCGCCGGCCAGCACCAGTACCGGGCCCTCGGTGGTCTCGACGGCGAGCCGCTGCTCGGGGTTGAGGCCCGTCAGATAATCGCGGCGCGGCGCCTGGCGGGCGGCCATGGCGCGCGCAGCCAGCCCGCCGATGGGGCAGGCGCGGCTGGCGAGACGGACGCGGCGCGTCGTTCGTCGAAAAAAGGCATGTCGTCCGGAAAACCTGACATCGCCCGAATGTAGTGATTCGGGGCGGAAAGGCCAGCAACGTTTCCGTTTTGTACCGAAAAGCAAGAGGCTGCGGCGGAATGAAGGAATTATTTCCTGCTGCGGCTGGCTGAGGCAACGCCACTTCACGCGGTGTTGGGGTTGGATTTCGCCATCATGCCTGTCGGACGCGGGAAATTCATGGCGCGTCGCGCTCGGTGCGCAGATTGGTGACGACGCGGCGGTTCTGCACCTTGCAGGACCGCTCCGTGCAGTCGCGGACCTCGCGGTCCTTGCCGTAACCCTTGGCCCACATGCGGCTCGGCGTCGACGCCCTTCGAGGCGAGATAGGCCATCGCGGCATCGGCGCGCTTTTGCGACAGCGCTTCCATTCTGCGAGCGGATGCCGGAATCGTCGGCAAATCCCTGCAGCTTGAGCAGCCAGTTCGGGTTCTTGTTCAGCCAGGCGGCCTGGCTGTCCAACGTGGCCATGGCAACGGAATCGAGCGTGGCCGAGTCCTGCGTGAAGTAGATCCGGCGGCCGACATTGAGGATGAAGTCCTCCTCGCTGCCAGCCTTGACGTTCTCGAAACCGGGCGCGGGATCGTTGGTCTGGCCGGTCATCGGCGCAGGCGGCAGGCTCCTCCACCGAGGCCATATCGGGGGTGGTGCAGGCGGCGAGCGCCACGAGCATGGCGGCAGCCAGCAGGCGCCGCGCGTATCCGGTCGTAGCAGACATCAGGGGCTACCCCTTCATTCGACCGGCGGTGTTTCGCTAACCTGAGTCGGCTTGTTCGGCCTGGTCGGCGATATGCGGCAGAACCTGCACGGCGGTGCCGATCGGGCAACGCTGGTAGAGATCGATGACGTCTTCGTTGAACATGCGGATGCAGCCGCTGGAGGCATCCTTGCCGATGCTCCACGGCTCCAGCGTGCCGTGGAAGCGGTAACCGGTGTCGACGCCGTCGCGATGCAGGTACATGGCGCGGGGGCCGAGCGGATTTTTCGGCGAGCCGCCCTCGACGAATTCGGGCAGTTCGGGATGGCGCTCGCGCATCTCCGGCGGCGGCGTCCAGCGCGGCCACAAGCGCCTTGCGGTCGATCGTGGCGCGGCCGAACCATTTGAAGCCGTCGCGGCCGACGCCGACGCCGTAGCGGATTGCCGTCTTGTTCTCCATGATCACGTAGAGAAAGTGGTGGCGGTATCGACGACCACGGTGCCGAGCGGCTCGCTGCTGAAATATTTGACGACCTGGCGGTGCCACTTCTTGTCGATCTTGGCGAAGTTGGTCTTCCGGAAGGTGACGCCGTTGTCGACGGCGGTGCCGGCAAAATAGGAAGACGCCGGGCAAATGCCGGCGTCTGCGTCGCGCCGGCGCCAAACAACGCCAAACCACCAAGCACAATTTCCCTGCGGGTCCACACCATCGGCAACATCCCCCTAAAGCCAAACAGCAGACGGACCATAAATCAGATTTTTCGTTTGCCACAACAGAAAAGATCGTGTGTTGCCTCATGCTGCCGAAAGTCTGGCAAATCAACAACGTTGACTGGACCGGGAGGCGCGCCGCCTATCCTTGATGAGGGCGAATTCGAACAGGGAGCGAGACATGAGCACACCCGCCATCACCCAGGCGATGATCGACGCCTATGACGAATACACGCATCTGACGCTCGACCGGCGCGGCTTCATGGAGAAGCTGACCAAGCTCGCCGGTTCGGGTGCCGCCGCCGCGGCAATCGCGCCGCTGCTTGCCGCCAATTCGGCGCAGCGCCGCGATCGTCGCGGAGGACGACCCGCGGCTGAAGGCAGAGGACATCACCTATCCAGGCGTCGACCGGCGAGATGAAGGGCTATCTGGTGCAGCCGGCCGACCAGAGCGGCAAGCTGCGGCACCGTCATCGTGATCCATGAGAACCGCGGCCTCAACCCGCACATCAGGGACGTGGCGCGGCGCATCGCGCTGGAAGGCTTCGTGGCGCTTGCGCCGGATTTCCTGTCGCCGCTCGGCGGCACGCCGACCGACGAGGAGAAGGCGCGCGAGATGTTCGGCCAGCTCGATGCGGCGCAGACGGTCGCCAACGGCGTGGCGACGGTGGCTTTTCTGAAGGGCCACGAAGCTCGGCAACGGCAAGGTCGGCGCGGTCGGCTTCTGCTGGGGCGGCGGCGCGGTGAACGATCTTGCCGTCACCTCGCCCGATCTCGCCGCGGCGTCGCCTATTACGGGCGCCAGCCGAAGGCGCGAGGACGTCGCCAAGATCAAGGCGCCGCTGCTGCTTGCACTATGCCGGGCAGGACGAGCGCATCAATGCCGGCATCGACGCCTACAAGGCGGCGCTCGACGCAGCCGGCAAGGAGTACACGGTCTATGTCTATGACGGCGTGCAGCACGCCTTCAACAACGACACGTCGGAGGCGCGCTACAACAAGGAAGCGGCCGATCTCGCCTGGGGCCGCACGATCGCGTTCTTCAAGGAGAAGCTGGCTTAGGGGAGGCTGGAGGGCCATCTGATGGTCTCCGCTTCCCGGCTCAGTGCGCTCCGGCGCCGGCTTGTGGATCGCGACGCCGGCATGACCAGCGCGATGCCGAAGAGGTCGCGCAGGCTCGGGATCTGCGCGAGCACGACGGCGCCGATGACCGTCGCGGTGGCCGGCAGCAGCGAGAGCAGCAGGGCGAAGCTCGCGCGCGGCAGCCGCGACATGGCGAGCTGGTCGCAGATGTAGGGGATCACCGACGAGCAGATGCCGACGCCGAACGCGGCGGCGAGCAGCAGCGGCGAGGAGAAGGCGGCGAGCGCCTCGTCGAACCCGAACGGCAGCGCGAACAGGCAGGCGATCGCCATGGCGGCGCCGAGATTGGCGACGCCGTTCGAGGCGCCGGCGGCCGCCAGCCGGTGGCCGAGGATGATGTAGCCGACGAACAGCGCGCCGTTGAGCAGCGCCCAGAACAGGCCAGCCGGATCGCTCGACCAGCGGACGTCGATCAGGATCAGCGCGCCGGCGACCGCGATCGCCAGCGCCAGCGAGATTGCGGCCGCTGCGCAGACCGTAGAGCGCGACGCCGATCGTGCCGACGAACTCGATCGCGGCGACCAGCGAGATCGGCAGGCGTTCGAGCGCCAGATAGAAGGAGCAGTTCATCACCGCGAGGCAGGCGCCGAAGGCGACCAGGAGCCAGCGCTGTTCGGCCTTGGCGCGCGCGATCGTGCGCCACGGTTTCGTCACAGGAGCGAAGATCACGGCGGCCGAGGCGATGCGCAGCCAGGCGACGCCGAGCACGCCGATATGCGGGAAGAGCAGCACCGCGAAGGCGGGGCCGAGATAGTGGAAGACCGCGCTGACGCGCGAACCATGCGTGCGGCGGCACCATATCCGCGACGCGGGAAAAGGTAAGCGCTTTCGCTTGCGATGGTCGTCTCATGGGAGGATGATCGCAGCCTATGGCTCAATTTCATATGAATGTTCAAAGGCGCTGGATCCTGCTTCCTCGGAAAATGAAAGGTAAAACAGATGAAACGGCTTCCATATGCAAATGGCGACCTGGACGCGGTCGACCTGCGCATCCTGCGCATCCTGCTCGACGACGCGCGAGCCAGCGTCGCCGAGATCGCCCGCGCGGTCGGGATGTCGGCGCCGAGCGTTTCGGAGCGCATGAAGCGGTTGGAGGAGAACGGCACGATCGCCGGCTATTCGGTGACGCATCAATCCGGCCGCGTTCGGCCTGCCGCTGGGGGCGTGGCTGAGGGTCAGGCCGGTGCCCGGCGAGCTCGGCAGGGTCGCCGAAATCCTGAAGGACATTCCCGAGATCGCGACCTGCGACCGGGTCACCGGCGAGGACTGCTTCATCGCCCGCGTCCATGTCCGCTCGATCATCGATCTGGAGCGGGTGATCGACCGCATCATTCCCTATGCGATGACCAACACGGCGATCATCCAGTCGTCGCCGGTGCCGGCGCGGCTGCCGATGCCGGCGGAGGTCAAAGGTTGAATTTCGCACGGCGCGAGCCATTCGCAGACGTTGTTTGAGGTTTTTGGAAGGCAAGCAATGGCGACCGATGACGCTCAAAAGCTTTTCTTCGAGCCCGACGGCGGCATTCCGAACAGCCGGCTGCCGCTGGTTTTCTGGCAGGGCCGGCTGCCGCGCGAGGCGCGCAGCGGCGAATGCGGCGACGGCGCTGTTCCGGCAGAACGGCTGGCAGGGAACCTGGGTCTATACCGTCTTTCCGTACTGGCATTTCCACACGCGCGGCCATGAGGCGCTGGCCTGCGTTTCGGGCAGTGCCCGGATCGGCTTTGGCGGCGACAACGGCATCGAGGCCGAAGTCGAGGTTGGCGACGTCTGCGTGATCCCGGCCGGCGTCGGCCACAAGCGCCTCTATGCCTCGGACGATTTCCGGATGGCCGGCTGCTTATCCGCCGGGGCAGGAAGGCAACATCGTCCGGCCCGGCGATCTGGACGATGCGCGGATCGCGCGCGAGATCGCAGCGTGGCGCTGCCGGAGACCGACCCGATCAGCGGGCGGGCAGGATGGTGTCGTCGAAATCTGGCGCGTGAAGGCGGGTGAAAGGGCAGGGAGCAAGGGACAGCTACTTTTCCGCCAGCTCGAATCTGCCAAGGCGGTTCCCGTGGCGGAAGTAACCATGTCCCCGGAGAGCGCTCCTGAAAACCAGTGCAGGCTCCGACATGCGTTAACGGATTGTCCGTTTCGAGCTCGCCTTGCTCGAGCACGGCGCGCCAGCGGATCAGTTCCATCGGGATCGGATCGTTGTTGTTGGCGATATGGAAAATCTCGTTGTTCAGGTTTTTCAGCGTTCTCCAGAAATCGTAGTCGCTGATGCTCGGGTCGCGTGCCAGTTTTTCTGACATCTCGTTTATGTCTATTTTCATCTTCCTCGGTCCGGCTTTTTCTCGCCCCGCCGCGATTCGGGCTCGTTCAGTGTGAGCCTTCTTGGCTGCGCCGATGCGGCCGCAATCAAACAGCGTGCGTTAATGATGTCCACTAACGATTACGGTTAAGGTTAACAAATCCTTAACTCGCGGTCGGCCTCGTTGTGAGGTTCAGGTCAGGCCGTCTTGCGCCTGATGCCGATCGAACGGCCGGCGCGTTCGGGCATCGGCAGCGCCGCATGCGCGGCGGCGAGCACTTCGACCTTTGCCATGATGTCGGCGGGGAAGGGCGCGACCTTCGGGCCGGCCATGTCGATATGCAGCGACAGCGATTCCGACGTCGCCGCCAGCCAGCCGTCGGCATGGCGGATTTCCTGATAGGCGCGCAGCCGCTTGTCGTCATGGTCGAGCAGCTGGAAGGTGACCGTCACCGTGTCGCCCAGATGCAACTCCTGAACGTAGCAGACGTGGACTTCGGCCGTGTAGATGGTAAGCCTGCGCTCCCTGGCGTAGTTCGGGCCGAGCCCCATCACTTCGAAGGCATCGTCGGAGCAGCGGTCGAACAGCACGTTGTAATAGGCCATGTTGAGATGGCCGTTGTAGTCGATCCAGTCTTTCTCGATCTCCATGACGCGGGAGACGAAGGGGGCGGGTGCAGTCATCGCGGGTTCCTTGACGGGTTTTCGCTGGATCGATTCCGAACTGTGCCGGGACAAGCCGGTGGACCGGCAGATTACGCGAGCATAGAAGCTTCACAAAAGATCGACTGGTCCATTCGCGGAGGAAAGCATGGCCCTGAGCGACTTGAAGCGGGTCGAACGCAACGAGAGCCGGCATAGCGGCCGCGCTCGGCATCCTGAAGCAGCGGTTCGGCGAGCGCTTCCAGACCGGGCAGGCGATTCGCGCCCAGCACGCCCACACCACCACCTACATCCCGACCCAGGCGCCGGACGGCGTGGCGTTTCCGCAATCAGCCGAAGAGGTGCAGGAGATCGTGAAGGTTTGCGCCGAGCACCGCGTGCCGGTGATCGCATTCGGCACCGGCACGTCGCTCGAAGGCCATGTGAATGCGCCGGGCGGCGGCATTTCGATCGACATGATGCAGCATGAACCGCATTCTGGCCGTCAATCCGGAAGACCTCGACTGCACCGATCGAGCCAGGCGTGACGCGCGAGGATTTGAACACGCATTTGCGCGACACCGGGCTGTTCTTCCCGATCGATCCCGGCGCCAATGCCAGCCTCGGCGGCATGGCGGCGACGCGCGCTTCGGGCACCAATGCCGTGCGCTACGGCACGATGCGGGAGAACGTGCTGTCGCTGTCGGCGGTGATGGCCGACGGGCAGGCTGATCACCACCGCACGGCGGGCGAAGAAATCTTCCGCCGGCTACGACCTGACGCGGCTTCTGATCGGCTCGGAAGGCACGCTCGGCATCATCACGTCGCTGACGCTGAAGCTCTACGGCATTCCGCAGGCGATTTCGGGCGGCGTCTGTCCGTTCCCCAGCGTCGAGGCGGCCTGCAACGCCGTGATCGCGACGATCCAGATGGGCATTCCGGTGGCGCGCATCGAACTGGTCAACGCACTTCAGATGCGGGCGATGAAGACTATTCGAAGCTCGACTATCCCGAAAGCCCGTGTCTGTTCGTCGAGTTCCACGGCAGTGACGCCGGCGTAAAGGAGCAGGCCGAAAGTTTCGGCGAGATCGCCGAGGAGTTCGGCGGCGGGCCGTTCCTGTGGACGAGCGTCGCGGAAGAGCGGACGAAACTCTGGAAGGCGCGGCACGACGCCTACTGGGCCTCGCTGACGCTCAGGCCCGGCGCCAAGGGGTTGTCGACCGATGTCTGCGTGCCGATCTCACGGCTTGCCGAATGCATCGCCGAGACGGAAGCCGACATTGCCGAAATAGGCCTGATCGCGCCGATCGTCGGCCATGTCGGAGACGGCAATTTCCACACGCTGGTGCTGATGGATGTCGACGATCCCGCCGAGATCGCGCGGGCCGAAGAATTCGTCGCGCGGCTCAACCTCAGGGCTATCGCGATGGACGGCACCTGCACCGGCGAGCACGGCATCGGGCAGGGCAAGGTCGCCTTCCTCGACCGCGAGCTGGGCGACAGCGTCGATTTCATGCGGAGCGATCAAGACAGGCGCTCGACCCGCTCGACATCCTCAATCCGGGGAAGATTTTCAGTGCCGGCGCGAGACCGGCATAGAGAGCAGCGCTCCGGGTTCTTGACCGCGGTTTCGTTCAGTCGGAAAGTTCTCTCGCAGTCCAGTCCCAGGAGTGTGTATACAAGTGGAGTGAACCAACATGGCACTTTCGCGCAAGATGGAAGAACGGGCGCTCGACGCCGACGAAAGGGGCCTGGTGGCCAGGTCTCATCATCCGGCGGTGCAAGAGCTGCCGGATTCGGAACTTGGCAATCTGCTGAAGCTGGTGCGGGAGCGGCGCGACAGGGCGCAGACGGTTTCGAGCCAGCGCCGCAGGGAAATGCGCGGCAAGGGCGCGGCTCGAGGCGCCATGGCGTCGACACGAGACGATGGGTCCCGATTGAAGCTGGAGGTGCTCGCGATGGCCATGCGGCGGCTCAACGGCGAGACCGAACGCCGACGCAGGCTGGCCGCACAGGTTGCACTGGTGGAAAGCGCGCGCAAGGCGCTTTCGCTGAAACAGAGCGCAAAGGCGGAGGGGACCGAGTTCAACAGCCGGCATGCGCATCAGGGCATGCGCGCAATCCAGAACCGAAAGGCGGGCAGCCTGATCCGGCCAATGGAACGCGGACGGCTCCGCAAGGCGGCCCAAGTTTCGCAAGCGAAACGCGACTCCCGCTGAAGCATAGTCCTCCGTTCCAATTGCCACTTTATCGACACGCTATTCGGGCTACATTAGATATCCATAAGACTCTAGGGATGATTGGAGCGGGCACTGGCGCGGCTTTTCGTCATTGTCGGTGGACTTTTTGTTCTGGCGCTCACTACAGCGCTGGTCGGGCCGTACTTCGTCAACTGGACCTCCTATCGTGCCGATTTCGAGCGCGAGGCGACCGCCATTCTCGGCCGGCGGGTGACGGTCGAGGGCGGCGTAACGGCTAGAATCCTGCCGTTCCCTTCGGTGACCTTTTCGGACGTGGTGGTCGCCGGCAGCAGGCCCGGTGAGCCAGCGGTCACCGCCGAAACTTTCTCGATGGACGCCGAACTGGCGCCGTTCCTGCGCGGCGAGGTTCTGATCTTCGACATGCGGCTGGTCAGGCCGAAGGTGGCGATCGACGTCGCCGAGAATGGCACGGTCGACTGGGCGGTGCGACCCTCGACGCCGTTCAAAGCCTCGCAGATATCGCTGGAAAAACTCACCGTCACAGATGGACAGGTCCGCATCCGCCACGTTGCCAGCGGGCGCCAACACCTGCTCACAGAAATCAACAGCGACGTCTCGGCACGATCCTTCGCCGGACCCTGGCGGGCGGACGGAACGCTGAGGATCGACGGAATGCGGACCACGCTTGCCGTTTCGACCGGCAAGGCCGACGAGACCGGTGCAATGCGGCTGCGGATCAAGGCCGACCCCGCGAATTATCCGGTGGCGATCGAGGCCGATGGCGATGTCGTGCTCGACAACGGCGCGGTGCGCTATGCCGGCGATTTCAGGCTCGGAGCCGGCGAGGCCGAACAGGCCGAACTGCGTGGCAGCGACGGCGGGACTTTCAAGGTTTCACCGGAGACGCCGGTCAAGGAAGGACCGCGGCCCAACCGGATCGGCGGCAAGTTCAGCTTCGATCAAAGGCGCCTCGGCATCGACGAATTCCGTTTCGAGACGGGACCGCTGGACGATCCCTATACAGCGGACGGCAAGGCTTTCATCGATCTCGGCGCGAACCCGCGGTTTTCGATCGAGGCGAATGGCGCGCAGATGCGTTTCGACGAAACGGTGGGAACCGGCGGACAGGCTGCCGGCATCACGCTTCGGGACCGGATCGCGGCGGTGGAGACAGTGCTGGCCGACCTGCCGAAGCCGACCATCCCGGGTACCGTCGAAGTCAACCTGCCGGCGGTGGTGGCCGGCGACACGACAATCCGCGAGGTGCGGCTTTCGGCGGAGCCGGTGCCGGAAGGCTGGAGGCTGAAGTCACTGGCGGCAACGCTTCCCGGCCGCACCAGCCTCGAAGGTTCGGGCCTGCTGCGGACCGCCGACGAGCTAGGTTTTTCCGGATCGCTGCTGCTTGCGGTGGCGCAGCCTTCCGGGTTTGCCGCCTGGGTATCGAAGGACGTCGACGATGCGATCCGGCGGATGCCGGCGGCGGGTTTCCGCGCCAATGTCGAGATGACCTCGAAACGGCAGCATTTCAGCAATCTCGAACTGATCCTCGGGGCGGCGAAATTCTACGGCGAGATCGACAACCAGCAGCCCGACGACGCCAAGCCGTCGATGCAGGTGAAACTTACCGGCGATGCACTCGATGTCGATGGGCTGACGGCGTTCGCGTCGCTGTTCGTCAGCGACAATGGCGCAAACCGGCTGGCCGATCATGACCTAGACCTGGACATCAAGGCCGGACCGGTGAGCGTTGCCGGGCTGACGGCGGAAACAGTGGACACCGCGCTCAGGCTGCGCGAAAGGACACTCGAAATCGACCGGCTGTCGATCGGCGGGCTCGAAGGCGCCACGATCAGCGCGACGGGAACGATACGGGAGTTTCCGGCGAATCCTTCCGGCAACCTCGATGCCTCGGTGGTCGCTGTCGACCTGGCGCCGCTGATCTCGGTGCTTGCCGAGCGCTATCCCGACAATCCGCTGGCGCGAGAATTGCGAAATCGCGCCGAGGCCTATCCGGGGCTGTTCGAGGATACGCAGATCGACTTGATGGCGAGCGCTGTCCCCGACGGCGACGGCAGCAGCATCACGGTGAATGCCGGCGGCAAGACCGGCGGCAGCGATTTTTCGCTGACGGCTTCGGCCGACGGCAAGGCCGAAGCGCCGGAGGCCGCGAAATTGATGCTGTCGCTCTCCATGAAAAACGGCAATGCCGAACCGTTGATAGCGCTTTACGGGATGCCCGCACTGCCGCTCGGCGTGGCCGGAAGCGGCGAGACGACATTGCAGGCGAAGGGCACGCTGGCGGGCGGCCTCGACACCACGCTCGGCCTCACCGGCGGCGGACATGCAGGCGCAATTCAGCGGCAGGATCGTCGCGTGGAACGACGCGCTGACGGCGAAGGGTTCGGTGCGGCTCGATGCCGCCGACATCGAACCGTGGCTGATGACGGCCGGCGTCGGCCTGCCCGGCATGGGATTCGGCCTGCCGGTATCGCTTGCCGCAGACGCCGACTACGCGGCAACGGCGTGCTGTCGCTCGCCGGCCTCAAAGGCACGATCGAGGAGGGAGCTGTCAGCGGCGACCTCAAGGCGGAGATGAAGGAAGGCTTGCCGCACTTCCAGGGCTCACTCACGCTCGACCAGCTCGATCTCGGCCTGCCGGCGGCAATGGTGCTTGGCGAGGCTTCGCTTGCGAGCGACGGCGGTTGGCCGCAAGCGGCCTTCCAGGAAAAGGTATCCGCGCCATTCACCGCCGACCTCGACATTTCGGCAGGCTCCGTCTCGGCGGAGCCGATCGGCAGCGCCAGCGATGTGCACATGAAGGCCAGTCTCGACCGTGAGGGCCTGCGGCTCGGCGAGGTCACGGGCAAGACCTATGACGGCCAGTTGAGCGGACTGTTCGAACTGAAGAACACCGACGGCACTGGCCTGTTTTCCGCCCAGCTGAAACTTACGGGAAGCGATCTCGGACTGGCGCTGGCCGGTACCGGGCTCGCCGGCAGGAGCGATATCACGGCGTCCGTGTCGGCGACTGGCAAGTCGGTGGAGGCGATGGTGGCGGCACTCTCCGGCTCTGGCACGGCGACGCTTCACGGCCTGGCGATCTCCGGCGTCAATCCGGATGCATTTGCCGCGATCATTGCCCGGGCGGATGCGATCGGGCGCGATGTCGATGCCGCGAAGACCGCGGCGTTCGTGCCGTCGATCGCGGGTTCGGGCACGTTTGCGGCGAAAGATGCCGAACTCGCCTTCTCGTTGGCCGGCGGTGTGTTGCGCGCGCCGCCGCTGACGCTCGAGGCTCCGGCAGCAACGCTGACGACGGAAGTTCGCGCGGACCTGAATTCCGGCTCAGTCGCAGCCGACGGATCGATCGTCTACCAGCCGGGCGACGAGAGGCTGATAGGGTCGGATCCGGTGGTGCGGTTCACTGTCGAAGGGCCGTTCGGTGCCTTGACGAAAACGCTTCGATACCGAGCCGCTGGCACAATTCCTGACCCAGCGCGCGCTGGAAAAGGAGCAGGCCAGGGTCGAAGCGATGCAAGCGGTGCTGCTCGAAAAGCAGCGGCTGCGCCGGGAGGTGCGTTATTACGCGTCCTTGCAGGAAGAACGCGACCGTGTCGCCGAACAGTTGCGCCGGGCTGACGAGGCGCTGCGCCTGAGGGCGGAGGAAGAAGCCAGGCGCAGGCTGGAGGAAGCCGCGAAGGCTGCGGATCGAAGCTGCCGCGAGGGCCGAGGAGGCGGAGCGGCAGAAAGCGGCGGAGCAAGCGATCGAAGAGGCGCAGCGCAAGGCCAACGAAGAAGCCGCGCAGCGGCCGCCGAGGCGATCAGGCTCGTCGAGCAGGAACGGGCGAGGCAGGAGGCCGAACGCAACGCGCCGAAGCCGGCGGCGCCCGAGGTCGAGCGGATACCGCTGCCGACCGACCGGTTCCCGTGACGAACCGTCTGAGCCGAGGGCAAGCAGCCCGGCGCCTTCCAAGCCGTTCCTTTTCGACAACATCATGAGGTCGCTCAGCCAGTAGTTTTGCTTATAGGCAATCACACGTGCCTATCAAAAAGGCGGCCGAGCAGTCCGTTCGGGCAGGCAGCTAACGGGCCTGCCGTTTTGCCCAGGCGAGCACGTAAATCCGCAGTGCGGACGAGAGATTGGCCTCGCGCGAACGCGCCGCGTCGACTCTCGGCGACGAGGGCAGCCAGCGTCAGCCCGCGCTCGGCGGCGATGGCCAGGAGATCGTCAAAGAAAGGCTGTTCGAGCGAGAAGCTGGTGCGGTGGCCGCGAATGGAAACCGAATGCTTGCGGACGAGGCTCAAGCTTGCCGGTCCGCTGTCGCGACGGTGGCCGTCGAGAAAAGCTTTCGCGACTCTTCGGCGGCCCGGCGATCGCGCTGCTTTCTCGGCCTTCGTGCGGCCATGCAGTGCGCGATTTTCGTCGGCCGCCTGCTCCTTCGCCGCGCGCGCCTTCTGCTTGCGCGCCTGCCGAAGATTGACGATCTCCGCCATTTCTACTTCTTGCGGAAGGCGTCGAGCGAGACGACGTCGGCGCCTTTGCCGGTGCGTCGGCCGCGGCGGTCTCCGGTGTCTTGGCGCCTCGGCCTTCTTGCGCGGCTCTGCCTTCCTGGCTGTCGCTGCGGGGCGGCCGCGCTCGGGCTTTTCCGCGGCGGCGCCTCGGCCGGCAATCCCGACCACGCCGTCCTGCTTCACCTCGAACTCGAGTTCGAAATTGACCGACGGATCGTAGAAGCCACGCACTGCCGAGAAGGGAATTTCGAGTTTCTCCGGCACGTCCGAGAAAGAAAGCCCGACTTCGAAGCCGGTCTCGGTGACCTTCAGGTCCCAATACTGGAACTGCAGGACGATGGTCATCTGCTCCGGGTAGCGTTCGCGCAGCCGGCTCGAAATGCGCACGCCCGGCGCACCGGTGAGGAATGTGATGAAGAAATGATGGTTGCCGGGGAGACCGGTTCGCGCGACCTCGGCCAGAACCTTGCGCATGACGCCGCGCAATGCTTCCTGGGCAAGAATATCGTAGCGGATATGGTCTTCAGCCATGTCAGGCGGCGGCCTCGTGAATCGATGCCCTACCTGTAATCAAGCTTGGGGCCGCCGTAAACCGGATATAGTGCGCGTCGGCGGTTGCGGCCAATAGCGCCTCGGCGATTGTCAGGCGGCGGTTTGCGCCGGAGAGGTCGCCGGACCGGCGGCCGAATGCGCGCAGGAAGGTGCGCACCGCGCCGGTTGCCGAGGTCCTGAGCTGCGTCTTCGCTCAGCGGTTCGCCGAGCAGCATCGGAATCTGCAGGTCGGCGTTGATCAGCGCCAGGAACTGGCGCGCCGCCGCATCCGGGATCGTCGATGTCGAGATGGCCGGAAAGCGCGAGCCGGGCGAAGCGCGCGGCCAGCGCCGACCAGGTCTTGCCCGGACCCTCATCGCGCCAGCTGGCGAAGAGCTCGGGATTGCGCTCGCCCTCGATCTGGATCAGCTTGCGCAGGAACTTGCCGTCGCGGTCGCATATGCAATTCTTGTTGAGGCGAACGGCGAAGGCGATGAGCTCGGCCTCGAGATCGACGGGTTGATCGGGAAAAGTGCCAAGGTCGGCAAAGATGCCGGCATTGCAGCGCTCGGTGATTTCGCCGACCACCGCGGAAACAGGCTCTCCTTGTCGCCGTGATGATTGTAGACGGTCTGCCGCGAAACACCGGCCTCGGCAGCGATCAGGTCGATATTGGCGCCGCCGAAACCCTCGCGGCAGAACACGTTGGCGGCAGCATCGATGATCGACTCGCGCTTTGCGGTGTGGGTCCGCAAGGACTGGTCGAATTGGGTCTTCAGAATCTCTCATCTAAAAAGAAGATAATGCTGCTTGACGAATTAGACAAGTGTGTCTAATTTTTTGGACTTCCGCCTGGAGAATCTGTGCTGGGAGGAGTCGGATTCTCGCGGGGTGAAACGTCCTTGGATCGAAATGCCGCATAACGGCAGAACCAGTTCCGAAAGAAGCATATCATGACAGTCAATTTCCTCCGCGTCGCGGTCGTCCTCGGGCTATTGTCCGCAATCGGCCCCTTTGCCATCGACATGTACCTTCCGGCGCTGCCTTCGATCGGCGACGATCTGCAGGCCAGCACCGTGGCGGTGCAGATGAGCCTGCTGGTCTTTTTCCTGTCCATGGGTTTCGGACAGATCATCATCGGCCCGCTTTCGGACATGTATGGCCGCAAGGCGCTCCTCTATGCGGGCCTCGCGCTGTTCGTCGTCGGGCAGCATCGGTTCCGCACTTGCGCCCGACGTCGAATGGCTGATCGCATTCCGGCTGCTGCAAGGGTTCGGCGCCAGCCCGGGCATGGTGGTGCCGCGCGCGGTCGTGCGTGACCTGCACACCGGAAACGAGGCGGCACGGCTGATGTCGATGCTGATGCTCGTCTTCTCGATCTCGCCGATCCTGGCGCCGCTGACCGGCAGCTTCATCATCGAGGGCTTCGGCTGGCGGGCAGTGTTCTGGGCGGTCACCATCGCCGCGCTGCTGGCGGTCGTGCTGCTCGCGACGTCGCTCAAGGAAACGCGTCCGGCCGCGCATCGCGGCGGCAGTTCGTTCGGCAGCGCCATGGCAGGCTATCGCTACCTGATGAAAGACCGCAACTTCCTCGGCCTGACCCTGATAGGCGGCTTCGGCATTTCGAGCTTCTTTGTCTATCTTTCGAGCTCGTCTTTCGTGTTGATCGACCATTACGGCGTGTCGCCGTCGGTCTACAGCGTGTTCTTCTCGATCAACGCTGTGGCCTTCTTCGCGATGTCGCAGCTGACCGGCACGCTTGCCGGAGCGCTTCGGGCTCAGGCGCGTGGTGCGGGTGGCAGTGGTCAGCTACGCGACTGTGATGGTCGCTCTGCTTGCAGTCATGGCCTCGGGCATGCAGTCGCTGACGGTGCTCGCCTCGCTGCTGTTCGTCGGATACGGCTTCCTCGGCCTGGTGATCCCGACGACCTCGGTGCTGGCGATGGAAGAACACGGCGAGATCGCCGGCACGGCGTCGGCGCTGATGGGCACGCTGCATTTCGCCACCGGCGCTCTCGCCATGGCGGTTGCCGGTGTCTTCTTCGACGGCAAGCCGCTGCCTATGGTGATCGCGATCACCACCTGTGCGGTGCTTGCCTTCGCCCTGACCCAGCTCACGCTCGGACGGAGCAGCGAAGAAGCGGCCGAAGCGCCGGCGGAGTAACCATCGGGACCAAACAAAGCCGGGTGCGACATGCGAATGTCGCACCCGGCTTTTTGCATCCTGTGCCACTGGTAACGGCGGTTCAACGGAGCCGGAGCTACAGATCCGGATCACGCCGTGGAGCGATCGACGGCGAGGGGCGCCTTGTATTCGAGCCCGGTCATGGCCAGCACGAAGCGCAGGCGTTCCTCGACCGGCGCACGAGGGACCTCGACCAATTCGTAGCCCAGTTCGCGGTATGCGGAGGTGACCGCCTCGAAGGTGCGGACGGCCTCGGCGAAATCCTGCTTGCGCTCGGCATCCTGGGCGAAGATCTCCGGCCAGGGCGGCAGCGCAAAAACGCGCCGGTTGTAGCGGAATGTTTCGGCGGCCTTGCTCACATGGGGTGGAACAGGCAGCCCCAAGAGCCGGAAGTAGCCGGGAAGCTCCGGAATGCCGCGATCGAAGAAGACCGCGCCGGCTTCGCGGCGGGCCATGGGTTGTTCCACGGCAGTGCCGGACCGGAAATCGCAACCTGATGCCAAGCCACACCGGCGCCCCCACAAAGTCGTAGTTAGATAAGCGGATACTTATCAATGGGCTTGCGAGGACCCGGATCGATGACGAGAAAGCGGGCTGCGGAAACGGCCGCAAAGCCAAGCCGTCGCCGCCTTCCATGGAAGAAAGCAGGCCTGAGCCGCCTCCAGCGCGTCATAGCCTTCATGGAATGGCTGCCGGTGACGAAAGGCGTCAGGGCAGGCCGGAAGATGCGCCTGCTGCCGGACCAGAAGGAATTCCTCGCCAAGCTGTACGGGAAGGGCTCAGAGGCCCGCATAGCGATCGATAGCAAGCCCCGCGGCAACGGCAAGACGGGCATGGTGGCCGGCCTGGCGCTCTGTCATATGCTCGGCCCGGAGAGCGAGCCCCGCGGCGAAATCTATGCCGCCAGCTGTCGACCGCACCATGTCGGGCAAGCTGTTTTCCGAGATCGAGGCAATCATCTTCGCCGTGCCCGAAGTTCTCCGCCCGAACCAACATCAAGCGGCACGAAAAGAGGATCGAGGTGCTGGAGGGCGACGGCGCCGGCTCTGTCTTCGAGAGCCATGTCGAGCCGATGCCCGCAAAGGCCACGGCCTGGCGCCGTCGCTCTGGATTTACGACGAGATCGCCCAGGTCGACGACTTCGAACTGCTCGACAATCTGGAAACCGGCATGGGCAAGCGCAATCGGTCGCTCGGGCTCATCATCTCCACCCAGGCCGAAAGCGACGATCACCGGCTATCGCATCATGATCGACGAGGGCTTGGCCGGCATCGATCCGACGATTGTGGTGCATCTGCTCGCCGCGCCGGCCGACGCCGACCCGTTCGACGAGGCGGTTCTGCGCAGCGTGAACCCGGCGCTTGGCGTCTATCTCAACGAAAAGGACATATTAGCGGATTTGCGGAAAGCCCAATGGCTGCCCGCTTTTGAGCCGCAGATATCGCAATCGGCGGCTCAATCAGCGTGTTGACGCAAATCAGGAGAGCTCGCATCGTGCCCGTCGGTGTGTGAGACGCCTGCATTGCTCCGGTGGACTGGGAGGCGCTTCGCGGCCGCACTTGCTTCGGCGGGCTCGATCTGTCCTGCAACACGATCTGACGCCCTTGTCCTGGCCTTTCCCGATCGACGACCCGGGCGTGTCTTCGACCTCCTGCCGATCTTCTGGACGCCGCAAGGGGCAGCTGGCGAGCGCGAAAGCAATCGCGAGGCCAATCGCTTCAAGGAATGGATCAGCGCTGGCCACATGATCGCCGTGCCTGGCCCTGTCATCCGCTCGGGCTTCATCGCTGCCGAGCTTGCGCAAATTTGCGCAAGCTTCGGTATCCGGGCGATTTCCTACGATCGCTGGCGCATCGACGACCTTAAGCAGGATCTGGCCGATATAGGCTGCAAGCTGGCGCTGGAGCCGCGCGGGCAAGGCTTCAAGGACGCCGGCCCGGATATCGAGATGCTGGCCGAGATGGCGCTCACCGGCCGCCTGCGTCATGGCGGGCAGCCTGTCTTGCGAGCGGCCATGTCGAACGCGATCCCCGTTTCCGACCCGGCCGGGAACCTGAAAGTCGACAAAGACAAGTCGAACGGGCGCGGCCCGGTGCGGATCGACGGCGCTGTTGCCGCGGCCATGGCCGTCGGGCTGGAAAGTCGGATGCCGCCGAAGAAGGAATCCGTCTATCGGACCCGAGGCGTGATGTCCGTCGAATTGACTGGGGATAAGAAGAAAAAAAGGCCCACACCGAAAGGGGCTACGATCGACACAGGCGAAACAATCCCCGGACCACGCGCGCCAATAGTGACCTAACTAAGGCTGGCTGCCACAATCTCAGCTCAGGATTGTCAACTCGGGGTGAACGACATCCGCTTGACTGTCTTCGAAATGTGAACAATAAATAGGCACTGCTTCTTTATTGTGCACAAAGGACGCAATCCCGATGAAACTTCATGAACGGCAGGAGAAGCGCGCCGCCGCCATCACGGCAATGCGGGCGCTGGCCGATCAGGGTGGAAACCGCCGGCCGCGACTATTCGGCCGACGAGGAAACCCGTCACGCCGGCCTGAAGAAAGAGATCACCGACCCGGATGCGAAGATCACCCGCGCCAAGGATATCGCCGACCTGGAGCGCAGCACGCCTTGCCATCACCCAGGGCAACGGCAAGGACGGCGCTTTCGAGGATCGCGCCCGCGACTTTTCGATCACCAAAGCAATCGCCGCGCAGATCGGCGACGGCACCGATGCCGCTTTCGAGCGGGAGATGTCTCAGGAGATTGCCCGCCGCTCCGGCCGCAAGTTCCAGGGCATCGCCGTTCCGGATGAAGTGTTCCAGGAAAAGCGCACGTTGCTGGCCGGCTCCAGCGCTGCCGATCTCATCCCGAACGTTCACCGGGCAGACCTGTTTATCGACCGGCTGCGCAGCGCCCTTGTGGTCGGCCGGCTTGGCGCGACCGTTCTCGACAACCTCGTCGGCAACGTCGACATTCCCAAGCAGACCGGCTCCAGCACGGCGCAGTGGGTTGCAGAGGATGGTTCTCTCACCGAGACCGACGCCACGTTCACCGACGTGAACGTCGCGCCGAAGACCGTCGGCGCCATGACCTCGTTCTCCCGCCGCACGCTCATCAACGCCGTGCCGTCGATCGAGCAGCTTGTGCGCTGCGACCTCGCTGCGACCATCGCCAGCGCCATCGACTATGCTGCGCTTCTGGGCGACGGCACCGGCAACACGCCAACGGGCATTGCCAACGCCCCGGCTGCCCCTTCGATGTTGCGGGCATGTCAGCCACGACCATCGTCGCTGTAGCGGGGGAGCAATCGGCCGAACTACTCTACCGCGGAGCGGTCGCCAACTGCTTTTGGACTCTTATCTTTCAGGCCGATTTCCTGTCGTGGTCTTAACCAGATGTCGAAGCTAGCACGCATCATACTTGGCGATCGTCCACCGGCCTACATGTCGAAAGCGAGGTTGGCGGCTGAACTCGATCTAAGCGAAAGCACGATCGACGACTATGTTCGCCGAGGTCTCCTTCCCAAGCCTATCCATCTTGGCGGTTCGGTGCGCTGGTCATGGGCACAGGTTCAAGCATCACTGGACCCCTTGGCTGGCACTGGCGGTGTTTCCGAGCAAGACCCTTTCATGGCGGGTTTGAAGAATGTCTCGCCGACGGCTTAGAGCTCAAGTTTCATTGCCCAAGGGCGTACACCGCGTCGTCTCGCGCGGCCGAGAATATTTTTACTATCAGACGGGCAGGGGCACCGACCATGTGGGCGACGCGAATAAACGCTGCCGAACGATCCGCAGTCGCCGGAGTTTTGGCAGGCCGTGCGCCAAGCGCAAGGCATCGTCGGGCCAGTCCGACCGATACCATCGGCGCCCTGATCGACGCCTACGAGGCCGCATGGCCGGGGCTTCCCCGCAAGCTGGCAGACAGCACCAAGGAACAATATCGGCGCTCGCTGCGTGTCGTGCGCAAGGCATGGGGCGATCTTCAGGCCGAGAGCCTTCGGCCTTCCCATGTGCAGGCGCTCATTGAAAAGATCGGTGCTGATAACGCCGGGATCAGCTAACAACGTCCTGGACGCAATGCGGGCCATGTGTCGCTGGGCATGTGGACCGCGTGAATTGCTATCGTCGCGATCCGACCCATGGCGTTTCCCATTTCGAGCAGGGCGAGGGACACAAGCCTTGGACGCCGGAACAGCTTGCCTTTGCCGACCAGAACTTCACCGGCATGTTGCGCCGCGCCTATGTGCTTGCTCGCTCTACCGGGCAGCGGATTAGCGACGTTGTTCGGCTGGGCTGGACCGACATCGATGACGGCGGCTTCAACGCTACGCCAGAAGAAAACCGGCGCGCGCCCATGGTGCCCGATCTTCCCGGAACTAGAGGCCGAGATGGCGACATGGGAGAAGCGGCCCGGCCCATTCCTGCTACAGGACAGCGGCAAGCCCTTCACTACCAACCGGCCTGTGGAAGCTGTTCGACAAGGTGCGCGCCGATAATCCCGAGTTTGGCGATGCCGTCTGGCATGGGTTGCGCGCCAATGCCGTGATCCGGCTTGCGGCAGTCGGGCCGACCTCAATGGGCAGATCAGCGACTGCCATCGGAATGACGCGTTCCAATGGTTGAAAGGTACAGCCGCTATGCCGACCGCAAGGCCGGCGGCCAGGCGCTGCTCCTTAGCCTTCAGGAACGGAGAACACGAACAAAACTGTAAAACGTTGGAAAACTGGAAAACAGAAAGCGACGGAAAATCAGTCGCTTAGCAGCGCAAGAAATGAAGTGGAGGTTTCTGTTGCCAGGTACCTCCGAACCCCGCCTAGAAGTGCGAACCTCCAGGGCTTGAATTGAAGCTATCGCACCGCATTAAGCGGCGAGACGTGCTTCCGCATAGTTGTCGTTTGCAACTATAAGGTTAGCCCGATAACGGTGGTACAATGCCGGGCAAAAGTCCGATCTTTACACCCTCGTCGATCCTATTTCGCCCCCATCAAAAGCCGCCGTCCAGAGACGAAGCGCGGCGGTTTTTGGTGGAGGCGCCGGGTACCGCCCCCGGGTCCGAATGGCTTATTTCATCGGCAGTTTATTGCCATAGTCAGTCGAGCTGACAGAGCGAATATAGGGAGGGCGGCGGCAAATTGGAAGGCCGAATTGTTCGCCGGCATCCTGTCAGAAGCCAGCAGCGGGTTGACTTGGCCCAATTCACCAAAGAAGCTTTCAACCGGTGAGGAAACGCAGAACGCTCAGGTTGTGCCGAAGCATGGCGACGTCACCGATCGTGAAGTCAAATTGTCGTTCCGACGAGGGGAATTGTCATGACCGATTATCTTGCAGACGTGAAGAAGTATGATGCCGCCGCCAATGCGGACGTCGTCAACAAGATCGTGAAGCATCTGGGCATCGCACTGCGTAACCGCGATTCCTCGCTGGTGTCGTGCCAGGATGCCAAGGAACTCGGCCGCGTGCGCGACAATTGGGCCGGCAAGAAGCTCGGCGTGGACGGCGCGAAAGCCGATTCCGCGATCGAGAAGGTCTGCCAGACGATGGCGGCCGACAACACCAAGAGCCGGGTGACCTTTTACTATCTGGTCGCGAAGCAACTCGATAAGCTCGGCGCCCTCTGAGGGCGCCCGCGGGCGCCGAACCGGCCTGATTTGATTGTGCGTGAAGGGCGCGGCTGCCGTGGCCACACGCCTCCCGCCTCCGGTATGATGGCAGAAACATCGAATCGGCCGGAGCGCCATGCGCCAGTATCTCGACCTTCTCAGCCATGTCCTTGAAAACGGTTTCGACCGCAGCGACCGGACCGGTACCGGCACGCGCTCGGTGTTCGGCTACCAGATGCGCTTCGACCTCGCGCGCGGCTTCCCGGTCACGACCACCAAGAAGCTGCACCTGAAGTCGATCATCCACGAACTTCTGTGGTTTCTGGCCGGCGACACCAACATCAAATACCTGAACGATCAACGGCGTCAGCATCTGGGACGAATGGGCCGACGAGAACGGCGATCTCGGCCCGGTATATGGAAAGCAATGGCGGTCATGGCCGGCGCGAGGACGGCGGCGAGATCGACCAGATCCAGAATCTTCTGAAGCAGTTACGCGAAGAATCCTCATTCGAGGCGTCTGATCGTGTCGGCGTGGAATCCGGCGGAGGTCGACGCGATGGCGCTGCCGCCATGCCACTGCCTGTTCCAGTTCTACGTGTCCGACGGAAAGCTGTCCTGCCAGCTCTACCAGCGCTCCGCCGACATCTTCCTCGGCGTGCCGTTCAACATCGCTTCCTATGCGCTGCTGACGCTGATGGTTGCGCAGGTGACCGGGCTGAAACCCGGCGAATTCATCCATACGCTGGGCGATGCGCATCTCTATGCCAATCATTTCGAGCAGGCGCGCGAACAGCTTGCGGCGCACGCCGAAGCCGCTGCCGACCATGTGGCTCAATCCTGAGGTCAAGGACCTGTTTGCGTTCCGCTACGAGGATTTCCGGCTGGAAAACTACGTGGCCGACGCGACGATCCGGGCGCCGATCGCGGTATGAACAGGACGCTCGAGGAACTGGCAGCCGACTTCGAGAAGGCGTCGGAGATTTATGCGCGGTCCTCGGGGATCCGTCTCGATTTAGATTGGTTCGTGCTCAAGATGCAGGAAGAACTTGGCGAGCTGGTTCAGGCGCATTTGCGGCTGACGGGACGTGGACGCGGCAAGGGCGAGGCTCGTGAGGCGATGAGGCTGCAGCTCGAGAACGAGGCGGCCGATCTCCTCGGCCAGTTGCTCCTGTTCGTGCACCACCAGAAGATCGACATTGAAGCGGCATGCGAGCGCAAGTGGTTCCGCCATCTGCCCGTCGAGCAAATAGGCGGGCTTGTGGTGCCAAGGCACTGAATCTACAGTCCCACAGCGCGAAAACACAGCCTATCGGAGACTAGCAAATGCACCGCAAACGTTTTTTGGCGCTGGCTGCCGCGGTTGCCTTGCTGCTTGTCGTGCCGGCCGCGGCCAACGACACGATGGCGGTGCTGAAGACCGGCGGGTTGATCTTCGTGCGCAGCGACGTCGTCTCCATGAAGAGCGAAGATCTTTTCATTTCGCGCAAGGAAGTCCGCGTCGACTACGTCTTCGCCAACCGCTCCGACAAGACGGTCGAAGGCATCGTTGCGTTTCCGATGCCGGAGATCGAGGCCAATCCCGCACGCGATGGTGTCGATCCCCAGGGAAAATGCCGACAATTTCCTTGGCTTCGAGGTGACAGTCGACGGCAATGCGATCGAGCCCGCACTTGAGCAGCGGGCCTTCGCGGCCGGGCTCGACGTCACCGACGAGCTCGCCCGGAGCGGGATACCGCTGCTGCCGCATGCGAATGCGATCGACCAGGCGATCGCAGGGCTGCCGCAGAACGTGAAGGATGATTGGGTGGCGCGCGGCATCCTGACCATCGACAGCTATGACGACGGCGCTGGGATGATCGACCAGTACGTCCCGTACTGGACGCTGAAGTCGACCTACTGGTGGAAGATGGCGTTTCCGGCCGGCAAGGACGTGAAGGTCCATCATACGCTACGAGCCGAGCGTCGGTGGCACCACGGGGCTGACTTTTCTCGAGGAAGGGAGGCTTAGAGGGGACCAGTACGAGCGTACAGGACGAAATATTGCTTCGACAGGGGTTTCGAGAATGCGGTGGCGGCAGCCGCGAAGAAAGCCCTGACGGCTATCCGCCGCTTTGGGAGAACTGGATTTCCTATGTGCTGGTCACCGGCAGCAATTGGGCGACGCACGATCGAGAATTTCAAGCTGACGATCGACAAGGGAAGCCCGGACAACCTGGTCAGCTTCTGCGGCAAGGGCGTGAAAAAGGTCGGTCCGACGACATTCGAGATGACGGCGCGGGATTTCTGGCCGGAGCGCGATCTGGACATTCTGATCCTGGGGCCGTTCGAGGAAGAAGAGCCGGCGAAGGCTGGGGAACCCGGCTGATGAAGATCGCGATCTATGTCGCGATTGCCGAAAACGGGGTGATCGGGCGCGAAGGCGGGCTGCCGTGGCAGCTGTCGACCGATCTGAAGCGCTTCAAGGCGACCACGATGGGCAAGCCGATCGTCATGGGCCGCAAGACCTGGGAGAGCTTTCCGCGCAAGCCGCTGCCGGGCCGGCTGAACATCGTCGTCACCCGCGATCGGGATTTTCGCGCGGAAGGCGCGGAAGTGGTACACTCGCTGGAGGACGGCCTGACGCTGGCGAAAGTGCGAGGCCGCTGCATGGCGGATGCCGATGAAATCTGCATCCTCGGGGGCGGCGAAATCTACCGGCAGGCATTGCCGCTCGCCGACCGGCTTTATGTCACGCATGTGCTGGCGGAAGTCGACGGCGACACGCGGTTTCCGCCGATCGATCCTGCCGTATGGGAGGCGGTCGAGCACGGAAGACTTCCCGGCCGGCGACAAGGATACCCATGCGACGCGCTATACCGTTTACGAGCGGCGTGAAGCTGTGCATTGAAAAGCGGCCTGTTTCGGCCGCGAAACCTGACAATGGGAGGCTGCCGCGTTGAAAGCGCGGGGCCGGCATCCCTATAGATGGCAACAGGAGAACGTCCAGGCGCCTTGAAGGCTGCCTGGATGTCCATACGAAAGGACTTTCATGCCCTGGAATAATCAGAGCGGCGGTGGCGGCGGCCCATGGGGTGGCGGCGGCGGTAGCGGCGGCCCGTGGGGGCAAGGTCCGCGCGGTCCCGGCGGCCCGCAGGGATCGCCGCCCGATCTCGAGGATATCATCCGCCGCGGCCAGGACCGCCTGAAGAGGGCGCTGCCGGGCGGCGCCGGGGCAAATCCCGCTTTCCTCGGCCTCGTCGCGATTGCCGTTCTTGTCGTCTGGATTTTCCAGGCGATCTACACCGTGCAGCCGGACGAACTTGCAGTCGAACTGCGTTTCGGCAAGCCAAAAGAGGAGCTCTCCGAACCAGGCCTGCATTTCCACTGGTGGCCGATCGAAACCGTCGAAAAGGCCAATACCGCTGAAAAGCTGGTCAACATCGGCGAGAACCGCTCCGGCACATCGTCCGGCCTCATGCTTTCCGGCGATCAGAACATCGTCGATGTGCAAGTTTTCGGTCGCCTATCAGGTTTCCGATCCGCGGGCCTATCTCTTCAACGTTTCAGGACCCGACGAAATGGTCCGGCAGGTCGCCGAAAGCGCCATGCGCGAAGCGGTCGGCCGCCGGCCGGCGCAGGACATCTTCCGCGACGATCGCCAAGGCATCGCCGACACTGTGCGCAGCATCATCCAGACGACGCTCGACGGATACGGCGCCGGCCTCAATGTCAACGCCATCTCGATCGAGGACGCCGCACCGCCGCGTGAAGTGGCCGACGCCTTCGACGAAGTGCAGCGCGCAGAGCAGGACGAAGATCGCTTCGTCGAGGAATCCAACCAGTATTCCAACCAGAAGCTCGGGCAGGCGCGCGGTGAAGCCGCGCAGATCCGTGAAGACGCGGCCGCCTACAAGAACCGGGTGGTGCAGGAAGCGCAAGGTGAGGCGCAGCGCTTCATCTCCGTCTACGACGAATACGCCAAGGCGCCTGACGTGACGCGCAAGCGGCTCTTCATCGAAACCATGGAGAGGGTTTTGAAGGATTCCAACAAGGTGATCCTCGAACAGAACGGAGGGCCAGGCGTGGTGCCCTACCTGCCGCTGCCCGAACTGCAGAAGCGCGCACCGGCGACGGAAGGAAACAACTGATGGCCAACCGTCTCCCAGTCATCGGCGTCATCGCCGCCGTCGTCCTCTTCCTGATCTATTCGTCGATCTTCGTGGTCAACGAGCGCGAGCAGGCGATCGTTCTGCGCTTCGGCGAGATCGTCGACGTGAAGAACGAACCCGGCATCTACTTCAAGGCGCCGTTCGCCTTCTTCGAAGCCGACAATGTGCAGATCATCGAAGACCGCGTACTGCGCTTCGACCTCGACAACATCCGCGTCCAGGTTTCGGGCGGCAAGTTCTACGAGGTCGACGCCTTCGTCGCCTATCGCATCAACGATGCGCGGCGGTTCCGGGCGGCAGTTTCGGGCCAGGTCGAACTCGCCGAGCAGCGGCTGCGCACCCGCCTCGATGCGGCGCTGCGCCGCGTCTACGGCCTGCGCGGCTTCGAGGCCGCGCTTTCGGAAGAGCGGGCCTCGATGATGCAGGAGGTTGCCGAACAGCTTCGACCCGACGCAACCTCGCTCGGCCTGGAGATCGAGGACGTGCGCATACGCCGGACCGACCTCACGGCGGAAGTGTCGCAACAGACCTACGACCGCATGAAGGCGGAACGACTGGCCGAGGCCGAGAGGCTACGGGCCCGCGGCCGCGAGGCGGCGCAGCGCATCCGCGCCCGCGCCGACCGCGAGGTGGTCGAGATCGTCGCCGAAGCGCGCAAGGAATCGGAAATCCTGCGCGGCGAGGGCGAAGCCGAGCGCAACGCCACATTCGCCAACGCCTTCCAGCGTGACCCGGAATTCTTCGAGTTCTACCGGTCGATGTCGGCATATGCCCAGGCGCTGGAAGGTTCCGGCACGACGATGGTGCTGTCGCCCGATTCGGAGTTCCTGCGGTTCTTCCGCGATTCCAGCGGCGTACCAACGCCACCGGCAGCGCCTGCCCCCGGTGGCACGACAAGCAGCACCGGCCAGTAGGCTGGTGGCTGACTTTCTGGTCGCAATGGGTCTGGTCCTCGTCATCGAGGGCCTGATCTATTGCGGCTTTCCCGGTCTTGCCAAGCGGCTTGCGACCGAAGTGCTGGCGACGCCTGAAAACCTGCTGCGGATCGGCGGTCTCGCGGCGATTGCCATCGGCGTCGGCGTGGTCTGGCTGGCGCGCGGGTAACGGAGGTTTTATCCTTCCGCGATAGTCAAGGCCGCAAACACGCCGTATTTGTTGCCAACATGACACAGCGTCCGACCTGCGGCGCATGCGCCCATCTTTCTCACAAACGCCGGGAGGCACTCTCAATGAAACCGACCCAAATCCTGCCGGGAGTGCGAAAGAACTTGCTTGCGGCGACGACGGCGCTGATGGCGAGCGCCATGGTTGTGCCGGCCTTCGCGCAAGCGACCGCCCCGGCGCCAGCGCCGCAGGAGCCGCTTCCGGTGCCGGCGCCGCAGGCAACCCCGGCACCGCCAAAGCAGGGCCCCACGGAGGGACCAGCCTCGGTCGCCGATCTCGCCGAAGGGCTGCTCGATTCCGTCGTCAATATTTCGACGTCGCAAACCGTCAAGGGCACCGAAGGGCCGGGTGCCGTGCCGATGCCGCAATTGCCGGAAGGCTCGCCGTTCCAGGATTTCTTCGACGATTTCTTCAAGGACCGCGGTGGCCCGGGTGGCCCTGGCGGTGGTTCGCAGAAGGTACAGTCGCTCGGCTCGGGTTTCGTGGTTGACGCCGAAGAGGAATCGTCGTCACCAACAATCACGTGATCGCCGACGCCGACGAGATCGAGGTCAACTTTCCCGACGGCTCCAAGCTGAAAGCCGAACTGGTCGGCAAGGATACGAAAACCGATATCGCGGTCCTCAAGGTCGATCCCAAGCTGAAGAAACTGAAGGCCGTCAAGTTCGGCGATTCCAATGCCATGCGCATCGGCGACTGGGTGATGGCGATCGGCAATCCGTTCGGGCTCGGCGGCACGGTGACCGTCGGCATCATTTCGGCGCGCAACCGCGACATCAATGCCGGCCCGTATGACGATTTCATCCAGACCGACGCGGCGATCAACCGCGGCAATTCCGGCGGCCCGCTGTTCAACATGCATGGCGAGGTCGTCGGCATAAACACGGCCATCATCTCGCCGTCCGGCGGCTCGATCGGCATCGGGTTCTCGATCCCCTCGCAACTGGCGCTCGGCGTGGTGCGAGCAGCTGCGCGAATTCGGCGAGACGCGGCGCGGCTGGCTCGGCGTGCGGATCCAGCCGGTGACCGACGAGATCGCCGAAAGCCTCGGCATGACAACCGCCAAGGGCGCGCTGGTCGCCGGCGTGATCAAGGGCGGTCCGGTCGACAACGGCACCGTGCTGCCGGGCGACGTCATCATCAAATTCGACGGCAAGGACGTGAAGGACATGCGCGACCTGCCGCGCGTCGTTGCGGAAAGCCCGGTCGGCAAGGCCGTGGACGTCGTCATCGTGCGCAAGGGTGTCGAGCAGACGGTGAAGGTCACGCTCGGGCGGCTCGAGGATGGCGAAAAGCTCGCCGAGAGCGCGGAAGGCAAGCCGGACGCCGGTGCGCCCGAGCAAGAGGAGGATGTTTCGACCGCCAGCGTGCTCGGCATGACGATTGCCGAACTCAATGAAGAGGCGCGCAAGAAATTCGAGATATCCGCCGATGTTTCCGGCGTGGTGGTGACCGAGGTCGGAGCGAATTCGGCGGCGGCCGAACGCGGCATTCAGCCCGGCGAAGTGATCACCGAGATCGCCCAGGAATCGGTTTCATCGCCCAAAGACGTCATGGACCGTATTGCGGCGCTGAAGGAGCAAGGCCGCAAGAACGCGCTGCTGATGCTGGCTTCGAAGACAGGTGAATTGCGCTTCGTGACGATCCGGATGGACTGAGCCCGACTCTGCGTCCATTCATTTGATACATCCTATAGGATGTACTATGCTACTGTATGAAGCGCGTTGTGCTGGATACAAACATCCTGGCGGCAGGCCTGCGAAGCCGCTGGGCATCGTTTGTTACCTTCAGTTAATCGCGAACGGCGGTTGGTCCGTTGGTGACTACCGACGTTGAGTACGAGGAAGTGCTCGGTCGTCCGGAACAGCGGGAGCCAGCTTTCCGTCCAACAGCTTGAGCGATGATGCTAATTCGCTGCGCTGGCGGAGCCGGTAAGGTGCACTTTCGTTGGCGACCTCAGTTGGACGACCGAAAGACGAGATGGTGCTCGAGGCTGCAGTTAATGGGCGTGCTGACGCTTTGTGACGCACAATGTACGGGATTTTCCGACTGCTGCCATCGTTTCGACATTAAAGTCTGCGGCCAGGACTTGCCGAAGCGAATCCACGATATGAGCAAAGCTACATCACCCTTTGACAATTGCCTAGCCTCGATCGGAGGCTGCGGCACGATTTGCAACGGCTGATGGCGTTTCGCTCAACCATTGGATCGCTTCGGCAGTCGCTCAGAAAGTCTGGACGATGGAGACGGCAGCGATTTCTAAATGTCGCGACAGGCTCCGCAGCGGTCAGAAAATTTTTCGACGTTCGACCGTGTTCATCGACGTCACCGAAGTGGTGACAAATAGCATCAGCTGACTCTTGAGAAACAGGCGTCGATGCGCCTGTTTTCGTTTCTGCCATGCTCGCGGGACAAACGATAAAGGCGATCGCTTGAGCTCCGGGTGGGTGGCGGGAACGGTCGGATGGTCGAAGTCGCCCGTCGGTCGGCCGCATGCCGATGCGCTCCATGACTGCCGTCGAGCGGCGGTTGTCCCACACGGCGAATGAAACGATCTCGTCGAGGCCGAGTTCCTCGAAGCCGAACGCGAGCCAGGCCTCGGCTGCTTCGCTCACATAGCCGTGCCCCCAGTATTCGGGCGCCAGTCGCCAGCCGATCTCGATGGTGCCAGCCGGGAGTAATGGCTCAAGGCTGGTGTCGGCGATGCCGACAAAGCCGATGCATTGCGCCCGTGGCAGCGATCTCGACCGCAGCGAAACCGTAGCCCTTCTCGGCAATGGCTGCCCGAAGCCTGTCGAACAGAGCATCGGCCTGGGCGCGGTCCCTGCGGAAGGGAAAGAACTCCATGACCCGGTCGTCGGAGTTGATGCGGAAGAAAAGCTCGCGGTCGCGATCCTCCCAGTTGCGGATGATCAGCCGCTTCGTCCGGATTGGTTTCACTCGGCGAAATCCTGCTGGCGATAGCCCTGAATATGGAGCAGGGCAGTCAGATCACCGTGGTCGATGCGGACATCTGCCTCGGCCGCCACGGCGGGCTTGGCATGCAAGGCGACGCCGATGCCGGCGAGGCGGATCATGTCGAGATCGTTGGCGCCGTCGCCAACAGCGATGGCGTCGCTGACCTGCAAGCCAAGCCGCGCTGAAATTTCCTCAAGGGCAGCGGCCTTGGCGGCGCGGCCAAGGATTGGCTCGGCCACGGTGCCGGCCAGCTTGCCGGCGTTCTCGATGAGGCGGTTGGCGCGGTTCTCGTCGAAACCCAGCTTTTCGGCGATGCGGCTGGTGAAGACATCGAAGCCGCCGGAGACGAGCGCCGTCCAGGCGCCGTGCTTCTTCATCGTGGTGACAAGCTGGCGACCGCCCGATGCCAACGTGATGCGCCCGGCGATGATCGTATCGATGACCGCGGCATCGAGGCCTTTCAGCAGTGCGACGCGTTCCCGCAAGGCAGGTTCGAAGGCGATCTCGCCATTCATCGAGCGGGCGGTTATCGCGGCGACCTGGCTTTTGATGCCGACTTCGTCGGCCAGTTCATCGATGCATTCCTGGTCGATCATCGTCGAATCCATGTCGGCGATCAGGATTTTCTTCTGGCGCGTACCGCTCTCCTGAACCACGATGTCGACCGGCACGAGGGTTAGGCAGTCGCGCAGCGCGGCAGTCGCCGTTTCGGCGTCGATTCCGACGGGCAGCGCCAGATCGCAGGCGACATTTTCGGCCAGCCAGTCGATGCCGCTTGCGCCGACGGCCTCCGACGCCTTATGCGCGACCTGCGGCGCCAGGATGCGCGCCGCCGGATGGGATATGAGCGTGGCGATGAGAGGCATGACAGAATCCGCTGGCCGCGAAGCCGAAGGGCTGGTGAAGGACGCGATCCTGATAGCCGGGCCGACCGCCAGCGGCAAGTCGGCCCTTGCGCTGGAAATTGCCGCGCCAGACCGGCGGATGCATCGTCAATACGGATTCCATGCAGGTGTATTCGGTGCTGAACGTGCTGACAGCGCGGCCGAGCTTGGCAGACCTGGCAAGAGCGCCGCATCACCTTTACGGCCATGTCGACCCGGGCAAAAACTATTCAGCGGGCTTGTGGCTCGCCGATGTGAAAGCAGCTCAGGGAGGAGGGTGTCCTCGATACAGCGGCGACCAATCTTCGTCGGCGGCACGGGGCTGTATTTCAGGGCATTGTCGGAAGGGCTTTCGGAAATGCCCGAAATCCCGCAGTCGGTGCGTGACCGCTGGCGCTACCGCCTGCTCGAAGAGGGGTCGAGCAGGCTGCACGCGGTGCTGATGCGCGAAGACCCGAAAGCCGCCGCGGCCCTGCGCGCCTCGGACGGCCAGAGGATAGCACGGGCGCTGGAAGTGCTGCAGGCTTCAGGGCGCTCGATCCTTGACTGGCAAGCCGAGCGCGGGCGTCCGCTGGTCGACAAACAGACGGCGAAACACCTTGTCATCGAGGCGGATCGTGCAGTGCTGACAAAGCGGATCGGCGCGCGCTTCGACCGAATGCTCGATGATGGCGCGCTCCGCGAGGTAGAAGCCCTGGTAGCGCTTGGCCTCGATCCCGAGCTGCCAGCGATGAAAGCGATCGGAGTTCGCGAGTTGCAATCAGCAATTGCGGGCGCGCTGCCGTTCGACGTGGCGATCGAGCGAGCCAAAATCGCCACGCGGCAGTATGCAAAACGCCAGGCGACATGGTTCCGGCATCAATTGGGATCGGAATGGCGTCGCATTTCGCCCGCGGGTCAAGAGGATGCGGCTGAAATCGCTGCCGGCCTGGTCTCGTAACAAGGTGTTGACCTTCGCGTAAGATTCGTCCGCAAGTTGCCGCCGGTTAACTTACCGTAAGGCCTGCTCATGCGATAAAACGTCGGAAGAGTTTCGACGGGCGGCGCATGCGTTTCCACAAATCGGAATTGGCGTTTTTTGTATTCATCTCCGTGATCTTCGCGGCAGGTGCACTGATCTTGCACGCCTACAGCATCCTCTACACGCAGGGCCGGACGCTTGCTGAACCGCAGCAACTCGAACAGGCGGGCTACCTGGCGCGCCTGCTTTTCGCCAGCGGCGTTCTGGTCGCGACGGCGCTTTTTTTCGGACTGTTCTTCATCTTCCCGCTGATCCGCACGCAGGTGAAGGAAGAGGGCAAGCTTCGTGCGATGACGGAGACGCTCAGCGCGCGCTCGGAGACGTTCGAGCAGGCGGCTCTCACAGACCCGCTGACCGGCATGCAGAACCGGCGCTATTTCGACGACGCGTTGAAGGAATACATCGAGGAGTTTCGACGGATCAACAAACCGATCGGGCTGATGATTCTCGACCTCGATCATTTCAAGCAAGTGAACGACACCCATGGCCATGACGTCGGAGACGAGGTGCTGCGGGCGGTGGCGAGCTGCCTCCGGGACATGACCCGCTACCACGACGTCGTTGCCCGTCTCGGTGGCGAGGAATTCGCCGTCGTCGCGCCGAACATGGATGAGGAAATGCTGGTCAAGCTTGCGGAGCGCATCCGGAAGGCAATCGCCAGCATGGCCGTATTCTCCGGCAATGTCAGGTTGAAGATCACCACGAGCGTCGGGCTTGCGGTGAGCGACGGGCGGGAGTCGGCGGAGGAGTTCTACCGACGCGCCGATCGGCTGCTCTACCAGGCGAAGCGCATGGGCCGGAACCGCGTTTGCGCCTGAATATTTCCAGATGATCCCACTGGCGGAAGTCGGCGAGGGCTAGTACAGCCCGTCGCCGAGACGGCGCCCGCGCGGCGCGTCGCCGAATTCGCTCTTCCGATAATCCGGTTCGCCGGCCTGTGTGACCGGGCTCACCAGTTCGCCGATACCGGTCGACGCTGCTTGCGGTTTCGGCACATTGCGCAACCGCTCCACGATGGCGACGAGGTCGACATCGTCGCCATTGCCGCCAGCGGCATTGTCGGTGCCCTGCTTGCTGACGCCCGGGATGAGTTCGGCCGGCAGGCGCTCGAATTTCAGCCGCATCGTGGTGGCGACACCCTCGCCGAAGGCGATTGCTTCGCGCTGTCCCATCGAAGACAGAAACGACAGGGTGGAGGCTGAGGAGTTGGCAATCGCCGAGCGGATGATCGCCTGGTCCTGGTGGTTGGCAAGCCGCATCGAGAAGATGGTCGAACATTGCGACAGGATGGTCGGGTCAAGCTCTCCAGGTCGCTGTGTCACGACGCCGAGATAGCAGCCATATTTGCGGCCTTCCTTGGCGATGCGCGACAAGGCATGCCGGGTAGGCGCGAAACCGAGCCGCGAATCCGACGGCATGTAGCGATGGGCTTCCTCGCAAAGGACGAGAAGCCGGAGCTTGCCGTTGCTCCACAACGCCAGATCGAAGGCGAGGCGCGCCAGCACCGAACAAACGGCGTTGACCACTTCCGATGGCAATCCGGCCATTTCGAAACAGGTGACCGGGCGTCCATGATGCGGCACGCGGAAGATCTTGCCGATGGTCTCGTGGATAGTGTCCTCGATGAGGCGCGAATTGAACATGAAGCGATAGCGCGGATCGGCAAGCGCCGCCTCGAGGCGCATCTTCAGCGCCCGATAGACCGGCCGGTCGTTCTTGGAATCCAGCATGCCCATGCGTTCGTCGATCTGCTTGATCAGATCGGCCATGCGGTAAGGTACCGGCGTGTCCGCTGTGATCGCGTCGCCACCACGCCGAAGGTAGGCGCCGGAGTTCGGATTGCGATAGAGATTCTTGGCTTGCGGGATCAGGTCGCGCAGAAGATCGATCTCCTCGGAGACCGCCTCGCGGCCACGAAACAGCACCTCCGCGAATTCCTCCAGCCGGAACATCCAGAACGGCAGGTCGAGCGAATTGGTGTCTATGCGCACGCACTGGTCGGGAAACGCCGAACCGAATTCGTTATGCGGGTCGAGGATGAGCACGCGCAGATCCGGCTGCGCCTCGATCGCCTTGCGCAACAGGAGCGATACCGCACTGGATTTGCCAACGCCGGTTGTGCCGACAACCGCGAAGTGGCGCGTCAGCGTATCGTCGATTGCGATGTTGGCATTGATTGTTTCGTCCTGCGACAATTGTCCGATGGTCACGGCGTGACGACCGGCAAGGTCGTAGACGGCGGCCAGGTCGCGGGTGCGAATGCGGTGCGAGATGGCACCGACATAAGGATAGACGGTGATGCCGCGGTCGAACACCGGTTTGCCGGTCGCGCGGTCGTCCCGAACCTCGCCAACCAATTCGACGCTGACCTCGATGGCGTTACGGCCGTCTTCGCTCCACTGGTGATCGGACTTGCTGATTTCGTAAACCAGACCGACAGTGCGCGCTTCCGGCAGGCTGATCGAGATCATTTTGCCAACTGTCCAGATGCCGGTTACCGTCCCGTCGAGCGTATCGGCAAAGGCGGCGATCTTGGCACGGGCGCCGTCGCACTGGATAATGTGGCCAAGAATGCGTTTGTCGTTCTGCGCTGCGTCCCGACGTTCCTGCAAGGTCTGTTCTCCGCGGACGGCTTCCCGCTCGACAAACATGATAGGCTCCCCATTTCCCCAACTGGAAGAGGCTAACCGAGGCGGGTTAAAGTCGTGTGTGGCGGGATGGTTTAGCTTGCGTTAAGGCGCCAGCAACAAATCGAACAAAACGAGGCTTGGCCTCCTCGTTGTTTCCGATATAGTGGACAGATGTCCGATATATCGAAAATCTCGCTCAGTATTGCAGCCAGGATCCGTCAAGAGCGCAGCCAGCGTGGCTGGTCCCTGGCCGACCTTGCCGATCGTTCGGGCGTTTCAAAGGCCATGCTCAGCGCGATCGAGCGCGGGGAGACCAGCCCCACGGCGGTGCTGCTCGTGCGTATCGCGACAGCTTTCGAGATGACGCTGTCTTCGCTGATCGCGCAGGCCGAACTCAGCGGTGCGGCGCTGGTGCGCGAAGCGGAGCAGCCTGTCTGGGCCGACCCTGAGACCGGTTATGTCCGCCGGCATCTTTCGCCCGCCACCGATATGCCGCTTGAACTGGTTCGGGTCGAACTGCCGGCGGGCGCCAGCGTGAGCCTGCCGGCATCCGCATACGCCTTCATCCGCCAGCAAATCTGGCTGATCGAAGGACGACTTGATTTCATCGAAGGCGACGTGGTGCATGCGATGAAGGCGGGCGACTGCCTGGCGCTTGGATCGCCGTCCGACAACACCTTCCACGCACCGGGGCCGGAAACCGCCGTCTATCTGGTTGCCCTTATCCGGAGCCGGCGGTGACGCGGCGTATCCGGCGTACCGACAATGGCGGCCCTCCGCTCGACGATTACGAGGGGCCGCCATGGGAGGGCGGCGATCCGCATCGGTTCCTGCATTGGAAGCGGGCGCATACCGCGGCGTGGAAGGCACCGAGCCAGGACGTGATGCTGATGCGGCTCGCCAGGGCGGAACGCGTGGGCCTCACCTACGAGGAATACACGCTGGAAATCCTCGAGCGCGGCCGCAATCTCTATCCGGAAGACGCGCACCGGGTCGCCGAAATCAAGGCTGCGCGGAAGCGGCGGAGGGGTAAATGAGCCACGCGCCGGATGTACAATGATTTCGGCGCGCCCGTCCCATTTCGTCTTCAAATGGCGATGCCAGCGTCGCGGAGCCCGCCCACCAGCCGATCGACGAGATTGGGATCCCGGTAAGGCAGGATCTGCTTCAGACGCTCTACGGAGAAGCCGGGATTGACCTCCAGCGTCTCTTGCCAATAGCGGCGCGCTTCTTCGTGACGTCCGGTGAGGCCATAGAGGCAGGCGAGATAAAAGCGCGTCATGTCCGAGCGCGGCTGCAGCGTCAAACGCCGCTTGAAGGCGATCTCTGCCTCGCCGAAGCGGCCAAGGGCAAGCAAGGCCCTTCCAAGGAAATTCAGGGCCAAGTCGAACTGCGGGTCGAGCCGGTAGGCCCGCGTATAGAGCGCGACGGCTTCTTCATGCCGGCCCTGGTAATCTCTTATGTTGCCGAGCCCGGTATAGGCGTCGGCAAAATTGGGGGCGAGTGCGACTGCCCGCTCCGCTGCCTGTTCCGCCTCATCCAGACGCCGCATCCAGGAAAGGACCACGGAGAGTGAGACATGGCCTTGCGGCTCGGTGTCGTCCGTTTCGATCGCCTTCTGCGCCAGCTCCAGCGCTCGTGTCAGGTTGTCGGGCGTCGCGTCGTTCCACTGGTTGGCGTATTCGGCGAAGGCGATGATGGACAGCCGCGCATAGGCGAGCGCCAGTCCCGGGTCGATCTCGATGACGCGCTCCAGCATTCCGCGCGCCTCGATCGCCGCCTCGGGGCGCAATTGCAGCATGGTCTGGCGGGAGCGGACGAGCAGATCATAAGCCTCAGGATCAACCTTGTTGTGATTTTCGCGCCGCGCTTCTTCGCCGGGGGTAAGCCTTACCTTGAGCGCATCGACTATCGTGCGGGTGACTTCGTCCTGGACCGCGAAGACGTCCTCGATATCGCGATCGTAGCGCTCGGCCCAGAGATGGCCGCCGGTCGTGCCGTCGATCATCTGGGCGTTGATGCGGATGCGGCTGGCGACCCTGCGCACGCTTCCCTCCAGGACGTAGCGAACGCCGAGCTCCCGGCTCACCTTGCGAATATCCGGCGCCTGGCCCTTGTAGGCGAAGGAGGAATTCCGCGCGATGACGAAGAGACCGGAAACCTTGGAAAGATCGGTGATGATGTCCTCGGTGATTCCGTCGGCAAAATAGCCCTGCTCGGGATCGCCCGACATGTTGTCGAACGGCAGGACGGCGATCGACGGCTTGCTGCGGGGCGGTGGCGGCGCCCCGCCGACCGCAGCGAGGGTCCGGCGGCGGCTGCGTCCGGCGACCAGGTCCAGATGTGCAGCGGGCGCTCGATATTCTTGACCTCGTGATTGCCGCTGTCGACGAAATCGATGCTCACGCGGCCGTGCAAATGCTCATGAACGGCATCCGAAATCGCTACCCCGCCCGGATCGGCAAGCCCCTCTATGCGGGACGCGACATTGACGCCGTCCCCATAAAGATCGCTGCCGTCGACCATGACATCGCCGAGATTGACGCCGATGCGCAGCACGATGCGCCGATCCGCCGGGTTATCTTCGTTCGCGGCGGCCATGGCCTTCTGCAGCTCGACCGCGCATTCGACCGCGCCGACGGCGCTGCCGAACTCGACAAGCATCCCGTCGCCGATTTCTTGAAGATGCGGCCCGCGTGGCGGGCGACGAGCGGCTCCACCACCTCGTTCCACCGCACTTTCAGTTCAGTCAGCGTGGCTGTTTCGTCCCGCTCCATGAGCCGGCTGTAACCCACCACGTCCGCGGCCAGGATGGCGACGAGCCGGCGTTGAATGCGATCGTTGGTCATTTGTGCGATTGCTTCTCAAGCGTGCACTGCCCTCAAGCAGTGCAGCATGCGGATTTTAGTGGCCCCGCGCTTCCAAGTCCATTCAGCTTGAAAGGCCGTATCGTGGAAAGCGAGCCTCGATCGACTACTTTTACGAGCGGGTTCATCCGCGACTTTCCGGAGGACGACGATGGCCGGAATGATGGAAGACTTCACCGCCACCGAGATCGACACCGGCGAAACCACGATTTTCCTGCGCCGGCATGGTTCCGGGCAGCCTGTGCTTTTGCTGCACGGTTTTCCCGAGACGCATCTGATGTGGCGCGACGTCGCGCCGTTGCTTGCACGAAATTTCACCGTCGTCTGCGCCGACCTGCGCGGCTACGGACAAAGCGGCTGCCCGGCATCCACGGACGATCATGCGCCTTATGCGAAACGGGCGATGGCGCGGGACATGGCGACCGTCATGAAACAGATGGGCTTCCCGCGCTTCTCGGTCGCCGGACATGACCGGGGCGGCCGTGTCGCGTATCGCATAGCGCTCGATTATCCGGACCGCATCGAGCGGCTCGCTGTTCTCGACATCCTGCCGATCGACATTGTGTGGGAACGCGCCGACGCCAGATTTGCACTCGGCTACTGGCCATGGTCGCTGCTGGCCCAGCCGGAACCGCTTCCGGAACGCATCCTGGCGGCTGCCGCGGATGCGCTCATCGACAGTGCACTCGGCGGATGGGGATCGCCGGCCGATATCTTTTCCGCGGAGGTTCGCGCGGCCTATGTCGAAGCACTTCGCGATCCGGCGCATGCCCATGCGATCTGCGAGGAATATCGTGCTGCCGCAACAATCGATCGCGAGCACGACGAGGCCGACCGGCAAAACGGGCGACACATCGCTTGCCCGGTGCTGGCTCTGTGGGGCGCCGGAGGGCCGGTCGATACGTGGTATGTCGAAGAGGGCGGACCGCTGTCGCTGTGGAGAGAATGGGCGGATGACGTTCAAGGACACGCTATCGAAGGAGGCCATTTTTTCCCGGAGAAAATTCCCGAACAGACCGCGGAGGCCCTGAGTGGCTTTTTCAACAATCGCTGACACGTCTCTTGGCGGAAAGGCCAGGGCCGAGATATGAGTTGGTTCGGCCAGCATGCGACGCAATTTTGCCATTGACACTGCGGCTTTTCCGCAATTAGTCTCCGCGCCCATGAAGACAGCACTCATTCTCGTAGTAGGAAGGCGCGTGGGCAAGGCGGTGTAACCGCCGGGCGAAATCCTCCCATGCGCACACACAGGCTCCCTCGGGGGCCTTTTTTATTGCCCGAAACAGGACTAAACGACCAGCAGCCGCACGCGGCGACAAGAACGGAAAGACCGATGAGCAACCGACAGGACGAGACCGGAAGGCGCGAAATGACGGGCGCCGAAATGGTGGTGCAGGCGCTGAAAGACAACAACGTCGAGCATATTTTCGGCTATCCGGGTGGGGCGGTGCTCCCGATCTACGACGAGCTTTTCCAGCAGGAAGAGGTGCAGCATATCCTCGTCCGCCACGAGCAGGGCGCCGGCCATGCAGCGGAAGGCTATGCGCGCTCGACCGGCAAGCCGGGCGTCATGCTGGTGACTTCCGGGCCGGGTGCGACCAATGCAGTGACACCGCTGCAGGATGCGCTGATGGACTCCATCCCGCTGGTTTGCCTGACCGGTCAGGTGCCGACGTCGCTGATCGGTTCAGACGCGTTCCAGGAATGCGATACGGTCGGCATCACGCGGCCCTGCACCAAGCACAACTGGCTGGTGAAGGATGTCAACGAACTGTCGGCCATCATCCACGAGGCCTTCCATGTCGCGACTACTGGCAGGCCGGGTCCGGTTGTGGTCGACATCCCGAAGGACGTGCAGTTCGCCAAGGGCATCTATACGCCGCCGCAGACGGCACCGCGCACCAGCTATCAACCCAAGGTCCAGGGTGACCTGGACAAGATCAAGGCGGCGGTCGCGTTGATGTCGGAGGCGAAGCGGCCGATCATCTATTCAGGCGGCGGCGTCATCAACTCCGGCCCGGAAGCCAGCCACCTCTTGCGTGAACTGGTCGATCTGACCGGATTCCCGATCACCTCGACCCTGATGGGACTCGGCGCCTATCCAGCAAGCGGCAAGAACTGGATGGGCATGCTTGGCATGCACGGCACCTATGAAGCCAACATGGCCATGCACGATTGCGACGTGATGCTCTGCATCGGCGCGCGTTTCGATGACCGCATCACCGGCAGGCTGAACGCGTTTTCGCCGGGTTCGAAAAAGATCCACATCGATATCGATCCGTCGTCGATCAACAAGAACGTTCATACCGACGTTCCGATCATCGGCGATGTCGGCCGGGTGCTGGAAGATCTGGTGCGGCTGTGGCGGGCAACCGGCAGGGCCGACAAGAAGTCACTCTATCCGTGGTGGGAGCAGATCGCCAAATGGCGCGCTCGGGACTCGCTCGCCTACAAGAACAACGTCGACGTGATCATGCCGCAATTCGCCATCCAGCGGCTTTACGAAGCGTCGAAGGACCGCGACACCTACATCACCACCGAAGTCGGCCAGCACCAGATGTGGGCGGCGCAGCACTTTCATTTCGAAAAGCCGAACCGCTGGATGACGTCTGGCGGTCTCGGCACCATGGGTTATGGCCTGCCGGCCGCACTCGGCGTACAGATCGCGCACCCGGACGCGCTCGTCATCGACATCGCCGGCGATGCCTCGGTGCAGATGACGATGCAGGAGATGAGCACCGCCGTTCAGTACGGGGCGCCGATCAAGATCTTCATCCTCAACAACCAGTACATGGGTATGGTGCGGCAGTGGCAGCAGCTTTTGCACGGCAACCGGCTGTCGCATTCCTACACCGAGGCGATGCCGGACTTCGTCAAACTCGCCGAAGCCTATGGCGGCCACGGCATCCGCTGCGAGAAGCCCGGCGATCTTGATGCCGCGATCAAGGAGATGATCGAGGTGAAGAAGCCGGTGCTGTTCGATTGCCGCGTCGCCAACCTCGCCAACTGCTTCCCGATGATCCCGTCGGGAAAGGCGCACAATGAGATGCTTCTGCCGGACGAGGCGACCGACGAGGCGGTGGCCAACGCCATCGACGCCAAGGGCCGGGAACTGGTGTGAACGGAATCCGGTCGAGGTGGAAACCTCATTGTGTCAGATAGATAGAACTGTGTTTTGAGATTGAGAATCAAGCAATGAGCGCCCACCTCCAACCGACCGGTTCCGCCTATTTCATCGCCAAGGAAACCGAGAAACCGGAAATCCACACGCTGTCGGTGCTGGTCGACAACGAGCCGGGCGTACTCGCCCGCGTCATCGGGCTCTTTTCCGGCCGGGGCTACAACATCGAAAGCCTGACGGTTTCCGAGACCGAGCATGAAAAGCACCTGTCGCGCATCACCATCGTCACGCGCGGCACGCCGCATGTGCTGGAGCAGATCAAGCACCAGCTCGAGCGTATCGTGCCCGTGCACCGCGTGGTTGATCTTTCGGTGCGCGCACTCGAACTCGGGCAGGACAAGCCGCTGGCACGCGAGCTTGCACTGGTCAAGGTGACAGGCACGGGCGATCACCGGGTTGAGGCGCTCAGGCTCGCCGAGGCGTTCCGCGCCAATGTCATCGACGCCAACACCGAGCATTTCATCTTCGAGATCACCGGCAAGGTGTCGAAGATCGAGCAGTTCATCGCGATCATGAAACCGCTCGGGCTGGTCGAGGTGTGCCGTACTGGCGTGGCGGCGATGAACCGTGGCCCGCAAGGGATGTAGTCCCGCCTGCCGGGACCTTGCGTGAGACCTTGGAGGCGATGCACTGGATTGTCACGGCAACAACAATTCGCGTGACTTTTCCGTAATTTACGTCAACGTTACTGACATAAAGATACAGCTGGAAACGTCCTGCAATGTCGTCCGAAGTTTTCTTCGCGCTGCTTGTCTATGCCTTCGTGACCTCGATCACGCCGGGACCGAACAACTTCATGCTTTTGGCTTCGGGTGTGAACTTCGGCTTCGTACGCACCATCCCGCATATGCTGGGCATCGGCTCGGGCTTCCTGACCCTGCTGCTCGGCGTCGGCTTCGGGCTGGGTGCTGTGCTGACGGCGTTTCCAGCGCTGCATCTGGCGCTGAAGATCGCCGGCGGCGTCTATCTGCTCTACCTCGCCTGGAAGATCGCGATGTCGCGTTCGTTGGGCAAGGACGGGGACACCAAGGCGCGGCCGATAACCTTTTTCGAGGCAGCGGCGTTTCAGTGGATCAATCCCAAGGCCTGGGTGATGGCAATCACTGCGATGGCCGTCTACACCAATCCGGACCGGCCGTTTCTGTCTGTGACGCTGATTTCGGCCGCCTTTGCTGTGGTCAATGTGCCGAGCGTTTCAACCTGGGCCGGTTTCGGCACCGCGCTGCGCGGCTTCCTGTCCGACCCGGTGCGGCTCAAATGGTTCAACATAGCGATGGGTGTTTTGCTCGCGGCGACGCTGTGGCCGATGCTCAGATAGGGCTGGACCAGCAGGCAAACCTTGCGGGCCGGCGCATGGCCTTCTAACTTTGCGCCATGTCCCACGAACATGACCACGATCACGACAATCATCTTGACCCCATGGCGGCGCGGGTGCGTGCGCTGGAAACGATCCTCACCCAGAAAGGCCTGATCGACCCGGCGGCGATCGACGCCATCGTCGACACCTATGAGACAAAAGTCGGGCCGCGCAACGGCGCCAGGGTCGTCGCCAGGGCATGGAGCGATCCGGCCTATGCCGACTGGCTGAGAAAGGACGCGACCGCCGCGATTGCCTCGCTCGGCTACACCGGCCGGCAGGGCGAGCACATGCAGGCGGTGTTCAACGCGGCCGACACACACAATCTGGTCGTCTGCACGCTGTGCTCCTGCTACCCGTGGTCGGTGCTCGGCCTGCCGCCGGTCTGGTACAAGGCGCCGCCTTATCGGTCCCGCGCCGTCATCGACCCGCGCGGCCTGTTGGAGGAGTTCGGGTTGACGCTGCCGGCGGAGACCAAAATCCGGGTGTGGGATTTCGACCGCCGAACTGCGTTATCTCGTCGTGCCGGTGAGGCCGGAGGGCACCGAAGGTTGGAGCGAGGAAAAACTCGCCGAGTTGGTGACACGCGACTCGATGATCGGAACAGGGCTGGCGCTGCAGCCGGAGGCAGCATGAACGGGCCGCAGGATCTCGGCGGCCAGATGGGTTTTGGCCCGGTCGCGCCGGAAAAGGACGAGCCGCTTTTCCACGCTGCATGGGAAAAACGGGCGATGGGCACGACGATCGCGGCCGGCGCGATGGGCGCATGGACCATCGACGAAAGCCGGCACGCCCGCGAAAGCCTGCATCCGGCCGACTATTATTCCTCCAGCTATTACGAGATCTGGATCAAGGCGCTGGAAGTTCTCTTGCAGCGGCATGGTTTCGTCACCGCCAACGATCTGGCCCAGGGCAGGGCGGTGGACCCGGCGGCGACGCCGAAGCGGGTGCTTAAGGCTGAAGACGTGGCCGCCGTGCTGGCCAAGGGTGGGGCATGCGACCGGCCGGTCGAAGCCGAGCCTCGCTTCAAAGCCGGCGACAATGTGCGAACGAAGAATTTCAACCCGACTGGCCATACGCGGCTGCCGCGTTATGCGCGAGGCAAGCATGGTGTGGTGGAGACGGTGCGGGAAGGCTTTGTCTTCCCCGACAGCAACGCGCACGGCGGCGGCGAACAACCACAACATGTCTACACCGTGGTTTTCGACGGGGGCGAGATCTGGGGCGAGGATGCCGATCCGACGCTCACCGTCTCGATCGACGCCTGGGAGAGCTATCTTGAACCGGCATGACGATGCGCCCGGTATCGAAGCGCCACCCGGAATGGATGACCCGGTATTTTCGGAGCCGTGGCAGGCTGAGGCCTTCGCCATCACGGTAGCGCTCCATGAGCGCGGCGTGTTTTCATGGAGCGAGTGGGCGGCAGCGCTTTCCTCCGAAGTCAAGAAACCCGGCGCCGCGGCTGATGGCAGCGATTATTACGAATGCTGGCTGCGCGCGCTGGAAGCGTTGCTGGCGGCGAAAGGCGCCGCCGCGCCGGACGATGTAAATACGCTTGCCGAAGCCTGGCAGCGCGCCGCGCATGCAACGCCGCACGGCAAGCCGATCCTGCTGGAGAATGACCCGGAAGCCGGCCGCCTCGCTACGAAAGCGGCGATTTCGGCCTGAGTGCAAAGATAGCAGAGCCTGCGAACACCAATGCAAGGCCGCTCATCGCGGTGCGAATGTGGTTCCACCAGGTCCATCGCCCGGAAAAGTTGCGCCAAAGCTCGGCGGCTTCGTCCGTTGAAGTTGGAATGGTCCGCCCGGCGAGCGCGTCGTTCATTGGTACGTTGACGAGAAAGGTCGGCAACAGAGCGCCGAAGAAATAGATTATGGCGGCCAGAGCGAACCATATGGCCGCGGCGCGGCTCGCGGTGGCATAGGCGAAGGCGGCGGATGCCAGCAGAGCAAGCGGCGTGCCGAAGAATGCCGGCGCAAAGGTAGTGTTGCGGACAACCCCATTTATCCCCTGCATCGCGGCAATCGCGGATTTGGGGTCAGTGGAATCAAGCCCCCACATGACCGACACCGAGTAAGCGTAGAAGAAGCCGAAGATCGCGCCGGCAAGAAGCAGTGCGAGCGCCGCGAACAGAAGGGATAATGCCGAGGCGAGGGGAGACGTGCGGTCAGACAGGCGGAACATGAAACGCAACCTTCATCGGAAATATCAGTTGAACCGCATGTTTCCGCCTAGGACGCCGGATTTGCCTCGTTGATCATGGCTTCGATATTGTAACCGTCAGGGTCCAGCACAAAACACGCGTAATAGTTCTCGCTGTATGCGGGGCGAGGGCCGGGAGCGCCATTGTCCTGAGCGCCTGCTTCCAGCGCGGCGCGATGAAACGCATCGACCTGCACCTTGCTTTTCACACGAAACGCCACATGCACACGTGTCAGCGGCGGTGCGCTCTCCCAGCGCTGGATCTCAAACAGTCCATCGCCGATATCGAAAGCCCAAAAGCTGCCCTCGTTACCGAAAGAGATATCGTATCCCAGCGGTGCGAACGCCTTTTGATAAAACAGCTTGCTCTTTTCGAGATCGCTCACCGCGAGGGTGACGTGGTCGATCATGTTCCGCACCTCGAAGATGTCGTCTGTGACACAAGCGGGCCAGGATAACCACTACCGGAACCAAGGCACAACAACCGAGAGCCTCGGGCTGGTCTTGAACGATCGTGCAGATTGCGTTCAGGCGCCACCGGCGAGATGTGCGGTGATCAGAAGGTCGGCGTTCTTCGCGACCGATGCGGCTGGACCTCCGGCGCCAAACAGCTGACCGCTGATGTACACTCCCTCGATCAAAAGCAGCAGGCCGTCGCCCAGCGTGTCGGGGTCGGCCGCGCCCATATCTTTCGCCATCGCGCGCAGGCGGTGGCGCAACTCGATCTTATTGTTCTCGCTGACGAGCCGGGCAGGGTGATCCCCCTTCGGATATTCGACGGCGGCATTGGTCATGCCGCAGCCCCGGTAGCCGTCGATATCGGCGCGCTCGCCGACCCCGCTGAGGAAAGCGACGATCTGCCGGCGCGGATCGCCGGGATGCGCGGCGACAGCTTCATCGAAGCGCGCCCAGAACTCCTGCTCATAAATCCTGAGATAGGATGCGGCGAGTTCGTCCTTGGAGGAAAAGCTGCGGTAGAGGCTCGGCTTGGTGACGCCGGCGCGGCGAACGATCTCGTCGACGCCGATGGCGCGGATGCCTTCGCGGTAAAACAGATCGCGGGCAACATCGAGGATGCGGTCAGCGGCGCGTGGGGCAGCCGTTTCGCTCTCGGTGGTTTCGGATTTTCGATCGATCATCGAAAGCCTCTTGACAATGTTACTGACCGGTACGTACAAGTGGTTAACTGAAGTTACGTACCGGTAGGTAACATGACAATAGCCAAAATTCGATCCGTTCGGCCAGCGCTACGCTTTTGTCGTGGTCGGCGTGATATTTTTCTGCCTGTTGATTGCGGCGGGGCTGCGCTCGTCGATGTCGGTGATGATGGTGCCGCTCGAGGACGCGTTCGGCTGGCGCCGCGACGTCATTTCGCTGGCAGCCGCGGTGGGCATCTTCATCTACGGACTGGTTGGCCCGTTTTCGGCGGCTCTCATGGATCGGATCGGTCTGCGGCGGACACTGCTCGCAGCGCTCCTCATCATGTCGGCGTCAACCGCGCTCAGCCTGCTGATGACCGAGCCGTGGCACCTCATCGCCACCTGGGGAGTGATGTCCGGCATCGGTTCAGGTGCCGTGGCTACCGTGCTCGGTGCAACGATCGTTAACCGCTGGTTCAAGACCAATCGCGGCCTGGCGATGGGGCTGATGTCGGCAAGTGCTGCCACCGGCCTGCTTGTGTTCCTGCCGCTGCTGGCCATGCTTTCTGAGTGGGGAGGATGGAAGCCGGTGGCGATCGCCGTCTCGATCGCGACCGCCGCGCTGCTGCCGCTGGTGTGGTTGCTGGTGCCTGAACGGCCGTCCTCGATCGGGCTGACGCGTTACGGTGCTGATGGACCCGAGCCGGAAGCCGCCGCGGTGCCCGGCAATTTCCTCACGCTGACGCTGGTCACCTTGCGCGATGCGGCCAAGACACGCGTCTTCTGGTACCTGTTCGCGACGTTCTTCATCTGCGGCTTCACCACCAATGGCCTCGTCGGCACGCATCTCATCGCGTTCTGCGGCGACATGGGCATTGCCGAAGTTCAGGCGGCCGGCCTGCTTGCGGTGATGGGCATCTTCGACCTGATTGGCACCACGCTTTCCGGTTGGCTCACCGACCGCTTCGATCCGCGCAAACTGCTCGGCGTCTATTACGCGGTGCGCGGCCTGTCGCTGATCTATCTGCCGTATTCCGGCTTCTCGGTCGCCGCCCTGACGATCTTCGCGGTGCTCTACGGGCTCGACTGGATCGCCACGGTGCCGCCGACGCTGCGGCTCTCCAACGAGGCGTTCGGCGACCGCAGCGGACCCTTGGTGTTCGGCTGGATCGTCGCGGGCCATCAGGTGGGTGCTGCGACGGCCGCCTTCTTCGGCGGTTTCATGCGCGAAATGCAGGGCAACTACGAACTCGCCTTCCAGGTTGCCGGCATGACGGCGATCGCCGCGGCGGCGCTGTCGATGCTGATCGCGCCGACGCAACCGCGCGACGAGGCGGGCGAGCCGCAACTGGCGTGACGTCCGACCCGGCTATCGCTCCGGTCGCCGGCCGATCTTGGCGAGAGAACCGATCAAGCCGATGATTGCGCCCGCGAGCAGGATGTATTGAAGGGTGGCGAGTGCCGGGCTCGGATATTCACCTGGCGCCAAGATCAGATATCCTATCAGAACGACGCCGACCGCACTGATGACTGCTGATTTGCCTGGACTTATGATTCAAATTGCCTCCCGCCTGATCTGGTAAGATTAGAACGGTTGGAAGTGTAGACTGTCAAGCGGCCTGCCGATGTCTGAATGGATTGGTAGGTTTATTCAACCTTTGCTTTGGCCAGGAGTGACGATGCTTGGCTGACCGTTAGCTGCTGGATTCAGTGACATCTTGCTCTTGCGCCGCGAATCCTGTCTCACAGGCACATGGAACTTTCTCCGCAGCAGGATGACGCGCTGAAAGCGGTGGCGCGCTGGCTGAAAGCCGGCAAGCCGCAGATTTTCCGGCTGTTCGGCTATGCGGGTACCGGCAAGACCACGCTGGCGCGTTATTTCGCGGAAAATGTCGACGGTCAGGTGCAGTTCGCCGCCTTTACCGGCAAGGCGGCGCAGGTGCTGCGCTCGAAGGGCGCGGTGAATGCCCGCACCATCCACTCGCTGATCTACCGTCCGCGCGGCGAGGAAGCGGTGGCCGACGAAGCGACAGGCAAGACGTCGATGTCGCCGACCTTTTCGCTGAACCGGCAGAGCCCGATCGCGCGGGCGAAGCTGGTCATCATCGATGAATGCTCGATGGTGGACGAGCAGCTTGGCCGCGATCTTTTGTCTTTCGGCACGCCCGTTCTCGTGCTGGGCGATCCGGCGCAATTGCCGCCGATCTCGGGCGGCGGTTTCTTCACCGAGCATGAACCGGACTTCCTGCTCACCGAAATCCATCGCCAAGCGCGCGACAACCCGATCATCCGGCTGGCGCTCGACGTGCGCGAAGGCCGTGAATTCATGCGCGGCGATTTCGGCACCGCGCAAGTGATCGGCAAGGAAGAGGTGACGCAGGAACTGGTGCTGAAGGCCGACCAGGTGCTAGTCGGCACCAACCGGACGAGGCGGCGCTACAATCAGCGCCTGCGCGAGTTGAAAGGCTTCACCGCCGACTATCCGCAGGCCGGCGACAAGCTGGTTTGCCTCAGGAACGATCCCTCGAAAGGTCTGCTCAACGGCTCCTTGTGGAAGGTGATGACGTCGTCGCGGGAGACGGTGAAGCCCGGCATCAATCTGCTCGTTTCGCCGGAAGAGGATGATCCCGACCGCGGCGTCGCCAAGATCAAGCTGCTCAAGGCAGCGTTCGAGGATCCGGATGCCGACATTCCGTGGAACCAGAAGAAACGCTTCGACGATTTCGACTATGGTTACGCGCTGACCGTGCACAAGGCGCAAGGCTCGCAGTGGAACGATATCGTGCTGTTCGACGAGAGCTGGGCATTCAAGGAAACCCGCCAGCGCTGGCTCTATACGGCAATCACGCGCGCTGCCGAGCGGCTGACCGTGGTGCGCTAGCCGGCCCCGCCGTTCTCGATGATCTCGAACAGCACCGCGGTTGCATCGTCGCTGACCTTGAAGCGCGGATAGCGCTGTCCGTCGGGATCTTCGGTGCGCTCGATCTGCCGCAATTCCTTCATCAAAGATTTCAGCCCATCGGTCGTCGCCTTGCGGACCAAGGCGCCCGGATCGTAGCGGCCATACTGGTCGCAGAGCGCCGCAAAGCCGTCGGAGCACAGTAGGCCGGTGGCGGGCAACCGAAGCGAAATCGGTTCGCCGACGAGGTGTTTCGCGGCGGCAGGCTCGGTGCCCAGCGTCCACAGCCGGCCTCCAGGCTGGTTGTAAAGCGCGCGGCGGCGACGCAATTCGTCGCGGACGGCGGGGTCATCGCTCAGGGCTTTCACTGCAGCGAAGCCGCCGACATGGTTGAGGGCACGGCGGGCGCTTTCGCGCTCATAAGCATGATTGTCCTTCATGGCGCTGGTTTCGATGATACCGCCTTCAGCTCCGGCAAGGAAAAGCCGGCAGTCGCCCAGCCCGTAGGTGACAATCGCGTCCTCCTCGATGCGCACCATCTGGAAGCTGGCGACAGGCAGGCTCCAGGCCGCGATCGGCAGTCCTGCGGAAGATTTGCGTACGACGATGCCGGCCTGCTTGTTGAGCGTGCGGACGGCGTCTTCCATCGAGCGGCCGGCAATCACATTCTGCTCGAAGAAGGTCTTGGCAAGATGGGCCAGCCAAGCGGCGTCGGACCCTTCCAGACCGACGATGCTTTTGGCGCCGAGCCCGGTCGCTCCGTCGATGACAAAGGCGCAACTGCGGTTGCCGCCCGCCGCATCCTCATTGACACGGGATGGGTCACCAGGATCGGAAAGGATGTCGGTGATGCGAAGGCTGGGATGTGAGTTCATGAATTTGTTCAAAATGGCATGCGCGGTCTTGTTGACCAAATCCTGTGTCGGCGGTGTGACTCTAGGAAGATAAAAAGCAGGCGATCAGGTTTTGAGCGGCCTTTCCTCGCCACCGATCCATTCCCATGCCCTGGATTTGTCGGCCGTGTCAAAATGCTTCGTCCGGATCGAGGTCAGCGGCCCGAATACCGCGAGCACAGCGCGCATCCAGGTTGGCCCCCCGACAACCGCGTATTTACGGATGTGGCGCAGCGCATGCGCCTTGCCACGAATTGTCGATTCGTCGAATACCGCAGCCCAGTCGAAGCCGTCGTAATATTTGATGCGGACCAGGAGATCGACCTTCTCGTGCTCGGCATAGGCCGCTTCGAGCAAGCCATAGGCGTTTTCGAGGTCATTCGAGGTGAAATGCCCGGCAACCTCCAGCGCGCACAGGTCACTACGGTTGGTGTCGATGCGGCGAATCGCGGGCAGAGGATCGAATGCTGTCATCCTTCATCCCTGCTGCTGTTGCACGGTTAACGGGATTGGAACAAACAAATCCCGCTATCCGTTCCCGACAAAGCCATTATACCTGCGTCTACCGTCACTTGTCGTCAGGTTCGATCATGCCCGCCAAGCTTTCAGTCAACCTCAATGCCATCGCTATGCTGCGCAACCGCCGAGACCTGCCGTGGCCGAGCGTTACCGGGATCGGGCGGATCGCGCTTGCCGCCGGCGCGCACGGGCTGACGGTGCATCCGCGGCCCGACGAAAGGCACACGCGGCATTCCGACCTGCCGGAAATCAGGGCTCTGATCGACGACGAATTCCCGGCCGCCGAATTCAACATTGAAGGTTACCCAACGGAAGATTTCCTGGAGCTTGTGGAAAGGAACCAGCCCGAGCAGGTGACACTGGTGCCTGACGATCCGTCGCAGGCTACCTCCGACCACGGCTGGGACTTCGCCGCTCGATCAAATTATTTGACGCCGATCGTCAAGAGATTGAAGAGGGGCGGATTTCGCGTGTCGCTGTTCGCCGATGCCGATGCCGATCCTGAAGCTGTCGCGGCCGCTGCCGATACAGGAGCCGACCGGATCGAACTCTACACAGGCCCTTACGGCTCGTTTCACGAGGATTCAGCGCGAGCCGGCAAAGAACTGGAAAAGCTTGGAAAAACAGCTGATGCGGCGATTGCGGCAGGTCTTTCGGTCAATGCGGGGCACGATCTTACCGTGGCGAACCTTCCCGCATTGGCAAAGCGGATCCCGGCACTCGCGGAAGTATCGATCGGTCACGGCTTGACAGCCGACGCCCTGGAATATGGGATGCCCGAGACCGTACGCCGGTTCCTGAAGGCTTGCGGCTGGTAGACCAAGCCAGCCTCCGGGCGCCCGTTGCGGCAACGAAAGCATTGCTTTTGCGTTGCAACAGGACTATCGCAGCCCGCCAGTTCTGGATGGAGTAATTTTAGATGGCAAATGCCGATGCGGGCGGCCGCGCTGAACCCAGCGCGCAACCGGCAGTCCAGGATTCGCCCAGCCAGCAGCGCTTGTCGATCTTGATGCTTGGAGCCCTGGGCGTCGTTTTCGGCGACATCGGCACCAGCCCGATCTATGCGTTTCGCGAAGCCCTGCACACGACGGCCGAAGGCGGCATTGTCTCGCGCGCCGACGTGCTCGGCGTGCTTTCCCTCATCGTCTGGGCGCTGACGGTGATCGTCACCATCAAATATGTCGTTTTCGTCCTTCGCGCCGACAACCGCGGCGAGGGCGGTACCTTGTCCTTGATGGCGCTGGCGCGCAGCGCCTATCCGCGTGCGTCCGGAGCGATACTGGTCACCGGCATTTGCGGCGCCGCGCTGTTTTTCGGCGATGCTATTATTACGCCGGCGATTTCGGTGCTGTCGGCGGTGGAAGGCCTGAAAGTTGTGACACCGGCCTTCGAGCCTTATGTCGTGCCGATCACCCTTGTCATCCTGGCGGTGCTGTTTGCCGTGCAGCGCTTCGGCACCGGCAAGGTGGCCAATGTCTTTGGTCCGGTCACCGCGCTTTGGTTCTTGGCACTCGGAGTGGCGGGAGTCTCCCATATCGCTGACGATCCAACGGTGCTGTTTGCCGTCAATCCGTACTACGCGGTCGTCTATCTCGTCACGCAGACCGACGTTGCCTTCGTTACCATCGGCGCCGTGTTCCTTGCGGTGACCGGCGCGGAGGCACTTTACGTCGATCTTGGCCATTTCGGCCGCCGGCCGATCGTGCTTGCCTGGCTGGCGATCGTGTTTCCGTGCCTTCTGCTCAACTATTTCGGCCAGGGCGCCTTTGTCATGGCGCATGGCGGGACCCCGCATAACCCGTTCTTCGAAATGCTGCCCGAGTGGTCGCTGCTACCAATGGTGGTGCTGGCGACGGCCGCCACCGTGATTGCCAGCCAGGCGGTGATCTCCGGCGCCTATTCGTTGACCCGTCAGGCGGTGCAACTGTCGATCCTGCCGCGCTTCGAGATCCAGCACACATCGGAAATGCAATCCGGGCAGATCTACATGCCGCGCGTCAACCTGCTCCTGGCCCTCGGTGTCATGCTCCTGGTGGTAGGCTTCGGCGAATCCAGCTCACTCGCTTCCGCCTACGGCATCTCGGTCACCGGCGAGATGCTGGTCACCACCATGCTGCTTTTCGTCGTCATGCGCTGGCGCTGGAAGTGGACGCTCGCCGCGGCAATCTCGCTCGCCCTTTTGTTCGGCGTGATCGATACCGGCTTCTTCCTCGCCAATGCCGTGAAAGTCGTCGATGGCGGTTGGGTCTCGATCATGGTTGCCGCGATCACGGGGCTGGTGATGACGACCTGGGTGCGGGGCAGCCGCATGCTGTTCGACAAGACACGGAAGAACGAAATTCCGCTCGATTTCCTGACCGAGCAGTTGAAGAAGAAACCGCCGCAACTGGTGCCGGGAACCGCGGTGTTCCTAACCAGCGATCCGGCGAGTGCGCCGACCGCCCTCATGCACAGCCTGAAGCACTACAAGGTGCTGCATGAGCAGAACGTCATCCTGTCGGTTGTGACGGCGCAAGAGCCGACCGTTTCGGAGAGCGAACGGGTGAAGATGGAGCCCATCAACGACCTGTTCATGCGGGTGACGATGACTTTCGGCTACATGGAGCAACCGAACATCCCGAAGGCGATGGCGATCTGCCGCAAGCAAGGCTGGAAGTTCGACATCATGACGACCTCGTTCTTCCTGTCGCGGCGTTCGCTGAAGGCCTCGCCGAATTCGGGAATGCCGCTTTGGCAGGACCGGCTGTTCATCGGGCTGGCCCGTACCGCGGCCGATGCCACCGAATATTTCCAGATACCCACCGGGCGCGTTGTCGAGGTCGGCACCCAGGTCACCGTCTGACCGGTCAAACACTAAGCGCGACAAAAAATGCCAGGCTGAAAGCTTGCGCCGATCGAAGCGCCGGTTGATGGTGCAGGCGGTCGTTGTCGGCGGGCGGATGGGCAGAATTCTCGACATAGGTATTGCCGGCGCCGGTCCTGCGGGGCTGGCAGCGGCACTTTACCTGAAGCGCGCAGGCCATCGCGTCGAGGTTTTCGAACGTTTCGACCAGCCGGCACCTGTCGGTTCCGGCCTGATCCTGCAGCCGACGGGGCTTACCGTGCTCAAGGATCTCGGCTTGCTGCCGGAGATCCTGTCGCTCGGCAGCCGGATTGATCGGCTCTACGGCGCCGATGCCGAAAGCGGACGAACCGTGCTCGACGTGCGCTACGACGCGTTGCGCGGCGGCAGGTTCGGACTTGCCGTGCACCGCGCCGCACTTTTCGGTGCCCTCCACCGAGCAGCCTTGGGCGCGGGGATCGTCATAGAGACCAGCGCTGAAGTCGAGGCGATCGACAATGCCGGCGAAAAGGCTCGCCTCGTCACGGCTGGCGGCAGGGCTTTGGGAGACTTCGACCTGATCGTCGACGCAACCGGCGCGCGTTCGAGGCTGAAGCGGCATGCGGAAAGGCCGAACGAACCGCGACCGCTCGCCTACGGCGCGTTCTGGGCGTCGCTTGGCTGGCGGGACGAAGGGTTCGACGAGCGCGCGCTGCTGCAGCGCTATCGGAGTGCAAGCGTGATGATCGGCGTTTTGCCGATCGGCCGCGCGGAAGCCGGCGGCGACAAGATGGCCGCCTTGTTCTGGAGCCTGAAACCGGACGATGCGGACACTGTCCGGACAGCTGGGCTGAACGCCTGGAAGGAGCGCGTCGTTGAGTTGTGGCCTGAATGCGCCGCCTTCACGGACCAGATCGAAAATTTCGACCAGCTTTCCCTGGCAAGGTATGGCCATCACACGCTAAGACCGCCCGCCGGACGCAGGCTCGCCGTGATCGGTGATGCATCCCATTCGACCAGCCCCCAGCTTGGGCAAGGCGCGAACATGGCGCTGCTCGACGCGCGGGCGCTGGCGTATGCGGCGGAGACGGCGAGGGACGTAGAAGCGGCGCTGCGAGCCTATGTCCGCATGCGGCGACTGCATATCCGCTTCTTCCAGGCGCTTTCCGTTGCCTTTACGCCGTTCTATCAATCGGATTCATCCGTGCTGCCGTTCATCCGCGACCGCCTGGTGGCGACGATCGCCAGAATTCCGCCGGCACCGCAGTTCCTTGCGGCGATGGTTTCGGGAACGCTTGTCGATCCGTTCAGGCCGGTGGGGTTGAAAGAAGTCGATTGGCCGGCATTTCATGATCGCCCGGCTGGCGACGAGCGGACCGACCAGCTCCAATTTTCCCAGCCGCTGTCCGGCTCGCCACCAACACCACGGTAAAATCGCTTTGCCATCACGCCGCCTGCGGCAGCGTTCCGGGCGCGGCGCCGCTGGCGAACGGCAACCCTTCGTCGGCCCAGCCGGTGATGCCGCCGATCATCAGCTTCACCTTGCGGCCGAGCCGCGCAAGCTTCAAGGCGGCCTGGTCGGCACCATTGCAATGCGGTCCGGCGCAGTAGACGACGAACAGCGTGTCGGGCGGCAAGGCTGCCAGGCGCTCGGCCGAAATCTCGCGATGCGGCAGATGAATGGCGCCTGGTACATGGCGGCGCTCGTAGGCTGCGCTGGTGCCCACCACATGCAGCAGGACGAAATCCTGATCGCCAGCCTTCATCGCTGCGGCAACATCGGAGCAATCGGTTTCGAGCGACAGGCGGCGCGAGAAATGCTCGATGGCAATAGCGGACGCGGCTGCGGGGATGTCGGTGACGCTGCTCATTGAAGATCTCCATCTGGTTGGACGGCGGATTCAATAGCAAAGGTTGAAAATCGTTGGCAGTTGGCAAGATTGCCGTATACCATCAAGATCATGCCAAAAATTCCTCTTCCTCGTCCGCTCGCCAACCCGCTTGTCGTGGCCGTCGTCTATGATGGCCTGTGCACGTTCGAGTTCGGCGTCGCCGTCGAGATGTTCGGCCTGCCGCGACCGGAGATGGGCGAGAACTGGTACCGCTTTGCCGTCGCCAGCATCGACGGTGGCGAATTGCGGGCGACCGGCGGCATCAGGGTGATGGCGGATGGTGGAACGGATCTGATCGAACAGGCGGGAACAGTGATCATGCCCGGCTGGCGTGGTGCCGATGCACCTGTACCTGAAGCGCTGACGTCGGCGCTGCGTAAGGCGCATGACAGTGGCGCCCGTGTGCTGTCGATCTGCTCCGGTGTTTTCCCGCTCGCGGCGGCCGGACTGCTGTCGGGGCGGCGCGCCACCACGCACTGGCGCTATACCGATATTCTCAGCGCGCGCCATGCGGACATCGAGGTGGTTCCCAACGTGCTATATGTCGATGCCGACAGTGTGCTCACCTCCGCCGGAAGTGCTGCCGGAATTGACCTCTGCCTGCATCTCATCCGCCGTGATTTCGGCGCCGAGACAGCCAACAAGGTGGCGCGCAGGCTGGTCGTGCCACCACATCGCGACGGCGGGCAGGCGCAGTTCGTCGAGCGTGCCGTGCCGGCGGCGCATGAAAGCACGCGGCTGGGCCCGCTTCTCGACCGCATGCGCACGGATGCGGGCGGCGATTTTTCAATCGCGTCGCTGGCGAAATCCGCCGGCATGAGTTCGCGTACTTTTCTGCGCCGCTTCGAGGCGGCAACCGGCACGACGCCGGCCAAATGGCTGCTTGCGGAACGCCTCGCCAAGGCGCGCGACCTGCTCGAAGGATCGGAACTTTCAATCGACAAAGTGGCGGAAGCGGCAGGATTTGGCACTGCGGCAACGCTGCGGCACCATTTCCGCCGACATTTGTCGACAACGCCGGCGGCCTACCGGAATATGTTCGGCACAGCGTCGCCTCCATCGACTGGCTAAGTCGCCGGTCTCAGGCAGCGGCGCTGGCGCTTTCTTGCCGGCGGATGAGATCGGCGAGATGCGCCGTCTTTTTCGCCAGATGAGTGCAAAGTTTTTCCGGATAGTCCCTGGCAACTGCGTTCTTCACTGACCTCCGCCCATGAAGCGCCTCCCGCCAGGCGGCGACCCGCTTCTTGCCGGCGAGAATGCGAAACTCGCCGATCCGGTCGAAGGTGTCGAAGTAGCGGAAGATCGGTCCGTAAACGGCATCGACCAGCGAGAAGCGCTCACCGTCGAACCATGGTCCCGTGCCATTCCTGGCCAGTTCGCCCTCGACGCGGTCGAACATTGCCGACAGAGCTTTCGCTTCGGATTTGAAGGCAATTTCATCGCGCGCCGAATAGAGCCGGCTGATCGCATTCAGGATCGCCGAGCCGAACTCGATCCAGGCGCGATGGCGGGCTCGGTCGCGTGGATCGGCGGGATGCAGCGGATTGGCTTCGGTTTCTTCCAGGAATTCGAGGATCACCGCGGATTCGAAGATGATGGTTTCCTCGCCGTCATGACGGACACGCAGCAGGGGCACCTTGCCGAGCGGCGAGATGACCTTGAACCAGTCCGGCTTGTTGGAAAGGTCAATGTCGATGCGCTCGAAGGAAACGCCCTTTTCGCTGAGCGAAATGGCGGCACGTTGCACATAAGGGCAAAGGTCGTGACTGATCAGGGTGAGCATTCGGGCCTCCATATAGATGCATATGCATCTATATGGTCCTGACCGAGCCGGATGTCAATCTTGATGCAAATGCATCTATCGCCTATGCTCGCCCGATGAACGAAAAAGCAGCGACATCCCCGACACCGCAGGCGATCAAGGCTTGGGCCCGCCTTATGAGGGTATCGCGGCAACTCACGGAAAAGGCTGAGGATTTACTGAAAAAAGCCGATTTGCCGCCGCTCGCCTGGTACGACGTGCTGCACGAACTTGCCGAAGCGGAGGGGGGCGGTCTGCGGCCCTTCGAAATCACGGAACGCACGCTGTATGCGCAATACAACGTGTCCCGGCTGCTGGCGCGGCTGGAGGGCGACGGGCTGATCGAAAAGCTGCCCGTGGCCGATGACGGCCGCGGTCAGACCATCCGCATCACGAGGCTCGGGCGCGACACCCGCCGCCGCATGTGGGCCGTCTACGGGCGCTCGATCGCCGAACTGGTCGGCGAGAAGCTGTCCGCGGCCAATCTCGATCTGCTGGCAAGGCTGCTTGGCCGATTGCGCGATCCGCCGGCCGATTAGAAAGTCCGGCGCCGGGCATAGGTACAAACATTTCTGCGGTACGGGTTGCGAAGTGTTGCTGACTGCGTCATAAGGCAGAACCGTAACGTACGGTACAGTTCGGAGATCGGCGAGTGCAACCGGCTTTGGAGACGGGCAACGGTAACCTGACGGCGCGCCAGCAGGCGGTGCTCGACGCTGCATTGCGCCTGCTGGTTGAAGAAGGGGATGCCCTGACCATGACCGCAGTCGCGCGGCGGGCGAGCTGCTCCAAGGAAACGCTCTACAAATGGTTCGGCGATCGTGACGGCCTGCTGACCGCGACCGTCAAGTGGCAGGCCTCGAAGGTGCGCGTGGCTCCGGTCGATCGTGCCCGTCTCGATCTCGCTTCGCTGACGGCCAGCCTCGAGGGGTTCGCCTCCGCGTGGCTGACGGTGATTTCCAGCGAGACGTCGATCGCGCTGAACCGCGTGGCGGTAAGCCATGCCGGTTCAGGAAAGGACGACCTCGGCGCCATCGTGCTGGAGAACGGTCGTTTCGAAATGGGACGCCGGCTGAAACCGGTGCTCGAAGCCGGACGCGACGCCGGGTTGCTTGCCTTCGACGACACGGAGGAGGCTTTCCGCGTCTTCTTCGGGCTTGTCGCCCGTGACGTGCAGATCCGGCTGCTGCTCGGTGACCGACTGAAACTCTCCGCTGCGGCGATTGCGCAAGATTTGGCAAGGGCGACGCAGCAATTCCTCACTCTTTTCGCACCGGAAAAATCCGGCCCGAACACCCGCTTCACATGAAGAATCAAACCTAGGAAGGAAACCTTTGAAAATGCGTGTCTATTACGATCGTGATGCCGATCTCAATCTGATCAAGGGCAAGAAGGTCGCCATCATCGGCTATGGCAGCCAGGGCCGGGCGCATGCGCTCAACCTCAAGGATTCCGGCGTGAAGGACATCGCCATCGGTCTCAAGGCCGGCTCGGCGACCGCCAAGAAGGTCGAAGCCGACGGCCTCAAGGTGATGTCGGTGGCCGACGTCGCCAAATGGGCCGACCTGATGATGATGGCGACGCCCGACGAGTTGCAAGCCGACATCTATCGCGACGAGATTGCGCCGAATATCCGCGATGGCGCGGCGATTGCCTTCGCCCACGGCCTCAACGTGCATTTCGGCCTGATCGAGCCGAAGAAGACCGTCGACGTTTTGATGGTGGCACCGAAGGGACCGGGCCACACGGTGCGCGGCGAATACCAGAAGGGCGGCGGAGTGCCGTGCCTGGTGGCCGTCCATCACGATGCCTCGGGTAACGCACTCGATCTCGGCCTCTCCTACGCCTGCGGCGTCGGCGGCGGCCGTTCCGGCATCATCGAGACCAACTTCAAGGAAGAGTGCGAGACCGACCTGTTCGGCGAACAGGTGGTTCTCTGCGGTGGCCTGGTCGAATTGATCCGCGCCGGCTTCGAGACGTTGGTGGAAGCCGGCTATGCCCCCGAAATGGCCTATTTCGAGTGCCTTCACGAGGTGAAGCTGATCGTCGACCTGATCTACGAAGGCGGCATCGCCAACATGAACTACTCGATCTCCAACACCGCCGAGTGGGGCGAGTACGTATCCGGCCCGCGCATCATCACCGCCGAGACCAAAGCCGAGATGAAGCGCGTGCTGAAGGACATCCAGACCGGCAAGTTCACCTCGGAGTGGATGCAGGAGTATCGCGCGGGCATGTCGCGCTTCAAGGGCATCCGCCGCATGAACGATGCCCACCAGATCGAGGAAGTTGGTGAGAAGCTTCGCGGCATGATGCCGTGGATTTCGAAGAACAAGCTGGTCGACAAGGCGAAAAACTAGGAAGTCCGTCTCGATTCTTACCCTGCCGGCAATTCGCCCGGGCGAATTGCCACTGAATTCCGGCAGCTCGACAGGGCGAAACTAAAAATCTATCCCCACCCGGAAAAGCAGGGGAATCAGGGCGTTGCGATACATCCAGCGCCAAAGGCTGTGGGTTCAATCCCCGGCCTTTGGTTTTTTGTTAGAGTGCTGATTCTCTGGCGGGGCACGTTGGAGGACAAAAATGAAATATGAAATCGGCGATCGAGCTTCAGGCACGCATTTTTCGAACGATTTTTGAATTCATCGAACTGCCCGGTCTGGCCGGAGTTGAGGAAACGCTGCCCGGCATTATTCGTCGATCCGGTGCTGCTGGAAACCAAATCGGCGCGCCCGAAAAAGCTGAAAAAGCGTGTCGTGGAAGACATTGCGCTTGGCATCACGGAGGAGGCCGACGGCAGCAACGCCAAGCTGGCGATCCTCGTGCAAGACCGCAAGAAGGTGCAGTGCACCATGGTGGAGGAGATCGTCAGCGTGGCGAAAGGCGAGGCGGAGGTGCTTTATATCGGGCGCCAGAGGCCGCTGTGGACTGCAACGCGCAACGATCCGATCCGGCTTGGCTGCAGCATCTCGCCGACCACGGTCCAATATGCGGGAACATTCGGTTGTTTCTGCCGCGACAACCTGACCGGCCAGGAAGGAATTTTGTCCAATAATCATGTGCTGGCCGACGTGAACAGCGTGGCGGTCGGCACGACGATCATGCAGCCCGGTGCGCGCGACGGCGGCAAACCCGGCGCCGACGACATCGCCGAATTGTTGCGTTTCGTGCCGATCCAGTTCGGCGGCTTCCCCAATCGGGTGGATGCCGCGTTTGCAACGATCATCGAGCACGGCCGTGCGGAAGACCGGGCGACGCTCTATAGCGGTTCGGAAGAGCCTGAACCTGCGTTGGTCATGCAGCCTGGATCGCTCGCCGACGCAATACCGGGTATGACGGTCTTTAAGACCGGGCGGACTACGCGTCATACGCGCGGCAGGGTCCGAGCCGTCAACGTGAATAATTTTCTTGTCGATGTCGGGGTGGGCGTGGCGCGCTTCGACGGCCAGGTCGTCATCGAGACGGACGCCGCCCCGCAGCCTTTCGGGCGGCCGGGCGACAGCGGATCGCTTATCGTCGACGAACAGGGCCGGCCGATCGCGCTGCTGTTCGCCGGGTCCGCCTCGGGTGGCGCTGGAAATGTTGGAATTACCGGCGCAAACCCTATATCATCGGTGACCTCTCAATTGGGGGTGACGTTGATCTGAGGCAATGAATGGCTGATACCAAACACTCGATGAAAGAAGCCGTCGAAATACAGCGCGCTTTTGAAGAACAGTTCGGCGATAACGACGGATTGGTCGGTGTGGGTATTGGTCTCAATCCGCGGCAGGACGATCTTGCGCTAAATGTCTACGTTTCCCGTCAGAAGGAAGCTGAAAAACTGCCGAAAACCTTCGACGGGCTCGAGATCGTCGTTGATGTTGTGGGGACTATCCGCGCCTACTGAAAAATCTGTCCGCCCCCGGGTCGGGATGCTTCGTCCCGACCGCGATGTCCCATCCTGGGGCACCTGTCCTGGCACGATATTCGCCTCTTCTGTCGCAAAGGCGATGGGAGTGAACGATGGACCTGATCACCGAGAAATCAATCGGCATCGATGGGCATGTATTCGCGGAACGCCGCAGCGACATCCGAATGCGGATGCTCAAAGGAGCGGCACTCACCTTCAACCACGGTTTCAGCAGCTTTGAAGGGACGATCCGCAATCAGTCGGAGCACGGAGCCAAGCTGACCTTCGGCGAGGCCCTGGCGGTGCCGCCGGTTTTCGGTTTGAAGATCGCAAGCGAAGAAAAGCCGCGCATGGCGCGGGTGCGGTGGCGGTCGATGACGGCGCTGGGTGTCGAATTCAGCTAAACTGCACCGATGCAAGCGGGGTATCAACCGTAGTGCCAGGCGGGCTTGGGCTCGGTGCCGGTGAAGCTCACGCCGAGCCGCCCCTCTTTGCGCCAGCGAACCACCGCCTTGTAGGCAACGCCGTCCACCGGCACATAGAGCAGAAATTCGGCCGGCACGCGGGCCTCGACATCGATTTTCAGCTCCGCACCGGCATCATGCATGTTGCGGACCGTGCACTTGACCTCGGAATTGGCGAGGCCGGTCAGGATCGACCCGCCCTTGAGGACGCGCTGCCTGCGCTCATGCCTGTGCTCGGATGTTTCAGCTTCCGCCATGACGATTTCTCCGCGGCCAACATGTTACTCCCACGACGGATAGATTTGGTAAATCGCCATGGTAAAAAATGAATAACCGAGTGCGTAGCCGCGGCATCAAGGCACGGAAAAAACGGCGCCCTAAAGGCGCCATTGTTGACGTTTTGAAGTCTGAAACTCAGCTGTAGGGCGACCAGCATTGCCGGCGCGGCCCGTTGTAGGGCTGATAGGTGTTGTCCCAGGCACGGTACGACCGATAGCGATTGTAGCACCATTGGACATGGGCGCTGCCGCCGCCTCTGTAGACCCGCCTCGGCTGGTAGTAGCGGGGCGGCTCATAGTAGCGATAGCTCGGGCTGTAGAAGTCGAAATAGATGCCCGTGTTATAGCGCGGACGATAGTAGTTGCGCCGGTAGTACCTGCGGCCCCGGTCATCATCCCAGCCCCTGCGCCAGCCGCGGTCGCCATCCCAGCGACGATTGCCGTCCCAACGCCGGCCATCACGCCACTCGCGGCGGAATTCGCGACGGCCCTCGAAGCCACCGCTCCTGCCGCGCCAGCAATCGCCGCCGCGCATGCAGTCGGAATATCTGCCGTCGCCTTGCACGCGTATCAGGTTGCCGGCGCCTTCCGCCGCGGGATTTGCCGCCATGCCGCCGGGCGCGGCAGCGGCGGAAACGGACAAACCGCCGACCACGCTCAAGGCAAGCAGCCCGGCGCGAGCCACAGAACCAAGTTTCGATAGCATCGTTCTTCTCCAGAACTCGAAAACCATGTGGCCCCGCGCCCGGCATCCGATGGGAGATGGACGCACCATGAGCCTTAATCGATGAACGGGGGATGAACGGAAAAGTTCCTCGTCCGGAGGTCTCGTCTCGGGCGGGTCTGGCCCTTGTCTTTGCCCGCGCTTGCGGGCAAAGCTCGCGCCCATGTCGCTTCGTCTCGCCACCTTCAATGTCGAAAACCTGATGAACCGGTTTGATTTTTCCGGTTTCCGCAACCAGCTCAACCAGGATCGCAGCCTGGCGCTTTTTGCGATCAAGGACGAGGCCGAATACCGGATCCTGGAGCAGGCGCGTGCCATCGCCCATACCGACGACACGAGGCAGCTTAGCGCGCTGGCGATCGCGGCAACGCGTGCCGACATCCTCTGCCTGCAGGAGGTCGACAATCTCGAAGCGCTGAAGGCCTTCGAATACGGCTATCTGTTCAAGATGGTGGGCGAAGGCTACCGCAGCAAATACACGTCGGCCGGCAATGACAGCCGCGGCATCGACGTCGCGGTGATGATGCGCGACGAGACGCATCATGGCCAGCCGATCGAATTCGTCCGCATGACCAGCCACGCCCATGTGACGTTCGAGGAATTCGGCCTGCACACGCCGGAACTTGCATCACTCGGCAACGAACCGTTCGAGCGCATATTCCGGCGCGACTGCCTGGAGATCGATGTCAGGATCGGCGGCCAGCCGCTGACCATCTATCTGGTGCATTTCAAGTCGATGGGTGGAGCGGCGCGAAACGGGCTGCCGGGCCGCGACGCCTCGATGCCGGTCCGCGTCGCCGAGGCGCAGGCGGTGCGGCGCATCATCGAGGACCGCTTCGGCAAGGATCACGCCGCGAAGAAGAACTGGGTCATCTGCGGCGATTTCAACGATTACCGGCAGCGCATCGTCATCAGCGGCGATGCACAGGCGGGTTATAGTTTCGAGGTAGCCAACGAGACGCAGTCCTGCCTGAACGTGCTGCTGGCCGGCGGTTTCTGCGAGAATGTCGTCGAGCGGCGGCCCGAACTCGACCGCTGGACGCTCTATCACACGCGCGGCCCGCAGGAGCGGCACCTCTGCCAGCTCGACTACATACTGGTCTCGGAAGCGCTGGCGAAGCGGAACGCGCAGGCGATTCCTGACATCATCCGCAACGGGCAGCCGTGGCGCACGCCGTTCCCGCCGGGGCAGGAGGTGGAGCGCTTTCCGCGTGCCGGCTGGGACCGGCCGAAGGCGTCGGATCATTGCCCGGTCGCCGTGACCCTCGACATAGCCTGAGGACCGTACGCATTGCCTTTCGATATGCCGCGCAATGTGATCCTGCCGATCGACCGCGTCGATGTGCGCCTCGATCCGGCGCCGCATCCTTTCGAACGGCGCATGCCGCCGAGATCGAGGAGAACTGGCAGCCGCGAGAAAGCCGCCAATCCGGCGGTCTTTGACGGGCAGGATGGTGCTGCTTTCCAGCCTTTGTCGCATCGCGACCGGCAGCCTCGAGGGCTCTGCCATGCGATCCGCTTCGCGACGTTCCTCTACTGGCGCAAACATCGCAACTATTCGAGTGCCGAACACGCCTATGCTCATGCGGCCCTGGTGACGGCCGACAATGCGCTGGTGGCGATCCGCATGGGCCCCAGAACCTCCAATCCGGGCACGGGTCTACTTCGCGGCCGGCTCGTTCGAGCCGACCGATTTCCGCGACGGGTTCGTCGACCTGCATTTCAACATGGCGCGCGAAGTGGGCGAGGAGACAGGCCTCGACATCGACGATCTTCGCCGCGACCCTGCACTACCATGCGTTTCCGGAAAACGGCGGCACGGTGATTTTCCGCCGGTATTATCTGGACGAAGACGCCGAGACCGTGGCCGCCAAGATCCGGGACTTCGTCGCCAGCGGAGGCCGATCCGGAAATCGAGGGGCCGGTGATCATCCGGCATGCCGCCGACCTGCCGGACGGCATCAAGCCGCACATGGTCGACATCGTGCGCTGGCATTTTCCCACGATGGTAGCGCTGGCATCTGCGCTGCCGGAGATGTCGTGCCAGCGCCTCTTGAGTTTGGTTGATCAAGCTTGTGCCGCCCCTCATCTGCCGGCAGGCAGGTGACGGGCACAGTCGGCATCAAGACCTTGGCTGTCATTCGTGGCGTAGCGCATCGATCGGGTTGAGGCGGGCGCCGCGCAAAGCCGGGAAGAAGCCGAACACCATGCCGATCAGGGCGGAGAAGCCGACCGCCAGAAGGATGACCGCGAGGCTCGGCGCGAACGGGATCGACAGGCTGTAGGCGGCAGCCCCCGCAAGGCCCAGACCGAGCGCGATGCCGATCAGTCCGCCGAAGCAGCGACAGCACCGTCGCCTCGACGAGAAACTGCATGAGGATGTGCTTTTCGTGCGCACCGATGGCGAGGCGGATGCCGATCTCGCGGGTGCGCTCGGTCACCGAGACCAGCATGATGTTCATGATGCCGATGCCGCCGACCAGCAGGCTGACGCCGGCGACCGCGCCGAGCATGCCGGTCATCGTCGTCGTGGCGCTGGTCATCGCGTCGGCGATCTGCGTCATGTCGCGGACGGAAAAATTGTCCTCGCCGTCGGGAGCGATGCGCCGCGTCTCGCGCAAGATGGTCTCGATGTTCTCCTGGACGCGCGACGTCGACACCCCGTCGCGCGCGGCGACATAGATGCTGTCGATGTCGCGGTCGCCGGCGATGCGCCGCTGATAGGTGCAGCAGCGGCATCATCACGACGTTGTCCTGGTCCTGGCCGAAGCCGGAAAAGCCCTTGTTCTCCAGGACGCCGATGACGCTTGCAGCTCATCCGGTTGACGCGGATCGACTGGCCGGTCGGGATCGCCGGCGCCGAAGAATTGCTGGCGCACCGTTTCGCCGATGACGCAGACGTTGGTGCCGCCGCGCACCTCGGAATCGGTGAACAGCCGGCCCTCGGCGACGTCCCAGTCGCGCGCCACGAAATATTCAGTGTCGGTTCCGGTGACCTCGGCGGCTACGTTCTCGGCGCCGTAGACGACGCGGACCTGTCTTCTGCGCGGCAGCGGAAACCGCCTTGACGTCGCCAAGTCCCTTGGCGAGCGCCGCGACATCCTTTTCCTCGAGTTGGCGTGGAGTAAACGAGGTGGAACCAGAACGGTCGGGACGCGCCGCGCGAACTACGAGAAGGTTGCTGCCGAGCTTGGAAATGTCGTTCTTCACCTTTTCGGTGGTGCCGCTGCCGATGGTGATCATGGCGATCACGGCGGCGACGCCGATGACGATGCCGAGCAAGGTCAGGAACGAGCGCAGCACGTTGCGGCGGACCGAGCGCAAGGCGAGGCGGACGGTTTCCCAGATCATGGCTCCACCGCCATTTCGGGTGCGTCCTTCGAGGCTCGCCCGCCTGGGACTACGATAAATCCTTGACCGTCCGAGAGGGCTCGCACCTCAGGATGAGGGAGGCAGTCGCCAACGGCCGTCATCCTGAGGTGAGAGCCCTCTGTTACCGTTGACGGTTTCGCGTGGTCGTGCGTGGGCAAGCCTCGAAGGACGTACCTGAAGCGCTTTCCCATCCCCATCGTCACGCCATCTCCAAGCTACGCGTGTCCGACGCCACGTGGCCGTCGAGGAAGCTGATCGTGCGCTGGGCATAGGCTGCGATGTCGGCCTCGTGGGTGACCATGACGACGGTCAGACCGAGTTCGCTCGTTGAGCGACGTCAGAAGATCCATGATTTCATGGCTGCGCGCGGTATCCAGATTGCCGGTCGGCTCGTCGGCAACGAGCAGGGCCGGCTTGCTGACGATGGCACGGGCGATCGCGACGCGCTGCTGCTGGCCGCCGGAAAGCTCGACCGGCGTGTGATGCTCTCGGCCGGTCAAACCGACCTGCGCGAGCGCTTCCATCGCGCGGGCGCGGCGCTCGCGCGGCCCGATGCCGCGATAGATGAGCGGCAGTTCGACATTTTCCACCGCCGTCGTGCGGGGAAGCAGATTGTAGCCCTGGAATACGAAGCCGATGTAGAGGTTGCGCAAGCACCGCGCGGCGGTTGCGGTCGAGCCGCCCGGCGTCGATGCCCTGAAGCCGTAGACGCCCGGCGGTCGGCGTGTCGAGGCAGCCGATGATGTTCATCGCCGTCGATTTGCCGGAACCGGACGGACCCATGATCGCCACGAATTCGCCCTTGTCGATGGCGAGGTCGATGCCGGCGAGAGCATGGACCTTCGTTTCGCCCGGCCGTAGGTCTTCCAGACGCTTTTGGAAGGTGAGGAGAGGGGCCGTCGGCATCGGACTTACTCGCCGGCCGATCGGAGGCGGCGGTGATGACAGGTCCCTCTGCTTCAGCCCGGAGAGGATTTCGACCTTTTCGCCGTCGGTCGAGCCGGTTTTCACCTGTACCGCCTGCGGGCGCCGTTCTCGCAGCACGTAGAGCGTGCGGAAGCCATCGGCGGCAGTCGCGGTCTGGTTGGGCCGGCCGCCGTCCGCATTCGTGGCATGAACAGGTTTTGCAGGCTCCAGCCGCGACTTGCTCGTGCCGTCTGGCGGCTGGTAGCGGAAAGCCGCGGCTCGGCACGGTGAGCACGCCGTCGGCTTCGCGGATGATCACAGCGACGGTCGCGGTCATGCCCGGCCGCAACAGCAGCTCGGCGTTGTCGACGTCGAGACGGGCATCGTAGGTGACGACACCTTCGGTCGTGACCGAGGCGAAGGCGATGTCGCGGATATCGGCGTCGAACCGGCGGTCGGGGAAGGCATCGACGGTGAAGTGCGCCTGCTGGCCGGGCTTGACGCCGCCGATGTCGGCTTCGTCGATCGCCGCCTTCAATTCCATCTGCGTAAGGTCGGCGGCGATGACGAACAGCACCGGCGCCTGCAGCGACGAGGCGACCGTCTGGCCGGGATCGACGGAACGGGTCAGCACGATGCCGTCGATCGGCGCATAGATGGTGCTCTTCTCGAGATCGGCCTGCTGGAGCTTCAGTTCGGCGGCGGCGATGGCGAGATTGGCTTCGGCCATGGCGACGGCGCTTCGGCGCGATCGCGCGCCGCGGTCGCGGTTTCGAGCGCCTGGTCGGCGACCATGCCGCGGCTCGAGAGCTGCGTGGCGCGCGACCAGCGCCTGGTTCGGTCTCCTTCAGGGTGGTCTTGCGTGTCGGTGACCTTGGCTTCCGCGGCCTTGGCCGATGCCTCGGCGCGCTCGATCTGCGCCGAGAGCCGGGCCGTGTCGAGCACCGCCAGCACGTCGCCTTTCTTGACGTTCTGGTTTTCGTTGACCGCGACGGAACGCACGACGCCCGACAATTCGCTGGAAATGTCGACCTGGGTGAGCGGCTGCAAGGTGCCCGTCGCCGAAACCTCGACGGTCAGCTTGCCGATTTCCACCGGGACGGTGGTGTAGCTGATCTTGGTCGCCGACTGGCCGAACCAGAAATAGGCGCCGCCGACGATGCCAGCGACAAGGATAGCCGCTACAAGCATAACGCCATCGGCGTGGCTGCTTGCGTGTTCCGCCACGATGCTGTCCAGCGCCAGGGCCGTGTCGATGGCGGCGGTTTCCTCGGCTTGCGGCCGTTTCACAATCTGGTCGATTGTAGACCCCTATAGGTGCGCCGTAGAAATCCCTTCATCGACAGAAATCATGCCAAACGGCGCGGAATTTCAAATTAAATTTCGCTCATGTTGGGAATGCGGGTGGCGATGAGATCGAGGAACGGATCCGCATGAACGGCCGGAATTATGTCGTCTACGACGTCTTCACGGACAAGCAGTGCTGACCGGCAATCCGCTGGCGGTCGTGCTGGATGCCGACGGGCTGGACAAGGCCGCCATGCAGCGCATCGCGCGCGAATTCAACCTCTCCGAAACGGTGTTCGTGCTGCCGCCGGAAAACAAGACGCATCGCGCCAGGATCCGCATTTTCACGCCAGGACACCGAACTGCCTTTTGCCGGGCATCCGACGGTCGGAACCGCGATCGCGCTGGCTCGAGCAGACAGGCGGCGGCGAATGCTGCAGCCGAGCCTGGCATCTTCGTGCTGGAGGAAAATGTCGGTCCCGTGCGCTGCGCCGTATCCGGCGCCCAGGGCGCCGCATTCGCGGAATTCGACCTGCCGCGGCTGGCCAAGCCGGTGGCTTTCACCGGCGCTGCCGGAAGTGGTGGCGGCGGCGCTCGGCCTGGAGCCGCACGAAATCGGCTTCGAGAACCATCGGATCGGCGCCTGGTCGGCCGGCGTGCCCTATGCCACGGTACCGGTGCGCGGGCTCGAGGAAGCCGGAAAAGTGCGCATGAATACCGATCTGTGGCTCGACCTCGCGCCGGTCGTCGGCGGCATCATCATCTCGCCCTTATGTCTATTGCCGCGACACGGTCAACCACGGTGTCGTCCTTCCATGCGCGCATGTTCGGACCCTATGACGGTATCATCGAGGATCCGGCGACGGGCTCGGCGGTGGCCGCACTCACCGGCGCGATCATGCATTTCGACCAGCCGGTCGACGGGCCGTCGCAATTCTGGATCGAGCAAGGCATCGAGATGGGACGGCCGTCGTCGATCAGGCTGGAAATCGACGTTACCGGCGGCGCCATGACCGCTGCGCGCATCGGCGGGCACGCGGTGCGGGTCGCCGAAGGCACGCTGTTTGCGTGAAATTTCGGCTTCTATAAGTATTGAAATATCAGCGGAAAATTTTGGTGGGTGCGCAGGGATCGAACCTGCGACCCGCTGATTAAGAGTCAGCTGCTCTACCAACTGAGCTACGCACCCACGCACCGCGCGAAGGCGGATGGCGCGCATATAGCCATACCTTTACGGCCTGTCCAGCCCTTTGACCGAGCATTCGGTCGCGGCGTGGATAAACTTTCCTTCCCGGCGCCGATGATCCATGCCCCGGCACCTGCAACCGTTCGCCTGGACGACCGCGGGAGTTGGATGACAATCGGATGAACCGGTCGTTTCGCCGGCCGCCCGCAAAGGAGATTCGGGACACGGGCAGGGATTGGAAGCCTGTTCCTCCAAACGCCAGAAAAATGGAACTCTTGCGCGTTTGATCGGCCGCATGCCTGCGATAGGTTCCGCCACGTTCGGAAACATTGTTCGAAATCCGAACCAGGGCACGCGACCCGTGATCGTGATATTCATGGCAAGGAAACTTCGATGGACACTATTTTGGCCGGAAACCTCGCCGGTCCGATCAATTCCGGGCATGGCTCCAACGGCTCCTGAAAGAGCAAGGGACGTCGAGGTTGCGGCATCCGGTACTTGGGCAAGAAATGATCTCGTAGAGGCTTCAGCCGGCACGATGGTCTCTTTCGAGGCGGTGTCGAAGCGATTTCCCGCAGGCCGTTCCAGTGCCGAAGTCGTCGCGCTCGATGCCATCGATCTTGCTGTTCCGCGCGGCTCCGTCACCGGCATTATCGGCCGTTCTGGCGCGGGCAAGTCGACGCTGATCCGGCTGGTCAACGGCCTTGAAAAGCCGAGTTTGGGCCGCGTCGTCGTCGATGGAGTGGATGTCGCCGCGCTTGGCGAGGACGGCTTGCGCGATGTCCGCCGGTCGATCGGCATGGTGTTCCAGCACTTCAACCTTTTGTCCTCGCGGACCGCCTATCGAGAATATCGCACTGCCGCTGGAGATCGCCGGCGTCGACCGCCGGGCGATCGAGACGAGGGTGGCGCCGCTGCTCGAACTGGTCGGGTCTGGCCGACAAGCGCGACCGCTATCCTGCCGAACTTTCGGGCGGCCAGAAGCAGCGCGTCGGCATCGCCCGCGCGCTTGCCACCCGGCCGAAACTTCTGTTGTCCGACGAAGCGACCTCGGCGCTCGATCCCGAGACGACACGTTCCATCCTTTCGCTCCTGAAGCAGATCAATACTCGAACTCGGACTGACCGTGCTTCTGATCACGCATGAGATGGAAGTGGTGAAGACGGTCGCCGACCAGGTGGCGGTCATTGATCGCGGCGCCATCGTCGAGCGCGGCACGACCTTCGACATATTGAGCGCGCCAAAACACGAAACGACGCTGGCGCTTGCTTGCCGGCCTGCCAAGCCTGCGCCTGCCCGTCTTCCTTGCTGAGCAACTAGACCGGAACCGAGTGCCGGTAGCCGCGCCGTGCTGCGCATCACCTTCGCCGGCGACAGCGCGACACAGCCGATCCTGTCGCGGCTCGGGCAAGTGACCGGCGTCGAAGTCAATATCCTTGCCGGCGCGATCGACGAGATCGGCGGGCGACCGTTCGGTTCGCTGGTGGTGTCCACTGCCGGCGACGCCAAAACGCTGGCGAAGGCCGAGAAGCATCTCGCTGGGCAGGGGCTGCAGACGGAGGTGCTCGGCCATGTCGCCTGAGATCCTGAAGCTGCTCGCCCAGTCCACCGGCCAGACGCTCTATATGGTTGCCATAGCCGGGCTGATGGGCTCGCTGATCGGAGTGCCGCTCGGCGTTTTCCTCGCCACCAGCGGACGCGGCGAGCTCTATGCCGCGCCCGCCGCCAACAAGGTGCTCGGCGCGATCGTCAACGCGACGCGCTCGACGCCGTTCATCATCCTCGTCGTCGCGATCATTCCCTTCACGCGGCTGGTCGCCGGAACCTCGATCGGCACGAGTGCTGCGATCGTCCCGCTGACGGTGGCGACGGTTCCGTTCGTGGCGCGGCTGGTCGAGAGCGGCGATCCGCGAGGTCGATCCCGGCCTGATCGAGGCGGCACGCGCCATGGGCGCCAGCCCGCTGCAGATCGTCACCAAGGTGCTGCTCGCCGAAGCGCGGCCGGGGATTACGCTGGCGCTGACGCTGACCGTGGTCAGCCTGATCGGCTATTCGGCGATGGTCGGAGCGGTCGGCGGCGGCGGGCTCGGCGACCTCGGCATCCGCTACGGCTACCAGCGCTTCATGCCCGGTGTGATGGCTGCCGTCGTCATCGTTCTGATCGTGCTGGTGCAGGCGGTGCAGAGCGCCGGCGACACGCTGGCGCGGCGTTTCGACAAGCGGTCGCGGCCGCGCTGATTTTCCATCCTCCCCAAGAACAAACGGAGACTACCATGCTGAAGAAAACGCTTATTGCCGCAGGGCTGGCGGTGCGTGCTTGGCGCCGGCGCCGCCGCGGCGGAAACCATCAAAATCGGCGCGACGCCGGGCCGCACGCGCAGATCCTCGAAAAGGTGAAGGAGATCGCGGCAACCAAGGGTCTCGACATCGAGATCCTGGAATTTTCGGACTATGTCGTACCGAACCAGGCGCTGAACGACGGCGAACTCAATGCCAATTCGTTCCAGCACAAGCCTTATCTCGACAACCAGATCGCCGACCGCAAATACGACATCGTCGACGTCGCCTATACGGTGAACTTCCCGATGGGCATCTATTCGAAGAAAGTGAAGAGCTTCGACGAATTGCCCGAGGGCGCCACGATCGGCATCCCCAACGATCCGACCAATGGCGGCCGCGCGCTGCTTATCCTCGCCGACAAGGCTACATCAAGGTCGATGAGGCCAAGGGGTTGAAGATCGGACCGGCCGACGTGACCGAGAACAAGAAAAACTTAAAGTTCGTGGAACTCGACGCCGCGCAGTTGCCGCGTTCGCTGGACGATGTCGACGCCTCCGCCGTCAACGGCAATTATGCGGTGGAGGCCGGCCTTCAGCCGACCGACGCGATCCTGACGGAAGGCGCCAAGGCGCCATACATCAACCTGATCGCGGTGCGCACGGCCGACAAGGATGCGCCATGGGTAGCAACCCTGGTCAATTCCTATCACACGCCCGAGGTGAAGAAGTTCGTCGAGGAAACATTCAAGGGCGCGGTCGTCACCGGCTGGTGAACGTCCTTGGCCGCCATACGGCGGCAATTGTGGAAAGAAGAGCGCGGAAGCCGGCTTCCGCGCCCTTCTTGTTAAGCGGCGGGATCGCCTCAGGCAGCCAGCGCCTGGGTCAGGTCGGCGATCAGGTCGTCGGCGTCCTCGATGCCGCAGGACAGCCGCACCAGCGAATCGGAAATGCCGATCCCGCCGCGCTTTTCGGCCGGGATCGAGCCATGCGTCATCAGGGCAGGGTGCTCGATCAGGCTTTCGACGCCGCCGAGGCTCTCGGCCAGCGTGAACAGCTGCGTGTGCTCGAGGAATCGCTTGGTGCCGGCGAGGTCGCGGTCGAGCTCGACCGTGATCATGCCGCCGAAGGCATGCATCTGCGCCTTGGCGATCGCATGCTGCGGGTGGCTGGCCAGGCCGGGATAGACGACGCGGCGGACATCGGGACGGCTCTCCAGCCATTCGGCGATTTGCGAGCCGTTGCGTCGAATGGCGCTCCATCCTCAGCGCCAGCGTCTTGATGCCGCGCAGCGCCAGAAAACTGTCGAACGGTCCGGAAATCGCGCCGACGGCATTCTGCAGGAATTTCAGCCGGTCCGCGAGATCCGCATTGTCGCCGACGACGACGCAGCCGCCGACCATGTCGGAATGGCCGTTCAGATATTTGGTGGTCGAGTGGACGACGATGTCGATGCCGAGTTCCAGCGGCCGCTGCAGATAGGGGCTGCAGAACGTGTTGTCGGCGACCGAGATCAGGCCCTTGCGCCTGGCGAGTGCGGCGACGCCTTCGAGGTCGACGATGCGCAGCAGCGGGTTGGTCGGCGTTTCGACCCACAGCATTCTCGTCTCCGGCCGGATCGCCGCCTCGACGGCGGCAAGGTCGGTGAAATCGACGAAGCTGACGGAAAACCCGGCCGAGCGCTTGCGCACCCGCTCCAGCAGCCGGAACGTGCCGCCATAGATGTCGTCGGTGGCGACGATATGCGCGCCGGAATCGAGCAGTTCGAACACCGTGGCGATCGCCGGCAAGGCCGGAGGCGAAGGCGAAGCCGGCGCTGCCGCTTTCGAGGTCGGCGATCGCGCGCTCGAAGGCCAAGCGGGTCGGGTTCTGGCTGCGCGCATATTCGAAGCCCTTGTGCACGCCGGGGCTCTGCTGCGCATAGGTCGAGGTCGCGTAGATCGGCACCATCACCGCGCCGGTGGTCGGATCGTGGCTCTGGCCGCCATGGATGGTGCGGGTCGAGAAGGCGAGGCGGTTCTTGCGGTGTTCCGTCATTTGCTGCGTCTCAGATGGTTGATCAGGTCGATGCGGGTGATAAGGCCGACGAACTCGTCCCTGTCGAAGACGATGGCAACCTCGTTGCGTTCGAAGACCGGCAGCAGCGCGTCGAGCGTCTGGGTGGCCTGCAGCGTGTGCAGGTCGGACGTCATTGCGGTTCTCACCGGCGCGTTGAAACGGTCCCAGCGGCTGTCATAAGGACCTTCGACGACGGACAGGATGTCGCTCTCGTCGATGATGCCGACCAGCTTGCCGTCTTCGAGCACCGGCAATTGCGAGACGTCGCCGCGGCGCATGCGGCCATAGGCGGTGAGCAGCGTGTCGTCGGGGCCGACGAAGACCGTGCCGCCCTCGCGGTGCGAGCGGGCGACAAGGTCGCGCAGGTCGCCATGGTGTTCGACCTCGGAAAGCCCTTGCTCGGCCAGCCAGAAATCGTCGAATACCTTCGACAGATATTTGTTGCCGCTGTCGCAGACGAAGGTGACGACGCGCTTGGCCGTCTTCTGCTCGCGGCAGTAGCGCAGCGCGGCTGCCAGCAGCGTGCCGGACGACGAGCCGGCGAGGATGCCCTCGCGGGACAGCAGATCGCGCACTGCCAGCATGCTCTGCTTGTCGGGTATCGAATAGGCCTTCCTGACCAGCGACAGGTCGGCATTGGGCGGCACGAAATCCTCGCCGATGCCTTCGACCGTCCAGCTGCCGGCCTCCACCATCTTGCCGGTCTTGATGAGCGGCGCCAGCACCGAGCCGACCGGATCGGCAAGCACCATCTCGGTCTTCGGCGAAACTTTCTGCGAAGAAGCGGCCGAGGCCGGTCAGCGTGCCGCCGGAGCCGACGCCGACCACGACCGCGTCGACGTCCTCGCCGAGCTGCTCCAAGATTTCCGGGCCGGTGGTGGTCTCGTGCGCGAGCGGGTTGGCCGGGTTGGCGAACTGGTTGACGTAGAAGGCGCCCGGGATTTCGGCGGCGATCTTTTCCGCCATGTCCTGGTAATATTCGGCGTGGCCCTTGCCGACGTCCGAGCGGGTCAGCCGCACCTCGGCGCCGAGCGCGCGCAGATGCTGGATTTTTTCGCGGCTCATCTTGTCGGGAACGACGAGGATGATGCGGTAGCCCTTCGGGATGCCGACCTGCGCCAGGCCGAGGCCGGTGTTGCCGGCGGTCGCCTCGACGATGGTGCCGCCCGGCGCCAGCCGCCCGTAGCGTTCGGCATCGGCGATCATCGACAGCGCGATGCGGTCCTTGATCGAGCCGCCGGGATTCTGGCTCTCGAGCTTGATGAACAGACGGCATTTGCCGGTGTCGAATTTGGTGAGTTCGACGACCGGCGTTTCGCCGATCAGGTCGAGGACGGAGGAATAAGGTGGGCGCAAGCGGCTCATTTCGGCGTCTTCCTCCAGTCTTCTCGCGGTCGCCCGCGTCCCCGAGAGGACACTATCATAGGCGATTTCCAGCCGCTGCCTCGGCGTTTGTCGATCGACCGGATTTTCAACGGCATCAGGCCTTCCGGTAGAATTTCGCCTTTCTAGCTGTGCTATCGGGACAGCAAAGGCAGTCTGGACCAACAATTCGCGTTTCGTTGGAAATCCATTCCGAGGGCTGTCGGTTGCATCGCGTGGCGCTGCTGCTGTCAGGAGAATGGCTGTGCGGCCATTGCCCGGAAGGGAGCACGAGCTAAGTTACGGGATGAACGGCCTCAACCAGCCCGGAAGAGCGATATTTTTGCGCCGGTCGCGGCGAATAGGAAACCGGATGCCCCGACCGGACATTCTTTCCATGGTCAAAAGGCATCCCCAGTCTCAAGCAAAGGAAATCCCGCAATGTCCCTGAAAAAGAAGCTCGCTGGCGCCGTGCTTGCGCTTGGCCTTGCCGCCGGCGCCGCCAACGCGCAGGTCGTCGTCTCGTCCAAGATCGATACCGAGGGCGGGGTACTCGGCAACATCATCCTGTCGGTGCTCAACGCCAATGGCATTGCCACCACCGACCGCATCCAGCTCGGCGGCACACCGGTGGTGCGCAAGGCGATCACCGCCGGCGAGATCGACGTCTATCCGGAATACACCGGCAATGCGGCCTTCTTCTTCGAGAAGGCCGACGACCCGGTGTGGAAGGATGCCGCCAAGGGTTTCGAGACGGCGAAGAAGCTCGACTATGACGCCAACAAGATCGTCTGGCTGTCGCCGTCGCCGGCCAACAACACCTGGGCGATCGCGCTGCGCAAGGACGTGGCAGACGCCAACAAGCTGGCGACCCTGTCGGACTTCGGCAAATATGTCGCCGGCGGCGGCCAGGTGGTGCTTGCGGCCTCTGCCGAGTTCGTCAACTCGGCGGCCGCGCTGCCGGCATTCCAGACGACCTACGGTTTCACGCTGAAGCCCGAGCAGTTGATCACGCTGTCGGGCGGCGACACGGCGGCGACGATTGCGGCTGCCGCCAACCAGACCAACGGCGCCAATGCCGCCATGGTCTACGGCACCGATGGCGGCATCGCGCCATCCGGCCTTGTCGTGCTCGAGGACGACAAGGGCGTGCAGCCGGTCTACCAGCCGGCGCCGATCATCCGCGAGGCGGTGCTGAAGGAAAACCCGAAGATCGAGGAGCTGCTGAAGCCGGTGTTCGAGAAGCTCGACCTTGTCACGCTTGCAGGACCTCAACGGCCGCGTGCAGGTCGGCGGCGAGCCGGCCAAGGCCGTCGCCGAGGAGTTTTTGAAGAAGAATGGGTTTCTGAAATAGGCAAAGACGTGCCTTTTTCACTGGCAAAGGCAGGGAGTGGGGGTGGTGCTTTGTGGCGCCCCCCATTGTCCTGCCGGACATGTCCCCCGCAAGGGGGGAGATTACGCCTCCATTTTTGCCGCCGCCAACCACTGGCACCGAAAGGTAAGCGGCAAGGTTGCTGCCAGCTGATCTCCCCCCTTGCGGGGGAGATGTCCGGCAGGACAGAGGGGGGCGCGAAGGAATGGACATCTCATAACTGCGCTTTCGTCAGAGCTGGGGGGACAGCTTCATGATGCCGCGCCTCGACAAGCTCGGTGTGGTGATAGCCGCGATCGTCGCCTATGGCAGCACAGGTCGCGCCCTTCGCGACGTTCCGGGCCAACCGCATCGTGCCCGGCGAGGCGCGCACGATTCTAGAATCGCTGCCGGGCTGGGCGAGTGCCTTGCTTCTCCTGGTCATCGCCGTTGCCGGCATTATCGCGCTTGCTGAGGACGCCTGCTCTTGCGAGGCTCGGAGCAGCGGTGGTCGCCCTCGTGGCGCTGGCGGTGCTGATCGGCGTCGCAGCGCTTTATCTGACGCCGGAAAGCAACAATTATGCGCGGGTGTCGCCGGCCTCCGGTTTCTGGCTTTTGCTCTTTGCCTTTGCGTTGCTCGCCGCGGATGCATTGACCCGGCTCCAGCCGACGCCGATGGCCCGTATCGGGGCGCTGGCGATTGTCGCCGCCGCTATCTGGCTGCTGCTTTCCATCGGCGGTTGGGACGGGCTATCGATCCTCAAGGAATATGCCAACCGCGCCGACAGTTTCTGGGCCGAGGCCGGCAAGCATGTGACGCTGGCGTTGGGTTCGCTGGCGGCGGCCGTCGTTGTCGGCATTCCGCTCGGCATTCTTTGCCACCGTGTCGATAAATTGCGCGACGCGGTGCTGAACGTCCTGAACATCATCCAGACCATTCCGTCGATCGCGCTATTCGGCCTTCTGATCGCGCCGCTCGGCTGGATCGCCGTCAATGTGCCGGGCGCTGCGGCGATCGGCATCCGCGGCATCGGGGTCGCACCGGCCTTCGTCGCGCTGTTTCTCTATTCGCTGCTGCCGGTAGTGGCCAATACGGTCGTCGGACTTGCCGGAGTTCCTCGGGCGGCCAACGACGCGGCGCGAGGCATGGGCATGACCGACAGCCAGCGGCTCTTCCAAGTCGAGTTTCCGCTGGCCTTCCCGGTGATCCTGACCGGCATCCGCATCGTGCTCGTCCAGAACATCGGCCTCGCCACGATCGCCGCGCTGATCGGCGGTGGCGGTTTCGGCGTCTTCGTCTTCCAGGGCATCGGCCAGACGGCGATGGATCTAGTGCTGCTCGGCGCGGTGCCGACCGTGGCGCTGGCTTTCGCGGCAGCGGTGATCCTCGACGCCATCATCGAACTTTCCGAGACCAGCAAGGGCCGGGCCGCATGATCGAGATCGAAAACCTCACCAAGCGCTATGGCGACACCGCCGTGGTCGACGCTGTTTCCATGGCGATCGAACCGCGTACCGTGGCGGCTATCGTCGGCACGTCGGGCTCAGGCAAGACGACGCTGCTCAGGATGATCAATCGGCTGGTCGAGCCGACCTCCGGGACGATCAAGCTCGACGGCGTCGACAACCGCTCGCTGCCGGGTTACGAGCTTCGCCGCAGCATCGGCTATGCCATTCAGGGGCATGGCCTGTTTCCGCACCGCACAGTGGCGGAAAACATCGCCACCGTACCGACCTTGCTCGGCTGGGACAAGGCGCGGATCTCGGCCCGCGTCGATGAGCTCCTGACGCTGTTCCAGCTCGACCCGGCAGATTTCGGGCCACGTTATCCGCACGAACTTTCGGGCGGCCAGCAGCAGCGTGTCGGTGTGGCGCGGGCGCTTGCCGCCGAACCCAACGTGCTTTTGATGGATGAGCCGTTCGGCGCGCTCGATCCGATCATTCGCGCCAAGGCGCAGGACGATCTGCTGGCGATCCAGAAACGCTTCGGCACGACGATCATCCTCGTCACGCACGATATGGAGGAGGCGATCCATCTTGGCCACAAGATCGCGGTCATGGATGCCGGCAAGCTGGTGCAGTATGCGCCGCCAGCGGAACTCCTGGCGAAGCCGGCGACCGAATTCGTCGAAACGCTGATCGGCACTGGCGAGCGACCGTTCAAGCTTTTGTCGCTCGAGCCGGTCGGCGACGCCGTCGAGCCAGGCAAGGCCGACGGCGAGGCGATTTCCGCGACCGCGACACAGCGCGACGCCTTGGCGGAGCTCTTGTGGTCGGGGAGAACTGCGCTGCCGGTGAAGGGGCAGGATGGAGCGGATCTCGGCAAGGTGACCGTCAAAGCCCTGGTCAAGCGCGCCGCGAGGCCGGCATGAGGCTTTCTGCGCCGACGCTGCTTCGGCTGGCGGCACTGGTGCTGCTGGTGGCGTTCATCGCTGAGCCGCAGTGGTTCGAGCCGGTGTTCAAGCCGCTGACCGAGAACAATGCGCCGGCGATCTACAATCAGGGCAGTCTGCTGTCGCTGACTATCCTACACCTACGCACGGTCGCGATCGCAACGCTGGCGGCGATTGTCCTGGCGGTGGCGCTGGCCATTCTGGTGACGCGGCCGTTCGGCGCCGAGTTTCTCCCGCTGTCGCGCAGCCTGGTGAATATCGGCCAGACCTTTCCGCCGGTTGCGGTACTGGCGCTTGCGGTGCCTGCGGTCGGTTTTGGGGAGAAACCGACGCTGATTGCGCTTTTTCTCTACGGTCTCTTGCCGATCTTCGAGAATGCGCTGACCGGGCTCACCACGCTTCCGGCGCCTGTCGTCGAAGCTGCAAAGGGCGTGGGCATGACGGGATGGCAACGCCTGACCAAGGTCGAACTCCCCCTGGCGATGCCGGTCATCCTCGCCGGCATCCGGCTTTCGGTGGTGATCAGCCTTGCCACCGCGACCATCGGTTCCACCGTGGCGGCCAAGACCCTGGGCGAGGTGATCATCGCCGGACTACTTTCCAACAACCTTGCATTCGTGCTGCAGGGCGGTTTGATCGTCGCGGTACTGGCGGTGCTGATTTACGATGCCTTCAGCGCGCTGGAACGATTCACCGCGCGGCGGACCGGACGTCTGGCAAGCTGAAATTGGCAGGTGACGCCGAATCCGGCGTCGATCGGCATGGCGCCGCTGTTCACTGTCGGGGCACGGTCGGACAGCAAAAACAGAACGACTTCAGCCATTTCGTCAGGTTCGATGAAGCGCCCAAGCGGCATCCGCGTAAGCATGATGCTGGTCCGAAAAGTCTGCAGCTTTTCGGTATCATGCGCTAGGTCGCCTGCACCTCGAAAAAAATTTTCGATTTGTGTGGAACTTTTTCCACAAGCGCGCATTATGGCGATACGGCGGGCGATCCCCCCACCCCCCACCCCATGCCCGCCGCTTTACTCAAGCCGACCGAAAAGGGTCGGCTTTTTCTTTGGCCGGCGCATCCGCAGGGAACGTCTAAAAGATCACGGCGCTTTAACTTACGGAACCCGCTTTCCAAAACCACGTTAGGCAATGGTTGCGGCATGCAGTCCGATACCGCGCGAGGAATGTTCCAATGGCTCCGCGTCCCGCCTGGAAAGGCTATCTCAAACTCTCGCTGGTCACTTGCGCCGTCGAACTTTCCGGCGCTACCTCGCAAAGCGAAAAGATTTCGTTTCACGTGATCAACCGCAAGACCGGCAATACTGTCAGGCGGCAATATGTCGATGCCACCACGGGCAAACCGGTCGACGAGGAGGATGAGGTCAAGGGTTACGAAGTACGGGACCACGAGTTCGTGCTGATCGAGGAGGACGAGATCGAGGCTGTCCAGATCGAATCCTCGCACACGCTCAATCTGGAACGTTTCGTCAAAAAGACCGACATCGACAAGATCTACCTCGACACGCCCTATTACCTGACGCCGGCCGACGAGGTTTCGGAAGAGGCGTTTGCAGTGATCCGGCAGGCGTTGTCCGACAGGAAGATGGCCGGGCTGGCGCGTATCGTATTGTGGCGCCGCGAACGGCCGGTCGTCATCGAGCCGTTCGAAAAGGGAATGCTGCTCACCACTTTGCGTTACGACAAGACGGTTCGCCAGCCGGACGAGATCTTCGACGAGATCGACGAGCCGAAGCTGGAAGAAAAGATGATCGATATGGCCGCCCGCATCATCGACAAACGGGATGCAAAGTTCGATCCGTCGAAATTCGAAGACAAGTACGAAAGCGCACTCATGGAACTGGTCCGCTCCAAGAAGGCCGGCCGCAAAGCGCCCAAGGCAAGGAAGACTGACGGACCCAGGCCTTCCAATGTCATCAATCTGTTCGACGCGCTGAAGAAGAGCCTGAGCTCCGAAAAAGATGGAGGCGGCGAGACCTCCGGAACAGAGACGCCGGGCAAATCCACGAAAGCGAAAGCCGGCGGACGCCGGGGGTCCGGCGCCGGCAAAAAAGCCGTCAAGCGCACGGCGTCCCGGAAAAGAAAAACCGCCTGAGGCGGGCAAACCCTATGGCCAACCTCGAGCAATACCGCGCCAAACGGGACTTCAAGGTCACCAGCGAGCCGTCCGGCAGGGGCCGCAAGGCTAGGTCGAGGTCGGCCGGCGGGATTTTTGTCATCCAGAAGCATGACGCGACGCGGCTTCACTACGATTTGCGCCTCGAGCATGACGGCGTCTTGTGGAGTTGGGCGGTCACGCGCGGCCCAAGCCTCGACCCGTCGGAAAGACGGCTCGCGGTTCATGTCGAGGACCATCCGGTCGATTATGGATCCTTTGAAGGCAATATCCCGAAGGGCCAGTACGGCGCCGGTGCGGTTATCGTATGGGACGAAGGGACGTGGGAGCCGCAAGGCGATCCGGCTGCCGGCATGAAAAAGGGCCATCTCCGCTTCGAACTCGCGGGCAACAAGCTGAACGGCGGCTGGCATCTCGTTCGCCTGAAGCGGCGGCCGAGGGAAAAACGCGACAACTGGCTGCTGATCAAATCGGACGACGAGTTTGCCAGACGCAAGGGCGATATACTCGAGGAGGCGCCGGAGTCGGTGAAATCCGGCCTGACGATCGAGGACGTCGCCGAGGGCCGCAAGATGCCGCAACGTGGCAAGCCAAAGGCGGGAGCCGACAAGGCAAGCAGGGTCGGCGGCAGAAAGAAGAAGACAGCCAAGTCGCGGACAGCGATGCCAAGCTTCATCCCGCCTTGCCTGGCACGGCTTCAAGAAAAGCCCCCGGCCGGCGAGGAATGGCTGCATGAAGTCAAGTTCGACGGCTATCGCATGCAGGCGCACGTGAAGGACGGCAAGGTAAAGCTCTTCACCCGCACCGGCCTCGACTGGACGCGCAAATTCGGCACGCATATTCCGGAGACGCTTGCCGGACTCGATCTCGACACCGCGATCATCGACGGCGAGATCGTGGTGCTTGGCGACAATGGGGTGTCGACGTTCTCGGCGTTGCAGCTCGCCCTGTCGGAGCAGCGTCACGAGCACATGATCTTTTATGTCTTCGACCTGCTTCACCTCGACGGCGACGATCTCGCATCGGAACCGCTGTTCGATCGCAAGGAGCGGCTGCGGGATCTGCTTGCGGGTCTCGATGAGGAAGGCCCGGTCCGTTTCAGCGAGCATTTTTCGGAACCGGGCAAGACGATACTGGCGCATGCCTGCCGCATGGGCCTCGAGGGCGTCGTCTCGAAACGCGCCGACGCGCCCTACAGAAGCGGCCGCGGCCAGGACTGGATCAAGTCGAAATGCACCCTAAGGCAGGAATTCGTGATCGCAGGCTACGTGCCGTCGCAAGCGGCGGGCAGGGGGCTTCGCTCGATTGCCGTTGGCTACCACGAGGATGGCGAGCTGAAATCCGCGGGGCGGGTAGGCACCGGTTTCTCCGGAAACGTCACCAACGACCTCAAGAAGAAGCTCGACGCCATACGCGCGAAAACTTCCGCTTTTCATGGCGACGCCGCCAGGGAGAAGGGCGTGGTCTGGGTGAAGCCGGAACTCGTCGCGGAAATCGAGTTCCGTTCGTGGACAAGGGGCGGTAGCATCCGCCACGCTTCGTTCCAGGGTTTGCGCGAGGACAAGCAGGCAGAGGAGGTCGTCGTGGAAAAGCCCGAGCCGGCACGGAAATCGAAGACAGGGGAGAAAAAGACTGCCCCCGGCAGGAAGGACGCGGCGAGTTCCAATGCGCCTCGGACCTCCGTCGAGCTTTCCAATCCCGACAAGAAACTGTGGCTCGACGAGGGCGTAACCAAGCAGGATCTGCTCGACCACTATGCTGCGGTGTGGCCGCGCATGCGGGAATACGTCGTCAACCGGCCGCTTGCACTTGTTCGCGCGCCGGATGGCATCAAGGGCCAACGCTTCTTCCAGAAGCACGCGATGCCCGGAATGCACAAATCGATCTCGAAGTCCAAGGACCCGGAGGACAACGAGGAGATCCTCTTCGTCCGGGATTTCGACGGAATAGCGGCGCTTGTGCAACTCGGGGTCGTCGAAATCCATATATGGGGTGCGACGGTCGATGCGATCGGAAAACCGGACCAGATCGTGTTCGATCTCGATCCGGACGAAGGGCTCGATGTCGAGGATGTCCGTGCCGCCACGCTCGACGTGAAGCGGCGGCTCGACGATCTCGGCTTGCCGAATTTCCTCAAAACATCCGGCGGCAAGGGTTTTCATGTGCTCGTGCCGCTTAAACCGAAGGCTGACTGGGAGACCGTGAAGACCTTCGCACATGACTTCGCCCGCGCCATGGAGCAGACCAATCCGGAGCGCTATACGGCAACGCTATCGAAGAAGGCGCGTACCGGCCGTATCTTCATCGACTATCTGCGCAATTGGCGCGGCTCGACCACCGTGGCGGCCTATTCGAGCCGCGCCAAGGCGGGGGCGACCATCTCGATGCCGGTGCCCTGGGAAGCGCTGGAAGGACTATCGCCGGCGGAATTCAAGCTGGGCGGGAAGGCCTTCGCCAAGGCTCTGGCGAAGGACGATCCCTGGCAGGATTACGAGAAGAGCCGCAAGCTGCTGGCCTTGAACGGCCGCTGATCGCTGGATCGGAATAGTTGCCCGCGCAGCCAGCCGGCGCACGGCTGGCTTTTCCTTTGTCAGGCTGCTTCGACAGGGATGGAGATGCGGCTCAAGCGACGCACTTCCTCGTCATTGAGCAGACCGCCGGCGCGCAGCAGGCCGGCAAAGCGGCCATTGCTCACGGCCAGTTCATGGAACGCGCCCAACTCGATGATGTGGCCGTTGTCCATGAAGATGACCCGGTCAGCGTCGCGAACCGTGGTCAAGCGGTGGGCGATAATGAAGGTGGTCCGGCCGTTGCGCAGGCGGTCGATGGCTTCCTTGACGCGAGCCTCGGTCTCGACATCCAGCGCGCTGGTCGCTTCGTCGAGCACCAGGATCGGCGCGTCCTTGAGGACGGCGCGGGCAATCGCGATGCGCTGGCGCTCGCCGCCGGACAATTGGCCGCCACGCTCGCCGACAATCGTGTCGTAGCCTTCGCTCTTGGACAGGATGAAGTCCTGCGGCGGCGGCGGCCTCGGCGGCGGCATGGACCTGCTGATAGCTCGCCGTTTCGCAGCCGACGCGGATATTTTCCTCGATCGTCCGGTTAAACAGGCCGGCATCCTGGAACACGCTGGCGATCGACTGGCGCAGCGACTTGCGGCTCACCGTGCGGGTGTCGATGCCGTCGATCAGAATGCGGCCTTCATCGGGATCGTAGACGCGCTGCAGGAGATTGATCAGCGTCGTCTTGCCGGCGCCGGTCGGGCCGACAATGGCGATCGTTTCGCCGGCTTTCGCCTCGAAGGAGATGTCACGCACACCCTGGCCGCAGTTGGGGAACGTGAAGTTGACGTTCTCGAAGCGGACATGGCCGGTCACGTTCGACAGCTCCCGCAGGCCTTCCGGCTCGCGGCGCAGGACCGACGCGTCCTGCAGGTCGTAGAAGTCGACAAGCTTGGCGCGGGCCTCGAAAACCTGGTTGACGAAGCCGGCAATCTGGTCGAGGCGGCTGATCAGCAGCGTGGCGAAACCGGTAAAGGTGACGATGTCGCCTATCCGCAATTCGCCATAGGTGACCAGCAGGGCACCGATCACCAGCACGATCATCATCGAGATGGTGGAGGCGAGGCGGCGCAGCGTGTCCGCCAGCGCCCACCAATCGAGCACCGGATTCTGTGCACTGATCAGCTGACGCGTGTATTCCTTGAGCGCTGCCGTCTCATGGGCGACGCGGTTATAGCTTTGCAGAACCGAGACATTGCCGATCGTGTCGCTGACGTGGGAGAAGACGCGGTGATGATGCTGCTCCACCGAAGCCTGACCGTCCTTGGTCTTGCGCATCACCAGCCCGGTTGATCGCGACATACAGCACGCCAAGGCCGATCAGCACCGCCGACATACGCAGATCGAGAACAAGCGCCGTCGGGATCATCAGCAGAAGCGTGACAGCCGTCGTCAGATGCTGGCGCATGAAATCGAGCCAGAGGGAGAACATGGTATCGACGGCCCTTATCAGCGTATGCAGGGTACGCGACGTGCCATGCTGATGGTGCCAGGAGAGCGGCATGGAAATGGTTCGCTCGAAGGACTCGGTCAGCACGCCAACGCGCAGGGCATGGGCAAGCCGATCGGCACCGCGCGTGACGAGAACGAAGGCGACGATGTTGAAGGCCCCGAGGCCGGCCCAGATCATTAGTGTCGGCAGCACATCCCGCTTCTCGGCGATCGCATCGATGATGCGGCCGAACAGCATCGGCTCCGCGATCACCACCATTGCGAGCACAATGTTGGCCGCGCAGATGAAGAAAACGCGCCGCGGCGCCGCCATGAGATGACTGAGCGCTCTCAAGTAGATTTGAAACAAAGACACTATGCTACCCCACGGGGACAAATTTGTGCAGTGCGACGGCGTGACAGGTACCGTCTGACGAACGACATTACAATGCTTCCGGGTGACGCAGGTTCCTCCGTCTTGGACAACAATATGCAGGAACGGTAATTTGACGTGATCGCGTAACGAACTGACAAATAAGGAAAAATGGCGACACTAGGGCGAAAGCAAGGCCTCCGTCCACTTGCTAGATCGATTCCGGCCTGTGTTTAGGCCGGAATCGTCACAAGAACATCCCGTTCTCCGCTATCTGAAAGCTCTATAGTGGAGCCTTTGATCTTGCGGCCGTTAACTTCTATGGCGGCAGTTCTTGTGTCGGTCGCTCTTTTGACCCGAATCTTGTAGACAGCGCCCGACGAGATTTACTGTCGCGGCAAAGCCGTCCCAGTGGGTCGGCAGTCTAGGCTCGATGCGAAGCCGGTCGCCTTCCTTGCGGATTCCGAGGATTCCCTCGACCGCGGCGCGGTAAAGCCAGCCTGCGGAGCCCGTGTACCAGGTCCAGCCGCCGCGCCCGCCCTTCTCGCCTTCCGAGTAGATGTCGGCCGCGACGACATAAGGCTCGACCCTGTAGTGTTCGGCTGCGTCCGCATCGAGCGCATGGTTGACCGGGTTCAGCATTTCGAAGCAACGCCAGGCGTCGTCGACCCGTCCCATTTCGGCAAGGGCGATGACGAACCACGTCGCGGCATGCGTATACTGCCCGCCATTTTCGCGAACGCCGGCCGGATAGCTCTTGATGTAGCCGGGTTCCTTGTCGGTTTTGGAGAAGGGCGGCGTGAACAGCTTGACGATCTTCAGCTTGTCGTCGACCAGCCGCTTCATCGCCGAGTCCATCGCCGTCTCCGAGCGAGCCGGGTCGCCGTGACCCGACAACACGCTCCATGACTGGGCGATGGAGTCGATCTGGCACTCGTCCGAATTTTTCGACCCGAGCGGCGAGCCGTCATCATAGGTGCCGCGACGATACCATTCGCCATCCCAGCCGGCACCTTCGATTGCCTTTTTAACCGTCTTCGCGTGTTTCAGCCAGGCTTGAGCGCGCTTGCCGTCGTTCTGGCTTCGGCGATCGGCGCGAAATCCTCGAGCGTTTTCAACAGGAACCAGCCCAGCCAAACACTCTCGCCGCGACCTTCGGCGCCGACGCGGTTCATGCCGTCGTTCCAGTCGCCACCGAGGATCAGCGGCAGTCCGTCCGGGCCGGTGCGCTTGACGGCGAGATCGAGCGCGCGGGCGCAATGCTCGTAGAGCGGCACCTTTTGTTTCGAGACTTCCGGCGTGAAGAATGCATCGTGGTCGCCGGGGGCCAGTTGCTGGCCTTCGATGAACGGCACGCTCTCCTTGAGGATCGAGGCATCGCCGGTGACGCGAATGTAGTGCGCCACCGCGTAGCCGAGCCAGACGACGTCGTCGGAGATCAGAGTGCGCACACCTGCGTCCGTGCGCGGCAGCCACCAGTGCTGCACGTCGCCTTCCGGGAACTGCCGGCGAGCGGCGTTGAGGATCTGGGCGTGCGCCAGTTCCGGATCGTGGAGCAGAAGCGCCAGCGTGTCCTGCAACTGGTCGCGGAAGCCGAACGCGCCGCTTGCCTGGTAGAAGGCAGAGCGGGCGCGGATGCGGCAGGCAAGGCTCTGATAGGGCAGCCAGTGGTTGACCATTGCGTCGAACGCCTTGTCCGGCGTCTCGACCTGCAGGTGTCGAGGAAGCCGCGCCAGGTCTTGGTCGCTTCGGCGAGGCGTTCGTCGAAATCGCGGGCGCGATGGCGGGCGACGAGCGCGCTGGCCTCTTCCGGCGAGCCGGCGTCGCCAAGCAGCCACAAGAGCTGCACTTCGCCGCCCGGCGGGATTTCGATGTCGCGCGCCATGGCCGAGCACGGGATCGGCGCCGGCCTCTATACGGTTGGAAAGCGCCGCTCCCGCCGACCACCGTTTCCGGCAATTCGACCGAGCCGCGCGGGCCCGATGAATTCGTGGCGGTCGGCGGTCACGCTGTCGGCTGCCTTGTCGCTGGCGAGGAAGGCCACGCGGTCGCCGAAGTCGAGGCTGTAGGTATTGCGGGCGAACAACGGCGCCGGTCGCCGCGTCCTGCGACGGGATGATGTAAGGCGCCGAGCGCGGACGGCTCGAGCCGAGCACCCATTCGGCATAGGCGTAGACGCGCAGGCGCAGCGGCACCGAACCGGCGTTGCGCAGCGTCAGCCGCGAGATCTTCACCGGATCGACTGGATCGACAAGCTGCGTCACCTCCATCGCCAGCGGCCCGCGCTTTGCGCTGAAGGTGGAGAAACCCTGGCTGTGGCGCGCTTCGTAGACCATCGAAGTATCGCGCGCGATGGCCGCGAAGGGCGAGAACGCCTTGCCGCTGGCATGATCGTAAATATAGATCGCTTCGCCCGGCCGGTTGCTGACCGGGTCGTTCGACCACGGCGTCAACTGGAAGTCGCGGCTGTTGCGGCTCCAGGTGAACGAAGCGCCTTCGGCAGAGGTATGGAAACCAAAAGCCGTATTTGAAATCACGTTGACCCATGGCTGCGGGGTAGAGCGCTCGTCGCTCAACCGCACGACATAATCGCGGCCACCGCGGTCGAAACCGCCGAACCCGTTCCAGAACGAAAGCTCTTCGGATGCCTGCGTCTTGCCGACGGCGCGCAATTTCGGCGGCGACACCGGGCGCGGACGTTCTTCTTCCGCGGGCGCCGACGCCAAGGCCGCCAAAGCCGCATCGCGGGCAGCCAGCGCGGTCGCTTCGGCACGCTCCAACTGATCGAAGATGGTGCCGTTACGGGTATGGAAGGCGATGCGCGCGGCGGCAAGCAGCGTGCGGTAGGAGCTCTCGTCCATGAGATCGCGGCGGACCGTGAAGATGTGCTGGCGAGGCCCGAGTTCCCTGCCGCGGACGCGACTGTTCTCGCAATGCCATTCGATCGCCTGCTGCAGGTCCTGGACGTAGGAAGAGGACTGCTCGTTGACGATGACCAGATCGGCGACTAGGCCCCGGGTACGCATATATTCCTGGAAGCGCAGCGTCTGGGCGACGATCTCAAGGTCGGCCTGATCGCCGATCCTGAGCACGAAGATCGGATAGTCGCCCGAGATCGCCATCGGCCAAAGCGCCGACTGGCGGCCGAGGCCGGACGCGATCGATTGCGCGGCGATCCGGACCGAGGGATCGGGATAGAGCAGGTAACGAGCGAGCTTCTGGACGTTCGCGGCCTGGGTTAGCGTCAATCCGATATGGCGCGTTTGCACCTGCGAACCGGTCCAGGAAAGCATCGCCTGCCGCGAGAAGCTTTCCGTATGGTCGAGGCGGGCAATCGTTGCCTCGACCTCTTCACGATTGGCGCCGACGACGCTCCAGAAGGTGAGCGATACTTTCTTGCGGGCCGGTACCCTGATCCGGCGGCGGATCGCAGCGACCGGATCCAGGACGAAGCCGTGCGCGCCCGAAAGCTTGGCGCCCGGATCGAAAGCGGCGGCGTTGGCAATCGAGCGGCCGCGGCCGATAAAGGCGCGACGGTCGGTTTCCGCCTCGACCTCGCGCCCGAAGCCGGAACCGCCGGTCACGAAATGGCCATAGGCGATGTCGGGGTCGTTCTTGTCGCGTTTGCGGCGGCTGGCGAAAATCGTGCTCTTGTCTTCCGAGATCTCGGTTTCGACGAACATTTTCGAGAAGGCAGGATGCGCGCTGTCCGAAATCTCCGGGGCCAGGGCCAACTCGGCAAACGATGTCACGTCTATCTGGCGGTCGGTCGTCCCTTCGTTAACAATCGCGATGCGGCGTCCTTCGCCATTGCCTTCCGAAATGACGATACATTCGACTTCCGAACGCAAAGTGCCGACGGATTTGACGAATGTCGCCTTGTCGTCGGAGAAAAGCGTCTGCAGCGTTTCGTCCGGTGCTTGTTTCGGCTCGGCTGTGGCTGACCACCATTCCCCCGTTTCGGCATCGGAAATGAAGAGGTAGGTGCCTAGCCGATCTTCGGTCGGGTCGGGTTGCCAGCGCGTGACCGCCAGATCGTTCCAGCGGCTGTAACCGGAGCCCGTCGCCGTCAGCATCACCGAGTAATGGCCGTTCGACATGAGATTGGTGGCGCGCAGCGACCGCAACGGGTTCAGCACGATACGGGTATCCGGGCTGACTTCGGCGATCTCGGCCTTGGCGCGCTCCTCGGCTTCCGGCTTCATCACCGCGATCGGGATGTCGCGCGGCGCCTTTTCCTGCAACAGGAGCTCAGCCGCCACGATGACCGGATCGCTATGGAAGCGATCACGCATGCGTCCTTCGAAAATAGCATTGGCGATGGCGACGATCGACATGCCCGAATGGTGGGCCATGTAGTTGTAGACGACGGCGCGCCGGTCGCCCTCGGGAACACGCTGCGGCGTGAAGTCGACGGCGTCGTAGTAGCCGTAGCGACCCATGGCGCCGATCAGCCGCAACCGGCGAAGGTTTTCCGCGGCCTCGCGCGGCATGAACTGCGCTGCCAGCACGGTTGCGTAGGGTGCAATCACCGTATTTTGCGCCAGGCCTCGTTTCAGTCCGAGCCCGGGAACGCCGAAATTGGTGTACTGGTAGGTCATTTCGCGGTCGCGCCCATTATAGGCGGCCTCCGAAATACCCCATGGAATCTGCTTCGAGCGGGCGTACTGGATCTGCCGTTTGATGACGAGATGATTGGTCTGGTTAAGGAGGCCGCCTTGCGGTTCCTTCATTACGAGCGGCGGCATCAGGTATTCGAACATCGAGCCCGACCAGGACATCAGGGCGCCGCGGAAGCCGATCTCGACGATCGGACGACCGAGCCGGAACCAGTGTTCGGTCTGGATGTCACCCTTGGCGATGGCGAAAAGGCTGGTCAGCCGCGCCTCCGAGGCAAGAAGATCGTAGCAGCTTTCATCGAGCTGGTGTTCGCTTACCCGGTAACCGATCGACAGAAGCTTGCGGTCTTCCCGCAGCAGGAACGAGAAATTCATCTCGAAGGCATATTTGCGCGCACGGTCGCGCAGCAGCTCCAGCCGCTTGCGCAAAGCGGCCAGGTTGCTCTGGTCGCTGTGTGCGTCATGGACATGCGCCTCGCAGGTGGCTTCCAGCTTGGCGGCCCAGCCGGCCAATTCCTCGCTTTTCGCCGATCCGGTCTCGCTATGGATGGTATCCGTGAGCTTGCGCAATTCGGCCGCTATGACGGCGAGATTGATGGTGCGGATCGAAGCCATTTCGGGCTCGTGCTTGATCGTCTCGACGGCGCGCCGCATGCCGCCGATGCGGTCGCGAAGGCGCTTGCGGAGCGGGCGCAACTGACGACGGTCGTCGGGCAGTGCTTCGAGACTCTCTTCGAGGATGACTACGGTATCGAGAAGGCCGTCGAAATCGCCCTGCAGATGGACGGCAGGCGCTTCCGCCCATTCCTGGCAGGCGGCGGCGAGCGCAACCAGATGGCCGGCGAGATTGCCGCTGTCGACGCTCGATATGTAGAGCGGGAACAATGGCTTGAGCGTGCGCGTGTCATACCAGTTATAGAGATGGCCGCGATGACGCTCCATGCGCTCAATGGTTGACAGCGTCGCTTCGATCCGGTCGACGGCATTGGCCAGGCTGATCCAGCCGAAGTCGCGCGCAGAAATCACCGAGAGGAAATAGATGCCGATGTTGGTCGGCGACGTCCGGCCGGCGACGACGGGAACAGGGTTCTCCTGGAAGTTGTCCGGAGGCAGATGGTTGTGTTCGGCAGTCACGAAGGTCTCGAAATAGAGCCAGGTTCGGCGCGCGATCGCGCGCAGCCGCAGCCGGTCGAGTTCGGCGATTTCGAGCCGGTCCTCGGTCTCGGCCGAGCGGCTGACGAACCAGGCGAAAGCCGGCGAAAAAATCCAGAACAGCGAGAAGATCAGCGCCAGATAGAGGCCGGAAGATTCAAACAGCAGCGGCAGCAGCGGTCCGGCGAGACCGATCACCACAGCGCCGTACATCATGCGATAGTGCGCCTTGATGTCGTTGCTGCGGGTTTGCCCGGCTTGCGAGGCGGTGCGCCATTCGAGCAGATTTCGCCGGCTTACGAAAAGCCGATAAAGGGTGCGCAAGATAGCGTCGCCCATCATCCAGGCCGTGTCCGCGATCAGCACGATCTTCAGCGCCACTTGTGCGGTGCCGAACGCGAGGTCGCGGGCAAGCGCGTTGATGTGGCCGCGCACAGTGGTGTCGCGGCTGTCGGGAAGCAACGAGTTCGACGATATCGAATGTCAGCGCGACGAACAGGCTGAGGATCAGCAGCGCCTGCCATTGAACCGCCCCGCTGAAAGGAAGCAATGTCCAGCCGGCGATCGACGCCAGAACCCAGGCAATCGGCGTAAGCGAGCGGCGAAGATTGTCGACCATCTTCCAACGGGAGAGCGCCGGTACGCCGGAGGCGCCGCTGAAGATGAAGGGCAGAAGCTGCCAGTCGCCGCGCGCCCAGCGATGGTGGCGGGAGGCGTCTACGGCATAGCGGGTGGGGTAGTCTTCGACCACCTCGACGTCGGTGACCAGAGCGGCGCGGGCAAGCGCACCTTCCAGAAGGTCGTGGCTGAGCACCGTGTTCTCGGCGATGCGCTCGTCGAGCGCGGCCTCCATCGCGTCGATGTGATAGAGGCCCTTGCCTGTGAACGTGCCGTCGCCGAACACGTCCTGGTAGACATCCGAGACAGCAAACACGTAGGGATCGAGGCCGCGATTGGCTGAAAAGACGCGCTGGAAGAAGGAGGCTTCATCTCCGGTCGTCAGCGACGCCGTGACGCGTGGTTGCAGGATGCTGTAGCCCGCCGTAACGCGCCTGGTCTTGCGGTCGAAGACAGGGCGGTTGAGCGGATGACTGAGCTTGCCGACCAGCCGCGTCACCACATCGCGCGTCATGCGCGTGTCGGCGTCGAGCGTCATCACATGGACCACGCCTTCCGGCAGCGGGTCGGTCGTAGGCAGAAAGGTCGTGTCGGGGTCGCCGCGCAGCAGGTGGTTCAATTCATGCAGCTTGCCGCGTTTGCGTTCCCAGCCCATCCAGCAGCTCTGTGCCTCGTTGTAGAGGCGACGACGGTGCAGAAGGTGGAATCGCGGCGAACCTTCGAGCGGATAGCGCTGGTTCAGTTTGGCGATTTCCTCGCGGGCGAAGTCTAGCAGTTGCAGGTCTGCCGGCTTCTGTTCCAGGTCGCTGTCCGGCCAATCCGACAGCAGAGCGAAACGGATGTCGCCCTTGCTGTTGGCGAGGTAATGGACTTCGAGGTTACGGACATTTTCCTCGATATCGTCCCGCGAGCCGATCAATACAGGCACGACGACCAGCGTGCGCTCTTCCTCCGGGATGCCGGCTTTGTATTCATAGCCGACCAGCTTGGTCGGCGTGAGGAAAAGCAGCACGGCAGTGTTGAAAAGACCTAGCGTCGCCTCGGCGGCTGGGAGCGCGAACAACGCCAGCATGAGCGCCACCGCAGCAGTGGACAGTCCGAGTGAGGAAAGAGCGGCGCCGGTCACCCACAGGAACAGCGCTGTCAGCAGCACGGCGGGGACCGCGATGCCGGCCCAGCCGGCCTTCTGAAACGATCGAAGGATTTTTCTCCCTATGGTCGGGCGGTAGCCGATCGCCTCCTCGAGTTCCCGGCGGCGCGGACCGACAAGCCAGAAGCCGATGTCGTCCTGCGCTGGTTGTTCGGCGGCGGGATCGGACTCCGCGTCCGCGACAGCGGCCTCAGGCGTCGCGCCCGCGAGCTGCAGGGCGCGGTCGGCGACATAGTATTCGCTGAGATTCGAGCGCCTGGCCAGTTCCTCGATCGCCTGGCGATACTGGTCGCGCGACGGAAAATCGAGCGCGGCAAAATCGGTGCGTTCACGCAGCAGCGCGTCGACCCGGCTGATCGCCTCGAACCATTCGGTCCATTCGATGTCGTTGATCTTGCGCAGGCCACGGATGATGTTGCCGGTCGTGACATTGCCGCTCGAGAGCGTGCGATGTTCGCCGATGATGATCTCTTCTGCGTCCGAACCGGATTTTTCCAGTTCGCCTTCCAGCCAGACCAGCGCCTTGCCGGCGTTCTGCGAGCCATCCCGCAGCCGGTAGAGAAGCTGCGTGGCGAAGGTGGTGTCGCGCGCATGCCCGGCATAGCCGTCGAGGATATGCTGCGCATCGGCGCCGTCGCCCCCGGCAAGCACTGCGTCGGCTACGCTGTTGGCGATACGTCGCAATTCCCGGGCGCGGTTCACGCGCAGCGCCAGCCGGCGCAAATTCTCGATAAGTACGAACCGGAGCAGCGAGGGCAGGGCCCACAGTTCGCCGATGCGGAGCGGGTCGACCGACTGGTAGCCTTCGACGATTGCCTGGAACATGTCCGCCGACACCATGCTGTCGACATGGGCGACGTAGATCCATGCAAGCGCCAGCGCGCGAGGTATCTCGCGGCCATTAATGGTGAGTGTAGGCAGCTCCCGGTAGAAGCGGCGCGGCAGGTCGCGCCGGATCTGGTAGATGGTCTCCTCGACGAGATAGTGGTTGTCGAGCAGCCATTGGGCTGCCGGCGTAATGGTTTCGCCGCGCGCCTGGGCATCGTTGGTTAGGCGGTAGACTTCGAGGATCTTGGCGGCGTTTTCGCGGTTGCGCTGCTGGAATTCGAAGCTCTCGAGCCCATAGAAGAATTCCAGTTCCCCCTTGGCCAGGCTCTCGCCAAGTTTCCTCAGTCTCTCTTCGGGAAGAAAGGTCGAACGGATTGGTAGTTCGGCGTCTGCCGGTAACGGGTGTATTCCCTTTTCCAAACGGGTGGGCTCAGTCCGGATATTCATTCAGTCCAATCCATACAATATGCAACGAGCTGCACCGATGTCCGGGGCAGCCCACGCCTAAACCACGTCAGGGTGCTTTGGTTGCATCCTATATCCCGCCGTAAAGGCAATTTCTATTTCGCGCTGCAACAAAAAGATTGTTGCGACGCAATGGAACCATTGGCACATAGCCGGGTTATTGGAGCATTCTGCGGCAAAGATGTCTTGCCGTGACCTCAAATAATATTTCAGGAATCGCCATGCACCGGAAAATTCGGAAAGCCGTCATCCCTGCCGCCGGTTTCGGGACCCGCATGTTGCCGGCAACCAAAAGCATCCCGAAAGAACTCCTCACCATCGTCGACCGTCCGATCCTCGATTACATCGTCGCGGAAGCGTTTGCATCAGGCATCGAGCATGTGGTGGTCGTCACCGGCCGCATGAAATCGGCCATCGAGGACCATTTCGACCACGCTTTCGAACTCGACGCCTCGCTGCGCAAGTGCGGCAAGCATGCCGTCGCCGACAAACTGGCCGCCGATACGCCGGGCGTCGGCGCTGTTTCCTTCGTGCGCCAGCAGGAGGCCCGTGGCCTCGGCCACGCAATCTGGACCGCACGCCATGTCGTCGGCGACGAGCCGTTCGCGGTGCTCTTGCCCGACATGCTGATGGTGGCCGGCGAGCCTTGCCTGAAGACGATGACCGGTATCTACGAGCGCAACGGCGGCAATGTGATCGCCGTCGAGAAATGCCGGCCGGAGGACGCACACAAGTTCGGCATCGTGTCGCTGAAGCCGACCGCCGGCGGCCCGCTGGTCAACGGTCTGGTCGAGAAGCCGGCACCGGGTACGGCGCCGACCAATTTCTTCATTTCCGGCCGCTATATCCTGCAGCCGGAAATCTTCGGTCTGCTCGAAAACCAGGAGCCAGGCGCCGGAGGCGAAATCCAGCTCACCGACGCGCTAGTATCGCTGATGGGCATGCAGGAAATCCGGCCCTTCGAGTTTTCGGGCCGCACCTTCGACTGCGGTTCGCCGGCCGGCTTCGTCAGCGCCAATCTGCACATGGCCATGCAGCGTGCCGACATAGCTCGAGGCGATCGGACACGAGATCGACGGGCTTGCCATGCCGGCCGGTCTGGAATGGGCTCGAGAGCCGCCTAAGCAAGGCGCTCACGTGAATGCCGGAAAGCGCCGCCCCGTGCGGCGCTTTTTCGTTTTGGCAGGAGCGTTGCCTGGCACCGCATTTTCCGGTTGCGTCAATTTCCGCGAGCCGCATGCTGCGGGAATGACGATTCCGCGTTGATTGGCGGATGGAGCGCTTCGCGGATGACGGAAAAGATCTCGATCAAGTCAGCGCGCCGCATCGTGCTCGCGGCACAAGGCTTCGCCGAGCCGAAGGCTGGCGACAAGATCGACCGGCGCCATCTGAAAAAGGTCCTTTCGCGGCTCGGGCTGTTCCAGATCGATTCCGTCAGCGTCATCGTTCGCGCCCACTATATGCCGCTGTTCTCGCGGCTCGGACCCTACCCGCAATCATTGCTCGACGGCGCGTCGGTCGGCCGCAAGCGGCTCCTGTTCGAATACTGGGCGCATGAAGCTTCGCTGCTGCCGGTGGAAAGCTATCCGCTGATGCGCTGGCGCATGGAGCAGGCGGGGCGCGGTGAGGGCATATGGAAAGGCATCGCGACCTTCATGAAGGAGCGTGGCGATTTCATCGAGGCGGTTTATCGCGAGGTCGAGGCGCGCGGGCCGATCGCCGGCTCCGACTTCGAGGATGAGCGCGGCGGAGGCGGCTGGTGGGGCTGGAGCAACGCCAAGCGTGCACTCGAATGCCTGTTCTGGGCCGGCCGCATCACCACCGCCGAACGCAAGCCGAGCTTCGAGCGGCTCTACGATCTGCCGGAGCGGGTGCTGCCGAAGGCCGTACTCGACATGCCGACGCCCGAGCCGAAGGACGCGCATCGCGAATTGCTGCGCATTGCGTCGCGGGCGCTGGGCGTGGCGACCGCCAGCGACCTGCGCGATTATTTCCGCATGTCGCCGGGCGACGCCGATCCGCGCATCGCCGAACTGGTCGAAGCCGGCGACCTTTTGCCGGTCAAGGTCGAGGGCTGGGCCAACAAGGCCTATCTCGACCCGAAGGCACGCAGGCCGCGCAAGGTCGATGCGCGGGCGCTGCTGGCGCCGTTCGATCCGCTTGTCTGGGAGCGTTCGCGTACCGAGCGGCTGTTTGATTTCCACTACCGGATCGAGATCTACACGCCGGCCGAAAAACGCATTTACGGCTATTACGTGCTGCCGTTCCTGCTCGGCGAAAGGCTGGTCGGCGCGGGTCTCGCTGAAGGCCGACCGGGCAAGCGGGACAGCTTCTGGTACATGCGGCCTATGCCGAAAAGCACGCGCCAGATCACACGGCCGAGGCAATGCTCGGCGAACTCAGAAGCATGGCAAGCTGGCTGGAGCTCGACGGCATCGAAATCACCCGTTCCGGCAACCTCGCTCCGGCGCTGCTCGACGCTGCCGGCGGCGCAAAGATCGCCGCCTGAGCGCTAGGGCAGCCAGTCGGCGATCCTCGCCTTGCGGATATCGCGCAGCAGCCGGATGAACCCTTCGGCCTGGAATTCGGCGGTCAGGCGGCCCTTCTCAGCAGTGGCAATGCTGGCATCGCCGACGACGCCGTGCGGATTGAGGTCGGTGGCGATCCAGGCGAAGGCATGGGTGCCGGTCTGCCGCAACAGGTCGAACTCCTGCTCGGCACGGGCGACGTTGGAGACGAAGTTCTCCGCCTTGTCCATGTCGACGAGGTCCGGCCGGAAATGCAGCATCAGCGATGTCTCGACATCGCCGCCATGGATGCCGTGGCGATCCTCCAGATCCGTGTACATGCCCGCGGGACGGCCGAAGCGCTGCCAGCTTGTCTTCACGGAGAGCATGGAAAAGCGCACGCGCAACTCGCGCGAGACGATGCCCATGATCTCCTCGTTGCCGCCATGCGAATTGACGAAGACGATTTTCCGGACACCGGCGCGGGCGACCGAGGCGCCGAGCTCGGTCCAGGCGTCGATCAGCGTGGCGGCCGGCAAGGTCAGCGTGCCGGGCGCATAAAGATGCTCGTTCGATTTGCCGACCGCCTGAACCGGCAGGAAGCGGACGTCGAGATCGTCGGGCAGCCGCTCGATCACCGTTTCGAGCATGCCTTGCATGATCGTCGTGTCGGTCGAGACCGGCAGATGCGGACCGTGCTGTTCGATCGCCGCGACCGGAATGACGGCGATCGTCGCTTCGGGATCGATCGATCGATATTCGGTGGTCCTGTAGTCGCCCCACCATGCTCTTTTTTTGGCTGCCGTCACGTCGGGCCTCTCATCTCTTTCCGGCAACGCCTAGCGCGCACGGCAGCGCTTGTCATCTATGCGGCTGCGATCACTTCGATTTCGACTTTGAATTCCGGCCGGGCGAAGCCGGAAACGATCATCAGCGTCGAGGCGGGAGCGGGATCGGAAAACAGCCGGTCGCGCACATCCATATAGGCGCGAAGATAGGCGCGGTCGGTGACATAGGCGTTGATGCGCACGACGTCCGACAGGCTCAAGCCGGCTTCGCCGAGAATCGCCGCGATGTTGGAAAAGCAGAGTTCGGCCTGCGCGCCGGCATCCTCCGGAATGCTGTCGTCGGGCCTGATGCCGACCTGGCCGGAGCAGAGGACGAGCCGTTTTCCGGCCGGAACCTCGACGCCGTGGCTGTAGCGGGCGAAAGGCGGCTTGATCGTCTTCGGCGTGAGGAACCTGAACATCGAAATCTCCGGTTGAGGCGATCCAGCCTAAGGCCGGAATCGCACTGGTGCTTCAAGCATTGCTTTCGGCGCTTCGCCCGATGGACAGCCGCCGGGAAAATGGGCACGATGGCGATTGAAGCAGCATGGACGACGCGGAAGTGCCGTGCGTGGCGAGGCAGGTCCGCGGCCTTGCAGCTTGTGGCACGTGTCTTGCGTGGCAGATCTCTGGTGTTCGAAATGCCCGCGCGCTTGAGCGCGCGGGCCAGCAAGGGGTGGTGTCGATGACGATGATATTCAGGATGTCGGTTGCGGCAATCGCGGCTGTTCGCCGCTTCCGCGACGGCGGCTTCGGCGGCGGAAAAGGTCACCTTCATGACCAACTGGCTCGCCCAGGCCGAACATGGCGGCTACTACCAGGCTGTCGCCGACGGCACCTATGCGGCCTGCGGCCTCGACGTGACGATCATGCAGGGCGGCCCGCAGGTCAGCGGCCGGCCGCTGCTGCTTGCCGGCAAGATCGATTTCTACATGGGCGGCAACCTGCTGCAGGCCTTTCGACGCCGTGCAGCAGGATATCCCGCTGCAGGATCGTCGCCGCCTCCTTCCAGAAGGAACCGCAGGTGGTCATGTCGCATCCCGGGCAGGGCCTCGACAAATGGGAGGACCTGAAGAACGCCGAGCAATACATCCTCGGCGATGAGGGCGCGCAGAGCTTCTTCCAGTGGATGATCACCGATCTCGGCTTCGACCCGGCCAAGCGAGTGCCCTACACCTTCAATCCCGCACCATTCATCGCCAATCCGAAGTCGATCCAGCAGGGCTACGTGACCTCCGAGCCCTTTGCGGTGGAGAAGGAAGGCGGCTTCAAGCCGAACACTCTTCCTGCTCGCCGACTATGGTTTCAACACCTATGCGACGACGATCGAGGCCATGCAGGAGACGATCGACAAGCGGCCGCAGGTGGTCCAGTGCTTCGTCGATGGCTCGGCCAAGGGCTGGTACAACTATCTCTACGGCGACAACAAGGCCGCCAACGAGGCGATCAAGAAGGACAACCCCGACATCACCGACGAGCAGATCGCCTTCTCGATCAAGCAGATGAAGGATTTCGGCATCGTCGATTTCGGGCGACGCCGAAAAGCTTGGCATCGGCGCGATGACCGACGAACACATCGCCAAGTTCTACGACAACGATGGTGAAGGCGAAGGTCGTCAAGGAAGGCCTCGACATCAAGAAGGCCTACACGCTGCGATTTCGTGAACAAGGGCGTCGGGCTCGACCTGAAGAAGTGAGCCCGACCGTTTCAGCATGCATCAGACAGGTTGAACTGCGAGCGGGAGCGCGTCGAGTGAGCGGCGCTCCGCTGCTGGTCGATGAACGGTGTCGGCAAGACGTTTTCGAATGGCGTCACCGCGCTCGACGACGTCGAATCTGACCATCACGCGAAGGCGATTTCGTGAGCCTTCTCGGTCCATCGGGCTGCGGCAAGTCGACGGCGCTTCGCCTGATTGCCGGCCTGTCGATGCCGACGACCGGCAAGCTCGACTGGCGCAAGGCGCTTGGGCGACGATTGTGTCGGCTTCGTCTTCCAGGAGCCGACGCTGCTGCCCTGGGCCAGTGTTTTCGACAATATCTGGTTGCCGCTCAGGCTGCGCGGCGTGTCGCGAAAAGAGGCGGCTCCGGCGGTCGGCGAATTGCTCGAACGGGTCCACCTCACGGGTTTCGAGAACGCCGTGCCCCGCGAACTCTCCGGCGGCATGAAGATGCGTGTGTCGATCGCGCGGGGTTTGGTCACCAAGCCGCGTGTGCTGCTGATGGACGAGCCGTTTGCCGCACTGGATGAGATCACCCGCTTCAAGCTCAACGACGATCTTCTGGAGCTTTGGCAGGACCAGCGCTTTACCGTGGTGTTCGTAACGCACAGCGTCTTCGAAAGCGTGTTCCTGTCGAACCGCGTCGTGGTGATGGCGGCGCGGCCCGGCCGGGTGCATGCGGAAATCGCCATCGACGCGCCCTATCCGCGCGACGAGGCATTCCGTACATCGCCAGCCTATGCCGCGCTTTGCCGGCGGGCATCCGACGTGCTGGTCGAGGCGATAAACGCCACCCAGAGGGCGGCGGCATGACGGCGGTCGAAAATCCGGCGGCCGTGCTCGACCCGGAAGAGGCGCGGCGGCTGCGCAACGAGCGGCTGGAGCGCGTTCGGGCGCTGGCTGTTGCCGCTGACCATCATGGTGCTGGCGATCTGGCTGTGGGATCGCATCTGCGTGTGGAACGAGATCCCGCAATATATCCTGCCGCGGCCGGGTGTCGTTATGCAGACGCTTTACGATGATGCCGGCCTGTTGTTCGGTTCGCTATTGGTGACCTTGCGGATCACGTTCCTCAGTCTCGTGCTGGCAGTGGCGGGCGGCGTCGGGCTGGCGGTTTTGTTCACCCAGTCGAAGTGGGTGGAGATGTCGTTCTTCCCCTTTGCGGTGGTGCTGCAGGTGACGCCGATCGTGGCTATCTTTCCGCTGATCAACATCTATGTCGACAACCAGACCGCCAAGCTTCTGTTGTGTGCATGGATCGTCGCCTTCTTCCCCATCTTGTCCAATACCACGCTCGGCCTGAATTCGGTCGACCGCAATCTGCGCGATCTCTTTCGCCTGAACGGCGCCACGCGCTGGCAGGAACTCTGGCATCTCAGGCTGCCGGCGGCGATGCCTTACTTCCTCGGTGGCCTGAAGATCGCTGGCGGCCTGTCGCTTATCGGCGCCGTGGTGGCGGAGTTCGTCGCCGGCGCCAGCGGGCAATCGTCCGGCTTGGCCTCGCGGATCATCGAAGCGGGCTACCGCCTCAATGCGCCGCGGCTTTTTGCGGCGCTGATCCTGATCTCGCTGACCGGCATCGTGATTTTCCTGGCGCTGTCGCTCATCTCGCATCTCGCGCTGCGTCGCTGGCATGAGAGCGCGCTGAAGCAGGAGCGGTGATTTGATTCCCATGACGTGCTCGCGCTGCCCCTCACCCCTACCCTCTCTCTGTGAATAACGAGGAGAGGGCGGTCGCCAGCGCTGGAGCTGCTCTCCTCTCCCCGTTCTTCACGGGGAGAGGATGCCGGCAGGTAGGTGAGGGGCGGCTATGTCGATTGTCCAAATTCCCGCGTCAGGTTCCTACACGCTCTCCCGCGCAAGGCTGCATTCATCGCTGACCCCTGGCCTGTCTGCGTCCTTCGACGTCGACGGCTTCGCGCTCGCCGACATCGCTGTTGCCAGAGGCAAGATCACGTCCATTGCAGCGGCCGCGCCACAGCCGGCGGCGGACGCCATCGATCTCGCCGGCCGCATTGTGCTGCCTTCCTTCATCGACTGCCACACCCATATCGACAAGGGTCATATCTGGCCGCGCATGCCCAACCCCGACGGTACCTTCATGGGAGCGCTCAATGCCAACGGCGCCGACCGCAGGGCGCGCTGGAATGCCGAGGACGTAGCGCGCCGCATGGATTTCTCGCTGCGCTCTGCCTATGCCCATGGCACCAAGGCGCTGCGCACCCATATCGACAGCGAACGGCCGCAGGAAGAGATCTCCTGGCCCGTTTTCAAGGAAATGCGCGAACGCTGGCGCGGCCGGATAAACCTACAGGCTGCATGTCTGTTTGGCATCGAGGCGGCACGCGATGCGGCCTGGTTTGGCAGCCTGGTGAAGCGGGTGGCGGAGGCGGGCGGGGTGCTCGGCACCGTCACCTACATGGTGCCCGACCTCGAGGAGCTGCTCGACCGCATCTTCGCGGCGGCGATCGAACATGGCCTCGATCTCGACTTCCACGCGGACGAGACCGACGATATTTCGGCGATCGCTCTGAAGAAGATCGCCGAGGCGGCTTTGTGGAGCGGCTTCGAGGGAAAGATCCTGGTCGGCCACTGCTGTTCGCTGGCGTGCCAGCCCGACCTCGATGTGCTCGACACACTGGACAAGCTGGCGCGCGCCGGGATCGCCGTCGTGTCGCTGCCGATGTGCAATCTCTACCTGCAGGACCGGCGGCAGGACCAAACGACGCCGCGCTGGCGCGGTGTGACGTTGTTGCATGAGATGAAGTCGCGGGGCATTCCGGTCTGCGTCGCCTCCGACAACACGCGCGATCCGTTCTACGCCTACGGCGATCTCGACATGCTGGAGGTCTACCGCATGGCGACCCGCATCCTGCATTTCGACCATCCCGTCGGCGACTGGCCGAAGACGGTGGCTGCCACACCTGCAGAGGTCATGCGGATCGATGGGGCAGGGGTGCTTGCTGCCGGCGGCCCGGCAGACTTCATCACTTTCAAGGGCCGAAGCTGGACCGAACTCCTGTCGCGGCCGGAATCGGATCGCATCGTGGTGCGCGACGGCAAGCCGATCGCGCGGGAAATCCCCGATTATGCCGAACTCGACGACCTGATGGTGGGATGATGGATTTTTTGGCGCTGAAGCGTGAGCTTGACGGCTTCAAGGTCGAGGACAATGCCAAGATCGTCCAGCAGAAGAGCCGCGACTTCTACTGGTACAGTCCGGTGCTGAAGCGCCAGCTCGACCATGTCACCGGTGACCTGATCGTTTCCCCGAAGAACGAGGCGGAAGTCATCCACATACTGGCTGCATGTTTCCGTCACGGCGTCCCGGTGACGCCGCGCGGCACCGGCACCGGCAATTACGGTCAGGCGATGCCGCTGTCGGGTGGCGTCGTGCTGTCATTGGCCGAGATGAACGAGGTCAAGGCGATTTCTCCCGGCCGCGTCGTTTGCGGCCCAGGCGCTATCCTGGCCGACATCGACCGGGCGACGCGGGCGCATTCCGGTCAGGAACTGCGCATCCATCCCTCGACCTACAACACCGCCTCGATCGGCGGCTTCATCGCCGGCGGCTCGGGCGGCGTCGGCTCGATCAATTTCGGCGGCCTGCGCGATTTCGGCAATGTTTTGCGCCTGCGGGTCGTCACCATGGAAGCCGAGCCGAAGGTGCTGGAGCTCACCGGCGAGGACTCTGCACAAGGTGACCCACGCCTATGGCACCAACGGCATCATTACCGAGGTCGAGATGCCGTTGACCGCGGCCTACGACTGGGTCGACGTGATCGTCGGCTTCGATACCTTCATGGATGCAGCACGTTACGGGAATTTGCTCGCGTGCCAGGACGGCATTCTGACCAAGTTGGTCACGCCAGTCGCGGCGCCAGTACCTCAGCTCTATTTCAAGCGCCACCAGAAGTTTTTCAGCGAAGGCCAAAGCATCTGCATCATCATGGTCGCGCCGCATGCGCTCGACGCTTTTCTGGCATTTACCCGGCGTACGGGCGGAGCGATTGTCTATAACGCTGCGACCACCTCGGATGAGGACAAAAAAGGCCTGCCGCCGGCCTACGAACTTGCCTGGAACCACACGACGCTAAGGGCGCTGCGGGTCGACCCGTCGATCACCTATCTGCAATCGCTTTATCCATTTCCGAACCAACTGGCGCTGGTCGAGAAGATGGACACGATGTTTCCCGGCGAAGTGTTTTCGCACCTCGAATTCGTGCGTTTCGACGGCAACATCACCTGCTTCGGTCTGCCGCTGGTGAAATTCACCACTGAAGAGCGTCTCGACGAGATCATAAGGCTGCATGAAGAACACGGCTGCCCGATCTTCAATCCGCACCGCTACACGCTGGAGGAGGGCGGCATGAAGCAGACCGACGACGTGCAACTCGCCTTCAAGCGCGAGGCCGACCCGCAAGGCCTGCTCAATCCCGGGAAAATGATCGCCTGGGAAAACCCGGATTACGACTACCGAAGCGGCAAGACGTTTTTGTTCAAGGGTCTGCAAAAGGCAGGCTGACGGGGCATCATGTGAATATCCTCGTCCTCTATGCTCATCCGGTCGAGACCAGTTTCTGCGCGGCGCTGCATCGCCTCGTTGTCGAGAGGCTGACGGCGAGGGGGCACACGATCGACGACTGCGATCTCTACGCGGAGAGCTTCGACCCGCGCATGAGCCGCGCCGAGTGGCTCGTCTATCACGATCCGCGCCACGCGGGCGAACCCGCCGAGCCCTACATCCGGCGCCTGCTCGTGGCCGAAGCGCTGGTGCTCGTGTTTCCGGTGTGGAACTACGGCTATCCGGCTATTCTGAAAGGATTTTTCGACCGCGTCTTCCTGCCGGGCGTGTCGTTCCGGATGGTGGATGGCGCGGTGGTGCCGTCGCTCCACAATATCCGCAAGGTCGGGGCGGTGACGAGTTACGGCGGCAGCCGTCTCCATGCGATGCTGATGGGCGATCCGCCGCGCAAGCTGGTCAAACGCGCTCTGCGCGCAACGGTGAAACCCGGCGCGCCGGTTTCTTATCTCGCGCATTATTCGATGAATTTTTCGACCGACCGATCGCGGCAAAAGTTCATGGCGAAAGTGGCCGCCACAATGGATGCCTTCTGATGCGAGTGCTGGTCGTCTATTGCCATCCGCTGCCGGACAGCTTTTGCGCGGCGCTGCGCAACACCGCGCTGGAAGCGATCGCGGCCAGGGGCTGCGAGGCGCGGCTGATCGATCTCTACGCCGAAAAGTTCGATCCGGTGATGTGGGGTGACGAGCGGCGCGTCTACAACCAGGCGGCACCCATCGATCCGGCGCTGCAGGCGCATATCCAGCACCTGAAATGGGCCGAGATGATCGTCTTTATCTACCCGACCTGGTGGTACGGGTTGCCGGCGATGCTGAAGGGCTGGCTCGACCGCGTCTGGGCGACCGATGTCGCCTTCTCGCTGAAGGGCGATGGCATGATCGTGCCGCTGATGACGCATATTTCGAAGATCGCGGTGATCACGACCTGCGGCGCACCGCGTTGGTGGTCGCACCTTGTTGGGCATCCGGGACGGAAAACTATCCTGCGCGGCATCCGTGCACTTTGCGCGAAGACGCTGCAAGACGTTGTTTTTGGCGCACTATCTGATGGACGTCTCGACGCCGGAGAGCCGGGTGAGCGTTTATGGGGAAAGTGAGAAGGAAGATCGAAGGGTTTTGACCTTCTTCCTCTCCCCGTTCGCGGGAGAAGGAAAGCTGCTACATTCTCACCCGTTCCGCCTTTGGATCGTACATAGGCTTCAGCGAAGCCTCGGCGGCAAAGCGTTCGCCGGCGATCTCGATCTCATAGCTTGAGCCAAGCACGTCCGCCTCCGCTTCGTCCTTGCAAGGCACGTAGCCGAGGCCGATGGCGCCGCCCAGATGATGGCCGTAGTTGCCCGAAGTAATGGTGCCGACGATCTTACCGTCGCGCACGATCGCCTCGTTGTGGAAAAGCAGCGGTTCCGGATCGGCCAGCCTGAACTGGACGAGCCGGCGGTTCAATCCGGCCTCCTTCTTGCGCAGCACCGCATCGCGGCCGATGAAATTCGCCCTTGCCGGTCTTCACTGCGAAGCCTAGGCCGGCTTCCAGCACGTGATCCTCGTCGGTGATGTCGTGGCCGAAATGCCGGAACGCCTTCTCGATGCGGCAGGAATCCAGCGTATGCAGGCCGCAAAGCTTCAGGCCGAACTCCCGGCCGGCTTCTTCCAACGTCTCGAAGACATGTGCCGTCTGGTCGGTCGACACGTAGAGTTCCCAGCCGAGTTCGCCGACATACGTGACGCGATGAGCGCGGGCGAGGCCCATGCCGATCTCGATTTCCTGCCACGTGCCGAACGGGTTCCTTTCGTTGGAAAAGTCGTTCGGGCTCACCTTTTGAATCAGGTTTCTCGCGTAAGGCCCCATCAGGCAAAGCACACTTTCCGCCGCCGTCATGTCGGTGATGACGACGAATTCGTCGGCGAGGTGTTTGCGCAGCCAGGCAAGGTCGCGCTGCAAGGTGGCGCCGGGAACAACGGCTAGGAAGGCCGTTGCCGAAAGCCGCGATACGGTCAGATCGCTCTCGATGCCGCCGCGCTGGTTCAGCATCTGCGTGTAGACGATTTTTCCGGGCGCGACGTCCATATCGTTGGCGCACAGACGCTGCAGGAACAGCCAGCGCGTCGCGGCCCTCGATGCGGATCTTGCCGAACGAGGTCATGTCGAAAAGACCGACGCCGTTGCGGACGGCGAGATGCTCCTCGCGCTGGTTGTCGAACCAGTTCTGCCGCTTCCACGAATAGCGGTATTCGCGCTCCTGGCCTTCGCGGGCGAACCAGTTGGCGCGCTCCCAGCCGGCGACTTCGCCGAACACTGCGCCACGCGCCTTCAGGTGTTCGTGGAGCGGCGATCGCCTGATGTTCCGTCGAGGTGACCACCTGGCGATACGGAAAATGGTCGGCATAGAGCAGGCCGAGCGTTTCGGAGACGCGCTCCTTGAGATAGGCGCCGATTCTTCTGGAAGGGCTGGGCGCGGCGGATGTCGACCTCCCACAGGTCGAAGGGCGCTTCGCCGTCGTTGATCCACTGCGCCAGCGCCATGCCGGCGCCGCCGGACGAGACGATGCCGATGGAGTTGTAGCCGGCCGCGACCCAATAGCCGCGCAATTCCGGCGCCTCGCCCAGATAATAGCGGTCGTCGGGCGTAAAGCTCTCCGGTCCGTTGAAGAAGGTGTGGATGCCGGCTGTCGCCAGCATCGGCATGCGGTTGACGCCCATTTCGAGGATCGGCTCGAAATGGTCCATGTCTTCCGGCAACTGGTCGAAGCAGAAATCCTCCGAAATGCCGGCCATGCCCCACGGCTTGGCGACGGGCTCGAAGGCGCCGAGCATCATTTTTCCGGCGTCTTCCTTGTAGTAGGCGCACTCGTCCGGCACCCGCAGCACGGGCAGGCGGCCAAGCCCCTTTATCGCCTCGGTGACGAGATAAAAATGCTCGCAAGCGTGCAGCGGCACGGTTACGCCGTTTTGCGCGGCGAGTTCGCGTGCCCACATGCCGGCACAGTTGACGACGATATCGGCCTCGATGGTGCCCTGCTTCGCCGCCTTGCGTCCAGGAAACGCCGCTGACGCGGCCATCCGTGGTGTGCACCCTCGTCACCTTCACGCCTTCGACGATCCGGGCGCCGCGCTGCCGCGCGCCCCTGGCGAGCGCCATGGCGATGTTGGCCGGGTCGCACTGGCCGTCCAGCGGCAGATGCACTGCTCCGATCACGTCCGACACATTGAGATGCGGATACATCTCCTTGACTTCGCTGGGAGAAATCTCTCGAACATCGATATCGAAGGCGCGGGCGAGGGATGCCTGCCGGTAGATTTCGTGCTTGCGCTCCTCGGTCAGCGCGACCGTGATCGAACCCACCTGCCGCATGCCGGTGGCGACGCCGGTCTCGGCTTCCAGCTTGACATAAAGATCGGCCGAATATTTCGCCAGCCGCGTCATGTTCTGCGAGGCGCGCAACTGGCCGATCAGGCCGGCGGCGTGCCAGGTGGTGCCGGAGGTGAGCTGCTTGCGCTCCAGAAGCACGATGTCGGTCCAGCCGAGCTTGGCCAGATGATAGGCGACCGAGCAGCCGGAAACCCCGCCGCCGATGATGACGGCGCGGGCTTTTTGGGGCAGTGGGCTCATGCCGATTTGCTCGCGGTGATCGCGGGATAGTTGCTGACGAAGCGCTTCAGGCGAGTTGCGGCGTCCTTCAGTACCTCTTCAGGCTGGCAAAGGCTGATGCGGATGTGACCAGCCGCGGCGTCGCCGAAACTTGCGCCCGGCATCACCGCGACTTTTTCTGCTTCGAGGAATGTCCACGCAAACTTTTCGCAGTCCGGTTCGACGTCGCGGATGTCGAGCATGACATACATGCCGCCTTCCGAGCCGCGCACAGTTACGTTGTTAAGGCCACGCACCGCATCGAGAAAAACAGTGCGGCGTGCCGCATAACGCGCCGCGATCTCCTTGACCCCATAGTCCTTTTCAAGCGCCTCGACCGCGGCACGCGAGACGAAGTCGGTCAGTCCGTAAGTGGTGACGAGATTCAGGCTGATCAAAAGTGTGATTAGGCTTTCGGGCCCGGTCAACCAGCCGATGCGCCAGCCGGTCATTCCGTGGCTCTTCGACATCGAATTGATGACCAGCGTGCGCTCGGCCATGCCGGGGAGGGCGCGGGGCGAAACATGCTCGCCGCCCCCCAGCGTCCAATATACCTCGTCGGAGAGCAGCCAGAGATCGTTTTTGCGGCAGATGTCGGCGATGCCTTCGAGCGATTTCCTCGAATAAACCGCGCCGGTCGGATTGTTCGGCGTGTTGATCAGGATCGCGCGCGTGTTGGGCTCGATCGCTTTCTGGATCGCCGCGGCATTTGGCTGGAAACCGTCCTCTGCCCTCGTCTCGACCACGGTGAAACCAGCGCCGGCGGCGCGGAACGTGCCGGGATAGGTCGCGTAGTAGGGCGCCACGACGATCGCATGGCCGCCGGGATCGAGCACGCCCTGCACGGCGGCATAAAGTGCCGCCTGGCCGCCCGGCGTCGCGATTACCTCGCCGGTGGAAGTCGGCACCCCGGTTGTGCGGGTGGAAATCTTCGCCATCGCCTCGCGCAGTCGCGGGATGCCGGGAAGCTGCGTATAGTGATGAAAACCGCCGCGCACTGCGGCGACGCAGGCTTCGACCGTCTCCGGGGGCGTATCGAAATCATGGTCTCCGACCGACAAGCATGATGATCTTTTCGCCTGCCTGTTGGCGGTTCATCGCAGTGAAATGCACCTCCCAGCCGTCCTTGCCGGAGGGCGTAATGCCGGAAATGCGGGAAGAGGGACGGGGCATTCTAGCTCCTCAGTCGTTCGTTCTGTGGATCCCAAAGCGGCTTGTCTTCCTGCACGACGGCAGGAAAATTCTCGCCGAAAATCTCAACGTGAATTTTCGTCCCCGGGATGGCGAGATCGGCGCGGATCATGCCTAGCGCGATCGATTTGTCCACCCGGTAGCCAAAGCCTCCTGACGTCGTCTCGCCGACTATCTTTCCTTCGTGCCACAGCGGCGACATATAGGGCGCGTCGTTTTCGCCGGCCTCGACCACCAGCGTGACGAAACGTTTCTTCACGCCCTGCTGCTTCTCGCTGAGAAGTGCAGCCTTACCCCTGAAGTCAGGCTTGTCCCATTTGATGAAACGCTCCAGTCCGCCTTGCAGGACGGTGTAGTCGGTCGAAAGGTCCTGCTTCCAGGCGCGGTATCCTTTCTCCAGCCGCAGCGAATCCAGCGCGAACATTCCGAAGGGCTTCAGGCCGTGCTTCTGCCCGGCTTCCCGGACCGCGTCGAACACCGTGCCGGTGTCCTCCACCCTGCTGTGCAGTTCCCAGCCGAGTTCGCCTGCAAAGGAGACGCGCACGAGATGGCACCAGCGTCCTGCAATCTCGGTCGATTGATGTGTCAGCCACGGCAGCGACAGATCGGCGCCGCAGACTTTGGCCAGGATATCGCGGGAATTTGGTCCCGTCAGAATTTGGCAGTCGAGTTCTTCGGTAGCGTCTTGAAGCGTGAAGCCGGAGCCGGCGGGGCAATGCCGCAGCAGCCACTCGAAATCGTGTGATTGTGCGGCGGCCGCAGTAATCAAGGACGAAAGTGTCTTCCTCATGCGCCACGATCGACATTTCGGTGACGATACGACCGGCTTCATCGGCGAAGTAGCCGAGGCCGATGCGGCCGGGTTTCGGCACCGTGCCGGTAATCAGCGTCGACAGCCAGTCGCGCGCACCCGGACCTCTCAGCCGGAAGCGCGAGAAGCCGGGCAGGTCGAGGATGCCGGCGGCGTCGCGGACGGCCAGGCATTCCTCGCGGATTCTTTTCTCCCACGGACCGGAGCGGGCAAAAGTCTGGGTCGAGCTCTCCGAAATATCGTCGCCCGGCTGGGCGAACCAGGTGGCGCGCTCCCAGCCGTTGTACGCATTGAACTGGGCGCCGAGCGCCTTGATGCGGTCGTGGATGGGCGACAGCTTTCTGTCGCGCGCCGCCGGCCACGCATGGCGCGGGAAATAGATTGCATATTCGTTGCCGTAGACCTCCATGCCTTTGGTGACAGCATAGTCGGGCGCGGAAGCGAAAGCGGTGAAGCGTCGCGGATCGCACGACCACATGTCCCATTCGGTCTGGCCTTCGGTCACCCATTCGGCCAGCACCTTTCCGGCGCCGCCGGCCTGGGCGATGCCGAAGGTGAAGACGCAGGCCTCGAACGCACTGGGAACGCCGGGCATCGGGCCTATCAGCGGGTTTCCGTCGGGCGCATAGGGGATAGGGCCGTTGATAACCTTGGAAAGCCCGGCGGTGCCGAGGATCGGCACGCGGGCTGTCGCGTCGTTGAGATACCACTCGAGCCGGTCGAGATCGTCGGGGAAAAGCTGGAACGAGAAGTCGTCCGGCATGGGGTCGTTGTGGGTAGCCCAATGAGCGCGGCAATTTCGCTCGTAAGGCCCGAGATTCATTCCATTTTTTTCCTGGCGGAGGTAGTAGGAGGTGTCGACGTCGCGTAGAAGCGGCAACTTCGTGCCATTTTCCTTCGTCCAGGCGGCCAATTCAGGGATTTCGTCGAACAGGATGTATTGATGGCTCATCACCATCATGGGGACGTCACGGCCGAACAGCATTCCGACTTCCTTCGCCCGGTAGCCGGCGGCGTTGATGACGTATTCGCAGCGGATCTCGCCTTGCGGCGTCTCGACGATCCATTCGCCGTTGTCACGTCTGACGCCGGAAACCGGACAGAAACGCACGATTTTCTGGCCCATGTCGCGGGCGCCCTTGGCAAGCGCCTGGGTAAGCTGGGCGGGGTCGATGTCGCCGTCGCTCGGGTCGTAGAGCGCGCCTTTCAGGTCGTGGGTCTCGATGAACGGGTAGCGCGCCTTGATCTCGTCAAGGCCGACCACGTCGATGTCCATGCCCTGGTAGCGGCCCATGCCCTTGGCGCGCTGGAACTCCTGCATGCGCTCTTTGGTGTGCGCGAGCCGAAGCGAACCGGTGACATGATAGTTCATCGGGTAGTCGACTTCCCGCGCCAGGCCCCGATAGAGTTCGGTCGAATAACGTTGCATGTTCATGAGCGACCACGACGACGAGAAGGTCGGTACGTTGCCCGCAGCATGCCAGGTCGAACCGGAGGTGAGTTCGTTCTTTTCCAGAAGCACGCAGTCGGTCCAGCCGGCTTTCGCCAGATGGTAGAGCGACGATACGCCGACGGCGCCGCCGCCGATGATGACCACCCGCGCGGAGGTCGGAAATTCTGCCATTTATCCTCCAAGACTTCTGAGTTCCCACGAAATTCCGGCGGAAGTTTTCGAAAAGCCGGCCGTTCAGCGGGTTTCCTATTCAATAAACCGGCGGCGACACCACCCAGATGACGACCGCCGGCTCGGCGCCGGGATTTTTCCAGCGGAACGGCTTGTTGTCGAAACGAAAGCTGTCTCCGGCTGTCAGGTTGTGCCAGACGCCGTCGATCTCGATGTCGAAGACGCCCGCCACTACATAGCCGGCCTCCTCGGTCGGCCGGTGCGCAACAACCTTCAGGGCCGCACCGGGTGCGAACTCCGAACGCAATACTTCGAAGCTGCCACCAAGGTCGGGAGACAGCAGTTCCTCGACCAGGCCCGAATTGCTGGTGCCCAGCGACCGCCGCCGGCCGGCCCGGACGATGACACCGCGCTCGTTTTCGTTGGGCACGTCGTGGGCGAAGAACAGGCTGACCGGAACGCCAAAAATGTCGGCGAAAGCGCGCAGATCGGCGATCGACGGCGAGGAGAGGCCGCGCTCGACCTGGCTCATCCAACCGACCGAGCGGCCGAGCTGCAGCGCAAGTTCCGACAGCGTCAATCCGCGCGCCTTGCGCAGCGCACGGATGTCACGCCCCGGCAATTGATCGTTGCCAGGCGCGTCGCCGACCGAGGTCTCCGCTAATGCCGACATCACGTCACCATGAAAAATTCGTAGAGAATTTCACGGAAGCCGACTCCACCGAAAAATTCAAGCGAAATCCAGTCTGTGCCAAGATTTGCTTGCGGGAAACTGGCGGCTGGTGCAAAGCCAGAAAAAACCGGCGAGCGCCTCGGCGCCGCGACAGGAGCCCCGGAAACCGGGAAGGATTTTTGATGCTCTCACGCGATAGAAAGACCCGACAACTGGACGAAACGGCAATTGTCGACGAGGCGATCGTTTCGCGGCGTTCGGTGCGCGCCTTCCTGCCCGACCAGATCGACGACGTGACGATCCGCGACATACTGGATGTGGCCGCCCGCGCGCCGTCGGGCACCAATATGCAACCTTGGCGGGTCTACGTGACCAAGGGCGAAGTGAAACAGCGGATCACCGACGCGGTCATGAATTCTGGCATCCGGGCCGAAAAGGCGAAGTGGGACGAATACAAATATTATCCCGACCAGTTCTTCGAGCCTTACTACGCCCGCCGCCGCAAGGTGGGCTTCGACCTTTATGGCGCGCTCGGAATCGGCCGGCGCGATGTCAACCAGATGCGCGAGCAGCACGATCGCAACTTCGTGTTCTTCGACGCCCCGGTCGGCATGATCTTCACTATCGACCGCCGGCTGAACCAGGGTTCCTGGATCGATTACGGCATGTTCCTGCAGAACATCATGGTGGCGGCGCGGGCAAGGGGCCTGCACACCTGCCCGCAGGCGGCGTTCGCGCCGTATCATAATCAGATCCGCCCGGTGCTTGGCATTCCGCCGGAGGAGATCGTCGTGTGCGGCATGGCGATCGGCTACGAAGACACATCCAAGCCGGAAAACAATCTCCGGACCGAACGTGCTCCGCAGGAAGAGTGGGTCAAGTTCTGCGAGTGAGTGAAACGTCGCACTGGATGGTCAGCCGGCGCTTCCCGTGGGTGTCATTTGTTGGAGAGTTTGGCCATCACACGCTGCTCCATCAGCCACTTGGCGCCGCGCGGCCAGGCATAGTTCGCTCCCATCCGCAACCCCGTATAGCCGGCGGCGACGGGCGCTCCCGAGTTGGTGTCGACGACCTTGATGACCATTTCGAACTCTGTCCGGCTGATCCTGTTGACGATCCCGGTCATGGCGAGTTCGCCGCCGAGTTTCGAGGCGATCGCCGCCTCGCAGCCATGGCAGTCCCGCAAGGCACCAGCCTGCGCTATTTCAGTGGCCGCCGGTTTCGCATCGACGATATTGTATGCTCCCGATGACAGCAGGTAGGTCTTCGCGACCTGCGTGGACTCCGCCAGATATTTCGCGTCGATTTCATCCTGGGGAATGATGCCCGCGGCGGCGCTCGAATCCATCATCTCGAAATCGAAAACGACGATATCCTTGACCGGCTCGGCGGCGGCACCCTGAACGGTCGCCAGCAAGGCGATGCTGAAGAGAAAGCAGGTCGGAAGTTCGTTCATCCGGGCCATCATCTCGTCCACCCGCCGTCTCTTCGGCTTCCAACCGAGGAAGAGCATATCACATGTTAGCACCGTCCAGGGCCGGGCGCTAATCAACAGCCAAGAGATGCAGGTGCTCAGGATGCTGGAAAACTAAGGCTTTGCCCGTCAGGCGAGCCGGCGGTCAAGCCGGACCAAGCCTCTCCGGCGATGACGAACCCCAGGGCGATCAGTGCGCTGTTGAGCAGGGTTTGCGGCCAGCCAATCTCGACGACGTTGATGAAGGGGTAGGGATAGCGCCCTTCTGCCGCCCCGCGGACTAACGCATAGAGGAGATAGCCGAGCGGATAGAGCGACCATATGAGGGGGACGCGCCACGTCAGTGTCCCCTTTCGGACAAAGGCAAGCCAGAACACGGACGCCAGCGCGGGCGTCACGCGGTGAAGCAGGATGTTGGCAAACTGCGAGCCGGCCGTGAGCTCACGCAGGCCCTGCAGCAAAAGGCCGTAGACGACGCCGACCAGTAGGATGTTGAGCAATATTCCGCCCAGGAGCCATGGCGTCCCGAGACCCGTGCGCGTTGCGACGCCGGTGAATACGACCGCGACCAGCAGGTTCGTCGTAATCGTGAAGTAGCCGAGCAGCGTCCAAAGAGCGGCCGGCCACGACGCAGGCTCATCCGCGAGGGCATGGAAGTGCACGCCGATCCCGGCCCACGCGGCGAGCGCATTGAGCCCGGCGAGGGCTCGCGCCCACCCGCCCTGCAAGTCAGCAGAGTGCGCCAGCGACAAATCCAGTTTCCCCTTTCATCCAAGCAGGGGGCACCACCCTAACTCACCTCATAGCCGACTTCTTCGCTGGCGTGGCAAAGTGCCGTCCAGAACGAACGGGCGAAAGAGCGGAAGACGTAGAGGTCGAACTGGTCGGCACCGGTGCGCTGGATATGTGCGAAGATGTCGTGGTGCACCGTCGCGACGCCAGAGCCGACGGGAAAGGCCGGCAGCGAGAAATCGATGGCGAAGAATTTCGCCAGCACCCATTCCGCCTTCGGACCGGAAATCCGGAGCGCCGTGCGGCCATGCGACAGATCGGTCACGGTGCCGATTTCGGATGTGACGGCGCCTGAGACAGTCGCTGCAAGCCCTTCATCCTGGTCGACAATCAGAAACCGTCCCGGCGCGAAGCCGAACGCTGCCTTGCTGTCGTTGGCAGCGCCGCCGCCGGCGCCGTCCGGCAAGCGCCAGGCCGGTCACCGACCTGATCGCGGCAATCATCTCCTTTTCCTCGCCGGGCCATGCGGCAACCTGGACGATCGAACCGGGCTGGGTCTCGGTGAGCACGACGCCGATGCCGCTCGCGGTGTTGCCATGCGTGCCGGGCTTCCAAACCGGCTCCAGCGGCGAGAGCTGCGTCAACCATGCATGCGCTTCCCTTCGGGGTCGAAGAAATGGTGGCTGACGATCTCGACCGGACCAAAGCGCTTGCGCAGCGGATCGGAGATGAAGGCGCGCTTGCCGTGTCGCGACTTGCCGCCCTTGACCAGAGCCAGCCCGATATATTTGCCGAGCGCCGGCGAATAGCAGACCGCGGTGATGTGGCCGATCGAGTTGCGCGGCTCGTCTCGGATCGGCTTCCTCGACGATATGCGCGCCGCCGTTCAGCGGCCGGTTGTCGAGGGAGATCACGCCGACCAGCTCGATGCGGTCTTCGGCGACCAGCCCTTCGCGGTCCATCATCATCGAGCCGACGAACGGCTTCTTCTTCGACAGCATCCAGTCGAGATGAAGATCGCGCGCGGTGGTGCGGCCGTCGATCTCGGCGCCGGTGACGTGGCCCTTCTCGATGCGCAGGGTGCCGAGCGCCTCCAGCCCGTAAGGCACCAGGCCGAACGGCTTTCCGGCATCGATCAGCGCCTTCCAGACATGCGTGCCGTGGCCGGCGCCGAATAGACCTCGAAGGCCATCTCGCCGGAGAAGGACAGCCGGCAGATCATCACCGGCACGCCGGCGATCTCGCCGTGGACGATGCCCATGAACGGCAGCGCGTCGTTGTCGACAGCGGTTCCGGTGACGCAGGCGGCGAGAATTTCGCGCGCCTTCGGCCCGCCGATCGCCGCGCCCGCCCATTGGTCGGTGACCGAAGTCAGGTGCACTTTCAGGTCCGGCCAGACCACGTCGAGGAAATATTCGAGATGCTGCATGACCTTGCCGGCATTGGCCGTGGTCGTGGTCATCAGGAAGTCGTTCGTCGCCGAGCCGCCAGGTGGTGCCGTCGTCGATGGCGATGCCGTCCTCGCGCAGCATCAGCCCGTAGCGCGCCTTGCCGACGGCGAGCGTCGAGAAGATGTTGGTGTAGACGCGGTCGAGGAATTCGGCGGCATCCGGGCCCCTGCACGGCGATCTTGCCCAGCGTCGAGACGTCGACGATGCCGGCCGCCTCGCGCACCGCGCTGCGCCTCGCGCACATAGGCCTGCTCGACGCGTTTCGCCGGGCTGGCCGTAGATCATCGGCCGGAACCAGAGGCCGGCCGCATACATCCTCGCGCCGTGCTCGACATGCCAGTCATGCATCGGCGTCAGCCGCTCCGGCTTCAGGTCGCCGTAGCGTTCGGCGGCGAGGCGCCGAGCGACACCGGCGAGAAGGGCGGGCGGAAGCGCGTCGTGCCGACATCGGGGATCGGCTTGCCGAGCGCCTCGGCCATGATGGCGAGGCCGGGCACGTTGGACGTCTTGCCCTGGTCGGTCGCCATGCCGAGCGTCGTGTAGCGCTTCAGATGCTCGACCGAGACGAAGCCTTCGCGGTGGGCGAGCCGGACATCGTCGGCGGTCACGTCGTGCTGGAAGTCGACGAAGGCCTTGCCCTTGGCCTTGATCTCGAAGACCGGAGCAGGGTCGCGAGTCGAGCGTCGTGCGCCGTCGACCTCCGGCAGTGTACTCGGCGTGCCTCGGCGGCGCCGGTGGCCTGCGCAGGCCGGCGGCATGGCCTTCGGCAAGCGCCTCGGCGGTCGAGAAGCGGCCGTTGAAGGCGCCGGCGCCGATCCAGTTCTGCGTCGGCTTCGGCGGCAGGAAGGCCTGGCGGGTCTGCGTTCCATTCCGGCTTGACGCCGGCCTGGCTGGCCAGATGGATGACCGGCGACCAGCCGCCCGAGACCAGCAGGCAGTCGGCGTCGATGCTGCGCGGCGTCGCCGGAAAGCGCGCCCGTCGCTGCGTCGAATTTCTGCACCTTGATGCCGGAGACGTCTCTGCCGCCTTCGGTCGCCGACGACGGCATGGCCGGCGAGGAATTCCGCCGCCGGCTCGAAAGTGCGGCCTTATGCGCCGCCGGCGGAGACTTCCGCGCGCACGTCGACGATCGCCGCGATCTCGGCGCCGGCCTTCTTCAGAGCGACCGCGGCGCCGATAGGCGCCGTCATTGTTGGTGAAGATCAGCGATCTTGTCGCCCGGGCAGCACGCCGAACTCGTTGGCATAGCGTTCGGCGGCACCCGCCAGCATCACGCCGGGCGGTCGTTGCCCGGGAAATACCAGCGGCCGCTCGAAGGCGCCGGTCGCCAGCACCACGGCGCCGGCGCGGATCGACCAGTGGCGGTGGCGCGGCTCGCCCTTGCCCGGCGATCGCGCTTGTGGTCGGTGACGCGCTCCAGCGCGGCCAGCGTGTTGTCGTCGTAGTAGCCCCAGACCGTCGTGCGGGGCAGCAGCCGGACATTGGCGCGTCCGCGACAGCTCGCTCGACCGTCGGCCTCGGCCCAGTCGGCCGCCGGCATGCCGTCGATCGTCTCGCCCGACCAGTTGGCCGAGCCGCCGAAGCGCGGCTCCAGATCGGCGAGGATGACGCGCTTGCCGCTCTCGGCCGCGGCCTTGGCGGCCATCAGCCCGGCCGGGCCGGAGCCGACGACCAGCACGTCGCAGAAGGCGTTCATGCGCTCGTAGCGCGCGGGATCCTTGTTCGTAGCCGGCGCGGCCGAGGCCGGCGGCGCGGCGGATGAAATGTTCGCAGAACATCCAGAACCGGGTGCCCTTCAGCGGGCCGATCACCGGGCCCATGAAGGTCTTGTAGTAGAAGCCGGCGCCAAGCAGCTTGCCGGCGAGCTGGTTGACCGCGCCGACGTCGAAGGCGAGCGACGGGAAAGCGGTTCTGGCTGACGACGGTCAGCCCGTCATGGATCTCGAGCAGCGTCGCCGGGATGTTCGGCTCGCGGATGTCGCCCTTCAGCACCGTCACCAGCGCGTTCGGCTCGTCGATGCCGGCGGTCAGCACGCCGCGCGGGCGATGATATTTGAACGAGCGGCCGAACAGCGTGACGCCGTTGGCGAGCAGCGCCGAGGCCAGCGTGTCGCCGGCGATGGCCGACGATAGGGCTTGCCGTCGAAGGTGAAGCGGATCGCTGCGGTCGCGGTCGATGCGCGCCGCCGGTGTCGGCGCGGCGCGGGCTCATGCGTGCGCTCCCGTCTTGCGGTGGCCGCTCGGATCGGCGATGGCCGGCGTCGCGGGCGAAGCCGACGCTCGAGATCTTGTGGGTCAGCGTGTTGCGGGTGACGGCCAGATGCGCGCGGCAGCCGCCCGAATGCTGCCAGATCTCGTGATGGTCGCCGGCCGTGTTCAGCCGGTCATAGACATAGGCGTTCCAGGCTTCCTGGTCGGTCGAGGCGGGATCGGGACGCGTGCGGTTGCCGTCGCCCTGATAGGTGAATTCGGACGAGGTCGCGCGGACCGCAATAGGGACAGGTGATCAGCATGGCGAACGTGTCCGTCATGCAGCCGGGGCGTCGAGCCCTGGCCCTTCTCGTCGATGAGGATGCCGCGGTGGAAGCGGTCGAGCGTGATAGGGCGCGTTGATCGCGTGCGGCTCGTCCTTGGCGATCGTCCAGGCGAAGCGACCAGCCGGAAGCCGGCGTCGCCTTGAAGCCGCCATAGCACCAGCCGCAATTCAGATACATGCCGGGCAGCGGACCGGTGGTGATGATCGGCGAGCCGTCCATCGACATGTCCATGACGCCGCCCCAGGAGCGCAGCAGGCGCACGCGGGCCAGCGCCGGGAACATCGCGCACCATCTCGCTCATCACCTCCTCGACGATCGGCAGGTTGCCGCGCTGGGCGTAGGTGTTGTAGCCGTCGATGTCGCCGCCGAAGACCAGGCCGCCCTTGTCGGACTGCGACATGTAGAGATGGCCGGCGCCGAAGGTCACGACGCGTGTCGACGAACGGCTTCAGCGATTCCGACACGAAGGCCTGCAGCACATGGCTTTCGATCGGCAGCCTGTCGATGCCGGCGAGCTGCATGACGCGGCCGGTGCTGCCGGCGACCGCGACCGCCACCTTCTTCGCGCGGATCTCGCCGCGCGTCGTGGTCACGCCGATGATGCGGTCGCCGTCGCGCAGGAAGCCGGTGACCTCGCAATTCTCGACGATGTCGACGCCGCGCCGGTCGGCGCCGCGCGCATAGCCCCAGGCGACGGCGTCGTGGCGGGCCGTGCCGGCGCGTCGGCTGCAGCAGGCCGCCGACGACCGGGAAGCGCGCCGAGCCGGAGACGTCGAGGCCCGGCACCTTGCGGCCGATCTCGGCGGGCGTTCAGCCAGACCGGCGTCGCCGCCGCCATGGCGCATGGCGTTGCCGCGGCGGATATAGTCGTCGGCCTGCGCCGGCGTGTGCGCGAGGTTGAGGACGCCGCGCTGCGAGAACATGACGTTGTAGTTGAGATCGTGGGAGAGGTTCTCCCACAGCTTCATCGAATGCTCGTAGAAGCGGATGGAGTCCGGCAGCAGATAGTTGGAGCGCACGATCGTGGTGTTGCGGCCGATATTGCCGGAGCCGAGCCAGCCCTTTTCGAGCACCGCGACGTTGGTGATGCCGTGCTCCTTGGCGAGATAGTAGGCGGTCGAGAGCCCGTGCCCGCCGCCGCCGATGACGATCACGTCGTAGGACGGCTTCGGCGTCGGCTTGCGCCAGGCCGGCTTCCAGTCGCGGTTTCCGGAGAGCGCGTTCCTGAGCAGCGAAAAGGCCGAATATTCCGCCATTCTATGATCATCCATTGCGGGCGATGCGGCGACACTATAGAGCAGGCCGACGCGCCAAAGCCAATATTGCGCCATGGCTTTTCGACTGGCCGACTCCTGTCGCCGATGCCGGCAGGCGGCCTTGCCGCTCGCGGTCGGCGCTCTTTATCAAGGGCCGACTTTTCGGCCGTTCGACCAGGGCATGAGTCGCTTCGTGACATCATGCTTTCAGCCGTATCTCCGGCGCTTCGCCGTCACTGCTTCGCTGCTGCTGATCGCGGCGGCGTATGCCGTTCGGCGCCGATGGCGCAGTCGCTCGGCCGGCGGGCAGCGGATTGTCGCCGAGCAGCAGGCAGATCATCGACGAGCTGACAGCAGAAGACCGACGAGCTCGAAAAGCAGATCGCGGCCAAGGCCGAGGACGACGCCGAGCTCGTCGACATCCGGCTGCAGCTCGAGGAGATCGGGCGCGAGCTCCTGCAGCAGCGGCCTCGCGTTCCGGCCGCGGCTCGCCGAAATCAACGCGCAGGCTCGAGCAGCTCGGGCCGGCGCCGGCCGAAGGCCAGCCGCCCGAGCCCGAGATCGTCGCGACCGAACGGCAGGCGCTGACCGCCGAAAAGGCCGAGATCAACGCCGTGCTCGGCGTCGCCGAAAACCTGTCGGTCCGCATCAACGGCCTGATCGACCAGATCGCCGAGCATGCGCCGCGAGCTGTTCGCGCAGCCTGCTCACCAAGCGCTACGACATCAACTACGCGCTGGCCGGCGAGGTTGCCGACGCCTTCCACGCCGAAGGCGACCGAAGCTCTGCCGGACGGTCGGCGTCCTGGCTGCGCTTCGTCGTCCAGTTCAAGCTGCAGCTCGCTGCTCTGCCGCCACCTTCTTCGCGCTGCTCGCGGCGGCGGTCCTGCTGATCGGCGGGCGGCGGCTGTTCGGCCGGCTGTTCGAAGCCGACCCGGCGATCGAGAATGCCGTCCTATCTCAGCCGGCTGTCGGTGGCGTTCTGGTCGACGCTGCTGCCGACCGCTGGCGGTCGGCGTCTTCCTCGCCACGACCTACTTTCTCTACGACTATTTCAGCGTGCTGCGCGGCGACATCGGCAAGATGATGACGGCGCTGTTCATCGTCATCGGCATCGTCTTCTTCGTCCACCGGCTCGCCAGCGCGGTGCTGTCGCCGCGCCTGCCCAACTGGCGGCTGATCGCCGTCGAGACGCGGGCGGCGCAGGCTGCTGCTCTGGCTGGTTTCGGCGACGGCCATCTTCACCGGCATCGACGTCTTCCTGAGCACCGTCTACCAGGTGCTGGGCTCGCCGCTGTCGCTGACCGTCGGCGAGAGCCTGTCGCCACGGTGCTGACCGGCATTCTGGTGATCCTGATCGGCCTGGTCAGGCCGTTCACGCGACGAAGACGGCCGGCCGCAGCGCTGGCATCCGCTGCTGCGCTTCACGTCTGTTTCCTGCTCGGCGGGGTGACCATCGTCGCCGCGCTGCTCGGCTATATCGGCTTCGCCCGCTTCCTGTCGGCGCAGATCGTCATCACCGGCGCGGTCCTGGCGACGATGTATATCGGCTTCCTGTCGGCGCGGGCGGTCGCCGAGGAGGGCGCCTTCGCGCACACCGCGCTCGGCCGGCGGCTGGCAGGCGGCTTCAGCCTCGACGAGACGACGCTCGACCAGCTCGGCCTGGTGGTCAGCATCGCCATCAACCTGCTCGTCGTGGTGATCGGCCTGCCGCTGATCCTGTTCCTGTGGGGGTTCCAGCCGGGCGACATCCAGGCCTGGGTCTACAAGCTCGCGACCGAGATCAAGATCGGCTCGGTGTCCTTCTCGCTGATCGGCATCCTCACCGGCATCCTCGTCTTCGTCTTCGGCTATTTCATGACGCGCTGGTTCCAGGGCTGGCTCGACGGCTCGGTGATGGCGCGCGGCAGGGTCGATGCCGGCGTGCGCAATTCGATCCGCACCGTCGTCGGCTATGCCGGCCTGGCGCTTGCCGCGCTGATCGGCGTCTCGGCGGCCGGCATCGACCTTTCGAACCTGGCGCTGATCGCCGGCGGCCTGTCGCTCGGCATCGGCTTCGGCCTGCAGAACGTCGTCTCCAACTTCGTCTCGGGCCTGATCCTGCTTGCCGAGCGGCCGTTCAAGGCCGGCGACTGGATCGTTGCCGGCGACGTTTCGGGCACGGTCAAGAAGATCAGCGTGCGCGCCACCGAGATCGAGACGTTCCAGCGCCAGACGGTGATCCTGCCCAATTCCGAGCTGATCAACGCCGCGGTCGGCAACTGGACGCACCGCAACAAGCTCGGCCGCGTCGACATCAAGGTCAACGTCGCCTACGGCACCGACGCCAAGCGCGCCGCACGAAGTCATGCTCGAGATCGCGCGCGAGCCACCCGCTGGTGCTGAAGAATCCGGAGCCGTTCGTGCTGTTCGCTCAATTTCGGACCGGCAGCGCTGGAGTTCGAGATCCGCGTCTTCCTCGCCGACATCCTGAACGGCAACGTCGTGCAGAACGACATCCGCTTCGCCGTGCTCGAAGCCTTCGAGCGCGAGCGGCATCGAGATCCCGTCGACGCCGCGCGCGGTCGATCCGCCGCTATGCCGGAGAAGCAGCCGCCGATCGCACCGAAGATGCCGGCCGAGCGCCGGAAGGCCGCGCCGAGAAAGCCCGCGCGGAAGCGCCGACAAGGCCGACGCTCCGGATCCCGACTCAGGCTGAACGCAGCATTCAGTTGCCGTTCAGCTTCGTTCTCCTATAAGGTCGCGTGCAAGGAGGGCAGATGCCTTCGCCAGGCAACAGAGGCGGTGGAAACACCGATAACGAAATGTTGAAGTTCTGCGTCGCGATCGCCGCTGCTTGCTTGCCGTCGGCGGCGCAGGCATTCGCCGCCAGCGCCGTCAACCTGGACACCGAGCCGCGCACGCTGATCGTGACCGAAGGCGGCAGCAAGACCGAGCTCGCGCTCGGCTGCCGGCGAGACGGTGGAATTCTGCCCGGCCGGCTGCTTCGTGACCATGCCGAATGGCGACCGCGAGGCGCTGACCGGCTCCGAAACGATCGAGATTTCCGGCGGCGTCGCCAAGATCAAGTAACCGCGCAGCCGACATGATTCGGAAGGCCGGACAGATTGTCCGGCCTTTTATCGTTTCCGGTAAGCAGCCGGTTAAGCGCTGACGCTTGAAATGCCGCGCCGCGATGGTTTGCCAGCCGGCCGCGTTTAACGCATCCATCGCTCGTGTTCCCGCTATATCCGCATCAAGACGCCGACAGAACGGCGCTGGCGGGCAGCATGGGCAGGCGGAAATGGACGCGCGGTCGGACAAGAACGCAATCCCGCTTGCGGTCGATCTCGACGGCACGCTGATCGCGACCGACCTGCTTGTGGGAAGGCCTGTTCCTGCTGCTCAGGAAGAACCCGCTCTACCTGTTCCTGGTGCCGTTCTGGCTGCTGTCGCGGCCCGGCGCGGCTGAAGCAGGAGATCGCCGCGCGCATCGACATCGACCCTGCCGGCCTGCCCTATCGCGACGACGCTGCTCGCGCGGCTGCGCGACGAGCGCGCCGCCGGCCGCCAGATCATGCTCGCCACCGGCACGCCGCGCAAATTCGCCGAGGCGATCGCCGCGCATCTCGGCCTGTTCGACGCGGTGCTCGCGACCGACGGCCCGCACAATCTGACGTCCGGACGCAAGCGCGCCGCGCTGGTCGAAGCCTATGGCGACGGCGGCTTCGACTATGCCGGCAACAGCCGGCACGACCTCAAGGTGTTCGATGCCGCGCGCGAGGCGATCGTGGTCGCGCCCGACCGCCATGCCGCGCGCTGGCAGGCCGCGCACGGCTCGCGAACTGCTCGAGACGCCGAAGCCGACCTTCAAGACCGTCCTGAAGATGCTGCGCGTCCATCAGTGGCTGAAGAACTCGCTGATCGCCGTGCCGATGGTGCTGTCGCACGAATATTTCAACGTCGGCATGCTCGTCGGCCTGCGTGCTGGCCTTCGTCTCGTTCAGCGCCGCCGCCTCGGCGATCTACATCGTCAACGACTTCTTCGACCTGGCGCTCGACCGCAGGCACCCGACCAAGCGCAACCGGCCCTTCGCCAGCGGCGTGCTGTCGATGCCGTTCGGCTTGGCGTCGGTCGGCTGTGCTGCTGACGATCAGCTTCGTGCACGCGCGCCTTCCTGCCGCCGCTGTTCCTCGGCGTGCTCGCCGCCTATCTGGTCGCCACCACCGCCTATTCGCTGTCGGTCAAGCGCATGCTGCTGCTCGACGTGCTGACGCTCGCCGGCCTCTACACGATGCGCATCCTCGCCGGCGCCGCCGCGACCGGCGTCGACGTCTCGTTCTGGCTGCTCGCCTTCTCGATCTTCTTCTTCCTGTCGCTGGCGCTGGTGAAGCGCTACGTCGAGCTGCGCTCGACGACGCTCGTGCCGTCGGCGAGCGCATCGCCGGCCGCGGCTATCGCGCCGAGGATCAGGAGATCGTCGCCCAGGCCGGCATGGCCTCGGCCTTCTCGTCGGCGCTGGTGCTGGCGCTCTACATCGACAGCGACGCGGTGCGCGAACTCTATCACGCAATCCGTGGCTGGTGTGGCCGCTGGCGCCGATCGTGCTCTATCTCACCATGCGCGTCTGGATCCTGGCGCGGCGCGACGAGATGCATGACGACCCGGTCGTCTTCATCATCCGCGACTGGCGCAGCCAGCTGTGATCGCTCGTTCGGCGCCGTCCTGCTCGTGATCGGCTGGGCATGTAGCGATGGCGCAGCGCTATCGAGAGCTTCGGCCGCGCCGTCGCCGCCGGCGCGCCGGGCGATCAGCGCCGACGAGGCCGATCGCGCTGCTGAAGAGCGGCGACGCCGGCGACGGCTCGCTGCTCGCCTACGGCAATGGCCGCTCCTATGGCGACACCTGCCAGAACGACGACCGGCGCGCATCGCCGACATGCGGCCGATGAACCGCATCCTCGCCTTCGACGCCGAGACCGGCGTGCATCGAAGCCGAAGCCGGCGTGCTGCTTTCCGACATCATCGCGCACGCCGCGCCGCACGGCTTCTTCCCGGCCGTCGTGCCGGGCACGCAGTTCGTGACGCTCGGCGGCGCCATCGCCAACGACGTCCACGGCAAGAACCATCACCGCCGCGGCACGTTCGGCTGCCATGTCGAAGCCTTTACGCTGCTGCGCTCCGACGGCCGCATCCATCACTGCTCGGCCGACCGACAATGCCGCGCCTGTTCGCGGCGACGATCGGCGGCATGGGGCTGACCGGCATCATCCTGTCCGCATCGATCCGGCTGATGCGGGTGCCGTCGCTCGACATCGACGAGAAGGTGACGCCGTTCCGCGACCTCGCCGAATTTTTCGAGCTCGCCGAAGCGGCCGACGCCGGCAACGAATATGCCGTCGCCTGGATCGACCAGCTTGCGGGCGGGCAACGGTGCGGGCCGCGGCCTGCTGATCACCGGCAATCACGCCGCGCTACGGCGCTCGCACGCGCGGCATCGCGCAGGTTCGCAGTCTTTCGGTGCCGTTCCAGCCGCCGTTCAACGTGCTCAACCGCCCGTTCCTCAAGGCTGTTCAACGCCGCCTATCGCTGGCAGCAAGGGCAGGCGCGCGGCGCCGCGTGCAGACCGGCTATCAGGGCTTCTTCTTTCCGCTCGACGGCGTGCGCGACTGGAACCGGCTCTACGGGCCGAGCGGGCTGTTCCAGCACCAGAGCGTGGTGCCGGACGAAGCCGCCGCGCGCCAGCGGTCCCGGCGCTGCTCGCTTCGGCGCGCGCACGCCGGGCAGGGCTCGTTCCTCACCGTGCTGAAGCGCTTCGGCGCGATCGCGCTCGCCCGGCACTGCTGTCGTTTCCGCGCGCCGGGCTACACGCTGACGCTCGACTTTCCCGAACCGCGGCGCAGCGACGCTGACCTGCTCGACCGAACTCGACGCGATCACCATCGAGGCCGGCGGCGCGGTCAATCCGTACAAGGACGCGCGCATGGGCGCCGAGGTCTTCGCCGCCTCGTTCCCGGACTGGCGCGGCTCGAGGCGGTGCGCGATCCGGCCTTCATGTCCGATTTCTGGCTGCGCACGGCGGCGCGGCTGTCGTCGCTCGAGCCGATGCAGCGCAGGCGGCGGAATGATAAAATTCGAGCTATTCTTGGTTAACGAATCGTAAATATCCAATTTGCCAAATTGATCTATTCGCTTCACAGATTCTTTCCGGGTTTGTATTAGAAGCGCGTCAGGGGTGGACGAAGACATGAAATATCATCGCCTTCATACTCTTCACGGTGATGACCAATGCCGCCGCGCAGCTGATGCTGAAGCACGGCATGATGTCGCTCGGGCCGATCTCGCTTCGACGGCGTCAATCCCGTCGTCAAGCTCCTGCAGATCGTGTTCAGCCCCTGGGTGTTCCTCGGGCTCTGCGACCTTCGTCATCTCGATGGCGTCGCATCTCTATGTGCTGTCGAAGGTCGAGCTGTCCTTCGCCTATCCGTTCCTCAGCCTCGCCTATGTCGCGGTGGCGGTGTTCGCCTATTTCGTCTTCCGCGAGGATCTCAACGCCTGGCGCATCGCCGGCATCGGCTTCATCTGCGTCGGCACCGTGCTGATCGCCCAGAGCGGGCGCGGCCACGACGAACGGCGGCCGCAGCATCGCAGACATCCCGTCCAAACCAGCGAGCTTGACGCAATGAGACACATCATCTTCGGCGGCGACGGCTTCGTCGGCCGCCATCTTGCGCCCGAAGCTGCTCGCCGACGGCGAGGAGGTGGTCGTCGCCGACATCGTCAAGAGCGATCTGGCGCACTACCGCAACGCCGCGCTTCGTGCAGCTGCGACGTGACCGATCCGGCCTCGGTCGCCAAGGTCGGCATCAGCGCCGACGACATGGTCTACAACCTGTCGGCCAAGATGCTGTCGCCGATCCAGGTGCGCGCCAAGCGCCACGATTTCTTCTGGCCGGTGAACTATCCACGGCACCGAAAACATCATCGCGGCGATGGACAAGGCCGGCGCGCCGAAGCTCGTCCATTTCACCACCGACATGATCTACGGCCACACGGTCACCTATCCGATGACCGAGGACCATCCGGTCGCGCCGCTCGGCGAATACGGCTGGTCGAAGCTGAAGACCGAGGAGCTTGCCGCCGAATGGCGCAAGCGCGGCATGAAGATCTCGCTGTTCCGCCCGCGCCTGATCATCGGCCCCGGCCGGCTCGGCATCCTGGAAAAGCTGTTCAAGCTGATCGACTGGAACCTGCCGGTGCCGATGATCGGCTCGGGCAAGAACCCCTACCAGTTCATCTCGGTGTTCGACTGCGCCGAGGCCGCGCGGCTCGCCTGGAAGGCCGGCGTGCCCAACGAGGCCTACAATCTCGGCTCGCTCAACCCGCCGCCGGTGAGGAAGCTGCTCGGCGACCTGATCAAGCATGCCGGCTCGAAGTCGATCCTGATCCCGACGCCGGGCTGGGCGGTCAAGCGCACGCTCGACCTGCTCGACCTGCTGAACATGCCGATCATGGATCCGGAGCAGTACCTGATCGCCGACGAGGATGTGCGTGCTCGACGTGTCCAAGGCCAAGCGCGAGCTCGGCTGGGTGCCGCAGTACCGCGACGAGGACATGCTGATCGCCGCCTACAAGGAATACCGCGCCAAGAAAGACGGCCATGCAGTGGCCGCCAACCCACGTTCCGGCCGAATAGGAGAGCCTGAGATGACCGTCATGACCAAGCCCGAAGCACGCCGATGCCCGCGCCGTCGTCAAGGCGCCGGCGCCTCGCTCCGGCGGCGATCGCCAAGCCGGACCTGATCACGCGTCGAGGATGCCAAGGCGCTCGACGTCGCGCGCGATGACCGACCTGTTCAAGGCGCATATCAATCCCGGCCAGCTGCATTTCATGAAGCTGCTCGGCTTCCACAAGGTGAAGGTCGAGCGCGCCGAGGGCATGTACTACATCGACCAGAACGGCCGCAAGATCCTCGATTTCTTCGGCGGCTTCGGCTCGCTGGCCTTCGGCCACAACCACCCGCGCATCCTCGAGGCGCGCAAGAAGTTCCAGGACGAGAAGCGCCACGAGATCGCCATCGCCTTCATGTCGCAATATGCGGCGGCGCTGGCGCACAACCTCGCCGCCTGCTCGCCGGGCGACCTCGACATGGTGTTCCTCGGCTCGTCCGGCTCGGAGGCGATGGAAGCGGCGATCAAGGTCGCCGAGCGCGCCGCCGGGCCGAAGCGGCCGAAGATCGTCTATGCGGAGAATTCCTTCCACGGCAAGACCAAGGGCGTGCTGTCGATCACCGACGGCCAGCTCTACCGCGGCGAGTTCAAGCTGACCGACAACACCGTGCGCGTGCCGTTCGGCGACATCGACGCGGTCGAGAATGCGTTCCGGTCCGACCCGGCGATCGGCGTCATCGTGCTGGAAACCATCCAGGGCGGCGGCGGCATCGTCCAGGCGCCGGCCGAATACTGGCAGAAGCTGCGCGCGCTCTGCGACCAGTACGGCGTGCTCTGGGTCGCCGACGAGGTGCAGTGCGGCTACGGCCGCACCGGCCGCTTCTACGCCTTCGAGCACTACGGCGTCGTGCCGGACGTCACCGCGCTGGCCAAGTCGCTCGGCGGCGGCAAGGCGGCGGTCGGCGCGATGATCGCCAGCCGCGAGGTCTACATGAAGGCCTACGGCACGCCGAAGACGGCGATGATCCACGCGCATGGCGACCTTCGGCGGCATCGGCGAAGCCTGCGTCACCGCGATCGAGGCGCTCAACGTGCTCTATGACGAGGGCCTGATCGACAATGCCGGCGGCAACCGGCGACTATCTGCTCGAGCGGCTGCAGGCGCTGCAGGCGAAATATCCGAAGATCATCAAGGACGTGCGCGGCAAGGGCCTCATGGTCGGGCTGGAGTTCCACGATTTCAGCCAGACGCTGCCGATGGTGCTGCGGCCGATCGTCTGCGATGCTCGACGACAAGCTGAAGGGCTCGCTGTCCGGCTTCGTCGGCGCGCTGCTGCTGCGCGACTACGACGTGCTCGTCGCCTTCACCGAATACAACCGCAACGTCATCCGGCTGGAGCCGCCGCTGATCTGCCAGCGCGAGCATGTCGACCAGTTCGTCGACGCGCTCGACAGCCTGCTGGCCGCGGCATCGTCGCGATCGTCAAGGACTTCGTGAAGAGCCAGGTGAGGTGAACGGCGGGGGCCGTCGGGGAGGGGTAAGGCAATGATGACAGAGCGAACGCGCGCCCATCGTGTGGGCGCTGGGCACCGGCATCGGCAGGCGGTATCGCGCAGGCCACGGAAAATCGCACGCTGCTCGACCGGCTCGGGTGCAGTTTTCTTCGCGTTGACCTGCGCGGCAATTGCCGCTCTACGCTCTGGTCAAGCCTGACTACAACTGGGACATGGTCGCCTATGTGGCGACCGCTCTCGAGAGCCGCTACCAAGATCCCGCCGAACTCCATGCCGAGACCTGGCAGGTGATTTCGGAGCGTGCGCCCGAGATCGCAACTTTATGAACTCCAGTATGGGAACCCCTACAACAAGCATCAGTGGGAAAACCCCAGCCGACTTTCAGTCGCAGCTTTCGATGTACCGGGTGAAGGTCGGCTATATCTGGCTGATGCGGTTGATGGAGCCGGTCACCGGCCTCGCCAATGCGGCGATCCTGCTGTCGATCATTGCCATCGCTGCTAATCGGCGCGCTGATGCTCGCCTGGCTGGCGCGCGAAAACGCTTTGCAGGCGGGGTTTGTGCTGGCGCCGGTGCTGATCCTGGCGGACCATGCGCACATGACATCGGCGGTCGATGCCCGACATGCTGCTCGCGCTGGTGTCGCTGGCGGCGCTCTATGCCTTCTGCGCGGCCGCGACCTGCTCGCCTGCGCACTCCTGCTTTGCCAGCGTGTTCGTCCGTCCGGACAACATCATCCTGATCTTTGCGCTGCTCATCACGGCGGTCGCCTTCGGCTGGCGCGTTCTGCCGCTGCTGGCCACCTTCGTGGCATCCTTCGTCGCTTGCGTCGCGATCTCGAAATTTGCCGACCATCCCGGCTGGTGGGCGCATTTCTACTTCTCCTGCGTCGCAGATCCAGAATTCGATGATCGATTTCCACCCGGATTTCTCGCTGCTGGCGATTTGCCAAGGGCTATGCGCGCGGGGTGGTGGTGGCGCTGCATCACAAGCGACTGGCCAGCGATCCTTGCGCTGTTCCTGGCGGGCTGGGCGCTGCTTAACCGTTTCGGCAAGCTCATCGACCACGCGCCAGAACGGGCTGCTGTTTGCCCTGGCGATCGGCGCGCTCGGCAAATTCGCCAGCTTCCCGCTGCCCGACGATCGCTTCTACCTCGTGTTCATCGCCGGCATGGCGGTGCTGCTGGTCGACGATCTGGAAGCCGCGCTTCGACGGCGTGCGGGGGTAGAGAGACGTCGTAGAAAATCGGCTTTCCCGATGCGGCCATCGCCGGCGTTGCTCCGCAAGTGGCGAGTCGCGCGGCCTTTTGGCAATGTCGCAAACAGGCTGCAATCGCGCCGCGCCGCCCTATAGTCTGCCCGCAAAATCATTTCGGAGTCGCGGGCAATGGCAGAGTTTCCGGCAAAGGCGAAAGTCGTCATCATCGGGCTGGGCGGCATCGTGGGCGCATCGGTCGCCCATCACCTGATCGAGCGCGGATGGGACGATATCGTCGGCATCGACAAGTCCGGCATCCCGACCGACATCGGCTCGACGGCGCACGCCTCCGACTTCTGCTACACGACCAGCCATGACTTCCTGTCCTGCTGGACGACGCTCTATTCCATCGATTTCTACGAGAAGATGGGCCACTACGCCCGCATCGGCGGCCTTGAGGTCGCCCGCGTCGGCGACGACGACCGCATGGAGGAGATCAAGCGCAAGATCGCCTCGGCCAAAGGCATTCGGGACGCGCGCGCGCCTGATCGATCCCGCCGAGATCAAGGAGAAATTCCCGCTGATCGAAGAGGAGATGGTGCAGGGCGGCCTGTGGGATCCCGATGCCGGCCTCGTCATTCCGCGTTCGCAGACGGTCGCGGGCAAGCTGGTCGACCAGGCGGAGGCCTCGGGCAAGCTCAAGGCCTTCGCGAACACGCCGGCCAGGTCGCTCGTCATCGAGAACGGCCGCATCAAGGGCGTGGTGACCGACCGCGGCACCATCGAAGCCGACTATGTGGTGGTCTGCGCCGGCATCTGGGGCCGGCTGATCGCGGAAATGGCGGGCGAGGACCTGCCGGTCATGCCGATCGACCATCCGCTGACCTTCTTCGGGCCGTACACCGAGTTCGCCGGCACCGGCAAGGAGATCGGCTGGCCGCTGCTGCGCGACCAGGGCAACTCGGCCTATATGCGCGACACCGGCGACCCGAAGACCGCCGAAGGCGGGCAGATCGAGTGGGGCTATTACGAGGAAACCAATCCGCGCCTTTGCCATCCGCGCGACCTGCTGGAAAAGCACGAGTCCCGGCTTTCACCCTCGCAGCGCGACCTCGACATGGAGCAGATCATGGCGCCGCTCGAACGCGCCATGGAATTGACGCCGATCCTCGGCGAGCTTGGCTACAACGAGAGCCATTCCTTCAACGGACTGCTGCAGGTTACGGCCGACGGCGGCCCCTCCATGGGCGAGAGCCAGAAGGTGAGGGGGCTTTGGTATGCCGTCGCCATCTGGGTGAAGGACGGCCCCGGCATGGGCAAGCTCATCGCCGACTGGATGACGGACGGGCGCACCGCGATCGACCATCACCAGATCGACTATGCGCGCTTCTATCCGCACCAGACGCGAGGAGCAGTTCATCCACGACCGCTGCACGGAAACGGCGCAGAAGGTCTACAATCCGGCGGTCCATCCGCGCGAACCGTTCTCCAAGGGCCGCAATGTGCGCCGCTCGCCCTTCTAGGAGCGCGAGAAGGAACTCGGCGGCTATTTCATGGAGCTCGGCGGCTGGGAGCGCGCCCATGGCTACGCCGCCAACGAGCACCTCCTTGAGAAATACGGCAACCGCGTGCCGGTTCGCGAGAACGAGTGGGACAACCGCCATTTCTGGCGCGTCTCCAACGCCGAGCATCTCGCCATGAGCGAGGATTGCGGCATCGTGAACCTGTCGCATTTCGCCATGTATCGACGTCGAAGGCCCGGATCATGTCGCGCTGATGGAGTGGCTGTGCGCGGCAAAAATCGGCGGCGACGCCAATATCGGCAAGGGCATCTACACCCACTTCCTCGACGACGAGGGCATGGTGCGCGCCGACCTGACCGTGATCCGCATGGCCGACCGCTGCCGCGTCGTCGACGGCGCTGATGCCGGCCCGCGCGACTTCCACTACATGCGACGGGTGGCGGAAGACAAAGGTTTCGACGTCACCGTCACCGATGTGAGCGAGAAATACGTCACCGTCGGCATCTGGGGGCCGAACGCGCGCGCAACATTGCAGAAGGTAGTGGAAGATCCGGCCGGGCTGTCACCCGAAAATTTTCCCTTCGCCGCGATCAAGCCGGTGAAGATCGCCGGCAAGGACGTCACCGCTTTCCGCATCTCCTATGTCGGCGAGCAGGGCTGGGAACTGCACATGCGCTATGAGGATGGCCTGGCTGTCTGGGACGCGTTGCGGTCGACCGGCGTCATGGCCTTCGGCGTCGAGACCTATGCCAACAGCCGCCGCATGGAGAAGAGCCTGCGCCTGCAGAATGCGGACCTGTTGACCGAGTACAATCTCCTCGAGGCCGATCTTGCCCGCCCGAAGGTCAAGGAGGCCGACTTTCGCGGCAAGGCGAAACATGAGGAGTACCGCGCCCGCGAGCATCAGCCGGCCAAGCTGTGCACGCTCGTCATGACGGATAATGTCGATTCGAAAGGCGTTGCGCGCTATCCGGTGGGCACGATGCCGGTGATGGATCCGGAAACGGGCGCCACGCTCGTCGATGAGCTCGGCCGCCGGTCCTTCACCACCTCGGTCGCCTATGGCCCGACCATCGGCAAGAACATCGCGCTCGCCTACCTTCCGTGGGCTTACTGCCAGGAGGGCCGCAAGCTCGCTGTCGAATATTTCGGGGAGACCTACCCGGTTGAAGTGGCGGCGATAGGCTACAAGCCGCTCTACGACCCGGAAAATCTCAAACCGCGGAGTTGATGTTCACCGCGACGGCCAAGCAGGTCGGCTGATCCTGAAAAACAATGCGCTGAGCGCTGCAGAATAAACTGCATTTTTTGCAAACTCGCGAAATCGTGAAGGGAGAGGCCACGGTTTTTCCAGCCGGTTGCTTTTCAAGTGATGGTTTTTGCTTAACCTGACGGCATGTCTAGTCGGTTCTGCACCGGACATGCTTTCGTAGCGAGCGCCGCTCTGGCGCTGACTACCTTTGGCACTCCGCAAAGTTTTGCCGTCGAGCCGGTCGATATCGAACTGGTGCTTGCCGTCGACGTGTCGCTGTCGATGTCGCCCGACGAACTGGAAATCCAGCGCCGGGGCTATGCTGCTGCGCTTACCCATGAGAAGGTCCTCGATGCGATCGCCGAGGGCGTGCACGGCAAGATCGCCGTCACGTACTTCGAATGGGCGGGCAGCACGTCGCATCACATCATCGTGCCATGGACGACGATTGCTTCGCGAGCGGATGCCGAGCGGGTCGCGAAGCAGCTTTCGGCGCTTCCGCCCAACAGTGCGCGGCGCACCTCGATCTCAAGTGCGCTGGAGTTCGGCGCCGATCTTTTCGCCGAGAGCCAGTTTCGCGGCACGAAACGGGTCATCGACGTTTCAGGCGATGGACCGAACAATCAGGGGCCGCCGGTCGATGCCGTCCGCAACGAAGTGGTGCGGCAGGGCATCACCATCAACGGGCTGCCGCTGATGACCAATGGCGGGCTGTCGAGCGCTTACGATGTCGACGATCTCGACAAATATTATACGGACTGCGTTATCGGCGGGCCGGGCGCCTTCATGGTGCCGGTCAATGATTGGTCGCAGTTTCCCGAAGCGATAAGGCGCAAGCTCGTGCTGGAACTTGCCGGTCCCTCGTCGCGGCAGTGGGCGGAGGAAGAGATGCGGCATCCGCCGGTGATCAGAGCGCAAGCAGCACCTGCCTACGACTGCCTGATCGGCGAGAAATTGTGGCAGGACCGTTCCTGGATGTGGGACGACCGCTAGCTAAAGCACTATGGCTTTTCTTCGAATTGCCCTCCCGCTCCAGTTCTTTGTTTGACGCATGATCTTTTCCGAAAACCGGGTTCCAATTTTCGGGCCATGCTCCGGAGCGGCCGCCGGGTCGCCGCTTCTCGCCGCGCTATTCCGGTGTGTGCCTTGGTATTTCCGTCTTTCGAGATTGTGCTATTTCCTCGCTTGATGCCAAATTCGCCCACGGCACGGGTGGCAGGTGTCTTGTGGCGCGCAACGCTGACGAGGAATGATCGACATGAAGAAAATCGCGACTTTTGCCGCGCTGGCATCGGCACTGACGATCGGTAGCCGCCGACGCGCAGTATTATCGCGGCGCCGCCTGCACGCTTTTCGAACATGCCGATTTTGGGGGCGAAGTCTCTGGCGATGGGGCCGGACGATGCGGTCAGTTTCCGCGCCGGCCAGTTCTGGAATGACCGCGCGTCGTCGGCGCGCGTGGCACGTGGCTGTACGCTGGTCATTTATGAGCATACCCGCATGCAGGGCGATTCCGCCGAAATCCATCGCCGCGCCCGCAACCTCGGCGACGGCTGGAACGACAGCATGTCGTCGGCGGAGTGTTTTTGCGACAGCTACGACGACGACTATTGAGGCCAGGCGCGGCCAGGGGTCGCGGAGCGTTTAGTGCAAATCCGGACCTCCCGGCGGCGGTGACAACAGCAGGACCGCGGCGCCGAGCAGGCCCGATATCAACGACCCGCTGAGGATGCCGACCTTCAGCGCGCCCTGCATGGCAGGTTCGATGGGAAATGCCAGTAGCCCGATGAACAGGCTCATCGTGAAGCCGATGCCGCAGAGCAGCGCGACGCCGAGCAGGTGACGGATCGATGCATTGGCCGGCATGTCGGCAAGACCCAGCCGAACGGCAAGCCAGGCCGTGCCGAATACGCCGACCAGCTTGCCGGCGACGAGGCCAAGGGTGATGCCGAGCGTCAGGGGCTGCAGCAGGGTGGCCGCCGAGAGGCCGCCAAGCGCCACGCCGGCATTGGCGAAGCCGAAGACCGGGATGACGAAAAACGCCACAGGTTTGTGCAGCGTGTGCTCCAGCGTGTGCAGCGGCGAATCCCCGGATGGTCCGGCGCGCCCGGCGTGAGGCCGAGCGGGATGGTCAGCGCCAGCGCCACGCCGGCCAGCGTGGCATGGACGCCGGATTTCAGCACCACCACCCAGAGGATGAGCGCCGAGATGAGGTAGGGGGCCAGGCGCATCACGCCGAAACGGTTCAAGGCGACAAGGACGGCAAGAATGATGGCTGCGGCCGCCAGCCATATCGAGCGACAGGCCGGACGTGTAGAACAGTGCGATGATGATGACGGCGCCGAGGTCGTCGATGATGGCGAGCGCGTCAGGAAAACCTTCAGCGAAGCCGGGACGCGGTTGCCGAGCAGCGACAGGACGCCGAGCGCGAAGGCGATGTCGGTGGCGGTGGGGATGGCCCAGCCGCGCAACGTTTCCGGACTTTCGCCGTTCAGCGCGACGAAGATCAGCGCAGGGGCCGCCATGCCGCCGGCCGCAGCGATGCCTGGCAGGACGCGGCGCGGCCAGGTCGACAACTGGCCGTCGAGGAACTCGCGCTTGATCTCCAGTCCGACGAGCAGGAAGAAGACCGCCATCAGGCCGTCGTTGATCCAGTGCGCCACGTTCAAAGGCCCGAGATAGGCAGACAAGGCGGCGAAATAGGATGGCGCCAGAGGCGAATTGGCGACGATGAGGGCGAGAGCGGCCGCAATCATCAGCACGATGCCGCCAGCGCTTTCGCTGGCGATGAATTCGCGCAACGCCGATTTGGGATGTGTATTGGCGATCATGTGCCGGCCTCCCGTCGTCAGGTCGGCCGGTGCGACCGTCGGATCACATCAGACTCCAGTCAACTGACCGCGCCCGTTACCACGGGAACGATGGTCGCAGCGTTGGCAAAATATACACGTGTCGATGAACCTATGCCGCCAGAAGCTGCTTGCGGTCGACGCGTTCCTGCTGCGGCGAGCGGGCATAGAGTTCGCGGTAGCATTTCGAGAAATGCGACGCCGAGACGAAGCCGCAGGCAACGGCGACCTCCACCACCGGCATCGACGACTGGATGAGCAGGTGCCGGGCGCGGTCGAGCCGGATTTCCAGATAGTAGCGCGCCGGCGACCGCCCCATCTCGGTGCGGAACAGGCGCTCGATCTGGCGGCGCGACAGGCCGACCTCGTCGGCGATCTCGATCAGCGACAGCGGCTCGGAGAGGTTGCCTTCCATCAGTTCGATGATGGTCAGCACCTTGGCGTTCTGCACGCCGAGCCGGGCCCTGCAGCGGCAGCCGCTGGCGGTCGGTCGGGCTGCGCACGCGGTCGGTCAGCACCTGCTCGCAGACGCGGTTGACGAGATTCTCGTCGAAATCGTCGCCGATCAGCTTCAGCATCATGTCGAGCGCGGCGGTGCCGCCGGCGCAGGTGTAGATGTTCTGGTCGACCTCGAAGAGATCGGCGAAGACGTTGGCCTTGGGGAAGGCTTCGGAAAAGCCCGGCAGGTTTTCCCAGTGGATGGCGCAGCGCTTGTTGGAGAGCAGCCCGGCCGAGGCAAGCACATAGGCGCCGGTGCACAGGCCGCCGATGGCGACGCCGCGATTATATTCCTCGCGCAGCCAGGCGAAGGTCGACTTGTTGTGGTAGGTCTCGACATTGATGCCGCTGCAGACGACCACCATCGACGGCCGGTCGGAGCCGGACATCTTCTTGCGTTCGTCCTCGAGCGAGGTGTTCACCGCGCATTCGACGCCGTTCGAGGCCTGCACCGGCTTGCCGTCGAGGCTGGCGAGCCGCCATTTATAGGCCTCGTAGCCGAGCATGCGGTTGGCGATCCGCAGCGGATCGAGCGCCGTCGCGAAAGCGACCATGGTGAAATCGGGAACAAGGAAGAAAACAAGCGATCGCTTGATCGGATGTTTGATGATGTTCACGGGAGCCTCACGCAACGGCAATGTCGCGAACAGAATGTCGCGATCAGCAAAGCGTCATCAGGAAAAATCGTTTGCTGTCAATGGGTGCTGGGCGAAGGCGACATCAATATTTGCGACATCGCAGTTGCTGCACCGGACTGTCCGACCGGCGAGCCGCGGCATCGGCACGCGGCACAACAAAAACGCCGCGCCGGGCATTGCCCGGACGCGGCGTTCGAATCCGCGGCCGGCAGGACCGGCCTGCGTAGCGGCTATCAGTTGACGAGGAAGCCGAGACGCGCGCCGGCCATGGCGCCGTCTGGCCGGGCATGGTTTTGGCGAGGCGCTGGCGCTCAAGAGCGGTGGTCAGGTTCGATTCGCGGCGGCCGAAAAAGCGGGAAAAAAGTTTCATGACACGTCTCCATGCAGTTAGGGTTACACGGGGTGCCTTCGCTTGAAGGAGTGGGGCAGCTCGTTTGATGACGCTGATATAGTGATTGTGCGGCTGCACACAAAGCGGGAAAAGCGAAGCGCTTGATATGAAAAGCGACATCGAAAAACGACGCTTTTGATCGCGAATCGGCTGAAATTACTGTTTATTTACAAGGCATTAAGCCGAATTTTAAGGCGCTATGCGCCTGTTTCATGTGCGGCATGCGTGCAGCGCATGGCTGCAGGTTGATCGGAGCGATGCTGCACCGCAGGACGAGGCAATCCTGCGGCGCAGGCTCGATCGTGGCCATCACGGCGCTCATTGCTCATGGCCCGGACCCGGTCGCGAGCGGCGGTCGGATGCGGCTTCGAGGCGTCCGGCCAGCCGATATCCTTCTGGATTTCCGACCGGCAGGCGAGCTCGACGATGCGGCGGGTGCGGGCCTCGTTCGACGGGCTGAACGCCAATCGGCAGCAGATGGTGCTCAATGCTCGAATAGACTGACATTTTCGCTTCTCCTCTCGGTGTTGCGGACGGGTCGATTTCCCAATCCGCATGTTGACTATCGCGCCGGATTGATGTTCAATCAAACGAAATGAAGTGATCGTCTTGTTCAGAAAAATTGAAGAGCAGAGCCGATGACCGCACCACTCAATCACCCGCTTGCCGCTGCTCGATCTCGATGTGCTGCGCACCTTCGTGGCGATCGCCGAGACCGGCAGCTTCACCACCGCGGCCAACGCCGTGTTCCGCACGCCGTCGGCGGTCTCCATGCAGATCAAGAAGCTGGAAGACATTCTTGGCCGCTCGGTGTTCGCGCGCGATGCGCGCTCGGTGACGCTGACCACCGACGGCGAGATGCTGCTCGGCTATGCCCGGCGCATGCTTGCCGATCAACCGCGAAGCGGTTTCGAAATTCATCATCCCGGACATCACCGGCGTCGTGCGGCTGGGTTCGCCGGACGACTACGGCGAGCGCGTGCTGCCGCATGTGCTGAAGCGCTTCGCGCAGTCGCATCCTTCGATCGCCGTCGACGTCGTCATCGACCAGAGCAGCAATCTGCGCCGCCGCATGGACGACCGTACGCTCGACATCACGCTGCTGACCAATTCCTTCAAGTCGAGCATGGCGGGCGCCGAGGTGCTGTTGACCGAGCCGATCGTCTGGGCCGGCGCAAAGGGCGGCTGCGCGCATCTGCGCGAGCCGCTGCCGGTTTCGGTGTGGGAGGAAGGGTGCGCCTGGCGGGCCGGCGCGCTCGAGGCGCTCGGGCGGGAAGGACGCAATTTCCGCGTCGCCTATATGAGCGCCCACACCGCCGGGCCAGCGTTCGGCGATCATGGCCGATCTGGCCGTCGCGCCGCTGCCGAAATCCTTCATCGGCAGCGACATGGTGGAACTCGGCTCCAAGGACGGCATGCCCGACATCGGCAACTACAGCCTGGCGATGATGGTGGCGCCGGACGCCAGCCCGCCGGTAAAGGCCGCCGCCGACCATATCCGCGCCGCCTTCGAGGTGTTCAAGGAAACGGGCAGGTTCTGACCTGCCGCACTCCGGACGCGCCAGGAGGAAGGTTTCAGCGCAGCGATTTCCAGTAAGCCGACTGGAAGTGATTGCCGCCTTGCGCATCGCGGCGGGCCGGCCAGCCGATGTCCTTCTGGATTTCCGGCGGCAGTGCGTTTATCTCGCGCAGTGTCTGACGATAGCGGCGGGCCTTTCGCAACGCCGCGCCGAACCGGGCGATGTCGTCCAGTATAGTCATTTTGAGGGCCTCCTGATGAGCCTTCTTCATTAGGGTCGAGGGGGCAGCGACCGGTTATCCGATCCGCGCTAATGGCGCGAACAGGCCCTCGGTATCCAAACGGCAGTCGTTTGACTGTGAGCTGTTTCACGCAGGCAGCGCTCCGGAACTCTCACGCCGGTAACACTGGCGTGAGAGGCGCGAGAGATTCCTTTGCTGCCGCCTTCGAGGTGTTCAGGGAACCGGCGAGTTCCAATTAGGACGAGCGCATGTCGGATACTGCATTCGAAGCTGGCGGTACACGATGATCCGTCGGTTTCTTCGCATTCAGGAACGCCACGATCCTGTCCCGAGCCCTGACGAGCTTCTGGCATGTCGATCAGTGGCCAGACATGGAACATGCCGTCCTCGACGACGAGTTCGACATCGACGCCGCTCGCACGCGCTTCTCGGCGAAACGGATATTGTCCGGCGTCAGCAGGTCGCGTGACGCCGGTGAGGATCAGCATCTCGGAAAGAACTGAAAGATCGCCGTAGATCGGACTGATGCGCCAGTCGGCGCGGTCGATGCCTGCGCCATAGAGGCGGATCGCCTCCAGGCCACCGGGAATTGCCAGCCAAGGGTCCTGCTTTTCCGCCTCGAAGACTGCTGGATTGGCAAGCGACATGTCGAGGCCGGGCGAGATCAGCACATGCCGGGCGGGCGAGGGCAGCCCACCCCCCGTGGCCAACATAGTCAGCACCACGGCCATGTTGCCGCCGGCTGAATCGCCCATGAAGACGATGTCTTCCGCAGGTGCCTGGCCGAGAAGTTCGCGGTAGACCTCCAGCACCATGCCGAACATGTCGTGGAAATCATGCTCCGGCGCGATCGGATAGATCGGAACGACGATTTCGGCGCCGAGCCGTTCCGCCATCTCAGCGACCAGATGCCAGTGGTAGCTGGTTATCTCGAAAACATAGGCCCCGCCATGAAGGTAAAGGACGCGCATGTCGCCTACGCCGCCCTTCGGTCGAACGCGAAAGACCGGAAAGTCGGCGGTCCGGTTTTCAACGATGTCGAGACGGGAAAAAAGTTGCGCCGGGGGGCGATGATTCTGCGTCTGACGTGCCGCCGCGATCCAGCGGTTCAATTCATCAGCGCTGGTGAATGCCTTCTTGCGGCTATGCTTGAGAAAAAGGGCGATGAGGCGGCTTTTGATGCTTGGCATGCGAGGCTACTTCGCGGCGCAACGGCCGGCTGCTGTTTGCCTCCCAGATCAGAAAATGTGAACCGGCTACCGGAAGTCAATCCCGGCGGCGGTGTGCCCTCGTCCATTTTTGTACCCCAGCCGCGCGGGCGAGACGCGGGAACGTCGTTTAGTCGTACCCTACAATGCAATACTGGTTGCCCTCGGGATCCTGCATCACGGTGTAACTCTCCGCCTCTCGCCACACCGAGGCACCGAGCGTGCGATGCCTTTCGATTTCCCGCGCCGGGTCTGACACCGCGATATCGAGATGGACGCGGTTGTTGTCGTATCTGCGTCGCGGAACACTCTGAAAACAGAGGCTCGGACCCGGGCCGTCGACCATCACTGTCGGATCGGTTTCCGGCGTGAAGCCAAGCGCCGCGAGGCGAGCGATCTCGGCGTCATCGTAGGGCCGAACCCGGTAGCCGTCGAGCACTTCCGCCCAGAAGCGGGCGAGTGCGGAAGGCTTTTCGCAATCGAACACGATTTCCCGGAGTTTGCCCATGTCGCACCCTAGCAATCGGGTCGGAGCGGCCGACGTCAGTCCCGACTGCGCCTTGCGGCCCGTTCCTCGCGTGATCGCCGGCGCGGCGTCGCGTCGCCGGCAATTCCGTCCTCGCCTACCGTCTTTCGCGGCGGCAGCTTCACGGCAGCCGAAAGCTTCGGGAACGGATCGACCTTGTTGGGCATCGCCATGGCGTTGATGAAGAGCTGCTGGAAATTCGGCTCGAGCGCCGTCTCGATCTTTTCGATGCGGGCGACCGTCTGCTCGATCTCGCGGCGGTGGTCGCGGTTGAGCAGCGCCATCAGCGCGCCGGTGCCGGCGGCATTGCCGACCGCCTTGACCTCGGCGAGGTCGCAATCGGGGATCAGCCCCAGCACCATGGCGTATTTCGGATCGATGAAGGAGCCGAAGGCGCCGGCGAAGCGGATCGTGTCGACCGTCTCGACGCCCTGCTTTTCCATCAGAAGCTTGACGCCGGCATAAAGTGCGGCCTTGGCGAGCTGGATGGCGCGGATGTCGTTCTGGGTGACCGTGATGCGCGGCTCGCCTTGCGCCCTTCGCGCAGCAGATAGGAGAAGGTGCGGCCGTTCTGGATGATGCGCGGCGAGCGCGCGGCCAGCGCGCCGTCGACGACGCCGTCCTCGGAAATGATGCCGGAGAGATACATCTCGGCGACGACCTCGATGATGGCCGAGCCGCAGATGCCGGTGACGCCGGTCGTCCGCGAAGCTCTCCTCGAAACCTTCCTCGTCCGACCATTTGTCGACGCCGATGACGCGGTATTTCGGCTCCAGCGTCTCGGGATCGATGCGCACGCGCTCGATGGCGCCGGGCGCGGCGCGCTGGCCGGACGAAATCTCCGCGCCTTCGAAGGCCGGGCCGGTCGGCGAGGAGGCGGCGACGACCCGCTCGCTGTTGCCCAGCATGATCTCGGCATTGGTGCCGACGTCGACCAGCAGCATCATCTTGTCCTGCCGGTACGGGCCTTCCGACAGCGTCGCGCCGGCGGCATCGGCGCCGACATGGCCGGCGATGCAGGGCAGCGTGTAGAGCGCGCGCCGCGGTTGACGTCGATGCCGATCTCGTGCGCCCAGAATTGCAGCGCGCCCGAAACGGCGAGCGCGAACGGCGCCTGGCCAAGTTCGGTCGGGTCGATGCCGAGGAACAGATGGTGCATGATCGGGTTGCCGACGAAGACGCAGTCGAAGATGTCGTGGCGGTCGACGCTGCCTTCCTCGCAGACCTTGCCGATCAGCGTGTTGACGGCCTCGCGCACGGCCTTGGTCATCGCCTCGCGGCCGTCCGGGTTCATCATCACGTAGGAGACGCGGCTCATCAGATCCTCGCCGAAGCGGATCTGCGGGTTCGACGTGCCCGACGGAGGCGGCGATGCGGCCCGACAGCAGCGAGACCAGATGCATGGCGATGGTCGTCGAGCCGATGTCGCAGGCGATGCCGTAGGCTTCGTTCTTCAGCCCGGGACAGAGCGCCGATGATGAAGGGGCGCGAGCGAATCCATGTCGCTGTGGATCGCCGCGGTGACGGCCCAATTCGCCCTTGCGCAGGATGCCCTGCACCTGCGGGATGACGTGCGGGGCGACGCGCAGGTCCTTCCAGCCCCAGTCCTTCTCGAGAGCACCGCCTTCAGGCGGTCGAGGTCGCCGAGCGGCTTGTGCATGTCGGGCTCGCTCGACCTCGACATAGCAGAGCTGGACGGCCGCAGTTGCGCTCGATGACGCGGTCGCTCGCCGCCTTGCGCACGACCTGCGCGTTGATGACCGTGTCCTGCGGCACGTCGATGACGAGGTCGCCCTGGATCGTCGCCGAGCAGGAGAGGCGGCGGCCGTCGGGCAGGCCGCGCACGCGCTCGTAGCGCTCCTCCTTCGGGCCCTTCGGCGAGATGTGGTCGTTGGACGAGACGATCTTGTGCTTGGCGAAATTGCCTTCCTGCACCTCGATCTGGCAGCGCCCGCAGGTGGCGCGCCCGCCGCAGACGCTCTCGACATAGACGCCGAGCGAACGCGCGGCATCGAGCACCGGCGTGCCGACCGGAAACCGCCCGCGCTTGCCCGACGGCATGAACAGGACGAGCGGGTCGGTGATGTTGGCGGGGCGGGTTCAATTGAGCGCCCCCAACTATCCCCTCGCCATCCGCGCTTCGCGGCCGCCGCGCCGGCGGCCGCCGTTGGCGGCGCCTTCGCCCGGCGCGTTGACCGCGACAGGCGCGCAGCGACAGCATGGCCGCCTTCAGCCGGCTTGTAGTCCTTGTAGGTCTTGATCCAGGTCGTGCAGTTCGCGTCGGTGCCGTTGAGCACGTTGGCGCCGCGAACGGCCTCCATTTCCTGCGGCCGCACCGGATTCATGATCGCCGAGGTCATGCCGGCGCCGATCACCATCGGAATGAAGGCGGCGTTGATGCCGTGGCGGTGCGGCAGGCCGAAGGAGATGTTGGAAAGGCCGCAGGTGGTGTTGACCTTCAACTCCTCGCGCAGCCGGCGCAGCAGCGCAAACACCTGGCGGCCGGCGTCGCCCAGCGCGCCGATCGGCATGACCAGCGGATCGACGACGACATCATGCGCCGGAATGCCGAAGTCGGCGCAGCGCTCGACGATCTTCTTGGCCACCGCGAAACGGACGTCCGGGTCCATCGAGATGCCGGTCTCGTCGTTGGAGATCGCGACCACCGGGACGTTGTACTTCTTGATCAGCGGCAGGATGGCTTCGAGTTTTTCTTCCTCGCCGGTGACGGAGTTGACCAGCGGACGGCCCTTGGCGATCTTCAGCGCCGCTTCGATCGCGGCCGTAACCGAGCTGTCGATGGAGAGCGGCAGGTCGACGAGGTTCTGGACGATCTCCAGCGTCTGCACGAGCAACGCCGGCTCCGTGGCGTTCGGGTCGACGGCGGTAACGCCGGCATTGACGTCGAGCATGGTTGCGCCGCAGGCAGCCTGCTCCAGCGCATCCTTGATCACCGTCTCGAAGTTGCCGGCGACCATCTCGGCGGCCAGTTTCTTGCGGCCGGTCGGGTTGATGCGTTCGCCGATCACGCAGAAGGGCTGGTCGAAGCCGATGATAATTTCTCTGGTCGCCGAGGCGACGATCGTGCGGGTCATGAAGCTCTCCGTAAGATATAAAGACTTCTTTATATCGTTTCTGGTTTCGATCAAGCGGCGGCGAGCCGCCATCAATGCGCGGTCTTCACCATGTCGACCTGGGTTTCGGTCACGTTGTCATGCAGCAGATGGTCGAGCCGGTCGGCGACGAGCTGGTCGTCACGACGCGTCTCGCGCTTCCACGGCTGGCGGCCTTTCAGGACGCCCGAATTCATCGACGATTTCGGCGACGTATTCCTCCTGGCGATAGGCCATCACATGGATGCCGGAAATACCGGGTATCTCTTTCACCTCGTTGATGATGTCGATGCAAAGGCGCTTGCCTTCGGCCTTCTGATCCTGGGCGCCTTCCAGTCTTTTGACGATTGCGTCGGGGATGTGGATGCCCGGCACGTTGGAACGTATCCACTTGGCCGTCTTGGCGGAAGCGAGCGGCCCGACACCGCACAAAATAAAAACCTTTTCGGTATGGCCGAGATCGCGAGCGCGCTGCATGAAAGTGCGGAACATCGGCACGTCGAAGCAATATTGCGTCTGGATGAATTGGGCGCCAGCCGCGATCTTCTTGCCGAGATGGATCGGCCGAAAATCGAAGGGCGGAGCGAAAGGATTGACCGCGGCGCCGAGGAAGAGCTGCGGCGGTGTCGTCAGCTTTCGCCCTGACAGGAACTTGCCGTTGTCGCGCATGATGCGGATGGTTTCGAGCAGCGACATGGAATCGAGGTCGAAGACCGGCTTGGCGCCAGGCTGGTCGCCGGCCTGCACGCCGTCGCCGGTGAGGCACAGCATGTTGGCGACGCCCATCGCAGCGCCGCCCAGCACGTCGCCCTGGATGGCGATGCGGTTCTTGTCGCGGCAGGCGATCTGCATGATCGGCGCATAGCCCATGCGGGTCAAAAGCGCGCAAATGCCGACAGACGACATATGACAGTTGGCGCCGGAGGCATCGACGGCATTGATGGCGTCGACCCAGCCGTCGAAAATCTTCGCGCGGTTGTAGACGTCCTCGGGGTCGGCGCTGTCGGGCGGGTTCAGTTCCGTCGTCACCGCGAACTCGCCGCGGCGCAGCACGCGTTCCAGCCGACCGCGCGAGGTATGGCCGGGCAACGGCTCCAGCGGCAGGTCGATGCCGGCAGGGTTCTCGTCGCGCTGCGGGGGACGCGGCGCGTTCATGACGCCGCTCCGGTCTTGGCAGGTTCCTTCGCGGCAGCCGCCTGGGCGGTAACCCGCAGCCAGGCGGAGGTCTCGCGCAGCGACTGGTCGACCGGCTTCTGCACGGTGAGGATGGCGTCGCCATGCACCATCTGCCGGGAACCCTCCCATGCCTTCACCCAGACGCAAGGCATGTCCGGCTCCACCTCGCAATTGCCATTGGCGCGGACGCCGCCACATGGCCCGTTGCGCAACTGCTTGGGGCAATTCATCGGGCAGGACATGCCGGTGGAAGACAGTATGCACTGACCGCACATGCGGCAGTCGAACATGAAACCCTTGACCCGCTTCTCGACGAACGTCACCGGCGCCTCGACGCGACCGTAGCCGATGCCTTTCCACAGCGGATGCAGAAGCAGGAACATGTCGGCGAAGCGGGCATAGAACCATTCGAGCGCGCGGGAATGACGCACGGCCCAAAGGCGGATCGAATAGGAGCGCTGCACGCGCCGTTGCGGCGACACGTCGGCCGGCTTGTAGTCGCTCTTCGGCGCTGCCTTCTTGACCAGAGTGGCCTGGGTAACCGCCGGGGTCGCGTCAGACATTGTCGTCCTTCCCGCCTGCCTTCACCAATGCGACCAGCCGGTCGCGGGTGTATTTGCCGTCGATGTCGGCGAGCGCCTTCTCGGCCTCGGCCTCGAGGTCGTCGCCCACCGGCACAGGCTCGGCCTTCCGCCATTCCGCGAGATAGGCGTCCGTGTCGCCTGCGCCAGTGCGCATCGCGCACATGTCGATGGCCTCGGTGAAGCGCAGCGGCAGTTCGCGCTTGGCGTTCTGACGGCCCTTTTTCACGATGACTTGCGCGGGAATGTCGCGCCAATAGACGACGATCAGATCGGCCATGAGTTCCTTGCTCCTCGTGAGTTTCAGCATTGCCGGAACAGCGGCCGGGCCGCTTGTTATGAGACGACGCGCGGGCATTCAAAAGCGACGCCACCCAATGGCGTGTTTTGACGGGAGACGAAGGTAGAGGGGGCGGAACCGCTCCGGCCGGGCGGCAGCGGGTCAGATCAGAAAAAATGCGACCAGAGGAAGCCGACCAGGGCGGTCGCCGATCCGAATACCGCGACGATGACCACCATAGCCACCACGCCGAGCGCCGTGCCCACAGCAAAAAGGATGCCGTCGCGCTCGACCAACGAAAGGCCGAGCAGTGCGGTCGAGGCGGCGGGCAGCCAGTTCCCCAACGGGATTGGTAGCGTCACCACGATGGCGAGGATGAGAAGTCATAACGCCGATGACGCGGTCCCCCTGCCGCCGCCAAAACGGCCAATAACGGGGCTGGATGAGGCGCTCCAGCCGAATGAGCCGGGGAACGGTCCAGTCCATGATCCTGCGGAAAGTTTCGGCTGAAATCGAGCGGTCCATCAGGAAGCGCGGCAGCCAGGTGCGCTTGCTGCCATACATCATTTGCGCCGAGACGATGACGAGGGGCAAGCCGCTGATCGCCGTGGCGCCTGGGGGCAGCGGCAACAGGTTGAAGGCGGCGAACAGGACGAGCAACGCCGCGAAGCTGCGATCGCCGAGCGCATCGCGGATGCTGGCGAGCGAAACCTGGCCGTCGGCGTCACGCGCCATCTGCGCGAAAAGTTGCGAAAGCCGGCGCGGCCTTCGCCTTACCGGCGCGCCGTCGATCTGGCCGTCCCCGAAACCCCGCATTTCCTGTCTCATGCGCTCCCGTGCCGCTTACCCCTGTCCACCCTTGGCGCAAGAGCGACCATAGTGGCGGCAACCGGTTAATCCTTGATGACGCCAGCGCATAACGCCAGCCTGTGAAAACCGGATGACTGTTTTCGGCGAACTTCCAGAACTATCGACGAAATTCCAGAATATCCAGTTTGGATTCGTAATGTGGGGCGGGAAATTCAATTCGCCACTCATTCGTGCCGGTTCGGAAAGTGTAGCCGACCTGATCTTTTTCCGGGCCGCTGCCGTATTTCTGCGGAGTTTCGCCGGCAACGTAGAAAGATCCGAGGTAGGTAAGCCGCGTGTCGCTGTCGGTGAAGAAGCGGCCCCTGGTGCGCTGCGAGCCGCTTGTCTTTTCCAGCATCCAGCCGGAGCCATCGTCGGTCACCCGGCATCTGAACCAGCCATAGATGACCACGGGGACCAATCCGCCGACCTTGATGGTGCGGCATTGCCATCTGCCGGTCATGTCGAAATCGCCGAACGCGATCGGCTCCTTGGCGATTAATTTGTCGAGAACCGCGACATCTTCGGCAGCACCGCCGGCTTTCGCTTCGGCGAGCGCGGCCTTCCGGGTCTCATCGTACTTCTCGAGCCGCTGGCTGTCGGAAGCGGTGATTAGGCTTTGAATCTCGCCGGTTGCCAAGGCGTGCGAGGCCGGCAAGGTCAGAAAGGCGGCAACAAGATATTTGCGAAAGGCCATCGGGCGACTCCGTTTGGCCGGAGAGGGAGCCGGCAATTCAGGCTCTTTCATGATGCGCCGCCAAACGGGACGCGTTTTCGAGGGCTGCCGGAAGGTCGCCATAGCCGGTAAAGCGCCGCTCATAGGCAAGGCCAAGCAAGCGCGCCGCATCCTCGGCGACCCTGTCGAGTTCCGGATCATCGGTCTGCGCGAGGTAGATGACCTTCTCGTAGTTGCCAAAGTAATCCTGGATCAGTTCCGGGTGGCGGTCGAGGCCGAGCGGCTTCATGAAAAACGCGTCGAACTGGCGGCAGAGGAAATCGGTCATGTAGAACGACATCATGTCGTCGTCGGCGACCTTCGCGTAAGCATCCATGCCTTGGTAGAAGCCGAAACAATGCGGTCCGGCCATGCGTTCGACGCCGTGCTTCTCACAAACCTTGTCGAGCAGTCCGCCGGTGCCGCAATCGGCGTAGCCCACGAAGATGTGCTCGAAACCCTCCGCCCTGGCCTTGACGATCGCCGCCTCCATGGCAGGCGCGATGCGGTCCGGATAGAAATGGAACTCAGCCGGCAGGCAGGTCAGTTCGAGATGATCGAGGCCGAGTTGCTGCTTTGCAGCAAGAATCTCGCGCGCGATCATGCCGCAGGCGATCACCAGCAGCTTTTCCGGTTGGGGACGAACGGTTTTGCGGACTTGCGCCATGGAACTACTTTGCCCAAATTCCGTTCCTGGTGGGCGATCTTAGCGAACGAGGGAGTACCCGTCCATGAAACTGTCCCGGCTTGCACCAGTGGCCCTGATCGTTTGCGCCGTGGCGCTAGCGGCATGCGCCAATACAGTCCGCGGCGTCGGTAGGGACGTCAAACAGACCGCAAACGCGGTGGAGGATACCGTCGAGAATCCGTGAACCGGATTTCGGTCGCCGGGAGCAAGGCCGCGCAAAAGCGCGGCCTTTTTCATTCAGGCCGAAGCGCGGATGTTGTGCTTGCGCTTCATGTAGTCCTTGGCGGTCTCGACTGCCACCGCAGCATCGCGGCAATAGGCATCGGCGCCGACGGCCTTGCCGAATTCCTCGTTCAGCGGCGCCCCGCCGACCAGCACCACGTAATCGTCGCGGATGCCCTTTTCCTTCATCGTGTCGATGACGACCTTCATGTAGGGCATCGTCGTGGTCAGCAACGCCGACATGCCGATGATGTCCGGTTGATGCTCCTCGATGGCGTTCAGATAGTTCTCGACAGGGTTGTTGATGCCGAGATCGATGACATCGAAGCCGGCGCCTTCCATCATCATGCCGACGAGGTTCTTGCCGATGTCGTGAATGTCGCCCTTGACGGTTCCTATCACCATCTTGCCCTGCTTCGGCGCGCCGGTAGCAGCGAGCAAAGGGCGAAGGATGAACATGCCCGCCTTCATCGCGTTTGCCGACAGAAGCACTTCCGGCACGAACAGGATGCCGTCGCGGAAATCCTCGCCAACGATGCGCATGCCCTCGACCAATGCCTCGGTCAGCACCTTGTAGGGCGCCCAGCCGCGCTCAAGAAGAATGCGGGTGCCTTCCTCGATTTCCTCTTTCAAACCGTCATACAGATCGTCATGCATCTGCTGCACCAGTTCGTCGTCGGAAAGTTCGGAGAGGATGATCTCGTCGTCGGACATGCTGTGGCTCCTGGTGCCGGCAGCCAGGCTGCTCGGCGCGACACGGGACGTTGCGGCAATACCTAGCCCACAAGACTTTCAAAGCCATAGCTGATTTGCGACGCCCTGCAAAAGGAAAGCGACTGGAAAACGGGTCGGAACGTGCGACCATCCTGCTTTTCCTGAACGCCTTGCATCCTATCTCATCGGTATCGCCACCGGTTTGAGGAGCAAATCATGGGCGTCAACGAGAGCAAGCGACGTTTCAGTCGATCAAGACGCAAATTCGTGCAGGCATCGGCACGTGCGCTGGCGCTAACAGCCCTGACAGCGGCGTCTGTTGAAAATCTTTTCGCTGCTTCCCGACCTGCCGCCAACAGAGGAGATGATGGCATGACGCTTCCACAGCAGGAGATTTCCGACCGGCTGGAGATCGAAGATCTGCTCGTTCGCTATTGCTACGCCGTCGACGACCGCGACTGGGACGCTTATCGCAACATATTCACGACCGATGCCGTTCTGGACGATACGGTCACGGGCGGCATTCGAAGTGGCGTGGAGGAGCACGTGGTCTACCTCGAAAGGGCGCTCTCGAAGATATTGATGTCGCAACATGCAATTTCGACAGTCCTGCTCGACATCCGGGGCGACGAGGCAAGCGCGCGGGTACATTGCTCGTGTCCGATGGTGGTCGAGGTCGGCGAGAGCAAGCGGCAGGTCTTCTTTCAGGGGCTCTGGTATCGCGACAGGCTCGCGCGAACGCCCGACGGATGGCGCATCAGCGAGCTCGTCGAGGAAGGATACTGGAACTACAACGTTCCCGAGGGGTTCAGATTCTGATCGGCTTGGTTCGCGCCGACCGGCGAGACGCGTCATTCCCTTGTCTTCATTGCGACAGTGCTTGGCGCTGGCGGGCCGTTTCGCTAAAGGGTCATGGCTACGATCCGGGCAAGGGTGCGATCAGGCGCCGTTGCTTGTTTTCTAGGGATTAGTTCGATGGAAGAGAACCTCTTGTCGGGGCAGGAAGCCTCCAACGCGCGGCGCGGGCGCGGCGCCAGCGGCGGTGCTGCGGCACGGCGCGCGGCGCGCTCGGGCGGCGGTCCGGGTGTCCAGCAGACTTACATCAACCGCAAGATCAAGGTTTACGAAGTCCTGGACGAGGAAGGCCTGGCGCTGATCGAGAAGAATGCCGATACAGTGCTCGAGGAGATCGGCATCGAGTTCCGCGACGATGCCGAGGCGTTGGCGCTGTTCAAGGACGCTGGTGCCGACGTGCGCGGCGAGCGCGTGCATTTCCCGCGCGGCCTGCCGCGGTCGCTGCTGAAAACGGCGCCATCGCAGTACATCCAGCATGCGCGCAACGCGGAGCGCTCCGTGCAGATCGGCGGCAACGCCACCGTCTTCGCGCCGGTCTACGGCCCGCCTTTCGTGCGCGACCTCGACGGCAAGCGACGTTACGCGACGATCGAGGATTTCCGCAATTTCGTGAAGCTCGCCTATATGGCGCCGTCCATCCACCATTCGGGCGGCACGGTGTGCGAGCCGGTCGACGTGCCGGTCAACAAGCGCCACCTCGACATGATCTATGCGCACATCCGTTATTCGGACAAACCGTTCATGGGTTCGGTGACAGCGCCGGAACGCGCCGAGGACACGGTCGCGATGGCGAAGATCGTTTTCGGCGACGACTTCGTCGACAAGAACGCGGTGCTGACCAGCCTGATCAACGCCAATTCGCCGATGGTGTTCGACGAGACCATGCTCGGCGCGCTCAAAGTCTATGCCCGCAACAACCAGGCCTGCATCGTGACGCCGTTCATCCTCGCCGGAGCGATGAGCCCGGTGACGGTCGCCGGCACGCTGACGCAGGTTCTGGCCGAGGTGCTGGCCGGCGCCTCGCTCACCCAGCTTATCCGCCCTGGCGCGCCGGTGCTGTTTGGCACTTTCGCGTCGTCGATCTCGATGCAATCGGGCGCACCGACCTTCGGCACGCCGGAGCCGTCGCTGGTTTCCTATGGTGCGGCGCAGCTCGCGCGCCGGCTCGGCCTGCCGTTCCGCACCGGCGGCTCGCTCTGCGCATCGAAAATTCCGGACGCGCAAGCCGCCTACGAGAGCGCCAACACGCTGAATTCGACCATTCTGTGCGGCGCCAATTTCGTGTTGCATTCGGCCGGCTGGCTCGAAGGCGGCCTGGCTTCCTGTTACGAAAAGTTCATGATGGATATCGACCAGCTTGGCATGCAGCAAAAATTCGCGGAGGGGGTCGATCTGTCGGAAAACGGACAGGCGATGGACGCCATCCGTCAGGTCGGGCCGGGCAGCCACTATCTCGGCTGCGACCATACGCAGGCGAATTTCCAGACGGCATTCTACCGCTCCTCGATTGCCGACAACAATTCCTTCGAGCAGTGGCTGGCGGAAGGAGAAAAGACCGCGCCGCAACGAGCTAACGAGCTCGCCCGCCGCTGGCTCGAAAGCTATGAGGCGCCGCATCTCGACCAGGGTATCGATGATGGCCTGAAGGATTTCATCGCCAGGAAGAAGGGGTCGATGCCCGACGCCTTCACTTGAAAGGAGCCCGTGACAGGCGGGGCTAAAGTCGCCGAGATCATCCACAAGGAAGTCTGGCGAAGCGCTTTCAAGCAGCCGGGCAAGAGATGATGATGTGCGTTCGAAGGTGGCAACGCGGAGCGCCCCAGCTACCATGACAGACGGTGGCGACCTACTACAGAGGATCTCCTCTTCGCTCTCCGCCCATGGCCTCATCCCGCGAGGCGGTTTCAATTTCGGAAAGTACGAGAATGCGCCTCCTGGGCCGTTCGGCCAGCCGGCGCGTACCGTCGTTCTCGTCGGCCAGGCTGGCGCCGCACCCTGGCCGCATTTTTCACGCTGGCGGCAAAATCAGCCCGCCGGCCAGAAGAATCCGCTCGATGCCTGGTCGCGAGAAGTCATCGGTGGCGTTGCCGAAGAGTTCGGCACTCATGCGGTCTTCCCCTCAGAGACGCCCTATCTGCCGTTCCAGCAATGGGCGATGCGCGCCGAGGGGCTAAAGCCGTCGCCGCTCGGCATCCTGATGCACCCGGAATACGGGCTCTGGCATGCTTATCGCGGCGCGCTGCTGTTCGACCATGAGATCCGGATTAACACACCTCAGAAACCGATTCACCTTTGCGATCTATGTGACGGAAAACCTTGCCTGAAAGCCTGTCCCGTGGGTGCTTATTCGCAACAAGGCTTTGCCCATGACAACTGTCTTTCGCATGTCCGCGGCGATCATGGCAAAGCCTGCCGGACGCGCGGATGCCTCGACCGCAATGCCTGCCCCTTCGGGACGGCCTACCGTTATCCAGCCGTTGTGCAGGCGTTTCACATGGCGGCCTTCTCGCGTTAGCCTGTGATGCAAAATTCAGGGTGCCCTCTGGAAGGGCATGCCGATTGCGGCAGCGGCCGGAGCGAGCAACGAGATGGCTGACGACCCATTCAACCTCAACCGTTTCGTCGAGGCGCAGGCTTCGGTCATCGACACCGTGCTGCTGGAGTTGAAGCGAGGGAAAAAGCAGAGCCACTGGATGTGGTTCGTCTTCCCGCAGATCGCCGGCCTGGGCTTCAGTTCTATGGCGCAGAAATATGCGATTTCCTCGCTCGACGAGGCGCGCGCCTATCTCGGGCATCCTGTCCTTGGCGACCGGCTGCGGAAATGCGTGGAACTCGTGCTGCAGGTCGAGAACCGATCCGCGCATCAAATCTTCGGCAGTCCCGACGACATGAAGTTCCGGTCGAGCCTGACGCTGTTTTCGGAAGCCACGGGCGAGGAGGTTTTTCTGCGCGCCCTCGATGAATATTTCGACGGCGTGCCGGATTCCGCGACGCTGGAGATCATGGCCCGGTCACGGCAGCATTGAAGCGCTTGGGCGATGGGCGTTTCAATAACCGCCAATGATCGGCAAGATCTCGCCAGTGATGTAGCTGGAGCACTGCGGCGAGGCGAGGAACACATAAGCCGGGGCGATCTCTTCCGGTTGCGCCGGGCGTTTCATCGGTGTCCTGGCGCCGAATTTCGAAACGTCCTCGGCCTCCTTTTCAGAAGGATTGAGCGGCGTCCATACCGGCCCCGGCGCGACGGCATTTACTCTTATACCTTTGCCGATGAGGTTGCCGGAGAGGGCGCGCGTGAAGGCGTGGATGCCACCCTTGGTCATCGAATAGTCGACCAGTTCCCTGGAGCCGTCGATGCCGGCGACCGAGCCTGTGTTGATGATCGCCGAACCCGGCTTCATGTGCGGCACCGCTTCCTGGGCCATATGGAAATAGCTGTAGAGATTGGTCTTCAGCGTCGTGTCGAAGTGTTTTTCGGTCAGATCCGCGAAATCGGCCGAATGGATCTGGAAGGCGGCGTTGTTGACTAGCACGTCGAGGCCGCCGAGTTTTTTCACGGTTTCGGCGACCGCCTTGCGGCAGGCGCTGCGCTCGCTGACGTTACCCGGCAACAGGATGCAGCGCCGGCCTTCGGCTTCGACTGCCTTCTTCGTTGTCTCAGCGTCCTTGTGCTCTGTCAGATAGGAGATGGCGATATCCGCTCCCTCACGGGCGAAAAGCACGGCCACTGCGCGGCCGATGCCGGAATCGCCGCCGGTAATCAGCGCCACCTTACCCTCGAGTTTCTTGGAGCCGATCCAGAACGGAGCCTCGTACATCGGCGCCGGGTCGATCTTCCATTCCTCGCCGGGTTTCGGGTGGTGCTGCCTGGGGAAGGGAGGCTCGGGATATTTTCTGGCGCCCGCCTGCATCGCCTTCTTGTTAGTCCTGTCCGGCTTGCGTCTGTCGTCGGCATCGACCTTGCGCTGAATGGTCCGCTGTTTGCGTTCTTCGGCCTTGGCCGTCTGCTGTGCGGGCATGGTCACCTCCAATTTGCTGGAGAAGGCCTAACGCGCGAGACGGCGAAAGGTTTTCGGCGAAGAATCAGCGCGTGGCCGATCTTTAGGGAGGGCAGGAAGGACGTCCGTCTATCTGACGAAGCCCTTGTAGACAAAGCCGCGGCGATTGTTGAAGACGATCTCGCACCACGATTTGCAGCCAACGAGGGCAACTGTCGCATTGGCCGGCACCACGGTAATCACGGACGCTTCATCGGCGGGACGGGAGCGCATGTTGACTGCGGTCCTGACTCTTGGCCTGACGGCTTGCAGTCGCCTTGGCGTCATCGCCCGCCGCGGCGGCTTGCGGATCGCTAGGCACCGGTACCGGGCGCTTGATCGCGCCGCCCGCGACAGCCGCGGTGACAACCGGGTCGCCCACGGGCTTGTCTGCGGGAACCGGGACCTTCTCGCCTTCGATCTGGAGTATCGTGCCGTCGATCTGGGGCGTCGTTTCTGCGAAAGCCATCGTCGTCGGTTCCGCTGCCGGAACCACCTGCTTGTTCATCGCTGCTATGCCAGCTGCGTTGCTCGCTGCCGCCCGCGCCCAGCGTGGATCGTCATGCGGGATCACGGCAACATCCTGTTGTGCGACTGGCTTAGAAGCGGGTGCCGCCATCTGCGGCTTCGGTTTGGTGACCTGTGCTTCCGCCTGTTTCGCTGCGGGGACTTTCAGCTGTTCCGCAGCCGGGATTTTCTGTTCGGCAGCTTGCGGCACGGGCTTCGGAGACTCAACCTTCGCCGAAACCTTGGCCTCGACCGGCTTGGGTGCCGGCTGAGCTATTGCTTGCGGCCCTGCCTCTGCCTGCGAACTTGCGGTCTGGTCGACGATGATTGCCGCCAGGACGCCAACGCCAAGCAGCGCAAGCAGACCGACCCCGGCGGTCATGGCGTTTGGTCTCAGGCTTGTTTGCAGCGGATTGTCGCTTCCAAGCCTTAGGGGCTGGCTCTCGGGCGCGCGCCAACGCTGCCGTGCCCGGCGCTCCGCCGATCCTTCAGGTTTTCGCCCGAACAGGCTTTGCAATGCGGAACTCTCCACGCCATACCAACGTCTCGGCCAGACCAAATGCATGCCCCTCCGGTCGGCCGCCGACATAACCAGTGCGCGGAAAACAAACGGGATGCCCAACCCATGTTTCCCTCAACGCATTAGCTTGAACGCGGATTATGGCTTTGACAAGGCTTTGTTTACTTTTGAGGAAGTCGGCTAAAGTCGAGCGCCTGTGACCGAGGGAAATAAATTGCTGCCTTCCCCAAGGAATGCCGCAATCGCTACGTCTCACATATCGATGATGGCACTGATGCTGGAAGAAGGCGACGCTTCCGACAGTCAACTGATCGGACAGGCGCGCGATGGGGACGAAGCGGCGTTCGCTACGCTTGTCGAACGGCACTACGATTTCGTCTACCGCGTTGCCTATCGCTGGTGCGGCAGACGGACCGACGCCGAGGATATCGCGCAGGAAGTCTGCATCAGGCTTGGTCGTGCGATCCGCAGCTTCAAGGGCAATGCCGCATTCACCAGCTGGCTCTACGCGCTGACGCTGAATGCGGCGCGCGATGTTGCCCGCAAAGCCCGGCGCGATGCGGTCAAGGCCGAGGCTTACGGCGTCCATGCTTTGGTTTCCGGGATGTCGGAGCCGACGCCGGACGATCCGGCTGAGGCACTGTGGACCGCGGTACGGATGCTGCCGCACAAGCAGCGTGAAGCAGTGCTGCTGGTCTATGGCGAAGGCCTCAGCCACGCTGCGGCGGCCGATGCGATGGGTTCGGCGGAGGCGACGGTTTCCTGGCACGTCCATGAAGCGAAAAAGCGGCTCAAGGTGTTGATGCGCCGGGCCGGGGAAGTGTGACCATGGCAAAAGACGACGAACTCGACATTCTGAGAAGCAGTCCGGTTCCTGCGCCCCGCGTGGAAGCCAAAGCGCGTGCGCTCGAAGCGGCGCGCAAATCCTTCAATCTCGAAAAAACTGCAGCGACCGCCCAAGGAACGCAGAACGGCCTTCGTCTCACCGAACGAGCAACCAGGCTCTGGAGTGAGATCATGCAAAGGAAACTCATTGCTGCACCGGCTCTTGCCGGGCTCGTCGCGCTGCCGATCGCCGGCTATGCCGCTTTCTATCTGCTGGAGGAATCGCCTTTCGCGATCTCGCTGCCGGAAAGACAAGATCAGCCGAGACTGATGCGCCCGGCGAAAAAACCGGCGGACCTGTTGGCCGAGAAAAAGGCCGACGAAGAAACCTTGGCGCGCAAGGACGCACCGACGCGGGACGAGACAACAGCGCTGGCCGAGCCGCGATCGGCGGGCAAGCCGGAAGCGCCGGTGGCGGCTGCGGAAGCGCGCCGGAAGATCGGCGAAGCGGGCGGCGCGGTTGCCGTGGCGCCGACACCTGTGCCGATGGATGCCGCACGCAGCCGCCCGCTTGCGCCCGGTCTGGTCAGCAAGCAGTCGGCGGAGATTGCTCCACTGCCGGCGCCGATGGATCCGAGGCAGGTGCCCAAGGAACACCGCGATCGCGTGGAAGACTTCAAGACCAACCCGGTGAAGTCGGCGCAGGAAGATCCGGTCTCCACCTTCTCCATCGATGTCGACACGGCATCCTATTCCTTCGTTCGCCGCTCGCTGAAGGAAGGTTTCCTGCCGCAGGCCGATACGGTGCGGGTCGAAGAGATGGTCAATTATTTCCCCTATGACTGGAAAGGTCCGGACGAGGCGTCGACGCCGTTCAATTCAACGGTCACCGTCATGCCGACGCCCTGGAACGACAACACCAAGCTGATGCATGTCGCCATCAAGGGCTACGAAGTGAAGCCGGCGGAGAAGCCGAAGGCCAATCTCGTCTTCCTGCTCGACGTTTCGGGTTCGATGGACGAGCCGGACAAGCTGCCGCTGCTCAAATCCGCGTTCCGCCTGCTGGTCTCGAAGCTCGGGCCGGACGATACGGTTTCCATCGTCACCTATGCGGGCAATGCAGGCACGGTGCTGGAGCCGACCAAGGCATCCGAGCGTGACAAAATCCTGAACGCGATCGATACGCTCAATCCCGGCGGCTCGACTGCGGGCGAGGCGGGCATCCGCGAAGCCTACCGGCTCGCCGAAAAGTCCTTCGTCAAGGATGGCGTCAACCGCGTCATGCTGGCGACCGACGGCGATTTCAATGTCGGCCAGACCGATGACGACGAGCTGAAGCGCATCATCGAGGAAAAACGCAAGTCGGGCGTGTTCCTGTCGGTGTTCGGCTTCGGCCGCGGCAATCTCAACGACCAGATGATGCAGACCATCGCCCAGAACGGCAACGGCACCGCCGCCTATATCGACACGCTGGCGGAAGCCGAGAAGGTGCTGGTGCAGGATGCCTCGTCGACGCTGTTCCCGATCGCCAAGGATGTGAAGATCCAGGTCGAGTTCAACCCGCAAAAGGTCTCCGAATACCGGCTGATCGGCTACGAGACCCGCGCGCTCGCCCGCGAGGATTTCAACAACGACCGCGTCGATGCCGGCGAGATCGGTGCCGGTCATGCGGTGACGGCGATCTACGAGATCACGCCGAAGGGCAGTCCGGCGACGGTGATCGACGACCTGCGCTATGGACAGGCGAAGACCGACAATCCGTCCGGCGTCGCCAATGCCGACGAATATGCATTCGTGAAGACCCGCTACAAGGCGCCGGACGGCGACGTCTCCAAGCTGATTACCGCGCCGGTGACCTCGGCCAACGAGGTTGGCAGCTTCGACGCAGCGGGCATCGACCAGCGATTTTCGGTGGCGGTCGCTGCATTCGGGCAGAAGTTGCGCGGCACCGACCAGGTCGCCGGCATGAATTACGACCGCATCGCCGAGATCGCCACCGCGGCACGCGGGACCGATCCGTTCGGATATCGGGCCGAATTCCTGTCGCTGGTTCGGTTGGCTTCAGCGCTCGGGAGCGCTAACCGATAGTGGTGATGACGGTGTGCCTTTCGATCGGGGGCCGATCTGAGCTGGGGCATGACCGGTGGGGTGAGGCAGGCCGGCGAAGAGCGATCTCCACCGGTCTTTTTTGGGTAGGTCCTAGAAATTCGACGGACGGAAAGATGTCGCTAGGCAAAGAGGTGAGGGAGGTCGCCAAGGCAGTGTTCTTGCGGCTCAGACGCTACCAGTTCTCGCCCGAGCAGGTGCGTAAGGCTCGCGAGATTCTGAGAAAAACGCGGCGCGACGTCGAGATTTGTGATAGGCCGCGTTTCGCGTACGAATCGTCCGCACGAGGACAGCGGACGGAGGCCCATGGCGAACGGCGACCTAAACGAATGGGATATCGCACGCGGCGGGCTGCGCTCGATCTCGTCGCCGGAGATCAAGACGTTCTGGAACGGCTATATCGCGCGCCGCAAGGATGCCCCGATCGAGCATGGCAGCCTCTATTCGCGCTGGCGGCGCGTCGCCGACGATCTCGTCATCTCGCTTTACCTGACGAACCGAAGCGTCGGCCTGTTCGTCAGGGGTGAGCGCGGGGAACGCTGGGCCACCACGGTAGACCGGCTGTCCGCCTACGAACCCCAACTCGGCGAAGCGCTCGGCGCCAGCTTGCGTGGCTACGAGGGCTGTTGCTATCTCAGCAACTTTCCGCTGCCCGTCACCGACCCGGCAAGCTGGCCGCGCGGCTATGCATGGCTGGAGGAGCGGGAAGAGCACTATTTCGGAGTGCTGAGCAAGCTGCGTTGAGCGGGTGGACAACTGCGCCTGGATGAACCCGGAACTAAGCCAGATCGAGCAGCAACGGGCAATGGTCCGAGACCTCGGGGTCTCTGACCACGTCGAAGCTTAGTACTCGCACGTTCGGCGTGACGAGCATGTAATCGGCATAGCGTTCCGACTTCTTGTAGAGCGATGTTCGCGTATCGGTGAACCCGCGCGATGTGACGAGATCGCTCAAACCGAACTGACCCAATACCTCGAAGAGCTTGCTGTCGGGGCGGACGTTCAGATCACCGCAGACCACCAGCCGCTCGTCGCCGGCCCAGACAGATCGAATGATGTTTGCGAGCGCCGAGGCCTGTGCGTCGCGCTCCGCGTTGTCGCCTTTGCCGTCCAGGGTGCGGAGCCCATGCAAGTGGGCGACGGTAATGGCATGGCTCGCGTCGTAGTCGAAGATGCGCAGGCAGTGGGCATTGCGGGGCCGAGGATGATGGCCGAACGCATGCGGCGAGAATGTGCCGTGCACGAATCCGAGCGACTGGCCTATGACAGGCAAGGATTTTCGCACGTAGCAGGCAATGCCGAAGTCGACCTGAACCGGGCCATCTTCCCCGATCAACTCGCCACGCGATGTCGGAAAGAACGCGCCATCATGATCCGGCAAGACGGCCGTGATCTCCTCGAACAGGTTGGAGCGTTGCTGAAGCTCGACCGATCCGTCGCGATAAAGCAGCCAATCTGAAGATCTGCCGGGAGACCGAAGCACTTCCTGAGTGCAGACAACGTCTGCGCCGCAATGTGCCAGGAAGGGCAGCAGTTCAGCATGTCGCTGTCCGCCCCAGGCGTTCACCGTGAGAATGCGCATGTCAGGACGGCAGCTCAGCGAAACCTGGTCCGGGCAGTTCAAGCCCGCGCGCGGCGGCGTTCGCGCCGTGCATCGCTCGTCTCGGCCGTATTGGCTGTAGCCTGCTTGTTGCGCAGCGGGCCGATGCGTTCGACGATGGCCTCGACCGTCGGGCGTTCGGACTTGACGTGGTTGTCGAGCGATTTGCGCATTGCCGCCAGGTGAGCGAACGAGGTGCCACAGCAGCCGCCGATGATCTTCGCGCCGCCGTCGACGGCGAGGCGGACATAGTCGGCCATCAGTTCCGGCGTACCGGAATAGTGGATTTCGGCGCCGCGGAATTCCGGGATGCCGCAATTTCCCTTCACGATCACGGTCGCTTCCGGCTTAGCTTCGGTCATGTCGAGCAGCGAGGCGAGAATGTCGGAAGCGCCGACGCCGCAATTGGCGCCAACGCCTAGCGGCGCTTCGGCAAGGCCGTCGGCGACGCCGTGGATGTCCTTCGGCAACAGGCCCATCATGGTACGGCCCGCAGTGTCGAACGAACCCGTATAGGTATAGGGCAGGCCGACGCGGATCGCGGCTTCGGCAGCGGCGCGGATCTCGTCCGGAGCCGACATGGTCTCGATCCAGGCGACTTCGGCGCCGCCTGCCTTCAAGCCTTCGATCTGGTCGGCAAAGGCATCGACGGCATCGTCGTAAGTCATGGCGCCTAGCGGCACCAGCAGTTCGCCGGTAGGCCCGACCGACCCGGCAACGATCACCTTGCGGCCCGCCTTGTCGGCGACGGCGCGTGCGATCTCGGCTGCTCGCTTGTTCAGTTCGTGCACGCGATCCTGCGCGTGGTGCAGTTTCAGCCGGTGGCGAGTTCCGCCGAAAGAATTGGTCAGTATGATGTCGGCACCGGCATCGACGAAGTTCTGGTGCAGCGCGGTGATCTTGTCCGGGGCGGTGTCATTCAGCAATTCCGGCGCCTCGCCGGCCTCGAGACCCATCGCGAAAAGATTGGTTCCGGTGGCGCCGTCAGCCAGCAGCACGCCCTTTTCGGCCAGCAGTGCGTCGATCGGATTGGTCGTCATCGGAACAGCTTCATATCCTGGAGAAGAATAAGGATATAAAGAAGTCTTTATGTGTAGTCAATGACGCGAGGCTTGTTTGAGTTGAGTTGCAATTGGCCTGGGAAGGACGCGCCCCAGCTATGGTAAAGCAGCTTGCGTGGCCTCGTATCGCGGCAATCCCATGCCTTTGCTTGAACGCCTGAAACTCGAGGGTCGATAGGGAAAGGCGCCTCTCGGATCAAATCCCGCCACCCTCAAACGACACGCCGGCCAGTCCGCGGGCGAAAGCCGCCGCCTCGTGCGCGTTGATCTCCGCGGCGCGGATCAACTGGTCGAAATGCCTGGTGAGCGCTCTGACCGACTGGGTGGCGTTCAGCACCAGATACATGTCGCCGACATAGATCGCGACCCGGATCGAGCCGAAGATCGTATAGGGTACCGAATAGCGCAAGCGGCCGTCGTAGAGGAATAGGCGGAAGGTCGGGTAAAGATCGTCGAGCAGCCGCGCCATGTGTGTGAGTTGGTCGCGCCGCGCTTCTTCAGGAAAACCAGACCAGACGCCCAGCCCGCGCGCAAAAATCTCCAATGTGTGGCGCGGCATGCAGACTTCCATGTCGGTTTCCGGCCGCCGATTATAATCGATCCGGTATTGCGTTTCGCCGGCCTGCGCCTCGCGGCTGCGGTTGGAAATGTCGGATTCGTAGTCGATCAGCGCGTCGGTGCGCAAAAGGTCCGGAATGCCGGCGGGAACGTAACGGATCTTTGTGCCCGCGGCCTCCGCGTGCCATTTCGCCAGCAGCGTGCGGTCGTAGCCACCGAGGCCTTCCTCGATCTCGAAGCTGGCGCGGATTTCGCCGGTCAGGCCTTCGTCCTGGCTGAGACCCAGAAGCCAGTCGAGGGAAATCTTGTGCTCGGCGGCTATATTCAGCAGCGTTTCGGCACGGGGAAGGCGGGTCGATGCGCCCGCGAGCAATTGCGACAGGGCCGAGCGATCGATGCCAACTTTCGCGGCGAAGGCGGACTGATTCGAGCCCGAGCGGATCAGCAGGATTTTCAGCCGCTCGCGAAACAAAACTGACAGGTCACGTTTGTCCATCGCTCAACTCCGAAGAGGAAAAATTTGCGTCAAAAGCGCGATTCGGCGCGATCACTCGTAAATGAATCCTCGTTTTGTTTACTAAACATAACATTTGCAGCTTAAGATGCGCAATATCAACACTTCGAGCGCATTGTCGCGTTGAATCCGCGACTTGCTCCTGACAACGTCATGTCAGGAGTTCGGGGGAGCTCCAGCGGTTCGAAACAATCGTTGGGACATATGGCATCAAAAGCAGACAAAAGGCGAAAAGGCCCGCCGACAATCGAGTGGCCGACAGTAATCCTAATCATAGCATGTTATGCGGCCTGGGCGGTCGCCGGCTTCCTGATCTGGCCGAGCTATCCCATCATCGCTCTCGCTCTGCTGATCTTCACGGTCGCCCTGCAGTCGTCCCTGGTCCATGAAGTCCTGCATGGGCATCCGACGCGCAACGCGCGGATCAACGAAGCTTTCGTCTTCCTGCCGATAGGCGTGGTCTGGCCCTTCCGCCGCTTCAAGACCATCCACCTCAGGCATCATGCCGACGAGCGGCTGACCGATCCGCTCGACGATCCGGAAAGCTATTATCAGGCGCTGTGGCAGCACGAAGAATTGCCCGAGGCGATGAAGCGGCTGCTGCGCATCAACAACACGATGGTCGGGCGGTTCTTCATCGGGCCGTGGCTCTCGGTCGTCGGCTTCTTCATCGACGACGCCAAGCTGATCGCCGAAGGCGACCGTGCGATCCGCAAGGCCTGGCTGATGCACGCCGCTCGGTCTGGCGGTCGTCGCTCCCGGTCGTGACCTATGGGTTCGGCATGCCGCTCTGGCTCTATGTGCTGGTGCCGGTCTGGTTCGGACAGTCGATCATCGCCATTCGCACCTTCGCCGAGCATCAGTGGTCGGAGAACCCGGAAGGACGCACGATCATCGTCGAGCGCACGCCGCTGTCGTTCCTGTTCCTCAACAACAACCTGCACTTCGTCCACCACAAGAGCCCGACGGTCGCCTGGTACCGGTTGCCGAAGCTTTTCCGCGAGCGCCGCGACGAATGGGTGCGGATGAACAACGGCTATGTGTTCCCGAATTATTTCGCGCTGCTGAAAAGCTATGCCTTCCACGCCAAGGAGCCGGTCGTGCATCCTGTGCTGCGGCGCACGCCCGAAGCCGGCCGCGCATTCCGGCCGCGCGTGCGCGGACATGCCTCGACCTATGGCGCCGGCACGATGCCGGTTCCGGCCGAGCCGCCGAAGGAGTGACGCTCGCCGTCGCTTGCATTTTTCGCGCAATTTCCTGATGTGACGGCATGAACGAATTCATCGCCGCCTTGCCGATGTACGAATGGCCGGAGATCCGCGCCGAGACCGATGCCGAATGGGCGCGGTTGCGCGGTTGCCTTGGGCGACCACGGCATCGATGCGCCGGGCCGGATCGTCCGGCGCAACGCCGATCTGCCGCCGGTGCCGGGCGGCATCCGCGATGTCGACGGCCATGTGATCGCGCCGGACCCGGCAAGCCTGCCGCCGACGAACTCGATTTCCACGCACTCTGGCTGCATCCGCAACTGTTGTTCACGCAGACCTGCTGGGGGCCGATGGAACTCGGCCTCGCGAGCACGTGCAGCTGGTCGGCCAGCCGAGCTACGACGCATTCGAAGGCGGGCAGGGCCAGTTTTATTCGAGTGCGCTGGTGATGCGGCGGACCGCGTCGAGTGTGCCGGCGCCCGTGGGAGGCGAGGCCGCTGCTTCCCCTCGATCTCATGCGCGGCAAGCGCTTCGCCTATAACAGCCTCGATTCCATGTCCGGCATCATCGCGCTGACGCGCGATCTGGAGGCGCGGGCGAAAGCCTCGACATTTTCTCCGAACGGATCGAGAGCGGCGGCCATCGGCAATCGATCGTGGCGGTGGCCGAGGGCAGGGCGGACATCGCGCGATCGACTGCCGCAGTTGGGAGTTGGCGCAGCGTTTCGAGCCGGCGGCGGCGAGTTCAGGTCGTCGGCTGGACCGCACGGCGCAAGGGCCTGCCTTATATCACCGCCGAAGCACACGCCGGCCGAAATTGGTCGCGAGGCTGTCGCGCCGGCGCTCGCCTGCGCTGACACGCGATCAGCCGACAGGAGCCTGCTGTCCAGCGGATAGGTCGAAAGCTGCTCGTTGCCGGTTTCGGTGATCAGCACCTGCTCCTCGATCTTCACGCCCTCGCGGCCGCCGAGCCGGCCGATATAGCTTTCCACACACAGCACCATGCCGGGCTCCAGCACGCCGTCCGGCGTGTCGTCCGTCCAGTCGGCGGCATGCGGCAGGGTCGGGTATTCGTCGGCCAGGCCGACGCCGTGATAAAGCACGCCGTAGCGGGCCGGGAAAGCAGTCGGCCGGCGGGTTCTTCGAGCGCTCGACAAGTTCGCGGAACGAGACGCCGGGCCTCATCAGCTCGGTGTTGTGCGGCGATCTGGTCGGCGGCGATGCGGAAAAGGTCGCGCTGCTCGTTGGTCGGCTCGCCAGTCGCCGCACAGCCAGGTGCGCGAAAGATCGGCGCAGAAGCCGTAAGGGCCGATCAGGTCGGTGTCGAAGGCGACGAGATCGCCGGCCTCGATCTTCGCGCGACGAGCATTCCTGGAACCAGGGATTGGTGCGCGGGCCGGAAGACAGCAGCCGCGTCTCGATCCACTCGCCGCCGCGCGCGATGTTGCCGCGATGCAGTTCGGCCCACAGTTCGTTCTCGGAAATGCCGGGCTTCAGCGCCGCCTCCATCTCGCGCCATCGCCGCCTCGCAGGCGACGATGGCGCGGCGCATGCAGAGGATCTCGTCGGGCGACTTGATCAGCCGCGCGTTTTCCATCACCGCCTCGCCGTTGCCGACGGTGACGCCGAGCCGGGCCGAGTTCGGCGACGCCTTCCGGGTCGAGATGGTCGACGGCGATGCGGCGATTGCCGCCGCCATGCTGCGTGACGAGATCGGCGATGCCGGCCGCCCAGCGCCTGACGCGCTGTTCCGTCAGCTCGCCGCCATAGAGATACATCCACGAGACCGCCGGCCGCACCTCGTCGACGACGCCGGAATGGTCCGACAGGTGCTCGCAGGAGAAATAGTCGAACAGCACGACCGGGCCGTCGGTGGCGACGAAGCAGTGGCGGCGTCGGGTTGTGCGCGACCCAGAGCTGCATGTTGGTCGAGTCGGTCGCGTAGCGGATGTTGACCGGATCGTAGAGCAGCGCGCCGGCATAGTCGCGGCGCCTCAGCTCGGCGCGGATGCGCTCGAGCCGGTATTTCCGCATCGCGGCAGGTCCGGGGCAGGGATGCCGGCGGCCGCCCACTCGGCTTCGGCCAGCGCGCCGTAGCCGAGTGCATGCTGGTTGAGCGAGGCGGCCTTTTCGCGCGCGCTTGTCGGCGGAGTTCGCTCGATCGAGGGACGGTGCGCACTCGCTGGCTCGAACGGCGATGCGATCTTGCGGTTGGCGGCCGAAATTGGGCGTGAGGAGATCGGCGTTCGCGTCACTCGGTGGAAAGCCACGATCACGCTCACCCCCGCATCTTTTCGCCGGCCGGATCGAAAGGCGGGGCGACATTGATGCGGGCAGGGCGGCGGTGGCCGAGGATTTCGATCTCGAACAGGCCTCGCTCTCGTCCTCGGCAAGGGCTGCCGGGACATAACCTTGCGCCATCGACTTCTGCGACGTAATGCGCATAGCCGCCCGACGTGACCCAGCCGACGACGCGCCAGTCGCCGTCGACGATGCCGCGAATGCCGGAGGATCGCCGCCGTTGGCGGCCGTCGAACCGCGCACCTCCTTGCCGCTGTCGTCGAAGCGCGGCGCGCCATAGCCATGCGGCTTCTCGACGGTGCCGTAGTCGGTGCCGTCACCTTTGCCCAGATCGGCTCGTCGCCCATCACGTCGGCATCCGGCGGCATCGACCACGAACGAGACGCGGCGCAGTTTCGGTCCGGTCTCCAGCTCCCTGGCGGCGGCGTCGCGGCCGATGAAGTCGTTCTTCTCCATCTTGATGAAGCGGTCCATCGAGCCTTCGAAGACCCGTAGATCGGTCGCAGCTCGCGGAACCAGGTCGGGAAGTTCTTCTCCAGCCGCATCGACAGCAGCGCGCGCATGCCGAAATCGACGATGCCGAACTCCTCGCCAGCTTCCTTGATCGCCTCGTAGACCCGTCGCTGATAGGCCGGCGCCATCCAGATCTCGTAGCCGAGGTCGCCGGTGTAGGTGATGCGGTTGACCATGCAGGGCGCGCCGCCGACCGCCATCTCGCGGAAGTCCATGAAGCGGAAAGTCTTCGTCGAGACGTCCTCGTCGACCAGCTTCTGCAGCAGCGCCTGCGCCTTCGGCCCGGCGATCGAGAGCCCGACCAGCGTCTGGTCGAAACGGTGGATGCGTGACCGAGCCGTCCTTCGGCAGATGCTTCTCGAACCAGCGCATGTGGTATTTCTGCGCGGCGGACGAGCCCCAGATCATGAATTTCTCGTCGCCGGCCTTGGCGATGGTGAAGTCGCCGATCAGCTTGCCGAACTCGTTGAGCATCGGGGTGAGCACCATGCCGCCCTTTTTCGGCATGCGGTTGGTCATCAGCCGGTTGAGGAAATCCTCCGCGCCCGGCCCGGCGACCTCATATTTGGCGAAATTGGCGATCTCGGTGACGCCGACGCTTTCGCGCGTCGCCCGCACTTCGTTGCCGATATGCTCGAAATCGTTGGAGCGGTGGAAGGAGACGATGTCCTTCGGCTCGCTGCCCTTGGGCGCGAACCACAGCGGCGTCTCCAGGCCCCAGCTTCGCCCATGACGGCGTTGTTGGCCACCATAGTGTCGTAGAGCGGCGTGGTCTGCGCCGGGCGCGCCGCCGGCAGTTCCTCGTTGGGGAAGCGGATCGAGAAGCGGCGCGAATAGTTTTCGCGCACCTTGGCGTTGGTGTAGCGCAGCGACGCCCATTCGCCGAAGCGGGCGACATCCATGCCCCAGACGTCGAAGCCCGGATCGCCGTTGACCATCCAGTTGGACAGCGCCAGCCGACGCCGCCGCCCTGGCTGAAGCCGGCCATGACGGCGCAGGCGCACCAGAAATTGGTCAGGCCCTGCACCGGGCCGACCAGCGGGTTGCCGTCCGGCGCGAAGGTGAAGGGGCCGTTGATGATCTGCTTGATGCCGGCCTTCTCGATGCCGGGGAAATGCCTGAAGCCGACTTCCAGCGAGGGTGCGATGCGGTCGAGGTCGGGCTGCAGCAGTTCGTGGCCGAAATCCCACGGCGTGTTGACCGGCGACCATGGCTTGCCGGCCTTTTCATAGGTGCCGAGCAGAATGCCGTTGCGCTCCTGGCGCGTGTAGATCTCACCCTTGAAATCGATGACGCCGATCATCTCGCGGCCGGTTTCCTTGTTGAAGGCCTCGACCTCCGGCATCGGCTCGGTGAGCAGGTACATGTGCTCCATGGCGAGCAGCGGCAGTTCGACGCCGACCATGCGGCCGACCTCGCGCGCCCACAGGCCGCCGCAGTTGACGACATGCTCGGCCTTCACGGTGCCCTGCTCGGTGACGACGTTCCAGGTGCCGTCCGGCTCCTGGGTCAGCTCGACGACGCGGTTGCGCAGCACGATCTCCGCGCCGAGTTTCTGCGCGGCCTTGGCATAGGCGATGCGTTGTGCCGGACGGGTCGAGTGGCCCTCGACCGGATCCCACATGGCGCCGACGAAGTTCTTCTCGTCCATCAGCGGGAACATCGCCTTGGCTTCCGAAGGCGTGATCAGCTCGGTCTCCATGCCGAGATAGCGGCCCTTGGCGTGGGTGAGGCGCAGGAAATCCATGCGCTCCGGCGTATCGGCCATCATCACGCCGCCGGTCAGATGCAGCCCGCAGGACTGGCCGGAAAGCTCCTCGATCTCCTTGTAGAGCTGCACGGTATAGGCCTGCAGCTTGGCGACGTTGGGATCGCCGTTCAGCGTGTGGAAGCCGCCGGCCGCATGCCAGGACGAGCCGGAGGTCAGCTCGGAGCGCTCGATCAGCATGACGTCGGTCCAGCCGGCGCGCGCCAGGTGGAAGAGCACCGAGCAGCCGACAACGCCGCCACCGATGACAACCGCTTTAACGTGGGATTTCATATGGTTGTGTCCTTTGATAAGTTGTTAATTTATTGGATTTGTCGCGGTTAAAGGTCATTGTGTGCGTTTGGCGAAGACAAATCGCAGGTCGACCGCCTCGACCTTTTTTGGACAGTCTGCCATCGATCGAAGCGCGATGGTTTTGCAGACTGATGTTCGATGCCTGAGGACGTGATCGTTCCAGAAACGGAGAAGGGACCAGCCTGTCCAGCATGAATTCATCGCGGCGATCGTGGATGCTGCCCGCGGTTGCCATCCATCGACGTCGACGACGAGTTTTGTCTTTCGGCAGCAGAAATCAGCGAAATATGGTCCTGTGGGATGCTGGCGAGTAAAATGATGACCGCCAAGTTTGCGGCCTTTCAGTTCGAACCAAGCAACCCTCAGCATCATTTTCAATCCATCTCAGAGAGCGGGCTCGTTCCGTCGTTCCATTGCGCCGACTCCGTGATTTAGGGGGCGCTTTCCCCCTCTCCGTCACGGCTTCGCCGTGACACCTCTCCCCGACTTCGTGAGGGGAGCGGATGGGCGTTGAGCATTGCGGCCGGACATCCTCTCCCTCACGAATTGGGGGAGAGGTGTCGAGGGCGCTTTTCCGCCAGAGACGGACGAGCGGGTCGTTTTTCATCCTGATGCGGCGGAGATTGTGATACACGTCAGGCGTCATGACAACCTCAAAAATCCGTCGGGGCGCCGCCTTCGGCCTTGCGCCGCTCGACGAAGGCGTCGAGTTCTTCCCCGACCGCCGGGTCGAGCGGCGGCTTTTCGTAGGCGGCGAGGCGTTCCTTCCAGACGCGGTTGGCGCGTTCGACAGCGGTCGGCGGGCCGGCTTCCGCCCAGGTCTCGAAATTGCGCCAGTCGGAGATGATCGGCGAATAGAAGGCCGTCTCGTAGCGCGCCAGCGTATGCGGCGTGCCGAAGAAATGCCCGCCGGGACCGACTTCGCGGATGGCGTCGACGCCGAGCGCGTCCTCGGACATTCGAGCGGGGTCAGGAACTCCGCCACCATCTGCATCAGGTCGACGTCGAGGATGAATCTTCTCGAAGCGAGCGCGAGCCCGCCTTCGAGCCAGCCGGCCGCGTGCATGATGAAATTGCCGCCGCCCTGGTCGGCGCCCCAGAGCGAAAACACGCTCTCATAGGCGGCCTGCGCATCGACCGTGTTGGCGGCGCAGGTGTTGGAGGTGCGGTAGGGAATGTCGTAGCGGCGCGCCAGCTGGCCGCCGACGATCACGCGCCTTCATATATTCCGGCGTGCCGAAGGCGGGCGCGCCGGACTTCATGTCGACGTTGGAGGTGAAGCCGCCATAATCGACCGGCGCGCCCTTGCGCACCATCTGGGTAAAGGCGATGCCGGCCAGCGCCTCGGCGTTCTGCTGCACGAGCGCGCCGGCGACCGTCACCGGCGCCATGGCGCCCGCGAGCGTGAACGGCGTGACGAAGACGACCTGGTCTGCGCGACGACATCTCGATGATGCCCTCGCAGCATCGGCCCGTCGAGCTTGCAGCGGCGAATTGGTGTTGATGATGGTGAAGAGCGAGGGCTCGCGCTCATCTGCTCGGCGGAGATGCCGCGGGCGATGCGGGCGATCTCGATGCCGTCGAGATTGCGCTCCTGGCCGAGCGAATAGCAGTGGAACACCTTGTCGGTCAGCATCGCCATGTCGCGACAGGCAATCGAGATGGCGCACCGAGGCATGGATGTCGATCGGCTCGACCGGATAGCCGCCGCGTGACGGTTGAGGATATTGTGCATCTGCGCGAGCCGCAGGAAATTGCGGTAGTCGGCGTGGTTGCCGGGCCGGCGGCCCTCAC
>CAVXQC010000006.1:0-843505 GCA_963763895.1 uncultured Alphaproteobacteria bacterium | reverse complement strand
CGCCGTTCCAGCGCGACCGCGACCGCATCATCCACTCCACCGCGTTCCGCCGCCTGAAGCACAAGACGCAGGTTTTCGTCGCCCACGAAGGCGATCATTACCGCACCCGGCTGACCCACTCGATCGAGGTGGCGCAGATCGCCCGCGCTCTGGCGCGCGCGCTGCGCTGCGACGAGGATCTCGCCGAAGCCGTGGCGCTGGTCCACGATTTCGGCCACACGCCGTTCGGCCACACCGGCGAGGACGCGCTGAACGACAAGATGGCGGCGGGCGGTTTCGACCACAATGCGCAGTCGCTGCGTGTGGTGACGAAGCTCGAGCGCCGCTACGCCGAATTCGACGGCCTGAACCTCACCTGGGAAACGCTGGAAGGCCTGGTCAAGCATAACGGCCCGCTGACCGACGCCAACGGCAAAGCGCTGAACGGCCCGGTGCCGAAGACCATCATCGATTATTCGGTCCTCCACGACCTCGAACTCGACCGTTTCGCCAGCCTCGAAGCGCAGTGCGCGGCGATCGCCGACGACATCGCCTACAACACCCACGACATCGACGATGGCCTGAGGGCAGGGCTGCTCAGCCTGGAGATGCTGGAAGACGTACCGCTGTCCGGCGAAATCCTGAAAGGCGTGCGCGACCGTTACCCGGCGCTCGACCCCGTCCGGACCGGGCACGAGCTGATGCGCCGGCAGATCACCCACATGGTCGAGGACGTCATCGCCACCGCGGCCGCCAACATCGCGAAACTCGATCCGCAAAGCTCCGACGAGGTGCACGGCGCCGGCAGACCCATGGTGACGTTTTCGGCGGAGATGGCGGCCGCCGAGAAGACGCTGAAGGCGTTTCTCTACAAGAACCTCTACCGCGCCGACGAGGTGATGCGGGTGCGCGCCGACGCCGAACAAGTGGTGCGCGATCTCTTCGACGCCTACTTCGCGGACCCCGCCATCATGCCGGAGGGCTGGCGCGAGATTCTCGGTCGGGCCGAGGACCGCATCAAGGCAAGGCACGTGGCCGACTTCCTCGCCGGCATGACAGACACCTACGCGCTCAAGGAACACCGGCGTTTGTTTGACCGCACGCCGGATTTGAGCTAGGCCGAGCCCAGTTTTCCGGCGCTTTATAGCCGGCGCAATCCGAAATTTTCTGGGCCTTGATGATGAATATTTTCGCCGATTTCGACGAGCGGATCAAAAAGATCGTCCAAACGATTGATCTGAAATCAAAAGACGGCGGCGCGCTTGACCTGTCGCGCATCGCTGTCGAGCCTCCGCGCGACGCTTCGCATGGCGATCTCGCCACCAATGTCGCGATGGTTCTGGCAAAGCCTGCCGGCGAGAATCCGCGCGCTCTTGCCGAACGGATCGCAGCCGAATTGAAGCGCGACGCCGATGTGGCGGCCGCCGACGTGGCCGGACCGGGCTTCGTCAATCTCAGGCTGAACGACGCTTTCTGGCAGGCGCAGCTTGCCGGCATGCTTGACGCCGGCGCCGTTTACGGCCGCTCGACGATCGGCAACGGCCGCAAGGTCAACGTCGAATATGTTTCCGCCAATCCGACCGGTCCGCTACATGTCGGCCATTGCCGGGGCGCGGTCGTCGGCGATGCGCTGGCCAACATCCTGGCCTTTTCCGGCCACGACGTGACCAAGGAATATTACATCAACGATGCCGGCACGCAGATCGACGTTCTGGCACGGTCGGTGATGCTGCGCTACCGGGAGGCGCTCGGTGACGCCGTCGGCGAGATCCCGGTCGGCCTCTATCCCGGGGACTATCTGGTGCCGGTCGGCCAGGCGCTGGCGCAGGAGTTCGGCCGCGACCTGTTGCAGAAGCCGGAAGACGAGGCGCTTTCGCTCATTGCCGACCGCACCATCGACGCCATGATGACGATGATCCGCGAGGATCTGGCGCTGCTCGACGTGCGCCAGGAGGTGTTTTTCTCAGAGCGCAAGCTGCATGCCGGCAACGCCAAGGCTATCCGCGCGGCGATCACCGACCTGACCTTGAAGGGCCATGTCTACAAGGGCACGCTGCCGCCGCCGAAGGGACAGAAGCCGGAGGATTGGGAAGACCGCGAGCAGACCCTGTTCCGCTCAACCGCCGTCGGCGACGACATCGACCGGCCGCTGGTGAAGTCGGACGGCAGCTACACCTATTTCGCCGCCGACGTCGCCTACATCAAGGACAAGCTCGACCGCGGCTTCAACGACCTGATCTTCGTGCTCGGCGCCGACCACAGCGGCTACGTCAAGCGCATGGAGGCGCTGGCGAGGGCCGTGTCCGGCGGAGCGGCATCGCTCACCATCCTGATCTGCCAGCTGGTAAAACTCTACCGCGACGGCGAACCGGTCCGGATGTCGAAGCGCGCGGGCGAATTCGTCACGCTGCGCGACGTGGTGGAGGAGGTCGGTCGCGATCCGATCCGCTTCATGATGCTCTATCGCAAGAACGACGCGCCGCTCGATTTCGACTTCGCCAAGGTGACGGAGCAATCGAAGGACAACCCGGTCTTCTACGTGCAGTACGCCTCGGCGCGGACGCATTCGGTGTTCCGGCAGGCGAGGGAGCAACTCGGCGACCAGCCGTTCGACCGCGCTTCGTTGAAAGCGGAAGCCGGCAGGCTGACCGACGAAGGCGAGATCGCGCTGATCAAGAAACTCGCCGAATACCCGCGGCTCATTGAGAGTGCCGCGCTCTCGCACGAGCCGCACCGGCTGGCGTTTTTCCTCTACGATCTGGCCAGCGCCTTCCACGCACACTGGAATCGCGGCACCGAAAATATGGACTTACGTTTTGTTAAGGTTAACGACCCACAATTGACCAATGCCAGACTAGGGCTGGTGCAGGCCGTTTCGGATGTCTTGACGTCCGGCCTGGCGTTGATCGGAGCCGAAGCTCCGAAGGAGATGCGCTAGGAAAACCGCGGGTTTCCTGTCACCATTTGCCCACATTGCGCTGGTAGGGCCAACCCCAAGTGACGTCGCCGGCGTCCGACTGAGTGTGAGTGCGGAAAAGACCATGGCAGACAGAAACCAGCTGAAAAAAGCCCCTGAATTAGAAATTTCCGACGAAGATCCGTTCGCCGAACTGACCCGTATCATGGGGTTCGATCCGCGCGTGCCGGTCACGCCGAGGCAGCCTGCGGCGGTTGAAAAACTCGCCGCCCTGGCAGCCGAAGAGGACGATTTCTCGATCGACCTCGAAAAAGAATTGATGGGCGATTTGGATAGCTTGCACGACGAGGTTCAAGCGCCGGTCCCTCAGGCCGCGCAATCCGAAGCTGCGTCGGGCCCCGCTGCGGAAACGGCGGAGGAAGACACGCTGACGGAAGATTTCGACTTCGTCTTCGATGCCGACCTGCCTGCCGCGGAACCCGATCCCGCGATCGTCGCCGCTGCTGACAGGGCGCTGGCCGACGAGCTTCGCGCGGCGTTCGCCGACGAGCCTTTCCAGCCGGAAGACGAGCCTCTCCAGCCGGAATCGGATGCGGCGGCAATGCACGCCGGCGAAATTCCTGTGGACGAAACTCCTGTGGACGAAGAACCGGCCACGGCGGTTGAGGCGGCTGCGGAAGAGACGCTGGCCGACGAGTTCGAAACCGCCTTTGCCGATGAGGCAGCGGCCGCCGAAGCGGCAACTCCGTTAGAGGCCGAAGGGGCGACGCCGGTGGAGGCCGCCGAAGACGAAGCGCCCGTTGTCGATGAAACGCTGGCCGGCGAATTGGAAACCGCCTTTGCGGAACAGGCGCCTGTCGAAGAACTCGAAGCATCGCCCGCGGTGATCGACGCTGAAGTTTCCGACGCTGACCTCGATGAGGCTGTCGCCGCGCATTTCGACGATCATCTTGCGGCGGGTGTGGCCGAAGAACTTGCGCTCGCTGATGAAGAGCTCACGGCCCTTGACGAAGAACCTGCCGCCATCGAGCCGGAGGCTGCCGAAGCACCCGTCGAGCTGGAAGCAGCCAAAGAGCCTGTCGAACCGGAAGCAGCCGAAGAGCCAGCCGTTGCCGAACTGGAGCCGGTCGAAGAGCTTGCAGCCGCCGAACCGGAACGGGTCGCCGAACCGGAACTGGTCGCCGAGCTGGAGGCCGCCGCCGAGGCGGAGGCTGCCGCCGGGGAACCATCCGAGCCCACCGCTGAAGTCTATGACGACGACGCCGGCGATATACCGCTGATTCCGCTCGGTGCCGCGCGTGATTTCGCCGGGGCCGACGATATGGAATTTGACGGCGGATCCGCCGACGAACCGGCGCAGCCGGCCGGCGACCCCTCTGCCCAGGCGGACGAGGCGGATGATTACGATCTCGAGGCTGAGTTGAGCGTGCTGCTCGGCAAGGGTCCGGCCGCCGCCGTGGCAGCCATCCCTGCGGTCGAGACCGAAACCGCCGGATACGATGAAGCGGCGCCCGCCGCCGTCGAAGCCGACGATGCAGCGCCGGTCGTCGCTGAATCCGCCGAACCGGCGGAACTGGCCGATGACGGTTGGGCCGTCGACATCGACGATCCGTTGCCCCTGGTTGCGGAAACGGCCGAGCCCGAAACTGCCGAAGTCGAAACGGTCGAGACCGAGGCGGTTGCCGAACCTGCATCGATATCGCTCGCGGAAATTCCCGCCGGGGAGCCGGTAGAGGCATCCGACGACCTTCAGGCGGAAGCCGTCGAACAGGAATATGACAGGCCCGAACTCGATGCGACGGCCTACGCGTCGGCCGTCGAGGCGGCGCATCGTGAGCCGGTTGCTGAAGCGCCGCATCAGGATGAAGCTCCTTTCGAGGACGAAGACGATCCGCTGAGCGAATTCGTCGTCGAACAGGAATTGCAGGCCGAGCTTGCAGCGCTGGACCAGGACATCGATTTCACGGTCGATGATCTGGATCTGGCCGATGAATACGTCGCCAGCGCGCCAGCCGGCAGCGACGAGCATTCGGTGGGCGGACCTGTCCATGCGGACGAGCCCGCGGTCGAGGTGCTGGCGGAGGACGAGGCCATGCCAGCCGACACCAACGATCCGATCGAAGAAGAGCCTGTCGCGCAAGCTGCACCCGAGCCGGCCCGCAAGGCGCCGGAGCCGCTTCCTGCCGAGGAGGAGGAAGATCCGTTCGCGGCACTCACCGCCATGATGCGGGGGGGCACGTCTGCGGTCGCATCGCCGGCTGAGTTCTGCGCTCCGGCCAGCATGAGTTACCAGGAATTACCGCGGAGCAATGCTCCGGCAGCGAGCGAGAGCCCACAAGTGTCGACAACCGAGTATCAGTACCAGAACCGTTCCTACACAAGCCGCGCTCCTGCTGACGTGCCGGACATCGAAACGGTTGACGTCCCGGAGGCCGCGGTCGCGCTCGCCGACGATCTCGATATTCCGGATATTTCGTTCGAGGACGATCTGCCGCTCGCGGCCGACTTCGACGATTTCGAGGCAGAGCTCGCAAGTGCGTTCAACCAGCAGCCCGCGGCAACGCCACAGCCCGCCGCCGAGCCGGCCCGGGATGTGGCGCGCGAGGCGTACCGGCACGAACATGCCCAGTACCAGCCGGTTCCGTCGGAGTCGCACTATGCCGGCGCTGCCGCCGCGGTCGCGGCGGCAGGGGCAACCGCCTACGCCTCGGCACAGCCCGCTGCTCGCAATGAGTACGCGGACACCCGCTACGGCGATTTCGACGGCGACGATCGTCTGGCTGGCGACCATGCGCCCGAAGCCTATCGCGCCATGGATGACGACGATCTGGCCTATGACCCCGAGCTGAACGAGGACATGGCGGTTTCTTCCTATCAGGATGCCGCTCAGCGTCAGTCGTCCGGCAGCCGGCGCGGACTGATGCTTGCGGCGATCGTCGGCGGCGTCGTCCTGATCGGCGGCATCGGCGCCTACGCTCTTTCGGGCGGCGTCGATGGTTCCGGCGCCCTTGCCGTCGTCCGCGCCGATACCGATCCGGTCAAGGTCCGGCCTGAAAATCCGGGCGGCACCAGCGTGCCGAACCAGGACAACAAGGTCTTCCAGACCATGAACGGCGCCGACACGGCGAACGCGCCGGCCCAGGAGAAGCTGATTTCCGGGACCGAGGAGCCGGTCGACGTGACCGCCCGTACCGAACCGCGCGTCGTCACTCCGCAGCCGCCCGCTGCGGAAGGCGAGGAAGCCATGGAAGACGCGCCGCTTCCGGTGGACGACGAAATATCCGCTATCGCGCAGGATCCCGTCGCGGCCGAAATCGCCGCGGCGCCGAAGGGCGAGGACCGTGTCGCTCCGGCCGCCGAGGAGCCTGCCGCGAACGATGAAACGCTGGCCGTGACGCCGCGCCGGGTACGCACCATGGTCGTGCGTGCCGACGGCACGCTGGTTCCGAGCGAAGAGCCGGCTGCTGCTCCCGCCCAGCCGCAGGGCGAAGAAACCAGCGCCAAGGCGCTCGAGCCTGCCGATCCGGCGAAAAGCCTCAAGGATCCGATCGCTCCGGAATCGACAGGCTCGCTGAAGCCTTCCGATGCCGCACCCGCGCCCGTGGCGGCAGCGAAACCTGAGGATGCACCGGCGCCTGTTGCCGCTGCGAAGCCCGCTGGGCAAGCGAGCGAGCCTGCCATGCCGGCAACCGGCCCGGTCGCCCCGTCGCGTCCTGGCGATCAGCCGGTCGACGTGGTCGGCGAGGTCAAACCACAGCAGGTCGCCGCTGCCAGCGGTGCAGCCGCTGCCGGCGCCTGGTCGATGCAGATCGCCTCGCAGCCGAGCGAGGCGGCCGCCCAATCGACCTACCAGGATCTCGCCCGCCGTTACGGCAGCGTGATCGGCGACAAGGGCGTCAACATCGTCAAGGCCGAGATCGCCGGCAAAGGCACCTTCTGGCGCGTCCGCGTGCCGGCCGGCTCCCGCAACGATGCCATCTCGCTCTGCGAGAGCTACAAGGCGGCCGGCGGCAACTGCTTCGTCTCGAAATAATTTTTCCCCGGCGACCCAAAATTTGCAAAGGGCGCGGCTTGGCCGCGCCCTTCGTCATTTTGGAAGCATTTTTCGACAGTGTCCCGGTTCGATCCTTGTCCGCCCTTCGCTCCAGTTCGGTCATTGGAACTCGTCGTGATGTAAGCGGAAGTCCTGCGCCACCATCGGCATGCTCGGAATAGGCGTTCCTGGCAGAAAAAGATTTGTTCCCTGTCGGATCGGGAGCCGCTGCCGCGTCCTTTGAGGGTAACCCCACCCCAAGGGAGACGATCATGACCATCGATACCGAAGAGATGCAGATAAAAGCGGTACTTGAAGCCGTCCGCAAAGGCCATCATGAAAAGGATGCAGCAGCCATCGGAGCGTTGTACACCCCGGATGCCGTCATCTTCGATCTGGCACCGCCACTTGCCCACAGGGCAGATGTTTCGGGTCTCGCCGCCTGGCTCGACACTTGGGAGGGACCGGTTGGCCTGGAGGAGCGCGATCTGACCATCGAAGTCAGCGACGGCCTCGCTTTTTGCCACGGACTTTCCAAAGTGAGCGCAACAGCCAAGGCCGACGGTCAGCGAGCGCAATGGTGGCAGCGCATAACGGTCTGCCTCAGGCGGACCGAGGGTGCCTGGAAAATCGTCCACGAGCACGCATCGGTGCCTTTCTACATGGACGGCAGCTTTCGGGCCGCTATCGACCTCGAACCCTGACGCGGCGAACGCCGGCTCCCGCAACCACGCCATCTCGCTCTGCGAGAGCTATAAGGCAGCCGGCGGCAATTGCTTCGTCTCGAAGTAATTTTTCCCGGCAACCCGGATCGATCAGGGCGCGGCTTCGACCGCGCCCTTCGTCATTCTGGAGGCATTTTCGGTAGTGTCCCGGTTCGACCGTTACGGCCGTCCGCGGCAAGTACGACGGACGGCTCGACCGGAGGCGCACAAAAAATCGGCGGCGATGTCACAATGGCGGTTTCTGGCTCGTCATGATGTCGGGAGCAACAAAATCGCAAGGAGAAACGACATGCTGAGAAACGTTCCATACGTTGCGCTGTTGGTTAGCGACCAAGACAAGGCGCTCGATTTCTACACGAAAGTCATCGGTTTCGAGAAGCGGATCGACGCTCCAACGCCGAACGGACCGCGGTTCCTGACCATCGGCGTTCCGGGACAAGATTTTGAACTGGTTCTGTGGCCAGGCACGCCGGCCGAGGCCGAGCTCGGTTCCGCGGTTTACACCATCGAGGTGGACGATTGCCGGGCCGCGTTCGAAACGCTTGCATCGCGCGGCGTGAAGTTTGAGCCGGCGGAGTTGCTCGAGTTCCCTTGGGGCTACGCCGCGAGGTTTAAGGATCCCGACGGGAATCTACTTCAGGTGCGCGAGGGGCGCGGCACCGCTCGGCGCTGAGCGAACTCAATGCGGTTCTGGAGGAAGCAGACGTCCCTGGATGGAAGAGGTTAAGCCTCAGGTTCGTGGCAAACCGCTTCGAGGTTGTGCCCGTCCGGACCAATGACGAAAGCTGCATAGTAGTTCGCGTGGTAGTGCGGGCGCAGACCAGGCGCACCATTGTCTATGCCGCCCGCCTCCAGAGCCGCGCGATAGAAAGCTTCGACTTGGCTGCGATTCTCCGCCGTGAACGCCAGGTGAAGATGCGCCGGCTTCTCCTCGGTTTGGTACAGGCACAACGAAGCCTTTCCCTTTGGGCTAAGCTCGACACCGTACGTCGGCGGCCCCTCCGAAACAACAGCTGCGCCGAGCGGTTCGAGTGCCTTGAGGAAGAACGCCTTGCTCGCTGCATAGTCGCTGACTCCGAATTTGACGTGGTCAAACATGAGTTCTCCTGAAGTGTGTGGGCTGCCTGACGGAGAGGAGTCGCAGGCCTCTCGCTATTTCGAGCGTTGGTACATCGTCAGCGACCACTCCGCTCGAACTTCGTTCAGATGCAAAATGTAGATGTTGCCATCCTTCCCTTTTACCTTGAAATAGCGGTAGTCGACGCCATGCCACTGATCGATGTTTTCGGCCACTTCGATCTCCCTGCCGGCGAGGTAAAATCGCCGGAGCTTTTTGACACCGCCTTCGTCCACATAGCTTTCGACCTGAACTAGCATGGTGTGCTTGCCGTCCGGATATCACGACCCCTCGTCCTAGTTAGTTAGACGTAGCGGCGTAGCTAGACGTCTTTGCAATTCGGTCTACATTTCATCGATCGTCCACGATGCCGACAGACACGTTGGCGGCTGCCAAAAATATATGTCGTCTTCTGCCGGTGCCGATGCTGCGGACATCGTTAAGGTGGTGCGATCTTGGCAAGCTTGAAACGGATGCCGGCATCTGGTCGCGGCCTCCGGGACGCGCACCTGAAGCCGAACCGAGGAGACCGGAGATGAACCAGCCGAGGATTGTTTCCCGAGAGGAATGGACCAAAGCCCGCGAGGAACTTCTTAATGACGAAAAGGAGCTTACCCGTCAGCGCGACAGGCTGAGCACCAAGAGACGCGAGCTGCCCTGGGTCAAGATCGAAAAGAAGTACGTGTTTAACACGGTCGAAGGCAAAAAGACGCTTGCGGAACTCTTCGACGGTCGAAGCCAGCTCATCGTGCATCACTTCATGCTCGGCCCCGGATGGAAGGCGGGCTGCCCCGCCTGCTCGTTCACTGCCGACCATATCGAGGGCGCGTTGGTCCATCTCGAGCACCACGACGTGAGCGTGGTGACGGTGTCGCGGGCGCCGCTCAACGAGATCGAGGCCTACAAGCGGCGCATGGGCTGGCGCGTGAAGTGGGTGTCGTCCTACGGCAGCGACTTCAACTACGACTATCACATGTCGTTCAGGCCGGAGGACGTGGCTAGGGGCGAAATCTTCTACAACTATGATGTGCGCGACCGTCGGATCGACGAGCTAGGGGGCATGAGCGTGTTCTGCCGGGACGAAAGCGGCGCCATCTTCCACACCTATTCGACCTATGCGTGCGGCTACGAGATGGTCGACACCACCTACGTGCTGCTTGATATGACGCCGAAAGGCCGCAACGAGACAGGCCCCCACTACAACCTCATGGATTGGGTACGTCGCCACGACGAATACGAGAACGTTCACGCGCAATAACCGAACGCCGCTCAGCTTCGGGCCGCGCCCTTGGTCATTTTGGAAGTATTTTTCGGCAGTGTCTCCGGTTCGACCCGAAGCTGACCTTGCGAGGCTAAGCGAGATTTTAAAGAATGCCCGCATCTGGCTTGTGCGGTCCGTCGTTGTCCACACCTTCCACCAGGATCAAATTCCGCGAGAGTGCTTTGTCTCGGAACTTCAACGCCTCTTTATATTCGGGTGAGTTATACCATTTCTTGGCAGTCGCGATATCGGGAAACTCTGCAATCACGATCACAGCGGGATTCCAATTTCCTTCAATGGCCTCGGTAGTTCCGCTGCGCACAATGTGGGTGCCGCCAAACGCCGCAATGGAGGCCGCGGCGCGGGTGCGATAGGCATCGGCAGCGTCCGGATCCTTCAGCACGACATCCGAAATCGTATATGCACGGGGCATGGATACCTCTCTGTCTTCAGATCTCTGTCAGAGGCTGACTGCACTTCGAACGAATATAGCTCAACAATCGCGAAGATGCTCAGCATCGCGTGACCTATGGTCGGGCCTTGCATTTTATGTCGAATTCTTCGTGTCAATCGAAGCGCTTCGCCATTTTGGAGGCATTTTGGCAGTTGTCCCGGTTCGACGCTAAACTGCCAAGTTGCAGCGCCAAGCGGGCGACCGGGAGTCGCAGGCCTCTCGCTATTGCGAGCGTTGGTACATCGTCAGCGACCACTCCGCTCGAACTTCGTTCAGATGCAAGATGTAGATGTTGCCGTCCCGACAACACAGCCAAACAGCATCAGGAGGTCATACATCGACATTGAGCCAACTCCCCTTTGCCCGGTGTCCGCTAAGCATTATCGGGACTGCCGTTTTAAGGCCAAACGGTAATTGGCGGAAATTCAACCTGAACCCCCCTTTCCTCAGCAGGTGCAGAAAACCCCTCTTCGCGCTAAAATCGGTTCCATGACCGAATCAAAATCGATGATCCTGGGCTGTTCCGGGAAAACGCTCACCCCCGACGAAATCCGCTTTTATGGCGATGAAAGGCCGTGGGGGTTCATCCTGTTCGCCCGCAACATCGGCGAGCCGGAGCAGATCAGGGATCTCGTGCTTTCCTTGCGTGAAACCGTCGGCCGGCCGGAAGCGCCGGTCTTCATCGACCAGGAGGGTGGTCGCGTGCAGCGTCTCAGGCCGCCGCTGGCGCCGAACTATCCGGCGGGCGCCGCGCTCGGCGCGCTTTACCGGCAGGATCGCGAAGCAGGCCTTCGCGCCGCCTGGCTGCTTGCCAGGCTGCATGCCTTCGACCTCACCCGTTTCGGCATCACCGCCGACTGCCTGCCGGTGCTCGACGTGCCGATCGAAGGCGCCAGCGACGTCATCGGCGCGCGCGCCTACGGCAAGGAGCCGGACATCGTCATCGAACTCGGCCGTGCGGCCGCTGAAGGCCTGATGGCTGGCGGCATGCTGCCGGTGATGAAGCACATCCCGGGCCACGGCCGCGCCTTCTCCGACACCCATTTCGAGCTGCCGACCGTCGATACGCCGATCGAGGAGCTCAAAGGCCATGATTTCGCGCCGTTTAAGGCGCTTAATCACCTGCCGGCGGCGATGACCGCGCATGTTGTCTACAGCGTCATCGATCCGGACAACCCGGCGACGACATCCGGGAAGGTCGTGGAGGAAATCATCCGCGGCGAGATCGGTTTCGATGGGCTACTGATGAGCGACGACACCTCGATGAAAGCACTTTCTGGGGATTTCCCCTCGAAAGCGGCGTCGATCCTTGCGGCGGGCGTCGATCTCGTTCTTCACTGCAACGGCGTGATGGACGAAATGGCGGGAATTGCATCGCGCACCACGGTTCTTGCCGGAAAGTCGCTGGAACGTGCCGAACGCGCCCTGACCTTCATCGGGGCGGGCGACGGCAAGGATGAAACTCAAATCCGTGCGGAATTTGCCGCATATTTCGAGGCGGTGGCTTAGCCCGCGTCTCAGGAGAGGGAAGTGGCAGAGGCGATCGACAGCAAAGGCGGCAAGAAACCCGCGCCTATGGAGCGTCTCTGGGCCGAGAACGACGATTCACGCGGGGTGAGCGAACCATCGCTGGTGGTCGATGTCGCCGGTTTCGAAGGTCCGCTCGACCTTCTTCTGCATCTTGCCCGCAACCAGAAGGTCGATCTGGCGCGGATATCGATCCTGGCGCTTGCCGAGCAGTATCTGCAGTTTGTCGAGAAGGTGAGGGCGATGCGGCTCGAACTCGCCGCCGACTATCTCGTCATGGCCGCCTGGCTCGCCTACCTCAAATCCAGGCTCCTGATCCCCAAGCAGCCGGGCGACGAGGGCGAGAGCGGCGAGGAACTGGCCGCGGTGCTGCAATTCCGGCTGAAGCGGCTGGAGGCGATGCGCGACGCGGCGGCCCGCCTGGTCAACCGCAACCGGCTCGGCCGCGATGTCTTTGCCCGCGGCATGCCGGAACTGGTCATCGTCGAAAGGCGCAACGAATATTCGGCGAGCCTCTACGACCTCCTGACCGCTTACGCCTCCCAGCGCCAGCGGCAGTCGATCACCAATGTGCTGATCGCCAAGCGCGGGGTGTGGTCGCTCAAGCAGGCGCGCGAGGTGCTGACCCGCATGGTCGGCGAATTCCGCGACTGGACCGCGCTCGACCGCTTCCTGATCGAGTACCTGACCAGCAGGGAAGAGCGTGCGACGGCGCTCGCCAGCTCTTTCGCCGCGACGCTTGAAATGGTGCGGGAAGGGCAGATCGAGATTCGCCAGCACGAGGCGTTCGCGCCGCTTTACATGCGCAACCGGCAGCAAAGGCCGAAAGCGATCGAGGTGACAGAATGAGCGAGAGCCGGAACGCCGCTGTGATCCCCTTTTTGATCGAGGAGGAGGCCGACAGCGATATGCGCGACGAAAATCCCGCCGAGCGGCTGTTTCTGGGGCAAGCCGTGCGGATGGCCGAAGCGATCGTTTTCGCGAGTGCCGAGCCGGTCTCCGAAAAACAGCTGGCCGGACGTCTGCCGGACGGCGTCAACGTGGCCGCCGTGATGGCGGAACTGCGGACGATCTACGAGAAGCGCGGCGTCAATCTCGTCCATGTCGGCGACGGCTGGGCGTTCCGCACCGCCGGCGACCTGGCCTTCCTGATGAGCCGCGACACCGTGCAGCAGAAGAAGCTGTCGCGCGCCGCCCTCGAGGTTCTGGCGATCATCGCCTACCACCAGCCGGTGACGCGTGCCGAGATCGAGGACATCCGCGGCGTCGAGACCTCCAAGGGCACGCTGGACACGCTGATGGAGACCGAGTGGGTGAGGATGCGCGGCCGCCGCCGCACGCCGGGCCGGCCGGTGACCTACGGCACCACCGAAAAATTCCTCGACCATTTCCAGCTCGAGGAGATCCGCGATCTGCCGGGCATGGAGGAGCTGAAGGGGGCAGGGCTCCTCTCCGTCCGCATGCCGTCGAACTTCTCGATGCCGGTGCCGCCCTCCGATCCCGACGCGCTGGCCGAGGACGAGGATCCGCTGACCGACATCGACCTCGAGGAACTCGGCCTGTTGACACCCCGCGTCGAGGATGATTGACCGGTAAACTGGTCGATTATCCGAAGGTTTTCAGTTGGCAAGGCAGAAACCGCATCCGGCATCGCGCGTCACCGCCGGCGTCACCTTCGCCGCGCGTCTGTCCTTCGAGAACATCAGCCATGCCTTCAGCCCGAATGCCGGAACGTTGCGTGACGTGACATTGTCGGCCGAGCCGGGCGAGGTACTTTGCCTGCTCGGTCCTTCCGGTTCGGGCAAGACGACGCTTCTGCGCATCGCCGCCGGCATCGAGAGCCAGACCACCGGCCGCGTCCTGATGAACGACCGCGAGATCGCCGGCCCGTCCGTGTTCCTGCCGCCGGAAAAGCGCTCGATCGGCCTGGTCTTCCAGGATTTCGCGCTGTTCCCGCATCTCACCATTCTGGACAATGTGCGCTTCGGCCTCACCGCCCTGTCGCGCGAGGAATCCAGGCGCGAGGCGATGATCGCGCTGTCGAGGGTCGGGCTTGAAGATTACGCCGCGTCCTATCCGCACGTGCTTTCCGGCGGCGAGCAGCAGCGCGTCGCGCTCGCCCGTGCGCTGGCCCCGCGGCCGTCGGTGCTTTTGATGGACGAGCCGTTTTCGGGCCTCGATTCGCGGCTGAAGGACAGCGTTCGCGCCGAAACGCTCGACATATTGCGCCACAGCCGCGCCACGGCCATCGTCGTCACCCACGATGCCGAAGAGGCGATGCGCATGGGCGACCGCATCGCGCTTCTGAAGAACGGCCGGCTGGTGCAGGTCGGCAAGGCGGAAGAACTTTACCAGCGGCCGGTCGATCTCTTCGCCGCCGGCTTCTTTTCCGAGCTCAATGTCTTCGAGGCGAGAGTCAGAGACGGCATGGCGGATACGCCGCTCGGCGAGGTCGCCGCCCCGGCGCTGGACGAAGGTGCCGCGGCGACGGTTGCCGTGCGCATGGCGGGCTTCGATGTGAGCGAGGAGGAGGGCGAAATTCCCGCCCGCGTCCTTTCACGCCGTTATCTTGGCGTTGTGGAACTGCTCGATCTGGCAGTACAAGGCTCCGAAACGCCGGTCAGGGCACGGGTGAGGTGCGGCGCTTTGTCCGCCGGAGCACGCGATATTTACCTGTCGCTCAGGAAGTCCGATGTGCTTGTGTTTGAAAGACAGACCGAAAGCGCATAAATCAGTATCGAGTGTGAGGAGATTCAGGTCAGACATCACCTGAATGTCTAGGGAAATCGGTCGAAAGAGAGAAAAATAATGGGATCCTTTTCAATCTGGCACTGGCTCATCGTGCTTGTGGTCGTGCTGCTGCTGTTCGGGCGCGGCAAGATTCCGGAGCTGATGGGCGACATGGCCAAGGGCATCAAGAGCTTCAAGAAGGGCATGACCGACGAGGACGAGGCGGAAAACGCCAAGACCGTCGAGCACCGCAATGACGAAACCGTCAATGCGGCGAAGCAAAAGGCGACGAAGTCCTGATCGCCGGGTCCAGGTGACCCGCAAGCTCTGCTGCCGGAACGAGAACAATGTTTGACATCGGCTGGACCGAAATGCTGGTCATCGCGATCGTGATGATCGTGGTCGTCGGACCGAAGGATTTGCCGCGCATGCTGCGCACCTTCGGCAAGACGACGGCGAAGCTGCGCTCGATGGCCGGCGATTTCCAGAAGCAGTTCAACGAGGCGCTGAAGGAGGCCGAGCTGGACGACGTCAAGAAGTCCGTCGACCAGTTGCGCAGCCTCGATCCGCGCAACGAGATCAAGAAGCAGTTGAACCCGTTCGAGAAGGCGGCGCAGGACGTGCGCGCCGGCCTGGAATTCGCTGAACCCCTCGAAGCCGCGCCGCGAGCCGGCCACGCCCGAGCTCACGCGGCGGAGCCGTTGAAGAACGGCGCCACCGAGATGCCGGGCGTCGACGGTCCGACTTCGATGCCGGCCGCGCCGGCATTTCCGGCGATGGCCGATCCGGCGCCTGCAGCCGCGTCCCCCGATCCGGCGAAGGCGCCTGCCGCGACGCCTGCCAGGGGGAAGGCGAGCTCCAAGGCGGCTGCGAAGCCGGCTGCGACAAAAGCAACGCCCGCCAAGCCTGCCGCCAAGGCCCCGGCCAAAGCCGCGAAAGCCGCCGCGAAGACTACCCCGGCCAAGGCGCCGGCAAAACCCAAGGCGTCGGCCGCAGGGCAAGAAAAAAGCGGGAACCGCCTCGTGAGCGCCGAAGACGACGAGATCGAAAAATCCTCCGCGCCGCTGATCGAGCATCTGATCGAGCTGCGCTCGCGCCTGATGTGGGCGCTCGGCGGCTTTTTCGTCGCCTTCCTGGTCTGCTTCTATTTCGCCAAGCAGCTTTTCAACCTTCTGGTCATCCCGTTCAAATGGGCGACCGGCTGGGCCGGCCTCGATTCGCACAATGTCGAGCTGATCTACACGGCGCCGCAGGAGTTCTTCTTCACCCAGGTCAAGCTCGCAATGTTCGGCGGCCTGGTCATCGCCTTTCCGCTGATCGCCGCGCAGGTCTACAAATTCGTCGCGCCCGGCCTCTACAAGAACGAGCGCGGCGCCTTCCTGCCGTTCCTGATCGCCTCGCCGATCCTGTTCCTGATGGGCGCCTCGCTGGTCTATTTCTTCTTCACGCCGATGGTGATGTGGTTCTTCCTCGCCATGCAGCAGACCGGGCCCGGCAACGACGTGCAGATCTCGCTGCTGCCGAAGGTCTCCGAATATCTCAGCCTGATCATGACGCTGATCTTCTCCTTCGGCCTGGTCTTCCAGCTGCCGGTGGTGACGACGCTGATGGCGCGCGTCGGCCTCCTGACCTCCGAAGGGCTGCAGCGAAAAGCGCAAATGGGCGATCGTCATCGCCTTCGTCGTCGCCGCGGTGCTGACGCCGCCCGATCCGGTCAGCCAGATCGGCCTCGCGCTGCCGACCATCCTTCTCTACGAGGTCTCCATCTGGACCGCCCGCATGGTCGAGAAGAAGCGCGCCGAAGAGAGACTGGCGGCCGAGAAGGAAGAAACTGCCGGCTCCTCGACAACCCCGGCGGCGACGTAGCGCTGACCTGTCATCCTCGGCTCGCGAGAATATGCGGATGCTGCGAAGCGCGAGCGGTGCAGGACTCGCACCTCTCGCTCGCCTACCAGGCCGTCACCCGGACTGCGCTGCGCAGCGTGAAAGGCCTTTCGACCCTTGGCGGAACGAGGAGACGACAACGCAGGCGTCGCGAAGTCGCCTTCCGCACCGGGCAGGAAGGCATGCCGAAAAACCAACATCCCCCGCTCGCTCCGCCTTGCATCGTCCAAGGATGCGGTTTACCCCCTCTTCGCCTTAATCGAGGATCGACCATGCTTGATATCAAATGGATTCGCGAGAACCCGAAAGCCCTCGCCGAAGCGCTGGTCAAGCGCTCGTGGTCTGCGGAAGAGGCGCAGTCCACGGTCGACGATCTGATCGCCAGGGACGAGGCGCGCCGCGCCCATCTGGCAAAGCTGCAGGCAGCGCAGGAGCGCCGCAACGCCGCCTCGAAGGAGATCGGCAAGGCGATGGGCGCGAAGGACACCGCGCTCGCCGAAAGCTGAAGGCCGAGGTCGCCGAGATCAAGGGCTTCATCCAGCGGGCGAGGCGACCGAGCGCGAGCTCGACAAGGCGCTGAACGACGCGCTGGCGGTTCTCCCCAACGTGCCGCTGGACGACGTGCCGGTCGGCAAGGACGAGCACGACAATGTCGAGGTCCGCCGCTTCGGCGAGGAACTGATCGCCGCGCGCCAGCCGCGCATGGGCAACAGGCCGAAGGAGCATTTCGAGATCGGCGAAGCGCTCGGCCTGATGGATTTCGAGCGCGCCGCGAAGCTTTCCGGCTCGCGCTTCACGGTGCTCAAGCGGCCAGCTTGCGCGGCTCGAACGCGCGCTCGGCCAGTTCATGCTCGACCTGCACACCACCGAGCACGGCTACACCGAAGTGCAGCCGCCGCTGATGGTGCGGGACGAGGTGATGTTCGGCACCGGGAATCTGCCGAAGTTCGAGGAGGATCTATTTCGCACACAGATCACGAATCCACCGGATCTGATCTGAGAACAAAGGCAATCGAAGTAATGGATGCGCTTCGAACTGCGATGAACGGCAATCCTCATTGAACGACGTTCCAAGCTATTGAGCAGGCGAGTGCTACCGCTGAGCAACTTGAACGAGTTTTCTGTCGCTTTGAAATCGAGCCTAGACCGTCTCTGGCTCATCCCCACCGCCGAAGTCCCGCTGACCAACCTCGTGCGCGAGGAAATCACGCCGCACGAAAAGCTGCCGCTGCGCTTCACCGCGCTGACGCCGTGCTTCCGCTCGGAAGCCGGCTCGGCCGGGCGCGACACGCGCGGCATGCTGCGCCAGCACCAGTTCTACAAGGTCGAGCTGGTCTCGATCACCGACCAGGAGAGTTCGCTCGCCGAGCACGAGCGCATGACCGAATGCGCCGAGACGGTGCTGAAGCGGCTCGGCCTGCCGTTCCGCACCATGACGCTGTGCACCGGCGACATGGGTTTCGGCGCGCGCAAGACCTACGACATCGAGGTCTGGCTGCCCGGCCAGAACGCCTACCGCGAGATCTCGTCCTGCTCGGTCTGCGGCGATTTCCAGGCCCGCCGCATGGACGCCCGCTACAAGGCCAAGGACGAGAAGGGCGACGCGCTTCGTCCATACGCTGAACGGCTCGGGCGTCGCCGTCGGCCGCGCGCTGATCGCCGTCATGGAAAATTACCAGAACGAGGACGGCAGCGTCACAATTCCTGAAGTTCTGCGCCCTTACATGGGCGGGCTGGAAAAGATCGAATCGCGGTAATCTTGAATGATGGTGTCCGACGCTGCCCCCCTCTGGCCTCCTGAGCTCTCGTCGGAGGGCGGCCATCTCCCCCGCAAGGGGGAGACTGGCTGTCATCCGCGACGAGCGTCTTTCTGTCAACGTTGGCGATTGGGCAAAGTGGGCAACGCGGCTAATCTCCCCCCTTGCGGGGGAGATGGCCGGCAGGCCAGAGGGGGGCGCGACAGAGCGCTGACCTCGTCGCCGAAAGGCAAGGTCTCCTAGTGCGCATCCTGCTCACCAATGACGACGGCATCCATGCCGAGGGCCTCGCGGTGCTGGAGCGCATCGCGCGCACGCATCTCCGACGACGTCTGGGTCGTCGCGCCGGAGACCGACCAGTCCGGCTTCGCCCATTCGCTGTCGATCTCGGAGCCGCTGCGGCTGCGCAAGATCGGCGAGCGGCATTACGCGGTGCGCGGCACGCCGACCGACTGCGTCATCATGGGCGTGCGCAAGATCATGCCGGAGCCGCCGGACCTCGTGCTGTCCGGCGTCAATTCCGGCTCCAACCTCGCCGACGACGTCACCTATTCGGGCACCGTCGCCGGCGCCATGGAAGGCACGATGCTCGGCATCCGCTCGATCGCGCTCAGCCAGGCCTACAATGTCCAGGACGGCGCCCGGCTGGTGCCGTGGGAAACGGTCGAGGCGCTGGCGCCGGCGCTGCTGGCAAAGCTGCTCAAGATCGAGCTGCCGGCCGGCACCTTCCTCAACGTGAATTTTCCGAACTGCCCGCCGGAAGAGGTCGAGGCGACGCTGGTCACCACGCAGGGCAAGCTGGTCCACAGCCTGTGGATCGACGAGCGCGCCGACGGCCGCGGCTTCCCCTATTACTGGCTGCGCTTCGGCCGCGAACCGCCCGAACTGCAGGAAGGCACCGACGTCCATGCGGTGCGCAGCAGGTCGATCTCGGTGACGCCGCTGAAGCTCGACCTCACCGCGCATGAAGTGAGGGACAATCTGGCGAAGGCGCTGGCATGAACACGATCGTCGACGACCGCGAAGGCTTTGCCGCCTTCCTGCTGCGCCTGCGCGGCGCTGGGTGCATCGTCCCAAGGACCTGGTCGCCGCCATCGAAGCGACGCCGCGCAGGACCTTCCTGCCGGCCGCCTGGCAGTCGGTCGCCTGGTCGGACCGCATGGTGCCGATCGAATGCGGCGAGGCGATCGAAGGCGCCGACCTGCAGGCAGCGGTCATCGCGGCGCTCGCAACTCGAGCCCGGCCACCGCGTGCTGGAAGTCGGCACCGGCTCGGGCTTCACCGCGGCGGTGATGGCGCGGCTCGGCGGCCGCGTCGTCACGGTCGACCGCTACAAGACGCTGGCCGAGCAGGCGAAGCAGCGCTTCGAAGCGCTGGGCATCACCAACGCTTTCGCCCGCCAGGCCGACGGCTCCAACGGACTGCCGGGCGATGGGCCGTTCGACCGTATCGTGGTCTGGGCCGCCTTCGACAGCCTGCCGCGCGCCTTCGTCGACCAGCTGTCGACCGGCGGCATCATGATCGCGCCGATCGGTCCGGCCGAGGACGAGCAGGTTCTGGCCAAGCTCACCAAGATCGGCAGCCGCTTCGAGCGCGAGGACATCGCCAAGGTGCGGTTGCAGCCGATCGTCAAGGGCTTGGCTGCGGTGATCTGAACAGGCTTTTGGATTCACAAAGAAATTTCTCGTCGTCGATTCGCGTCTTAACCGACCAGTAACATTAACGCGCTTTAATCATACCAGTTGTGTCGGGTACGCGCGGGTTAAAGCGATGCGGTTGAGTATTTTGAACAAGAGTCAGCGCACTTTGGCGCGAGGCGCCGCCGTCCTTCTGATCGGCGGTCTTGCAACGGGTTGCAGTTCCAGCGTGGCGCGCTTCGGCGGCGTGGACGACATCTTCACCGCCACCACGCAACCAGCGCCAGATCATCCCACCGGCAAGTCAGCCTTATCCGGCCGAACAGACCGCGCAGGTCGATACGACCGCCGCCAACCGCCAGGCCGTGCAGCCGATCGACGGTTTCGAACGGCACCGTCGGCCGCTCCACCCTTGCGCCGGTTGCCGGCACGCAGGTGGCGAGCGCGGATCACACCTTGACGCCCGCCTGCCGGCTCAGCCGGCCCGTTCCGCACCCGTCGCTTCCGCCCCGCGCGTCGACAGCACGGTCACCGGCACCGTCACGCAGCCGAAGCCGGCCGCTCCGCTGCCGGCGAAGACAGCAAGGGCTGGTCGCGCGCCGGCGGCACCCAGGTTACCGCCAAGGAAGGCGAGACGGTCTACAATCTGTCGCGGCGCTTCGGCGTCCCGGCCGACGTCATCATGAAGGCCAACGGCCTCGGCCAGGGCGCCGGCCTGCAGGCCGGCCAGAAGGTCCTCATCCCGACCTATGTCTATTCCGACAAGGCCGGCGTTTCGGCTCCCGACAGCAACCCGAACGTCGCGGACGCCAAATCCTCGCGCGGCACCAAATACGACGTGCCCGCCGACAAGGTGCCGTTGCCCGCCGGCGCGCCGCCGACAAGGTCGCGGTGCTGCCGCAGCCGCCGAAGGTCAAGGAAGGCGAGGCGGCCGCAGCCGTCGCGCCGCGACCGCGCGCCAACGCGAAGAGCGCCGATGGCCCCGGCACCTACACGGTTCAGGACGGCGATACGCTCTCGCGGATCGCCAAGAAGACCGGCGTCGGTGTCGCCGCGCTCAAGCAGGCGAACAGTCTGCAGGACGGGCTGATCCGCGTCGGCCAGACGCTGAACATCCCGACCGGTGCCGCGGCGACGAAGGTCGCGGCAGCGCCCGCGAAGGTCGACAAGGTCACCACCGGCGCGACCGGACCCGACGGTGAAGGCCGAGCCGGTGGCTGCCTACACGCCGCCGAAGAAGGCCGAAAAGGTCATCGAGCAGGCCGAGCAGGACACCGCCGCAGCGCCGGACGCCACCGGCATCGGCCGGATGCGCTGGCCGGTGCGCGGCCGGGTCATCTCCGGCTACGGCGCGGGCAACGGCAAGAATGCGACGGCATCGACATCGCGGTGCCGGAAGGCACGCCCGTCAAGGCAGCCGAGAACGGCGTCGTCATCTATGCCGGCGACGGCCTGAAGGAATTCGGCAACACGGTTCTGGTCCGCCACGAGAACGGCCTTGTCACCGTCTACGGCCACGCCAGCGAGCTGAAGGTCTAGCGCGGCGAGAAGGTCAAGCGCGGCCAGGAGATCGCCCGCTCGGGCATGAGCGGCACCACCGACACGCCGAAGCTGCACTTCGAAGTGCGCAAGAACTCGGCGCCGGTCGATCCGTCGACCTTCCTGGAATGAAGCGAAGCAGTTGAGAATCGAGATCGTAGCGTCCGCAGTTTGCCTTGGATCGCGTCGCTACTACGGCTCTCAGTCCCTCAGCTTCTGCCCGAGCCGGCCGGCCAGATCCTGGGTGAACTGCCAGGCGACGCGGCCCGAGCGGCTGCCGCGGGTCGTCGCCCATTCCAGCGCCTCGGCGCGCAGCGTGTCGGGCTCGATCTTCAGCCCGTGATAGCGGACATAGCCGTCGATCATGTCCAGATATTCGTCCTGCGAGCATTTGTGGAAGCCGAGCCACAGCCCGAAACGGTCGGACAGCGAGACCTTTTCCTCGACCGCTTCCGACGGATTGATGGCGGTCGAGCGCTCGTTGTCGATCATGTCGCGCGGCAGCAGATGCCGGCGGTTCGACGTGGCGTAGAAGATGACATTGGCCGGCCGGCCCTTCGACGCCGCCTTCGAGCGCCGCCTTCAGCGATTTGTAGGATGTGTCGTCGTGGTCGAAGGAGAGGTCGTCGCAGAACAGGATGAAGCGAAACGGCGCCGCCTTGAGGATCGCCATCAGCTTCGGCAGCGTGTCGATGTCCTCGCGGTGGATTTCGATCAGCTTGAGCGGCTCGCCGTCTTTGCGGGCCGCGTTGATCGCTGGCGTGCACCGCCTTGACCAGCGATGATTTGCCCATGCCGCGCGCGCCCCACAAGAGCACGTTGTTGGCCGGCAGCCCGGCGGCGAAGCGCTCGGTATTGTCGACCAGGATGTCGCGCACGCGGTCGACGCCGCGGATCAGGCCGATGTCGACGCGGTTGACGCGATGGACCGGCTCCAGAAAGCCGGGTTCCGCCGCCCAGACGAAGCAGTCGGCGGCGGCGATATCGGTCGCCGGCGCCTCGCGCGGCGCCAGCCGCGATACCGCCGCGATCAGCCGGTCGAGTTTCTCTTCGAGGGTTTCGATTGACTTTGTCGGGCATCGGGCGAAATGCGTTCCAGGCGAATGCTGCGGCTAATCCGCTCTAACATGGCGAAACTGACTGGAAAAGCGCTGCCGAATGGGCCAGCCGCAGTTGCAAAGGTGGCTTTAGCGACTATATTCCGGCCAATTTCGGGGGGCCGGTTCGCGACCCCGTCAATCACGTCTCAGGAGTCTTTCGATGTTTGTGACGCCGGCCTATGCCCAGGTACCGCGGCGCCTCGCCCGATATGCTCATCAGCGTTTTGCCGTTTGTCCTGATTTTCGTGATCATGTATTTTCTGATCATCCGGCCGCAGCGCGCAGCAGTTGAAGAAGCGCGGCGAGATGCTGGCCGCGATCCGTCGCGGCGATACGGTCGTTACCGGCGGCGGCCTGGTCGGCAAGGTCACCAAGGTGATCGACGACAATGAACTCGAGGTCGATCTCGGCGGCGGTACCAAGGTGACCGCGCTGCGCGCGACGATCGCCGACGTAAGGGTCAAGGGCGAGCCGGTCGCCAACCAGAACGCCAAGAAATAACCGCATTCGAGGCGGAACCGGAACGGTCGGCCCTACTGACGAGGCACAATGCTTTATTTTTCGCCCTGGAAGACGTTCTCGATCTGGTTCGTCATAATCATCGGCATCGTATTCACGCTGCCGAACATGCTGCCGCAATCGTTTCTGGATTCGCTGCCGGATTGGGCGCCGAAGAAGGTCATGACGCTGGGCCTCGACCTGCAAGGCGGCTCGCATATCCTTCTGCAGGTCGACGAGCAGGATCTGATCAACGAGCGCCTTCAGGCAACGCGCGACGACATCCGCACCATGCTGCGGGATGCCAAGATCGGCTATACCGGTCTTTCGGGAACCGGCCGTTCGGTCCAGGTCCGCATCCGCGAAGCCAACGAGGTCGAGAAGGCCAGGACCGCTCTTGCAACGCTGATCCAGCCTGTTTCTTCGGGCGTGTTCGGCACTGGCTCGACCACCGAACTGGAACTCGACGAGCCGGAACCGGGGTTGCTGCGCTTCACGCTGACCGACGAAGGCATCACTTACCGCACCAGTTCGGCGGTCACCCAGTCGATCGAGGTCATCGGCCGCCGCGTCAACGAACTGGGCACGACCGAGCCGATCATCCAGCGTCAGGGCGTCGACCGCATCCTGGTGCAGGTGCCGGGCCTGCAGGACCCGCAGCGCCTCAAGGATATCCTCGGCCAGACCGCCAAGCTGACCTTCCAGATGGTCGACCAGACCATGCCGGTGCAGGAGGCGATAGAAGGGCGTCCGCCGGCCGGTTCGACCGTGCTCTATTCGACCGACGATCCGCCGGTTCCGTATCTCATCGAAAGCCGGGTCATCGTGTCCGGCGAAAATCTCGTCGACGCGCAGGCAACATTCGACCAGCGCACCAATGAACCGGTGGTTTCCTTCCGCTTCGATGCCAAGGGCGCGCAGCGCTTCGGCCAGGCGACGCAGCAGAACGTCGGCAGGCTGTTTGCCATCATCCTCGACAATCAGGTCATTTCAGCGCCGCAGATCAGCGAGCCGATCCTCGGCGGCACCGGACAGATTTCCGGCAGCTTCACTGCCGAAAGCGCCAACGATCTTGCCGTGCTCCTGCGGGCCGGCGCGCTGCCTGCCGATCTGACCATCGTCGAGGAGCGTACCGTCGGTCCGAGCCTTGGCGCGGATTCAATCGACGCCGGCAAGTTCGCCTCGCTGATCGCCGGCATTCTCGTCGTCGCCTTCATGATCGTTGCCTATGGCAAGCTGGGCATCATCGCCAACATCGCGCTGGCCGCCAACGTCGCGATGATCATCGCAATTCTTTCGGTGCTTGGCGCGACGCTGACCATGCCGGGCATCGCCGGCATCGTGCTGACGGTCGGCATGGCGGTCGATTCCAACGTAATCATCTATGAGCGCGTGCGCGAGGAAAGGCGTGCCGGACGGTCGCTGGTGCAGTCGCTGGATTCCGGCTTTTCCCGTGCGCTTGCGACGATCGTCGACGCCAACTTCACCACCTTCATCGCCGCGGTCATTCTCTTCTTCCTCGGTTCCGGACCGGTCCGCGGCTTCGCCGTGACGCTTGCGATCGGCATCGTGACGACGGTGTTCACGGCCTTCACGCTGACCCGCTGGCTGATCGCCGTCTGGCTGAGGCGGGCGAAGCCGAAGGAACTTCCGAACGGCTTGGTCAGATTTGTGCCGGACGACACCAGGATTCCGTTCATGTCGTGGCGCAAATATGCCTTCGGCCTGTCGGCTGCCTTGTCGATCGCGGCGTTGGTTCTGTTCTTCACGATGGAGATGAACTACGGCATCGATTTCCGCGGCGGCTCCAGCATCGAGGTGCAGGCGAAAGCCAACACAGCCGATCCGGGCGATGTGCGCGGCCGTTTGAGCGAGCTCAATCTCGGCGACGTCCAGGTGCAGGAGTTCGGCTCTCCGCGCGAGCTTTTGATTCGCATCGAGGGACAGGGCGCCGGCGACAATGCCGAGCAGAGCGTTGTCGAAAAGGTTCGCTCCGAGCTTCAGGACGACTACGACTTCCGCAGGGTTGAATCCGTCGGCCCGACGGTTTCTTCGGAATTGGCCTTCTATGGCACCATGGGCATTCTTGCTTCGCTCGTCGCCATGCTGATCTACATCTGGTTCCGTTTCGAATGGCAGTTCGGCATCGGCGCAGTCATCGCAACGGTGCACGACGTCACCATGATGATCGGGCTCTACGTCATCTCCGGTCTGGAATTCAATCTGACCAGTATCGCGGCGATCCTCACCATCGTCGGCTATTCGATCAACGACACGGTCGTGGTCTACGACCGTGTGCGCGAAGATCTCAGGCGCTACAAGAAGATGCCGATCGAGCAACTGCTTGATCTGTCGATGAACCAGACGCTGTCGCGAACGGTGCTGACCGGTGTGACGACGCTGCTGGCCCTCATTGCGCTCTACCTCTTCGGCGGCGAGGTCATCCGCTCGTTCACCTTCGCGATGATTTTCGGCATCCTGGTCGGCACCTATTCGTCGATCTTCGTTGCCGGACCGCTGCTGATCCTGTTCCGGCTGCGGCCGGAGAGTTTCGAGGCTGAGAAAAAGTCCGGCATTCCGACATCAGCGCAGATCTCGAAGTCCTGACCTCGATGGCCGGGGGAATTGTGATCCGCGAGGCGCATTTCCCCGGCCGTCCGCCGATCGATGCATACGGCAATGGCGGTTTCCGCTTCGCTGGCATGTCGCATCGTGGCTCGATTCTCTGCCTGCCGTCCGGCGTCTACGGCTGGGAGCCAGCGGACAGCGGGGCGTTGGAGCCTGCCGACTTCGGTAAACTTCTGGCCGAGGCCGGCGGCGTGGAAATCCTGCTTGTCGGCATAGGCCCCGACCTGAAGCCGCTTCCGGCGGAGTTGCGCGCCGTTTTCAAGGAGGCACGCATCTCGGCCGATCCCATGGCGACGGGCGCGGCCGTCAGGACGTACAACGTGCTTCTCGCGGAAGACCGTGCCGTCGCGGCCGCGCTGATCGCCGTTGAGTGACGTGTCGGGGGCCGGCGATCATTTGGCCGAGGCCGTCCGTACGGCCGACCGCGACCGCTATCTCGCTGCGCTTTATGCGCCGGAGGAGAAGCGCGGAAGCCTGCTCGCACTTTATGCCTTCAACGTGGAGATCGCCTCGGTTCGCGACCGTATCCGCGAGCCGCTGCCGGGCGAGGTAAGGCTGCAATGGTGGCGCGACGTACTTGATGAGCGCATGGCCGCCGACGGCCACCCGGTCGCCGAGGCTTTGCTGGCGACGATCAGGTGCCACCGACTGCCGGTGGAAACGCTCCAGAACTATCTCGATGCCCGGATCTTCGATCTCTACGACGATCCGATGCCGTCGCGAAACGATCTCGAAGGTTATTGCGGCGAGACCGCGTCGGCGCTCATTCAACTCGCTTCATTGATCCTCGACGCTTCCGCAGCGCCGCGATTTGCCGATGTGGCCGGGCATGCCGGCTGCGCGCAGGCGATCGCGGGCTTGCTGCGCCTGTTGCCGATCCACCGCGCTCGCGGCCAGTGTTATGTGCCGAAAGATATTCTGGCCGCCGCCGGGACGTCGCCTGAAGAGTTTGTTGCCGGAGATGGCGGGGCAGGGGCGAGGCGAGCGGTTTCGGCCATGGTTGCGCTGGCCAGACAGCACCTTTCGGCGTTCGAAGCCGGTGCCAAGAACCTGCCCGATACACTTCGGCCAGGTTTGCTGCCGCTCGCGCTCACCGCCGACTATCTCGGCCGGATAGAAAAAAACCCGGCTGCGGTTTTGCGGCAGGTGGTCGATCTGCCTGCCTGGCGCCGGCACTGGCTGTTGCTGCGCCGGGCATCGCGTGGGTGGCGATAGAGCACGACCCCGAAAAGTGGAAACCGGTTTTCGGAAAAGATCATGCTCAAACAAAGAACTGAAGCGGGAGGGCGGTTCGAAGAAAAGCCATCCTGCTCCAGCCATCCTTTGACGTAAACGTCAACCATGCTAGTCTTCCGATGCCGCCTGGGACACCGGCGGCGCGGGAGGAATATTTCGAAGATGAGTCTGCCGATTCTCGTGGCGATGGTTGTCATCGGCATCACCGCGGCCGTGGTTGCGGTGCATTTGACTGGAGGCAGCGCGAAGGCGAGGCTCGCCGGAGAGGATCAGGCGCGCTGCCGGTTTGCCGACGATTTTCCCGATGAAGCGATCTCGGCGATCCGCATCACCAGCAATGGCGAAACGGCGTTTCTCGAACTTGAAAGCGGGCGGACGGGCATCGTCCAGGTGTTTGGCGACAAATTCCTGACGCGCATCGTCTCGCCGAAGGATATCGCCCGCATCGACGCACTTCGACCTGCCGGAATTTCGATACGCCTGCACGATTTCACCTGGGGCGGCGGCGAATTCCGCTTTGCCGATGACGAGGCCGCCAACGCCGTGTTTCAGGCGCTGAACGCGAAGAGACGAATGTTGGGGAGCATGCCTGATGGAAGCCTATGATTTTCCCAAGATCACGGAATTGGCGATTCCGTTTTTTGTTATCGCCATCCTGATAGAGCTCTGGCTGGTACGCACCGGCCGCGCCAAAGGCGCCTTCGAAACACGCGATACTCTGACGAGCCTCATGATGGGGACGGGCAATGTGGTCGCCGGCATCCTGCTCGGCGTCGTTTCCTACACGGCGCTGGTCTGGGTCTGGCAGTTTCGCTTTTTCGATCTTGGCCTGTCGGTGTGGGTCTTCGTTGCCGCCTTCCTGCTCGACGACCTCCGCTACTACTGGTACCACCGCATTGCGCACCGCGTGCGCTGGGTGTGGGCCGAGCACGTCAACCACCACTCCAGCCAGCATTACAATCTCTCGACTGCGCTGCGACAGAGCTGGACCGGGTTGTTCACCGGCATGTTCATCCTGCAGGTGCCGCTGGTGCTTCTTGGTTTCCACCCGGCGGTGATCGCCTTCGTCTATGGCTTCAATCTCGTCTACCAGTTCTGGATCCATACCGAGACCATCGGCAAGATGTGGGGGTGGTTCGAATTCATCTTCAACACGCCGTCGCATCACCGCGTCCACCACGCCACCAACCCACGGTATCTCGACGCCAACTACGCAGGCACGCTGATCATCTGGGACCGCATGTTCGGCAGCTTCGTGGAGGAGCTCGAGGAAGACCGGCCGCGCTATGGCATCGTCAAGAATCTCGGCACCTTCAATCCGTTCAAGGTAGCCTTTCACGAATGGATCGGCATGTTCCGTGATGCATTCTCGCCCGGCCTGACGATCGGCCAGCGCCTGAATTACCTGATCAAGCCGCCCGGCTGGAGCCACGACGGCTCGCGCGAGACTTCGGAAAGCCTCAAGGCAGCCTATGTAAAGAGAAATCCGGAGGAGGCGGGAAAGCCGGGCTTGCCGGCGGCAGAGAGCATCCAGGCTGCCGAATAGTGGGTCAAGCCGAGGCGAGGAGGTAGTCTTCACGCCGGGTAAAGAACAGAAAGCGATCCAAGCCGCGGGAATTGGTGTAAGAGCGGACGTCACAGTGCAGGCGTCGAGCAACGCTGGCGGACGCCACGTTGTCGGGTGCCACGATCGAGCCGATTTCCGGTTCGTCGGTCGTCCGAAATCCAAACGTTATGGCCGCGCGGGCAGCTTCGAGCGCCAAGCTGTGCCCACGCCAGTCCGGCGCGACGTGATAACCGATCTCAAGAACTTGGGAGCCTCCGACATCCTGCCATGTCGGGCCGCAGTCGCCAATCAGTTTGCCGCTTGCCCGGTCAATCATCGCCCACAAGCCGAAACCGTCGCGTCTGTAGCGCTCGCGATTACGCTCGATCCAATCGACAGCGGCGGCCTCATCTGTCATTTCGGGATAGAAGCGTTGGGCATAGTCGTCGGCGAAAATCGCGAGAATCGCTGCTCGGTCCTCCGGCTCCATCTCCCGCAGGATCAGCCTCGCTGTCTGAGGAGGAAATATGTGTTCCAACTCTATTCCGCCGCTTGCGCCGCAGCCTCCAGCCCCAGCCATTTCCGGCAGTCGGCCAGTGCACGTCCGGTCATTGCCTTCTTCCTGGCGGCAGATTTGTCTTTGCCGCGAAAGCGGCCCTCAAAGCCGTCCGGCTTGAGCTTCGTGCCGGATTCCAGCGGCGGGAACAACCCGAAATTGACGTTCATCGGCTGGAACGACCGCTTGCCGGGCTCGTCGTCGGAAACGATGTGGCCGCCGGTGATATGGTTGAGCAGCGCGCCGAAAGCGGTGGTGACCGGCGGCAGCGATGGTGCATGCCCGAGCCGTTCGGCGGCGGCGAAGCGCCCGGCCAGAAGGCCGATGGCCGCGCTTTCCACATAACCTTCGCAGCCGGTGATCTGGCCGGCGAAGCGCAGACCGGGCCGCGACTTGAGCTGCAGCGACCCGTCGAGCAGCGTCGGCGAATTGATGTAGGTGTTGCGGTGGAGGCCGCCGAGCCGCGCGAATTCGGCGTTTTCCAGTCCGGGGATCATCCGGAAGATGCGGACCTGCTCGCCATGCTTCAGCTTGGTCTGGAAGCCGACCATGTTGTAGAGCGTGCCGAGCGCATTGTCCTGGCGAAGCTGCACCACCGCATAAGCCTTGACTGCGGGATTGTGCGCGTTGGTCAGGCCCATCGGCTTCATCGGGCCGTGGCGCAGCGTCTCGACGCCGCGCTCCGCCATCACCTCGATCGGCAGGCAGCCATCGAAATAGGGCGTGCCCTCCCACTGCTTGAATTCGGTTTTCTGGCCGTCGAGAAGCGCCTGGACGAAGGTCTCGTACTGCTCCTTGTCCATCGGGCAGTTGATGTAGTCCTTGCCGGTGCCGCCAGGTCCCACCTTGTCGTAGCGCGACTGGAACCAGCAGGTGTCCATGTCGATCGTGTCGAAATGCACGATCGGAGCGATAGCATCGAAGAAGGCCAGCGCGTCGGCGCCTGTCGCTTCGGCGATCGCTTGGGCCAGCGACGGCGCCGTCAGCGGGCCGGTCGCGATGATCGCCTGATCCCATTCGGCGGGCGGCAGGCCCGAAATCTCTTCGCGGGCGATGGTGATCAGCGGATGTGCTTCGAGCCTGACGGTAACGGCGGCGGAAAACCCGTCGCGGTCGACCGCAAGCGCCCCGCCGGCCGGCACCTGGTTGGCGTCACCCGATGCCATGATCAACGAGCCGGCAAGCCGCATCTCGGCATGCAGCAGCCCGACCGCATTGGTTTGGGCGTCGTCGGAACGAAAGGAATTGGAGCAGACGAGTTCGGCCAGGCTGTCCGTCTTGTGGGCATCGGTACCGCGCACCGGACGCATTTCATGCAGGATTACCGGCACGCCGGCTTGAGCCGCCTGCCATGCCGCCTCGGAGCCGGCGAGACCGCCGCCGATCACGTGAATTGGTTTTGTCGTCATGCCGGGGAAATAGGCCGATAGCCGGTCGAAAGCAATTGGTGCGGCCTTGCACCTGCCCAAAAACACAACACCCGCCGGGGGAGGAGGTCCGGCGGGTGTCGTTTTGGTGGTCAGCACTCGGGAGGAGGTGAGAGCTGACCGTATTCGCCATCGCCTGGGAGGAGGTAGGCTTTGACGAAATTCTTTTCGCCTTTCGAGGGAGCGAAGGCCCTTGGTTTAACAGCACCCGCCGAGGGAGGAGGTTCGGCGGGTGCCGTTTTGGTGGTCAGCGTCCGGGAGGAGGTGAACGCTGGCCGTATCCGTCGGAACCTGGGAGGAGGTAGGTCCCGGCGAAATTCCTTATATTAGGCCGCCTTGCGCGCGACGTATGGGATGTCGCTGCGGCTGATGCCGAGGTCCGAGAGTTCGCGGTTCGACAGGCGGTCCAACTCGGTGACCGTTTCGCGGTAACGGCGCCAGTTGCGGTAGTTGCGGATCAGGTTCATGGTTTTTACTCGTTTCTTGTCTTGTTCTTCGATCAGATCGACTTGCGCGCGACGAAAGGAATGTCGCTGCGGGTAATGCCGAGATCGGTGAGTTCACGGTTCGACAGGCGGCTCAGCTCGGAGACAGTGTCCCGGTAGCGGCGCCAGTTGCGGTAGTTGCGGATCAGGTTCATCGTATTTCTCGTTTCGTCTTTAGTTCGTTTCGCTTTGTCACTTTGTGTGACCCGAAAATAGGTGGTCGCATTTCGTTTTTGAAGCGCCAATGACGCATGGCAGCAATGCAATTGTGCATTGCAACATTAATCGATTTTAGGAGGTGCGGCGGAAACAGGGCGGAATTAAGAAAACTGCCGCAAGGTCAACGGCTTGGCTGAGTTCTCTGAAATAATCGGAGGGTTCTGATTTTCGATTGCGGGATTTGGGGAAGCGGCTGCTGGCGGAGCCGTATGCGACGAAAGTAAAAGAAAATGTCGCCGCTGAGTTGAGGCTGCTTTCATCGATGGAGGAGATCGCGCGTGATCGACTCGCCATCCGACACAGTCACTGACGACATCACTTGCTCGACGCTTTGAACCATTGATCGAGCCGGTTGTCTTCACCTCTAGCCTCGACCGATTGCCCGACTGGTGAAGTTGCCGCGGCGTATAGGCCGAGCTGAGATCCGATGGAAACGGCGCGCCAGAAAATGGTGCGGATGAAGGGACTCGAACCCCCACGCCTTTCGGCACTGGAACCTAAATCCAGGGCGTCTACCAATTCCGCCACATCCGCAACGCACCGGCAATCACACACGGCCATTGTTCTGTCAATGTTCGGCGCGAACGATGCAGGGCTGCCTGATATGCGAAGATAGTTGAAAATATGGGCAGTGTGTGACAAAAGGCGTGTCAAATATGACGGGTTGAGACGTCCCGCTAACGGGTGTCGCGGTAAGACTTAGGAAGAACAAACACTTACCGGCATTTCGAAAGACCAGGGGCGGACCGGGATTCTCTGCGGCCGAGGCTGCAGGCGTCAAAGTCCCTCCACCCGCATGAAAGCCATCCCCGGCACGAAAATTCCGGCAGGCTGAACGGTGAGGTGCCGTTTGAGCTGCGGCATTCGTGAAAACAAAGGTTTGATTATGCAGGTAACCGAAACACTCAATTCCGGCCTGAAGCGCGAGATCAAGGTCACCGTGCCTGCCCGCGATCTTGAAGCCAAGCTGATGGCGCGGCTTTCCGACGCCAAGAACAAGGTGCGGATCAATGGGTTCCGCCCCGGCAAAGTGCCGGTACAACACCTGCGCAAGGTCTACGGCAAATCGTTCATGGCCGAAGTGGTCAACGAGATCCTGTCCAATTCGACTCGCGAGATTCTTTCGGATCGCGGCGAGAAGGCCGCCATGCAGCCGGAAGTCGTGATGACCGAGGATGAGAAGGAAGCCGAGAAGATCCTCGCCGGCAACGCCGATTTCGAATTCAAGCTCAACTACGAGGTCATTCCGGCGATCGAGATCCAGGACTTTTCCGGGATCAAGGTAACCCGCCAGGTCTACGACGTGCCGGAAGCCGACATCGAGGAGCAGGTTCGCAAGGTGACCGCCGATGCCCGCGAATACGAAGTGAAGAAGGGCAAGGCCGAAATTTGGGACAAGGTCACAATCGACTATCTCGGCAAGGTCGACGGTGTGCCGTTTGACGGCGGCGCGGCAGAAGATTCCGGTCTCGTGCTGGGTTCCGGCCAGTTCATCCCTGGCTTCGAGGAGCAGCTTGTCGGCGTCAAGGCGGGTGACGAAAAAGTCATCTCCCTGACTTTCCCGGAAAACTACCAGGCCACCCATCTGGCCGGCAAGGACGCCACCTTCGACGTCAAGGTGAAGGAAGTTTCGAAGCCTGACAGCACCGAAATCAACGACGAAGTTGCCAAGAAGCTCGGCCTGGAATTGGCGGATCGCCTGCGCGAGATCATCCGTGGCCAGATCGAGAGCCAGTTCGGCCAGATGACCCGCCAGAAGGTGAAGCGCGAACTGCTGGACGCCCTCGATAGCAGCTACAGTTTCGAAGCTCCTTCGAACCTCGTCGACGCGGAGTTCAACAACATCTGGAATCAGGTGAACCGCGATCTCGAGGCTGCTGGCCGTACCTTCGCCGACGAAGCGACGACTGAGGAAGAGGCGCGCGCCGAGTATCAGCGTCTTGCCGAGCGCCGCGTGCGTCTTGGCCTGGTGCTTGCGGAGATCGGCGAGAAGGCCGGTGTCCAGGTTACCGATGAGGAAATGCAGCGCGCCCTGTTCGAGACGGTTCGCCGCTTCCCGGCCAACCAGCAGCAGGAAATCTACGAGTTCTACCGCAGCAACCCGGCCGCACTCACCAACATCCGTGCGCCGCTGTTCGAGGAGAAAGTGGTCGACCACTTGCTGTCCCAGATTTCCGTGACCGACAAGAAGGTCTCGAGGGAAGAGCTGCTCGCCGACGACGAAGCTGCCGAAGGCGCAGCGAAGGCCGAAAAGAAGAAGGCTGCTCCTAAGAAAAAGGCGGAAGCCAAGGAGAAAGCCGAGCCGAAGGAAGCGGCTGAGCCGAAGAAGGCCGCTCCCAAGAAGAAGGCGGCGAAGAGCGAATAATCTTTCACGCCGACTGAAATGAAGAAGGGCTGCCGAAAGGCGGCCCTTTTTATTTGGCGATAGGGAACCTGGCAGCCGGCCGGTTTCGCATGGCCTTTATGCCGAAGCAGCGCTGGAATGCCTCGCCGCTTTTTGCTTTCATGCGTTCTTTGCCGGGAGGGAGCGACGGGGGATCGATGTCGAAAGTGCGATTTGGTTTCGTTGTGTGCCTTTCGGCCATGGTCTGGCTCTCAGCAGGATTTTCATCCGCGCAAGCCGAGCGCGGCCGCTGGCAGGTAAATGGCCCGACCGCTTCATTGTTGAGCAGCAATACTTTGAGCATCGGCAATCGCTCGATCGAATATCACCCGGTATTGATCATCGGCTGCCAGCGCGGCCGCGAGGACGGCTGGACCAAGTCGGTGCGCTTGCGCGATTTGCTGTCCGGCAATGGCACGATCGATGTGTCCGTTAGGCTGGACGGAAACGAAAGCTCCGAAACCTGGCGCCTCGGGAACAGGAACAGCAGCTTTTCATTCGATGGAAAGGATGGCGTGGCGCGCCTGTTGCGTGCCAAGCGTTTCCGGCTGGGTTGGAGCAACGGCTTCTTTTCCGGCACCGGCGAAGCCATCTTCAGCCTGGCCGGTATAGAGGATGTCGCGTCGCAGCTCGCGGCCACCTGCGGCATCGCTTCACCATAGGCTTCAGATCAGCAACAACCCCTTCATCGAGGCATGGCCGTTTTTGCCGATGATGATGTGATCGTGGACGGCGATGCCGAGCGGCTTTGCAGTGTCGACGATCGTCGTGGTCATTTCGATGTCGGCGCGTGACGGCGTCGGATCGCCTGCCGGATGGTTGTGGACCAGGATGCTGGCGGTCGAGGAGAGCTCCAGCGCGCGCCGCACGACCTCGCGCGGATAGACCGGGGTATGGTCGACGGTACCGGTCTGCTGCACTTCGTCGGCAATCAACGCGTTCTTCTTGTCGAGGAAGAGGATGCGGAATTGCTCGCGCTGCTCGAACGCCATCGAAGCGCGGCATTGGTCCAGCACCTGCGCCCACGAAGCAAGAACCTCGCGCCCCTGGATGGCGCCGCGCGCCATCCGTTGCGCCGCGGCGGCGACTACCTTGAGGTCGAGCGCCGCGGCCTCGCCAATGTCCGGCACCTCGCGGATCAGATGTTCGGGTGCTCCGAGCACTTCGGCGAGCGACCCGAAACGCTTCAGCAGCGCCTTGGCGCGTTCCTTGGTGTCGGCACGCGGGATCGAACGGAAAAGCAGCATTTCGAGAATTTCATAGTCCGAGAGGGCGCCGGGTCCAGCTTCGCGAAACCGCTCGCGCAGGCGCTGGCGGTGGCCGGAATAATGTGGCTTCTCTTCGGAGGATTTCGCTTTCCGCAGCGGTCTTAACGGTTGTTCCGCCAGAAAACCGCGCTCGTCCCCGACCTCTTCTTCCATTTACCCTGACGACCCCGGTATTTTATCTTGCTGCTTGTTCCGCAGCACGACCGAAATACTAGGCTGGCAGACCGGGCCGGTCGAGCCCTTTTGGCGAGAGCGTAAAGATTTCGCAGCCGGTCGAGGTCACACCGACCGTATGTTCATACTGCGCCGAAAGCGAGCGGTCGCGGGTGACGGCAGTCCAGCCGTCGGACAGCACTTTCACATGCGGGCGGCCGAGATTGATCATCGGCTCGATCGTGAAGATCATGCCGGGCCGCATCTCGACGCCTTCGCTGGCGCTGCCGTAGTGAAGGATGTTCGGGGCGTCATGGAAAAGCTGGCCGACGCCGTGACCGCAGAAATCGCGCACCACCGAGCAGCGTTCCGCCTCCGCATAGGCCTGGATCGCCGCGCCGATGGCGCCGGTCCGCGCGCGGGGGCGCACGGCCGCAACGCCGCGCATCAGGCATTCGTGGGTGACTTCGAGCAGGCGTTCGGCTGCACGCTTGATCTGGCCGACCGGATACATGCGGCTGGAATTGCCATGCCAGCCGTCGAGTATATAGGTCACGTCGATATTGACGATATCGCCGTCCTTCAGCGGCTTCTGATCCGGAATTCCGTGGCAGACAACATGGTTGATCGAGGTGCACGATGATTTGGTATAGCCGCGATAGTTCAGCGTGGCGGGCAGCGCGCCCTGGTCCATGCCGAATTCGAACACGAAGCGGTCGATCGCGTCGGTGGTGACGCCCGGCGCCACCATGCCGGCAAGTTCGTCCAGGCAACGGGCGGTGAGATCACAAGCCTTGCGCATGCCTGCAAAGGCTTCTTCGCCGTAGAGGCGGATCTGTCCGGTATTGCGCAGCGGAGCTGTGGCGGCGTCGAGATAGGTAACCATCGTCGGTATCCAGGATTTCCGCGTCCTGCCCGATCGCCGGCCGCGTTCGCCCTGATTTGGCACTGGATGGCCGCAGCTTCAACCCTTAAGATATCGCGGCGAACCATCGATTGGCCGTTTCAAGCGATTTCAGCCGCGAAATCCGGCATTCTGGATTGTCAGAGATAGCACTGTCCGTTTGCGTGGCCGCGCATGACGTAGGCGCTGCGGTCGCCGCATTGCTTGCCGTTGATCATCAAATCGTAAGGGCACTGGCAGTCACCCCGTTGCGCTGCGCGCGCCGGGCGTTTCGATTGCAAAAGCCCGGCTAGTGGATTGTTGGGCGCCGGCCGCGGTTTGCTTGAGGTCGGTAGCGCCGGTTTCTTCACCTCGGCTGGGGTGCTCTTCGCAACCAGAGCCGGCGGGCGTGGTGCGTCGGGATCTGGCAATCGCAGATAGTCGCCGTGGATCCATCCCTTGCGCCCGGCGACGATGACCCGCCGCCATTTGCCGGAATGTTCCAGAACGGTCACCTTTTCGCCGGCTTCAAGCCAGGTGATCATCCGCGTTGTCGTGCCCACGCCTTCACGGAGGCGGACGCGCGAAGCGGTGTAGAAGGGTTGCGCCGCAGGTTTCTCAGGCCGCTGGATTGAACTGGTAACGAGTTTCAAGGGGCGTGGCTCGGGCACCATCGCTTGCGGCCGATCCGCGGATCTTGTTGTTTGCACGACCTGCTGCGGCTGCTTTCGTGGACGCTGCGATTGCTTCTGCACGTTTTGCGTCACGGCCGGGCGTCCGGCGCTGCGCTGCTGCTGTCTGCTGGCCGGCTCCTGGGTCACCGCCCAGCCACCGGCTGCCACCGCGCCGATCACCAGCCATCTCAGCTTTGGAAGAACGAATCCGACCATGCGGCAATAGTGACCGCGAAGGCTTAAAACGCGGTTGACGCGACAACAGAGGAAGCCGGCCTCACTTCTGCGTCAGCGTGGTGATGAAGCGCTTGGTCCGTTCGCGCTGCGGGTTGCCGAACACGTCCGCCGCCGGCCCGGTTTCGACGACCACGCCCGCCTCGAGGAAGACGACCTCGTTGGCGATTTTCGAGGCGAGCCGCAAATCATGCGTCGCCATCACCATGGTGGTTCCTTCCTTCGCCAGTTGACTGAGAACGTCGACAACTTCGCCGGAAAGCTCCGGATCCAACGCGGACGTCGGCTCGTCGCAAAGCAGGACGCGCGGCGAGGGAGCCAGCGCCCGGGCGATCGCCACGCGCTGTTGCTGGCCGCCCGACAACGTCGCCGGCCAGGCATCGGCCTTGTGTGCTAGCCCGACCTTCTCAAGCAGCGACGTTGCCCGCTCGCGTGCCTTGTCCGTCGGCCATTTCAGCACGGTGATGAGCCCCTCCATGACATTCTCGATTGCGGTGCGATGCGGGAAAAGCTGGAAATTCTGGAAGACCATGCCGGTCTGGCGGCGCAGTTTTTGCACCGAAGCCCAGCCGACCTTGTGGCCGGGATGGAAAGTAAGCGCATCGTCGCCAATGCGCACCGAGCCCGAAGTGGGTATTTCGAGCAGATTGATGCAACGGAGCAGCGTGCTCTTGCCGCCGCCCGAGGGCCCGACCAGCGCCGTTACGTTGCCTTCGGCGATGCGCACGCTGACGCCTTGCAGCACGGTGTTGTCGCCGAAGCGCTTTACGATGTCGGAGAGCTCGATCATGACCGCGCCTCCAGGAAGCCGCCATAGCGGCTGAGGCGTTCTTCCAGCCGCACCTGCAGCGAGGAAAGCACCGAACTCAGCGCGAGATAGATCAGCGCAGCTTCAATATAGAGGATCAGCGGCTCGTAGGTGGTGGCGACGATGCGCTGCGCTGCCTGGAACATCTCCGGCACCGTTATCGCCGCGGCAAGCGAAGTGTCCTTCACCAGCGAAATGAACGTGTTGGAGAGCGGTGGCACGGCGACGCGTGCCGCCTGCGGCAGGATCGTGCGTCGCATGGCTTGCGGCCAGTTCATGCCGATGGAATAGGCTGCTTCCCATTGGCCTTTCGGAACCGACGAGATCACCGCGCGAATGATCTCCGAGGAATAGGCACCGATGTTGAGGGTGAAACCGATCAGCGCCGCCGGAAACGCGTCGATTACGATGCCGAGGCTGGGCAGGCCGTAGAAGATCAGGAACAACTGCACCAAAAGCGGCGTGCCGCGGATGATCCAGACATAGAATTTGACGATCGCGGCAAACGGCCAGGCAGCAAACAGCCTGATGAGGGCGGCGATCAGGCCGACGGTCAAGCCGAGGATGAAGGAAAGCAGAGTGAGGGGTGCTGTGAAAACCAGCGCGGCCCACAATAGCGGGCCGAGCGAGTCCAGCATCAATTGCAGCCAATGGGGCAACACGGGATATCTCCAGGAGCGCGATCGCGAAAGTTGCAGACTTTGCGGGCAAGGTCATGCACAAAACGCCAGAAGCATGATCCCGACAGGCCATGCACAAACAAAAACGGACCGACCGTGCGGCCGATCCGTTATACGCACTGGCAATTGGTTATTGTGAAACGTCCTGACCGAAATATTTGTCGGAGATTTTCTGATAGGTGCCGTCGGCCTTGATCTCGGCCAGCGCCTTGTTGATCGCTTCGAGCAGTTCCGGCTCCCCCTTGCGGATGATCACGCCGGAATAATCGGCGTTCTCTTCCTGCGCTGCGATCTTCACATTGGCGTCCGGCTTGTGCTTCTTGAAGTCGAGAAAGGACAGGCTGTCGTTGATAGTGGCGTCGGCCCGGCGGTTGAGCACCAACTGGATCGACTGGTCGAAGCCGTCGGTCCCGACCAGTTCGGCGCCGTTCTGTTCAGCGAGCTTGCCGAAATTGCTGGTCAGCGACTGAGCCGACTTCTTGCCCTTGAGATCGGCAAAACTCTTGATCGTCTCATCGTCGCCGCGCACGATCAGCACCGCCTTGGAGGCGATGTATGGCTCGGAGAAGTCATACTTCTGCTTGCGCTGTTCGGTGATGCCAACCTGATTAATGACGGCGTCGTAGCGGCGGGCGTCGAGGCCGGCGATCAGCCCGTCCCATTTGCCCTCCAGGAATTCCGCCTTGGCGCCCAGACGTTTGGCGATTTCCTGGCCGATCTCGACATCGAAGCCGACCAGCGCGCCGCTGGTGTTGTGATAGGTGAACGGCGCATAGGTGCCTTCGGTGCCGATCTTGAAGACGCCCGCGGATTTGATTTGCTCGAGGTTCGCCCCTGCCGCGGCCGAGGTGATGGCGAGAACCTGCACGGTCCCCGCCACGAGCAGCGATTTCAACCAGTTCATTGTCGTGAATCCTGAGTTTGTCTGGCCATCCGGCCGGTGCTTGCCAAGGCGCCAATGTCGCAAAAGTCGGAGGGAAGTGCTAAGCAAAAATTTTTCGAGCAGCACACATTTCTGGAATGCAGTTCTGTGCTGATGCCGAATTGACACCATTTGATTTCGCCCGGCGGAAGGGGTCTCGGGGCTCAGGGACGAATCCGGCGACGGCATACGTTTGCTGAGGACAGGTTTTCCCGTGGTAAGACTGCGGGAGCAAGTCCACTTCGACAGACCAGCGCGGCCGCAGCACACTGGATTGGCACCGGCATCAACGCCGCCAAAGAGCAGGTCAGGAACCCACAGCATGTCGTCAAACGCCTATGTCAATCGTGTCGCGACTGCCGTGCCGCCGCACAATGTGCATCGCTTCTTCTTGCGGTTTGCTGCTTCGCTTCTCGCCGACGATCCGCGCCGCCAGTCGATTTTCAGTCGGATGGCCGACAGGGCGGGCATCGCACATCGCTATTCCTGCTTCGAGCCTGCCGGTGATCCGGATGGTGACAAACTCGATGCAGATGGCTTGTTCCGGCGCGGGGCGTTTCCTGGCACCGCCAAGCGCATGCAATTGTTCGAATTGGCTGCCCCGCAACTCGCACAGCGAGCCGTCGACCGTCTCCTGCACGGCGAAGACCGCCGCCGCATCACCCATCTGATCGTTACCACGTGCACAGGGTTCTCCGCGCCGGGCATCGACCTCGAACTGGTGGAACGGTGCGGACTCCGGAACTCGGTTGAGCGTACCATCGTCGGCTTCATGGGCTGTTACGCGGCAATCAACGCACTGAAGCTTGCACGCCATATCGTGCGGTCGGACAGCGAAGCGCGCGTCCTCGTCGTGAACGTCGAGGTCTGCACGCTGCACCTCAAGGAGACTGCCGATCTGGAAAAGCTGCTTTCGTTCTGTCTGTGGGGAGACGGCTGCGCGGCTGCCCTCGTCACGGCTGAACCGCACGGCCTGCGGCTCGACGGCTTCCATGCGATCATCGCTCCCGAGGGCCGGCAGTTCATGACCTGGAATATTCATGACGACGGCTTCGATATGGTTCTTTCCGGGCAGGTGCCTGGAGCCATACAGGAGACGCTGGCCGCGCGGATCGCCGATCTATCGAATGGCACGCCGATTGGCGATATCGAGCTGTGGGCGGTTCATCCGGGCGGGCGTTCCGTGCTCGATGCGGTCGAACGGGCCCTGAATCTCAACCCGCAAGCCCTCGATGCGTCGCGCGAGGTGCTGCACGACTACGGCAACATGTCGTCGGCCACGGTGATGTTTGTGCTTGAAAAAATGTTGACCGTAGGCCGCGCGGGGAAGCTGGGTTGCGCCATGGCCTTCGGTCCCGGACTGACGGCTGAAACCATGATGTTCCAGACAGCGGGCTGATTTCGGATGCCGGGCCAACTCGCCTTCCGACGCGTCGAACCCGAAATCCTCGACGCACTGTCCCCGGACGATCCAAGGGCGATAGCGTCGCGGCGCGATCTACGGCGCATCAACGCGCTGACGTTCCAAGCTGGCATCATGACCCGGCTGCTCAAACGTCACCTGATCAGGCCGCCGCGCCGTATACTCGAGGTCGGCGCCGGTGACGGTGCTTTCATGCTGGCGGTGGGGCGGAAACTGGCGACGCGATGGCCGGAGGTCGAACTCACACTGCTCGACCGCGCAGATCTAATCGCCAGCGCGCGCATCAAGGAGTTCCTGCAGCTTGGCTGGCGCGCCGAGGCGGTCACCGCCGATGTGTTCGAATGGCTTGATCGAGCCGGCCACCGTCGTTTCGATCTGATAACCGCCAATCTTTTCCTGCATCATTTCGACGATGCAGCGCTGACCAGGCTGTTTGCGGGGCTACGGCCGCTCACAGCGGTTTTCGCAGCGACGGAGCCGCGCCGCGGTCCAGTCGCGCTGGCCACGTCGCGCCTGCTTTGGGCGATCGGCGCCAACGATGTGACCTTGCACGACGCACCGGCAAGTGTGCGCGCCGGGTTCCGTGGGACCGAACTTTCTAAACTCTGGCCAGGCGGTCCGGAGAGTTCTATCGAGGAGCGGGAGATCGGTCCGTTCACGCACGTTTTCGCTGCCGGGAATAACGTCCGATGAGGCTTCGATGAATTACGACGCGATCGTCATCGGCGCCGGTCCGGCCGGCAGTTCTGTCGCTCTTGCGCTTGCCCGGCAGGGGCGGGCGGTAGCGATCGTCGAAAAGAACGCTTTTCCGCGCCGCAAGGTGTGCGGTGAGTTCATGTCCGCGACCAATCTGGCGTTGCTCGACAAGTTCGGCCTGGGCGACGCCTGGCGCGCCGAAGCCGGTCCGCAAATCCGCCGCGTCGGCTTTTTCGCAGGCCCCAGAAAGATCGAAGCGCGCATGCCGGCGGTCGATAAGGGCGGCTACGGGCGCGCTCTGGGCCGCGACATTGTGGACACTCTGCTTCTCTCCGCTGCCCAAAAAGCGGGCGCCGAGGTTTTTCAGCCATGGCACGCCATTGAGATTGCCGAAGAGAGTGCGTTGCGGTCAGTCAAAATCAGCTCTGGCGACCAGGCGCGTACGTTGCGGGCGCCTGTTATCGTTGCCGCACACGGCTCCTGGGAGCAGGGGAAACTGCCGAGCCAACTGAGAAAGACCCACCGGCCATCCGACCTGTTTGGTTTCAAGGCGCATTTCCGGAATGCGCGGCTCGCCGCCGACCTGATGCCGCTTTTCATTTTCCCCGGCGGCTACGGCGGTATGGTGTGGTCCGATCATGGCCGGCTGTCGATCTCCTGTTGCATAAGACGCGATGTGTTGAGCGCGGCCCGGAGCAAGTACGGCAATGCTCCTGCAGGGGAGGCGGTATTCCGTCATATCGCTGCAAACTGCCGGGGAGTGGACGATGCTGCCGGCGCTGCGCCGCTCGACGGCGGCTGGCTTGCAGCCGGCCCGATCCGCCCGGGAATTCGCGCGTGCTATGCGGATGACATTTTCCGGGTCGGCAATCTTGCCGGGGAATCGCATCCCATCATCGCCGAGGGAATTTCGATGGCGATCCAGTCCGGTTGGCTGCTTGCCGGGGAATTCGCCGGGGTCGATGTTCTCGACAGAAATGCGCGCGAAAGCGTTGGCCGTCGCTATTCCGCGGTCTGGCGGCAGCAGTTCGGCCTGCGCATCCTGGCAGCCGCGGCTTTTGCCCGTATCGCTGCCTTTCCCGCCAGCACGGCAATCGTCGGGCCGCTGGTTGAAATCCTCCCCGAGATCCTGACGCTGGGCGCGAAGCTGAGCGGCAAGACGAAAACCGTTCCGGGGCTCCACTGATACCGCCTTGCTTCGCCAGCTTCGTTGAAAACCGCGCCGCTGCCTTGTTCAGCGTTGCGCGTCCCGGCAATGCATCCGCGTCATCGCACCGGATAGGTGCGTAAGGCCAAAGCGCGGCAGCCGGAATCACAAATTGTTTCCATACGGTCGCTTAATGTCTATAATTTTAGTAGACTAAGTTGACTTTCAAGCGGAATGCGTCATTTTTTCCCTGCCGCGGTGAAGGTTGAGGTTGATTGCAAAGTGCGTCGCCGAGGTTGCGTTCGGTGGCCAAATTTGTCCATAATGTGGCTGTCGGCGGAATTTCCGCTCGAACATTCCCGAAGCGTGGAGAGGTACCAATCGACCAGGGCGGTCTGGGTCGGAAACAGCCAGTTGAGAGGGGCGGGGATCCTTCAATAAAATAAACGAGAGGAAACAAAGATGCGACATGTGCTTCCCCCACTTCACGAAGGCCACGCGCCGGTTTTTCTCCACTACGCCTTCGAAGATGCGCTGGATGCCTACGAGGCCTGGCAGGAAGGTGCTCCCGAGCCACTTGTCGAATGCGATGGCAAGCCAACGGCCATCAGTGCCGTTTTCGGCCGCATGCGCACATGCACCGATATCCTTCCCATCCGCGTGCTCGATGACGTGCAGGCGGTGGTCGACGATCCGGCGCTGCTTACTACCACGGCAAGCCAGACTACATATGCGGAAGCCGCGCTGGTGCTTCGCGCGCTTTGCGTTGAACGGCTGAAAGCCTGATCGTTTTTTGACATGGCCGGGAGCGTTCAATCGCTTCCGGCCAAACACTTTTTCTGTTTCCCAACCGCAATCTTTTTGTGAGGCCCCGCAACTCCTCAAGCGAGGTCGTGAGGTTTGCAAATTGCAGAATGTGGCCAGCCGGGGTCGGGGGTGTCAATCCGATCAGTTCGGGCGGAGCGCTCGTTTCATTTACCAGTTGCCGTGATACCAGATGAGCCAGATCAGCACTGCCACCACTGTGACGAAGATCCAGTCGCGCGTGGCTTTCAAGATCACTTTTACTTTTCGACCGGCCCGATACCACGACCGGTTGTGTGACTGGATCAAGGCGGAGAGCCAGGCTCTCATCATATCGCGTCAGTACGGGGAAAGACTTCGCTCTTCATGACCCCGGTCCTGTTCAGTGCCGCTGTATTGACGACCTGCTACCTTCTCGGCGATCGGCGCGGTGTCAAGCAGTGCAACGCGATCCTGAACGAGAACTGGCACGATCTCATGCAGGCGATCAAGGAAGAACCGCTGCCGCATACCGAGCGAGAGCAAGCCAGTCCGACGCTGCATTGAAGGAATGGCCCGACCGAACGGGGACTTCCGGCCGGGCCTGACCTCGAGGGAAAAGGTCGTGACCCTATGGGAGGAACAAGGGTCGAGCCAACTATCGGAGCTATTCAATGGGGCGTCTGTGGCATTTCTCACATGTCCGCTGGCGAAACGGATCGAACGCCAAGCCCGCCACGGTTCGCTCTGGCGGGCAGACCGCGACGCGCGATGAAAACCATATTGGCCAGATATCGGGGAGGGGAGCTAAGTGCTCAAAAAGTCTGGTACGCCCAAGGGGAATCGAACCCCTGTTACCGCCGTGAAAGGGCGGTGTCCTGACCGCTAGACGATGGGCGCGCGCAGTGATCGGTTTATAGTTGGGTTGTTTGCGCCGGGCAACCCCGTCGGGTGCTTGCGATTCAAACTTTTTTGGCCGATCAGCTGCATTTGAAGATGGCGTCGAAACCTTTTGTAAACAAAGGATTTTTCGGATTGAAGCGGCATCGTTGGAGCAGACTGAGACGTCAGGTCGCAGCGCAGGCGCCTATTTGCGGCGGCGGCAGCGCCAGTTCCAATCCCGCTCCGGGCCGACGTCGATATGCACCGATTCCGTGTGGCAATAGGTGCCGACGCCGCCACGGCCCGGCATCGCGCGCACGTAGCTTGCCAGTTCCCATTTGCTGATGCCCTCGACCTGGACGTCGGCGGCGGCGCAATACATATGCAGCGAATTCTTGGCGCCGCGAGCCCGGCGGTTGTGCGAGGGGCTGCGATAGCCGGAGGTGACGACGATCTTGCGGCCGTAATGCCGTTCGACCATCTTCAGCGTCCGGACCAGCGAGGGTTTCAGGCAGGCGACATCGACTCGTTCGGTCTGGGTTAGCAGGCCGTTGGGCGCCAACCGCGCCATGCCGGCGGCGGAAGCGAGCTGGATCGGGCCGCCATATTCGTCTTCGTGCAGATCTACGTCGCTGTCGTCGTCGATGCCCGACTTGCGCTTGATCTCGAACAGGGCAGTCTGGCGCACGCCGGGAAGGGCATTGTCGCTGCCGCTCAGCGTTGCGCGGACCGGTTTGGCATCCTCTTCCGTGGCGGAGGCGAGCTGGACCAGCGGCTTGGCTTTTTCGGGCTGGGCCTTTGTCGGCTTGGCAGGCGCAACCGAAGCGATCTGGGTGAGAGCGGTTGGCTTCTGCGATTTCACAGAACCTGCCGAAGCCGGCGAGTTACCGAAAAGCGCAGAGAGGAAGCCACGCTTCTTGGGCTCGATCGGTGCCGTGGCGGCCGGGTCCGTTGCAGTGACCACGACTTCGTTATTGTCGGTTGGCGTCGGCGTATTCTGGCCTGCCGCCGCGTTCTTTTCGGTCGGAACTGGAACAGCGGCAGCCGCCGTATCCTGTTTGGTATTCGGCGCTTGGCCTGCTTCTGCCGTGGCTGTTTCGGTTGCGGGCTGCGGCGCAGGGTTTTGTTGTCCGGCCGCCGCCTGCTTGTCCGTGATCGGTCGCGCGGTAGCAGATGCCGTTTCTGTTGTGGCCGGAGTTGCTTCTGCGCCGGGAGCAATGGCAGCGGATTCGGCGCCGCCGGGTTTCGTTGCCGGGAGATAGGCGACCTGATCGGGAAGTGCCGTATTGCCCTCTGCCGACATGACAAGGCCGGAGCCCTGGGCAGCACTGCCGGTCGAATCGGCGGCGATATCGGTACCGGCCATATTGTAGGCCGGCGAAGCCATCTGCAGGCTGGAGTCGGATGTTGTGCAGGACGCCAGAAGCACAGCAAAAAGCGCGGCCAACACGGCACGGCCTTTCCCGCTCGCTCTGCGCGGCCGTTCTGCTTTCAATCCGCTTCCCCCTCAGCTTTTTTACGCCGTCACGCAAATCAACAGGACGACAATTTCTGATTTCAACTAGAAGGACTACGCTACCACGCTCGGGAACCAGACCTAAACGCCTTCCAGTCGCTAGTAAATCCTAGCGCCATGGAGAATAGGAAGACATCGTACATGCCTATCCCCATTTCGCCGGTTTTGAACCCGAGGTCAATTCACCGCAGATTTCAGACTGTTACACTCTGACTTTCACATAACTGCCCGGCGCGTCACCCAAAGTCTTCGTCTTCTCGCCGGGCTTTCTCGCCTTAACTCTGGTGTTGTCCCGAGCCTCGATCCATGCGTGCCAGTGCGGCCACCAGGAACCTGGGTTTTCCTTAGCCTTTTCAATCCATTGCTGGAAGTCGCCGATCGGCTTGCCACCGGTCCAGTGCTGGTACTTGCCGAGTGACGGCGGGTTGACCACGCCGGCGATGTGGCCGGATCCAGCCATCACGTACTCGACATCGCCGCCGAAATATTTGCAGCCGAGGAATACCGATTTCGCCGGTGCGATGTGGTCTTCTCGCGATGCAAGGTTATAAACGGGAATCGTTATGTCCGCTAGAGAAACCGTTCGCCCGGCCAGCATCATGTGCCCCTGCGAAAGATTGTTCTCGAGATAACAGTTCCTGAGATAGTAGGAATGATTTGCCGCCGCCATGCGGGTCGAATTGGCGTTCCAGTAGAGCAGGTCGAACGGCATGGGCTCCTTGCCGCGCATGTAGTTGTTGACGACATACGGCCAGATCAGGTCGCCGGACCTCAGCATGTTGAAGGCGGTCGCCATCTTGGTGCCTTCGAGATAGCCCTTTTCGCCCATGGCGCGCTCGACCGCCGCGATCTGATCCTCATCGACGAACACCTTCAGGTCGCCGGCATAGGTGAAGTCGACCTGCGTGGTGAAGAACGTCACCGAGCGCACCCGTTCGTCGCCTTCCTGCGCCAGAAGGGCGAGGGCAGCGGCAAGAAGCGTGCCGCCGACGCAATAGCCGATCGCATTGACTTCCCTTTCGCCGGTGGCGTTCTCGACCGTATCGAGCCCATATTGAAGGCCTTCGCGGATGTAGGCTTCCCAGCCCTTGGTCCCGTGCCGTTCGTCCGGGTTGATCCACGAGATGACGAAGACGGTGTGGCCTTGCGACACCGCCCAGCGGATGAAGGATTTTTCGGGGTTGAGGTCGAGGATGTAGAACTTGTTGATCCATGGCGGGCAGATCAGCAGGGGCCGCTTCAACACCATGTCGGTCGTTGGCTCGTACTGGATAATCTCCGCGACATCACTCCTGCCGACCACCTTGCCGGGGGTCACGGCGATGTTCTTGCCGATCTCAAATCGCGAATAGTCCGCCTGCCTGAGTTTCAGGTCGCCCTTGCCGGCGGCAATGTCCTCGGCCAGCATCTTCATGCCGCGTACCAGATTTTCGCCGCTCGAGGCGACGGTCTCGCGGAAAAGCTCGGGATTGGTCAGGATGAAGTTCGACGGCGAGATCGCATTGGAAACCTGCTTCACATAGAAACCGGCCTTGTGTTTGGTGTGCTCGTCGAGCCCGTCGGCGTGCTCGACCAGATCTCCGGCCCAGCGCGAGGTAACCAGGTAGGCTTGTTTGAGGAAAGTCGAAGAAGGCGTTCCTGCCCCATTCGGGATCCTGAAAGCGCTTGTCGCCGCGGTCGGGCTTGACGGCATCGTCGGTGTCTTCCTCGCCGCTGACCCGGCGGATCGCATTTGCCCAGACGTTCATGTAGCCGGAAAACAGCCTTGTTTGTGCTTCCAGCGCGCGTTGTGGATCGGAAAGCCAATATTCGGATAGCTTGGAGAAGGTCTTGACCATGTCGGTCATCGGCTCGGCGACACTGTCGCGAACTTCGCCTTTTTCGCGCGGCGTCACCCAGGCTGATGCGGCCTTTCCAGCTTGTTCGATCATACGCGCGAGATTGAGCGCAAAGCGCTCGGGGTCCTGGACCAGGTATTGCTCGACAGACGAAGTGGTATCACCATCCTTGCCGGGGTCGGAGGTGGCGTCCTGTCTTGCTCTTGTCGGCTGCCTTCGGCATGTTCCACTTGCCTCCCGCAGGCCTTTTGTTGACATATTATCATGAGACGTCCATTGGGGTCCAACAACGGACGTCCTTCGCTTTACAAAGCCTGCCGGGACAAGACTATGACATATCGCATTGGCGGACATGTTTTTTTTGGCGTGCGGCACGCGCTTGCATCCGGGGCGCTGGTGCTGTCGCTTGCCGGCTGCGCGTCGTCCACGGTCGATGAACCCGTAGCGGCCGGCGCCAGGGGCCCGGTCAATACCGGCACCTTTCCAAACCTGAACATCCCGCCCCAACAAGCCGCAGAACAGATGACGCCTGCGGAAAAGAGCGCTGATATGGCCGCGCTCAGCGCTGCTCACAAACAAAACGCAGCGGTGGCGGCGGTGCCGTCCGATCAGACCGATCCCGCCCTGTTGAAGAAACTGGCGCAAACCCACGCCGCCGATGCCTTGAAGGAAATCGAGGAATAGCCGGTCGAGCCGGCTTTCGCTCGGGCCGCGCTATCGACCCAAAGCTGAATTGCGTGTATATCGCGCCACCGAAACGCCCCTCGTGTCGTCTGGAACGGAAATGGAAGAATTTCACAAGGTCCGCAGGCTTCCGCCATATGTTTTCGAACAGGTCAACCGGCTGAAGGCAAGCGCACGTTCCAACGGCGCCGACATCATCGATCTCGGCATGGGCAATCCCGATCTGCCGACGCCCAAGGCGATCGTCGACAAGCTCTGCGAAGTGGTGCGCGACCCGCGCACACACCGTTATTCGTCGTCGCGCGGCATTCCTGGCCTGCGCCGCGCCCAGGCGGCTTATTATGCCCGCCGCTTCGGCGTGAAGCTCGAGCCCGGATACGCAGGTCGTCGCCACGCTCGGCTCCAAGGAAGGCTTCGCCAACATGGCGCAGGCGATCACCGCACCCGGCGATGTGATCCTTTGTCCGAACCCGACCTATCCGATCCACGCTTTCGGCTTCATCATGTCGGGCGGCGTCATTCGCTCGTTGCAGGCCGAGCCGGATGACGGCTTCATTCCGGCGCTCGAGCGCGGCATCCGCCACTCGATCCCGAAGCCGCTGGCGCTGATCCTCAATTATCCGTCCAATCCGACGGCGCTGGTCGCCACGCTCGATTTCTACAAGGACGTCGTCGCCTTCGCCAGGAAGAACGACATCATCATCCTGTCGGATCTTGCCTATTCGGAGATCTATTTCGACGGCAATCCGCCGCCGTCGGTGCTGCAGGTGCCGGGCGCCATCGATGTCACGGTCGAGTTCACCTCGATGTCGAAGACCTTCTCCATGCCCGGCTGGCGCATGGGTTTTGCCGTCGGCAACGAGCGGCTGATTTCGGCGCTGACGCGGGTCAAATCCTATCTCGACTATGGCGCCTTCACGCCGATCCAGGTGGCGGCGGCGCATGCGCTGAACGGCGACGGCGCCGACATTGCCGAGGTCCGCGAGGTCTACCACAAGCGCCGCGACGTCATGGTGGATTCGTTCGGCCGTGCCGGCTGGATCATTCCGGCGCCGGCGGCGTCGATGTTCGCCTGGGCGCCGATCCCGGAACAGTTCCGCCATCTCGGTTCGCTCGAATATTCCAAGCTGCTTATCGAGCATGCCGATGTTGCGGTGGCTCCGGGTGTCGGTTTTGGCGAGCATGGCGACGATTTCGTGCGGCTTGCTTTTGTCGAAAACGAGCACCGCATCAGGCAGGCGGCACGCAACATCAAGCGGTTCCTGGCGTCGTCCGCCAAGCAGCCGAACAACGTGATTCCGCTCACCGCACGGCGCTGATTTTCGATTTTTTACTTTTATTTGAGGGGCGTTGCCGCGAATGGCCGAAGCATTGCGTGTTGGAATAGCCGGGCTGGGCACGGTCGGGGCTTCGGTGGTCCGCGTCATCACCGGCAAGGCGACCGAACTGACCCGCCAATGCGGGCGTGAACTCGCGGTGAGGGCGGTCTCGGCGCGCGACCGCAACAAGGACCGCGGCATCGACTTCGGCAACGCCAACTGGTTCGATGATCCGGTCGAACTGGCGAAATCCGCCGATATCGACGTTTTCGTCGAACTGATCGGCGGTGACGAGGGGGCAGCCCATGCCTGCGTCAGGGCGGCACTCGAGGCCGGCCGCCATGTCGTCACCGCCAACAAGGCACTTCTTGCCAAACACGGCGTTTCGCTCGCCGAGATCGCCGAAAAAAAGGGCGTGCTGCTGAACTACGAAGCGGCCGTTGCCGGCGGCATCCCGGTCATCAAGACGATGCGCGAGGCGATGGCCGGCAACAGCGTTTCCCGCGTGTTCGGCATCCTCAATGGCACCTGCAACTACATCCTCACCCGCATGGAAGCGGAAGGGCTGACGTTCGAGGCGTGTCTCGAGGACGCGCAGCGGCTTGGCTATGCGGAAGCCGACCCGACTTTCGACATCGAGGGCAACGATACCGCGCACAAGCTTTCGATCCTGACCAGCCTTGCCTTCGGCACGAAGATCGCTGCCGACGATATCTACATGGAAGGCATTTCGAACATTTCGCAGGCGGATATCCGCGCCGCCGGTGAACTCGGCTACCGGATCAAGCTTCTCGGTGTCGCCCAGAAGACCGACAGCGGCATCGAGCAGCGTGTGCACCCGACCATGGTGCCAACGGCGAGCGTGATCGCGCAGGTGCACGGCGTCACCAACGCCGTCGCCATCGAGACCGATATTCTCGGCGAACTCCTGCTTTCAGGCCCGGGCGCGGGCGGCAATGCCACTGCGTCGGCGGTCGTCGGCGACATTGCCGACATCGCCAAGAGCCGGCCGGGCTTCCAGCACGGCCCGGTCTTCGGCCTGCCGGCCAGGGAATTGCGACCCTACAAGAAAGCCAGGATGCGCAGTCACGAAGGCGGCTATTTCATCAGGCTGACGGTGCATGATCGCGTCGGCGTCTTCGCCGCCGTCGCCAAGCGCATGGCCGATAACGAGATTTCGCTGGAATCGATCGTCCAGCATGCGACCGGGGCGGAAGCCGAGGCGCAGAAGACAGTTATCCTGGTTACTCACGAAACCACCGAAGCAGCCGTCCGCAAGGCCGTCGAAGGCATCACCAAGGATGGCCACCTAACCGATAAGCCGCAGGTAATTCGCATCGAACGCGCTGGATAAAACGCGCGGAAACACTTCAATCGATTGATATTTCCGGCGAGCGGTCGAAACGCCCCGGCGGGTCTTGCCGTCGTCATGTCACTTTGACAAAAGGAGCGGCGTCTTGCGCCGGCCCACTCGCGCGTGGCGTGGTATGTTTGTCTTTGCAGGAAAGTGACGATGGCGAAAAACCCGACGGCCGGCCTCGACCGGATTCTCACCCTCGAACTCGTGCGCGTGACCGAACGCGCCGCGGTTGCCGCGGCAAGGCTGCGCGGCCGGGGTGATGAAAAGGCCGCCGACCAGGTCGCCGTCGATGCCATGCGCTCGGAACTCAACCGGCTGCCGATCAGGGGCACGGTCGTCATCGGCGAGGGCGAGCGCGACGAAGCGCCGATGCTCTATATCGGCGAGGAAGTTGGTACCGGCGAGGGCCCGAAGGTCGACATCGCGCTCGACCCGCTGGAGGGCACTACCATCTGCGCAAAAAACCTGCCCAACTCGCTGGCGGTGATCGCCATCGCCGAGAAAGGCAGCCTGCTTTACGCGCCCGATGTCTACATGGAAAAAATCGCTATCGGCCCCGGCTATCCGGTAGGCATCGTCGATATCGACGCACCGGCGATGGAGAACATCGAGAACCTCGCCAAGGCCAAGGGCGTCCCGGTTTCGGAAATCACCGCCTGCATTCTCGACCGGCCGCGCCATGCCCGCCTGATCGAGGAAGTGCGCGCCACCGGTGCGGCGATTCGGCTGATCGGCGACGGCGACGTTGCCGGCGTCATCCACACCACCGACCCGGATGAAACCGGTATCGACATCTATCTGGGCATCGGCGGCGCACCGGAGGGCGTGCTTGCCGCTGCGGCGCTGCGCTGCATCGGCGGCCAGATGCAGGGCCGGCTCCATACTCAATACCGACGAAAAGCTCGCGCGCGCTGCAAAAATGGGCATTTCCGATCCGAACCGGGTCTATCGGGCCGAGGAAATGGCGAAGGGCGACGTACTGTTCGCCGCCACCGGCGTCACCGACGGCAATCTTCTGGCCGGCGTCAAATTCAACCGCGATTTCATCCAGACGCACACCATCGTCATGCGCTCCTCCTCGAAAACGGTTCGCGAGATCAAGGCGCGTCACCAGGATCTCGAAAAGTTCTGATCGGGACTGTTTTGCGCTACGCTAATATGACTAAGCATCGTTCGGCAGATTCGGCGGGTGGATGACGTATGAGCGCAGACAGGCGCTTCTTTCTCGGCGTGAAGCAATCGGCAACCGGCGTCTCCTGGGAGCATCGGCTGACGGAACGGCAGGAGATTGCCGCGCTGGCGATCGCTCAAGGGCACGGCGTGTCGGATCTGGTTGCCCGCGTGCTCGCCGGCCGCGGCATCTCAGCGGAGGAAACCGGTCGCTTCCTTGATCCGACCATCCGCGACCTGTTGCCCAATCCCGTATCCCTGACCGACATGGAGGCTGCGGCGACGCGCATCGTCGATGCCATCGTGCGCCGCGAGAAGATCGCCATTTTCGGCGACTACGATGTCGATGGCGCCGCATCCTCGGCGCTTCTGAAGCGTTTCCTGGCGCATTTCGGCCTGGCTTCGGAAATCTATATTCCGGACCGGATTTTCGAGGGCTACGGCCCCAATCCTGATGCCATGCGCGAACTCGTCTCGCGCGGCGCCAGGCTGATCGTCACCGTCGATTGCGGTACCAACAGTGCTGTCTCGATCGAAGCTGCGCGTGCCGCAGGCGCCGATGTCGTCGTGCTCGACCACCACCAGGTCGGCGGCGCGCTGCCGGACGGCGTGCCGGTCGTCAACCCGAACCGCGAAGACGATCTGTCGGGGCAGGGGCACCTTTGCGCAGCAGGCGTCGTTTTCCTCACGTTGGTCCAGGTCGCGAAGTTGCTGCGGGAAAGGAATTTCGGCACGCCTTTCGACCTGCTCACCTTGCTCGACCTCGCTGCGCTGGCGACCGTCTGCGATGTCGTGCCGCTGATCGGTGTCAACCGCGCCTTCGTCATCAAGGGCCTCCAGATGCTGCGCCAGCAGCTGAACCCAGGGCTCGCGGCCCTGGCGCGCGTGTCGCGCATCGGCGAGCCGATCAACACCTTTCACCTCGCCTTCCTCATCGGCCCGCGCATCAACGCCGGCGGCCGTATCGGCGACGCCGGTCTCGGCAGCCGGCTGCTGGCTACCGACGATCCCGTCGAGGCGGACAGGATCGCCGAGACGCTCGACCGGCTGAACCAGGAGCGCCAGCTCATGGAGCAGGAAATGCTCGCCGAAGCGCGCGCCGAGGCGGATGCGGAAATGCTGGGCGGTGCCGGCCCGGCGGTGGTGGTGACGGCCAGCGAAACCTGGCATCCGGGCATCGTGGGCCTGCTGGCCTCGCGTCTGAAGGACCATGCGCGCCGCCCGGCTTTCGCCGTTGCGTTCAACCCGAACGGCACCGGCACGGGATCCGGCCGCTCGGTTTCCGGATTCGATCTCGGGCGCTTGGTGCGTGAGGCAGCCGACAAGGGTCTCATCGTCAAGGGTGGCGGTCATGCAATGGCGGCGGGCATCACGGTCGAGCGGGGAAATCTCGGCGCATTGCGCGCGTTTTTCGAGGAACGCGCGGCTGCGGACGTCTTCCGGCTGCGCAACGAGGAGAGCCTGAAGATCGACGCCGCGCTCGCCGCCGAAGGCGCCACCCAGGACATGCTCGATGCCCTGGAGAAAGCCGGCCCGTTCGGCCAGGGTCATCCGCCACCGGTGCTCGTATTGCCGCGCCACCATCTGGTCGACGCGCGTCCGGTCGGTGCGGGCCATGTCCGCGCCGATTTGCGGAGCGATTCCGGCGGCCGCATCCAGGCGATCGCCTTCCGCGCTGCCGAATTGCCGCTCGGTGATTTCCTTTTCAAGAAGCGGGGTTCGACCGTGCATGTCGCCGGCGCGTTATCCGGCAACTACTGGAACGGAGCGCGGAACGTCCAGTTTCGCATCATCGACGCGGCTTTAGCGGCATGAAGAGTCAGGCCAGAACGGCCTGCAGGCGAGTAATCTCGCCGATCTGCTTCTTGGTCGCCTCGTAGCCGAGTTGTATCGCTTCGTCGGCACGATGGAATTCCGACAGTCCCACATGGCCAAGCTTCGGCTGCAGCGACAGGTCCGGCGGATCGCCGGCAAGGCGGGCACGAGAGATGCGGTCCTGTATGATGTTGAAGGCCTCGACCATGACGCCGGTGACGCCGAGGCGGGTCCCTTGCGCGGTAGCGTCGGGGTCGTGGCGCTGGCCGGGGTTGGCATCCTTCTGGACGACCAGTTCCCCGGCGCTGTGCTTGATCACGGCAGCACGGCCAAAAAGGTCGTAATGCAGGTTCACGGCGACGACCAGCGGCTGCTCATAGGCACGCAAAACCGATACCGGCACCGGATTCACCAGGGCGCCATCGACCAGAATACGGCCGTTGGCGCTGACCGGCTCGAACACGCCCGGCAGCGCGTAGGAAGCCCGCATCGCTGTAATCAGCGAGCCCTCGGTCAACCAGATTTCATGACCAGTCCGAACCTCGGTGGCGACGCAAATGAACGGTTTCGACAGGTCTTCGAACCTGGTGCCGTTCATGTGCTCCTGCATTCGCGAGGTCAGCTTCATGCCGCCGAAAAGGCCGCTGCCGCCGAGGTTGATGTCGAGTAGTCCGAATATGCGGCGCCTCGTCAGGCTTCGCGCGAATTCCTCGAGCTGGTCGAGTTTGCCGGCCAGGTAGCAGCCGCCCACCAGCGCGCCGATCGAAGTTCCCGCGATCATGCTTATCTCGATGCCGGCCTCGTCCAAAGCGCGAAGCACGCCGATATGGGCCCACCCGCGTGCGGCGCCGCCGCCCAGCGCCAGCGAAATTCCGAATTTCTTCTGGGGCTTCGATTGAGGTGCGCCGTCGGACGCGAGATCCTTCACTTCGCGTGCATCCGGCCTGTTACGCATGGACGCCCATTCGAGCATCACCAACTCCCTATCCCAAATCCCTTATACGGCGCTTGCCGTATCAAAATGGTGAATCTGTGTACGTTCCAAATTCGAAACGATTCACCGGAAGTTCAATAGACCTTCGAAGGATCGAACAATGGTCCACCCCCGTCGTCGCGAAGCGTTGCGATGCCGTCCTTGAATTCCACCATCCTGTAGAAACAGGAACGTCGTCCGGTGTGACAAGTTGCGTCGTGACCTGCGACATTTACGCTGAGCCAGACGGCATCCTGATCGCAATCGACGCGCAATTCTGTGACGTATTGCACATTTCCCGACGTTTCGCCCTTCTTCCAGATATTGCCGCGCGAACGCGACCAGTAATGAGCGATTCCGGTTTCGATGGTCAGCGCCAGCGCTTCAGCATTCATATGCGCGACCATCAGCAGCATGCCGTCGCGCGTATCGGTAACAACGGCTGTCACCAGGCCGTTGGCGTCGAAACGCGGCGCCAGGATCTGCCCTTCTTCGAGCGCCTGCTTGTCGGTTGGAGAATCCGCGAATTCGATCGGAGGCATTGCCGGTCCTTGTCCGCGGGACCGGCTGGAGCCCTCAGCTCCCGCTGCCGTCCCGCACCATGGTTACAAACCGGATCTGCTCTTCCGGATTATCCTTGAAGCTGCCGGTAAAGGTGGAGGTTAGGGTGGTTGTCCCCTGCTTTTTGATGCCCCGCATGGCCATGCACATATGTTCCGCTTCAAGCATGACCGCGACGCCGCGCGGATTTAACACTTCCTGAATCGTATGGGCAACCTGCGCTGTCAGAGCTTCCTGTGTTTGCAGGCGCTGCGCGAAGATGTCGACGACGCGAGCAATCTTCGATAGGCCGACCACCTTGCGGTCCGGAAGATAGGCGACATGGGCCTTGCCGATGATCGGCACCATATGGTGCTCGCAATGGGAGTAGAACTGAATGTTCCTCTCGATCACCATGTCGTCGTAGCCGGCGATTTCCTCGAAGGTACGGCCAAGTTCGTCGGCTGGATCCTGCGCATAGCCGCTGAACAATTCGCGGTAGGCCTTGGCCACGCGGCGCGGCGTGTCCTTCAGCCCCTCGCGATCCGGATCGTCGCCGGTCCACAGCAACAGCGTGCGGACAGCGGCTTCAGCCTCGGCCTGTGTCGGCCGCTTGATATCGGCGGTTTTTGTGGTTTCCGTGCGCGGAAAATTCTTGATGACGGCATCCATAAAGGCGTCTCCCGTAGTTCCCCTCGGCGGAGGAACGAGTTGAACGGATCACTGGCCTTCCACGGGGTGCTGAAGAACGTTCCGGTCCTCGTCCCGAAATCGGCGAGCTTCGGTCCGGCTTCGGTGGCGCTTGCGCCTTGCCGTTGCCGGTCCGCGAACATTATATATGTGCTTGGACGCGGATTGAAAGATGCGGTGGCGGCATGCGCTGTTCGCGAAACGGCGGCTGATTGGAAAAAGATGATCGACGACGTCTACAATGCGAAAATTCTTGGTTTTGCTGGGAATATCGGCCGCATCGGTCGCCTCGAAAACCCCGACGCGACCGCAAGGGCGCATTCCAAATTGTGCGGCTCGACCGTCACCATTGATCTAAAGATGGAGAACGGGGTAGTCACCGATTTTGCTCACGATGTGAAGGCTTGCGCGCTCGGCCAGGCGTCCTCGTCGATCATGGCATCGCATGTTGTGGGCGCCACCGCCCATGAGCTGCGCGAGGTTCGGGAAACCATGCTGAAAATGCTCAAGGAAAACGGCGCGCCGCCACAAGGCCGCTTCGACGATCTGAAGTATCTGGAGCCGGTGCGCGACTACAAGGCGCGCCACGCCTCGACCATGCTCACCTTCGATGCCGTCGTCGATGCGATCGGCCAGATCGAGAAGAAGCGGGAAGGGGTGGCCGCCTAAGCGATCGCTTGGAAGGCAAACCTTAAGGATAGGGCTCAGCTCTCGCGTTTCGCAGCGTAGCCATGACTGGCGAACTCGCCCCTGATCCAGTCGGCGAAGGCGCGCGCCGGTTCGCTGAGCGCGGCGAGGCTCGGCGCCACTAGCCAGTATGCACCGCTGGCGACGTCGATTTCGAACGGCCGCACCAGCGTTCCCGCCTTGAGTTCTTCCTCGACCAGCAAAAGGTCGCCGAGCGCCACGCCATGGCCAAGCAGTGCCGCCTGTTTCGCGAGCGCCCCGTCGGCGAGCAGCGGTCCCCGCTCGAGTGTCGCGTCCGCGACGCCGGCTGCCTTGAACCAGCATGCCCAGCCTTGCCGGTTCTCCTCGTGGAGCAGTGTGTAGTGGCGAAGGTCTTCCGGTCTCGCCAGCACCGGCCCGGAAGCCCGCAGCGCGGGCGACAGGACAGGTGTGTCGAACACCGGCGCCAGGCGTTCGGCTTCTGTCCTTGGCCACGATGTGGCGAAGGCACTGTATCGCAGCGCCAGTTCCGCTGAATGGTTTCTGAACTCGATGACGTGCGGGTCGACGTCGATCGCGATGTCGATGTCGGGCCTCAGTTTCCTGAACTGGTTCAGCCGTGGCACCAGCCAGCACGCTGCCAGAGACGGTTCCACGCTGATCGTGACCACGCTTTCGACCGGCGCGACGACGATGTCTTTGAGGCGGCGATCGATGTCGTCGAAGCTTTTCGTCAGTTGCTCCAGAAGATTGCGGCCGCCATCGGTCAGTTCGACCCGCCTGTGGAGGCGCTCGAACAGCGGGCGCCCGACGATGATCTCCAACTCGCGTATCTGACGGCTGACGGCGGCCTGCGAAACGAACAACTCTTCCGCGGCCTTGCTGAAACTCAGATGCCGCCCCGCCGCCTCGAAGCTCCTCAGCGCCGTGAGCGGCAGTCGCCCGCGCCTCATTCGCATAACTCCAGGTTATCCGAGCGCGAAATTATACTCGTTTGAAGGACTTGGCCAGTGGCGGTCTAATCGCGATCGAAAGGGAGTTCGCCATGACCGAGGTCCTGAACATTATCGCGGACGTTATTCGCATCGTCACATTCCAGCGTGGATGCGGCCCCAGCAGCAACGGCTTTGCAACACGAGCCAGGCAGCCATGGGAAGGGAAAGATCAGAGCCGGTTCCGTTCCGCGCACTACAGCGCCGCGCGTCCTCTTGGATGCGCAAAGGACGCTGTAACACTTTAAATCGACGCATGATCCTTTCCGAAACCAATTCCGGTTTTCCGGGGTCATGCGTTTGCCGTGTCCCGAACAGCTGAGGACGTGCTGAACTGCAAACGCTGTTGTACTCGGCGCCTTCAATCGACATTTATTGGGGATGAGCAATCCCAGCCGGATTTTTTGGCGATGAGCCATGATCACCAGCACGCGCAGCCCGTGCGAGGGGCTGCGCTAAGCCGTAACTGGCCCGGCCCGTGGCGCAAGACGCCGGGCCGTCTGCTCGGCACGTCGCTGGTCCGGCTCTATCAACTCACCCTTTCGGGCTTTGTCGGCAATTCCTGCCGGCACCTGCCGACTTGCTCCGAATATGCCTACGAGGCGATCGCCCGCCACGGGCTGTGGCCCGGCGGCTGGATGGGCCTCTTCCGCGTCATGCGCTGCGGCCCCGGCGGCACTCACGGCATTGACAATGTGCCGGAGCGGCTCGAGGCGCGCTATCGTTGGTTCCTGCCGTGGCGTTATTGGCGTATCTCGACGCCAAAGGAAAGCTGACGCAGATCCGCTGCCACGGCAGGTTTGAACTTCTGCCTCAGACCATCGGCACCACGCCGAGATCGAGGCCGATGATCAGCGGGTCATGGTCCGAGGTGGCGAAGGGATCGTTGTTGTAAAACGACGGATTGGTGAATTCGCTCGAGTAATTCAGAAGATCCGGCTCCTGCGAATTGATGTGCCATTCCGTCGACTCCGGTCACCTGGCCGGCCATCGAGCCGTTGGCCAGGCCCTGGTCGAGTGTGCCGCGCTGGCCGCTGAAGATGTAGCTGAACGCCTCATCCTGCCCGATGAACTGGTCGATCAGATCGATATAGCCGGCATCCCGGATAACATCGATCGGATCTTCCCGCGCGTAGGAATTCAGGTCGCCGATAATCAGCGCGTCGGTATCGCCGCTACCCGTCGGATCGGTGGCGAGCCAGGCGGTGAGTTGCTCGGCGGCCTCGACGCGGGCCGCGTTCCAGTAGCTCTGCCCGTCCCCTTGATCGTAGTTCGGGTCGTTCGGATCGGTAAGGCCGCTGTCGCCTTTCGACTTGAAGTGGTTGACCGCCAGGGTGAAACGCTCGCCGGTGCCGATCTCCTCGAAGGCGACGGCGATCGACGGCCGGTGAAGCTGCTGGCCGCCGCCAGTGTCGTATTCAAGGTAGTCGCTGCCGACCACGGAAAGCACGTCCTTCTTGTAGATGACGCCGGTGGTGATCGCGTCGGTGCCGATGAAGCCGTCGGGGCTGCCGCCGGTCGGATCGACGAAGGCATAGACCTCGGCGCCAAGTTCCGCGTTCAGCGCGTCGACCAGCGTCTTGATCGCCGATCCGTCGCCGAAGCCGTTGTTTTCGAGTTCCTGCAGACCGAACACGTCGGCGTCGATCGCCAGTATAGCGGTAACGGCCTTGTTGAGCTGCCGCGCCAGGTCTGCTGCCGAGGTTGCGCCGCGCGGCTCGAGATCGTTCGGCCCGGAGCCGGGATCGCCGGGCTGCCAGTCCTCGTTCAGTGTCGTGAAGAAGTTGAGCAGGTTGAAACTCGCGACCTTCAAGTCGCCGCCGACATCGGCAGGCGTCGCTGCCGGCCTTGCGTTCGTCGCCTGGTCGACCGGCAGCACATCCTCGACATGCATCCGGTAAGCGTTGAAGCCGATAGCTCAGCACGCCCTCGATAGGCCCATTCATTTCGGCTCCGAGCCGCAAGCGTCGGACCTCCGGCAGTGAAAGTATCGCCGGAATCGAGATAGCCGTTGCCGTTGTCGCCGATTGAAGCGGGAACATAGCGGAACGCGTCCGGATTCTGGCTCGAAACGCCGTCGTCGATGATCAGCCGGTTGAGCGCATTCGCCTGGGTCAGCGCGTGCGATCGCGGCGGCATCGGTATCCGGATCGAAAAGCTGCGTCGGCTGATACTGATCGCCGGCGCTGAGCGTGATTTCGCCGAAACGGTCGAGGTTGAAGTTCTCGATGACGGTGAGCCGGTCGGTTGTGCCGCTCGTCAGCGAGATGCGCATGCCCTCGAAACGCTCGAGCGCGTCCGCCGTGGCGAGTGGCACCGTCACGTCGGCGAAATCCGGCAGCGCGTTGCCGGACGAGACCGTGTTGATCGAAACGAGATTGGTGATCTCGGTCAAGCCGGAAAATTCATCCACCGTACCGGTGACCTCGACGAGATCGCCGGCCGAAACCGAGGGAGATCCCCCGGTGAAGACGAAGATGCCTTCCGAGGTAAGTACGTTGCCGTCAGCGTCCGTCGCCTCTTCCTGCAGGAAGAAGCCATTGTCCACGGTGTAGGTTACCATGGCCGAAACAAGCACATAGTCGCCGTCGAAAAGGCTGGCGGAGCCCGTGCCCTGGATCTGTGAAATCAGCAGCTCCCGCGGCTCGCCCGGGCCGCTGCCGTCATTGGCTTCGCCGGGGGTGGCGCTTTCCGGCCCAGTCCAGTCGGTCGGCGCGTCGCCGGTCCGCTGCAGCGATTGGCCGGTAGGGGTGCTCCCTGCTTCGACCACACCGATGTTGATGGAGGTCAGGCCGCTCGCGGTTCCGTTGGTGGCGGTGAAGGTGCCCTCATAACTCAGAAACTCAATGACGGATGCCGTTGCTGGAGAGCGCCATGCCGTCGGGGCTGCCGTTCTGGATGCCGGTGAAGTTCCAGACGTAGTAATCGTAGGTGCCGTCGCTGGTCTTGGTCAGCGAAGACAGAGACGAACTGGCATAGGTCGCCCCATTGCTGCCGTTGTAGAGTTCAACCATCATGCCGCTCACGTCGGCATCCTTGGCGACGCGGATTTCGACGAATTCGTCGGCGTCGGCGCCGTCATTGTCGTAGTGCACTTCGTTGATGCGCGGTGTCGCCGTGGCTTCAACGAAGTCGGTGACCGTCACGGCAATATCCTGCGAGGTCTCGCCGCCATGCTCGTCAACGGCTGAAACGGTCACGTCGTAGATATTGTCGCCGCCCTGGTCAGCCGGATTCTCGAAATCCGGGGCGTCGATGAACCGCAATTCCCCGGTCGCCGCATCGATCGTGAAAAGCGCGGCATCCGCGCCGCCGATGATTGCGAAAGAAACTGTATCGCTGTCGACGTCCTCGGCTTCCACCGTCAGCGCTGGCTCGTCCGAGTTTTCCTCCACCGATGCTGCGGCAGCCGAAACGATCTCCGGATCGTCGTTGACGCCGTTGATGGTCACTGTGACCGTTGCGGTGTCGGTTCCGCCGCGGCCGTCGCTGACGGTATAGGTAAACGTGTCGGTCGCGCTTTCGCCAGCCTGCAGGCTGTCGAAAAGATCGCCTTGCTCGTAACGGATCGTTCCATTTTCCAGCGTCACCATGGCAGCCCAGCGCACTGATCGCCGATACGCCGGTGACGGTGATCGTGTCGCCGTCGAAATCGCTGTCGTTTGCGGTCAGATCGGCGGCCGCCAGCACCACGTTGTATCTTCGTCGGTCGACGCGTTGTCGTCGCGGGCAAGGACCGCGTTGTTGCGGCCGTCGAGGAAAAGCGTGTAGTCGTCGTTGCCGAAATACAGCGCTTCGACCCCGCTGAGCCGGTCGGTGTCGCCGTTCGACAGGTCGCGCACGGTGACGGCGTTGCCCCGGCGGACAGGCAGGCCGATGTCGAACTCTTCGATCGAACCGGCATAGATGGCGGTGTCGAAGCCGCGACCGCCATTGACGGTGTCGTCGCCGGCACCGGCCTCGATCGCGTCGTCGCCCGCACCCGCGTCGACGATGTCGTCGCCGTTCCCGGCCGAGATCGTGTCGTTGCCGGCACCGGACAGGATGAGGTCGTCGCCATCCTTCGCATTGATGCTGTCGTTGCCGCCGAAGGTGATGATGATGTCGCGCCGGTCGGTGCCGTTGATCGTGTCCGGGCGCCAGGTGCCGAAAACAAGATTTGGGAACCAGTTATCGAAGGAAAAGGACATGGCTGTGGGACCTTTCGCGGGGCGCCTGAGATGAGGCGGAATTGGGCCGCCAAGAGCTAGCAGCCCGCCATTACAGTTTGTTGACCAAGTCCCCGCTCGAAACTTGCCACAGGCGAAAGCGTAGAAAAGACCGGACGCGCCGGTGATTGAATATAGCCTTTCAAATTCCTTTACGCTTGGTGATTCCCGCACTAAAAGACCGCTCGCCGGATCGCGACGATCCGGCAATCACCACCCGCGCTCGTTTGCGGGACTGGATAGGAGAAGAGAATGCCTGACTGTTTCCCTGACATTTCCCGATGGTTCCGTCCGCGACTACGACGCGGCGACGACCGGCGCCGAACTCGCCGAATCGATCTCGAAGTCGCTCGCCAAGAAGGCTGTCGCGCTATGCGCTCGACGGCGACGCTGCGCGATCTTTCCGATCCGCTGCAGCAAATCCGGCAAGGTCGAGATCGTCACCCGCGACGATCCGCGCGCGCTCGAACTGATCCGCCACGATGCAGCGCATGTGCTGGCCGAAGCGGTGCAGGAACTGTGGCCGGGAACCCAGGTGACCATCGGCCCGGTCATCGAGAACGGCTTCTACTACGATTTCGCCCGCAACGAGCCGTTCACGCCGGAGGATTTCCCTGCCATCGAGAAGAAGATGCGGGAGATCATCGGCCGCAACAAGCCGTTCACCAAGGAGGTCTGGGATCGCGCGACAAGGCGAAAAAGATCTTTCGCGACAAGGGCGAGGCGCTACAAGTTCGAGCTGATCGACGCCATTCCGGAAGACCAGGACCTCAAGATCTATTGCGCAGGGCGACTGGTTCGATCTCTGCCGCGGCCCGCACATGGCCTCGACCGGCCAGATCGGCAATGCCTTCAAGCTGATGAAGGTGGCCGGCGCCTATTGGCGCGGCGACTCGCAACAATCCGATGCTGACCCGCATCTACGGCACGGCCTGGGCGGACCAGGCGCAGCTCGACGCTATCTCCACATGCTGGAGGAAGCCGAAAAGCGCGACCATCGCCGGCTTGGCCGCGAGATGGACCTGTTCCATTTCCAGGAGGAGGGGCCGGGCGTCGTCTTCTGGCACGCCAAGGGCTGGAAGATGTTCCAGAACCTGGTCAGCTACATGCGCCGCCGCCTCGACGAGCAGGGCTATCAGGAGGTCAACGCGCCGCAGGTGCTCGACAAGTCGCTGTGGGAGACGTCCGGCCACTGGGGCTGGTACCGCGACAACATGTTCAAGGTGACGGTCGCCGGCGACGACACCGACGACGATCGCGTCTTCGCGCTGAAGCCGATGAACTGCCCGGGCCACGTCCAGATCTTCAAGCACGGCCTGAAGTCCTACCGCGATCTGCCGATAAAGCTTGCGGAATTCGGCGCTGTCCACCGCTACGAGCCGTCGGGCGCGCTGCATGGGCTGATGCGGGTGCGCGGCTTCACGCAGGACGACGCGCATATCTTCTGCACCGAGGAGCAGCTTGCGGCCGAGTGCCTGAAGATCAACGACCTGATCCTGTCGACCTATGCCGATTTCGGCTTCGACGAGATCACCGTCAAGCTCGCGACGCGCCCGGACAAGCGCGTCGGCACCGACGCCATGTGGGATCACGCCGAGGATGTGCTGTCGCGCATCCTCGAACAGATCGCCGCCGCAATCGGGCGGCCGCATCAAGACCGGCGTCAATCCGGGCGAGGGCACCTTCTACGGGCCGAAGTTCGAATATGTGCTGAAGGACGCGATCGGCCGCGAATGGCAATGCGGCACGACGCAGGTCGATTTCAACCTGCCGGAACGCTTCGGCGCCTTCTACATCGGCTCGGATTCGGAAAAGAAGCAGCCGGTGATGGTGCATCGCGCGATCTGCGGCTCGATGGAGCGCTTCCTCGGCATCCTGATCGAGAACTATTCCGGCCATTTCCCGCTGTGGTTCGCGCCGGTGCAGGTTGTGGTCGCCACCATCACCTCGGATGCCGACGACTATGCGCGAAGGTCGCCGAGCGGCTGAAGCAGGCCGGGCTTGCTCGCCGAGATCGACCTCCGCAACGAGAAGATCAACTACAAGGTCCGCGAGCACTCGCTGGCCAAGGTTCCGGTGATCCTCGTCTGCGGCAAGCGCGAGGCCGAGGAAGGCACCGTCAACATCGCCGGCTCGGCTCGCGCGACCAGGAATCGCTGACGCTTGGAGGCCGCCGTCGCGCATGCTCGCGGAAGAGGCGGTGCCGCCCGACCTGCGGCGCAAAGCGCCTGGCCAAGGCGGCCTGAACGGTCGAATTGAAGGGCGGGGACGCATGGCTTTCCCGCCCTTCCTTCATATCACTGTCACAAACCCGGCTCACCAAGCCCGGATGCTGATCGATATGCGCAAGGAAATCCCGTTTCCCGAGCTTTCCTACGCGAACGCCGAACCATCCGCGCCTGAAGCGCTGGTTCATCCGCTCGGTCGAAGGGCTTTCCGGCCGCGACCGCTATGCGCGGCTCTACGACATCTGGCGCCGCGACATCGCGCCGACCGGCGAGCGCATTTTCGGCCGCATGCTCGACCTGATCGACGTCTCGGTGCGCTGCCAGGATGCAGTGGCCGCCGCAGAATCTGCCCGACGGGCCGCTGGTCATCGTCGCCAACCATCCGTTCGGCATCGGCGACGGCATCGCCGTGCTGTCGCTGGCCGAGCAGCTCGGCCGGCCGTTCCGGGTCATGATCCACCGCGATCTGCTGAAGATCCGCGAGATGGAGCCCTATTCGCTGCCGGTCGACTTCGAGGAGACCAAGGAAGCGCTGAAGAACAATCTGGCGGTCCGGCACGAGGCGGTGCGGCTGCTGAAGGAAGGCGTGACCATCGTCATCTTCCCGGCCGGCGGCGTCGCCACCGCGCCGAAGGGTTTCGGCAAGGCCGCAGGACCTGCCGTGGAAGATGTTTCCCGCCAGGCTGGTGCAGGAAGCCAAGGCTTCGGTCATCCCGGTGCATTTTTCCGGCCAGAACGGCCGGCTGTTCCACCTCGTCAGCAGGCCAGATGAACCTGGCCGACGCAGGACAACCGGCTGGCCCGGATGGTCGGCAATGTTTCGCTGACCTTGCGGACCTCGCTGCTGATCCGCGAATTCGCCCGGCTGTCGGGCAAGTCGATCAGCGTGCGCATCGGTCCGGTCATCCACTGGCGGGAGATGGAGCCGCTGCGCGACCGCAAGGACCTGATCCGCTTTCTCTATCGACGAGGTGTTCGCGCTGGCGCCGGAGCAGCCGGCGCGCCAGCGCGCCATGCGCAAGCGCCTGCGGCGCGATCGCGCGGCTCTGGTCGCCTGAGTCGGGACGGCTAGTCGGCGCCGTCGATGATACTGGTTCGGCGCCGTGGCCTCGGTCGCCAGCACCTCGACTTCCGGTTGTGGCCGCCCTCGACGGTGAAATCGCGCTGGTAGATGCGGTCGCGGTTCTTCGCCACGATCGTGTAGTCGCCTTCGGCCAGCACCATCGAGGCATAGGCGCCGACGCTTTCCCGGATCGGATCGCCGGAATTGGTCAGGATCGACCATGACGTGTCGGCGATCGCCTCGCCGCCATGGTCGCGCACCAGCTTCATCGTGAGTTCGGCCGCGCGATGCTCCACCGTCGCTTCGGTCAGCTTGCCGGCCTCGACCCGGATGTCGGAGCGGATGACCGCATTGACCGAACCGTAGGTGGAAACCACATGATAGGTGCCCGCATTGAGCCGCACCACTGCACTCGGTTTGACGTCCGGGATGATCAGCGCCCGTTCGTCGTCGCCTGTCGCTCGCTTCCGCCTCGTAGATCGAAAAACGCAGTTTTTCCGGCGGGATGCTTCATGCCGCCGGCGAGCACGGCATCGAGCTTCAGTCCGCCGGCGTCGAGCACCAGGTTTTCCCGCCTGCCGTCTTCGTCGACGGTGATGCGCTTGGTGGCGCCGGCGCGGCCGAACGAGGCGTGGACGAGGTAGCTGCCGGGATCGAGCGTGAAGACGCTGGTTCCGCCTTGCGCGGAGGCGACCAGCGGCAGCTTGCCGTCGTCGCCGGCTTCAGGCTTGAACACCCGCCAGACCAGGCCGCGGGTGATTTCCGGCGCCTTGTCGGTCAGTTGCGCCGAAAGCGTGATCTGGCCGTTCGCCTTGCGCCAGCGGCTTGTCTTCCGTGGCCGGCGCGTAACCGCTGATCTCGGGAAGCTGAAGCGCGTCGATCGGGAGGTCTTCGCCTGCGCTGTCTGGGACCGTCCTGCGCGACAGCCAGCGCCGGCCACGCGGCGAGCGCGACAACGAGGCAATGCCGTGTGAACAGTCTGTGCAGCCCAGCGAACATGGCTTGCCTTGAAGCCCAAGGCGGTGGCAATTTCAAGGCCTGTTTCAATCGACGTTCAGCCTGCAGCCCGAGCAGCCCTGCCATTCTTCCTGGGTACGCTTCAGCCAACAACCAGGAGAATTGCGCCCATGACCTCGCCGATCATCGACTTCCTGCTGACCAGAAGTTCGGCGCCGATCCCGGAATTGAAGGAGCCGGCGCCCTCCGACGCCGAAATCGAAACGCTGATCCGCATTGCCTCGCGGGTGCCCGACCACGGCCGGCTGGAGCCATGGCGCTTCATCCTCTATCGCGGCGATGCGCGCGAAAAAATCGGCGAAAAGCTGGCCGAACTTGCCGAAAGACGCGAAGGCCCGCTGCCGGAAGGCCGCATCCAGCAGGAAATGACGCGGTTTTCGCGCGCGCCGCTGGTCATCGGCGTGGTTTCCGTGCCGCGCAGGAGAATCCGAAAATCCCGCAATGGGAAATGTTCCTGTCGGGCGGCGCGGCTGCGATGAACCTGGTGATCGCCGCCAATGCGCATGGGCTATTCGCACCAACTGGATCACCAACTGGTATTCCGACACCGAAGAGGGGCGGCGCATCCTCGGACTGGCGCCGCATGAGCGGGTCATCGGCTTCGTCCACATCGGCACTTTCGCTGGCGAGAAGCTCGGAGCGGCCGCGGCCCGACGTGTCGAAGCTCTACGCCGATTATTCCGGACCCGTGGGAAGGCTGAGGCGAGAAAATTGTTCTACGAACCGTCAAAGGGCCACGGCCTGCCGCATGATCCGTTCAAGGCGATCGTCGCGCCGCGCCCGATCGGCTGGATCTCGACAATCGGCAGGGATGGGCGAGTGAACCTTGCGCCCTATTCCTTCTTCAACGCGTTCTCCAGCCATCCGCTTCTTGTTCTGTTCTCCTCGGAAGGTGAGAAGGACAGCGTGAGCTTCGCACGCGAAACCAGTGAATTCGTTGCCAATCTGGTCGGCCGCGATCTTGCCGTGAAGATGAACCGCAGCGCCGTCGACGCGCCGCGCGGCGTCAGCGAGTTCGGCTATGCCGGGCTGACGCCGGCGCCGTCGCGGCTGGTCGCGCCACCGCGCGTCGCCGAAGCTCCGGCGGCGCTCGAATGCAAGGTCACGGAAATTCTCGAGCCCAAGGGGCTGGACGGCCGCCATGCCGGCGTTTTCGTGGTCGTCGGCGAAGTGGTCGGCATCCATATCGACGAGGCGTTCCTGACCCCGACGGGCTGTTCGATGCGGTCAAGGCCGGCAATGTCGCCCGGCTCGGCTACATGGATTACTCCGCCGTCGACGCGACGTTCGCCATGCGCCGTCCGCGCTGGGGCGAGGATTGACTGCATGCGGTCGAAAGTGCTCCTACGGCTACGATAATCACGCCGCTCTAACTCGCCGCCTTCGCCCTTGCCAGCAGCCGTTCGGCACGGCGCAGATGCGGGCGGTCGTACATCTGCCCGTCGATGCCGACAACGCCGGGATTGCCGGCGGCCGCGAACGCCTCGACCACCGCTTGCGAATGCCTCACCGACTTCCGCCGAAGGCGTGAACGCTTCGTTGATGACCGGCACCTGCGCCGGATGGATCGCCATCTTGCCGGTGAAGCCGTCGCGTTCGGCTTCCATGCATTCGGCGCGCAGGCCATCCATGTCGCGGAAATTGACGAACACCGTGTCGATCGCCGCGACTTCCGAGGCCGACGCCGCAAGGATGGTCATGGTGCGGGCAAAACGGAACACGTCGGTGTAGCGGCCGCGCTCGTCGCGCGTGGCGCGCGCGCCGATCGCCGCGGAAAGGTCTTCCGCGCCCCAGGTCAGGCCGGCAAGCCGCGGATTGACGTCGCCGCCAGGTCGGCGCGGCAAGCACGCCGGCGGCGGTTTCGGTCATGATGGCGATGATTTTGGTGGCGCCGTCGGCAAGCCCGTGTTCGGCCTCGTGCACGCGCAGCTTGGCCGAGAGATGCGTGACGTCGGCGCTGCCGTTGGACTTGGGCAGCATGATGCCGTCGGGTGCGCGCGGCGACCACCGCCGCGAGGTCGTCGTCGGTCAGCCCCGTCGAAAGGTCGTTGACGCGGACGTAGATGCTCGGCGCTGGTTTCGCTGCGCCGCGCCCTGATGAAATCGGCCGCCACCGTCGCGCGCCGCTGCCTTGTTGGCGGCAGCAACGGAATCCTCCAGGTCGACGATCACCACGTCGGCGCCGGACTGGAAGCCCTTCTCCAGCTTCCTTTCCGAATCGCCCGGCACGAACAGCAGCGAGCGCATTTCAGGCGTCTTTCTTCTTGATCATCGCCTGGCGGGTGCATTTGGCGACCAGCGCGCCATGCTGGTTGATAGGCGCGGTGCTCGAATTCGACGATGCCGCGGTCGGCTTTCGACTTCGATTCGCGCACGCGATTTGACCTCCGTCTCGACCCTGATCGTGTCGCCGTGGAATACCGGATGCGGAAATGTCGTGTCGGTCATGCCGAGATTGGCGATCGTGGTGCCGAGCGTGGTGTCGTGCACGGAAATGCCGATCATCAGGCCGAGCGTGAACAGCGAATTGACCAGCGGCTTGCCCCATTCGGTCTTCGAGGCGAAGTCGAAGTCGATATGCAGCGGCTGCGGGTTCAGCGTCATCACCGAAAAAAGCACGTTGTCGCTCTCGGTGACGGTACGTGTGATCGGATGCCTGATCACCCGGCCGATCTCGAATTCCTCAAGATAAAGTCCGGCCATGGCGTCTTTTTCTCCGTTGTCGACGGGTTTGATAGAACATCGCTGCCGAAAGTGGAAACCGGAAAGGAGCCGGTGCAACAGAAATCCGGGCGGGGGCCTGCCGCCGCTGCAAGCCGGTTAACGAACATGGTGAACCGTTCGTAAACCAATTCTGCCTAAGGTCCGAAGCGGGCTGGCAAGGGGTGTGGAACGGGATGGTCGTGGGTCATTTCCTGAAATGGATGGAGACGGCGCGTGTTTCCGAGCGCGCGGCGGCAGCGGGCGCCCTGGCCCGCGCCTACATCGATGCACGAACTGCCGTTCGAGGACCGCTGCGCGGCCGAAGCCGCGCTCACGCTGCTGCTCGACGATCCCTCCGCCAAGGTGCGCATGGCGCTGGCCGATGCGCTGTCGATGAGCCGCCATGCGCCGATGCAGATCATCAGCGCTCTTGCCGCCGACCAGCCGGAGGTCGCAGCACTTGTGCTGGCGCGCTCGCCGCTGCTCACCGACGCCGACCTGATCGACCGCGTCGCCTCCGGCGCGCCGTCGACGCAGCGCCTCATCGCGGCGAGACCCGGTGTCTCGATGGCGCTTTCGGCGGCGATCGCCGAGGTGGGCGAGGCCGGATGCCTGCGTGGCGCTTCTCGACAACCCGTCCGCGGACATCGCTTCGCTCAGCTTCCGCCGCATGGCCGAGCGCCATGGCGATATCGCGCCGTTGCGCGAGGCATTGCTCGGCGACAGCCGCTTGCCGTCCGATTGCCGGCACATGCTGCTGGTCAAGCTCGGCGATGCGCTGAAATCGTCGCCGCTGGTCATCGCGATGATGGGCGCGGCGCGCGCCGAGCGGGTCACCAGGGAGGCCTGCGTCAAGGCCTCGCTGACGCTGATCGACAACACGCCGCCGGCCGAATTCGCCGCGCTGGTCGAACATCTGCGCATCTGCGCGGCGATCTCACCGCAAGCTTCCTCGTCCGCACCGTCGCCCATGGCAAGATCGATTTCTTCGGCTCCGTGCTGGTTGCGCTGACGGCGCAGGGCGAAGCGCGGGTGAGGGCGCTGCTTGCCGGCGGGCAGGACGTGGCGCTCTCGTCGCTGTTCCGCAAGGCCGGGCTGTCGGCGGCCGTGCACGGCGTCATCCTGCGGGCACTGAAAGTCTGGCGCGAGGTTGCCAACGGCAAGCGCGTCGCCGGCGCCCAGGAGGTGACCTGGCTGATGCTGAAGGAACTCGGCGAACAGGCGCGAGGCAGCGACCTCGCCGATCTGCTGAAATCGATCCATCTCGAAGCGCTGCGCGAAAACGCCCGCGGCCACGCACTGGCCATCGCCGCCGCTTAGCTTCGCTGAGGCAGGCGGTCCCGGCGATCCGCCTCGCAAAGCGCGCAACGGTTCTGCAAATAAGCAACGCGCGGTCCACCGCAATCGCAGTCGGCCATATGCGGGCCGATCATCCGGCGGGTGCGGTCGTGACTTTTCGATAGGATGTAATGTCGCGGCTGGCATGGATCAGCACGGCGGCCAGAACCACCGCGCCACCGACGATGCTCGTTGCTGGCGGCAGTTCCGCCAGGATGAACCAGGCGAACACCACCGCGAGCGGTATTTCCGCCGTGCCGAGCAGCCCGGCTTCGGCCGCCGGCAGCAGTTTCGCGCCTTCCGTCCATAAAATGACGGCGGCGGCGAACGATGCGCCGAACAGTGCACATCACAATCACGTCGCGCGCGGAAACGGCCAGCGGGTCCACGACGAACCAACTGGCGGCGAACAGCAGCAACGCCGAGACGGCCGCGGCCCAGACGACGGGCGTATCGCGAAAAGTCCGTATCATCACCAGGTAAAGCGCACAGCCTGCCGTCATCGCCGAGGCAAGCAGGTCGCCAAAAAGATTGGCGCCGCCCAGGCCGCCGGAAACGATGATCGCCACGCCTATAAGCGAAATCATCGCGATGATCATGGTGCGAAGCCGGGGATGCTCGCCGAACGCGATCCATTCGATCGCCGCGGCGATGAACGGCACTGTCGCATAGATGACCGCGACATTGGCGACATAGGTATATTTGAACGAGGCGATGAACAGGATGCTCGACGCGGCCCCCACGACTACAAGCAGCCAGCCGCGCCAACCCAGGCGCAACGATGTCTTGTCGCCGTTCTGGCGCTGGCGCCACAACACATAGATCCCGATCAGCGCTGCTCCGACAAAACCGCGCCAGCCGGCGATCGTCCAGGGATCGGCGGTGATGACCTTGGTGAACACGCCGGCCAATGCGAAAAAGGCGGTCGAACCTGTCACCAAAGCAACCCCGGTGAGGTGCCTTTGGTCGCTGCCCATCTCCGTCATTCGAGTTTGCTCCACCGGCTGCGCCTCGCGTTCAAGGTACCCGAGCGGTCCTGACAGTGTCGTGTCAGCAGAAAGCGGTGGATCAGCGGTCCAGCCTCGCCACGAACCCGACGACATCGTCGAGCATGCCCTCGTCCCACAGGTCGTTGTGCCCGTAGGCGTCGTAGACCAGCATTTCCTTCGGTTCCGGCGCCATTGCGTACAACGCTTCGCCAAAGGAAAGCGGAATGATGTCGTCGCGTCGCCCATGGATGAAGAGCTTCGGCTGGATCACCCGGGCGATCTTCAGGTCGGAGCGGAACCTGTCCTTGAGGAGGAGACCGACGGGCAGGTAGGGATAATGCGATTTCGCGAGCGCGAGCACGGACACGTAGGCCGACACGAGGATCACCCCGACGGCAGGCCTTTCCGCAGCTGTATTGACGGCGACACCGCTGCCCAGCGACTGGCCCAGCACAACGATACCGCCCTCTGAACGAACCGAAAGCCAGTCAAACGCGGCGATGCCGTCGATCATCAGCCCGTCTTCGCTCGGTGAGCCGGTCGAGCCCGGATATCCACGATAGGAGACAGCCAAGAGGCCGATGCCTCTTTCGGTCAAAGCGCTGGTAAGAAAGCCGTAATTGGCCGCCCGATCGGCATTTCCGAGAAAGAAGAGAACCGTCGGTTTTCCGGCGTCCGCCCGCTGGTGGAGGCCGTGAAGCGTTTCGCCATCGGGCGTGGCGATGGAAACCGCCTCGCCCCATGCCGGAGTCTCCGGCGTGAATCCCGCGCTGGCGCCTGGATAGAGGATGGCGCGTTGCGAGAAATAGATCAGGCCGACAATCGCCGCATAAGCAAAAGCTGCAAGCAGCGGCAGGACCAATAGTATTTTGGCCGTGCTCACGGGACGACCTTCTGGCTGCTTCAGATATCCAGTTCTTCCGCCTCGGCGAATTCCGCCCGCTCCTGGATGAAGCGGAAGCGCGCTTCCGGCTTGGTGCCCATCAGCGCATCGACCGAGGCCTTGGTCGCAGCCGCATCGTCGAGAACATCGACACGCAGCAATGTCCGCTTCCTTGGATCCATCGTGGTTTCCTTGAGCTGTGCGGCCATCATTTCACCGAGGCCCTTGAACCGGCCGATCTCGATCTTGCCGCGCCCGGTGAACTCTGTACGCAACAGTTCGTCCTTGTGGGCGTCGTCGCGGGCGTAAGCGACCTTGCCGCCCTGCCTCAAGCTGTAGAGAGGCGGCACCGCCATGTAGAGGTGGCCGCCGCGGATCAGGTCTGGCATTTCCTGGTAGAAGAAGGTGATCAGCAGCGAGGCGATATGGGCCCCGTCGACGTCCGCGTCGGTCATGATGATCACGCGGTCGTAACGCAGGTCCTCGTCGCGGTATTTTGCCCGCGTGCCGCAGCCGAGCGCCTGGATCAGGTCGGCGATCTGCTGGTTGGCGGTCAGCTTGTCGGCGCCGGCGCTGGCGACGTTGAGGATTTTTCCGCGCAGCGGCAGAACCGCCTGGCTGGCACGATCGCGCGCCTGCTTGGCCGAGCCGCCGGCAGAATCGCCTTCGACGATGAAGAGCTCGGCCCCCGCCGCCGCATTCTGCGTGCAATCGGCGAGTTTTCCGGGCAGCCTGAGCTTGCGCACAGCGCTCTTGCGGTTGACTTCCTTCTCCTGCCGCCGCCGCACCCGCTCGTCGGCGCGCGCGATCACCCAGTCGAGCAGTTTCGAGGCTTCCTGGGGGTTGTCGGCCAGCCAGTGGTCGAACGGGTCGCGCAGCGCGCTCTCGACGATGCGGATCGCCTCGACGGTGGCCAGCTTGTCCTTGGTCTGGCCGACGAATTCCGGTTCGCGGATGAACACCGACAGCATGCCCGCTGCCGAGATCATCACGTCTTCACTGGTCACGACCGCAGCACGCTTATTGCCGATCAGGTCGGCATAGGCCTTCAATCCGCGCGTCAGCACGTTGCGGAAGCCCATCTCGTGGGTGCCGCCCTCGTGCGTTGGAATGGTGTTGCAGTAGGAGTTGAGGAAGCCGTCACCGCCGTACCAGGTGACCGCCCACTCGACTGAGCCGTGCCCCGAGGTTTTTTCGCTCTTTCCGGAGAACACCTCGCGGGTGACCTGGAATTCGTCGCCGAGCGATGCGCCGAGAAAATCCTTCAGGCCGCCGGGGAAGTGAAACACCGCCTTGGCCGGCGTCGTGTCCTTTTCCTTGATCAGCAGCGGATCGCAGAACCAGCGGATTTCGACGCCGCCGAACAGGTATGCCTTCGAGCGTGCCATCCGGTAGAGCCTGGCCGGCTCGAAATGGGCGTTCTTGCCGAAAATATCCGGATCGGGATGAAAACGGGTTTTCGTGCCGCGCCGGTTCTGCACGTCGCCGAGTTTTTCCAGTCCGCTCTGGGGGATGCCGCGCGAAAACCGCTGCCGGTAGAGTTGGCGGCCGCGCGCCACCTCGACTTCCAGGACGTCCGACAGCGCGTTGACCACCGACACCCCGACGCCGTGTAGGCCGCCCGACGTCTCATAAACCTTGGAATCGAATTTGCCGCCGGCATGCAGCGTCGTCATGATCACTTCGAGCGCGGACTTGTTCTTGAATTTCGGATGCGGATCGATCGGAATGCCGCGGCCGTTGTCGGTAACCGTCAGGAAGCCGTCGGCACCCAGTTCCACCTCGATGAACGTCGCGTGGCCGGCGACCGCTTCGTCCATCGAATTGTCGATGACCTCGGCGAACAGATGGTGCAGCGCCTTCTCGTCGGTGCCGCCGATATACATGCCGGGGCGGCGCCGCACCGGCTCCAGCCCCTCCAGGACCTCGATGTCGGCGGCGCTGTAGCCCTCGCTGCCGTCTTTCGCCTGCGATGCTTTCCTTGATGCCTGCACTAACGGGTCCGCCGGCCGCGAAGCGGCTCGCGGCGCCGGTCCCGGTTGCTTGCCGAGATTCGAGAAAAGATCGTTGTTGTCGTCCATGGAAGCTTTCGATGCTGCGAATCGGTGATCGATAATGCCACGCTTTGCTCAGGAAAAGACAGAGGTTCCCGTTCCGTTCGAGCCGGCGGTTCGTTCGAAATAGGCTGTTTTCCTAAAGCCTTCGATAACCACGCCCCGGAATATAGGTCCAGCGCCCATATGAGGGATTCCTAATTGTTTAGCATTGGCCCCTAAGCGTGGCTCGAACAAAAAGCAGGCCGATAAGGAAAACAGGGCGTGAGGGGCAAAGCAATCACAATGATCGGCATCGCCGCCGTTGTCGGCGCTGCGTCGATTTTTGCTGCCGACCTCTGGATCAAGAGCGCCGCCGGCGCTCGCGTCCAGGAGATGTCGGTCGACATACCCGTCCCGGCCGCACCCAAGGTCGAGTTCAAGACCATTGTCGTCGCGACCGCGCCTTTGCGCTTCGGCATGCCGCTTGACCGGGCCCAGCTTTCCGAAATTCCCTGGCCGCAGGATTCACTGCCGCAAGGCGCCTTCGCCACCATCGACAAATTGCTGGCCGAAGGCAGCCGGGTCGTCCTTTCGCCGGTCGAGGCGAACGAGCCGGTGCTGCTCGCCAAGCTCTCGGGGCCGAACGGCCGGGCGACCCTGTCCAATCTTCTGTCGCCGGGAATGCGAGCGGTCACCGTCAAGACGGACGAGATCGCCGGTGTCGGCGGCTTCATCACGCCTGGCGATCGTGTCGACGTGGTGCTGACCCGCGATGCCGGCGCCATCGAGGAAACCTCCGACAGTGCCAAGGGCGCCTCCGGCGCCACGATCACCACCGAGATCGTGGTGGAGAATGCCAAGGTGCTTACGGTGGGGCAGGGCGCCGACGAGCGGCAGACGAGCCCGCAGATCGCCAATTCGGTGACGATCGAGGTGACCACCGAAGGCGCGCAGAAGGTTGCGCTCGCTCGCAACGTCGGGTCGCTTTCGCTTTCGCTCCGTGCGTTCGCGGAAGGAGGCGGCTCCGGCGACGGTATCACCACAATATCGGCGTTCGGCGGTTCCATCGCCGACGGCACTGCACAGGTCATTACCAATGCCGTCGGGGCGGCAGTGCCCGAAGAGCCGAAATTCAAGACTGTTATCGTGACGCGGGGAACCGAAGCGGAGACCTACCAGGTGGTGGCTCCGGTCGAGTGATTGAGTGACCGGTGGGCGCCGGTTTTTGGGGGCAGGGACGATGTTTGGGTGGGTGCAGAGTTGCAATCGGCGTGCGCGCATGGGCGTTGCGGCCCTCGCTGCTGCGGCGGCGGTCAGTGTGGCGACCCCGGAAACCGGCTTTGCCGGCGGCGACGTGATCCAGATTTCCTCGAGCAGGAACACCACGATCAAGGTTGCCAAGGGCAAGCCGAAGACGATCAAGACCGCCACTCCTTTCTACGAGATAGTCATCGGCGATCCGGAAATCGCCAACGTCAATCCGCTCACCGACAAATCGTTCTATGTGCTCGGCAACAATCTCGGCACCACCGGCATCGCGCTTTTCGACGAGAACAAGCAGTTGGTCGGCACGATCGACGTCGAAGTGACGCTCGATACCGACGGCCTTGCCAGCACAATCCGCAATTCGGTACCTGACGCCGACATCGAGGTGAGTTCGGCGAACGGCCGGCTGGTTCTCTCCGGTTCCGCCAAGGATGCCGTATCGGCCGAGAAGGCGACCAAGATCGCGACGCGGTTCTCCGGCGAGGAAGAGGTCATCAACTCGGTCGATATCTCTTCCTCGCAGCAGGTCCAGCTCAACGTCCGCTTCGTCGAGATCAACCGGCAGGTGGGGCAGGAACTTGGAACCCAGATCAGCGCCGTCTATGCCACTGCCGGCGGCGGCGTCTCCTTCAACTCGGCACCGCGCGCCACCAGCAACACGCCGGCCGGCCAGGTGATCGGCTCGCTGCTCAGCAACGGCTTCTCGATCGACGTTGCCATCGACGCTCTGGAGGAGCGCGGCGTCGCGCGCCGGCTGGCCGAGCCCAACCTGATCGCGCGCTCCGGCGAAACCGCAAGTTTTCTGGCCGGCGGCGAGTTCCCGATCCCGGTGTCCCAGGAAGACGACAAGATCACCGTCAAATACAAGAAGTTCGGCGTTGGCCTGGATTTCACCCCGACGGTGCTCGCCGACGGGCTGGTCAGCCTGGAAATCGCGCCCGAGGTTTCGGCGGTCGATCCCTCCGCTTCCTACAAGATCGGTGACATCTCTATCCCGGGCTTCATCGTGCGCCGCGCCAAAACCTCGGTCGACCTGAAGAGTGGCCAGAGCTTCATGATCGCCGGCCTCCTGCAAAGCCAGAACGACATCACCGCTGAGCGCATACCGGGGCTCGGCCGGCTGCCGGTGCTGGGCAACTTGTTCAGCTCCAAGTCTTACCAGCGCCGCGAAACCGACCTGGTGATTATCATCACCCCGTATCTGGTGAAGCCGATCGATCCGTCCAAGAAGCCGCTGACGCCGATGGACGGCACGGTTGCCGCCAGCAGCGCCGACTATTTCCTCGGCAATGTCGAGGAGGTGAAGGTTTCCAACGCCGGCCGTGCGGTGGCGCTCGCCGCCGGAATGCCGGCAGTACCCGTCCACCACATCCGGGCATTTTCTCGACCTGCCGAAGGAATAGACCATGGGCAACACACTCAGGACCGGGTTTTCGCTGCTGGCCGCGGTCAGTCTGGTCGGATGCAGCACGGAAGACCTGTCGCGCAACGACGGCCTCACCTTTGCCGCCGGCAACGCCATCCACGCCAACACCGTCATGCAGATGGTCGACCCGTGGCAGCCGGGCGTACAAAACACCAAGCTTCTGATCCCGGCCGACCGCACCTCGAAGACGACCGCTGCCCCGGCTCAAAAGGCGGCCGTGACGCTTGAGCCGTCGACAATGGATAAGTGACGGGCAGGAACGGGACGATGGCAACCACCACGAAGACCAAGCGCGTCGTACTCGTCTCGACCGACAAGCTTTTCCTGCAGGACGTGCGCGCAGCGTTCGCCCAGTCCGACATGATCCAGCTTGTCACTGTCGAGAAGAATGTCACCGAGCTCAGGGGTGAAATCCAGGAGATCGACGGCGGCGCCGTCATTGTCGATATGGATGCCGCGCGGCTCGACGAGATCGAAGCGCTGCAGCGCATCACCCGGCGGCTGGAAGGCCGGACGCCGATCGTCGTCGTCACCCAGGAATTCAACGCTTCGGCCGTGCGTATCCTTGTGCAGCTTCAGGTCGCGGATTTCCTGGTCAAGCCGATCACCACGGCCGATCTCGTCCGCTCCTGCATCCGCGCTCTGCAAGGGCCGGGCCGGGAGCAGAACACCGAATCCCAGATATATACGTTCATGCCGGCGGCCGGCGGCGTCGGCACCACCACGCTGACGCTGCAGACGGCCTTCCAGCTCCACCATTCGGTGACGCGCGGTGCCTCGACCTGCGTGGTCGATCTGAACTTCCAGCAGGGCGCCTGCGCCGAATATCTCGATCTCGAGCCGCGGTTCGACATCACCGAGATCGAGAACCAGCCAGAGCGGCTCGATCGCCAGTTGCTCGACGTCATGCTTTCGAAACATGCGAGCGGGCTCTGCGTTCTGGCCGCGCCGACCAGGCCGTCCGAGATGCGTTCCTTCAACACCGACGTCGTGGTGCGCATGCTCGATCTGGTCTCCGCCTATTTCGACAACGTCGTCATCGACATGCCGCGCACCTGGTTTCCGTGGACGGAAACCGTGCTGCTGGGCTCCAACAAGCTCTACATCGTTGCCGAAATGACGGTGCCGTGCCTGCGCCACACGCAACGGCTGATCCAGGCGATCTACGAGACCGCCGGCAAGGAAGTGAAGCCCAACGTCATCGTCAACCGCTTCGAGCAGAAGATGTTCGACAACGGCATCAAGCAGGCCGATGTCGAGGAGATTCTCGGCGAACATTTTATTGGGGGCATCGCCAACAACTACCGTCTGGTGCGCGAGGCCGTCGACCGCGGCGTGCCGCTTCACGAGATCGACCCGAACGCCAATGTCGTCAACGATTTGAAGAAGATCGTGCTGCCGGAGGAGTTCGTCGCGGTGCCCCGGAAATCGCGGTCGCTGTTCGGTCTTGGCCGCGGCCTGTTGAGGAAAGCCGGATGACCACCCGTTTCTCGACCCTGCAGAAGCGCGCGGCAGGCCAGGAACGGCCGGCCGAGCCGAGGCCGCCGCGCGATCACGGCAGCGTGCTGATCCCGAATGTCCGCAGGCCGGCGCCCGCGCCCAAGCCCGAACCGGCGGCAGCGGCGACCGCGAAAACCGCCAACAAGGTTCTGGAGGCGCGCAGCCGCATTCACCGCATGCTGCTGGAGGAGATCAATCTCGTCGCGCTGGAACGTCTGCCGAAGGACGAAATGCGCCGCCAGGTGCATGATTTCGTGTCGGAGAAGATCCGCGAAGAACGCATGGCCATCAACGTCGCCGAACTCGATGCTCTCGTCGACGACATCGTCGACGAGATGGTCGGCCTCGGTCCGCTTGAACCGCTGCTCAAGGACCCGTCGATCAACGACATCCTGATCAACGGCCACCAGAACTGCTTCGTCGAACGTCACGGCAAGCTGCAGCAGGTACAAATTCCCTTTAAGGACGAGGCGCATCTGCTTCGGATCATTAACAAAATCGTTGCAGCCGTCGGCCGTCGGGTGGACGAGTCGCAACCGATGGTCGACGCCCGCATGCTTGACGGCTCGCGCTTCAACGCGGCGATCCGTCCGGTCGGCGTCGACGGTCCGCTGGTGTCGATCCGGAAATTTTCCAAGAACAAGCTTGGCCTGCATAAGCTGGTTGAATTCGGCGCCATCACCCAGAACATGGCCGAAGTGCTGGCCGCAGCCGTGCATGCCCGCAAGACGACCATCATCTCGGGCGGCACCGGTACCGGCAAGACGACCATGCTCAACGCACTGTCGGCCTTCATCCCGCAAGACGAGCGGCTCATCACCATCGAGGACGCGGCCGAACTGCAACTGCAGCAGCCGCATGTCGCGCGCATGGAAACGCGGCCGGCCAACATCGAGGGCCACGGCGAATTGAAGCAGCGCGATCTCGTCAAGAATGCGCTGCGCATGCGCCCTGACCGTGTCATCCTCGGCGAGTGCCGCGGCGAGGAAGCCTTCGACATGTTGCAGGCGATGAACACCGGCCACGAAGGCTCGATGGCGACCATCCACGCCAACACGCCACGCGACGCCATTTCCCGCCTGGAGCAGATGCTGGGTATGACCGGCATGCCGATGACGGTGCAGTCGATCCGCAGCCAGATTGCCAGCGCGCTTGACCTCATCGTGCAGTTGACCCGCCTTTCCGACGGCAAGCGCAAGGTGACCAGCGTCGCCGAAGTGACCGGCATGGAAGGCGACGTGATCCAGATGCAGGAGATCTTCCGCTTCGTGCGCACCGGCATGGACGGCGATGGCAAGATCCTCGGACATTACGAGGCGACAGGCATCCGGCCGCGCTTCCTGGAAGACTTGAAGGCCATGGGCATCGAGTTTCCCGGAAAATATTTCGAACCCGGCAAGCCGCAGGAATAGGCCATGCTGGGCGGCGGGCTCTATCTCATCTACGCTGCCGTCGGCCTCTCCGGCATCATGATCGCGGAGGCTCTTTACCTGCTTTACGCCGGGCGCAGCGACCGGCGCTCGGCGATCAACCGGCGCATGAAGTTGCAGGAGAAGAAGCTCAGCCAGGAACAGGTTCTGATCCAGTTGCGCAAGGAACGAGGGCTGGAAGGCCGCGGTTCCCTGTTCTCGCTGGAGCGTTTCCGCAAGCTCAGAACCCAGTCCGGCTTGGTCATGCCGCTTCCGAAGTTCCTGCTGATAACTTCCGGTGTCGCCATGGCCGTCGTTTTGGCCGGCATATGGAAGGGCGTTCCGCTCGCACTTGCACTTGGCCTGCTGCCGGTGCTCTGCCTGCTGTTCCCGATGATTGCGCTCAACCATCTCAAGAAGCGCCGCCACAAGCTGTTTGGTCTTCAACTGCCCGAGGCGCTGGAACTCATCACCCGAAGCCTGAAGGCCGGTCACCCGGTACCGGTGGCGATCGCCATGGTGGCGCGCGAAATGCCCGATCCGATCGGCACCGAATTCGGCGTCGTCGCCGACGAGGTGACCTACGGCTCCGATCTCGTCAGCGCGCTGCACAGCCTGTTCGACCGGGTCGGCCATGATGATCTGCCGTTGTTTGTCACCGCTGTATCCATCCAGCATTCGTCCGGCGGCAATCTGCGCGAAATCCTCGACGGCCTTTCGACGGTGATCCGCGAGCGCGGCAAACTGAAGCGCAAAGTTCGCGCCATTTCGACGGAGGGCCGCATGTCGGCCTACATCCTGACCGCCGTTCCGGTGCTTCTGATGGCCGCGATCATGGTGCTGATGCCGAATTTCTACAACGCCGTCTGGGAGGAGCCGATGACCTGGTATCTGCTCGGCGGCTCCTTCGCCTGGCTGATGCTCGGCAATTTCATGCTGTTCAAGATGTCGACGTTCAAGTTCTGAGATGGAAACGCTGATCGAACTCCTGGCCTCCATGAGGCCGACATCCCTGGCGCCGGTAGCCTTGCTGCTGCTTCTTGCCGGCGCCGCTGCCGTGGTGTGGCCGATGGTTGCCGCTCGCGGCGAACGTGGCGATCTGAAACGCCGGCTGAAGGTGGGCACCGGTTTCGAGCCTGCAAAAACCGCTGAGCCGGCAAAGAAAAATCCCAACGCGGTGCGCGAAAAGGCGGTTAAGACCGCGCATGAATTCTACTCCAGGACCGACCCCGAAAATGTCGCCCGCTTGCGGCTGAAGCTGATCCAGGCCGGATACATGGACCCGCGTGCCGTCGGCATGTTTTTTCTTGTCCGTTTCGGTGGACTTGTGGCCAGCGCGCTGATTGCCGTCATTCTCGACAAGATCTCTGGCGCCGATGCCTCGACCAAAAGTTTCTGGATATTCGTCGGCATGGCTGGCGGCTTCGGCTATTTCGCACCTGGCTTCGTGCTCGGACGGATGGTCCATGCCAAGATGGTCGAATACCGCAACGGTTTCCCCGACTTCATGGACCTGATGATCGTCTGCTCCGATGCCGGCATGAGCATGGAAGCGGGCGTCGAGCGTGTATCGAAGGAACTGGCTTTGACCTATCCGTCACTCAGCCAGAATTTGCAGCTCGTCTCGCTGGAACTTAGGGCGGGGCGCAGCCTCGACGACGCGCTGAAGGCGCTCGCCGATCGGTTAAGTCTTGACGAGGTTCGTTCGTTTGCAACGCTGTTGCAGCAGTCGAAGGAGCTCGGCACCAGCCTTTCCGGGGCGCTTCGCGTCTTTTCCGACGAGATGCGCCACAAGCGCATGTCGATCGCCGAGGAGAAGGCGCATGCCTTGCCGGCAAAGATGTCGGTGCCGGTCACCGTCTGCATCCTCCCGGTCGTCCTGATGATTGCGATCATCCCGATCCTGGTGAAGCTCAACACCGGTGATTGACGTGGTTAATCCCGCCTTTCGCCGGGGACTGATTTTGCAGTGGTTTCGGCACTGAAGCTTAATTCGTTTTCGCTAGTATTTTCTTGAAAGAACGACCCGGATAACGGGCGATACGGGGCAGGGGCATGGGTCAGAGGAATTTCATCGCGATTGCGGCGATGTGCGCCGCGCTTGTTGTGGCTGGCTGCACGACCAGCGCCATCGACAACACCAGGACGACGGCGATTTCGCCGGTCGCGCGCGACGTCAGCGCCGACGATCTGACGATCGGCAAGACGCATTTCCGCGACGCCAACTACGGGCTCGCCGAAAAGCACTTTCGCAAGGCGGTCGAGTTGCGGGCAGACAATGCCGAGGCATGGATGGGACTTGCTGCTTCCTACGACCAGCTTGGTCGCTTCGACTTCGCCGACCGTGCTTACGAACAACTTCTGAACATCGCCGGGCGCAAACCTCAGGTGATCAACAATATGGGCTACTCGCAGCTTCTGCGCGGCGACAGCAAGAAGGCGCGCAAGCTGTTAATGGAAGCCAGGAGCGGCATGGCCGATCCGACGGTGGTGGATGCCAATCTCGCGCTGCTGAACAAATCATAACAGGGGGCAGCGGGACCAAAAAAGCCGGCCCTTCTGGAGCCGGCCTTTGCGGTTTACTCCGCCGCGCCGAGATATTCGGTCAGCGGCGGGCAGGAGCAGACAAGGTTGCGGTCACCGCCGACATTGTCGATGCGCGACACCGGCGGCCAATATTTGGCAGCATGATCCGCATCGCCGGCCGGGTAGGCGGCTTCCATACGCGAATAGGGATGGTTCCACGCTTCGGCTAGCGTTTCGCTTGCCGTATGCGGGGCGTTGACCAGCGGATTGTCGTCCCTCGGCCATTCGCCCTTCGCCACCCGCTCGGCTTCCCTGGCAATGGCGATCATCGCGTCGATGAAGCGATCCAGTTCTTCCTTCGGCTCGGATTCCGTCGGCTCGACCATCAGCGTTCCGGCCACCGGCCACGACATCGTCGGCGCGTGAAAACCGTAGTCGATCAAGCGTTTGGCGACGTCTTCTACAGTAATGCCGGCGCTTTCCTTCAGAACACGCGTGTCGAGGATGCATTCATGCGCGACGCGGCCGTTGCGGCCCTTGAAGAGCGCAGGCAGATAGGGCTCGAGCCGTGTCGCGATGTAATTGGCCGAAAGGATCGCCGTCTCCGTCGCCTGCTTCAGTCCCGACGCACCCATCATGCGGATGTACATCCAGGTGATCGGCAGGATCGAGGCGCTACCGAACGGTGCCGCTGACACCGCATGGTTCGTATCGCCCGCCACGTGCCCTGGCAGGAAAGGCGCTAGATGCGACTTCACGCCGATCGGGCCGACGCCCGGCCCGCCGCCGCCATGCGGGATGCAGAAGGTCTTGTGCAGGTTCATATGGCAAACGTCGGCGCCGATGTCGCCCGGTCGCGCCAGCCCGACCAGCGCGTTGAGGTTGGCGCCGTCGAAATAGACCTGGCCGCCATGCTCGTGCACCAGCGTGCAGATGTCGCGTGCGCCTTCCTCGAAGACGCCGTGCGTCGACGGATACGTGAACATCAGCGCGGCGAGGTTTTGCGCGTGCTCGGCCACCTTCGCCTTGAGATCGTCGAGATCGATGTCGCCGGCCTCCTCGCAGGCAACGACGACTACACGCATACCGGCCATCGAGGCGCTCGCCGGGTTGGTGCCGTGCGCCGAGGACGGGATCAGGCAGACATTGCGGTGGTTGTCGCCGCGCGACAGGTGATAGCGGCGGATCGCCAGCAGGCCGGCATATTCGCCCTGGCTGCCGGCATTCGGCTGCAGCGACACCGCATCGAACCCGGTGATCTCGGAGAGCCAGTTTTCGAGGTCGTCGGTCATCGCCTTGTAGCCCGTCGTATGCGCCGCCGGCGCAAACGGATGCAGATTGGCGACGCTCGGCCACGAGACCGGCATCATTTCGGCTGCCGCGTTGAGCTTCATCGTGCAGGAGCCGAGCGGGATCATGGCGCGGTCGAGCGCCAGATCCTTGTCGGCCAGCCGCCGCAGGAAGCGCATCATTTCGGTTTCCGAACGGTTGTCGTGGAAGACGGGCTGGGTGAGAAAATCCTTGCCGCGTGGCTTGCCAGGCATGCGCCGTTCGGCCTTGCCAACCGCCTTGGCGCCGAACAGCGCGGCCAACGCTTCGAGGTCCGCCTCCGTCGAAGTCTCGTCGAACGTGACGCCGACGCGGTCGGCATCGATGACGCGGACCATGCGGCCGCCCTTTTCGGCTTCCGCGGCGAGCTGCTTGGCCTTGCCCGCAACTTCCGCCGTGACCATGTCGAAGAACTTTTCGCCGGCGATTTTCACGCCTGCCGCTTTCAGCGAGGCTGCGAAGCGGGCGGCGAGCCCATGCGCGTGGTTGGCGATCGCCTGCAGCCCTTGCGGGCCATGCCATATGGCATAGGCCGTCGCCATGTTGGCCAGCAGCGCCTGCGCCGTGCAGATGTTGGAGGTCGCCTTGTCGCGGCGGATGTGCTGTTCCCGCGTCTGCAGCGCCAGGCGATAGGCGGGGCGTCCCTCGCTGTCGACCGACTGGCCGACGAGGCGGCCGGGCATCAGTCGGGTGAGCTTGTCCGACACCGCGCAATAGGCGGCGTGCGGGCCGCCGAAGCCCATCGGCACGCCGAAACGCTGCATCGAGCCGACAGCGATGTCGGCGCCCAGCGATGCCGGCGAATCCGTCAGCGTCAGCCCCAGCGGATCGCTGACGAAAACCACAAGCGCTCCCGCGGCTTTCGCCTTGGCGATTGCAGCAGCATGGTCGCCGTAGATGCCGAACGTATCCGGCCAGGAGACGATGAGCGCGGCGGTATTGTCGTCGATCGTTTCGCCGTCGATCTCGATGCCGAGCGGTTCGGCGCGCGTGCGCGCCACGTCGAGCGTCTGCGGATGCAACGCGCCCGCCAGCGCGATCCTGGTGCGTCTCTCGCGGTGATGGCGGTAGGCGATGCCGACCGCCTCGGCGACCGCCGTTGCTTCATCGAGCAGCGAGGCCGATGCGACGGGCAGGCCGGTCAATTCGGTCGCCAGCGTCTGGAAATTGAACAGAAGCTCGAGCCGCCCCTGGCTGATTTCCGACTGATACGGCGTGTAAGCCGTGTACCAGGCGGGGTTTTCGAACAGGTTGCGCTGGATCACCGGCGGTACCTTTACGCCGTGGTAGCCGGCGCCGATGAAGCTCTTGAACACATTGTTCCTGGCCATCTTGTCCGAGAGTTCGGCGAGCGCTTCCGCTTCGCTTGCCGGTGCCGGCAGGTCGAGCGGCCGGTCGAGGCGGATCGATTTCGGCACCGCCTGGGAAATCAGCGTTTCGACCGATGGCACGCCAAGCGTCGCCAGCATGGCCCGCACATCGCTCGGACCAGGCCCGATGTGGCGTCCGGCAAAAGTAGCTGCATTGTCGCTCATGATAGTCTGCTCCTCAGCCGATCAGTTTTTTGTAGCCGGCTTCATCCATCAAGCCGGACAACTGGCCTTCATCGGCAAGTTTCATCTTCCACAGCCAGCCGTCGCCGGTGGGCGCCGAGTTGACCAGCGCCGGGTCGGACGAAAGCGCCGTGTTGGCTTCGGTGATTTCGCCGTCGGCCGGCGCATAGACGTCGGATGCCGCCTTGACGAACTCGACCACCACCGCCGCATCGCCCTTCTTCAGCTTACGCCCGGCTTCCGGCAATTCGACGAAGACGAGGTCGCCGAGCTGTTCCTGCGCATAGTCGGTGATGCCGACCGTGGCGATGCCGTTCTCGACGCGGATCCATTCGTGGTCTTCGGTAAAATAGGTCGTTGCCATGGGAAAACTATCCTTTGCGGTAGCGATGCTGCGTGAAGGGGAGGGGGTGGACTTCGACCGGAATGCGGTTGCCGCGTACGTCGGCGAATAGCCTTGTCCCGGTTTTGGCGAGCGGCGCCGCGACATAGCCCATGGCGACCGGATGGCCGGCCGAAGGGCCGAAGCCGCCTGAAGTGACACGACCGGCACGGTTCCCGGCTTCGTCGACAAGCGCCGTGCCGCCGCGCACCGGCTGGCGGCCATCGGCCTTGAGGCCGACGCGCTTTTCCGCCGGACCGGCGGCGACTATTTTCCGCAAAGCCTCCGCGCCGATGAAGTCGCCCTCAGTGCGCAGTTCCTTCGGGATAGCCCACATCAGCGCGGCAGTTGCCGGGTCGGTGTCGGGCGTGATGTCGTTGCCATGTAGGCAGAGCCCGGCTTCGAGGCGCAGGCTGTCGCGGGCGGCAAGTCCGATCCACATCAGCCGGTCGTCGGCAAGCAGCTTTTCGGCGAGTTGCCGCGCGTCCGCTGCGGGCAGCCCGATCTCGAAACCGTCCTCGCCCGTATAGCCCGAGCGGCTTATGAACCAGCCGGGGCGGGGCTCGATGCCGTGCATGAAGGTCAGTGATCCGTTTTCGATGCCGGCCCGGGAAAGGACAGCCCATGCTTCCGGCCCTTGTATCGCCAGAAAAACCCGGTCGAGCGGCTCGACCCTGGCGTCGAAATCCTTGGCTAGTACGGTCAGGTGCGCGATGTCGGCCTTTGCATTGCCGGCGTTGGCGACCATCATGAAACGCTGTTTGTCGAGCCGGGTGACGATCAGGTCGTCCAGGATGCCCGCGGCGTCGTTCAGGAAGAAGGTCAGCTTCGACTGCGAGATTTCCAGCGCTTCCGGGTCGAGCGGGCAGGTGCGTGCCAGGAGTGCCGCCGCGCCCGGTCCCGAAACCTCGATCAGCTTCATGTGGGAAATGTCGAACAGCCCGGCATGTTCGCGGGTGTGGACATGTTCCTTCATCACCCCGGCGGGGTAGGTCAGCGGCATGTGCCAACCGGCAAAAGCGCCGAAACGCGCACCTGCGGCAACATGCAAATCTTCAAGGGGTAAATGAAAAAGCTCTTCGCCGGTCATGACTTCTCCAGAAACGCACGCAAGCGGCCGCTCTGGCGGCCATTCCGTGCCCCTCTGTCTGAAGCCTGAGAGACTCGCGCAACCGGAACTCTGTCAGCGGCGCTTACACCTTCGGCGCGGGTTTAATCCCGACTTTCCAGAGTGTCTTTCCCGTCTACGGTTCTTTTGCCTGAGAGATTTCGGGCGATTTCCCCTTCGGCGGCCGCAGTTCAAGCGACTCTCTCCCGCAAACAGGTAGGGCCGAAGCCCTCGACGAGTCGTGGAATAGCCTATGGCCGACAGATTGTCACCTCCCGGCGACATTCTTCCCGAAATACGCACAGCTTGTCGTGCCCGTTTGTCGCGGCAACCGGCTTCGATCTCGATCGGGCCGCACCTGATTTATCCGGTAGATCCGCCCGGCAGGAAGCATCTCATACTGCTCGGCCACATTTCGTTCGCGGCGAGCGATTTCAAACGCTCGCAACACTTCTGTGACTGCGTCCTGATCGAAGCAGCTTGTCACATAAGATCGTTGAGCCAACCGAAGGCTGGACCGGTCGGCTAGTGTTGTGCGCTGACCCTGTCGAGATCCTTCTGGATCTGCCCGATCAATTGCCCGGTCTCGGAATGCAGCAATTTGAGCTTTTCGAGCTGCAGAGTGACGTTGCTGACCGTGCGCTGCCGGTCGTGGTCGGCGGGCGCCGTGCCGACGCCATGAAGCAGCCAGGAAATGCTGACGTTCAGCATGCCGGCCAGTTTGTTCATCCGGTGCGACCCCGGTAGCGTGCGGTCGCTCTCCCATGCGTTGACCGTCGCGATTTTCACGCCGAGCCGCCAAGCAACCTCCTCGACGCTCAATCCTGATGTATCGCGGGCGCGCGAAATGCGTCCGCCGATCGTGTCCATATCCGGTGTTTCTTCATAAATGTTCGTGGTGTCCGACACCTTGCCGATCTCCTTGAGCTTTCTTCTTCTTGTTTGCCGCGCAAAAGGTGGCGGTGCGCTCAGAATAGACCCTGAGGCTCTAAGGACAAGCATTTATGTCCTTAAAGTCGCTTCTGTGTCCTATGTGACGAATGGCTGACGTTGTGGCATGAGCAGTCATAGGCTCTGCCGGAGCTGATCGATTGGAGTCGATCCGCAGCCGTCGTTGGCTTCGGGTGCGGTGAACGGCTCGATTGAGCCCCGCTCCTGCCGTTCGCGCTGCTGGGCGATCGAACGATCCCTCACTGCCGGAGAATCTTCTCCATCGTCCTTCCTTTCGCGAGCTCGTCAATCAACTTGTCCAGATAGCGAATTTTCTGTTCCAACGGGTCTTCGATTTCTTCCACGCGAACGCCGCAAATTACGCCCTTGATCAGCGAGCTGTTTGGGTGAAGGCGGGGCGCTTGGTCAAAGAAGGTCTCGAAATCGCTCTCGTGTTCGATTTGTTGCTTCAGTTCTGCCTCGCTGTAGCCGGTAAGCCAGCATATTATTTGGTCGACTTCCTCCTTGTTTCGGCTCTTGCGCTCCGCTTTTTGAATATACATGGGATAGACCTTCGAAAACTTTATAGAGCGGAGATTCATTCTTGCCATCGTCATCTCCCTCCCGATTTGCCGATCTTTGATACCATGCGTCTGTAGAGCCGCATCCAATGCTACAGGTCGAGCCGGGAGAATTGAAGACTGAGGGACATCGCGGTTGAACTGGCGACGTGGAAGGGCGCGAGTGTCATTGCGGCCGTGAGGAGTCCGCTCCGTCCATTATCTGCGCGTTCAGATCGACGGCAGCTACGTGAGGTTCCCACCCCGAACAGTCAAAATCGGCCACAGCGGTGACAGACTGCTTCAGGGGTAATCGGCCATCGCCGTTGCTCGAGGCTTAACGGGAACTGCCCTAAATCCCCGCGTACCAGTCGTAGCCGTTGTCTTCCCAGTAGCCGCCCTTACCGTTGCCGTACATGGCGAAACTGTCGACCAGCTCGATGCCGCGGACATATTTCGCCATCTTGTAGCCGAGCTGCCGCTCGACGCGCAGCCTGAGCGGCGCGCCGTTTTCCACCGGCAGTGCCTTTCCGTTGAGACCGTAAGCAAGGATCGTCTGGGGATGGCGGGCGTCGATCAGGTCGATCGATTCGTAATATTTGATGTCGCCCGACAGTCCCTGCTCGATCGAATCCAGGCAGTGGAACACGGCGAAGCGGGCTTGCGGCTTCACCCTGGCCTCGTCGAGAACCAGCGTCAGCGGCACGCCGGTCCATTTGGCGATGCAACTCCAGCCTTCGACGCAATCATGCCGGGTGATCTGGGTGCGGCTGGGCATGTTGGTGAGCTGCTCGCGGCTGAGCGACAGCGGTTTTTCCACCAGCCCGGTCACTTCCAGTCGCCAGTCGACGAAATCGTTGCTCAATAGCCCGTTGTAAGTTGCGTCGCCCGGTGCGGTGACGCCGTTCGGCCGTTGCGGCTGGCGGATGTCGCTCTCGGAAAATTCCTGCGCCAGCGTCTCGCGGCCGGTAAGCAGCCGCTGCGCGCGATAGGTCAAGCCGTTGGCGCCTTCGAGGAAATTGCGCACCGCGTTGTCGGAATTGCCGAGATCGTCGAACGCGTCGCAACCGGAAAGCGCTACGCCAGAAATGCCGAGTGTTGCCGAAGTGAGGAACTTGCGCCGGCTAAGCTGAAACTTTTGCATCACGCACTCCCTTCCGGCTCGATCCTGCGCGGCGGATCGGTCCGATACCAGCCGGTGACGATCGAACGGAGCTCGTTGATCGGGCCGGCGGCGAGGATCATCAGCATATGGACGACGAAGAAGCCGACCAGAAGCAGCATCGCGGCGAAATGGATGGTGCGCGCCGTCTGCCGGCCGCCGAAAAGGTCGGCGATGAAGGGCAGCCCGGCGTTGACGCTGGGCGACATTGCGAGGCCGGTCAGGATCATCAGCGGCAGCAGCACGAAAAGCACGCCGCCATAGCTGAGTTTCTGCAAGGTATTGTATTCGCGCGTGTGGTGGAATTTCAGCCTGGCGTGCGAGGCGATGTCGGCCGGCAGCTTCCTGATGTCGGCGATCCGCGGCGCCAGGTCGCGTTTCAGATGCCCGTTGACGGCGCTCGCGATGAGCCAGACCAGCAGCGTTCCGACGAGAATCCAGGCGAAGAAGAAATGGACGACGCGCCCTGTGGCAAGGTCTTGACCGGAAGGGATCGTCGCCCAGGCCGGAAAAGCGCGCCCGCGCAGATGGCCGGCGGTCCCGGACAGCCCGAGCACGCCGGTGGTGTCGAAGCGCGTTCCGAAAACGTCTGTAACACCCCGCGCGCCGTTTTCGCCCTGGATCGTGCCGATCGAAAGTACGCTGTTGTCGAACCCGAAGCCCGACTGCTTGCCGAGATAGAGCGCCGGATGCGCGTTGAAGATCTGCAGGCCGGTCAGGAGCAGGAAAAACAGCGAGATCGCCCAGATCCAGTGTGTCAGCCTCGTCCAGCCGGATTGGCGGTAAATCAGCGTATCCGGGTTTGATGGCGTGCCCATGCGCGTTGTCCCTCGGGCGGTATGGTTCCTTGCCGCCCGTATAGTTACTACGCTTGCGGGAGGCCCGATGTTTCAGGCGTCGGCTGACATTTTCTTGAGCGCGACGTTACCCGAGCCGCTCTGCATGCCACTTCAGATGATCGTCCATGAAGGTCGAAATGAAGAAGTAGGAGTGATCGTATCCTTCCCGCATGCGCAGCGTCAGCGGAATGCCGGCCCTGGCGCAGGCATCTTCCAGCAGCCACGGCCGCAGCCCGTCATCCAGAAAGCCGTCGGCGGTACCCTGGTCGACCAGAAATTCCGGAAACCGGCGGCCGTCCTCGATCAGTGCGGTCGCGTCGTAGTCGCGCCATCTCGCCTCTTCCGGGCCGAGATATTTCTCCAGCGCCGGTTTCGACCAGCCTGCCGTCATCGGCTGCACTATCGGCGCGAAGGCCGAACAGCTTTTGAAGCGCTCGGGGTGCTTCAGCGCGATGGTCAGCGCGCCGTGGCCGCCCATCGAATGGCCGAAAATCGCCTGCCGCTCCATGTCCGCCGAAAATCCCCCGGCGATCAGCGCCGGCAGTTCTTCGGCGATGTAGGAATACATCCGGTAGTTCCTGGCAAAGGGCTCCTGCGTGGCGTCGACATAGAAGCCTGCGCCCTTGCCGAACTGCCAGTTGTCCTTCTCGTCGGGCACATCGTCGCCGCGCGGGCTGGTGTCGGGGCACACGACGATCAAGCCCAGTTCGGCCGCCATCCGTCGGTATTCGCCCTTGTCCATGACGTTCTGGTGCGTGCAGGTGAGGCCGGAAAGATACCAGACCACCGGGCAGGGCGCTTTTGCTGCCTGCGGCGGTACGAACACCGCGAAGGTCATGTCGCAGGCGCAGGCCTCGGAAGCATGGGAATAGACGCCCTGGACGCCGCCATGCGATTTTGCGGTTGAAATGGTTTTCATGTGGCAAGCCTGATCGGTTGAATTTTCGGGTTGGATTCGTTTTGGCGCGGTGAGCTTGAGCTAGCTTCCCAGCGACACGACGATATTCACCGCCGCCGCCACCAGCACCGTGTTGAAAAAGAACGAAATGACGGAATGGATTACGCAGACCATGCGCATAGCCGTGTTGGTGACCTCGACATCGGATGTCTGCGCCGTCGTGCCGACCGTGTAGGAGAAATAGAGGAAATCCCACCCGCCCGGGTTTTTCGTCGCCGGAAACTCAAGCCCTTCGCGCGCATACTTGCGGTGCGCGGTCGATCCTTCCTCCGCTGTCGTCTCCGGCTGCCAGTAGAGATGCGCGTAGTGCAGCGCCGTCATGGTGTGGATGGTCAACCAGCCGAGCGGCACCGAGGCGAGCGTCAGCCAGAAGGCAAGCGGATCGGGGCTGCCTTGCCGGTTGATCAGGATGAACAGCGAAGCCACAGCAACGGCCACTGTCGTCAGCGTGACGAGAAAAATGATCGACACCGGTTCGTCGGCTTTGTCCGCGTTCCGTTTCAGGTAATCCGGCGTGAGTTTTGAAAAGCTCGCAAGCGCAAGTGTCAGATAAAACAGGAAGAAAATATTGGCGCCGATGACCACGGCAAGGTCGCGCACCAGCCAGAACGCCAGCAGCAGCGCCGCAATACCCGCGGCTGCGGCGACATAGAAAGCGCGCCGGCGATGGAGGGGCGTCTTGACGTCCGTCATTTCAAGGCCCGTCTGACGATCTGGTCCAGCGCGCCGAGGAACCGTGAGCGGTCGGCCGGGCTGAAACCGGCATTGTAGCCCTTGCTCTCGCCGGTTTCACGCAAATGCTGCTTCAGGTCGCGCATCGCCACCGCCATGCCGATCGTCTCCGGCGTGAACGGACGCCCGGTGGGGCCGAGCACATGCGCGCCGAGCGTCACGGTTCTGGCGGCAAGCGGAATGTCTGCGGTAATGACGATATCGTTGGCCTCGGCGTTCTCGACGATCCAGTCGTCGGCGGCATCGGCGCCCTTCGACACCACCACGTTGCGGATCATCGGATCGCGCGATGGCCGCAAGCCGCCATTGGATACGAAGGTCACGACGAGCCCGTGTCGTTCCGCCACCTTTTGCACCTCCGCCTTCACCGGGCAGGCATCGGCATCGACATAGATAACTGGACCAGCACTGGCCTCTGTCATCGGACGCGGACTTCGAACGCAGTTGTGAGGAACATCCGCCGGCCTATGTTCGCCGCCGCGCCAGTTCGGCCCCGGCGCCAAGCGCCTTCAGCTTGCCGCTGGCGACGGCGCGCGACAGCGGCGCCATGCCGCAATTGGTGCAGGGCAGGATCCGCGCCGCGTCGGCATGCTTCAACGCCTCCGCAATCGTCCCGGCCACCTGTTCCGGGGTCTCGATGGTGTTGGAGGCCACATCGATCGACCCGATGAGCAGATCCTTGTCCGGCAAAAGCCCGATCAGCGAGATCGGCACGTGCGAATTGGCGCATTCGAGCGATACCTGCTTGATCGACGAGCGATTGATGGCGGGGAAGATCGCTTCGTATTGCCGCCATTCGGCGCCGAGCGTCTCCTTCCATTTAAGGTTCGCTTCGATGCCGTAGCCGTAGCAGATGTGCACGGCGGTGGTGCAATTCAGCCCGCGCGCCGCGCGCTCCAGCGCAGCTATGCCCCATTCGTTGACATCGTCCATGAAGACGTTGAAGGCGGGTTCGTCGAACTGGATGGTGTCGACGCCCTCCGCCTCGAGTTCGAGCGCCTCCTCGTTGAGGATTTCGGCGAAAGCCATAGCCATATCGGCGCGCCGGCCGAAATGGCCGTCGGCGAGCGTATCGCAGATCGTCATCGGGCCGGGCAGGGTGAATTTCAGGCCCTTCTTCGTGTGCGTCCGGCAGAACGCGGCTTCCTCGCGATGTACCGGACGGCTGCGTTTCGGGTGTTCCGTCACCGTCGGCACATCCACCACATAGCGGTTGTTGCGGATGCCCATTTTTGTCTTCAGGTTCCAGTCGATGCCCTCGACTGTTTCGAGGAAGCCGTGGACGAAATGGGTGCGGAACTGCTCGCCGTCCGAGACGATCTCGATGCCGGCGTCTTCCTGTTCCTTGATCCAGATCAGCGCCGCGTCCCGCTTGGCCTGCGCCAGCGCATCTCCTTCCAGTTTCCACTTCGGCCACAGCTTTTCGGTCTCGGCCAGCCATGAAGGCTTGGGCAGGCTGCCGGCGATGGTTGGCGGAAAAAGCATCGTTCTCCCCTTCGGTGCGTCGTCAGTACACTACCACGCTCCGGATGCTTTCGCCCGCATGCATCAGGTCGAACCCCTTGTTGATCTCTTCGAGTTTCAGCGTGTGGGTGATCATCGGATCGATCTCGATCTTGCCGTCCATGTACCAGTCGACGATCTTCGGCACGTCGGTGCGGCCGCGGGCGCCACCGAAGGCGGTACCCATCCAGGTCCGTCCGGTGACAAGTTGGAAAGGCCGGGTTGAAATCTCCTGGCCGGCGCCGGCAACGCCGATCACCACCGACTTACCCCAGCCGCGATGAGAGATTCAAGGGCTTGCCGCATGACCTTCGTGTTGCCCGTGCAGTCGAACGTATAGTCGGCGCCGCCGATCAGGTCGGCGCCCCGCTTGGTCAGGTTGACGAGGTAAGGCACGATGTCGCCGTCGACCTCCTTCGGATTGACGAAATGCGTCATGCCGAACCGCTCGCCCCATTCCTTCTTGTCGTTGTTCAGGTCGACGCCGATGATCATGTCGGCGCCGGCGAGCCGTAGCCCCTGGATGACGTTCAGCCCGATGCCGCCCAGCCCGAAGACGATTGCCGTCGCGCCGATCTCGACCTTGGCCGTGTTGATCACCGCGCCGATGCCGGTGGTCACCCCGCAGCCGATGTAGCAGATCTTGTCGAACGGCGCCTCGGGATTGACTTTTGCCAGCGCAATTTCCGGCAGCACGGTGAAGTTCGAGAAGGTCGAGCAGCCCATGTAGTGAAAAATCTTGTCCTTGCCGACCGAGAAGCGGCTCGAGCCGTCCGGCATCAACCCTTGCCCCTGGGTGGCGCGGATCGCCGTGCACAGATTGGTCTTCCGGACGAGGCATGACGGGCACTGCCGGCATTCCGGCGTGTAGAGCGGAATGACGTGGTCGCCCTTTTTCAGCGATGTGACGCCCTTGCCGACATCGACGACGACGCCGGCGCCCTCATGGCCGAGGATCGCCGGGAAAATCCCTTCCGGATCGGCGCCTGACAAAGTGAACTCGTCGGTGTGGCAGATGCCGGTCGCCTTGATCTCGACCAGCACCTCGCCATCGCGCGGGCCTTCGAGATCGACCTCCATGATTTCAAGCGGCTTTCCGGCTCCAACGGCAACGGCGGCGCGGGTTTTCATGCTGAATAGTCTCCAATTTCAAAATCGGCGCCAAACTTTCAGGATTTTCATTGGCGTTCAACCCGGTCTAACGACCAAGAAGGTCGCATGATAAATCAGTTCCGTGTCCAGGAGAGCCAGCCTGTTTCGCGCAGTATCTGTTCGGCGAGCTCGGGCGGTCGACTGCCATCAGTCGGCACGCGCAAAAGCCCGTCGTCGCCTTCGCCGGCCATACGCCGCGCCTGCCTCAGCGTGCGCTGCAACTGCTCCTCGGCACCGGACCCGATCTCGCGCTGCTCCAGCCTTTCGGTCAAGGTCTGCTCCGAGGCTTGCAGGCGGACGACCGTGATTTCCGCATCGGGAATGGCCGCCAGGATCCAGCGGCGGTCGAAGGCGAGGTGCATCATCACGCCCGACATCACGAGGCGCGAGTGTCCGAGCGCTCGATAGGTCGACCAGATGGCGGCGAGGTTGATGGTGCTGACGTCCGCGATGCCGGGCCGCAGCCGTTCCAGTTCCTCCGCCGTCGGCTTGGGATAGACCCGGTCGAGTTCGTCCGTCTCGATGATCGCGTGCGCGACCCGGACTTCCTCGAGCTTCGCGCCGATTTCCCAGCATAATGTGGATTTTCCTATCCCGGCGGGGCCGGTGATCAGCAGAATGCGCACGGAATCTTGCATCCGAAAGGCTTCTCCGATGGGGCGCACACCCTTCGCCGACCGCAGTCGGCTTGGCAAGGCTGAAGCGGCCGTCGCCTGCATCCAAAGTGCGTGCCCTGCAACTGCCGGCACCGCTTGAGCCGCCGCGCCTTAGCCCATAAGAAGGAAGAACGACCGAGGGAACGCACCAAAAAAATGTTCAAGAAAATCCTGATCGCCAATCGCGGCGAGATCGCATGCCGCGTCATCAAGACGGCGCGGCGCATGGGCATCGCGACGGTCGCCGTCTATTCGGACGCCGACCGCGACGCCGTGCACGTCGAGATGGCCGACGAGGCTGTCCATATCGGCCCCGCACCCGCCGCGCAAAGCTATCTGGTCGCCGAAAAGATCATCGAGGCCTGCAAGGCGACCGGCGCCGAAGCCGTGCATCCGGGTTACGGCTTTCTCTCCGAGCGCGCCTCGTTTTGCGAGGCGCTGGAAAAAGAGGGCATCGTCTTCATCGGCCCGAAGCCCAAGGCGATCAACGCGATGGGCGACAAGATCGAATCCAAGAAATTCGCCAACGACGCCAAGGTGAGCACGGTCCCGGGTTGGCTCGGCGTCATCGAAGACGCTGACCATGCCGAAAAGATAGCCGGCGAAATCGGCTATCCCGTGATGATCAAGGCCTCCGCAGGCGGCGGCGGCAAGGGCATGCGCATCGCCTGGACCAAAGCCGAAGTGCGCGACGGTTTCGACCGCGCCCGCTCCGAGGCCAAAAGCTCGTTCGGCGACGATCGCGTCTTTATCGAAAAATTCATCGTCGACCCGCGCCACATCGAGATCCAGGTGCTGGCCGACGCCCATGGCAACGCCATCTATCTCGGCGAGCGCGAATGCTCGATCCAGCGCCGCAACCAGAAGGTCGTCGAGGAGGCGCCGTCGCCATTCCTCGACGAGAAGACGCGGAAGGCCATGGGCGAGCAGTCGGTGGCGCTGGCCAAGGCCGTCGACTATCAGAGCGCCGGCACCGTCGAGTTCATCGTCGATGCGCAGAAAAACTTCTATTTCCTTGAAATGAATACACGTTTGCAGGTCGAGCACCCGGTCACCGAACTGGTGACCGGTGTCGATCTGGTCGAGCAGATGATCCGCATTGCCGCTGGAGAGAAGCTGGCGATCAGGCAAACGGACGTGAAATTGAACGGCTGGGCGGTCGAAAGCCGGCTCTATGCCGAAGATCCGTATCGCAACTTCCTGCCGTCGATCGGCCGGCTGACGCGCTACCGGCCGCCCGAGGAGGGGCGTTCGGGCGACGCGGTGATCCGCAACGACACCGGCGTCACCGAAGGCTCGGAAATCTCGATGTTTTACGATCCGATGATCGCCAAGCTGTGCACCTGGGCGCCGACCAGGCTCGAAGCCATCGACGCCATGTCGGACGCGCTCGACAATTTTGTCGTCGACGGCATCGAGCACAATATCCCGTTCCTCGCCGCGCTGATGCAGCATCCGCGCTGGCGGGAGGGGCAAATTTCCACCGCCTTCATCGCCGAGGAATATCCCGACGGCTTTGCCCCGATCGTGCCGAACGCCGAAGAGACCGCCGTTCTGGCGGCCATCGCGACAACGGTCGAATTGCTGCGCCGCGACCGCCTCGACCGGCTGTCCGGCCGGCTGGCGCCGCATTCCGGCAAGCTGAAGCGCGATTGGGAGGTGAGGATCGGCGGGGATTACATCCCTGTTTCGATCGTCGAGGGCATGATCTCCATCCCGCTCGAAGCCGATCTTTCGATTGCCGGCGCGCCGCCGGTCACCGTCGTCTCCGAATGGCGCCCGGGCGAGATGGTCTGGCACGGCACGATCGGCCGGCGCCGCGTTTCCGCACAGATACGCCCGGTGCCGAACGGCATCCGCATCGCCTGGAAGGGCATGGCGGTGAACGCTCGCGCCATGCTGCCGAGGACCGCGGCGCTCGACCGGCTGATGCCGAAAAAACTTCCTCCGGATACCTCGAAGATGCTGCTTTGCCCGATGCCGGGGCTGGTCGTCTCGATTTTGGTGACGGACGGGCAGGAGGTCAAAGCCGGCGAGACGCTTGCCGTCGTCGAAGCGATGAAGATGGAGAACGTGCTGCGCGCCGAACGCGATCTGACAGTGGCGAAAATCAACGCCAAGCCGGGCGACAGCCTCGCCGTCGACGCGGTGATCATGGAGTTTGCGTGATGTACGCGAACGCACGGCCTATTCGGGCTATTCGACCTCGCCGGCCAGTTGCGCGAACCGTCGTCGGATCACCCGCAGGATGGAAACATGCTCGCCGTCCTTCCGGCTCGTGATCGATAGGCGATGATGTAGGGCAGTCCTGTGACAAGCTTTTCGTAGGTGCCGGTAACGCGACCTGGCCGGCCGGTCGCAAAATGCGTCCAGTCTCTCACCGGCGCGCTTCGATCGCATCGACAACTTTCTCGGCAGCGAAAAGATTGATCTGCGGCGATGAACCGAAGAATTGCCGAAACTAGTCCTGCCGCGCTTCCTCGGACCAGACGACGAGCCTCATCGCCGTAAAGTTTCCTTGCTGTTCTTTTTGCATCGGCGATGATCTGGCGCGCTTCCTTCACAACCTGCTCATGGGGAATCGACGCGCCCGGCCTCGACATCCGCCAGACCTCGTTTGATCCCTTCGACGATTTCGAGTTCGCGTTCGACATAGGCTGAAACGGCTTCGGCGGCGAGGAAGGATCTGCTGCGTCTGGTGGCATCGCCGAGCCGCTCGAGCTTTGCCTTGCGTTTCGGGGGAAACACGGATGGTAAGGGTCGTGCTTGCGGTCATTGTGAAAGCCTCATGATCGAATTGTGCACATATTCGCACATTCCTGGAGCAACCGGAAGAGTGCGACGTTGAACGCCACGAAGCTGTGCTTTGAGCGGATAGCCGCTGGACTGGAACTCCCGCGGTCCCGGACAATAGAATCTCGACATGCAGATTCCTTTGAGCGGCGACAGACAGACCGATGGCGGCCGACATAACCACACGCGACCCGCTGAAGCGCGAGGCGATGGCTGAAGGCGGCAACGCCGCGCCGCCGCCCGTTCATCCATCTGCGCGTCCACTCGGCCTATTCGCTGCTGGAGGGCGCGCTGCCGCTCGCCAAGGTCGTCGATCACGCGGTAAAGGATTCAGCACCCGGCAATCGCCGTCACCGACACCAACAATCTTTTCGGCGCGCTGGAATTCGCGCAGAAGGCGGTCAAGGAAGGCGTCCAGCCGATCATCGGCTGCCAGGTCGATCTCGCCTTCGGCGGCGAGGTCAACGAAGGCCAGCGCAGCCACCACCGCAAGGGCCCGGACTTCTACCCGGTGGTGCTGATCGCGGCGAACGAGACCGGCTATGGCAATCTCGTCCGGCTGGTCAGCCACATGTATCTCGACACGCCGCCGGGCGAGGGCGTCCATTTGCCGGTGGAGGCGATCGAGGGGCACTCCGCCGGCATCATCTGCCTGACCGGCGGTGAGCGCGGCCCGATCGGCGCTGCGCTGAAGTCCGACCATGCCGCTCTGGCGGAATCGCGCCTCAGCGAATTGGGCCGCCTGTTCGGCGACCGGCTTTATGTCGAGCTTTCCCGCCGCATCGGGTTACGACCGGGTCGTCGAAGCGGCGACTGTCGAGCTTGCCTACCGTCACGACCTGCCGCTGGTGGCCACCAACGAAGCGTTTTTTCCTGTCCGTGACGATTACGAGGCGCATGACGCCCTGATCGCCATTGCTGAAGGGGCCGTCGTCGCTTCCGATGACCGCCGCCGCCTGTCGCCCGACAATTTCCTGAAGAGCCAGGCCGAGATGGCGGCGCTTTTCGCCGATATACCGGAAGCCATCGACAAACACGGTCGAGATCGCCCGGCGCTGTTCATATTATCCAAAGAACCGCAATCCGATCCTGCCGCGTTTCGCCGCCCGCGATGCCGAGGATGCCGAAGCTGCCGTGAAAGCCGAGGCGGAAGAGCTCGCCCGGCAGGCGCGGGAAGGTCTGGCGATGCGGATCGGGACGCGCGGTCTCACCCCGGGCTACAGCGAAGAGCAGTACCGCGAGCGCCTCGAATACGAACTCGGCGTCATCGAGCGGATGAAATATCCGGGCTACTTCCTGATCGTCGCCGATTTCATCAAATGGGCGAAGGCGCACGACATCCCGGTCGGTCCCGGCCGCGGCTCCGGTGCTGGTTCGCTCGTCGCCTATGCACTCACTATCACCGATGTCGATCCGCTGCGCTTCTCGCTGCTGTTCGAGCGCTTCCTCAATCCGGACCGCGTCTCGATGCCCGACTTCGACATCGATTTCTGCCAGGACCGCCGCGAGGAAGTGATCCGCTACGTCCAGGAAAAATACGGCCGCGACCAGGTCGGCCAGATCATCACCTTCGGCACGCTGCAGGCGCGCGCCGTGCTGCGCGACGTCGGCCGTGTACTGCAGATGCCCTACGGTCAGGTCGACCGGCTGTGCAAGATGGTGCCGGCCAACCCGGCCAACCCGGTCAAGCTGGCGGATGCCATCGCCAACGAGCCGCGCTTCGCCGAGGAGGCGGAAAAAGAGCCGATCGTCGAAACGCTGCTCGCCATGGCGCAGAAGCTGGAAGGCCTTTACCGCCATGCTTCGACGCATGCCGCCGGTATCGTCATCGGCGACCGGCCGCTGTCGCAACTGGTGCCGATGTACCGCGATCCGCGCTCCGACATGCCCGTCACCCAGTTCAACATGAAATATGTCGAGCAGGCGGGGCTGGTGAAGTTCGACTTCCTCGGCCTGAAGACGCTGACCGTGCTAGAGACCGCGGTGAAGCTCATCCGCCGGCGCGGCATCGATGTCGATCTGGCGAAAATCCCGCTCGACGACCCCGACACCTACGCCATGTTGTCGCGCGGCGAGGTGGTCGGCGTGTTCCAGGTGGAAAGTGCCGGCATGCGCAAGGCGCTGATCGGCATGCGCCCCGACCGCATCGAGGACATCATCGCGCTGGTCGCGCTCTACCGTCCAGGTCCGATGGAAAACATCCCGACCTACAACGCCCGCAAGCACGGCGAAGAGGAAATGGCCTCGATCCATCCCAAGATCGACCATCTGGTGAAGGAGACTCAAGGCGTCATCGTCTACCAGGAACAGGTGATGCAGATCGCCCAGGAGCTTTCCGGCTATTCGCTGGGCGAAGCCGACCTCCTGCGCCGCGCCATGGGCAAGAAGATCCGCGCCGAGATGGACAAGCAGCGCGAGCGCTTCGTCACCGGCGCCGTCGAACGAGGCGTCGGCAAGCCGCAGGCCGACTTCATCTTCGACCTTCTGGCAAAATTCGCCGACTACGGCTTCAACAAGAGCCACGCCGCCGCCTATGCCATCGTCTCCTACCAGACCGCCTATCTGAAAGCGCATTATCCGGTCGAGTTCCTCGCCGCCTCGATGACGCTCGACATGGGCAATACCGACAAGCTGGCCGACTTCCGCCAGGATGCGATGCGGCTCGGCATCGAGGTGGTGGCGCCGTCGGTCACCAGTTCCTTCCGCGCTTTCGAGGTGGGCGAAAACCGCATCTTCTATTCGCTGTCGGCACTGAAAGGCGTTGGCGACGCGGCGGTCGAGCATATCGTCGAAAAACGCAAGGAAAGGCAGTTTTCGAGCCTTGCCGATTTCTGCGAGCGGATCGATCCGCGCGTCGTCGGCAAGCGTGTCTTCGAAAGCCTCATCGCCGCCGGTGCGCTGGATTGTTTCGGCCACGACCGCGCCGCGATGATGGCCGGCGTCGAGCGTATGATGGGCATGGCCCAACGCGCCCAGGAAAACGCCATGTCCGGTCAGACCGATATTTTCGGCATGGCCGGCAGCCGGCCAGGCGCCGGTACTGCATCTGCCCGCGGCCGAACCCTGGCTGCCCGCCGAAAAGCTGCATCGCGAGTTCCAGGCGGTCGGGTTCTACCTCTCGGCGCATCCGCTCGACGAGTACAAGGCGGCACTGGCCAAGATGCGGGTGCAGAACTGGGCGCAATTCTCCGCCGGGGTGAAGCAGGGCGCTACCGCCGGCCGGCTCGCCGGCACAGTCACCTCCAAGCAGGAGCGCAAGACCCGCACCGGCAACAAGATGGGCGTCGTCCAGTTTTCCGACACCACCGGCCAGTATGAGGCGGTGCTGTTCTCCGAAGCCCTGGCGCAATATCGCGATATGCTGGAGGCCGGCCGCTCGGTGGTCATCACGGTCGCGGCGGAAGATCGTCCGGAAGGCGTCAATTTGCGCATCCAGACGGTGCAGCTGCTCGACGAGATGGCGAGCCAGGTGCAGAAGGCGCTGCGCGTCTACGTCCGCGATGCCGCCCCGCTCGGCGCGCTCGCCGCTCATCTCGGCGCCAAGGGCGAGGGGCAGGTGAGCCTCGTCGTCATCAAGGAGAGCGGCACCGGCGAGGTCGAGGTCGAACTCCCCAACCGCTGCCGCATCTCGCCGCAGATCGCCTCGGCGCTGCGCGCTGTGCCGGGTGTGGTGGAGGTGGAGCTGGTTTAGCGCTCACCTGCCGCTTGAGCGTGTACAACCGGTCGCGCACAATCACTTCGGCGTGAGTTAGTCCTATCTGCTACGTCGAGGCCACGATTTTGCCGTGCGTTGTCCCTAGCGCGGAATCATGAACCGACGCGCGCTGCTCTCCTTCATCGTCCTTGCATCCGTTTCACCGAAGGCGTTCGCTCAGCAGCAGCAAGCTCCTGCGCAGCCCTCCACGGTGCCGATCGACCAGATCCTCGATAAGGCCGGCGAGCTCGACCAGCTCAAGGCGGTCATGGTTGCCCGGAACGGTGAAATCGTTGCCGAGCGAGGCTACCGCGGCAGCAGCGTCACGGAGCCGACCAACATCAAGTCGGCGTCCAAATCTGTCATCTCAGCGCTCGTCGGCATCGCCATCGACAAGGGCGTGCTGAAGGATGTCGATCAGAAGATTGCGCCGCTCTTGAGAAGGGACCTGCCGGACAATCCCGATCCGCGCCTGGAAGAAATCACCATCGGCAATCTTCTTTCCATGCAGGCCGGGCTGGACCGTATGTCCGGCGCCAATTACGGGCGCTGGGTGTCTTCCCGCAACTGGGTGCGCACCGCGCTGGCGCAGCCCTTCGTCGATGATCCGGGTGGGGCGATGCTCTACTCAACCGCCTCGACGCATCTGCTCTCGGCCATCCTCACTCGTGCTAGCGGCCGCTCGACCCGCGCGCTCGCCAACGAGTGGCTGGGGCCGCTGGAGAATTTTTCGATTGGCGGCTGGGAGCGCGACCCGCAAGGCATCTATCTCGGCGGCAACCAGATGGCGATGAGCACGCGCTCGTTGCTGGCGTTCGGCGAGCTTTATCGCAACGGCGGCAAGACCGCCGGCGGGCGGCAAGTGGTGTCGCCGGAATGGATCGAGCTCTCTTGGCAGCGGCGCACCAATTCGCGCTTCACCGGCGACGCTTACGGCTACGGCTGGTTCCTGCGCGAGATCGGCGGCCAGGACGTACGCTACGCCTGGGGCTACGGCGGCCAGATGCTCTACATCGTGCCGGCGCTCGCGCTCACCGTCGCCATGACGTCCAACGAGAACAACCCCGCGGCGAGAAACGGATACCGGGACAGTTTGCACGCCCTCGCGGGCGAGATCATTGCCGCGGTCGCGGCGAGTGCGGTCAAAAAGGGTTGAGGGATAGGTATGGTATCGCCGCGGGCTGAGCCGACATAGCCCCACCTCGTAGGTGATCGCGCCTCAAAGCAGTTGCGTTTTGACGCCGAGCGTCAGACGGCCTCTGCAAGCCGCTTGTCGAGCGTTGCTAGGGTTGCGCCGCAGACTGCACCCGGCCCGTTTCCGGCTTGTTCGTCAGCGCCCGCCACAACAACCGATGCGTCGGACATCAATAGCGAATAGCGCTCGTCGTCGCGCATCTCGCGTACAAAATCCCCGGCGGGCCGCGGCTTGGGCATCCTGTCCGTAATTTCTTTTAACGTCGCCACATCGATCCGCTCCTTGGCCGCGCTCGGGTGGCGATAGGCTTGCCGCGACGCAGTATCTGGACCGTCTCGCCTGCCTCTGCCTCCCGGACGAGCTCGCTCAGACGGGCCTTGGCCTCTGCAAGATTGATTGTCCGCACTGCATGCTCCTTACCGGTTAGCTGGTCAGACATAACAGCAATGGACCGGCAGGGCTAACCCCGCCGGTCCATTCTTGAACGTGATACCTGCTGCCGCCTTTACGCCGACAGCCCCTTGCTGATCGGCAGGCTGCGGATCGTCTTGCCGGTCGCAGCCCGCAGCGCATTGGCGACTGCCGGTCCGATCGGCGGCACGCCGGGTTCGCCGACGCCGGTCGGCGGCTCGTCGGACGGCACGATATGCACCTCGACCTTCGGCATCTGCTCGATGCGCAGCGGCGTATAGGTGTCGTAGTTCTGCTGGTCGACCACGCCGCCGGTCAGCGTCAGCTCCTCCTGCAGGATGGCGCCGAGCCCGAAGCCGATGCCGCCCTCCATCTGGGCGCGGATCTGGTCGGGGTTGATGGCGATGCCGCAATCGACCGCGCAAACGACGCGGTCGACGGTGAAGTCGCTGGCGCTCTTGAAGGTGATCTCGACCACTTCGGCGACATAGGTCGAGAAGCTTTCATGCAGCGCCACGCCGCGGAAGCGGCCTTCCGGCAGCGGCTTGTCCCAGCCGGCCTTTTCGGCGGCAAGGCTGAGCACCGCGGCATGCCGCGGGTGTTTTTCGAGCATCGACAGCCGGAACTCGACCGGGTCGCGCTTGGCTGCCGCTGCCAGTTCGTCGATGAAGGTTTCGATCACGTATGCAGTGTGCGTCGAGCCGACCGAACGCCACCACAGCACCGGAACATTCACTTCGGTGGTGGTGAGGTCGACCTTCACGTTGGGGATGGCATAGGGCAGGTTGGAAGCGCCCTCGACCGAGGTGGCGTCGACGCCATTCTCGATCATGGCAGCGAAGGGCGACCCGCCGAGGATGGACTGCCCGACGATGTGGTCCTGCAGCGCGATCAGCTTGCCGTCCTTGTCGAGGCCGGCCTTGATGGCATGCACATAAGCCGGCCGGTAGCGGCCGCCGCGCATGTCGTTCTCCCGGGTCCACTGGATTTTGACCGGCTTGCCGGGGCCGAGCGCCTTCGCCGTGGCGACCGCTTCGACGATAAGGTCGGCATCCGAGACGGCCCGCCGGCCGAAACTGCCGCCGGTCTTCATCACGTGAAGCTTCACCTTGTCCGGCGTCACGCCGGCAACCTGGGCAGCGACCGCCTGGTAGAGGTCGGGCATCTGATGTCCGCCCCACACCTCGACCGTGCCGTCGTCGCCGATCCGTGCGATCGCGTTGAGCGGCTCCAGCGAGGCGTGCGCAAGGTACGGGAACTCGTAGCTGCCTTCGAGCGTGCTTGCTGCGGAAGAAATTGCCGCCGCCGCATCGCCGTCATTGCGTGCCGTGGCCTTGGCCGGTTCTTGCGAAAGCTTGCGGTATTCGGCCAGCAGTTCGGCGGTGCCGCGCTGTTCGGCCTTCGCCTCGTCCCATTCGACGGTCACCAGGTCGCGGCCTTTCAATGCCGCCCACATGTTCTGGCCGACGACCGCGATGCCGCGCGGTGTCTGGATGACATCGACCACCCCGTTCAACGCCTTCGCCTTCGCCGCATCGAAGCTTTTCACGGTGGCTCCGAATTTCGGCGGATGGATCATCGTGGCGGTCAAAAGCCCGTCCATCTTCAGGTCGATCGTGTAGGTCTGGGTGCCGTTCGCCTTACCGGCAGAATCGTAGCGCTTCAGTCCTTCAGCGCCGATCTGCGTCCACTGGTCCTTGGATTTCAGCGTGACGTCGGCAGGAACCGGCATCCCGGACGCGGCTTCCGCGACCTCGCCGAAGTTCGCCTTCTTTCCCGATGGGTGGGAGACGATACCGGAAGCGACCGTGATCTCGCTGGCCGGCACGTTCCATTCCTTCGCCGCCGCAGCCACCAGCATGGCGCGAGCCGCAGCGCCCGCCTTCCGGTAGCGTTCCCACGACGACGTCATCGAGGTGGAGCCGCCGGTACCTTGCGCGGCACCGCCCCAGGCGAGATTGCCGTAGAGCGCCGGGTTGCCCGAGGCGCCGATCACGTCGACCTGGCTCCAGTCTCCGTCGAGTTCTTCCATCACCAGCGTGGCGATGCCGAAATACGAGCCTTGCCCCATCTCGAATTGCGACGAGTGGATCACGATGCGGTTTTCCGGCGTGACCTCGACATAGGCCTGGAACGGGTTGGCTGCCGGCTTTGCCTCTTGCGCGCTTGCCGGAGCCGCCGCGATCAGCCGGAAGCCGACCACCAGCCCGGCGGTCGCCGCGGCGGTGCCGATGAGAAACTGGCGGCGCGATGGCCGCGCGGTGGTCAGTTCGATGCGATGTGGCAGCATGGTCATGCCTCCAGCCGGTGCGCGGCTTCGTGGATCGCCGTGCGGATGCGTTGATAAGTGGCGCAGCGGCAGAGATTGCCGCTCATAGCCGAGTTGATGTCGTCGTCGGTGGGTTTTGGCGTCTCGGTCAGCAGCGCCGCAGCCGACATGATCTGGCCGGACTGGCAATAGCCGCATTGCGGCACGTCGAGTTCGGCCCACACGGCTTGCACTGTTTCGCCGACCTTGCCGGACAGGCCTTCGATCGTGGTGATCGTGGCACCTTCCACGTCACCGGCGAGAGTCTGGCAGGAGCGGGTCGGCACGCCGTCGACATGCACCGTGCAAGCGCCGCATTGCGCCATGCCGCAGCCGAACTTCGTTCCGGTCAGTCCGATAACGTCACGAACCGCCCAAAGCAGCGGCATCTCCGGGTCGACGTCGAGCGTCTGTGCTTTGCCATTGAGGGTAAAAGCAACCATCTGTTGCGCTCCTTGTTTTGAGCAGGTTGGTGCTTACGCCTCGGTTGGCTGGGCACGGGACGCTCGTCGCGTCGAGGCGTAGCTGCGTTGAGCCTAAGGTTGCAGAGGCGTTGCGAGCAAGACGAATAACGCCCAGTCGCGCAATCGTGAAAGGCTCACGGTCCTTTGCAAAACTGCGTGATGGCTCTTGAAACAAGAGGCGCGGACCGGCTCAGGGCGCCACCGTTTCCGGCGCCCTGACGCGGGCTCGCCGCGGCAGGTTGAGCAGATTACCCATTAGAATCAGCGCTGCGCCGGCGGCCGTGAACATGTCGATCCGTTCGCTGTAGAGCATGAAGCCGATCAGCGCCGACAGCGGAACCCGGAAGAAATCGATCGGCATGATGAAGGTGGCGTCGGCGTGGCTCAGCGCCCGCGCCAGGCAGAAATGCGAAAAGGTGCCGGTGAAGGCGATCACCAGGATCGCCGGCCAGATGTCGGCGGGCGGAGTCCTCCAGACCTGGATGGCGGGAACAAGCCCGATCGCCGACTGGATGATCAGCATCCAGAAGATGATGCGCACGACGCTTTCCGTGCGCGTCATCGATTTCACCATGACCAGCGAGATGGCGAAGACCATCGCCGTGGCAAGCATGACGAGATGGCCGGGATCGACGGCGCCGACGCTGGGTCGCACGATGATGGCGACGCCGACAACGCCGAGCACGATCGCCGCGATCCTCGCTGCGCTGAGCCGCTCGGCGAGGAAGATCACTGCGAGGATCGCCGTCCAGAACGGGGTCGTGAACTCGATCGAGATCAGCTCGGCGAGCGGGATCAGTGTCAGTGCGTAGAGCCAGCCATACTGGCCGGCATAATGGGCGATGTTGCGGCCGATATGCAGCAGCGGTCGTCTGGTCGCCATGGCCCGGAAGCCGCCGGCCGCATAAACCAGCGGCAACAGCATGAAGAAGCCGATCACCGAGCGCATTTCCATGACCTGGAACACGTCGAGATCGGCGGTCGCCACGCGGCCCGCCACCGACATCACCAGGAAGCAGGTGATCGACCCTGCCATCCAGAAGATGGCTTTGAGGTTTGAGGGTTCCGGCGCCATGGGACGCTATGTGGCAAACCGATCGCCGCCGCCGCAACCTCTAGCCCCGATCTTTCGCATGGGCCAGCGGTGTGGGCGAGCGACCGTTCGCGGCAAATCTTCAACGCTGGCGATTGGCGTGTGACATTCATCTCTTCGTCATACCAGGGCGAAGCAGGCCGAAGGCCGTCGCGTAGACCCTGGTATCCATGCCGGAACGATGCGGAAGCGAGAGCCGGTGCAGGAACAGGCGTCCGCAGTCCAGGCCGTGGATAGAACCACGCCGATTTCCACGCATCGCCGAAGATTCTTTGCAGCGATTTCAATCACTTGTACGATTTCGGCAAAATACTTCCGTCCACACCCTTTCGGCCTCCCGCATAATCCGTGTCATCGCCCTCATGGGAACCGGATCTGGAACCGGGGCTTCGGGAGGGCGGCGGTGTCCGGGTCGGCCGCGCAACGGTAGCGCGGTTTAGCGAGGCGATCGCCAAGACCCGGGCCTCGGCGACGGTCAGGCTGGTAGGCGCAAAGAAATGCCGAGCCCAGCCCACCCAGCCGAAGGCGAAAGCACCGGCGGGGCGCTGGGAAGGCGCCATATAAATTACTTACGAGGTGCCGACCCAGCGCCCCGCTTCCCACTACTTCCATGCAATAGCCAGACGGACAAAAATCCGGGCGTGGCAACGGAGAAGCTTGTGCCGGGAAAAATTCGCTTCTTTCCGCAAGAGGGGCGTCTAATCCTCCAGATGTTCCGGCGGGCGGCCCTTGCCGAAAGTGTATCCGGTCTCCACCGCGTGGCGGCCGAACTTGTCGCGCAGCGCGTCGATCGCGCCTTCCGCCATCGCGCGCTTGCGCGACTGCACGTCGACCAGGTCGGGCGGATCGGCCCTGCCGTCGTCGGACAGGTCGCTGACGCCGATGCCGAGCAGCCGGTACTTGGTGCCGTCGGTTTCCTTCTCGAGCAGCTGCAGCCCGGTCTGGAAGATGCGGTCGGCAAGCCGGGTCGGATCGCCGAGTTGCCGGTTGCGGGTGCGGATCTTGAAGTCCTGCGTCTTGCAGCTTCAGCACCACGGTGCGGCCGGCGATGCCGGCCTTCTTCAGCCGCGCCGACACCTTTTCCGACAGCGCGCGCAGGATCGGCACCAGGTCGGCGGCGGAGGCGAGATCGGTATCGAAGGTCGTCTCCGCCGAGACGCTCTTGGCCTCCTGGTCGGATGCACCACGCGCTGATCCATGCCGCGCGAGAGGTGATAGAGCCGGTCGCCCATGGTGCCGTAGCGCCGCATCAGCTCGTTTCGTTCGAGCTTCTGCAACTGGCCGATCATGCGGATGCCGTCGCGCTCCAGCATTGCCGCGAAGGCCTTGCCGACGCCCCAGATCAGCGTCACCGGCTGCTCGGCGAGGAAGCCGACCGCCTCCGCTTCGCCGATCACCGAAAAGCCGCGCGGCTTGCGGAAATCGGACGCCACCTTGGCGAGGAACTTGCAATAGGAAAGCCCGACCGAAACGGTGATGCCGATCTCGCGTTCGACATCGAGCGCGAACTGCGCGAGCACCAGCGCTGGCGGTCGTCCGTGCAGCCGTTCGGTGCCGGCGAGGTCGAGGAACGCCTCGTCGATCGAAATCGGCTCGACCAGCGGCGTCAGCGCCTGCATCATGGCGCGCACCTCGCCGCCCGACCTGGACATATTTTTCCATGTTCGGCGAAATGACCACCGCTTCCGGACAGGCCTCCAGCGCCTTGAACATCGGCATGGCCGAGCGAACGCCATGGATGCGGGCGATGTAGCAGGCGGTCGAGACGACGCCGCGTTTTCCGCCGCCGATGATCACCGGCCTGTCCTTGAGTTCCGGATTGTCGCGCTTCTCGACCGCCGCATAGAAGGCGTCGCAGTCGATATGGGCGAGGTGCAGGCCGGTAAAGCTCCGGATGCCGCGCCAGCCGCGGGCTGCCGCACTGGACGCAGCGCGTTCGCCAGATCGCGCTGCGGCGTCAGGCAGTCGCGGCAGAAACCGTGGTTCGGATCGTTGACAGGGGCGGGCATCGCTGCGAACATAAAGAGAACATCTGAATGGTATTCTACGCGGCCGAGGTCGAACAAGGCGACTCGGGGAGAGAGCTATGGCCATCACGATCGCGCCTTTGACACCAGACCTATGGCCAGCCTTCGAGGATCTCTTCGGCAAGCAGGGCGCCTGCTATGGCTGCTGGTGCACGCATTTCCGCATGTCCGCCGGCGGTGCGCCGCGAAAACGACCGCCAGCGCAACAAGGACCAGATCAAGGCGCGCATCGAGGCCGGCCCGCCGCCCGGCCTGCTTGCCTTCGAGGACGAGACGGCGATCGGCTGGATGCAGATCGGGCCGCGCGCCGACGTGCCCGAATGGAACAATCAGGGCAGGGGATCGGCGCCGCTCGAGCCGCACGGATGCCGCCGATCCGGCGGTCTGGGCGATCTCCTGCTTCTTCGTGCGACTGCGAAAGCGCGGGGCAAGGGCGCTGACCCATCGGCTGGTCGGCGGCGGCATCGATTTCGCCCGCGAGAACGGCGCGCGCTTGCTCGAGGCCTGCCCGATGGACCAGTCGAAGGATTCGCGTTCGATCGGCCTGTTCGTCGGCTCGACCCGCGTCTTCGAGAAAGCCGGCTTCGAGCTCGTCGCGACGCGCAAGCCGGGCCGCCCGCTGATGCGCTACGTGCTGTGAGGCGAAGCGGCGCTGACGTCCGAGCGCCGCCGCGATCTTCGTCCACCGCGTCGTCCCAATCCTCGACCGCCACGACGCCTGCCGGCAGCGGCGGCAGCATCGCGCGGAATTCCGGATGCATCATCAGGTGGAAGAGATGCGCGTCGGGGACGCTCGTCTGCACCGAAACAAGATTGTGCGGGATGTCGTCGACGAAGGCGACGGGCCGCGGATGGTCGCCGCGCAGCTGCCGGATCGCCGGGCCTTTCGCCCTTTCGGTCGTCACCAGCGGGTAGGGAAAGCCGAGCGTGATCGAGATGGGCGCGCCGCTTGCCGCGGTGCCGGTGCGGCATCGCCGTCAGCATGACGATCTCGACATCGTTCGCGAGACCGGCGATGGCCGGCGCGCGCGCGTTCGGCCGCCGTCTGCCACTCGCCCTGCACATCGAAGAATTCGGCGAGCAATTCGGTCACCCGCTCGTTGGCGAGCGCCGTCCCCGATGCCAGTTCGACGATGTTGCCGTGCAGCCGGAAGGATGTCGTTTTGAGATCGAGTTTCCGGGCGTTGAGAAAGCCGGTGAAGGGCCGCACGAATTCCAGCAGCACTTCGTCGACGTCGAGCACGAGAAGCGGTCGCGTGTCGCGCGCAAGTTCGGCGATCTGGCGGGCGGTTTCGGGATCGTCACTCATGCGAGCCTTCGACTTTGCAGATGTCACGTCGACGCCTCGTAGCTGTCGTCGCCTTGCGGCAGCGCGCGCTGCGCCGACAGCACGGCGCCGGGCGGCGTGCCGGAAGCTTCGGCGAAGCGCAGCAGCGTCGGCTCGTGCGCCACGATGAACTGCAGCACGCCGGCCAGGAAACCGGGTTCGCCTGCCGCACGGCGGATCGACGAGGCCTCGATGCCGGTGATCGCCAGGAAACGCGGCAGCAGTTCCGGGTCGGAGGCGATGAAGCCCGAGCGCGGAAATCGCGATCGCCTCGGCGTCCTCGCGTGTTGTCGTTTCCTTTGCCATCGCGCTCTCTTCCTCAGCCGTTTGCGAACCTTGTGTCCCGATTATCCGTTACCATTCCGTGTCCACAAGCGGCGTTCTTTCGCATTTTGATCGCAAAACAAGGATCGTTTCGGCAGATTGACAGGCTCGATTTCCGTTTCGTCAATCATCTATCCTTATCCTTTGCGTCGGGATTCGCGCCTTGGGGCAGGCGCGCATGGCGCTCTCATTCTGATGCCATGCCGAGGCGGGACGGAAAATGATGCCTAAGAAAGTGATGATCGTCGAGGACAACGAGCTCAACATGAAGCTCTTTCGCGACCTGATCGAAGCCAGCGGCTACGAGACCGTGCGCACTCGCAACGGGCTGGAGGCGCTGGATCTTGCCCGCTGTGCACCGGCCGGATCTGATCCTGATGGATATCCAGCTGCCCGAAGTTTCCGGGCTCGAAGTGACCAAATGGCTGAAGGAAGACGACGACCTTCACGTCATCCCGGTGATCGCCGTCACCGCCTTCGCCATGAAGGGCGACGAGGAGCGCATCCGCCAGGGCGGCTGCGAGGCCTATATTTCGAAACCGATCTCGGTTCCCCGCTTCATCGAAACGATCAAATCCTATCTGGGTGACGCCTGATGCCAGCCCGCCGTCCGGAGCTGCATCGAACAATGACTGCCCGCATTCTCGTCGTCGACGACGTTCCGGCCAACGTGAAGCTGCTCGAAGTCAGGCTGCTCGCCGAATATTTCGAGGTGCTGACCGCCGCCAACGGGCCGGACGCATCGAGACCTGCGAGAACGGCAAGGTCGATGTCGTGCTGCTCGACGTCATGATGCCGGACATGGATGGGTTCGAAGTCTGCCGGCGGCTGAAGAGCGATCCGGCGACCTCCCATATTCCGGTGGTCATGATCACCGCGCTCGATCAGGTTACCGACCGCGTGCGCGGCCTCGAAGCGGGCGCCGATGATTTCCTGACCAAGCCGGTCAACGACCTGCAACTGATGACGCGGGTGAAAAGCCTGGTCCGGCTGAAGATGCTCACCGACGAATTGCGGCTTGCGTGCCTCGACGACGCGCAATATCGGCATCGAGGAACTGCTCAGCCGCGCGCCAGCAGTCCGAGGAGGTCACGCCGAAAGTGCTGCTGATCGACGAGCACGAGCAGTCTGTCGGGCCGCATCCGCAAGATGCTGCGGCAGACCGCCGAACTCGATGTCGCCACCGACCCGCATGCCGGCTTCTTCCAGGCGGCCGAGGAGCCTTATGAATGCGTGATCGTCTCGACGGGCTTTGCCAATTTCGACCCGCTGCGGCTCTGCTCGCAACTGCGCTCGCTCGACCGCACGCGTTTCCTGCCGATCATCCTGGTCGCGGAAAGGGTGAGGAGCGAGCGCGATCATCCGTGGCCTCGAACTCGGCATCAACGACTATCTGACCCGGCCGATCGACCAGCAGGAGCTGATTGCCCGGCTGCGCACGCAGGTGAAACGCAAGCGCTACAATGACCAGCTGCGCGCCAGCGTCACCCAGACCATCGAGATGGCGGTTACCGACGGGCTTACCGGGCTGCACAACCGGCGCTATCTCGACAGCCACTCTGCAGACCCTGTTCGACCGCGCCGTCGGCCGCCGCCGACCGCTTTCCGTCATGATCACCGACCTCGACCGCTTCAAGTCGATCAACGACACGTTCGGCCATGATGGCGGCGACGACGTGCTGCGCGAATTCGCGCAGCGGCTGCGCAAGAATGTGCGCGGCATCGATCTCGCCTGCCGCTTCGGCGGCGAGGAATTTGTCGTGGTCATGCCGGACACCGACGCGCAGGTCGCCGAAAAGGTCGCCGAGCGCATCCGCGCCGAAATCGCCAAGACGCCGTTTTCGGTCGGCGCGACGGGCAAACGGTCGGAGGTGACGGTGAGCGTCGGCGTGTCGTCGCTGCGTCGCGGGAGCGACAGCGTGGAGGCGCTGATGAAGCGGGCCGACGTGGCGCTCTACGAAGCCAAAACCGGCGGCCGCAACCGGGTCGTCGCCAAGGCGGCCTGATAGGATCAGCCTTGCCGCTGCCGGGAAGGGTGTCTGTCAAGCTGCTCGTCAGACATGTTCCACGGAAATTTACCTTGTTCCGAGCGATTCGGGAGCGTTGGTTAAGAAACTATTGATTTTCAAGTGCTCTTGCGCGAGTGTCGGCTTGGGAACAGGCGACGGAAGCGGGCACGAGGACGACTGCCGCGACCGTCTGACGACACCCCATGATGCTCAGGTCCGCCGCATCTCCTGGGTCCGTGGGGTCGGCCGGCCGGCGCTGGCACATAGTGGCCTCCTCGTACCGCTGCCAGACTGCCGACCGGCCCCCATCTTCCTGAATCGATCATGAGAACTGCGCATGCGCGAAAGCTCGGATTTGCTGGATTTTGGCTCGCGCAACAAAAAACGCCGCCCGAAAGGCGGCGCTGTCGTTTCAGGAATCCTGCGAACCGATCTTACTTGATCTTGGTTTCCTTGAACTCGACGTGCTTCTTCGCGACCGGGTCGTATTTGCGGAACGACAGTTTCTCGGTCTTCGTGCGGCTGTTCTTGCTCGTCACGTAGAAGAAGCCGGTGTCGGCGGTCGACAGAAGCTTGATCTTGATGTTTGCGGCTTTGGCCATTGTTCTCGTCCGTATGTTGGCTGGATTTCAACCCGCTTGGTCACGGGGTTGATGCCCGGGCGCGGAAAACTTGGCGCGACACATAAAGATCGCGCGCTGAAAGTCAAGTCCGTGACCGCCTTGCAGCTCGACCCGCAGCGCCACAAGCACGAGGTAGGCGACAAAGAACAGCGCCAGCGCATAGCCGAACCCTGGCGGGCCGAACAGATCCATGCCGATGCCGATCGCTTGCGGCCCGACCAGCATGCCGAATCCGTAGCAGAACACGAAGGCGGCGTTGGCCGAGGCCAGGTCGCGGCCGGTCAGCCTCGAGCCGAGATGCGCAAGGCCGATCGTGTAGAGGCCGGCGACCACGCCGCCCCAGACGAACAGCATCGCGGCCGTCAGGTGCCAATTGTCGGCGAGGAAGGGCAGGGCGAGCATGCCGGCGAGGCCGATCGCCGAGCAGGCGGCCAGCAATATCCGCCGGTCGTGGATGCGGTCGCTGATGATGCCGAGCGGAATCTGCAGCATGACGTTGCCGAGGCCGATCATGGTCAAAAGCAGCGCCGCATCCGCCTCGCTGTAGCCGATGCGGTTGCCATAGACCGGAAACAGCGCGAAGCCGCCTGTCTCCACGGCGCCGAAGACCAGAACGGCCGCCGTCGCCGTCGGCACCAGCCAGATATAGCTGACGAAACTGCTGGCTTCGCCTTCCTCGCTGTGGATTGCCGGGCTTTCCTTCCATGCCGCGAGCACTGGCAGCGCGGCCAGCATGCACCAGCACGAAGGTCACGCCGAACGGCAGGAAGCCGCCGCTGCCCATCTGCGCGAACAGCCAGGGGCCGAAGGCGAAGCCAAGCGACAGCACTGTCGCATAGATGCCGAGCACGAAACCTCGGCGGTGCGGGGGCGCCGATGCGCTGATCCAGAACTCGGAGAGGATGAAAAGCACGGTCAGCGCGACATGCAGCACGATGCGCAGCGGAAACCACATCCAGAAGGACGGCGCGAAATAGAAGCCGACGAAGGCAAGTGCGCCGCTGACGATCATCAGAAGCATCGTCCAGACGACGCCGAAGCGCACCGCGAGCGGCGTCGCCAGCGGTGCCGCGGCGATCGAGGCAAGCCCGGCGACCGCCGTGTTCAGGCCGATCATCGACGCGGAGTGGCCGCGCGATTCCAGGATGACGCTGAGCAGCGGAACGCCGAGCCCGATGGCGATGCCGACCACGCTGATCGAGGCGATGGCGGCCGAGATCGACAACCAGCGCATCTCGGCCGGCGCTGCGCCGTCAGGTGCAAAACTGCCGTTCATCAGGAGGCCTAGAGGAAATCGCGGACGAAGCGGTTGCGGATCATGCGGTAGAAAGGCACGTCGCCGCCGGGTCTCAGCAGCGGGTCGCGCTCAAGCCGTCTGTTCGAGTTCGTCGAGAACGGTCATCGGTGATGGCCGGAATGTCGGCTTGCTTGGCCTCGCCGATCGGCAGCCACACCAGTTCCTCGAGTTCGTTGGTCGGACCGCCATCGGCGAGCGCAACCGCGACGTCGCTCCGCCAGGCGGCAAGAAAACGCGTGTCGAAGCGGCGCACGCGTCCGGGCGGCGTGATGGCGCGGGCGATGAAGCGCAGCGATTCCAGCGAGGGATGGACGCTGTGCTCGACGAAGCCCTGCCAGTCGGCCTTGTTTGTCGAGAAGGAGCCCTTGTGGCCGATCAGCAGGCCGGCTTCCTCGTAGGTTTCGCGGATCGCCGACAGGGCGATGGCGCGGGCACGGGCCTGCGAGGTGCGCGAGCCGGTGCCGACAAGCTTGGCTTCCTCCTCGGGATGCAGATCTTCGACGACTGGAATACGGCTGTCGGCGGGGTCGGTGCGGCCGCCCGGAAATACGAATTTGCCGGGCATGAAGGCGTGCCTGGCGTGGCGGCGGCCCATCAGCACGCAGGAAGTCGCTGCCTTGCCGGTCGAGCAGGATGAGGGTCGCCGCGTCGCGCGGCCGCATCGGTCTGCCGCCCAGCGCGAAGTCCTTCGATTCCGCCTTGTCGACCTGCGCTCTCGTCATGCCTTCCATATGCGTCCCCTTCGGTGCGGTCGATCAGGCGTCCGGATGCGCCTCGATCAGGTCTTCCTCGCCGCCGAAACCGTGCATGTAGAGCGCCCATTGCAGCCCGACGACGGCGCCCTTGACCGGGCGCAGCAGCGCCAGCGCCGAGCACGATTGTCAGCGGCACCCAGATCGCAAGGTGTTGCCAGGTCGACAGCGTGCTGGTCGCCTCGATGCTCATGAAGGCGCCGACGACGATGTGCCCGACGATGACGACCACGAGATAGGCCGGCAGGTCGTCGGCACGGTGGTGATGCATTTCTTCGCCGCAATCGTTCGCAGCGGTCGACGGTTTTGACGAACGAGGCGAAAAGCTTGCCTTCTCCGCAATGCGGACAGCGGCCAAGGAAGCCGCGCAGCATGGCGTTCATCAGCGGCCGCGCCGGCCGGCCGGATTGATGCTCATCGCCGCCAAAAACCTGTTCTTCCATCACCGTCTCCTGCTGCGTGGCCGGCGCGGTTGCGACGCGCGGGCCCTCGATCTTTGCCCTTTCGCCTTGTGGAACGACCGTTTCGAACCGGGCAGGGGTCGCGGATCGGTCAGCATTTCGAAGCGCATCGCGCCAGCCAGCGGCGCCACCTCGATCAGGCGGACCTCGACACGATCTGCCAGCTGATAACCCTTGCCGGTACGTTCTCCAAAAAGCGCGCGGGCGGATTCGTCGTAGATATAGTAATCGCCATCCAAGGATGACACCGGTATGAAGCCGTCCGCGCCGTACTGTGGCAATTGGACAAATAGTCCGGACTTGGTGACGCCGGAGATGCGCGCATCGAAGGTTTCCTCAACGCGTTCAGCAAGATAGGCGGCGATCAGCCGGTCGACCGTGTCGCGCTCGGCCGCCATGGCGCGACGTTCGGACGCGGAGATGAGCGCCGATATCTCTTCCAGCCGCTCTTCTTCGCCGCGCGTCAGCCCGTCCTGCCCGAGTCCCAGCGCGGAAACCAGCGCGCGGTGCACGATCAGGTCCGAATAGCGGCGGATCGGCGAGGTGAAATGCGCATAGCGGCGCAGGTTGAGGCCGAAATGGCCGATGTTGTCCGGCGAATATTCGGCCTGGCTTTGCGAGCGCAGCACCACTTCGTTGACCAGTTGCCTCGTGGTCGGCGCCGCGCACGCGAGCAAGGATGGCGTTGAATTGGCTCGGCCGCATCTGCGCGCCGCGCGCCAGCGAGAGCCCGAGCGTCGCCAGAAACTCGCGCAGCGACTCCTGCTTGGCAAGCGAGGGGCCGTCGTGGATGCGGTAGACCAGCTTCTGCCGCTTTGCCTCGAGCGTTTCGGCCGCGGCGACATTCGCCTGGATCATGAATTCTTCGATCAGCTTGTGCGCATCGAGGCGATCGGGCACGACGACCCGGTCGACCGTTCCGTCCGGCTTCAGCAGTATCTTGCGTTCGGGCAGGTCGAGTTCCAGCGGTTCGCGCGCATTGCGGCCGCGCTTCAACACCTCGTAGGCCGCCCACAGCGGCTTCAGCACGCCATCGAGGATCGGACGCCGGTCGCGTCGTCCGGCGAGCCGTCGATCGCCGCCTGCGCCTGCGGATAGGCGAGCTTTGCGGCCGAGCGCATCATGACACGGTGGAAGCTGTGCCGGATCTTGCGCCCGTCGGCCGAGAAGGTCATCCGCACGGCGAGCGCCGGGCGCTCGACCTTTTCCCTGAGCGAGCAGAGATCGTTGGAGATGCGCTCCGGCAGCATCGGCACGACGCGGTCGGGGAAATAGACCGAGTTGCCACGCCGCAACGCCTCGCGGTCGAGCGCCGATCCGGGCCGGACATAGGCGGCGACATCGGCGATGGCGACGGTGACGATCACGCCGCCGGTGTTCTTCTCGTCGCTGTCGGGCTCGGCATGGACGGCGTCGTCATGGTCCTTGGCGTCGGCCGGGTCGATGGTGATCAGCGGCAGCGAGCGCCAGTCCTCGCGGCCGGCCATCGTTGCCGGCTTCGCCGCCTCGGCCTCCTCGATGACCTCGCGCGGGAAGATGTGCGGGATGTCGTGCGCATGGATGGCGATCATCGAGACCGCCTTTTCGCTGGTCAGCGAACCGACGACCGTCAGCACTTTGCCTTTCGGCAGGCCGTAGCGTCCGGTGCGGGACGGTTCGACCTCGACGAGGTCGCCGGGTTCCGCGCCATTGCGGAATTCCGTGTCGATGACCAGTTCCGGCTGCCGCCGCTCCACCGGTTCGATGCGGAAGGTACCGTCATGCGCCACGCGGAACACGCCGAGCACCGCTTCGCTGCGCTTGTCGAAAACCTTCATCACCCGCGCGGTATAGGCGGGGCCGGTCGGTTCGTCGGTCGGGAAGACCTTGGCCAGCACGCGGTCGCCGACGCCGGGCGTCGGCCCTTTCGCTCCGCGCGAGAGTTTTACCGCAACCAGCGGATTCTGCTCGCTGTTGTCGCCCGCTCGCTCGGTGGGCCGGGCCAGCAGCCCGCCATCCGGCGTCGCGGGAAAAGATGTCGAGCACGACGACATGCGGCAGGGCGCCGGACCGGATCAGCCGCTTGCGGCTCTTTTCCAGCAGGCCCTCGTCCTCCAGTTCGCGCAGCGTTTCCTTCAGCCAGACGCGGTCGTCGCCCTTCAGCGAGAAGGCGCGCGCGATGTCGCGCTTGCCCGAACGGTCGGGATTTTCCGAAACGAACCGAAGGATATCGTCGCGGGTCGGCTTCTGGCCCTCGGCGAGTTCGGGCTCACGGCGCGCCTCGCCGGACTGCTTGCCACCTCTGGTGTTTCGTCCGGAAATGCGCCGTGCCAACCTGTCCTAGCCCTTCTTCTTGCCGCGGAACGGTTTTTTGCCGTTGCCGCCCTTCGCAGCCTTTTCGGCGACCAGCGTCAACGCCTCTTCGAGGCTCACCAGCCATCGGGTCCTTGCCCTTTGGCAGCGTCGCGTTGACCTTGCCCCAGTTGACGTAGGGGCCGTATTTGCCGTCGCGCACGGTTACCGCGCCGCCGTCCGGATGCGCGCCAAGTTCCTTCAACGCGGCCGGCGTGCCGCCGTTCCGGCCGCCTTTACCCTTCAGCTGCTTTTCGGCGATCACCGAGACCGCGCGGTTGAGGCCGATCGTGAAGACGTCCTCGACGCTTTCGAGATTGGCGTAGGTGCCGTCATGCAGCACGAACGGTCCGTAGCGGCCGATACCGGCGGAGATCATCTTCCCGCTTTCGGGATGCTGGCCGACGTCGCGCGGCAGCGAGAGCAGCGCCAGCGCCTTTTCATGATCCATGGCATCGGCGGTCCAGCCCTTCGGCAGGCTGGCGCGCTTGGCTTCCTTGCCGTCGCCGCGCTGGACATAGGGTCCGAAACGGCCGCTCTTCAGCGTGATCTCTTCGCTGGTGTAGGGGTCCTTTCCGAGCACCTTGTCGCCGTCCTCGCCGCCGGCATCGCCATTGCCGTTGACGGCGTCGGTCAGTTGGCGGGTGTAGCCGCATTCCGGGTAGTTCGAGCAGCCGACGAAGGCGCCGTATTTGCCGAGTTTCAGCGACAGGTTACCGCTGCCGCATTTCGGGCAGATGCGCGGGTTCGAGCCGTCCTCCCGCTGCGGGAAGACCAGCGGCGCCAGTTCCTCGTTGAGCGCGTCGAGCACGTCGGTGACGCGCAATTCCTTGATGTCGTCGACCGCGCCCGAAAAATCCTTCCAGAAGTCGCGCAGAACCTCTTTCCAGGAGAGCTTGCCGTCGGAAATCTCGTCTAGCTTCTCCTCCAGTGAGGCTGTGAAATCATATTCGACGTACCTCTCGAAGAAGCTCTCGAGGAAGGCCGACAAGCAGCCGGCCCTTCGGCTCCGGCACCAGCTTGCGCTTGTCGATCTTCACATATTCGCGGTCTTCCAGCGTTTTCAGCGTCGCCGTATAGGTGGACGGCCGGCCGATGCCGAGTTCTTCCATCTTCTTGATCAGTGTCGCTTCCGAATAGCGCGGCGGCGGCTCGGTTGTGTGCTGCGTGACATTGATCTTGTCGCGGTCGAGCTGTTCGCCGGCACGGATCTCCGGCAGGCGCTTGTCTTCCTCGTCTTCGGAATCCTCTTCCTTCTGCTCGGTGTAGGCGGCGATGAAGCCGTCGAAGCGGATCACAGAACCGACCGCGCGAAGGGCTGCGATGCGGCCGCCATTTACCGCTTCGATCTCGACCGTGGTGCGCTCGATCTCGGCCGGCTGCATCTGGCTGGCGATGGCGCGCTTCCAGATCATCTCGTAGAGCCGCGCCTGGTCGGCATCGAGATATTTGCGCATCTCCGTCGGCGTGCGCGAGAAATCGGTCGGGCGGATCGCCTCGTGCGCTTCCTGCGCGTTCTTCGCCTTGGTCGAATAGTAGCGCGGCTTCTCCGGCACGTATCTTTCGCCGAATTCGTTCGCGATCGAAGCGCGTGCCGCCGAGATCGCCTCCGGCGCCATCTGCACGCCGTCGGTACGCATATAGGTGATCAGACCGGCGGTCTCGCCGCCGATCTCGATGCCTTCATAGAGCCGCTGCGCCACCTGCATGGTGCGCACTGCGGCGAAACCGAGCCGCGAGGACGCCGCCTGCTGCAGCGTCGAGGTGGTGAAGGGCGGGCCGGGATTGCGCTTGGTCGGCTTGGCCTCGACCGACAGCGCCTTGAAACTAGCGCCGTCGAGCATTGCCTTGATGTCGTCGGCCTGCGCCTGGTTTGAAATGTCGAGCTTCTGCAGCCTTTTGCCTTCGAACGCGGTCAGTCGCGCTTCGAATTTCTCGTTGCGCGGCGTGCCGAGGATTGCGGCGATCAGCCAATAATCCTCGCGGATGAAACGCTCGATCTCCGACTTCGCGGTCGCAGACCAGCCGCAGCGCCACCGACTGGACGCGGCCCGCCGAACGGGCACCGGGCAATTTGCGCCACAGCACCGGCGACAACGTGAAGCCGACCAGATAGTCGAGCGCGCGGCGGGCGAGATAGGCATCGACCAGCGGTGCGTCGATCTCGCGCGGATTTGCCATCGCGTCGAGCACCGACTGCTTGGTGATCGCGTTGAAGACGACGCGGCTTGACCGGCTTGTCCTTGAGCGCACGTTTCTGTCTCAGCACTTCCAGCACATGCCAGGAGATGGCCTCGCCCTCGCGATCAGGGTCGGTCGCCAGGATAAGCCCGTCGGCATCCTTGACCGCCTTGGCGATCTCGGTCAGGCGCTTCGCCGAGGCCGTGTCGACAGCCCAGGACATTGCGAAATCGTCGTCGGGCCTGACCGAGCCGTCCTTGGCCGGCAGATCGCGGACATGGCCGAACGAGGCCAGAACCTTGTAGTTCCTGCCAAGGTATTTGTTGATGGTTTTCGCTTTGGCCGGCGATTCGACGACGACGACGTCCATGAGTGCTCGTTTTTGTTATGACGCGCGGAGAGCAGCAGGGCTACGCAGCGACGTTCAGAAATTCGCTCGTGACATGGCTGTGGTTTTCCTTCCGGTCAAGGGCAAGACCGCAAATGAGATCGATGCCACCTGTTGCAACCTACGCGATAGGTAAAAATTCCTTGCAACTTTAAATTAAATCCATATATTGATACTACCACCGATTGATTGCGCAAGCAAGCAGTCGAAGAACGCCCGCCAGCTCCCTGGTGCTGAATGGAGGAGAATTTGCACCATGCACTCTGACACGATGAAGAAGCGTACCGATACGCTGGACTATCTTCAGCAGATGCTCGGAGAGTTGCGCATCATGGCCGAGGCCGAGCGCTACGACATGCTCGCCTATCTGATCGAAATGGCCTACATCGAAGCAAGCGACATCATTCGCAGGCAGCGGCCGTCACGGGTCCATGACGAGCAGCGAGACCGAGCCGCCGATGTGCCGCTCCAGACGGCCCGCAAGATCTAGCTCCAGCAGGATCATGAACACCTGCGCCGGATGAAGCCCGGTATGGCGGATGATTTCGTCTACCCCGACCGGAACCGGGCCCAGCGCCTCGACCACGCGTTGGCGATCGTCGTCTTCGGGCGGCGGTGTCGCGGAAAAGTCCGGCGGCTCCTCGAGCGAAAACGGGCAGCGGCAGCGGCTGTCCGATCAGCGGCGCGATCTGCTCGATGACGTCGCGGGCTTCGGTTACCAGGATCGCGCCTTCCTTCAGCAGCCCGTTGGTGCCGGCGGCGCGCGGGTCGAGCGGTGAACCCGGCACCGCGAAGACCAGCCGGCCCATCTCGCCGGCAAGTCTGCGCGCTGATCAGCGAGCCGGAACGCTTGGCAGCCTCGACTACGACCAGTCCGAGCGCCAGGCCCGCAACGATCCGGTTGCGGCGCGGAAAATCCTTGGCGCGCGGCTCCCAGCCATAACGGCATTTCGGAAATCACGGCGCCGCCGCGCTCGGCGATTTCATCGCAGAGGGCGATATTTTCGGGCGGGTAGGGCTGGTCGAGGCCGCCGGCCAGCACGGCTACTGTGCCGGTGGCGATCGCGCCCTGATGGGCGGCGGTGTCGATGCCGCGCGCAAGTCCGGAGACGATGGCATAGCCGTCGCGCCCGAGATCGGCGGCGAGCGTCCGCGCCATCTTGATGCCGGCGAGCGAAGCGTTGCGGGCGCCGACGATTGCGACCGGCGGCAGCCGTGAAGACCGCGGCCGTTCCCTTGACCGCGACCAGAGGCGGCGGATGATCCATGCGCCGCAGGAATGGCGGATAGTCGGCCTCGCCGATGGCGATGAAGCGGGAGCCGTGTTTGCGGGCCGTCTCCAGTTCGGCTTCCGCCTGTTCGACCGTCGGAATGCGGACAAGTCGCGCGGCGCCGCCCGACATCATCAGTTCGGGCAGCATTTCGAGTCGCGGTCTCGGCGGAGCCGAAGCGATTGATCAGGTCGCGGAACGTCGCCGGCCCGACATTTTCGCGTGCGGATCAGCCGAAGCCAGTTGATCCGTTGCCGGTCGCTGAGGCGGGGTGCGCCTGCGGCCGGGCTGTCGGTCATCGCCTTTGAGCCGATGCGGGATTCGGTGCCGGCCATCAGCCGCGAAATGTTTGCCCGGTGCTTAATGAAGACAATCAGCGCTCATCACCGCGAAGACGACGGCGAAATCCTGGTAGCCCATGAAAAGCAGCGTCAACGGGCACCGCAACCGCGGCGGTCAGTGCGGCGAGCGACGAGTATCGGAGAAGAAACGGCAACCGCGATCCAAACCGCGGCGAAGACCAGCGCGACTTTCCACATCAGACCGGCGAGCACGCCGAGATAAGTCGCGACGCCTTTGCCGCCCTTGAAACCCAGCCAGACAGGGAAGAGGTGCCCGAGGAAGGCGAAGAAGCCGGCGACAATCGCCAAATCCGTCCCGTAGAGCCCGGCGATCAGGACGGCGGCGGTTCCCTTCAGTGCATCGAGCAGCAGCGTCAGCGCGGCGAGTCCCTTGTTGCCGGTCCTGAGCACGTTGGTGGCGCCGATATTGCCGGAGCCGATCTTGCGCACGTCGCCAAGGCCGGCAGCGCGCGTGATCAGCAGGCCGAACGGGATCGAGCCCAGCAGATAGCCGAACAGCGCGGCCAGAAGATAGTTCATCGTTCCCCCCGTCAGACGGAGAATACTGTGCGGCCCGCAACCATTGTTTGCAAGACCTTGCCTTGCAGCCGGGCGCCCTCGAAACAGGTGTTTTTGGAGCGCGAACGGATTGCCTTTTCCTGCACGACCCATGGCTCGTCGAGATCGACCAGCACGAGATCGGCAGGGGCACCGGGTTTCAGCGTCCCGCCGGGCAGCCCGAACAGTTTTGCCGGCGCCGTCGACAGGACCTCGACCACCCTGATCAGCGGCAGATCTCCATTGTGATGAAGCCGCAAAGCCGCGCCAAGCAGCGTTTCGAGCCCGATGGCGCCGGCCGCGGCATCGGCGAAGGGCAGCCGCTTGGTATCGACATCCTGGGGGTCGTGCGAGGAGACGATGATGTCGATCGTGCCGTCCTTCAGCGCTTCGATCATCGCCAGGCGGTCGTCTTCGTGCGCAAGGGGCGGGGCGAGCCGGAAGAACGTGCGGTATTCACCAACGTCGTTTTCGTTGAGCGACAGATTGTTGATCGAAACGCCGGCGGTCACATTTGCGCCGTCGGCCTTGGCACGGGAAATGGCTGCAGCCGATAGCGCGGTCGAGATTTTCGCGGCGTGATAGTTGCTCGCCGGTCAGCCGCGCCAGCATCAGGTCGCGCTCAAGCGGGATGGCTTCTGCCTCGCGCGGAATGCCGGGCAGGCCGAGCCAGCTTGCATACAGCCCTTCATTCATGACGCCGGAGCGAGGCGAGGTCGGATCCTCTGTCTCGTGGACAATCATCGCGCCGAAATCGCGGGCATAGGTCAGCGCCCGGCGCATCACCAAGCGCATTGTCGATCGTGTGGCGGCCGTCGGTGAAGGCGACGGCACCTGCCTCGCGCAGCAAGCCAAATTCGGTCATCTCTTGGCCGGCGAGCCTCTTGGTGATGGCGGCGGCCGGAAAAACGTTGACGGAAGCTGTTTCGCGCGCCGTGCGCATCACGAACTCGACCAGCGCGATGTCGTCGATCACCGGATCGGTATCCGGCATCATGACGAGCGAAGTGACGCCGCCGGCCGCCGCGGCAAGGCTTGCCGAGGCGATCGTCTCGCGATGTTCAGCACCGGGCTCGCCAATGAAGACGCGGCCGTCCACCAGACCCGGGATGATCGGCCTTGCCGGCGCAGTCCACGACCCTTGCGCCTTCCTGGAACGCCCTGGTTGCGGGCACCGGCTCCTGCGGCCGCGATCCTCTTGCCGTCGACGATGACGGTGCCGTGCTCATCGATGCCGCGCGACGGATCGACGATGCGCGCGTTTTGGAAAACCGTGACCGTCATGCGTTTCCGCCCGCATTGCGGCGCGGATCGAGCAGCGCCTCCATCACCGCCATGCGCACCGCGACACCCATCTCGACCTGTTCCTGGATCACGCTTTGCGGCCCGTCGGCGATTTCCGAAGCGATCTCGACGCCACGGTTCATCGGGCCGGGATGCATGACCAGCGCGTCGTCCTTGGCGGCCTTCAGCTTCTCCGCGTCAAGCCCGAAATAGCGGAAATATTCGCGCACCGAGGGCACGAACGCGCCGGACATGCGCTCGCGCTGCAGGCGCAGCATCATCACCACATCGGCATCCTTTAAGCCCTCGGCCATCGACCTGCGCGACGATCACGCCCATTCTCTCGATGCCAGCCGGCAGCAAGGTCGATGGAGCGACCACGCGAACCTGGGCGCCCAATGCGTTGAGCATGATGATGTTTGACCGCGCGACGCGTGAATGAAGAATGTCGCCGCAAATCGCCACGATCAGCTTCGACAGCGGCCCCTTGGCGCGGCGAATGGTCAGCGCGTCGAGCAGCGCCTGGGTCGGGTGTTCGTGCGCGCCATCGCCAGCATTCACCACCGAGCAGCCGACCTTTTGGGCGAGCAGCGCGGCGGCGCCGGCCGACTGGTGACGGATGATCAGGATGTCTGGACGCATGGCATTCAGCGTCATCGCTGTGTCGATCAGCGTTTCGCCCTTCTTCACCGAAGAGCTTGCAACCGACATGTTCATGACATCGGCGCCGAGCCGTTTTCCCGCGAGTTCGAAAGAGGACTGCGTCCTGGTTGAAGCTTCGTAGAAGAGGTTGATTTGAGTGCGCCCACGCAAAGCGGAGGTCTTCTTTTCCGGACTGTCGCGAGATCGAAACGGCAGCGTCGGCACGGTTGAGAAGAAGTTCGATATCGGCCGGAGAAAGATCCCCTATGCCGAGCAGATGGCGGTGGGGGAAAAGCGGCAGGGACGAAGCTTCGATCATCTCAAGGCGCTGCTATAGGCTGCACGCTCTACCGCCGCAAGCCACCGCTTTGGAAAGCCACAATTCTTTCGTCGCGATTCCTGCGCGGGCTGCGCTATAAAGCCCGCCGTGGCGCTTCGGGATCGTACCGCTCGCCTTCGAAAAAGACATAAGGAAGAGGCGTGACGCACGAAGTTACCAATCAGCCGCCGCTGCTCGTCGGCACCAATGCCTGGCGCGGCGATCCATTGCTGATCCAGCTTGCAGAGGAATTTTCCGAGCCGGTCCGCAAGGAACTGGACACGCTTGGCCGGTTCATCATGAGCAATGAGGCGCAGGAACTGGCACGTCTTGCCAATACCGAAACGCCGAAGCTCAAGACCCATGACCGGCAGGGCCGCCGTATCGATCTCGTCGAATTTCATCCGGCCTATCACGCGCTGCTTGCGGCGCTCGGTCGCCAACGGACTGCATTCGTCGGTGTGGGAAAACGGCGCCGCCGAAACCAATCGCCGCCATCAGGTCCGCGCCGCGCGCTTCTACCTGACCGCCGAACTCGAATGCGGGCATCTCTGCCCCATCACCATGACCAGCGCCTCGCTTGCCGCGCTGATGGCAAGCCCGAAACTTTTTCGCGAATGGGCGCCGCGAGTCACCACCCGCAAATATGACCAGTCGCAGAAGCCGCCGGTCGAAAAAGCCGGGCTGACGCTCGGCATGGGCATGACCGAAAAGCAGGGCGGCACCGACGTTCGCGCCAATACGACGCGCGCCGAACGCGCCGGCAACGGCTTTCTATCGCCTGACCGGCCACAAATGGTTCATGTCGGCGCCGATGTCCGACGCTTTCCTGGTGCTGGCGCAGGCGCCGGAGGGGCTCTCCTGTTTCCTGCGTGCCGCGCATTCTCGGCGACGGCTCGGGCAATGGCTTTCGTTTCCAGCGACTGAAGGACAAGCTCGGCAACCGTTCCAATGCCTCGTCGGAGGTCGAATTCGTCAATGCGATCGGCGAGATGGTCGGCGAACCCGGCGCCGGCGTGAAGACGATCATGGACATGGTTACACTGACCAGGCTCGATTGCGCGGTTGCCTCTTCGGCGATCATGCGCGCCGGCCTCGCAGAAGCGGTGAACCATACCCGCCATCGGCAGGTGTTCGGCGCGCCGCTGATCGAACAGCCGCTGATGCAGCGCGTGCTGGCCGACATGGCGCTCGACGTCGCCGCGGCGACGGCGCTGTCCTTCCGCCTTGCGCGTTCTTTCGACGAGGCGGCCGCCAGCCGCGGCGAGGCGGCATTTGCCCGCGCCATGACGCCGGTTGTCAAGTACTGGGTCTGCAAGATCGCGCCGCCGCTGCTCTACGAAGCGATGGAATGCCTGGGTGGCAATGGCTATGTCGAAGAAGCACCGCTTGCCCGCTATTATCGCGAAGCTCCTGTCAATGCGATCTGGGAAGGCTCGGGCAACGTAATGGCGCTCGACGTGTTGCGCGTGCTTGGCCGCGGACCTGCACTGTTCGATGAGGTGCTCGCCGGCATCGAGCGCGACCTTGGTGCAGCCGGGCAGGGCACGATCAGCGTGCTGCGCGCGGCCATGCAGGTGGCATCGTCCGACGAGGGTTCGGCGCGCATTCTGACCGAGCAGCTGGCGTTGTCGGCCGCGGCCGCCGAATTGCGGCGGTTGGGGGCAGGGCGGATCGCCGACGCTTTCATCGAGACGCGCCTCGCCGGCCAGTGGCGCGGCAACTACGGCATGCTCGACGCGCGCCACGACGCGCGGCTGATCGTCGATACGCTCTATCCGGCGCTCAACTGAGCCGGTCAGGGCGAGCACTGTTGGGATTGTGAGAAACGAAATTCCCGGTCTGCAGCGTCGTGACGGCAGCGTAAAGCTCGGCGTCGCCACCGAGCTGGCGCGCCAGCAGGTAGCCGTTCATCGCCGTCGGCACCGCCCCGCAGAGCGCAAGATAGCTCAGTTGTACGCCGGTCACGCCAAAGGCCATAGCGGTGGCGACCAGCAGCGCCGGAAACGACCGCGAGCTTCAACACGGTCGGCAGCCAGATTGCAAATCTCAGCTGCATCAGGTCGCCGGGCTTGCAGGCTGGCGCCGATGGCGATCTAGGCCGATGCCGAGCGCTGCGCGGCCGGCGAGGTCGAGTCGTCTCGTTGAGCGGCGGATAGAGACCGAACGGCATCGCGCGCATGACGATCGCAGCGAGCATCGACAGGATCAGCGGGTTAGTTGCGATGTTCCAGCCGACCTGCCGCCAGTTCGCCGAACGGTCGGCGAAACGGGTGACGACGAACGTTGACGCGATGTTGAGCGGAATGATGATCACCAGCATAACCAGCGCGACCACCGCCATGCCCGCCGGCAGGAAAATCTTCTGGGCGACCGCCAGCGCGATGAAGCTGTTCCAACGCACGGTGGTCTGGAAAACCGACGAGAATTCGCGCTCCAACACCAGTCCTGTCCGCGCCAGGATCGGCCACAAGCGCGTAGGTGAGGGCGCACATCAGCCAGCACCGAGATCAGCAGCGCGGCCATCATCGCATCGAGCTGCAGGCCAGCTGAAGTCGGCGTTCACGATGGTAATGAACAGCAGGGCGGGGTAGAGGAACCAGTAGCCCAACTGGTCGAGGCCGGGCCAAGCCGCCGGATTGATCAGCGGCAGCCGGCGCAAGAGATTGCCCGCCAGAATCAGCAGGAAAATCGGCAGGATGCTTTCGAAAATCGCGAGCATTGAGTCCGGAAGCGTTCGAGAATGTTTGCGACCGCTTAGGTCGAGGATTGCCGGCTGTAAACCGCCCAGGAACCGCCCGCCTATCGACCCAAGGCCATCATCCATATTTCCTAACGAAAATTAACCTTAACAGATGGTTTCGATTGCCGTGGAAGGGCCAGCGCCCCAATGTCTTCCCAGCGGCAAGGGATTCTATGCGCCACGTTCTCACCTCGTTTCTCGCCTTCCACTGGATGGCCATTTTCGCGCTTCTCGCAGCGGTGGCTGTATTGGGCGCCGATGGTGGCATGCCTGAGGTCCTTTTTGACCTCGTAGGCAAATCCGCAATGTGGACTTCGGCTGTGTTTTCGATCGGCTTCTGTATCGTAGCGGTACTTTTTCTCTGGGTTTTTATCACCGCATCGTTTGGCGACGGCGTGGTTTCGGCGGAGACGGAAGAGGTTGCCCGTCTTGCCTTCGGCGCTGCTGTGGGATCGCTGACCTTGCTGCTTCTGATCCGAGCTGCGGAATCGGCCGCACCGCTCTTTACCGAAGTCGCCATGCTGGTTGCAGCGCTTCTGACGTCCTACCTGGCGATTTTCGCCGAGCGCTGGTCGACCCTCATCTCGACACTTGCCCAGCCGCGACGACATCCGCGACGCCGCCAAGGTGATGGCCGCGGGCGCCGCCTACAATTCCATGCTGTCAAGATTTTCAGGCCGCCCCGGTGGCAATTTCGGTGAGGGACGCTGAATGCGCTATCTTATTGCGTTGTGGGTCTCGCCGTTGGCGCTGTTTTGGGGCTGGTACTTCCTGTCGCTCAACGACATCAATTTCGGCTATCTAATTCTCAGCCGCCGCCTGCACGATCTCGTGTTCCAACTCTATGGCGAGATGCTCGGGATCGATCCCACCATGATACCCGGACTGGTGGCGAGGGCCTGCATATTCGACACGTTTCTGGTTGGATGCCTGATCGCGTTGCGTCGCCGCAAGGCGATTATCGCCTGGGTTCGCGAACAGAGGCTGCACTATTCCGGAGAGCGTCCCGCGCGCAGCAGCTGAAGGCGATCCAGCACCCCTTGCAGGATGAAGGCTGCGGCGGCCGAGTTGATTTTGCCTGCACGTTTCTTGCGTGAAAAATCCATTTCGATCAGCGTGCGTTCGGCGGCAACTGTGGACAGCCGCTCGTCCCAGAACAGGAACGGCAGGTCGCTCAGCTTGGCGATGTTGCGCACGAAGGCACGTGATGCCTGAGCGCGCGGGCCTTCGCTGCCATCCATGTTAACGGGCAACCCGATCGCCACCGCGCCGGCATTCTCCTTCGTCAAGAGCGACGAGCAGTACGGCGGCATCGAGCGAAAATTTCTTGCGAATGATGACCGGACGGGGATGCGCGAACGAAAGGCCACGGTCCGAGACGGCCACGCCGATCGTCTTGTCGCCGAGATCGAGCCCGGCGAGCGTCTTGCCTCCCGTCAGATGGTCAGGCAATTCCTCGATCGTGACGATGGCCAACGGATGGCTTTCCTTTTGACTTGGTTGCTTCGCGTTCTATCCTTCGGTGGACGGAAAATCGAGGAGACGGCCCGAAATGAAGATTACCTGGTTTGGACATTCCGCGTTCCGCGTCGAAGCTGGTGGCGCCAAAATCCTGATCGATCCCTATCTCACCGATAATCCGTCCTGGGGGAAGCCCTGGGAACAGCCTGCCGAAGGCGTGACGCATGTTCTTTTGACCCATGGCCACGGCGACCATGTCGGCAATGCCGCCGAAATCCTCAAGAAGACCGGCGCCCATGTTGGTCGCCAATTTCGAGATTTGCATGTACCTGGTCGGCAAGGGTGTCAGCGAGAAGAAGATCAACCCGGGCAACACCGGCGGCACGGTCGACTGCGGCGGTTTCACCACCACCTTCGTTCAGGCAATGCATTCCTCGTCCATGCCGGGCGAGGGCGGCTCCAACACCTATCTTGGCAATCCGCTGGGCCTGGTTCTGCATTTTCCCAATGACAAGACGCTCTACCACATGGGCGACACCGACATTTTCTCCGATATGGCGCTGATCAACGAGTTGCATGAGCCGAAGATCGGCCTCGTGCCGATCGGTGACCGTTTCACCATGGGCGGCGCAGTGGCGGCCCTTGCCTGCCGCCGGTTCTTCAAGTTCGAGACCGTACTGCCATGCCACTATGGTACGTTCGGTATCATCGACCAGACCGCCGACAAGTTCGTCGCCGGCATGGAAGGCTCGGGTGTTGAGGTGAAAGTCCCGGAAGTCGGCGGCAGCGTTACACTTTAACGGCAGCCAAAAATTGGGGGATTTCATGGGATTGAAAGAGATTCTTGCAACTGTTTCGATGGCGCTCACGGCGGTTCCAGCGGTGGCTGCGGAAGAGTTCATCAAGGGGGTCTATCTTCAAACGGAAGAACTCTGTGCCCAAGCCAAAAAGGATGGCCTGCAAAACGTCATCGAGGCGTCGAACATCGTCCTGACGTCCAGCGGTCTCGAAAGTATCGAATACGATTGCGAGTTCCTGCAGGTGACGCGGGCGAGCCGGTCGCCAGCCTGGGCGGTAACGGCGCTCTGCCAGGAGCCCGGCTATCTGTTTCCAGACGTGCTTTCGGTAACGCAAATGTCGCCGACGCAGATAGATCTGGTTTCCGTCAAACCGGCCGACGAAGAGGGTGGCAATGCCGGCAATACCGGCAGCTACTATTTCTGCGAGGGCGTCGCGGTGCCCTGACCGGCGCTCGCCATCCATGTTGCACTGCGGGCGCGGCGCCGGTATAGCCCGGTCTTCTGTTTTCCGGAGCCATCCATGTCCGTCGATATCGCCACCGTGAAGCGCGTTGCGCATCTTGCCCGCATTGCCGTCACTGCCGAGGACGCCGAACGCATGACCGGCGAACTTAACGCCATCCTGGGTTTCGTCGAACAACTGAATGAAGTTGACGTTTCCGGCGTCGAGCCGATGACCTCGGTGATCCCGATGGAGATGAAGAAGCGCGAGGATGTCGTCACCGACGGGAGCAAGGCGGCCGACATCGTCGCCAACGCTCCCGCCACCCAGGAGAACTTCTTTCTGGTGCCGAAAGTTGTGGAGTAGCGCGAAAATGGCAGTCGATATCGCCGTTGAAACGCCGCTGCAGGACGATGTGCGGGCCCTTGTGGCGGAGCTCAACGCGTATCTGATTCCGCTGACGCCGCGCGAATTTCAGTTTCAGCTCACGGTCGAACAGATGGCCGACCCCGCTGTGCACCCTGTTCGTGGCGCGGGACGAGGCCGGCCGTCCCGTCGGCATGGGAGCGTTGAAGGACCATGGTGAAGGACTGGGCGAAGTGAAGCGCATGTTCACGCTGCCGGCGGTGCGCGGACAGCGCGTCGGTGCCGCCTTGCTTGGCCGCATCGAAGAGCTGGCGCGCGACAAGCGGATGGACCGCCTGGTGCTGGAGACAGGTGAGGCGGACGGTTTCGCACCGGCCTACCGGGTCTATGAGCGCGGCGGCTTCAAGACCTGTGGCCCCGTCCTCGACTATCCCGATTCCGGATATTCCCGATTTTACGAAAAGAAGCTTGCCTGATGAGCGACCTCACCAAACTGACGATTTCCGAAGCGCGCAAGAAACTGCGGGCGAAGGAGATCACCGCCGCGGAAATCACCGACGCCTATCTCGGCGCCATCGACGGAGCCAATCCGGTACTCAATGCCTATGTCGCGGTTACGCATGACAAGGCGCGCGCCATGGCGAAAGCTTCCGACGAGCGCCTCGCCAACAATTCGGGCGGCGCGCTGGAAGGCATCCCGCTCGGCATCAAGGACCTTTTCAGCACCGAAGGCGTGCACACGCAGGCCTGCAGCCACGTGCTCGACGGCTTTAAGCCGCGCTACGAATTGACGGTGACCGCCAATCTGTGGGCGGATGGCGCCGTCATGCTGGGCAAGCTCAACATGGACGAGTTCGCCATGGGCTCGTCCAACGAGACCTCCTATTATGGCCCGGTCATCAATCCGTGGCGGCGCTCGCGCGTCTCGACGATCGTGCGCCCGACCACTCATACCGGCGATGCCGCCTTCGTCTCCGATGGCGGCGTCCGTACAGAGCGTTCGTTGGACAATATGCAGCTTGTGCCCGGCGGCTCGTCTGGGGGCTCGGCGGCGGCGGTTTCCGCCTTTCTCTGCGCCGGCGCCACGGCGACCGACACCGGCGGTTCGATCCGCCAGCCCGCCGCCTTCACCGGCACTGTCGGCATCAAGCCGACCTATGGCCGCTGCTCGCGCTGGGGTATCGTCGCGTTTGCCTCGTCGCTGGATCAGGCCGGCCCGATCACCCGCGACGTGCGCGACTCAGCGATCATGCTGAAGTCGATGGCGTCGGTCGATGCGAAGGACACGACCTCGGTGGACCGCCCCGTGCCGGACTACGAGGCCGCACTTGGCCAGTCGATCCGCGGCATGAAGGTCGGCATTCCGAAGGAATATCGCGTAGAAGGCATGCCGGAAGACATCGAGGTGCTCTGGCAGAAGGGCATCGACTGGCTGAAGGATGCCGGCGCCGAAATCGTCGACATCTCGCTGCCGCACACGAAATATGCTCTGCCGGCCTACTACATCGTCGCGCCCGCAGAAGCTTCGTCGAATCTCGCCCGTTATGATGGCGTTCGCTACGGTTTGCGCGTGGCTGGCAAGGATATCGTCGACATGTACGAAAAGACCCGCGCCGCCGGCTTCGGCCGCGAGGTCAAGCGCCGCATCATGATCGGCACCTATGTGCTCTCCGCCGGCTATTACGACGCCTACTATCTGCAGGCGCAGAAGGTGCGCACGCTGATCAAGCGCGATTTCGAGCAGGTTTTCGCCGACGGCATTGACACCATCCTGACACCGGCCACGCCGTCGGCTGCATTCGGCGTTGCCGACGAGGACATGGCGGCAGATCCTGTGAAGATGTATCTCAACGACATTTTCACCGTGACGGTGAACATGGCCGGCCTGCCGGGCATTTCCGTGCCCGCCGGCCTCGACGAAAAGGGCCTGCCGCTCGGACTTCAACTCATCGGCCGCCCATTCGACGAGGAGACGCTCTACCGTGCGGGCTATGTCATCGAGCAGGCAGCCGGCCGTTTCGAGCCGCAGAAATGGTGGTAATACCTCGCTGAGACGACCGGGAGGCAGGCCATGTTCTTCTACCTCTCCAAGATCCTTTGGTTCTTCGTCCAGCCGCTGAATTTTTCGATTTTTTTGATCCTCGCGGCCCTGCTCGCAGTGATGTTCAGCCGCAGGCGACTCGCGGTGACCAGCGCATCGGTGGCATTCCTCATCCTCGCGCTGTCGGCGTGGACGTCGCTCGGCGCGCTTTTGCTCAATCCGCTCGAAGAGCGCTTCCAGCGCCCGGCAAGTTTGCCGAAAACGATCGATGGCATCGTCGTGCTGGGTGGCGGCTTGGAGGGCGCGATCAACCTTGCCCGCGGTGGCTACGAATTGAACAGCGGCGGCGATCGCTTCGTCGAAGCGGAAGCCCTGGCGCGGCGTTTTCCCAACGCCAGGATATTGGTTTCGGGCGGGATTGGAACGATCCTGCTGGAAGGCGAGGGCGATGCCGATACCGCACCCAGGCTGCTTGCTGCGCTTGGAGTGGCACGGGATCGACTGATCGTCGAGAACAAATCGCGCAACACTGCCGAGAATGCGTCGCTATCGAAAGAACTCATCAACCCGCAGCCGGGCGAAACCTGGCTGCTGGTCACCTCGGCTTTCCATATGCCTCGTTCCGTCGGCCTGTTTCGCAAGGTAGATTTTCCGGTGGTTCCGTGGCCGACCGACTATCGCACGCCGGGACGGCAAGGTTTCGGCTTCTTCAAGGACAACGAAACCGACGCGCTGCAGAACACCACAGTCGCGATCCGCGAATGGATCGGGCTTTTTGCCTATTGGCTTTCCGGCCGTATCGATTTCATGCTTGCCGGCACCAGGCTGAACCGGCGTTTCGGCCAGCACCGCGGCGCGCGCGGCCGAAAAGAACTGGCGACGGATCAGCACGGCCAACAACAGCAACGTTGTCAGCGCGAATACGCCGGCATTCACGAACCAGCCGAGATAGCCGATCGAAAAGAAGATGCCGCGCAGGCCGGCATTGAAATGTTTGCCGGCCAGAATGTTCATCTTGGCGGCGCGCACGATCGCAGCTTCCGTCTCCGCGCCGTGGGTTGCCTCGTCGCGGGTCACCGGAACTGCGCCAATCAGGATCGAGCAGTAGTTGAAGAGCCGGTAGGACCAGCCGAACTTGAAGAAAGAATAGGCGAGCAGGACCACCAGGCCGAGCACCTTGGTTTCGAAGAGGCCCCGCGAAGGCGAGGCGACATAGGGCAGGTCGGAAAGTACTGAAAGAACCCGCTCGCTGGCGCCGAGCAGCGCAAAGCAGCCGCCGATGGCGAGGACCGAGCTCGAGGCGAAGAAAGCAGTGCCTTGCTGGAGGCCGATCATGATCGAGGTGTCGATCATCCTGAGTTCGCGCCGAGCCATGGTGCGCATCCAGGCCTCGCGCTGGGCATTCATTGCGGTCGTCAGCGATATGCGGCTGAATAATCTGCCGTCGGCGGCCAGCGCGAAAAATGCCCACACCAGCAGATAGAAAGCGAGCGCCAGGAAGTCGTAACCGGACAGGATGAAGGAATCGCCCATGGCACGCTTGTACCATAAGGGCCTGGCCGGAGGTGCATCCGCGGTTGGCGCTGAAACCTCAGGGAGTCCTGCATTCAGGCAGGTTGCTCCCCATATTCATCTCGACGTCCGGTATTTCCTTTGACTTCCTGCGGTGGTCATGTCGTTTGCAGCGCACCGGAGGTCGGCACACGCGCAGCAGGCGGCCCGGAAAAGGCGGAAACATCATCTGAAACGCGATTGCCGTGCGCGAACCCACGGCCTGGAGCTTCTGGCGCGTGTTCCTTTCGGTCTTCGATCTTTTCAAAATCGGCATCGGCCCTTCCAGCTCGCACACGATGGGACCGATGACCGCTGCCACGCGTTTTCTCGCCGAAGTCGCGGGAGATGACTGGCCGCGGCCAACTGGTGTCACGGTCGATCGACTGGGCGCCAGCCTGCATGGCTCGCTCGCCTACACTGGCATCGGCCACGGCACCGACCGGGCCGTCATCCTCGGCCTCATTGGCGAAACGCCGCAAACCGTCGACCCCGACAAGGCCGATACCCAGGTGGAAAAGGTCACGGCTGAAAAAAGTGTCTCGCCGCCCGGCCATCCGACCTATAATTTCGATCCGGCGGTCGACCTCGTCCTCGACAAGAGGACGCCGCTCACCGGCCATGCCAACGGCATGGCGTTCTATGCCTATGATGCCGCCGGGCGTCTGCTTCTGAAGCGTATCTACTACTCGATCGGCGGCGGCTTCGTTGTCTCCGAGGAAGAACTGCAGCGGATGAAATCGCGCGGCTCGGTGACGACCGAAGGCAAGAAGGTGCCGTATCCGTTCAAGAACGCCGTCGAAATGCTGAAGATGGCGGCGAAAAGCGGCCTCTCCATTGCCGAGATGAAGCGCGTCAACGAAGAAATCCACATGTCGCGCGACGAGCTCGATGAAGGCCTCGACCGCATCTGGGGTGCCATGCGCGGCTGCATCGAGCGCGGCCTGTCGCAGGACGGCATTATGCCCGGCGGATTGAAAGTTCGCCGCCGTGCCCGCCAGTTGCACGACAAGCTGCAGGAACAGTGGCAGCAGAACCGGCCAAACCCGCTACTCGCCAATGACTGGCTGTCGATCTACGCGATGGCGGTGAACGAGGAAAACGCCGCCGGCGGCCGTGTCGTCACCGCGCCGACCAACGGTGCCGCCGGCACCTTGCCGGCGGTGCTCCGCTACTGGCTGCATTTTCATCCAGAAGCCGATCAGGCGAGCATCCGCGACTTCCTGCTGACCGCCGCTGCCGTGGGCGGCATCATCAAGACCAACGCCTCCATTTCCGGCGCCGAGGTCGGCTGCCAGGGCGAGGTGGGGTCGGCGTCCGCGATGGCAGCCGCCGGCCTTTGCGCCGTCATGGGCGGCACGCCTGAGCAAGTGGAAAACGCAGCGGAGATCGCCCTGGAGCATCATCTCGGCATGACCTGCGATCCGGTCGGGGGCCTCGTGCAAGTGCCGTGCATAGAGCGCAACGCGCTCGGCGCGGTGAAGGCGGTCACCGCCGCTTCGCTCGCCATCAAGGGCGACGGCAAGCATTTCGTGCCGCTCGACGCGGCGATCGAAACAATGCGCCAGACCGGCCTCGACATGAGCGAGAAGTACAAGGAAACCAGCCAGGGCGGGCTGGCGGTCAACGTCGTCGAATGCTGACCTGCTTGCAATTAGTACTATAATTTGGTACTAATTCGTATGAGCCTAAAGCGCAGGCATCGGATCACCCTGACCCAATTGTTCGCGCGGCCCACGAGCGGATCGATCCGGTGGTCCGACATAGAAGTGCTTTTCGCGGCGTTGGGTGCGGAAGTCAGCGAGCGGGAAGGTTCGCGCGTTGGTGTCTTTCTGTTCGGCGAGGTGAGGGTGTTTCATAGACCACATCCATCGCCGGACACTGACAAGGGTGCGGTCGCGAGCATAAGGAAATGGCTGGAAAGCCACGGAGTGAAACCATGAAGAATGTCATGGATATCGATGGCCACAGAGCCGTTCTCACATTTGATCCGGAGATCGGGATGATCCGAGGTGAATTTCTCGGCCTTGCCGGTGGTGCCGATTTTTATGCCCGAAGCGTCGATGGATTGCTCCTGGAGGGACGCAAATCCTTGCAAGTGTTTCTGGAACTGTGCGCTGAAAAGAATATTGAGCCGTTTCGCGAGTTTTCGGGCCGGTTCAACGTCCGTCTTGACCCCAAGACACACGAGGCTGCCGTAATCGCCGCTGCCGCCGAAAACAAAAGCCTGAATGAATGGGTGGCCGAAGTGATCGAGACAGCCGCGCAGGCGGCCTGACTGTGACCTGTGGAGAAACCTGTTCGCGGTTGACCGCAGCCTTTGCCGCGCTAATGCTCTTGTCATGGCACTGAACCTGATAAAGCTCTGCGTCGGCTGCGACAGCGTCGAAGATTTGGAAGAGTGGGTCGCATTCCGGCTCGACGAGCGGCGGCGCGCCGGCGAACCGGTTGAGCATTGGCACACCACGCGCATGGTGCCGACGCGTGCCGCGGAACTCACGGATGGCGGCTCGCTCTACTGGGTCATCAAGGGCAACGTGCAGTGCCGCCAGCGTTTGCTCGAGGTCCGGCCCTTCATCGATGGCGAAGGTATTTCTCGCTGCCATCTCGTGCTTGATCCGGCGATCGTCCGCACCAGTTGGCAACCGCGCCGGGCCTTTCAGGGTTGGCGCTACCTGAAGCCGAATGACGCGCCTGCCGATCTCGGCAGCCGCTCCGGCGTTGCCGAAATGCCGCCGAAGCTTCGGCAGGAACTGGCAGAACTCGGTCTTCTTTGACACCTGGCACAGTTGTATGATGCCGGGTCGGCGAGCGGATGGCCTTGCAAGCCTCCGCGAGACGCCACATGTTGAAGCCAATGAGCGACAAGAAGCCGCCCGCGCCGTTGAAAACCGACAAGCCGCCGGCAACGCCACCGCTCCGGCGCCAGTGAGATCGATGCGTTTGTGCGTCAGGCGCGGGCGATGGCGCAGCCAGGCGGTACCGGTTCGGGCCGCTTGATCCTTGCTCTCGATGCGACGATGAGCCGGCAGCCGACCTGGGATCTGGCTTGCAAGCTGCAGGCGGAGATGTTCGACGCCGTTGCCAAGGCTGGTTCGCTCAAGATCCAACTCGTCTATTTTCGGGGACTTGGCGAGTGTCGCGCCTCGAAATTCGTTGGCGACGCCGCTGCCCTGAGGGATCTGATGCTACGCATCGATTGCCGGGGCGGGATGACGCAGATCGGCAAGGTGCTTTCCCACGCCCTGAAGGAAACGGAGCGGGAAAAGGTGAACGCTGTCGTGTTCATCGGCGACGCGATGGAGGAGGCGATCGACGATCTGGCCGACAAGGCCGGCAACCTTGGCTTGCACGGCGTCCCCATATTCCTCTTTCAGGAGGGACGGGATGCGTTCGTCGAACGCGCATTCAAGGAGTTTGCGCGGCTGTCGAAAGGCGCGTGGTTTCACTTCGATCACAGTTCGGCGGCCACGCTTGCGAAACTTCTCTCGGCTGTCGCCGTCTTTGCCACCGGTGGCCTCAAGGCTCTCGAGGCGCGAGGCCGCCCCGAAGACCGGTTGATGATCGAGCATTTGGAAGGCGGTAAGCCGGGATGACGGTCGTCTTCTACATTTTGGCCGGCCTTCTTGCGATCCTCGTGATCGGTATGGCGTTCCTTCGCACCAATCCGGCGCGCCTGGCGGAAACTCTGCGCATCAGCGGACCGATCCTGCTGGCAATTGCCGGTGGGCTTCTTCTGGTTACCGGCAGGGCGGGGATCGGCGGCATGCTTTTGTCGGGCGCGGCCGCCTGGTACGCGTCGAGCAGAGGGAGCCGCGCCACCCGAAAGACTCCCGGTAAGCGCTCGACGGTACAGGACGGCGGCGCTCGAAATGGAACTCGATCACGACAGCGGCGCGTTGGAAGGGGTGGTGCTCGCCGGCAAGCACGAGGGCCGCACGCTGGGCACGATGTCTCAAAACGAACTGGTGGAACTGCTGCGAGAATTGTTCTCGGATTCCGAGAGCAGGCAGTTACTTGAGACCTATCTTGACAGCCGGTTTCCCGTCTGGCGAGAAAACGCGAAGGCGGATGACGGCGACGGGCAAGGTGTTGCGCCAGGTACGGGCGCCATGACTAAGGAGGAAGCCTACAAGATCCTTGGTCTTGAGACGGGTGCCACTGCGGCGGAGGTCCGCAAGGCGCATCGCCGCCTGATGCAGCGCCTGCACCCCGATCTCGGCGGCTCCTCTTTCCTGGCGACGCGTATCAACGAAGCCAAGGACATCCTTCTCTCTGATCACAACTAACTCTCCTTCGACACCGTCACATTTCCGGGAGATTCGATCGGGATGGCCTTCCCTATTGCTGGACCGCGTAGCACGCGATCTTCTTTTTCTTGAGCGCGCTGCAGGCGTTCCAGGCAGCGGTCTTCGTTTCAAAGCCGCCGAACCGGGCGCGATAATAGGTCGTGCCGCCTTTCTCGAACGGAACCGTGAACGGCGACGCGGAGGCGATGGCTTTGGGGGCCTGCTTGGTTGTCTTGGCGAGAAAGCCCTTGGCTTCGGCTTCGCTGGGCGAGGATGCTACCTGGATGGCCCAACCTTCGGGCGCGGTGGAAGCGGTGCGGATCGGATCGACCTCCGCTTTCGGGCGTGGCGTCGGTTCGGCATAGGCCTGGACAACCGGCGCGGATGTTTCCTCCACCACGGTTTCCTGTTCCGCCATCTGCTGGCTTTCGGCCTCCAGCACCTCCTCTTCGCTGAGCGCGACGATCACATCGCTCTTCGGCCGGATGTCGGGGGTCGGCGCATTGCGTTTCGGGAGGATGGCGGAAGCGATCGCTGCGATCGGCGAATCTCCGCCCTTGGCGATCAACGCGCCGCCGCCGCGGGTCGATGCCTTCGGCAGATATTTCCTGATGAGTTCGGCCATCTGGGCGTCGCGGGCGCGGCCGGACTGGCCGCCCAGGACGACGGCCACGATGCGACGGTCGCCATCGGAGACAGACGAGGCAAGATTGAAGCCGGAAGCCCGCGTGTAACCGGTCTTGATGCCGTCGACGCCCTTGATGCGTCCAAGCAGGCGGTTATGGCCGTTGATACGTTTGCGCCCGTACTGGAAGGAGCGCGTCGAAAAGAACTTGTAGTAGCGCGGAAAATGTTCCCTCAGCGCGATGCCGAGCACCGCCATGTCGCGCGCTGTTGTCTTCTGTGCGGGGTTCGGCAAACCATGGGCGTTCTGGAACGTAGTGCCGCTCATGCCGAGGCGGCGGGCCTTCGATGTCATCATGCGCGCGAAATTCTGCTGCGAGCCGCCGAGCAGTTCGCCGACCGCGGTGGCGCTGTCATTGGCCGACTTCGTTATCATTGAATAGATCGCGGTTTCGACCGTGATCGAATTGCCGGCCTTCACGCCGAGTTTCGTCGGCGGCTCGGCTCGCTGCCTGGGCCGAAAAAGGAACCCGGCTGGAAAGTGTCAGCTTGCCGCTGTTGAGCGCCTCGAACACCATGTAGAGCGTCATCATCTTGGTCAGCGAAGCCGGATAGCGCGGCGCGTCGGCATTCGCCGAAAACAGCGTCTTGCCGGTGTTCGCATCGACCACGATGGCCGCATATTTTGACGAGGATGCTTTCGACGCGGCAATGGACGCATCCACGGCCGCAAGCGTCATTGCGACCGCGACAATGCCGGCGAGAAGTGATTTGAAGGGAGATGTCGAGATGACCGGAAAGTTTGCCCACGCCTGACGCACTGCTATTTCCTTTGAATTCTTACTGCACCCAGAGGCGGCAAAGGTTCCTGCCTCCCATCCAGAAGACCGTAGGCGATCGGCGTTACCAATCCGTTTATGGTAACCGCCGCGTTCATAATTTCATTCGAGCTTTACGCGCAATTGATTCAATCCTGGGTTCCGTCGAGGAAGCTGGAGCGGGTTGCCGCCGCCGCGACATTGACTTTTTGTGCATTGCACAATATTGAAATTGCATCGCACAATGATGTGCTGACCATCCCACTTTGAAAAGGGACATGCGCATGACGCAGACGTTTGAAGATGCCGGCAAATTCGGCAAGGAATTCGTCGATACCGGCCTGAAGAGCTTTGCCTCGCTGTCGAAGGGCCTCCAGGCGATTGCCGTCGAGGCGACCGAATACACCAAGAAGTCGTTCGAGACCGGCAGCGCCGCGCTCGAGAAGCTGGTCGCCGCGAAGTCGCTCGAAAAGGCGATCGAGATCCAGACCGACTATGCCAAGACAGCCTATGAGGGCTTCGTTGCCCAGGCGACCAAGATCGGCGAACTCTATGCCGAAGTCGCCAAGGACGCCTACAAGCCCTTCGAATTGATTGTCGCCAAGGCGAAATAATCTGTCTAGAAATTGGCGGGGGAGCGGGTCCTTTGATCCGCTGGCCAACCCGGCTGCGTCTCGCAGCCGGGTTTTTTCATGCCTTTAATCGCACTCTCGTTCACGATTGCGCCAAAACACTGGGCTTTGCCGCTACAGGCCATATTGTCAGCGCAAAAGAAGGCCTTAAAATCTCTTGGTGAGTACCTACATGTCGCAGCTCATGAGGTTGTGACGAGAGGAAGGAACGCTTGATCATCGGTGGGGATGCCATGCGCAACGGCGCGGCACGAATGCAGAATGGCGATGAAGGCGGCAACGGCCCCGGCCGCGGCACCGCTGTCATCACGCGCACCAAACCGAAGACCAAGAAGCCGAGCCTTTATCGCGTTCTCATCCTCAACGACGACTACACGCCGATGGAATTCGTGGTTCATGTACTGGAGCGTTTTTTCCAGAAGGACCGCGAGGCCGCGACCCGCATCATGCTCCATGTCCACAACCACGGAGTGGGCGAATGCGGGGTCTATACATTCGAAGTGGCCGAGACCAAAGTGTCCCAGGTCATGGATTTCGCCCGTCAGCACCAGCATCCGCTGCAATGCGTGATGGAGAAGAAGTGAGGTAAAATGCCGGCTTTCTCGCAAGGCCTAGAAAAGGCGCTGCATCAGGCGCTGACTCTTGCCAATGAGCGTCATCATGAATACGCGACGCTTGAACATCTGCTTCTGGCGCTGATCGACGACGGCGATGCCGCGGCCGTCATGCGTGCCTGCAACGTCGATCTCGACGATCTCAAACAGACCGTTCTCACCTACATCGATACCGAGCTCGACAATCTCGTCACCGGTTACGACGAGGATTCCAAGCCGACCGCCGGCTTTCCAACGCGTCATCCAGCGGGCGGTGATCCATGTCCAGTCCTCCGGTCGCGAGGAAGTGTCCGGCGCCAACGTGCTCGTCGCGATCTTCGCCGAGCGCGAGAGCCATGCCGCCTATTTCCTGCAGGAACAGCAGATGACCCGCTACGACGCGGTCAACTACATCTCGCACGGCATCGCCAAGCGCCCCGGCGCCAGCGAAACGCGCGCGCCGCGCGGCGCCGAAGACGACCAGCCCGGTTCGTCCGGTGGCGATTCCTCGGAAGAGGGCGGCAAGAAGAAGCAGCAGCAGGATGCGCTGACCGCCTACTGCGTCGATCTCAACAAGAAGGCGAAGGCCGGCCGCATCGACCCGCTGATCGGCCGCGAGTTCGAGATCAACCGCACCATCCAGGTGCTCTGCCGCCGTTCCAAGAACAACCCGCTCTATGTCGGCGATCCCGGCGTCGGCAAGACGGCGATCGCCGAGGGCCTGGCCAAGCGCATCGTCGAGGGCGAAGTGCCGGAAGTGCTCGCCGACGCCACCATCTTCGCGCTCGACATGGGCACGCTTCTGGCCGGCACCCGCTATCGCGGCGATTTCGAGGAGCGGCTGAAGCAGGTCGTCAAGGAACTCGAGGACTATCCGGGCGCCATCCTGTTCATCGACGAGATCCACACCGTCATCGGCGCCGGTGCAACGTCCGGCGGCGCGATGGATGCATCCAATCTGCTCAAGCCGGCGCTTTCGTCGGGGAACATTCGTTGCATTGGATCAACGACTTACAAGGAGTTCCGCCAGTTCTTCGAGAAGGATCGAGCGCTGGTGCGCCGGTTTCCAGAAGATCGATGTGAACGAGCCGACGGTGGATGACGCGATCGCCATCATGAAGGGGCTGAAGCCCTATTTCGAGGAGTTCCACAAGGTGCGGTACACCAACGACGCCATCAAGGCGGCGGTGGAGCTTTCGGCACGCTACATCAACGACCGCAAGCTGCCCGACAAGGCGATCGATGTGATCGACGAGACCGGCGCTTCGCAGATGCTGTTGCCCGAGCCGAAACGCAAGAAGACGATCAGCGTCAAGGAGATCGAGGCAACTGTTGCGACCATGGCGCGTATCCCGCCGAAGACGGTTTCGGCCGATGACGAGAAGGTGCTTGCCGGTCTCGAGAGTCGAACTGAAGCGCGTCGTCTACGGCCAGGATACGGCGATCACCGCGCTGTCCTCGGCGATCAAGCTCGCGCGTGCCGGGCTTCGCGAACCTGAGAAGCCGATCGGCTCCTACCTGTTCTCGGGCCCCACCGGCGTCGGCAAGACCGAAGTGGCCAAGCAACTTGCTGCTTCGCTCGGTGTCGAACTCCTGCGCTTCGACATGTCGGAGTACATGGAGCGCCACACTGTCAGCCGTCTGATCGGCGCGCCTCCCGGCTATGTCGGCTTTGACCAAGGTGGCCTGCTGACCGATGGCGTCGACCAGCATCCGCATTGCGTGCTGCTGCTCGACGAGGTCGAAAAGGCGCATCCCGGACCTATTCAACATCCTGTTGCAGGTCATGGACCACGGCAAGTTGACCGATCACAACGGCAAGCAGATCGACTTCCGCAATGTGATCCTGATCATGACGACCAACGCGGGTGCGTCGGATGCACAGCGCGCGGCGATCGGCTTCGGCTCGACCAAGCGCGAAGGCGACGATGTCGAGGCGATCAACCGGCTGTTCACGCCGGAGTTCCGCAACCGTCTCGACGCGATCATCCCGTTCGGCTCGCTGCCGGTTCCGGTCGTGCATCAGGTGGTGCAGAAGTTCGTCATGCAGCTCGAAGCGCAGCTTTCCGAGCGTGGCGTCACCTTCGACCTGTCGCCGGAAGCCATCGCCTGGCTTGCCGACAAGGGTTACGACGAGCGCATGGGCGCGCGGCCGCTTGGCCGCGTCATCCAGGAGCACATCAAGAAGCCGCTGGCCGAAGAAGTGCTGTTCGGCAAGCTGAAGAAGGGCGGCACGGTCAAAGTGACGGTCGAGAAGAAGGAAACCGGCGAGACCGGCCTGAAGCTCGAATTGCTCGCCGACGAGGTGCCGGTGAAGCCGAAGAAGGAAGAGCCGAAGAAGGATCCGGCTCCCCGCAAGTCTGTCGCGAAGAAAGCCGCTGCAAAAAAGGCAATCGCCGGCGAAGCCGAAGGATGCGTCGTCCGGCAAGGATGGCGGCAAGCGCAGCCTGGTGCCGCAACTGCCGCGCAAGAACTGACGAACAACAACTGCAGTTACCGGGCGCGTCGCTTCGCAAGCGGCGCGCCTTTTCGTTGGTCCAATGGTCGAAGAACGTTGAGCTTGGGGTCGCCTCGCCAAACCGCCTGTGCTAGGCGGCAAGCCGCATGACCGACGACTTGCCCGAGAAGAACCCAGCAGACGCTGCCGGCCGCCGCACCTGGTATCTGCGCGGAGTGCGTGCATCGTTTTCAGTTCCCGGCCTTATCCTGACCAGCGCCTTTGTTGGATTCGCCGGCCTCGCCAGGGAAGCCGGGCTGACGCTCGCCGAAGCTGTCTTCATGACGGGCGTCGTCTGGGCTCTGCCGGCCAAAGTCGTGCTGGTCGGCGCCATCCTGTCCGGCAATTCGCTTGCCGCCGCGACCTTTGCGGTCGCTCTCTCGTCGGTGCGGCTGATGCCGATGGTTGTCGCTCTCGTGCCGGAAATGCGAGGACCGCGCACGCCGCAGATGGGTCCTCTATCTCCTGTCGCATTTCGTCGCCGTCACCTCCTGGGTGATCGCGATGGAGAATTTGCGGCACGTCCCGCGCGAGATGCGCACGAGCTATTACGCGGGGCTTGGTTCGACGCTGGTGATCGCCAACATGGTCGTCGTGGCGGTCGTCTATCTCGCCGCGCGGAAGCTTGCCGCCGGCAGCCTCGGCAGCGCTGTTCCTGCTTACGCCGATGTATTTCTTGACCTCGCTCTGGGGTTCGGCGCGTGAGCGGGCAGGGCATGTGGCTATGCTTATCGGCCTCGTTCTCGGCCCGTTGTTCCATATGGTTGCTCCGGAGTTCGATCTGCTCGCCGCGGGCCTGATCGGTGGCTTTGCTGCCTACGGCTTTCACCGGCTGGCGGCGGAGGGGAGCGAGATGACCTTCGAGGCTATCGACACCTGGTGGTGGCCGTTCCTGTTCATCCTCGTCGCCGGCTGGCTGGCGACTGATGCCTGGCGGTTCCTCGGCGTCTATCTCGGCGGCCGCATTTCGGAAGACTCTCGACCTTCTCGTCCTGGTGCGCACGATTGCCACCGCGTTGGTCGCGGCCGTCATCGGCAATCTCATCGTGTTTCCAAGCGGAGCTCTTGCCGCGACACCGCTTTGGCTGCGCCTTGGCGCCGCCACGATCGGATTTGTTGCCTATCTGGGGCTGGGCAAAAAGGTCCTGGTTGGCATAGTAGCGTCCGAGGCCGTCCTGGTGTTCGGGCTGGTCCTCGGTTTTTGAGAAGGGCCGGACTGCAGGCGATTTCGTTCAAAGATACTGGATGACCTTCCCGCCAGCCTTGAGAAAACGCAGCGGGTCGATGGCGTCGCCATTGCGTCGCACCTCATAATGCAGATGCGGTCCGGTCGAGCGGCCCGTGCTGCCGGATTTGCCGACAATGTCACCGGCGTTGACCGCCTGGCCGACCTTCACGCGAATTCGGCTCAAATGGGCGTATCGCGTTGAAAACCCGTTGGCATGATCGACTTCAACCATTCGGCCGTAGCCGCCGTTGCGCCCGGCCTTGACGACTGTGCCCGGAGCCGTGCGCATACATCGGTTCCTGTCGGAGCACGGAAATCCATCCCCGAATGGAGCGCCGGCATGCCCAGGATCGGATCGCGGCGAACGCCGAACGTACTTGTTATGGGGAGACCGGGAGCAGGATTGGCGATCGGCAATTTGCGAGCCTTGCTCTTAACGGCATCGAGTGCGTCGAGCGCCTCGTCGAGCTCCTTGACCCTTGTCTCGAAAATCGTCGCATTGTCGACGGCGATCAACGGGCCGCCGGTTGCATCCTTGCCATAGTCGAGGTCGACCGGAAGCCCAGCCGTTTCGAGCGCTTCCTTGATCGTGTCGGCGGTCTGATATGCATTTTCGGCCAGCGAGTTGATGCGCACGAGTTGCTCGTTCTCGATACTGCGCAGCGACTGGTTGATGGCCACGAACAGCTTGTCGGCATGATCTGCCGGCGTTTCGGCGGAAATGGCAGCTCTTGGCGACCAGAACGAGAATGGAGTAGCCGCGGCGTCGCCCGGAGGCCGTTCGCCGAAGCATAGGCTGTCGTCAACGCATCGGTTGTAGCCGGCAATGCTGCGCGGATATCGGGTTTCTCGTCGGGTATGGGAGCGGCGGCAGGCAACGCTTTGCTCGCCGCTTCGGCGCGGTCGAGCATCGGGCCGATCCGACCGTGGCGCTGCGAAAGCTGAGATTGCCGTTCGAGCAACTCGCTCACCTTGCTCTCCATCAGCTGCTGATCGAGCAACTGTCGGCTGGTGATGCGGTCAACTTGCGCGCGAAGGGCGGAAATTCGATCTTCATAGGCCTGCTGCATGCGCGCCTGCCGTGCGGCGGTCGCGCCGAGCAGGTCATCGCGCAAGACGAGGTAGGAAGTCGCCAGCAGGTACCCGACCGCGATGGCTGCAACCGCCGAGCCCGCGAAAGCAACGAGCCAGGGACGAACGGTGAAATGCCGTATCTCGTCGCCGCGTGCGATGATGATTGTGTGAGGTGCCTTGCGTCTGCCGAATATTGCTGACCGACCAGAATGTGCCACGGGACTAATACTTCCATGCAGGGGAGCACCACCGACATGGTTAATTACACATTGTTAGGGTTAACAAAGGCTTGAGGCGAGCGTGCAAAGCCGCAAAATGCAACCGCAACTCGCTACGTGTTACGTTCCGGACTGCCGCCCAGGTATGCAACTGGGCGTAGCAAAACCTCGCCGGGAGGAGTCGGGCGTGGTGATCGCAGAACAATAAACTGGAATTTTAGCGCCGCCCAATCGTGCTATGGGCGCGCTTAGTCAAGAAAAAGCCACAACAGAATGATGATCGGAATCGGAATACCAAGCATCCAAAGAATAACTCCACGAAGCATCTTGTTCTCCTCTCTGTTGTGAGAAGGAAACGTCGCCTGGGTGAAAGGGTTCCGCATCGTATTGGATGCGTGTGACTACGGAACCGATCGATTTAGTTCGAAAACGGCGTCGGTGCTTAAAGCGCCCGCACCGCCGAAAGCACTGCGTCGGCATGGCCCTTGACGCGCACCTTGCGCCAGATTTTGGCTATTTTGCCGTCCGGTCCGATCAGAAACGTCGACCGTTCGACGCCCATGTACTTGCGGCCGAACATGAGTCTTCTCCACCCAGACCCCGTAGGCCTCGATCGCCTTACGGTCTTCGTCGGCGGCCAAATCGACCGACGAGTTTGTATTTGGCCCTGAATTTGCCATGCTTGTTGAGGCTATCGGGCGAGATCCCGATGACTGTCGCTCCGGCGTTGTCGAATTCAGGCTTCAGCCGGGAGAACTCGATTGCTTCGGCTGTGCAGGTTTCGGTATCGTCCTGAGGATAGAAATAGAGCACGACAGGTTTGCCGGCGAGTTCCCTGAGGCGCAGATGGTTGCCAGTATCCGTGGGAAGATCGATGTCCGGTGCTTTCTGTCCAGCCTGAAGCTCGGTCATGTCGATGCCCTTGTTTCTAGTTACGTGAGCCTGAACCGGGATATATGCTGGTCCCGGATTCGTCCATAATCGAATTGAAACGGCAGGAAAACTTTTGAACCAAAAGGTTCACAAACACGAGAAGATAAGGTTCCGGCGGGAAGATATAACGTCTTTGACCAAATTTCCCTCGGCGGAAGGTCAGGACCACCTTCTGTGCGGGCGCTCCGTTCCTTCGAAAATTCTGCGTGGCTTCGCCATCGGGTGTGCTCGCAGTCGGAGGTTTTCTGCTGCTCGCCGTCTGCGCCGTCTTTTTGATCGGGACGACGGGCTTGGCAGCGACAGGCTGCGTCAGGAGGCGGAAGCGGCGATCCAGCGCTTTGCCGGGGTCGACGTGGCAGCAAACGTTGGGCCCGTGAACCTGTCGCTTGATCCTTCGCGATTTGTTGCGCTCGAAGTTCACGACGTGAAATTCGCCAAACCTGCCGACGGCGAAACCATGCTGGACGCCGGGCTGGTGCGTTTCGGCGTGCGTTTTTGGCCGCTGATGTCGGGTCAGGTGCGGCTTGGAAGCGCGTCCATCAGCGATGCGCGGATCATCGCCGCCGCGCTGCCGTCGCGCGACGGGCCGGATTGGAAGGCGGCGCTTCTCAATGATGAAGAACTGATCGATCCCGATCGGGTCGTCGAACTCCTGTTCGGCAGTCTTCATCGGGCGTTCGACACAATGGAGCTCGGGTCGACGCGTCGCATCGAACTCGACAATGTCGAGATTTTGCTTCCGGAAGGCGGCCGGATGCGCAGTGTGCTGATCTCCAGCGCGCAAGCTGGACCAGAGAGTCGAATGGCGAACTTTCGATCGCGGCGCAGGCCGTCGATCGACGGGCGTGCGGTTTCAATCGAGGGAACTGCCTCGCGCGATACCCTTTCGCGGCGGATCTCCGATGTCGATCTGAATGCTCTCCGTGCCGGACGTGCAGGCGCAATCCGCGGCCCCGGCACGCGAGGGCCTGCAAGTTGCGGCATCGGAGGCGTCAGGAAACCGAATTGGCCGGTCGGAGGCGTCCGTGATTGGTGCAGAGGGAATTGGCGGGGAAGCTTCCCGTCTGTCGGCGAACGTCAAGCTGGCAGCAAGCAGTGCTCGATCTTCATACGCGGGCGAGATCGTCGGCGACTTGGATGTCGCACTGCTCGCTCCAGGAAGGCTCGGCCAAGGTCGAGATCCAGCATCTTTCGTTCTGCGACCGGTCGGTCCCGATTCAATTTCCATGGCGCCATTGGCCCGATGCCGAAAACCGAAGATGGTCGTGGCGGCGGAAGTTACCGCTATGAGCTCGTCAGTGATGGCTCGACCGTTTCGCCCGGCGATTCACCGGAACCCGCGCTCGAATTTCTGGCGCGGATATCCGGCAATTATGAACCTCTCAATCACCGGCTGACCGCAGATCAACTTGGTATCCGAACCAACTCCGGCGAATTGCTGGGCACCGGATCGCTGGAATTCGCTCGAGGGAAAGGCGCCTGGCATTTTTCTTGCGATCACCGTTCCGGACATGTCCGTCGGCCATGTTAAACAGCTGTGGCCGTGGTTCGCCGGCCGTGGCGCCCGGCACTGGGTGCTGAACAACCTTTATGGCGGCCGCGTCGTCGACAGCAATTTCCAGTACCGCGTTGCGGTCGGCCGCATCGGCAACGGTATTGCGCTCAACCGCGACGAAGTTTTCGGCAAATTCAACGTCCGAGAAACGCGTTCAACGTGACAGGCGGCATCCCGCCGATGCGCGACGCCGATGGCACGATCGATTTCCACGGCAACGATCTCGATATCGCGCTCTCTTCCGGCACGTTTTCATGGCGAGCGGCCGCACTGTCGCCGCAGGCAACGGCAAATTGCTGATCCGCAACGCCAACCGGCCGCCGCTCGTCGGCGATCTCGACATCGATATCGAGGGCGATGCCGCGGCGGTCGCGGAACTCGCCTCCTATGAGCCGATCAACGCCATGCGGCATGTCGGCCTGCTGCCCGAGGAATTCACCGCAGGTACGGTAAAAGGCCACGTGAAGGCCGACATCCCCCTTCAGAACGGCATCGATGCCGAACAGCTCGACTGGCTGGTAGCTCTCGACTACCAGAATCTTTCGGTCGCCAAGCCTTTCGACGGGCAGACTGTTACGGAAGCCAACGGCACGATCATGATCGACCCGGCCAAGGCGGTGATAGACGCGAAGGCCAAGTTGAACGGCGCGCCGGCCGAAATCGCGCTGATCGAGCCGCTGAACGATCGCGGGCTGGAGCGGGAACGCAACATTACCGTCGTGCTGAACGACAAAGCGCGCGAGGCGTTGATCCCGGGTCTCGGCACGATGCTGTCCGGTGAGGTGAGGGTCGCCTTCAACTCGGGATCGGACAAGACGCAGGAGATCGTCGCGGATCTGACGAACGCCAAGCTGAACATCCCTTGGGCCGGCTGGAGCAAAGGCTCGGGCGTTCCAGGCGAAGTAGACGTTTACCCTCGACAAGACGGACGAAACCAGCGATCTGTCCGACTTCAACCTGTCGGGCAAGAGTTTTGCTATCGAGGGCGAAATCACGCTCAGCAAGGGCGAGCTTTCGAGCGCGCGCTTCGACAAGATCAAGCTCAACCGCGATGACGACGTCACGCTCGCGATCAAGCGGTCAGGCAAGGGTTATGCGGTGGATATCAAGGGCAATGCGCTCGATGCGCGTGCCATCATCAAGCAGTTCACTGCCGATGCGGACAAGGCGACTGGATCGGGGATCCGGCTCCGCGCCCGTTCCCGTCAGTCTCGACGCAGACGTGGACACGCTGATCGGCTTTCACGGCGAACAGCTCTCCAACGTCAAGCTCGACTACAGCGGTGTCGGCGGCAAGGTGCTTGGTCTCACTGTTTCCGGCGTGACGAAGTCCGGTGCTACGATCACCATGAAGAATGCCACGGAAGGCAACCGGCGCACCATGGAGATGCAATCGCCGGATGCTGGCGCCATCCTGCGTTTCCTCGACATCTATGAGCACATGCAAGGCGGCGCGATAAACCTGACCCTTGCCGGCAGCGCGAATGGCGCACTGAAAGGCCAAGTGGATACCACGATTTCTGGGTTGTCGACGAACCGAAACTTAGTCGATCGTCTCGACCGCGCCGCAGGGCGATAACCGCAGCCTGAACGAGGCGGTGAAGCGCGACATCGATACGTCGCGGGTCCAGTTCGAGCGCGGCTTTGCTACGCATGAGAAGGGCGATGGCTATCTGACGCTGAAGACGGCGTTTTGCGCGGACCGTTGATCGGCACGACGTTCCAGGGGACGCTCTACGACACGCGCGGCAGGATGGCGATGACCGGCACCTTCATGCCGGCCTATGGGCTCAACCGCCTGTTCGGCGAACTGCCGTTCGTCGGCATGTTGCTCGGCAATGGCCGCGACCGCGGCCTGATCGGCGTGACCTACAAGCTCTCCGGCAACGCGAAGTCGCCGGAGCTGCAGATCAATCCGCTATCGGTGATTGCGCCCGGTATTTTCAGGTCGATTTTCGAGTTTCGATAGGGCAGCCTTTCAGGTCGTCGGCTTTTTTGGGCGTTCGTTAAACGGAAGCTCGCACGGTTACACCGGCCGCACGAGAATGTGTTTTTTCTTCCCGAGCGACAGCTTGATCACGCCTTCCTGAGTTAGGTCGGCGATGGTCACCGCACGCCGTTCGTCTGATACAGGCTCGTCGTTGATGCGCACCGCTCCACCCTGTACATGCCGCCGCGCTTCGCCGTTCGAAGCGGCGAGACCCGCGGTGACGAAAAGCGATAGGATGCCGGTCCCCGCTTCGAGCGACGACTGGGCCACTTCAACGGTCGGCAAGGTGTCGGCGAGAGCGCCTTCCTCGAAGGTCTTGCGCGCGGTCTCGGCTGCTTCTTCCGCCGCCTCGCGGCCATGCAACGATGGCCGTCACCTCAGTCGCCAGAACTTTCTTGGCGTCGTTGATTTCGGAGCCGCCGAGAGCGGCGAGCCTGGCGATCTCGTCAAGTGGCAGCGCGCGTGAAGATCTTCAGGAAGCGCTCGACATCGGCGTCCTCGGTATTGCGCCAATATTGCCAGAAATCATACGGGCTAAAACATCACCATTCAGCCAAACGGCGCCCGATGGCGGATTTGCCCATCTTTGCGCCCGAAGAGGTGGTCAGCAGCGGGGTCGTCAGCGCATAGAGCTGCGGCGTGCCCATGCGATGGCCGAGATCGATGCCGTTGACGATGTTGCCCCACTGGTCGGAACCGCCCATCTGCAGCCGGCAACCATAACGCCGATTGAGTTCGACGAAGTCGTAGCCCTGCAAGATCATGTAGTTGAATTCGAGGAAAGAAAGCGACTGCTCGCGGTCGAGCCTCAGTTTCACGCTGTCGAATGACAGCATGCGGTTGACGGAAAAGTGACGGCCGACATCGCGCAGGAACTCGATATAGTTCAACTGCAACAGCCAGTCGGCATTGTTGACCATGATGGCGTCGTTCGGGCCGTCGCCGAAACGCAGGATGCGGCGCAAAGATTGCGTTGATGCCCTCGATGTTGTCTTCGATTGCTCGCAGGCGTGAGCAGCTTGCGCTGCTCGTCCGAAAGGACGGGTCGCCGATCATCGACGTGCCGCCACCCATCAGCGCGATCGGGCGATGACCGGTCTCCTGCAGCCAGTACAGCATCGTGACTGAGATCAGGTTGCCGATATGAAGGCTCGTTGCCGTCGCGTCGATAGCCGACATAGGCGGTCACGGGTTCCTTGGCGAAAAGCTCGTCGAGGCCGGTTTCATCGGAAATCTGGTGGATGAAGCCGCGCTCGGAGAGCGTGCGCAGGAAATCGGACTTGAAGGCGGACATTTTCTTTTCCCGGTAGGTGAACGCGCGCCTTTAGCATCCGCGACCGGGGAATCACAAGAACGGCAGGCAAAATGACGTCGATTTGCGAGATTGCCTCAATGAGAGGGTTGCGCGGAATTTCCGGCAACAACTACCTGTCTTGATGCAGCCGCCCGGGGAGTGCAAGCCAATCCGGGATCGGCGTTTGCGGTGCTTCGAGGGAGCGGTATGACTGAAGAGACTGTTTTGCAGACCGACCGTCTGTTGCTTCGTACCTGGCGTGACGAGGATCTGAACGATCTTGTCTGGCTGCATTCGCGCCCAGACGTCTCACGCTATCTTTCACGCAGCGGCAAACCGTGGACCCGCGACGAAGCGATGGACCGTATGACTGGCTGGATGCGCGATTTCCACCAGCACGGCGTTGCGAAGCTGAGGCTGTTGCGGCGCGATAACGAGCAGTTCGTGGGTCGTGCCGGTTTTTCCCTGTTTGCCGAAACAGATCAATTCGAACTGGGTTATTCGCTCGCGCCGGCGTTCTGGGGACAAGGCTACGCTACCGAGATCGCGGGCGCCCTCGCTCGGCATTTTTTCCGGCTGCAAATTTGCGAGCACTTCATCGCATTCGCACATGTCGACAATGCCGCGTCTCTGAAAGTGCTGGAAAAAATCGGCATGCGCTATGATCGCACCGGCCCGATGGGCGAATTGATGTGCCACGTTTATTCGATGGGCCGTGTGGATATGAAATGAGCGGCGGCTAAGCGCTAACTGCTTCCCAGCCCGCCAAACGCGCGCACGAGATTCGCCATCTCGGCGGCAGGTGCATCGCCATTCGCGTCGAGCCCCTCGGCCACGCCGGCGCGGTCCGCGACCGGGCGGTTCTGGCTGACTTTCCACTTGCCGGAAATCTCGGCGATCTCGATCTCCAGGCCGATTATGCCCTTGATCTGCGCCTCGATGAAAGCGTCGGGAGCATCGGTCACTTTCCAGGGCTCCGCGCGTTCGGCTTCATGCGTCGCAGTCAGTTCGGCGATCTGTCCGGCAAGCCATTCGCGTGTCGTCGATGATCCTGGCACGCCCGCGAACCTGCACGATGGCATAGTTCCAGGTCGGCACGACCTTGCCGGTTTCGCGCTTGGTCTCGTACCAGGACGGCGTCACATAGCGTGTCGGCGCCCTGGAAGACGGCCAGCACCGGCGCGTCGGGATTGTCGGCGATCAGCTCGCCATTGCGGATTTGCCTTGGCGAGATGGGCGCGCAGCCGGCCGTGCGGCTGCACGCCGGCGTCGAGCAGAAACGGCAGCGGATTGGCGACCGGGCCTTCCGATCCGTTCGAGATCAGCAAGCCGAGCGGATGCGCGCGGATCAGCGCATGCAGGACGTCCAGCCGGGTCTCGATGAAATGGGGAGGCTGGTACATGCCGTGCCTCCTGGATGTTCTTATCTCAGCCGCTTCGGTCGCGGGTCCGACAAGCTCGCCAGCCAGCCGCCGGTCGAGATAGTCGGAGCATTCCTCGATCAGCAGCTCCGCATTCATTGGTGAAGAAATGGTTGGCGCCGGGCAGCGTCTTCTGGGTGATGGTGATGCCCTTCTGGGTGTGCAGCTTGTCGACCAGCCCTTGCACATCCTTCGGCGGCGCCACCTTGTCGGCGTCGCCATGGATGATCAGGCCCGAGGACGGGCAAGGCGCCAGGAACGAGAAATCATAGATGTTGGGCTGCGGCGCGATCGAAATGAAGCCCTCGATCTCCGGGCGGCGCATCAGAAGCTGCATGCCGATCCAGGCGCCGAACGAATAGCCGGCCACCCAGCAGCTCTTGGAATCCGGATGCAGCGACTGGATCCAGTCGAGCGCGGCGGCGGCGTCCGACAGTTCGCCGGTGCCGTGGTCGAATTCGCCCTGGCTGCGGCCGATCGAGCGGAAATTGAAGCGCAATGTCGTGAAATTGCGCTTCTGGAACATGTAGAAGAGGTCGTAGACGATCTTGTTGTTCATCGTCCCGCCGAATTGCGGGTGCGGGTGCAGCACGATGGCGATCGGCGCGTTCTTCTCCTTGGAAGGCTGGTAACGGCCTTCGAGACGACCGGCCGGACCGGCAAAAATGACCTCGGGCATAAAATACTCCGGTTGCTATGGAAGCTCGATGCCGCCGGTGGCGGAAATCCATCTCTCCGGCCTTGACGCGCCGCAGCCGGCTCCATAGAAGCTACTTTAGAATTGTTCAAAACTGGTGGCCGAACCACCCTTTTGATGAAGCGGGTAAATAGGACGGCTGACCTTGTAATTTCAAGGAAATAACGCCAGATCGCCCGCAAATGGGAATTGACAGGGCAAATCGCTAGGAAATGGCCGCACGCCGCGCCTATCTCGACTACAATGCAAGCGCCCCGCTGCTGCCTGCGGCGCGGGCGGCGATGCTTGCTGCGCTCGATGCCGACGCCAATCCATCCTCGGTGCATAGCGAAGGTCGCGCCGCGCGCCGCTTGATCGAGGAAGCGCGGCGCAGTGTCGCCGCGCTCGTCAACGCCAAGCCGGAGCACGTCGTCTTCACCTCGGGGGCAACGGAAGCCGCCTCGACGCTGTTGACGCCCGACTGGCAGATGGGCCGCGGCACGGCGCGCATGGCGCGGCTCTATGTTTCCGCTGCCGACCACCCCTGCATTCTGGGCGGCGGACGTTTCCCGCGCGAACAGGTCGAGACGATCGGCGTCGACCGCGCATGGCGTTGTCGACCTCGATGCGCTGCGCGCCGCCTTGCAGCGGCACGACGGCGAGCGACGGCCTGCCGCTGGTCGCGATCCATTTCGCCAACAACGAAACCGGCGTCGATCCAGCCGGTGCGCGAGATCGGCGCGTTGGTCAAGGCCGCAGGCGGCGTTCTGGTGCTCGACGCGGTGCAGGCTGCTGGGCGTATTCCGCTCGATATTGCAGAGGGTTATGCCGATTTCCTGATTATTTCGTCGCACAAGATCGGCGGCCCGAAAGGGGCCGGCGCCATTGTTGGCGCGGCCGACCTGTTGATGCCGAAGCCGCTGGTCAGCGGCGGCGGACAGGAAAAGGGCCATCGCGCCGGCACCGAGAATCTTGCCGCGATCGCCGGTTTCGGCGCTGCGGCGCGCGAAGCGTTGGCTTCGCTCGAGCGAGATGGATGCGGTGCGCGGCGATGCGCGACGCGGATCGAAGAAATGATTCTCGCTCAGGCGCCGGATGCGGAAATTTTCGGCAGCGGGCGCCGAGCGGCTGCCGAACACGACTTTCTTCGCCATTCCCGGCATGAAGGCCGAGACGATGCAGATCGCCTTCGACCTCGCCGGCGTCGCGCTTTCGGCCGGTTCGGCCTGTTCGTCCGGCAAGGTCGGGCCAAGCCATGTGCTGAAGGCGATGGGGCGCGGCGATAACGAGGGCGCGCTGCGCGTTTCGATCGGCCGCGCCACGACGAACGAAGAGATCGGGCTTTTCGCCGACGGCGCTTGCCGACGATCAGTAGCGCGGCGCGCCGGAAAGCCGCAGGCCGCCTGACCGGCGGAGAGTTTGGGCCGAAAGGCTCGTGGAGCAGTGCGTTTTTCCAAGCTGACCGGTGAATTCCGGTCCGAAACGCACTATATGGAACTTACGCCGCACCGCGGTGCCATAGTTCGAAAACTGCCGGGCCTTGAACCCGGCGTGGATGGAGAGCGCTGATGCCTGCTGTGCAGGAGACGATCGAACAGGTCCGCAAGATCGATGTGGACCAGTACAAATACGGTTTTGAGACGATCATCGAGATGGACAAGGCCCCGAAGGGTCTGTCCGAAGACACCATCCGTTTCATCTCGGCCAAGAAGAACGAACCCGAATGGATGCTCGAATGGCGGCTTGGCGCGTTCCGCCGCTGGCTGACGCTGGAAGAGCCGACCTGGGCGCGCGTCGACTATCCGAAGATCGATTTCCAGGACATTCACTACTACGCCGCGCCGAAGAACCAGTCCGGCCCGCGATCCCTCGACGAGGTCGATCCGGAACTGCTGAAGGTCTACGAGAAGCTCGGCATTCCGCTGAAGGAGCAGGAAATCCTGGCCGGCGTGCAGAAGCAGCCGGCCGGCGAGCTCGATGACGGCCAACGACAACGTCTACAAGTCCGGCCGCGTCGCGGTCGACGCGGTGTTCGATTCAGTGTCTCGTCGTCACCACCTTCAAGAAGGAGCTGGCCCAGGCCGGCGTCATCTTCTGCTCGATCTCGGAGGCCATCCGTGAGCATCCGGAACTGGTGAAGAAATATCTCGGCTCCGTCGTGCCGACGACCGACAATTTCTACGCGACGCTGAACTCCGCTGTTTTCACCGACGGCTCCTTCGTCTTCGTGCCGAAGGGCGTGCGCTGCCCGATGGAGCTTTCCACCTATTTCCGCATGAACGAGAGGAACACCGGCCAGTTCGAGCGCACGCTGATCATCGCGGAAGAGGGCGCCTACGTCTCCTATCTCGAAGGCTGCACGGCGCCGCAGCGCGACGAGAACCAGCTTCATGCCGCCGTGGTCGAACTGATCGCGCTCGACGATGCCGAGATCAAATACTCGACCGTCCAGAACTGGTATCCGGGCGACGCGCAGGGCAAGGGCGGCATCTACAATTTCGTCACCAAGCGCGGCGATTGCCGCGGCGACCGCTCGAAGATTTCCTGGACGCAGGTCGAGACCGGTTCGGCGATCACCTGGAAATATCCGTCCTGCATCCTGCGCGGCGACGACAGCCGCGGCGAGTTCTATTCGATCGCCGTGTCGAACGGCTATCAGCAGGTCGACAGCGGCACCAAGATGATCCATCTCGGCAAGAACACCAGTCGAGCCGCATCATCTCCAAGGGCATCGCCGCCGGCTTCTCGCAGAACACCTATCGCGGCCAGGTTTCGGCGCACCGCAAGGCGACCAACGCGCGCAACTTCACCAATTGCGACTTGCTTGCTGATCGGCGATCAAATGCGGGGCACACACCGTGCCCTACATCGAGGCGAAGAACTCTTCCGCCCAGTTCGAGCACGAGGCGACGACCTCGAAAATCTCCGAGGACCAGAAGTTCTACGTCATGCAGCGCGGTATTCCCGAAGAGGAAGCGATCGCGCTGATCGTCAACGGCTTCGTCAAGGAAGTCATCCAGGAACTGCCGATGGAATTCGCCGTCGAGGCGCAGAAGCTGATCGGGATCAGTCTTGAGGGCTGCGTCGGGTGATGCACGGCAGATGTCCTGCTGTAAGAATAATTCATGGATTAATCGGCGCCAGTCGGGCGCCACATCTGAATCGGATTGAAAAAAAAATGCTTGAAATCAAGAAACCTGCATGCCCGCATCGCCGAGGACGGCACCGAGATCATCCGCGGGCTCGAACCTGACGGTCAAAGCCGGCGAGGTCGCCGCCATCATGGGGCCGAACGGCTCCGGCAAATCGACGCTGTCCTATGTGCTGGCCGGCCGCGAAGACTATGAAGTGACCGAGGGCGACATCCTCTACAATGGCGAGTCGATCCTCGAGATGGATCCGTCCGAGCGCGCCGCTGCAGGCATCTTCCTCGCCTTCCAGTATCCGATGGAAATACCGGGCGTCGCCACGATGGAGTTCCTGAAGGTCGCGATGAACGCGCAGCGCAAGGCGCGCGGCGAGGAGCCGCTGAAGATCCCCGAGCTTCTCAAGCAGGTGAAGGATGCCGCGGGTTCCCTCAACATGGACATGGCGATGCTGAAGCGGCCGCTGAATGTCGGTTTCTCCGGCGGCGAGAAGAAGCGCGCCGAAATCCTGCAGATGAAGCTTCTGGAGCCGAAACTCTGCGTGCTCGACGAGACCGATTCCGGCCTCGACATCGACGCGCTGAAGATCGTCGCCGACGGCGTCAACGCGCTGCGTTCGCCCGACCGCGCCATCGTCGTCATCACCCACTACCAGCGCCTGCTCGAATACATCGTGCCCGACAGCGTGCACGTGCTCTACAAGGGCCAGGTGGTCAAGTCGGGCGACAAGTCGCTGGCGCTCGATCTCGAAGCCAACGGCTATGCCGGCGTCGTCGGCGAGGCGGCATAGGTGACGGCCATGAACATGCATGCACAACCGCAGCGCACCAACGCCGAGACGGCGCTGATCGAGGCCTACGACCGCCGCCTTTCGGTGCTGCCCGGCGACGGCGCGGTGACGATCAAGCGCGACGACGCGCTGGAGACTGCTGAAGGCCGGGTTGCCGACCAAGCGCATCGAAGCCTGGCATTACACCGACCTGCGCCGCTTGCTGACCGCCGTGCCGCAGCATGACGCTGCCGCGACGGTGAAGAAGCGTCGATGCGCTGCTCGAAGGTTCGGCAGTATTGCCGGTGCTGAATGGCGTGTCGTCCGACAAGATGCCGTCGGTCGAGGGCGTGACCTTCCAGCGGCTCGAGGAAAAGCTTCGCGACGGCAGTTTCGCGCCGGCCCTGAGTTCGAGCGGCGCTCGACGATGCGATCGGCGCGCTGAACGCCGCCTTTGTCGCCGACGGCTATTTCGTCGATATCGAAGCCGGCGCCGAGATCGAGGCGCCGATCGAGCTGCAGAATATCCAGGCTGGCGGCCAGACGCACAGCCGCTTTCCCGGTCCGCGTTGGCGACGGCGCCAAGGTCACCATCGTCGAGCGCCAGACCGGCGAAGGGCGCGGCCTTTCCACTTCGGTCAGCCATCTCCTGCTTGGCGAAGGCGCCGAAGTGCTGTGGCTGATCGTTCAGGATCAGCCGGACGACGCCACCTATCTCGGCCAGTTCAACGCCGAGCTCGGCAAGGATTCCAGGCTGACGCTTGTTCTTCATGAATGCCGGCGGAAGTCTGGTGCGCCAGGAAGTGCGCGTCGCAACGACCGGCGAAGGCTCCGACTTCCAGTTGCGCGGAATCAACCTCCTGTCGGGTGACACCCACACCGACGTGACCATGGTGCTCGACCACAAGGTGCCGCACACCGGTTCGCGCGAACTGATCCGCAACGTCGTGACCGGCAAGGCGCGCGGCGTTTTCCAAGGTCGCATCAATGTGCATCAGATCGCCCAGAAGACCGACGCCAAGATGGCCTGCAACACGCTGCTCCTGTCGGATGACGGCGAATTCTCGACCAAACCGGAGCTGGAAATCTTCGCCGACGATGTCGCCTGCGGCCATGGCGCGACCGTCAAGGAGATCGACCACAACCATCTGTTCTACCTGATGGCGCGTGGCATCGACGAGAAGATCGGCGCGTGGCCTGCTGGTGAAGGCCTTCTTGGCCGAAGTTATCGAGGAACTGGAAATCGAGCCGGTCGTCGAGGCGCTTGAAGCGCGCCTTGAAAACTGGTTCGCGACGCATGGGTAATTGGTGCGTCCTTCGAGGCTCGCCCTCGACGGTTCGCAGCGACTGGCAAGGAGTTTGCAGGCTCGACCTAGGATGAGGAGGGCTGGCGCCAGCCGTTCCAAATCCTGCAAAGTTCAAGATTTGGGATGGGGCGCGCTACCATCCTCATCCGAGGTGCGAGCGAAGCGAGCCTCGAAGGACGCACGGATAGTTCGGGCCGGAAGGCAGGCTGAAATGGACCAGAAGCTCGAGCACAAACCACTTACGACGTCGAGGCGATCCGCCGCGACTTCCCGATTCTGTCGCGCGAAGTCTACGGCAAGCCGTTGGTCTATCTCGACAATGGCGCCTCGGCGCAGAAGCCGCAGGCCGTCCTCGATGCGATCGACCATGCCTATCGCAACGAATATGCCAATGTGCATCGCGGTCTGCATTTCCTTTCGAATGCTGCGACAGATGCCTATGAGAAGGCGCGCGAAACGGTCCGCCGCTTCCTCAATGCCGCCAGCACCGAAGAATATCGTCTTCACCTCCAACACCACTTCGGCGATCAACACGGTCGCCTATGGTTTCGGCATGCCGAATATCGGCGAGGGCGACGAGATCGTGCTCTCCATCATGGAGCACCACTCCAACATCGTGCCTTGGCATTTCATCCGCGAACGGCAAGGCGCCAAGCTGGTCTGGGTGCCGGTCGACGATCTCGGCGTGTTCCACATCGAGGAATTCGAGAAGCGGCTGACGCCGAAGACGAAGCTCGTCGCCATCACCCATATGTCGAACGCGCTGGGCACTGTCACGCCGATCAAGGAAATCGTCCGCATCGCCCATGAACGCGGCATCCCGGTGCTGGTCGACGGCAGCCAGAGCGCCGTCCATATGCCGGTCGATGTGCAGGATCTCGACTGCGATTTCTTCGTCTTCACCGGTCACAAGGTCTACGGGCCGTCCGGCATCGGCGTGCTCTACGGCAAGAAAGAAATGCTGGAGCGCATGCGGCCCTTCCAGGGCGGCGGCGAGATGATCTTCGAAGTGACCGAGGACACTGTCACCTACAACGACCCGCCGCATCGCTTCGAGGCCGGCACGCCGCCGATCGTCCAGGCGATCGGCCTGGGCGCTGCGCTCGACTACATGGACAGCGATCGGCCGCGAGCGGATCGCCGCGCACGAGGCCGACCTCAAAGCCTATGCGCATGAGCGGCTGCGTTCGATCAACTCGCTGCGCATCTTCGGCGACGCGCCCGGCAAGGGCGCCATCATCTCCTTCGAACTGCAAGGCATTCACGCGCACGACGTCTCGATGGTGATCGACCGGCAGGGCGTTGCCGTACGCGCCGGCACGCATTGCGCCCAGCCGCTGTTGAAACGCTTCGGCGTCACCTCCACATGCAGGGCATCCTTCGGCATGTACAACACACGCGCCGAGGTCGATATTCTGGTCGAAGCGCTGGAAAAGGCGCGGAAATTCTTCGGGTGACGATGATGGACAGACGCCAGCACAACCGACACCGCGACGACCGAGGCGCCGGACGGAAGGGTGTCTTTTCGGCATCCGCCATTCCGGCCGACGAACTGGCGCGCATCACCGACGACATCGTCTCGGCGCTGAAGACGGTCTACGATCCGGAAATTCCGGCCGACATCTATGAACTCGGCCTCGTCTACAAGATCGACATCGAGGACGACCGCACCGTCAAGATCGACATGACGCTGACCGCGCCTGGCTGCCCGGTGGCCGGCGAAATGCCCGGCTGGGTGCAGAATGCCGTCGGCGCGGTGGAAGGCGTTTCCGGCGTCGAAGTCAACATGACCTTCGACCCGCCATGGACTCCCGACCGCATGTCGGAAGAGGCGCAGGTCGCGGTCGGGTGGTATTAGGGCGGCCCGATCAAGGGTTCCTCGCTTCTGAATTCAGGACGCCCGCGGCGTCAGTCGATAATGTGCACGACCCTGCGGGTTTGCGGATCGATCAGCACGGTGTGGCCGTCCATGACGACATACTGATACCTGTTCGGCAGCGTGTTTTCGGCAAGTTCGCCCGGCTTGAAGATGTCCGGTACGATCGCGCCGATCACCAGTTCAAAGTTGGATGGACGCTCGACGACGACCGGGTTGGTTCTCACATATTCTCGGACTATCGGTCTCCTGTTCGGGCGTGACGACGACGGTCTGGGCCGTCGCAAAGCGGTTCCAGCGAGCAGGATAGGGCTGACAATCGTGCTTCGAAAGGTCATTTCAACCTCCTGAGTTGATGTGAAATAACCGATCGCCGCTCGGAAGGGTTCCGCTAATGTGAAGAATGTTGCGGCTGATCACCGACTTGCAAGAGGTGGGAATCTTCACCACATTGGGCTAGGGTGTGTTGAGATTCAGGTGATTTGGTACGCCCTGGGACGCGGCATTCGGCAGGCCTTGAACCTGCAAGGAATGGAGTAGGAAGAAAATGGGACGCTTCGCCGTCATCAGCATGACCGACAAGGCAGCCGAACGGGTTCGTGAAATCGTCGCGACCCGCGATAATGCCCATGGCATCCGCCTCGGCATCAAGAAGGGCGGTTGCGCGGGCATGGAATACACGGTCGATCTGGTGACCGAGCCCAATGCCAAGGACGATCACATCGAGCGCGATGGCGCCCATGTCTATGTCGCGCCGGAGGCAGCACTTTTCCTGTTCGGCACCGAGATGGATTTCGAGCGCACCACGCTGCGCACCGGCTTCACCTTCCGCAACCCGAACCAGAGTTCGGCCTGCGGATGCGGCGAATCGGTCGAATTGAAGCCCGCCGATCTGAAGGCGCTGGCCGAAGCGCGCGAGCAGGTTTAGACCTTCTTCTCGTCGTATATCCCTCATCCGACCTCGCTCCGCTCTCGGCCCCTTTCTCCCATAGAGAAAAAAGCATGCCTCTCCGTTGCCACGCCCGGATTTTTGTCCGTCTGGCCGTTGAGGTAAGTGGGAAGCAGGGCGCTGGGTCAGCACCTCCTAAGTAATTTATATGGCGCCTTCCCAGCGCCCCGCCGGTGTTCTCGCCTTCGGCTGGGTGGGCTGGGTGGGCTGGGCTCGGCGTTTCTTTGCGCCTACCAGCCTAACCGTCGCGAGGCCCGGGTCTTGGCGATCGCCTCGCTAAACCGCGCTACTGTTGCGCGGCCGACCCGGACACCGCCGCCCTCCCGAATCACCGGTTCCAGACCCGGTTCCCATGAGGGCGGTGACACGGATTATGCGGGAGGTGGCAAAGGGTGTGGATGGAAGTATTTTGCCGAAATCGTACAAGTGATTGAAATTGCTGGAAATAATCTTCGACGAAAGCGGAAAAAAGGTTGGCAAACGGCGGATTCTATCCCCACCCAAGAGGCGTTCCCGCAACGGCGGAGAATAGCGCCATATTCTGCACCGCTGGCTTCTACGATCACCGTTCCGGCATGGATCCTCGGGTCAAGCCCGAGGATGACCAAGGTATGGATGTTTCCGCCAATCGTGAACGCTGATGATTTGCCGTGAACCCCTTCACTCGTCATCCTCGGGCTTGACCCGAGGATCCATGCCGGAACGTTCATGGTAGGCAGGCGGAAGAAAGACAAAACGCGGTGGCTACCGAAGCATGCCTGGACCGCATGTGCAGTGCCGCACGGTCAGAGGGTCTCCGCGAGGGCCTTCGGTATGCTCGCCTTGGGATGGCGAAGGCATTTGGCGGTATGGGGTCCTCACCAGCCCATGTCGCCGTTGCCGGCTACCAAAGCCTCCCGCTTGTGGCGCAGGCCCGCAAACTTATATACGGAAGCGGGAGCTCGCTTTTTTTTGGATTTTGCCAGTGCTCAAGATAAACGACGTCGGGCCGCAGGCCTACCGTGACGCGATGGCGCGTTTCGCGGGCGCGGTTCACATCATCACCACCGATGGTGCCGGCGGCAAACGGGGCGTCACAGTGATTGCCGCCTGCTCGGTTTCCGACTCGCCGCCAATCGTGCTCGCCTGCCTCAACCGCGAGAACCCAAACAACGACAGTTTCGTCGCCAACGGCCGTTTCGCGCTGAACACCCTGGCGGCCGAGCAGGAGCCTTTGTCCGTGGCGTTTTCCGGATTGACCGGCCTCCCGACCGAGAAACGGTTTTTGCTTGGTCACTGGGATACCATCGCAACCGGTGCTCCGACGCTCCGGGAAGCGATCGCGGTTTTTGACTGCGAGCTGTTGGATACCAAGGATCTCGCCACTCACCGTGTGCTTTTTGGCAAGGTGACAGGGTTGCGTATCGGCGATAATTTGAGGCCGCTGCTTTATCACGATCGCGCCTACCACGTGCTCTGACGCGCTGGCAGATTCTTCCGGAGAAAAGATGTCCGATCCGAAACCGCGCCCCGTGCCGCAATCGATCGACGAGACACTGGCATTGCTGACCGGCGCCGACTACGTCGCCGACCGTGCGCTGGCGACGGTGCTGTTTCTCAGCCTGCGCATGGGTCGGCCGCTTTTCCTCGAAGGCGAGGCGGGTGTCGGCAAGACCGAGATCGCCAAGGTGCTAGCAGCAGCATTAGGACGCCGGCTGATCCGCCTGCAATGTTATGAAGGGCTCGACGTCTCCTCGGCGGTCTATGAATGGAACTACGCCGCCCAGATGATCGAGATCCGGATGGAAGAAGCCGCCGGAGCCGTCGATCGCAAGGACATGGAAAAGAACGTCTTTTCCGAAAAATACCTGATCCGCCGGCCGGTGCTCGACGCGTTGACCGGGAAGAAGGGGGCGGCGCCGGTCTTCCTGATCGACGAACTCGATCGGACGGACGAGGCGTTCGAGGCGTTTCTTCTCGAAATCCTTTCCGACTTCCAGGTGACGGTGCCCGAACTCGGTACCATCAAGGCGGAAGAAGCCCCGATCGTCATCATCACCACCAACCGCACCCGCGAGATTCACGACGCGCTGAAGCGGCGCTGCCTCTACCACTGGGTCGACTACCCGGACGCGGCGCGGGAACTGGAGATCGTGCGGCGCAAGGTTCCGGAGGCCAACCAGCGGCTTTCGGCCGAAGTGGTGCGGTTCATCCAGAAATTGCGCGAACTGGAGTTGTTCAAGGTGCCGGGCGTTGCCGAAACGATCGACTGGGCCGGCGCGCTGACCGAACTCGACAAGATCGCACTCGACCCGGAAACGGTGTCTGACACGATCGGTGTTTTGCTGAAATACCAGGACGACATCGCACGCATCGAGCAAGGTGAAGGCAGGCGCATTCTGAACGAGGTCAAGGCCGAGTTGGCGGCAGCTGAATAGGCTCTCAGCTATGGAAAAGTTCCATTCTTCGCCGAACGTCGCCAAAGCGGATGGCCGCATAGCGGATAACATCGTCTATTTCGCCCGCGCGCTTCGCAAGGCCGGCGTGCGGGTCGGTCCGGCCTCGGTGAAGGATGCGATCGAGGCCGTGCTGGCGGCCGGCATCGGCAGCCGCGACGATTTCTACTGGACGCTGCATGCTGTGCTGGTCTCAAGGCACGAGGACCACGCCACCTTCGACGAGGCGTTCCGCCTGTTCTGGAAATCGCGCGAGCTGATCGAAAAAATGCTGGCGATGTTTTCGCCGGTGGCGCCGGACAACCGCGAGAAGCAGAAGCCGCGTACGGCTGAATCGCGCGTCGCCGACGCCATGTTCGAGGGTCACAGGAACCGGATGCCGCAGGAAATACCGGAGGTCGAAGTCGATGCGCGCTTCACCTTCTCCGGCAACGAGGTGCTGCGCGGCAAGGATTTCGCGCAGATGAGCGCTGCCGAGATTGCCGAAGCCAAGCGGGCAATCGCCGAGCTTCGGATGCCGTTCGACATGGTGCGGACGCGCCGCTTCCGGCCCGACCCGCATGGCCGGCGCGCCGATCCGCGCGCCATGATGCGCTCGGCGCTGCGCACCGGCGGCAAGCTGATCCTGCCGAAATTCCGCTCGCCGCGCAAAATACATCCGCCGCTGGTGGTGCTCGCCGACATTTCCGGCTCGATGAGCCAGTACACCCGCATTTTCCTGCATTTCCTGCACGCGCTGGCTGAGAATCGCAGGCGGGTCCACACCTTCGTGTTCGGCACAAGGCTCACCAATCTGACCCGGCAGATGCGCCATCGCGATCCCGACGAGGCGCTGGCCAATTGTTCGAGCGCGGTGAAGGACTGGTCGGGCGGCACGCGGATCGGCGATACGCTCGCCGAATTCAACCGGCTGTGGTCGCGCCGGGTGCTGGGGCAGGGCGCGGTGGTGCTCCTGATCACCGACGGACTGGAGCGCGACGACGTCGCGGGGCTTTCCGAGGAGATGGAACGGCTGAAAAAATCGTGCCGGCGTCTGATCTGGATGAACCCGCTGCTGCGCTTCGACGGCTTCGAGGCGCGAGCGCGTGGGGTGCGAGCCATGCTGCCCTATGTCGACGAGTTCCGGCCGGTGCACAATCTCAACGCGCTCGCCGATCTCGTCGCCTCGCTGGGTGCGGGGCGCACACGCGACAGCGATCCGAGGCTTTGGCTTGGCAATCTGCAGGCGGCGTGACCATATTTCCTGGCGAGGAGATCTTCGATGGACAATCCGACAGCACTCGACGAAGCCCGCGACCCGCTGATCATCGCGGAAAACTGGATGAAGGACGGCAAGGACGTCGCCATCGCCACCGTCGTCGAAACCTGGGGATCGGCGCCGCGGCCGGTCGGCAGCCACCTGGTCATCGACGCGGAAGGCAATTTCCACGGCTCGGTTTCCGGCGGTTGCGTCGAAGGCGCGGTTGTTGCGGAAGCGGTCGACATCATCGGCAGCGGCGGCGCGAAAATGTTGGAATTCGGCGTTGCCGACGAGACCGCCTGGCAGGTCGGGCTGTCCTGCGGCGGACGGATCAAGGTTTATGTCGAACGACTGGTTAGGACGATATTCAGGTGATGCCGGCCTGCAAATGGTGGCTTTCTGCGCTTCCGGTGCTCACGTACCTGGATGTACGCTCCGCTCCGGTTCTCGAAATCCACCATTCTCGGCTCGGCCTGACCTAATCTCAATGCATCCTGTATGCGTTCGCCCGCACCAAGGATCTGACGATGGACCCATATGCACTCAAAACATTGAACGCCGAGCGGCGCGCCCGCCGTGCAGCGATCTTGGTGACCGATCTCGGCGATGGCCGTGACCGTGTCGTCAAGGAAGGCGATGTGGTCGCCGGCGCGCTGGGCGAGGCGATCGCAAAAGCCTTCCGATCCGGCAACTCCGGCTCGGTCGAGGCCGAGGGGAGAAATTTCTTCCTCAATGTGCATGTGCCGCGGCCGCGGCTGGTGGTGATCGGCGCCGTTCACATCAGCCAGGCGCTGGCGCCGATGGCGAAGATAGCCGGCTATGACACCGAGATTATCGACCCGCGCACGGCGTTCGCCACCGACGACCGCTTTCCCGAAGTGTTGCTGCGAGCCGAATGGCCGGAGGATGTGCTGAAAAGACAGCCGCTCGACAGCTATACGGCGCTTGCGGCGCTGACGCACGATCCGAAGATCGACGATTTCGCACTGAAGTCGGCACTCGATGCCGGCTGTTTCTACGTCGGCGCGCTGGGCAGCCGCAAAACGCATGCAAAACGCGTCGAAAGGCTGCTGGCGCAAGGTGCGACGCCGGAAGCGATCGAGCGCATCCATGCGCCGATCGGGTTGGACATCGGTGCCGCGAGCCCGGCAGAGATAGCGGTGGCGGTTCTGGCGCAAGTGATCTCGGCGCTGCGCTCTCGCGGCAGCGGGCGTGATGCGAAGGGCAAAGCAGCGTGAGGTTCGGCCCGATTGCACTGGAAGAAGCCGAGGGAGCGATTCTTGCGCACGCCATCTCGGCAGGCGACCGGCGCTTCAGGAAGGCACAAATCCTGACGGCGGACGATATCGCTGCGTTGCGCGACGCCGGTCTCACCGAAGTGATCGCGGCGGTGCTTTCGCCGGACGATTTTTCGAGAAGACCGCGCCGCCGAGACGATCGCCAGGGGCCTCGTCTTCCGACGATGTCGAGATGAAGCCGGCTGCGACGGGCCGGGTCAATCTGCACGCGCCGGCCGCCGGTGTGTTCACCGTCGACAAGCAACTGATCGACGCGATCAATGCCGTTGACCCTGCCGTCACCATCGCCACCGTCGCCCAGTACGCGGCGGTCGAAAAGGGCCAGATGGTGGCGACCGTGAAAATCATCCCTTTCGCCGTACCGGCACGCGTCGTGGATCGGGTCGTCGACCTCTGCAAGGACCGCGAGGCCTTCGCCGTGCATCCCTACCGGGCGCTGAAGATCGGCATGGTGCAAACCGTGCTGCCCGGCATCAAGGACACTGTGCTCGACAAGACCGTCCGCATTACCGAAGCGCGCTTGCAGCGCTCCGGCAGCCGGATCGTTGGCGAGCGGCGGACGCCACATGAAGCGAAAGCGGTATCCGAGGCGATCCGCTCGCTCGCCACCGACAGCGACATGGTCGTGGTGTTCGGCGCCTCGGCGATGAGCGACCCCGGCGACGTGGTGCCGGCGGCGATCGGTGCGGCCGGCGGGGCGGTGCTGAGAGCTGGAATGCCGGTCGATCCGGGCAATCTGATCGTGGTCGGCGACTTGTCCGGCAAGCCGGTGCTCGGCGCGCCCGGCTGCGCGCGCAGCCCCAAGGAGAATGGCTTCGACTGGGTGCTGGACCGGCTGGTCGCCGGCATCGACGTCACCGACAGCGACATCGCCAGCATGGGCGTCGGCGGGCTGTTGATGGAAATCCCGACGCGGCCGCAGCCACGCGAGGCGGTGCGTCCCATGGCGAAGCCTGCCGTTCATGCGGTGGTGCTCGGCGCCGGCCAATCGAGCCGCATGGGCGGACCCAACAAGCTGCTGGCGCTGTTCGGCGGCCAGCCGCTGATCCGCCGCACGGTGGAGCGCGCGCTGGCGAGCCATGCGGCCGGGACGACGGTGGTCGCCGGCCACCAGGCCGACCGCGTGTCGCGCCGCACTTTTCGGCCTCGACGCAAGAATGGTCGAGAACCAGGCCTATCGGACGGGGCTCGCCAGTTCTCTGAAGGCCGGCATTGCGGCCCTGCCGGAAAATGCCGCCGGCGCGCTGATCATTCTTGGCGACATGCCGGACGTTTCGTCCGCCGATCTCGACCGGCTGATCGCGGCGTTCACCACAGCCGGCGGCAAATCCATCGTGCGGGCCACGCACAACGGCAAGCGCGGCAATCCCGTCATCCTGCCACGCTCGGTGTTTCCGGCGGTAGCGAGGCTCGAAGGCGACACCGGCGCCAGGCACATCGTAGAACAGGAAGGGCTGGCGGTGATCGATGTCGAGATCGGCGCCGGCGCCAGCGTCGATGTCGATACGCCGGAGGCGTTGCGCACCGCCGGCGGCGTGCTGCAGGATTGAGCGTGGTTTTTCATCCGGCTATCACCCCCCTCTGGCCTGCCGCGGCGGCGTCTTACCCTTCCCCTTGCGGGGAGGGTCGGACCGTAGGTCCGGGGTGGGGGTGGCGCAGAACAGAGCGCAATCGTCTCTACCCCCACCCCGCTCCGCTTCGCGGATCGATCCTCCCCGCAAGGGGGAGGGCAAGCTTTGCCGCCGCGCTTGCCGGTCTTTTTCTCACAACCGCCGCCCACGCCCTCACACTGTCCTCGCAGAAAGACGATCTGTTCGCCTATCCGGGCATTCTGTCGTCCGAGGACAATGGTGCGTTCACCGTCGTGGACTATCAGGAGCAGCGCGACATCAACAAACGGGACGAGGTGCCGGAGCGGCGGGTAAAGGCGAAATATGTGTCGCTTGGCGTGCGCCGGCAGCAGCAGGATCTGATGCTGAAAACCGCAGCCGGCGATATCCGTCACGTCGCAGTCGGCAAGACGAACGGCGCCAAATTCATCGTCGTCTATCTGCACGGGCAGGGCGGCAGCCGCAAGCAGGGTGTCGACGACTTCACCTTCGGCGGCAATTTCAACCGGGTGAAGAACCTCGCCGCCAACAATGGCGGGCTCTACCTGTCGCCGGATTTTTCGGACTTCGGCGACAAGGGCGCCGGCGAGGTCGCGGCGCTGATTTCGCATTATTTGGAAAAGTCGCCGGCCGCGCCGGTCATTGTCGCCTGCGGTTCGATGGGTGGCGAACTGTGCTGGAAGCTGGCGAAAGACGGGGAAGTCGCAAGCAAGCTCGGCGGCCTGTTGCTGCTCGGCTCGCTGTGGCGACGACGGTTTCCCGGCCAGCGCGGCGTTCAAACGCAAGGTGCCGGTGTTTTTCGGCCAAGGCAGCAAGGACCCGGTGTTTCCCGCCGAAAAGCAGGAAGCGTTCTACCGTTCGATCCGTGAAAAATCACCAGGTTATCCGGCACGTTTCGTGCGCTTCGAGAGCGGTACCCATGGCACGCCGATCCGCATGACCGACTGGCGCGAGACGCTGAACTGGATGCTGTCGGCGCGCTGATAGTCGCCGGTCTTCACATCGAACGGCCGTCGAATTCGATCGTCGGGATTGTGGCGACGTCGACACCTTCGAGGCAACGGATGTTGATATAGGCGGATCGCTCGTTTTGCGATGCGGCATCCTCGGCGAAAGGGTTCATGCCGCAAGTCTGGCAGAACCGGTGCTCGATAACGCGGTTATTGAAGGTGTAGCGGCCGACGCCTTCTTCGGAGGTGAGCAGGCGAAGATCGCCGCGCGGAACTGCCCACAAAAGCGCGCCTTTACGGGAACAGATCGAGCAATTGCAGACGACCGCCGCCTCGATCTTGCCCTCGACTTCGAATGCGATGTTGCCGCAGTGGCAACCCCCTCTGTAAAGCATCGGCTCCTCCCGAGATTTGTCGATGACCCTGTCATCCGGATGGTCACGGCGCGGTGTCGTAGTCGAGCACCGCTTCATGGCTGATCTCGCCATCGTAAGCCGCATCGACTTCGTATTTCACCAGCGTGAAATCGCCGTCGCGGAAAATCCAGCGGCCGATCGAGGAGGCGTCGCCGATGCCGCGCCATTTGTTGAAGGATTTCGATCGATTTCGTTTCGGCAGAGTAATCCGAATTCACCAACTGGTCCGCTACGGTATAGCCGATGACATTGACTGCTTCAACTTTTCCTTCGAAGTCGTTGTTTTCGTAGCGGATATCGAGTTCAGGTGTGGCGAACTGCAACTGTTTCAGCTCGCCGGTATCATCGGCGAAATAGTAGACTTCCATGGAATTGTAGGCGCCGAAACCGCATTGAAAACGAAACAGTCGCCCCTGACGCTCGGGGTCGGTTTCGGCGTCCGATTTGTGATGGAAACCGATGGTATTGCCGGTCGGGTCGGCGGCGCCCGCCTCCGCGTCGGGGTCTAGCGTCTGACAGAGGCCAGCGTAGTCCGCCGCAAAGCGTTTTTTCACGGCGTCCAGCAAGGCGTCCCTCTTGGGCGATGGAGTGTCGCCGCAGCTTTCCGGCACGGCTTCGGCGAGGTCGCCGTCGGCGGGTTTCAGCATGCCTTTCTCGATATGCATGGGAACGAAATCGGCGTCCTGGATCTGCGGGTTGGACAGCCGCGCGGTGTAGCAACCGGCGAACGTCTTTTCGCTGCCATCCTTGCCGGTCGCCCTGATGGCGACGGGAACAGAGAAATAAACGCTGCCGGCCGCACCCTCTTCTGAAACGCCGCCGGTTTCGACAACGACGCTTTCGGTTTCCGCATAGCCTTTGGCGAAAGCCTGGAGATCCTTTGCCGGCTTCTGGCTGCCGAAATAGCTCCAGGCCCGCGCATATTCATGCCGGCTGATCGCGTTGTACAGCGAGCGCACAAGTTCGGCGGCATCCGAGCGATTGTCGAGATAGGGAGGCTGCTGGTCCTGCGCGAAGGCCGGCGGCACAAGGGAGCAGGTGAAAGCAACGGCGGCAAGGCGAAGCGTGTTCATCGCGAATCTCCAGTCAGGCGCCGAGTTTAGCATCGATTGCGGCAAGCCCGCAGCATCCGCAAATCCGCCACGAAGGCATGGCGGATTTGCAGGCATGATCGACAGGCGAGGGTTTTTGAAAGGGGCCGCGGTGCTCTTAGGGACTGCGCATCTTATGTGGTCCCGACAGGCCCTCGCAATCGAGCCCTGGGCGGAAAAACTTCTTGCCGCCGCCGGAGAGCAGGTCGGCCAAACCGTACGCTACGATCCGACCTATGTGAGGCTGGACTATCCGGGTGGCGATGTGCCGCGCGAGCGCGGTGTCTGCACCGACGTGATCGTCAGGGCGTACCGTGACGGCCTCGGCCTCGATCTGCAAAGGCTTGTCCATGAAGACATGAAACGCAGTTTTGCCGCATATCCCCGACGTTGGGGTCTCTGGACCGGACCGGAACATAGATCACCGCAGAGTGCCGAACCTGCAGGTCTTTTTCAGACGAAAGGGAGCGGAATTGCCGATGTCGAACCAGCCGCCCGACTATCGGGCCGGCGATATGGTATCCCAGATGCTGCCGGGAAACCTCCCGCACATCGCGCTCGTGTCGTCACAGGCAGGAAGCGACGGCGTGACGCCGATGCTGATCCACAATATCGGCGTCGCGCGAAGATCGAGGATCGGCTGTTCGAGTTCGACATTACAGGCCACTATCGGTTCGCAGGCGCCTAAAGCCCGTATGGCGGCGATGCGCCGACAGGCCGGAAAAGAATCTCCGCACCGCTGAAACTTTTCGAACCGCATCATCGTAGCCTTCTTGCCGGCCCTCGGGCCGGCTTTCCTCGCCATCCTGGCGAAATTTCCGGGCCGCACCTCGTGTGGCCCGGCTTTTTCGGTGCTACTCCTATCCTTGAAGATGCCTGCAGGTTTCAAAACAGCTAAATTGCGCAGCATCTCCCGCAGCGATTTTTAACGAGCGGCGTCTATGATGGGCGCGATCGACGTGTGCAATTCAGGCGGGAAGTCATGAATACCAGGCGCGACTTCGCATCCCTGCTCGACGATCTTTTCCAGACGCCCGAGCGCGAGCCGGATGCGGGGAAACGTCCGACCATTCCATTCGATTATCTTTCCGTGGCCGACGAATTGCATTCCGGCCGCATCAAGGTTGCGGATGAGGTCGCGGCGGCAGAGTATCGCGATATCGGCGCCGCGCCCGAAACCGCGTTCGACGCGCTGCTTGCAGCGGCCGACCTGCCACAGGTGCAGGAACTTCCGTCCATCGAACCCGAAGCGATCGCCCGCGAACTCGGGCTGGAGAAATTGAAGACAGTGCGCGATTTCGGCCGGGTCCGCCGCGATTTCGCCTTCCGCAATCACCCCGACCGGGTTGCTCCGTATCTGCGTGAACGTGCGATACTGCGTATGCAGGTGGCGAACATGCTGATCGACGAGGCCAAGCGACGGGCGCTCGCCGCCGTCCGCTCGTAGGGTCCCATTCCGATCCTTTTTGAAAACCGGCTCCCTCTTTCGGGATGGTGTTCCAGCTGTTCATTTTGCCGACAGCCATTTCAGGATCAGCGTCTCTTCTTCGCTGAGGCCCCTAAGAGGCTTGCGAAAGGAGCGCCTGGCCGCGTTCATTTCGTCCGTCAGCCGGTTTTCCGCCCAAGCATCGACGACGGCGGGGTGGATGTAGCACTTGCGGCAGACCGTCCGTGTGTTGCCCAGACAGTGCGCAACCTGGTCGATGACCCGGTTCAGGGTGCGTTTCGCAGCGGCCCTACTTTCCGGCAGCGGTTCTTCGGTCAGCAGCCGCGCCGCATGGATGGTGCCGCCCCAGGTGCGGAAATGCTTCGACGAAAAATCGGCGCCGGTGGCCTCGCGGATATAGTCGTTGACATCCTGCGAACGGATCGCATGGCGGGCGCCATCGCCGTCGAGATACTGGAACAGATGCTGGCCGGGCAGATCCTGCGCCCCACGCACGATTTTGGCGATGCGCCGGTCGGTCAGCTTCAGCTTCCATTCCTTGCCGGATTTACCCTTGAACGCGAAGCGCAAGGTCGAGCCGTCGATGTCGACATGGCGGTCGCGCAGCGTGGTGAGGCCAAAACTCTTGTTGTCGCGCGCATAGGCGGCGTTGCCGATGCGGATCATGGTGTTGTCGAGCAGCCAGACGACCGAGGCGACGACGCGCTCGCGCGGCAGCCTGTGGCGGCGGAGGTCGGCGTCGATCCGGCGGCGGAGCCCGGGCAGGGCCTTCGCGAAGGCGACAAGACTGGAGTATTTCACCTCGTCGCGGCAGACCGACCAGCGCGCATGATAGCGATATTGCTTGCGGCCACGCTGATCGCGGCCGGTCGCCTGAAGATGCCCGTCCGCCTGGAGGCAAATCCAGACATCGGTCCATGCCGGCGGGATGGCAAGGCTGCGGATGCGGGCAAGCGTCTTGCCTTCGCCAAGCTTGCTGCCGTCGGGTTTGAGATAGAAGAAGCCGCCGCCCGCGCGCTTGCGGCGAATGCCCGGCTCCTCGTCGCTGGTATGGACGAGCGAGGCGCGCCTGGCCGAAATTTTCGGCAACGGCAGGATCTTTTCGAGAGGTTTCGGGCTGTCCAGCAAGGGAACTCCGGAGGAGACGGTCCGCACGGTAACCATCGTGGAGTATGTTGGTTCCACCCGCCGCCTGCGAGTATCGAGAAGATCAATCAGACTTCGCCCGAGGACCGAAACCCCGGGCTGCACCTCATTCAAGTTTCCGAGCCGTCGCCGTTTGTCGACCGGTCCGAAACGCCGCAGTCGACGATGCCAAAATCCTGCGACTTGATGCAGGCAGCGGCGGTTCAGGAACCCTCGGGAGCCGCGCACGGCGACGGCCCGCGAAGGCACGCGTTTTTCGACACGCCAGTCTTCCACGGCACTGAACATGATCTGCAATCGTTCGGGGCGCTCGAGGCCAGTCATCCAGATACTCCCTCAAAGGGGTGCAGTAGAACGAATGAGTAGCGGCTGGTTCCACTCATTCGGGGCTATCACCATTTGCACGCGACGCCATTTTTAGCTGCTTGCACCTCTTTGGGTGAATGAGCGGAAGGTAATTCATACGGTGATATGCGCATATACTAACTTGCTGAAAAATATAGAGAAACTTGTGTTATGGCCTTGCTTTTGACAGTCGGAAGGCGCATCGTATTGGAAGAGAGAAATCGCCAGAGTGAAGAGGGACTCACTAGGCCGATATCCGAGGTGTGTCATGCGACGGATATTTTCCAGCCGACTCCAGGACGATCTAGCAGCCAGTTTCCACGCCGAACTGCAGAAGAACCGCATCATAAACATTCCGATGCTTGCCGAGCAGGTGCGCAAGCGCAACGCGAGCGAGAACGTCGCGCTCGAAGACATTTCCGAGTGGTTGATGCACTATGCCAAGACCGCCAATGTGGCGATGGTCTTCGAAAGAGCTTCGCCGGACGCATAAAGGCGGCCCGCCGGAAGCGGGTCGCCAGTCTTGGTCTTCCTAGAGCAGGATGGCTTTTCTTCGAATTGCCCTCCCGCTCTAATTCTTTGTTTGAGCATGGTCTTTTCCGAAAAGCGGTTCCACTTTTCGGGATCATGCTCTAACCGATGACGGCGTGGCGCAAACGGCTAAACAGGTTGAACTGGCCGCCCATCGCTGCGCGGACGCAGCGCGCGGCGGTGCTTGCCTTCATCGTTTCACCAAAATGGCAATAGCAAACGATATCGTGCAATTGCCAATCGCTCAGTTCGAAGAAACGTTTCGCTTCGCCGTAGGTGTCGTTCTCCAGCCCTTCCGCCCGAAGAACCGCGTCCTCGAATGCCACGGTAATCGCCGAGCCGGCGCTGCGCATCATCAGACGTGTTTCAGTTGGCTGGTATTCGGTGCCGGCAAATGTCCCGAGTTGACGGTCGGGATTTTGTTCTAGCAGTTCCGCCCAACGCTGGAGACGTTCGCTCCGTGTCATGGCGGCGGGTTGCGCTTCTTCGAGATGAATCTCGGCAACTTTCTGCAGTTGCTCGCGGGTTTGATGCTTCATGGTCGCCTCCTGTCAGGAATGCGCCCAACCCCTCTATCGATGTAGCGCCAAGCGGGCGGTCGGGCAAGCTTGCAGCGGCCTTGCTCAAAAATTTTATCGGAAGCGCGCGCACGCTACGCTGCATGCCGGCGAAAACGGTATGTCGGCAGGTTGTGCCGTGCTATGATTGCGCGCTTGCGGCGAGGGGGACATGCCCGCCAAACATCTCATCATCGTTCACGGTAGGGACATCAAGCCGGCCGGCTCAGAACTTGCCGCATTGGCCAAGCGGGCCGTCGCTCGCGGGCTGGAGCGCGCCGGAAAGGTTTCGACCGCGAACAAGATCCGGCAAGGCACGATCAAGTTTTCATCGGCCTACTATGGCGACGTCAACAATGAGATCGAGGCATCGTACAGCGCCAAGACGAAGGCGCTCCTGACCGCGCAGAACGATGCCGCCTTTCCGTTCAAGCCTTGCTTCCCGATCGCGGAGTTGAAAGACGCGTTCGTCAAGACGGACGCCATCAAGACGTTCAACCTGGCCTCCTACCGTCATGTGCTCGATATCGCGGACGACTGGCGGTTTCTCGACGAAGCGGCGGATGCGGCGAGCCTGTTCGGCAGCCTGTTGACGTTCGGGCTGCTCAACACGCTGGTGATCGAGACCGTGAAATCCGATCTGACCGCCTATCTGACGTCGCAGGTCGTCGGCTCGAAAATCCGTGCGCGGCTGCAGGCTCTGCTCGAACCGGCGCTGCTTGCCGGCGACGACATCTGCCTGGTCACGCACAGCCTCGGCTGCATGGTCGCCTATGACGTTTTCTGGAAATATTCGTTCCGCAGCGAATACCAGCACATGCGCGATGCAGCGCAGAAGGTCAGGCTATGGCTGACGCTCGGCTGCCCGCTCGGCGAACTGGGTGTGCAGCGCAACCTGCTCGATGCCCCGGCGCTTCAAGCGGAAAAATATCCGCGCAACCAGTTCCTCGATTGGGTGAACGTCTACGCCGAAGACGACTACATCGCGCATGCGGAGCGGATGCGGATTGCGTTCGCGAAAATGCGCTCGAAGAAATACTGCCGCGAGATTTCCGACAAGAAAATCCATAATTGCTGGCACTACGCCGATGCCAAAAAGGGCAATCTCGTTTCCAACCCGCACGACCTCTACGGTTACCTCATGCACCAGGACACCGCGGGGTTCATCGCGCAGTGGGCGGGGTGAGGGCGCGCAGCGAATTCACATAGTCAGCGAGAATATCCATCCATCAATGGAGATCGTGAATGGCGAAAACGCCGACGGCAAATACGCAGAAATACATTCTCGAACCCGATCCTGCTGCCACCGCAAGCTTCATCGTCAGGAGCAGGAAAACCGGCAAAATCGTTTCGCGAAAGGAGGTTTTCGAAACGGACCTGAAAGGGGCGCGGGACTGGAAAAGGATTTTGCCCGCGGCCGATGCGATAAAGCTGTGCGTCGAGGGAGATTCCTGGGTCAACCTGCTGTGGCCGCTTTCGGGAATGGAAAGGACATTCGCGGATTTTCTGGAGGCGCGATACCCGACGACCAACCTCGGGTGGCCGGGCGATCTCCTCCATGATCTGTATTTCGACAAGGACTACGAAGCTCCGATCAAGTCCAACGTATTCGACTGGTTCATCCTGTCCGGCGGCGGAAACGAAATCATCGGTGCTGGAGCCCTGAAGGACTTTCTGCGCGCACGGGACGAATGCCAGGACCCGCAGCAGGCAACCGACTGCCTCAAGATCGATGCCGTCGACATGGCAATGTCGAATATCGCTTCTCTCTACCGGCTTATAGCCGGGGAGGTCATGGTGTGGTCGTCAAGGACGAAGATAGTCACCCACAGCTACGCCTATGCAAGGCCGAGGCAAAACGGTCGATGGCTGGGCCGCGCGTTTCTCAACAAGGGTTATTCGCTGACGGCGGACAAGGTCATAATCGACAGGATAATCGGCTATCTCGTCGATCGTTTTCACGGGCTGCTGCTGGACGTTGCGTCCGATCACGGCAAGCGGTTCTTCGTGGTCGACGTTCGCGATCGCGTCGGCGATCGCTGGCAGGACGAGATACATCCGAGCGCGAAAGCCGCCTCGGATATTGCGGGTGCCTTTGAGGATGCCTTCCGGAACGCGGGTGCTGCTGCCTGATACTGGTCGTTTTCCACGGGCGCCTGGCGGCTCAAAGCGGAATGTTGTCGTGCTTCTTCCAGGGGTTTTCCAAATCCTTGTTGCGCAGCATCCTTAGCGCCCGCGCCACACGGCGGCGGGTCGAATGCGGCATGATCACCTCGTCGACATAGCCCCGCTCGGCAGCGACGAAGGGCGACAGGAAACGGTCCTCGTATGTCTTGGTGTGGGCGGCGATTTTTTCCGCATCGCCGATGTCCTTGCGATAGATGATCTCCACCGCGCCCTTTGCCCCCATCACCGCGATCTGCGCCGTCGGCCAGGCGTAGTTCATGTCGCCGCGCAGATGTTTCGACGCCATCACGTCATAAGCGCCGCCATAGGCCTTCCGGGTGATCACGGTGATTTTCGGCACCGTCGCCTCGGCATAGGCGAAGAGCAGCTTTGCGCCGTGCTTGATCAGGCCGCCATACTCCTGCGCGGTGCCGGGCAGGAAGCCGGGCACGTCGACGAAGGTGACGATCGGGATGTTGAAGCAATCGCAGAAGCGCACGAAGCGCGCCGCCTTGCGCGAGGCGTCGCTGTCCAGGACGCCGGCCAGCACCATCGGCTGGTTGGCGACGAAGCCGACGGTGCGTCCCTCGACGCGGCCGAAGCCGGTGACGATGTTCTTGGCGAACGAGGCCTGGATCTCGAAGAAATCCGCTTCGTCGCAGGTCTTCAGGATCAGTTCCTTGATGTCGTAGGGCTTGTTGGCGTTGTCGGGGATCAGCCGATCGAGCGACATGTCGTGCTCGTCGATGCTCTGGTAGCACTCGATCTCCGGCAGTTCGCCGGTGTTCGACTGGCGGCAAAAGATCGATCAGCCGCCGCATCTGGAGCAGCGCCTCGACGTCGTTGTCATAGGCGCCGTCGGCGATCGACGATTTGGTGGTGTGGACGGAGGCGCCGCCGAGCTGCTCGGCGGTGACCGTCTCGTTGGTGACGGTCTTCACCACATCCGGGCCGGTGACGAACATGTAGGAGGTGTCGCGCACCATGAAGATGAAGTCGGTCATCGCCGGCGAATAGACGTCGCCGCCGGCGCACGGGCCCATGATGACGGAAATCTGCGGGATGACGCCGGACGAGAGCACGTTGCGCTGGAAGATCTCGGCATAGCCGCCGAGGGCGGCCACGCCTTCCTGGATGCGGGCGCCGCCGGCATCGTAAAGGCCGATGATCGGCGCGCGGTTCCGGAGCGCCATTTCCTGCACCTTCACCACCTTCTCGGCATGCGCTTCCGACAGCGAGCCGCCGAAAACGGTGAAATCCTTGGCGAAGACAAAGACCGTGCGGCCGTTGACCGTGCCCCAGCCGGTCACGACGCCGTCGCCGGCGATTTTTTGTCCGGCCATGCCGAAATCGGTGGAGCGGTGCTCGACGAACATGTCGAACTCCTCGAACGAACCTTCGTCGAGGAAGACCTCGATGCGCTCGCGGGCGGTGAGCTTGCCTTTCTTGTGCTGTGCGTCGATGCGGGGCTGGCCGCCGCCGGCGCGCGCGACGGCGCGGCGGCGCTCGAGTTCGTTCAGCACTTCCTTCATCGCGGCTCCCCTCGGAAAGCTATTTCGACTGCGGTGTTAGCACGCCGGCAAAGGCGCGCAAACAGCGTCGAAAGGCAAGGGGAAGTGCGGGCCGCGCGCTGACGTCACCAGGTGCCGGTGTTCGCCATCGAGGCCCAGGGCTCGGCTTTCTCCTTGGCCGGGCCTTTCTGCAGAAGCTCGATCGAAATGCCGTCCGGCGACTTGATGAACGCCATGTTGCCGTCGCGCGGCGGCCGGTTGATGGTGACGCCGGTGTCCATCAGCTTCTGGCAGGTCGCATAGATGTCGTCGACCTCGTAGGCGAGGTGGCCGAAATTGCGGCCGCCTTTATAGTCTTCCGGATCCCAATTGTAGGTCAGCTCGATCAACGGCGCCTTTTCGGCAATGCCGCTCTGTTCGTCTTCGGGAGCAGCGAGAAAGATCAGCGTGAAGCGCCCGGCTTCGTTCTCGTGGCGGCGGACCTCCTTCAATCCGAGCTTGTTGACGTAGAAATCGAGCGACTGCTCGATGTCGGCGACACGGACCATGGTGTGCAGATAGCGCATCTTTCGTTCCTTGTGCTGAAGAGGGTTGCCGAAACATAGGGCGGTGAAGCCGGGCGCGGCAACCTGCCGATGCGATATGGCTGTAAAGATTATCTTTATCCGCAGTATTTCGTGGGCGAATGTTGAAAAGTCGACAGCGGCCCTTGCACAGACCGGAATGCAGAGTGTTATTCTGAATCACAAGAATCAGTTGCGGTGTTTCGAGGAAAGGGTGCGTTCGGATGGGGGACAAGGCCTCTTTCATGGGGCATGACGCGTTGAGGGCCGACGCGTTGACCCGGGACGAAGCTGGCGATAACGCCGGCCTGGTCGAGATTTCCGGAACCATCAAATGGTTTGACGTCGCAAAGGGTTATGGCTTCATCCTGCCCGACACAGGCAGCGTCGGCGACGTACTTCTTCATGTGACCTGCCTGCGCCGCGACGGCTTCCAGACGGCGCTGGAAGGTTCCCGCGTCGTCTGCCTCGTCAAGCAGGGCGAGCGCGGCCTGCAGGCGTTCCGCGTCATCTCGATGGACAATTCGACCGCCGTCCATCCGGCAGAAATGCAGGAGCAGCGCACCCATGTCGCGGTGACCCCCGACAGCGGGCTGGAGCGCGCGCTGGTGAAGTGGTTCAACCGCACCAAGGGTTTCGGCTTCCTGACACGCGGCGAGGGCACTGAAGACATCTTCGTCCACATGGAGACGCTGAGACGCTATGGCGTCACCGAGCTTCGTCCCGGCCAGGTGGTTCTGGTGCGCTTCGGCCGCGGCGACAAGGGCCTCATGGCTGCCGAAATCCACCCCGATATAGGCACCTTGCCCGTCGCGCACTGAACGCTGCGGCCGGGAGCGGGAGCCGATGTCACGAAAAATATGGCTGGCGGCAGGCACCGTTGTTGCCGCGATCCTCGCGGTTTTCCTTTACCTCAACCTGCAAGGCCCAACGGTTGGCGGCAACACAGCGATGCTGCTGCCGACCGACCCAGCGCCGCTGGTCGTCGAGACGAAGACAGGCGAACACTCCTTCACTATCGAGATCGCCGACAGCGAGGACGAGCGCGAGCGCGGGCTGATGTTCCGCGAGACGATGGATGACGGCCACGGCATGCTGTTCGTCTTCGAGGCGACGCAGAGGCTGGCCTTCTGGATGAAGAACACGCCGATGGCGCTCGACCTGATCTTCATCGGGCAGGACGGCACGATCAATTTTATCGGGCAGGGCGAGCCGATGTCGGAAACAGCCGTCGGGCCGCCGGACCCGAACCGTTTCGTGCTTGAACTGAAGGCCGGCATTGCCGAAAAGGCCGGTATCGAAAGTGGCGACCGCATCCGGCATCCGGCGATCGACAAGGTCAGTGGCGCGGCGGGCTGACTTCGCCAACGGAACAGGCAGAGACGATGCAATCCTTTTCCCATGACGGTTTCGACTTCGCTTTCCTCGACAAGGGCGAGGGCGATCCGGTCCTGCTGATCCATGGCTTTGCCTCGACGCACTTCGTCAACTGGGTGTCGCCGGGCTGGGTGAAGACGCTGAACGATGCGGGCTACCGGGCCATCGCCCTCGACAATCGCGGCCATGGACAATCGTCGAAGAGCTACGATCCCGGCGACTACACGCCGCGGAAGATGGCGAGCGACGCGGCTGCGCTGCTCGACCATCTCGGCATCGAACGTGCGCATGTGTTGGGCTATTCGATGGGCGCGCGCATCACCGCATTCCTGGCGCTCGAGGAACCGGCCAAGGTGGCGACCGTCATTTTCGGCGGCCTCGGCATCGGCATGGTGGAAGGTGTCGGCGACTGGGACCCGATCGCGGAGGCGCTGATCGCTGACGACCCGTCGAAGACGACCCATCCGCGCGGAAAGGCCTTCCGCGCCTTTGCCGACCAGACCAGGAGCGACCGGCAGGCGCTGGCCGCATGCATCGCGACCTCGCGCGAGCTTTTATCCGAAGACGAAATTGCCCGCATCGCGCAGCCGGCGCTGATCGCGGTCGGCACCAAGGACGATATCGGCGGATCGCCGGAAGAACTGGCCGGATTGATGCCCAATGCCGACAGCTTCTGGATCGAAGGCCGCGACCACATGCTCGCGGTCGGCGACAAGGCGTTCAAGCAGAAGGTGCTGGAGTTCCTGAAAAAGCACTCGCATTAAACATGTTGATGTTCAGGCGATGCTGGCCAGCAAATGGCGGCGTCATCGCGGAAAACAACCGCCCAAATCATCCGGCGGGTGTCTTGCCCAAACCCGCGAATTGCTAAATAAATATAATAAATGACGGAAGCGCGGAGAGGGATTTGACCGGACCGCACGCGATGGAATTCGCCGGTGCCGAAGGCAACCGGCTGGCCGCCGACCTCTGGGACGGACGTGGCCACCCGGTGCTGTTCTTCCACGGCGGCGGCCAGACGCGCCGCGCATGGGATGCCACCGCAAGGCGGGTCGCCGCGGCCGGCATGCGCGCGATCACTGTCGACCAGCGCGGCCACGGCGAAAGCGACTGGGTGAAAAGCGGCAACTACACATTCGCGGATTTCGCAGAGGATGTGGCGGAAGTCGTCCGGCAGACCGCGGAAAAGTTCCATACCGCGCCCTCGGCGGTCGGAGCGTCGCTCGGCGGACTTTCGTCGCTGGCGGCAGAGGTGCGGCACGGGCCGATGCTCGACTCGCTGGTGCTGGTAGACATCGTGCCGCGCATGGACCCTGACGGCGTCGCCAAGGTGCAGGGTTTCATGGGCGCGCGCATGGAAGAAGGCTTCGCGACGCTCGAAGAGGCCGCCGCCGCGATCGCCAGCTACCTGCCGCACCGCAAGCGGCCAACCTCGCTTGACGGGCTGCGCAAGAACCTGAGGCGTTCCGAGGACGGCCGCTACCGTTGGCACTGGGATCCAGGATTCATGACCAGCGAACGCAACATCAACCTCGGTTCGCGGGAATTGATGGAAGAACTGATGGCGAGCCTGCCGAACCTCCATCTGCCGGTGCTCCTGGTGCGCGGCATGCAGTCGGAACTGGTCCACGAGGCCTACGCGCAGGAGTTTGTCGGGCTGGCTCCGTCCGCCGCCTATGTCGATGTCGGTGGGGCAGGCCACATGGTTGCCGGCGACAAGAACGACATTTTCTGCGGCGCGATCCTGGATTTCCTGATGGATCAGGAAGCCGCCTGACCACGGCGATGCCGCCACCGGAGAACCGGTGGCGGCATCCAGTCATGCTGATTTTCAGGTCGCTAAATCGCGGTTCCGGTCCTGCCACAGTTCAAGCAGGGCCAGAGCGGCCACACAGGCGCCGAGCACAATGTGCCAAATGCGCAGCATGCCGCCGTAGCCCAGGGCGACGGGCGCAACCATCACCCAAACGCCCAGCGCGAGCTCCACGATTTCTTCCCAGCGGCGCAGAGCCAGCTGCTCCACGCCAGCAAGCACCACGATAGCCGCACCGGCGAGCGCTGTGGCTGCCATCACCGTGGAACTGGCGGGCGGGTCAATGAACATCGGGGAAATCAGGATCGCGGCGCCGAGGATCATCGACAGGATGTCCTCCCAGCGCCGATGCGCCATCAAGCCCGATTGCATGTCGTTGAGGGTTGCCATGACGATACTCCTCTCAGGCTACATTGAGCGTAGCTCAAACGCCCGTGAGGACTGGTGCGTTGTGTTTTGTCGAACTCCTCAAGCGAGCGTCCGTACGCACTAAGAATATTATCCCAAAAAACCGTAGGAAAAGCAATGAATTCCGTGTCGCAGGCCTGTCGCAAGCGGCTGCCGCCCCCAGTCTAGGCCAGCCGCGCGATCGAGCGGGCGATGTTTTCGCGCGCCCGCTGCTCATGGCTTTCGCGGAAAGTTTCGGTGTGGAAAATGTGCGGGCGGGCCAGGAAGTTCTTCAACACAGCGGCCCGTCCCACCCGCCATGCCTCCTCTTCGACCCAGCCATACTCCAGCCTGACCGCCCGTTCGTAGGCGTCGAATTCGCCGGGCGGTGCACCGAGGATGGAAAGATCCATGTCGAGGAAGAGTGCCGCATCCTGGCGGGCGCTTTCGTCGGCGAAATCTGGCACCTGATGCGTTTTTGTCGCTTCGATCATCTTCGCTATGCGCTGGAGCCGCTCCGGCTCGACCTTGCCCGACAGATGCTCGACGGCAAGTTCGGCGCTTCTTTCTTCATTGTCCTTTTTGGTGCTGTCGTAGATCGCGTCGTGGAACCAGATCGCCGCCTCGACCGCCTCGGGGTCGGCGAGCACGGCGCGGTGTTCGCCGGCGAGCGCCAGCAGCGCCTCGACATGCGAGAGACCGTGATAAAAACGGTCGGGTGCACGATAGAGCTCGGAGAGCTCTGCCTTCGTGGCTTTGTCGATGAGCGTCACCTGGAGCCTCGTTGACATTTGGTCCGCTTATGTGCGGCCTTTCCGGGTACCGAGCAAGTTCCTCGATCGGCATCGGCAGTGGTTATTGACGGATCGATGGGAGATGATCGAACCGTGATTTACGCAGCATGAGCCGTTCTGCAATTGAAGAAGATGGAGCATTAAGCGTGCGCGTCGAACGGCTTGCCTGGACAGATGTCGAGATGGCGGAAATTTCGTTGCCGAACGGCGTGACCGTGAGAGCCACGCTCGGCGTCGGCTCCGGCCTGCATCGCAATCCGCGTCACGGGGCGGGAACAGTCTGGGCGATCGCGGATCGCGGGCCGAACCTGCTCGTCGATCAAGCCGTGGAACATCTTGCCTTGGCGGAACTCGCCCACCTTCAGAAGATCGACGGCGCCAAAATACAGCTTGAACCCGATTCCGGACCAGCGATCATCGAATTGCGAGTCAACGGCAACAGTGTCGCTGCGGCACGGGTGCTTCCGCTGCGGCTGCCCGACGGCAGCAAGGCGAGCGGGCGGCCGAACCCGCTGGCGAATGCCGGCGGCGAGCGGACCTTCGACCCGACGGGCAGGGAAATTTCGCCAGATCCGGACGGGCTGGACCCGGAAGGCATCGTCGCGCTGGCCGACGGTTCGTTCCGCGTTGTCGAGGAGTACGCACCCTCGATCCTGGTTGTCGACGAAGCCGGTGTCGTCCGCGAACGCTGGGTCGCGGCTGCGTTGCAGTCCGCTCTCAAGGACGCGAAGATAACCGTGGTGCCGTGCCTGCCGCCGATCGCCGCCCGCCGCCGCCTCAATCGCGGCTTCGAGGGGATTGCCCTGACGCCGGACGAAAGCGAAATCCTGGTGGCGTTCCAGAGCGCCCTTGCTCATCCCGACGTCGACGGTTTTCGGGCCAACCGCTGGTGTCGAATCTGGAGGCTGTCGGCAAACGACGGTGCCTTCCGGGCGCAATACGCCTATCCCCTGGACAAGGCGCACAGTTTCGAACGTGACCGCGAAAACAACGAAGTCGAGCAAAGCGACGTCAAGCTATGCGAACTGGTCGCGATCGATGCCGAACGAATGATCGTCCTGGAGCGCATTTCGCGTACTGCAAAGCTTTATGAAGTGAATCTCTCCAAGGAATTCGAGACACCACCGGATTTCATGGATGAAGCCTATCGGCCCGCGCTTGAAGAAATCGAACCCGAGACGGCTTTCCGTTCCGGAGTTGTTGCATTGGAAAAACGGCTGCTCTTTTCGACCGACGAAGCACTCGACGATGCGCCCGATATCGAAGGCATGGCGCTCCTTACCGAATCCCAGTTGCTGCTCGCAACCGACAATGATTTCGGCGTCACCGGCGCCGAAACAAGTTTTTGGCGCGTGGTTTTCAATCAGGATACTCGAGCGATCGACCTGACCGCAGGGTAGCGGCCTTCCTACTTCCCGGCAAAAACCGGCTTGCGCCGTACGCCGAAGGCCGCGCGGCCTTCGGCATAGTCGGTGCTATTGAAGGTAGCGTCGCCGAGCTTCCTAGCGTGGAGAGTATCGGCCGGATTGCCGGACAGCACAGCACGGATCGCAGCTTTCGAGGCGCAGTTGGACAGCGGCGCATTGCCGGCAATCTCGTCCGCAAGTGCGGTGATGCGCGCGTCGAAGGTTGCGCAATCTGCGATCTCCAGCAGAAAACCGGCGGTCAACGCTGTCCGCGCATCGACGCGGGCCGCGGAAAAAGCCAGGTACTTGGCCATTTGCGGTCCGCAGGCATGGACGATATCGGCCATGGCGTCGTGCGGATAGGCGAGGCCGAGCTTTGCCGCAGGCACCGAAAAAGTTGCATCCTGCGTAGCGATGCGCAGATCGCAGGCCGCGGCCAAACCAAATCCGCCGCCAAAGCAGATGCCGCGGATTGCCGCGATGACCGGCACCGGCGCGTTGCGGAAGGCCGCGAACGCCGCCGAATTGGCGGCCTCGTAGCCGCGCGCGGTGGCCGCATCGCGGCGAACGGCATCGAATTCAGCTATGTCGGCCCCGGCCGAGAAATCATCGCCCATGCCACGCAGGACAATGACGCGGACTTCGGGGTCGCGGCCCAGTTCGGTGGCCAGCACGGCCAGTTCGCGCCACATCGAGTGGCTGATAGCGTTCTTGCGCGAAGGTCGGTTGATCGCGACCGTCGCGACATTCTCGCGGCGATCAACCAGCAGGGGTTTGTTTTCTCTGTCGGCCTGAATTTCCATGAACCAAATCCATTTGAAGGCGACTTAAGGAAAATTGAGTTCAATCACCCTATATTCTGGCGTATGTATCACGCCCGAACAGTCAGGCCGCAAGGTACGGAGACGGTCCAATGAATTCGTTCAGCGCATCGCGTAGCAAATTGCAGCCGGTGGATCCGATCTGGGCCGCCATCCGGGACGAAGCGGAAGAAGCCGTCTCGCGCGATCCGCTTCTGGCGGCATTCCTTTATGCGACCATCCTCAACCACGACAATCTGGAAGACGTGGTCATCCATCGCCTTGCGGAGCGCCTTGACCATCAGGACCTCAGCGCCGACCTGATCCGCCAGACCTTCAAGGAAATGTCGCGCGACAACCCGGAGTGGTCGACGACGGTGCGCGTCGATATCCAGGCCTATTACGATCGCGATCCGGCCTGCGACAGGTTCATGATGCCGGTGCTCTATTTCAAGGGTTTTCACGCCATCCAGACGCATCGGCTAGCGCATTGGCTGTGGAACCGCGGCCGCAAGGATTTCGCGCTCTACCTGCAGAGCCGCTCCTCGTCGGTGTTCCAGACCGATATCAACCCGGCATCGCGGATGGGCAAGGGCATCTTCATCGACCATGCCACCGGCCTGGTGGTCGGCGAGACCGCGGTGATCGAGGACAATGTCTCGATCCTGCACGGCGTCACGCTCGGCGGCACCGGCAAGGCCGGCGGCGACCGTCATCCGAAAATCCGCTACGGCGTGCTGATCGGCGCCGGCGCAAAAATCCTCGGCAATATCGAGGTCGGCCATTGCTCGAAGGTTGCCGCCGGTTCGGTGGTGCTGTCGGCGGTGCCGCATAACAAGACGGTCGCCGGCGTGCCGGCCCGCGTGGTCGGCGAGACCAGTTGCGACGACCAGCCTTCGCGGCAGATGGACCAGTTGCTGACGTCGCGCCAAATGGATCACGTCATCAGCTTCGACATCTGATTTCTCGTCCGGCGCTTTAGGGTCAGCGGGCGAGCACCAGTGCCCAGTAACGACGGTTGCTGTTGCCGTCGGTTACATACGCCAGCCCGTATCTGCTGAAGCGAGGATCGAGCATGTTACGGCGATGGCCAGACGAGTTCATCCAGGCCTTGAACAGGTCGCCGAGGTCTTTCTGTCCCGATGCGATGTTCTCGGCGGCCGCCCCCTCGATCTGATAGCCCCGCACGCGGGAGGCGAAATCGCGGCCGAGGCGTGTTGTATGGGTCATCTTGCCAGTCTGCGCCATATAGCCCGCCTGCTGCAACGCTGCCTGCTCGAGTACGCGGTCGGAGGTAAGGGTAGGCAGGCCGTTTTCCGAGCGGATGCCGGCGAGATGGGTGCCTGCCGAAAGCGCTCTGCCTTCGCCGGTGGGATGGACGCTGCCGCAAGCGGCGAGAGCAAGCAGCCCACCGATGGCTGCGGCATGGCGGAACCCGCCGTTTGCCGCGACGCGCTGAAGTGAGATCATTGCGATTTCCTATGTTTTGGTGGCGATGTGATCCCCGCAGATCGTGGCTTTTGGTTGGCGAAGGCGGTGTTTGTCTTGCGGTCTTAGCGCGACCATCCGCCTTTACATCGCCATCGTTGGCGTGCCAGAAGCGCCCTTCGATCAGAACCTGCAGCGCCGTGGCCGGAATGGACATTCAAGGGACGCTGCGGCACTTTAAATCCGCGCATGATTTTTCGAAGCCGATGCGGTTTTCGGGGCATGCGCCAAGCCCGCGACCGGAGAGAACCTTTGAAGCCCGAAGAAATCAGAAAACTCGACGCCTTTTTCAAACGCACATTCCAGAATCCGCGGATGGAAGTGAAGGCACGGCCGCGCAAGGAGGATTCTGCCGAGGTCTATGTCGGCGACGAATTCCTGGGCATCGTGTTCAAGGATGAGGACGACGGCGACTACAACTTCTCGATGGCGATCCTCGACATCGACCTGTAGGTCGAAACGACAGGCCGCTCAGCGGGCGGTCTTGAGGAAGCCAGTGGAGGTCGCCAGCACCGCCGCGTCCAGCGCCCGCCAACCGGAGAGAAGTTCCTTCGGGAACCTGTAGGACAGGCTGAGGTTTTCGCCGATCAGGATGTCGCGCTCACAGGGCGCCAGCGAGTCCTCGGCGCTCTCCCCGGCGAGGCAGCGGGCTACGAACGGGGTTTCGCCCGAGCGGTCGGCAACCGCCAGAACCTCGTTCATGTAACCCGACTTTTCCGTGAAATTGTAAAACGTGATGCCGCCCTTGGCGGGCGTACCGGGTTCGACGATCAGCGAGCGGTAAATCGGGTCGAAGCGGCCGCTCATGTCGCGCGACATCATCTGCCCTTCGAAGGAGAGGAAAATGATCTTCTTCTCACCGCCATCATTATTGAAATCATTGCGCGTGGCCGCCGTGTAGCCGGTCATGCCCGGCCAACGGAGATAAAGATCGAGCCGTTCGGCGATACCGTCGCGGCGCGAGCGCTCGAAGCGGATGGCGTTGGCCGGCACCGTCAGGACGTTGTTTCCGATGACCACCTCGTGGATGGTGGTGTCTTCGGTGTGGCCGGCAAGTGCAATCGAGCGGCCGAGCCATTTGCCGGCGACACTGATGCCGATCGACAGGACGGCAAGCGCCGCGAAGGTATAGAAGACGCGCATCATCAGGGTCGAATCGACCACCCTGACATCAGTTTCGTCGAGCATTTCCGCCTGCTTCATGCCTCGAATCTCGCAGCCTGCCTGTGCCCAAACGGGACAGCTTCCGGGGCACGGCTCTTGCACCGTGCTTGCCGGAAACGACTGTGCGTTTCTTATGGTAAATGGATGGTAAAGATGGAGGGGCTGGTGCTCGGGCTGTTCGCTTTTACGGCCGGGTTGACGGTTGCCGGACTGGCGAGTTCGGCGCTCGAACTGGTTTTCCGGCGACCAATTTCGCTCGGCATGCCGTTCGTTTCTCCCGACCGTGTCTTGAGATCGCTGGGCATCACGTTGCTGGCAGGCCCGTTGCTGCTGGCGAACGAGGTCCTCGGCACATGGCGCATCAGGAGGATCGGTCTGCCGATGCTGGGCGCATGCGTCGGTACCGCCTGCCTGTGGGCTTGGGCGGCCGGTATCCTGATCCTCGAACTTGCCTTTTGCCTCACCCGGCTTTTAGGCTGACATCCGCGGCAAAAGCCGCTTCGCGCTTCAGGAGCCGCAATGCCGATCTATGCACTTGACGGGATTTTTCCGGAATTCGACGACCGTGCCAGCAACTGGATCGCCCCTGACGCGACGCTGATCGGACGGGTATGGCTCGGCCGCAATGCCAGCATCTGGTTTGGCGTGGTGTTGCGCGGCGACAACGAGAACATATCGATCGGCGAGGACAGCAACGTGCAGGAGCACACCGTGATGCATACCGACCCGGGCTTTCCGCTGGCGATCGGCAAGGGTTGCACGGTCGGCCACAAGGCAATGCTGCATGGTTGCACGATCGGCGACAACAGCTTGATCGGCATGGGTGCGATCGTGCTTAACGGAGCGAAAATCGGCAAGAATTCGCTGGTCGGTGCGGGCGCGCTGGTCACCGAAGGCAAGGAGTTTCCCGACGGTTCGCTGATTGTCGGCTCGCCAGCGAAGGCGGTGCGCGCGCTCGACGACAATGCGATTGCGATGCTGCGCGGTTCGGCGGCGCATTATGTCGCCAACGGCCGCCGCTTCATTGACGGGCTGAAGCCTGTCTGAGCAAAAGCTTCGGTGGACGGTTTTCCGTTTCGCTCGACACGCACTTGCCGCTCTGATTACCTCTGGTAGAGGGGCAGCCGGCGAACGCATGAACCAGAATACTCTTTATGCCATCATCGGGGCGTTGGCGGTCATCGTCATCGCGCTCGGCGTCTATGTGTATAAAAAGGAATCCGAGCCCTCCGGCGTCGAATTGCGCATCGACGATTCCGGAATTTCAATCCAGGAGAAATAGAATGGGTGCTGAAAGTCTTCTTGTGTTCCTCATCATAGGCGCCGTTGCCGGCTGGCTGGCCGGTCTGATCGTCAAGGGCTTCGGCTTCGGCCTGCTCGGCAATATCGTGGTCGGTATCGTCGGTGCGTTCGTCGCCGGCTTCATCTTCCCGCGCATCGGACTGGCGTTCGGAGGCGGCATCCCCGCGGCCATCGTGCATGCCACGCTCGGCGCAATCATTCTGCTCGTGCTGATCCGGCTGGTGAAGTCGGCCTAAGTTTCCAACAATCTTTGAAAGTGCGAACAGAACTCGTTCGCGTTCCCGGCCGAAAAAAAGGCGGAGCCGGCCCGGGGACAGGGCCGGCTCCTAACCCGGTCGTTGGGGACGGGGAGGGTGGGGACTCGACCGGGTTATTCCTGCTGCGCAGTTACTTGACCGAGCCGACTGCCACCGCGCGGCCGTCGTTGATCGACACCCAGGCGCCGGAATTCCGTTCCGACTGGCGTTTGAGGTAGGCGTAGTCGGTGTCTTGCCAAGCCAGCACGCGCGGCTCGAGATTGTCGAGAATATAGTCGCCGCTGCCGGTGCGCACGGTGAGCACTGCGTGGCCGTCACCGTTCGGCTGGCGAACCACGGTAATCAACAGGCTGCCGGCCGGTACGCCGGCCGCCATCAGCTCGCGGCGTTTTTCCAGAACGTAGTCCTCGCAATCGCCGACGCCGGCTGGATACGACCAGACTTCCTCCTTGCCCCACATTTCCTCGTCGGTGCGCGGCATCACCTTGGTATTGACCGAGTTGTTGATGTCGATCATCGCTGCCCAGAGCTTGCGGGTGAGTTGCACCGGCCGGGCGCCCGAGGTCTTCTGGGCGCATTCCTGCGGCTCTGTCAGGCAGAATTGATAGTGGCCGATCGGCTGCGTAGTGCGGCCGCCGGTGGTCATGGCGGCAGGTCCCGCCTGCGCTGCTCCCACCCAGAAGGCGAGCGAGAAACCTAAGGCCGCCAGAAGCAGTCCACATTTCGTTCTTGTCATTGTGACGTCTCCCCAGTCGAGGACACAATGACAGAGGTGGATTTACTTGACGCAAAATCGGGAAGTATATATTGAATAAAGACAGAAGAGAATAAGAATAAAAATCAAATCAAATAAGTATAAAATTTTCAGAAAATTGGTGCGAGCTGTTAACCATGGCAGACATCGGGCAGCCGGGACGTCATCAGGCTGGAGCTGTGCGAGCAGGGAATATCGAAGAGGACGTTGACGCTGAGATGTTCGCCTGATCGGGATAGGGTTCCAGCCGCCAAAGGATCAATCCGGCGATAATCGGCGGAATCATCAACGACACCACTGCCCATCGCAAGCCAAGGCGTCCCAACCGACGCGCGAGCGTGCCGACCGCGATGCTCAATGCGAGGCTTATCCCCATTCCTGGAGATAGGTGTCGACCAAATAGCCAGCAACCCCACTGAGAAGGGGCTGCACGGCGATGGGGCGATGTCAGGATCTGGCGGCGCTGAATTCCGATTCGAGCGTCTCCGGCCGCTGGATGACGGCGAACTCGATGGCGATGCCATCCTCGAAATGGCGGACGACCTGGCCGCGCATGGTGCCAAGCGTTACCTGAACGCCGAGCGCCGGCTTGACGTCGATCTCGACCGCGGCGCCCGACAGCGACAGGTCGATGATACGGCATGGATACTGACGTCCGTCCATCAGGACGAGAACGCTCGACGGATTGCGAGGGGCGACGCGTTCGTGGCGACGGTCCTCCGGCAGGTCGAGCTCGTGCTTGTTGGCGAGCCAGGTCAGTTGCGCGGCGAGCTTGTCCTTCTTGCGGTCGGAGGCGATGACGGTCATGGCAAAGCCATCGATCATCGTCCGCGTCACGACACCCTCGACGCGGCCGATATGATCGATATAGGCAATGACCCTTTCGCCGGGTTCGCCACGCCGGTCGGCGCGCAGCGCGACGTTGCCCGGAGACATATCGATAACCTGGCAGGAATGTTCCGAGCGGTCTTCGAGCATGAAACGGCCGTAGATCTTCACGCGAACGCGCTGGAAATTCCGTCTCTCCACCCTGGACGTCAGATCGACCGCAGCAGACTGCATCACAGCACTACCCCTTATATCCCTCGCTGCGCGAAGAAATGCATGGGAAAAATACCGGAATTCCAGTTAACAAGCGGTAAGTCGAAGAGCAAAAAGCGGCCGGATATTAAGCTATTCTTCGCGCCCGCCGTCAAAAATGACGAGATGGCGGATACGACGCCCGCGTGCGGACCTTGTTTCACTGCCAGCAAGAGCTGCACTGGGATCGAGCGAAGGGACGGGAACAACCGGGCGGCTCTTCAGGAACAGTCGGCTCACGATCGGGATCGACGACACGCACCGAATTGATGCGTGCTTCGACAATCGGGTCGGCGCCCAGCCAGTAAGGTTTTGCGGCTGCCGACACGACACCCAGGCAGCGCGGGTTCTCGAGGCCGCCATCGAGTGGCAGAAGCAGCAGCTCGAAAGCATTTTCGCGGCCGTTGCGGCTGATGCCGGCAAAGGCGATGACGACGACCGATTTCGAGGTAAAGGCGCCGTGGACGAGCCGGCCGATAAGCCGCTGGTCCTTCGCTTTCCAAAGCGACGAAAAGGAGAAGCCCTTGAGCTCGCGCCCATAGACGGCGCAAAGCCGCGTGCCGGCAAGACGGAAGACGGCTTCGCCCCGCGAATCCTTTTCCAGAATGAATGTGTCGGCAAGCAGGGTTTTGATGTCAGCGGGCTCGATTTCAGTCCGCGTGGGCGCGGCGCGCCCGTTGCGCAGCCTGTTCCAATAATGGAACAATGCGATCGATCCGTCCTGTTTCATGCTAATCCGCTCCGCGCGTTCTGCCATCTTGTGTGCCATCGGCGAACAGAAGGGCGTCCTCCTGTTGACCTTCATGCAGTCCGGAGCAGGTTGCATGCCAGCGCCGTCGGCCGTTGTTCACGGGTCGGGGCCGTTAAGGTTAACAGATGGTTTACGTTGCGATGAAGGTGAACCTATGCGACCTGATAGTCACTCCAGAAGGAGCCGCTTCTGACCGGCGGCAGCACTTCAGTCAAAGATTTACAGGGGAGCAGGGGGCTCGACAGGCCGTTCAGGGAAATCCTGAACGGCCTTCTTTTTTGGTGATTTCGGCGCACCTCGCCTAAATAGGCGCGATGACCATGCCGGGAGATTCGCCGCCGATGAGCGAGCCAGTGACCAGCAACGGCGACGCCGCCGAGCAAACCGAGGCGCGTCGCGAACCGATTTTCAATCTGCCCGGCGTCGTGGTGGTGCTGGTTGCTATCTGCACGCTGATCCATGTCCTTCGCATCTATGTACTCAGCACGGAGCAGGATCATGGCATTGCTGGTGAACACGGCGTTTGTTCCGGTGTTCTATTCCGGCCACTTCGATATCGATATTTCGTCCTTCATTAGTCCGTTCACCTACGCCTTTCTGCACGGCTCGTTCCTGCATCTGGCCGTCAACATGATCTGGCTGGCGGCGTTCGGATCGCCGCTGGCGAATCGGCTCGGCGTGGTGCGCTTTCTGCTGTTCTGGGCTTTCACCTCGCTCTGCGCGGCGCTGCTGCATTATGTTCTGCATATGACGGACCAATCGCCGTTGATCGGCGCCTCGGGCGCGATCTCCGGCATGATGGGGGCGGCAGCGCGGTTCGGCTTTCAGATCGACCGGCGCTCCGGCAAGCCGGCCTTCGCCGGCAGGCCGATGCCGGTCGCCGCAGTGTTCCGATCGCGGTCCGCGGTCACCTTCCTGGCTGTGTGGATGGTGATCAACCTGGTGACCGGCCTGGTCAGTTTTGCGCCCGGCGTCGACGATGTCATCGCCTGGGAGGCCCATATCGGCGGCTTCCTGGCCGGGTTCCTCTGCATCGACTGGTTCGATCGGAAGCATCGCGGCGACGGCGCCGACACGGCAGAGCCTGGATGAATGCATCGCTCGCGATTTTCGTGGCTTCCTCATACATTTGACCGGCTTTTTCATACACTTGAAAAGGACCGCGCCTGAGAGCACGATAGGGCCGTCGGGGGAGGACGCGGGCCGGAGGGCTGGGCCGGCTGCAGAGGAAGGAGGCCACCATGACGGTGAAGGCGATTCTGGAACTCAAGGGCCACGACGTGGTGACGCTCGGGCCGAACGAGAAACTGTCGGAAGCGATCCGCATCCTTGCCGAACGACGCATCGGTGCGCTGGTCATCACCAACGGTGACCGCAAGATCGTCGGCATCCTTTCAGAGCGCGATATCGTGAGGACGCTCGCCAAGCAGGGCGCCGCCGCGCTTGACCATCCTGTCCGGGAGGCGATGACGGCGAAGGTCAAGATCTGCAACGAGTATCACACGGTGAACGAGGTCATGGAGATCATGACGGAGGGCCGTTTCCGGCATCTACCGGTGGAGCACAACGGCATGCTCGACGGCATCATCTCGATCGGTGATGTGGTCAAGCGACGCATCGAGGACGTCGAGCGGGAAGCCGAAGAGATACGGGCCTATATCGCGACCGCCTAGTTTTCCAGATCAGGCGAAGGCCGTCGCCGACTCTGTCGGCGACGCTTGACCTGAAGGCTGGACGCCTTCGGCCGCGTATCCTCCGTTATGGATACTCAACCCAATTGGGCGCGATCGGCACTTTCGACGATCGTTTCTTGAAACGGTCGTCGACTTGCGGCCGCGCATGCACCGGCAACCCGGCCCCCAGGACATCCGCCAGCCGCCGGAACCCTTGCCTCGCCAGGCGGTTTGCACTAGCGAAGGCCAGCACTCATATGCAGCGCGCATATCTCTCGATCCACTGACGCAGGCTTCCATGTCCCTCATCGATACCCGTACGCCCGACCCGAAACGTCTGGTCCCCGGAGCCACCGGCGACTGGGAAATCATCATCGGCCTCGAAGTCCACGCGCAGGTGACGTCGGAAGCAAAGCTGTTTTCCGGCGCCGCTACCTCGTTCGGAGCGGAGCCCAACGCAAATGTCAGCCTTGTCGATGCGGCGATGCCCGGCATGTTGCCGGTGATCAACGAGGAATGCGTGCGGCAGGCGATCCGCACCGGCCTCGGGCTGAAGGCGGTGATCAACCACAAATCGGTCTTCGACCGGAAGAACTATTTTTATCCGGACCTGCCGCAGGGCTACCAGATCTCGCAGTACAAGCAGCCGATCGTCGGCGAGGGGATCGTGACGGTTTCCGTCGGGCCGGACTCGAAGGGCGAGTTCGAGGACATCGAGGTCGGCATCGAACGGCTGCATCTGGAACAGGACGCCGGAAAATCGATGCACGACCAGCATCCGACGATGTCCTTCGTCGACCTCAACCGCTCCGGTGTCGCGCTGATGGAGATCGTCTCGAAGCCCGACATGCGTTCCGCGGACGAGGCCAAAGCCTATCTGACAAAGCTCCGGACGATCGTGCGCTATCTCGGCACCTGCGACGGCAACATGGACGAAGGTTCGATGCGCGCCGACGTCAATGTCTCGGTGAGGCGGCCGGGCGGCGATTTCGGCACGCGGTGCGAAATCAAGAACGTCAATTCGATCCGCTTCGTCGGCCAGGCGATCGAATACGAGGCAAGGCGGCAGATCGCCATCCTCGAGGACGGTGGCAAGATCGTTCAGGAGACGCGGCTGTTCGATCCCAACAAGGGCGAGACGCGTTCGATGCGCTCGAAGGAAGAAGCGCACGACTACCGCTATTTCCCCGATCCCGATCTCCTGCCGCTCGAATTCGACCAGGCCTATGTCGATGCGTTGGCACAGGACCTGCCGGAACTGCCGGACGCCAAGAAGGCAACGGCTGGTCAAGGCGCTCGGCCTGTCGGCCTACGACGCCTCGATCCTGGTTTCCGAAAAGGCAATCGCCGACTATTTCGAAAAGGTGGCCTCCGGGCGCGACGGCAAAATGGCGGCGAACTGGGTCATCAACGATTTGCTCGGCGCGCTGAACAAAGCGGGCAAAGGTATTGAAAATGCTCCAGTTTCTCCGGATCAGCTCGGCGCTGTCATCGATCTGATCAAGGAAGGGACGATTTCCGGCAAGATCGCCAAGGATCTGTTCGAGATCGTCTGGAACGAAGGCGGCGATCCGCGCGAACTGGTCGAAAGCCGGGGCATGAAGCAGGTCACCGACACGGGCGCGATCGAAAAGGCGGTCGACGAGGTTATCGCAGCCAACCCCGACAAGGCCGAGCAAGCGCGCGCCAAGCCGACGCTGGCTGGCTGGTTCGTCGGCCAGGTGATGAAGGCGACCGGTGGCAAGGCCAACCCGCAGGCGGTCAACGCGCTGGTGAAGGCCAAGCTCGGCATCGAGGGCTGATGAGGGCCGCCAGCGGAGCAGGAAAGGCCACCGCGGTCTCTTCGGGACTGCTTATCGCCGGCGCGCTGCTTTTGCTCATCGGGACCTTTCTGCATCCCTCGCACGAGGATCCGAACGATCCTGTTCGCGCCTTTGCCGAATATGCGGCCGACCGGACTTGGCTTCTCAGCCACATGGTGCAGCTTGGTGGCGTCGCGGCGATGATTGCGGGGCTGCTCATAGTTATGCGCGGATTGTCCACCGGAGGCGGTCAGGCTTGCGCAGCACTCGCTTCGGCATTCGGCATCGCAAGCCTGGCGACGGCGGCGGCGCTCCAGGCCGTCGATGGTATCGCGCTCAAGGCCGTCGTCGATGCATGGTCGATGGCGGAGGACGGCGCGAAGCAGTCGCTTTTCGATGTGGCTTTCGCCGTGCGGCAGATCGAAATAGGCTTTGCGGCAATGGTCGGTGGTCTACTTGGAATGACCATCCTGCTCGGGTCTGCGGCGCTCTATTCCGCCGGGCAATTCACACGCTGGCTGCCCGCGATTGGAATAGTTGGAGGGCTCGGCATGTTGCTCGGCGGCGTAGCCGTCGCCAGTACCGGCTTTTCGCCGATGGCGAGGGGTATCAATATGCCGTCCAGCTTGCTCCTGCTAACCTGGATCGCCCTGCTGGCGGTCGTCGACTACCGGGCAACGCGGAGGTAGGGAAATGTTCGTCCGTACTGCGTCGGAACGCGATCTCGAAGCCGTTCGGGCGCTGCTGGTCGAGACATGGCATGCAACCTACGATGCGATCTACGGCGCCGAACGCGTGACCGAGATCACCGACGACTGGCATTCGTTGCCTTCCCTCAAGGCCCGGCTGACGCGGCCCAACTCGGAATTCCTGATCGCCGACGACGGCAAGCAGATCGGCGGGATGAGCTATGCGGAGGCTGATGAAACCGGCAAGTCCGTGATGCTCAAACAGCTTTATGTCCTGCCTTCGCTGCAAGGACGAGGTATCGGCGGAATGCTGCTCGATGAAGTCGTCGAAAGCTTTTCGGACGCGAAGCTCATTCGGCTGGAGGTCGAGGAGCAGAACGCCAAGGCGATAGCGTTTTATGCGGCCAACGGCTTTCGGCAGGTTGGCCGCACGGCGAATTGCGGCGCGGATCAGTCCGGCATCCCGGCGCTGATCTATGAGAAGCCGCTGATTTGATGCGATTGACCGGACGGCGGTAGCTTGTCGAGAACACCAGCAAGGGAACGGCAACCCGTGGCGAAAGACAAACCTGCTGGTGTAACCATCCGTCTCGCCCAGCGAAGCGACCTGCCCGCGCTGGTGGCGATGTTCGCGGCGGATGACGTCGGCGGCCATGGCGATACGACCGACGCCGCCGCACTACCCGCCTACCGGGACGCTTTCGACCGTATCGCCGCCAATCCCTTCGACACGCTCTATGTGGCCGAAATGGACGGTGCCGTCGTCGGCACCTTCCAGACCACACTTGGGACGTCGCTGCCTTCGCGGGGCTCATCGAGCCTGACGATCGGCTCCGTGCAGACCAGGGCCGACATGCGCGGCAAGGGTATCGGGGCGGAGATGATGCGCTACGCGATCGAACGGGGCAGGGAAGCTGGCGTGAAACTCGTGCAATTGATGTCGAACAACGACCGGGTAGACGCGCACCGTTTCTACAAGAGGCTGGGGTTCCGTCAGACCCATGCCGGCTTCAAGTTGAAGCTCTAGCTGCTTCCTCCGCGATGCGGGTTATATAGACGGCAAACTCCGGGTCTTCGCCCGGCAGCAATCCGGCAATGCCCGCGAAAATCCTCTCGCCGGCACCATTCGCGCATGAAATCCTCCCATGAATGCCAGCGCCTGAGTCTTCGCGGCGGAGGTTATCCTCATAAGCGACAGATAGGCCCTTTCGAACAGCGCGATGAGGATCGCGAACATCGCCAGCATCCGCTCGACGCTGGTCTTCGGTCAAATTCGGCGTGGCTGCCCTGGATTGCAGCTTCAGGTCCGGATTGTTCGAGCGTGAGTTTCAGGAAGTCGGTATAGCCGTCGGAAAGTAGCTGATAGATTTCCTCCTCCTCGTTGACGCGTTCCGTTTGCGCTGCTCGTAGACGAAAATGAAAATAGCCAACGGCAGGCCGACGATGGTCACGCACGGGCTAGGAGTATCCCAAGATCGACTTGATCATTTCCATTCGAGATTTCGGCCAGGCGCGACGTCAGGGGTTCGCGATGCTATGCCGCCCGCCGGCTTTTGCCAATTGCGGCAGGGCGGCTGGTTTCGCAGTCAACCCCTTGCCATGGGAGGCGGCTGACGCCATAAGGCGGGGAAGCCGGAATCCGCGTCGCCGCGAGGAACAGACCATGAAATTTCTGACGCAATTCTTCACCTGGTGGAACGGCCAGACGCTTGGAACCCGCTTCCATACATGGCGTTACGGCACCGAAGTCGGCCACGACGAATTCGGCAACGTCTACTATGAGGGCGGCAAAGATTCGGAAGGCCGCACCCGGCGCTGGGTGATCTACAACGGCTATTCGGAAGCGTCGATGATCCCGCCCGGCTGGCATGGCTGGATACACCACCGCGTCGACACGCCGCCGGCCAAGGAAGACTACAAGCCGCGCGAATGGCAAAAGCCGCATGAGCCCAATTTCACCGGTTCGGCGGCAGCCTACCGGCCGAAGGGGTCGGTGCTCACCAACGAGCAGCGGCCGCGGGTCACCGGCGACTACGATGCGTGGACGCCGGGCAATTGAATCTGCCCAGAGCGGCAGGTCATTTGTTGCCACAATTCGCGTTTAACCGATTTTTATGCATGGTGCGGCGACAAGGCCATGCGGGCGAAAATTTGATTCGGGCGCAACCTCCGGTATCTTTTTGATGGCATTTGACTGGCGATTTAGGGATGCGGCCCGCCTGACGGCACGCTACGCTGGTGGTGTCGCATGCTGCTTCTCGGGGCAGTGCACGCACAGGAACCCATCGAGCCGGAGCCTTTCGATCCAACGGTGCCGTTCGACCCCGATACCTGTCGACCCGATGGCGCCGATACGATAGAGCCTGATCCGGACGCCATGGAAGAGCCCGCTCCGGACACGATGGAGCCGCTCCGGATGCCGCACAGCCCGCTCCCGACGCGGTAGAACCTGCACCGGCGGTGCCGGCAAAGCCGATCAAGAATCCGGTCGCCGAATTCGCCGGCATCGACAAGATCACCGGCCGCATCATCACCTTCGACGTCTATATCGACGAGACCGTGCAGTTCGGCGCTCTGCAGGTGACGCCGCGGATCTGCTATTCGCGGCCGAAAGAGGAAGAGCCGAAGACCGATTCCTTCGTCGAGGTCGACGAGATCACGCTCGACCGCAAGATCCAGCGCATCTTCACCGGCTGGATGTTCGCCGAAAGCCCGGGCCTCAATGCGGTCGAGCACGCCGTCTATGACGTCTGGCTGAAGGGCTGCAAGCAGAAGTCGGACGTGCCGCCACCGGAAACGCCGAAGACCAACTGAGCATTTCGGAACCCGCTTCGAGCCGATCGACGTTCCGTTCATCGAGAGTTCGACCTCGATGGAAGGAGCGCACAAGATGTCCGCCAGAGCACGACGAACTGCTCGCCCTCGAAAAGGGTTTCTGGACGGGCGACGCGCATTTTTCCGAGAACAATACCGACGACGATTGCCTGTCGCTTTCCCGCGGATGGCCGGTGTGATGAGCAACGCGGATCTTGCCGAAACCGCCAAGGATCCCAATCGCTGGAGCGATCTGGAAATCGAGCTGAAAGGCATCGTCGAGCCGGCCGAGGACATCGTGATGCTCAGTTACGAGGCCAGAGCCGCGCGCGAAAATGGCGAGCCTTACAGGGCGCTGGTCAGCACCGGCTATGTGAAACGCGGCGATGGCTGGAAGATGATGTTCCATGCGCAGACGCCGCTGGAAGGATGAAAGACTGGGGTGGGCTCCGGCTGTTTCATCCAGACCAACTTAGAACTGCGCCTCGCCCTGCAGCGCCTCCTCAAGCATCTTCTCGTATTTGCGGCGCGGCACGTCGATGGCGCCGAAGCGCTTCAGGTGCTCGGTGGTGAACTGCGTGTCGAGCAGCACGAAGCCGCGCCGGCTCAGACGCTCGACCAGTTTGACCAGGCAGACTTTCGAGGCGTCGCGTTCGCGTGAAAACATGCTTTCGCCGAAGAAGGCGCGGCCGAGCGAGACGCCGTAGAGCCCGCCGACCAGACGGTCCTCGCGCCAGGCTTCCACCGAGTGGCAATGGCCGCGCATGTGGAGCCCGATATAGGCTTCGCGGATCGGCGCGTTGATCCAGGTGCTCTCGGCGTTCCTCGCGCTCTTCCGCGCAGCGTCGATGATCGCCTTCGAAATCATAGTCGAAGCGAATCTCGAAGCGGCCCTGGCGGATGGTTTTCCGCAGGCTTTTCGGCACGTGGAAGCGCGTCGAGCGGGATGATGCCGCGGGTTTCCGGCCGCACCCAGAAGACTTCCGGGTCGCTGGCGCTTTCCGCCATCGGGAACACGCCGGAGGCGTAGGCCTTCAGCAGCAGGTCGGGCGGGATGCGATAACCGGGGGCGTAGGGACGGGTCATCGAACCACAAATACCGCGTTATTCGGTCTCCGCCAGATGCTTTTCCAGCCAGTGGATGTCGTAGTCGCCATTGGCGATGTCCGGATTGCCGACGAGGTCGCGGAACAGCGGCAGCGTCGTCTTGATGCCGTCGACGACGAACTCGTCGAGCGCGCGGCGCAGCCGCATCATGCATTCGACGCGATTGCGGCCATGCACGATCAGCTTGCCGATCAGGCTGTCGTAGTAGGGCGGGATCTGGTAGCCGGAATAGACGCCGGAATCGACGCGGATGCCGAGGCCGCCCGGCGTATGGAAATGCGTGATGGTGCCGGGCGACGGCGAGAATGTGCGCGGATCCTCGGCATTGATGCGGCATTCGATGGCATGGCCCTGGAAGCGGATGTCTTCCTGGCGTGACCGAAAGCCCGCCGCCCGAAGCGACACGGATCTGCTCGTGCACGAGGTCGATGCCGGTGATTGCCTCGGTGACCGGATGCTCGACCTGCAGGCGGGTGTTCATCTCGATGAAGTAGAACTCGCCGTTTTCGTAGAGGAACTCGATCGTGCCGGCGCCGGAATAGCCGAGATCGGCGATCGCCTTGGAGCAGGTCTCGCCGATCGTGGCGCGCTCCTCGGCATTGAGCGCCGGTGAGGGCGCCTCTTCCCAGACCTTCTGGTGGCGGCGCTGCAGCGAGCAGTCGCGCTCGCCGAGATGGATCGCCTTGCCGGCGCCGTCGCCGACGACCTGCACCTCGATGTGGCGCGGCTTTTCGAGATATTTCTCGATGTAGACGGCGTCGTCGCCGAAGGCGGCACCGGCTTCGGAGCGCGCGGTGGCAAGCGCGATCTCAAGGTCGTCTTCGCTGCGCGCCACCTTCATGCCGCGGCCGCCGCCGCCGGCGGACGCCTTGATGATGACCGGGTAGCCGATTTCGGCGGCGATGCGCTTGGCTTCCTTCTCCTCGGTGACCGCGCCGTCGGAGCCCGGCACGACCGGGATGCCGAGGCGCTTGGCGGTGCGCTTGGCCTCGATCTTGTCGCCCATGATGCGGATATGGTCGCCCGAAGGGCCGATGAAGGTGATGTTGTGGGCGGCCAGGATGTCGGCGAACTTGGCGTTTTCCGACAGGAAGCCATAGCCCGGATGCACCGCGTCGGCGCCGGTGATCTCGCAGGCGGCGACGATCTGGTGGATGTTCAGATAGCTGTCGCGCGACGGCGGCGGGCCGATGCAGACGCTCTCGTCGGCGAGCCTGACATGCATGGCGTCGGCGTCGGCGGTCGAATGGACGACCACCGTCTGGATGCCGAGCTCCTTGGCGGCGCGCAGCACCCGAAGGGCGATCTCGCCGCGATTGGCGATCAGGATTTTCTGGAACATCTGCGGCGTCCGATCCCGACCTACTCGATGACGACCAGCGGCTCGCCATATTCGACCGGCTGCGCCATCCTCGAACAGGATCGCGGTCACGGTTCCGGCGCGCGGCGAGGGGATCTGGTTCATCGTCTTCATCGCTTCGATGATCAGCAGGGTCTGGCCTTCGCGCACCTGCTGGCCGACTTCGATGAACGGCTTCGCGTCGGGCGAGGGCGCCACGTAGGCGGTGCCGACCATCGGCGAGGGCACCGCGTTCTTCGACGGATCGACGGGCGCCGGCGTCGCCGGCTGCGGCTGCGCCGGCGCGGCATGCGGCCTGGCCGGCGAAGACCGGTGCAGGCGGCGCCGCGACGGCATGGACGGCCGGCGACTGCCGCGACACGCGCACCTTCAGATCGCCCTGCTCGACCTCGATCTCGGTCAGGTTGGTATCGTTCAGGATGCCCGCGAGATCGCGGATCAGCTGCTGGTCAACACCGGTCTTCTTTATCGACATGTCGAGGCAGTCCCTTGTGTTTCTCTTGGTCCGGTCAGAGCCGGGCGGCCAGCGCCTGCAGCGCCAGCGTGTATCCGAGCGGACCGAAGCCGCAGATCATCCCGACGGCGACCGGGCGCGATCATGGATACATGGCGAAAGGTTTCGCGCGCGTGGATGTTGGAAAGATGCACTTCGGCGACCGGAATCGGCGCGACCGACGCGGATGGCGTCGTGGATGGCGATCGAGGTGTGAGTGTAGGCGCCGGCATTGATGACGATGCCGGCCGCCTTGTCGCCGGCTTCCTGGATCCAGTCGACGAGGATCGCCCTCATGGTTCGACTGGCGGAAATCGATCGCGAGCCCGAGCTCGGCGCCGGCCGCCTTGCAATCCGCTTCGATCGCGGCGAGCGTCTTGCCGCCATAGATGCCGGGCTCGCGCTTGCCGAGCGCGTTGAGATTGGGACCGTTCAGGACGAAAACCGTTTTCAATATGCAGACCTTTCCGGCGCCGAGCGCTATCCCGGCGCGCCGGAACTTCTATAGTCGGCATAATCCGCTGCGGAAAGAGCGCAAGAGGCTTCTTTTGCTGTCCACAGCCGGTGATTCAAGCCGTCGAGAATCGGCAGATCAGCAGGTGGCGTCCGCCGCAGGCCTTCGCCGCTGCGATCTTTTCGGCCAGCACTTCCTGCCCGAGCGCGCCGAACACCACCTCGTTGCCGACCACATAGGAGGGGTGCCGGTGATGGCAGCTTGTTGGCGAGCTCGTAGGTCTTGGCGAACGCCTCGGTGATTGCCGGATCCTTCATTTCCTCGCGCAGCTTCGCCTCGTCGGCGCCGAGCGACAGCGCGATCTTGATGGCGCTCGCTTCGCCGGCGCGGCCCTGGCCGCCGAGCAGCTGGTTGTGGAATTCGCCGTATTTTTCCGGCATCAGCTTGCGGAAGGCCATCGAAACGACATGGGCCTTCTGCGAATCCGGTCCGAGGATCGGGAATTCCTTGAGCACGAAGCGCAGGTCCGGATCGGCCGTCGGTCAGCGCCTGCATGTCCTCGATGGCGCGTTTGCAGTAGCCGCAATTGTAGTCGTAGAACTCGACGATGGTGACCTTGCCGTTCGGATTGCCGACGACGCCGTCGTAGGCCGAATTGAAGATCTCGTCCTTGGCTTCCTTGATGACGTCGAGATTGGCGACGCGCTGCTCTTCCTTCTGCTTGGCCTCCAGCGCCTGCTGCACTTCGAGCAGCAGTTCCGGATTGGCCAGCAGATAGTCGCGGACGATCGTCTCGACCTCCTTGCGGTCGAGCGGTGTCGGCCGAGGCGCTGGGCGACCTGCGGGTTCCTCGGCATCGGCCGTCGCGGCTTGCCGGCGACGAAGCCGACAGCCAGCATGCCGAAGCGACGGCGATGCCGGTGGTGCCCAACAGAATTGCCTTGTTCATCGTTCCGATCCTCCTAGACCCGTTGTCCGACGTCGGTCGCGATCCGCGACGCGCCGAAGGTTCATTTCTTTTTCTTGCCGTGGTCCGGTAGTTGATGATGTCCTGCGCGCGGACCCAGCCGGGGCTGCCGCGCTTGAACTTCATCTGCGACGCGCGCCGCGAAGATCTTCGCGTCCTGTAGTCGCCGCTGTAGATAATGGCCTTCCGCGAGTGGCAAGTTCGGCTGACGGCCTGTCGCCGAGCTGGCCATAGGCCTGCGCGAGATAGCGGTAGCCGATGACGTTCTCGCGGTCGCGGTCGAGGCCCTTCTGCAATCTCGCCCACGGCCTTGCTGGAGCGAGTTCGGGCTTGCCGGTCGCGATCAGCGCCTGGCCGTAGCCGACCTGCAGCATGCCCGACTTGACCGGATCGAGCTGCATCGCCCGTGCATAGGCTTCCGCTGCCTCCGCCGGGCGGTTCGCCTTCATCAGGATATCGCCGCGCAATTCCTGGAAATAGGGGTTCTTCGGCTGCTGCCTTGATCAGCGCGTCGGCCTTGGCGACGCGCCGTGCGCGGATTGCCGAACTGATAGGCCGCCATGCGCGTCGCCGTATTGCGCGGCCAGCGCCGCCGCGGCTCGCTGCGGAACAGCCGCGAGGCGGCCGCCTGGCCCTGGGTGATAGACGGCGATCTTGGCCCGCATCATGTCGTGCCGCTGCTGCAGCGTCGGCGAATCCTTGCGTGTCGAAATAGGGGCTGGTCTTGCGCCAGCGTCTCCAGGTTGGCGATGCGTTCGCGCGGCATCGGATGGCTGACCTGATAGGGGTCGACCTTGCGCGCCCGACAGCGACAGCGCGCTCTGGAAGCGCTGGAAGGTCTTCAGCATGCCCTTGGCCGACTGGCCGGTGGCGTTCGAGATAGGTGATCGCCGAGCGGTCGGCGGTGATCTCCTCGGTGCGCTGGTAGCCGAGCAGGCCGCGGCGCGCCAATTCGCCGCCGCCGGCGGCGATGCCGGCGCCGGCCTGAGCCAGTTCGCCGGTATTCGCCGCCGCGCCGGCAACCACGGCGCCGACGCCGAGCAGCGCCGCGACGATCGCCATGGTCTGCGCCCGCGCGAGCTGGTCGCGCAGGCGCTCCTGGTGGCCGCCGGCGATGTGGCCGGCCTCATGCGCGATGCACGCCGATGATCTCGTTCGGCGTCTCCGCCTGCAGCAGCGCGCCGGTGTTGATGAACATGCGGCGGCCGGCGACGAAGGCGTTGAAGCGCCGGATCGTTGACCAGAATGATGTCGATGCCGGACTTCGACAGCCCGGCGGCCTGCAGGATCGGCCGCGCATAGTCGCGCACCAGCGCCTCGATCTCGGCGTCGCGCACGACCGGCACGCTGCCTTGCGCGAAGGCGCCGTCGGCGCAGCGGTCACAGCGGCACCGCCAGCGGCAAGCGGCGAGCGCCGAGCGCAGGCGCGAGCGCGAAGGCGGTCGACAGGATCGGATCGGGTCAACATGGCGGGAATCACTGGTAAACGAGCACGGCGGCGATGAAAAGGCGGCATGCGAGCGTTCATGAACTTGTGATCCCCACATCATTCGGGCATTTGTGCGGCGCCGCAGCCGGTCTGGCGCGGCGTCGCCGCAAATACAGAGGGCTGGCCGACCAAAGGCGAAAAGGTCAGTGGATGGTTGTTTCGCTTTCGCGCCGCGGCGACGTCGAGCCGTTCCACGCGATGGACGTTCTGGCGGAGGCGAATCGGCTGAAGGCGCTAGGGCATGCCGGTCGATTTCGATGGCGGTCGGCCAGCCGTCCGATCCGGCGCCGGCCGGGTGCGCGAGGCAGCGGCGACGAGCGCTTGCAGACGGGCGCATCGGCTACACCGACGCGCTGGGCACTTGCCGGCGCTGCGCGAGGCGATCGCGGCGCATTACGCGCGACCATTACGGGCTCGACGTGTCGCCCGGCGCGGATCGCCGTGACCACCGGCTCGTCGGCGGCCTTCAACCTGGCTTTCCTGGCGATGTTCGACCCCGGCGACCGTGTCGCCATCGCCGCGCCCGGCTATCCGGCCTATCGCAACATCATGGCGGCGCTCGGCTCGAGGTCGTCGAGATCGAGCTCGAGGGTGCATGCCTATCTCCACGCCGAGCACCTTGACGGCCGCGCATCGCGAAAAGCCGCTGAAAGGCGTGCTGTTTGCCAGCCCCGCCAATCCGACCGGCGCCATGATCCCGGCCGACGAGCTCGCGGCGCTCGTCGAAACGGCGCAAGAGCTCGGCATCGCGCGTGATTTCCGACGAGATCTACCACCGGCTCGCCTACGCGGCGCCGGACGCCACGGCGCTCGCCTACGGCAGCGACGTCACGGTCATCAACTCGTTTTCGAAATATTACTGCATGACCGGCTGGCGGATCGGCTGGATGGTGCTGCCCGAGACCACTGGTGCGGCCGGTCGAGCGGATCGCCGCAGAGCCTCTACATTTCAGCGCCGGAACTGTCGCAGATCGCGGCGATCGAGGCGTTCAAGGCAACCGGAGGAACTGGAGGCGGTGAAGGCGCGCTATGCGCTGGAACCGCGAACTCCTGATGCGGCGCCTGCCCGAACTCGGCTTTGCGCTGGCCGCGCCGATGGACGGCGCGTTCTACGCCTTCTGCGATGTCTCCAGGCTCACCAACGACAGCATGGCGTTTCGCCCGCACGATGCTGGCCGAGGCGCATGTCGCGGCGACGCCCGGCCGCGATTTCGATCCGCTTGCCGGGCACCGCTACATGCGCTTTTCCTATGCCGGCAGCCACGACGACATGGTCGAGGCGATGGACGCGCATCGAACGCTGGCTGAAATAGCGGGGATCGGATGCCGGAACTCGAAGATGCGCTGGCCGAGATCGCCGCCGAAATGGCGGCGCGCACCGATCGCGGCGATGTCGCCACCTACATTCCGCAACTCGGCAAGGTCGATCCGCAGAAAATTCGGCATCGCTGTCGTTACCAATGACGGACGCGTGCTGACTGGCGGGCGATGCCGACGAAGCCGTTTTCGATCCAGAGCATCTCGAAGGTCTTCACGCTGACGCTGGCGCTCGGCGAAGTCGGCGACGCGCTGTGGGCAGCGGGTCGGGCGCGAGCCGTCGGGCAACCCGTTCAATTCGATCGTCCAGCTCGAGCACGAGAACGGCATTCCGCGCAATCCGTTCATCAATGCCGGCGCCATCGTCATTTCCGACATCCTGCTCGCCGGGCATCAGCCGCGCGAGACGATCGGCGAGATCCTGCGCTTCATCCAGTTCCTGGCCGACGACGACACGATCATCATCGACCACGAGGTGGCGGCCTCGGAGCGGGCGACCGGCTTTCGCAATTTCGCGCTGGCCAACTACATGCGATCCTTCGGCAATCTCGATCCACGCGCCGGATCTGGCGCTGGGCGTTTATTTCCACCATTGCGCCATCGCCATGAGCTGCCGCCAGCTTGCGCTGGCGGGCCGGTTTCTCGCCAATGGCGGCCAGCAACCCGGCGACCGGGCATTCCGTCATCTCGGCGGAGCGCGCCCGCCGCATCGCCGCGCTGATGCTGACCTGCGGCCATTATGACGGCTCCGGCGATTTCGCCTTCCGGGTCGGCATTCCCGGCAAGAGCGGCGTCGGCGGCGGCATTCTGGGCATCGTGCCGGGCGTCGCTTCGCTCGCCGTCTGGTCGCCCGGCCTCAACGCCAACGGCAATTCCAAGCTCGGCTCGATCGCGCTGGAAAAACTGGCGAAGACGATGAACTGGTCGATCTTCGCGCCGTGAGGCGCCTGACATTCGAGCCGTCGACAATGAAAATCCCGCGCTATCGACTTGAACAGCGCGGGACTTTTATCGGTTAACAAGCTTACAGACTAGCGTCAAGCTCTAGAAGAAGCTCTTCCGCTGCCACCAGCCGGCCTTCTTCGGCTTGTCCTCTTCGGTCGATTTCGCTCGGCACGGTCGACGAAACGACCGGCTCGCGGCGGCGTCTCGGCTCGGCTCGGACTTGCGGCGCGTTGCGCGCTGGCGAGCCGGTTTTTCCTCTGCGGCCGGCTCGGCGGCTGCGGAGCCGGCTTCCGGTGACGACGGCGATCGGCTCTGCCGCCTGCGGCTTCGGCGGATGTCCGCCTCGCGCCGCGGCTGCTTCCGCTGCAGCCTTCTTCGGCCTTGGCGGCGCGGCGCGGCTTCTTCGGCTTTTCGGCCGGCAGCCTCTTCGGCCACCGGCGCCGGCTTCGGCGCTCGATCACGACCGGCTCGACGGTTTCCGACCGACCGCTTCGGCCGCAGACTTCGGCTGTCTCGTTCGGAAGCCGTCGTCGTCCTTGCGGTTGCGCTTGCCGCCGCGCTTGCCGCGCCGCCGCTTCTTGTGCTCGCCGCTCGTCGCCTGCATCGGCGACAGTCCGCCGCTTCGGCCGTCTTCGGCTTCGACGCCGAGCTTCGTCCTCGTGATTGCTCGCGCCGTCGTCGCCTGCGACGTCGGCAGCGACTGCAGCGCCATCGCTCGGCGGCATCGCTCGCGGCACCGTGCTCGCGGTCGCGTCCGCCGCGCCGCCGGCGGCGGCGCTTGCGCTTGCGGTCGTGTGGCGGTCGCCTTCCTCGCCGCGTTGCTCGGCGCGGGCTGGGCGTTCGGCCGCCTCGGCGACTTCTTCCTCCTCCTCCTCGACGTCTCGATCTCCTCCGGCTCTTCCGGCTCGACATAGGGATCGCCGGCAGCAGGCGCGGCTTCGACCCAGCCAGCCGGCTTCTCGGCCAGCGCGCCGCGGAAGATCGCGTAGTGCTGCGCGCCGACCGTCTCGTCGGTCTCGAGCGTGATGGTCAGGCCGAAACGGGTCTCGAGCTCGACCAGCTTGCTGCGCTTGTGGTTGAGCACGTAGAGCGCGGTCGCGGCCGGGGTGCGCACGGTGATGTGGCTGCGCGAATCCTTGAGCAGGAATTCCTCGATCGCCCGCACGACGAGCAGCGCCACCGACGAATCCGAACGCACATGGCCGGTGCCGCCGCAATGCGGGCAGGGCTTCATCGTCGATTCCAGCACGCTGGCGCGGATGCGCTGGCGCGACATCTCCATCAGGCCGAAATGCGAGATGCGGCCGACCTGGATGCGGGCGCGATCGTTCTTCAGGTGGTCCTTCAGCCGCTTCTCGACCGCGCGGTTGTTGCGGTTCTCCTCCATGTCGATGAAGTCGATGACGATCAGGCCGGCGAGGTCGCGCAGCCTGAGCTGGCGGGCGACTTCCTCCGCGGCTTCCAGATTGGTCTGGAGCGCGGTGTCCTCGATCGAATGCTCCTTGGTCGAACGGCCGGAGTTGACGTCGATCGAGACCAGCGCTTCGGTCTGGTTGATGATGATGTAGCCGCCGGACTTCAGCGTCACCTGCGGCTGCAGCATGCGGTCGAGCTGCGCCTCGATGCCGTTGCGCGCGAAGATCGGCGTGCGTGTCGCGATAGGGCTGAACCACCTTGGCGTGGCTCGGCATCAGCATGCGCATGAAGTCCTTGGCCTCGCGGTAGCCGTCTTCGCCGGCGACCAGGATCTCGTCGATGTCCTTGTTGTAGAGATCGCGCACCGAGCGCTTGATCAGGCTGCCTTCCTCGTAGACGAGGGCAGGGGCGGTCGACTGCAGCGTCAGGTTGCGGACGTTTTCCCAAAGCCGCATCAGATATTCGTAGTCGCGCTTGATCTCGGCCTTGGTGCGGCTTTCGCCGGCGGTGCGCAGGATGACGCCCATGCCTTGCGGCACGTCGAGATCCTGCGACGACTTCCTTCAGGCGCTTGCGGTCCTGGGCGTTGGTGATCTTGCGCGAAATGCCGCCGCCGCGCGCCGTGTTGGGCATCAGCACCGAATAGCGGCCGGCGAGCGACAGGTAGGTGGTCAGCGCCGCGCCCTTGTTGCCGCGCTCTTCCTTGACCACCTGCACCAGCAGGATCTGCCGGCGCTTGATGACTTCCTGGATCTTGTAGTTGCGGCGCACCGGCTTGCGGCGGTTGCGCACTTCCTCCAGCGCGTCCTCGGCGCCGACCAATTCGACCTCGTTCTCGTCGCCGTGCGAGCTGTGCACTTCCTCGATGACGCCGCGGCTCTCGATTTCGGCGTGCTTCGGCTGTCGGCCTTCGTCTCGGAGACCGGCTTCGGAAATGACGTCGGCGTCGATCGCCGCGGCGATGACCGATCGTGGCTACCGCCTTCGCTCGTCGCCGTCGCCGATCGTGCTGATCATCGGCTCGTCGGCGATTTCCGGCATCCGCGCTTCCGGCGCTCGACGCTCTCGTCTGCGGACTTCGACAGTCTCTACGGCATCATCGCCCGATGTCGCCGGCCTCACCGTCGCTTGCCTCGGCGTCTTCGCCGGCGTTTTCGCTCGGCGCCGTCGCTGGCGCGGCGTTCGTCGCCACGGCCGCGGTTCTTGCCGCCGCGCCGCGGCGCCGGTTGTCCGCGATTGCGGTCCTGCCGCTCGTCGCCGTCATTGTCCTCGTCGTCCTCGGCTTCGGCCTCCTCGGCTTCGGCGCGCAGCAGCGCCTGACGGTCGGCGACGGGAATCTGGTAGTAGTCGGGATGAATTTCGCTGAAGGCGAGGAAACCGTGACGGTTTCCGCCATATTCGACAAAGGCGGCCTGAAGGGACGGTTCGACGCGCGTTACGCGGGCGAGGTAGATGTTTCCTTTTAGCTGCTTCTTGTCCTGCGATTCAAAATCAAATTCTTCGATACGGTTACCGCGAACGACGACAACCCGTGTTTCCTCCGGGTGGGAGGCGTCTATCAGCATTTTGTTGGGCATTATTTCTTATCTCCCCGGCAGCCGCCAACAGAGGCAACCGGGCGAATACGCCCTGCCTTGCACCTGTCGGGAATTGCGTGCCGGACAATTGAGGGTTCGCCGGCCGCTGCCGCAGCGCGATCGACAGACCGCCCGCCGCCACAATGGCGCGGGAATATCCGGTCCTGTCCATGATCGCGCTTGAAGCCATCGCGTAACCTTGCGGAACCATTACAACCAAAGCCCGGAAAACCGGACCAGCTTTTTGCTCTTACAGAGCCGGCGCGGGAGTGCCGTCCCGGCCGTTTTTCCTCACGCTAAGGGTTTCCGACGTCACGGGAAACGCCTTGACGAAATCCTTCGGGAACACCTGTGCCGATCGCAACCTGCGATTGGAACCGAGTCTTCGTCGCCAGACATGAGAATGATACGGCGGTGCGGACCGGTTCCGAGCATTGCGGTGATCCACTGTCGCTTTTATGATTTGCCAGCCTTGATGGCAACCCTGTTTTCCATGCCGGCAAAACATGCATTCCGCTACGTCATATGGTGACGAAAGGCTTGGTTAACCATATGAAGATACCAGTTGTTAATCGCCGCCGTGCCCGTTCTGGCGTATGCTCGGGCGAGTCGACGCGACGCGGCGGTCGGGTATGCTGGAAACGCGTGACTGGAATGGTGCTGATTTGAGCGAGAGGGCGAATTTCAGGTGCCGCGCTATCCGGCTGCGCGCCGTTGCCGTGCTTGCGTTGCTGCTGGCGCTGTCTGTCGCTGCTGTCGTCGCCAGGCCGAGTGCCGCGCCGCTCGAGGCGAAGGCCTACAAGATGGCGGGCGATGCCACCCGCATGCGCGTCGTCATGCAGTTCGACCGCGAGCCCGATCCGAAATGGTTCCTGCTGCGCGGCCCGCACCGGCTGGTCATCGACCTGCCGGAAACCAATTTCTCCGTCGATGCCGCGGGAACTGAAGGCGCGCGGCCTGATCACCAGCGTGCGCTTCGGCAATGTTGGCGAGGGGCGTTCGCGGCTGATCCTCTCCGCCAAGGGGCCGTTCGCCGTCGAGCGCGTCGACGTGCTCGAGAATGAGAAATCGGGGGGCTACCGGCTGGTCGCCGATATCGCGGCGGCTTCCGACCGGGCGTTCGACGCAGCGCTGGCCGAGCAGACGCAGACCACCGGCTCGACACAGACGACCAGAAAGCCGACCGGCTCGGCCAGGCGCCGGCGCGATCCCGACAAGCGCTTCACCATCGTGATCGATCCGGGCCATGGCGGCATCGACGGCGGCGCCGAGGGCGTCAACGGCACGGTCGAGAAGTCGATCACGCTCGCATTTGCTCTGGAACTCAAGAAAAAGCTCGCGCAAACAGGCCATACGACGTTTTCCTGACGCGCGAGAAGGACGAGTTCCTGCGCCTTGACGAGCGCGTCCGCATCGCCCGCCAGCACGAGGCCGACCTGTTCATCTCGATCCACGCCGACACGATCCGCCTGAAAGGGCATTCGCGGCGCGACCGTCTACACGGTTTCGGACAAGGCTTCGGACGCCGAGGCCGCAGGCGCTTGCGGTCCGCGAAAACCTTGCCGACCAGTTGGCCGGCATCGAGATCGAGGAAGAGAATCACGAGGTCGCCGACATTCTGGTCGACCTGATCCGCCGCGAAACGCATGCTTTCTCGATGCGTTTCGCGCGTTCGCTGGTCGACGAACTGTCGGCAGCGGTCGAACTCATCAACAATCCGCACCGCTTCGCCGGTTTCAGGGTGCTCAAGGCGCCCGATGTTCCGTCGGTGCTGGTCGAGCTCGGCTACCTCTCCAATCCGAAGGACGAAGCGCAGCTTCGCGATCCGGATTGGCGCGGCAAGGCCGCCGACGCGCATATCAGCGGCCGTTGCGCTGTTTGCCGGCGAAAGGATCGGCGCCGGCGGCTAATGACGGCGACCACTGCAGGCTGTACGAGGCGTTGCGCGCGCACCACAGTTCGTGATTTAATTGCGCCGAATTGGACGGGCTTCTCGATGCTGCCGCATTTTGCCCACAACGGCGCGACAAGAGTTGACCTCAACGGATCGGGACGGTTCCGGCGGCTTGCGGCCGCGGCCGTTTTTGCGGCGGAAATCCCGGTCTCTGGACTGGAGCGGGCATGATACGGCTAATCGGCTATTTCTTCGGCATCGGCGTGATGCTGGCGCTGCTCGTGGCGGCGGGCGGCTGGCATCTATGTCGGCAATCTGACCAAGGATTTGCCCGACTACGAGGTGCTTGCCAAATACGAGCCGCCGGTGACGACGCGCGTCCACGCTTCGGACGGCGCGCTGATGGGCGAGTTTGCGCGCGAGCGGCGCCTTTATCTGCCGATCCAGGCGGTGCCGGACCGCGTGAAGGCGGCCTTCCTGTCGGCCGAGGACAAGAATTTCTACAATCATCCCGGCGTCGACGTTACCGGCCTGTTCCGCGCGGTGATGACCAATTTCCAGAACATGGGTTCGGGCCGGCGTCAGGTCGGCGCCTCGACGATCACCCAGCAGGTGGCAAAGAACTTCCTTCTGTCGTCCGACCAGACCTATGAGCGCAAGATCAAGGAGATGATCCTCGCTTTCCGCATCGAGCAGGCCTACTCCAAGGACCGCATCCTCGAACTCTATGTGAACGAGATCTTCTTCGGCCTCGGCTCCTATGGCGTCGCCGGCGCCGCGCTGACCTATTACGACAAGTCGGTCAACGAACTGACGCTTGCCGGAGGCCGCCTATCTGGCGGCGCTGCCGAAAGGTCCCTCCAACTACCATCCGTTCAAATATACCGATCGGGCGATCGAGCGCCGCAACTGGGTGATCGACCAGATGGTCGACAATGGCTACGCGACGCGAGAGGAAGGCGACAAGGCCAAGGCGGAAGGGCTCGGCGTTTCGCCGCGCCGCAACGGCACCTACCTGTTCGCCGGCGAGTATTTCACCGAGGAAGTGCGCCGCGAGATCATCTCGCGCTATGGCGAGGATGCGCTCTACGAGGGCGGGCTTGTCGGTGCGCACCACGCTCGATCCGAAGCTGCAGCTGATCGCCCGCAAGTCGCTGCAGAACGGCCTGATCAAGTTCGACCGCCTGCGCGGCTATCGCGGCCCGAAGGAACGCATCGACATTTCCGGCGACTGGGGCGTGGCGCTCGGCAAGGTCAAGGGCCTGAGCGATGTGCCGGAATGGCGGCTGGCCGTGGTCCTCGAAAGCTCGGATGCCGGCCTCACGGTCGGCCTCCAGCCGAAATTCGAAGTATCCGGCGCGCTGAAGCCGGATCGCGACACAGGGCACGGTTTCGCTGGAAGACATGAGCTGGGCGATGCGCCACGTCGTCAACGGCGAGCGGGTGAAGGCCAAGTCGCCGGCCGATGTGCTGAAGCCGGGCGATGTCGTCTTCGTCGAGAAGAAGGAAGGCAGCGACTATATGCTGCGCCAGCCGCCGGAGGTTTCGGGCGGCCTGGTGGCGATGGATCCGCATACCGGCCGCGTGCTGGCGATGGTCGGCGGCTTCTCCTATTCGCGAGTCCGAATTCAACCGCGCCACGCAGGCCTATCGCCAGCCGGGCTCCTCGTTCAAGCCCTTCGTCTATGCGGCCGCGCTCGACAACGGCTACACGCCGGCCTCGGTCGATCATGGACGGGCCGATCACCATCAAGAGTCGGCAACGACGATCTGGACGCCGAAGAACTATGACGGCAAGGCCGGCCGGCCCGTCGACGTTGCGCACCGGCATCGAGCGGTCGCGCAACCTGATGACGGTGCGGCTGGCCAACGACATGGGCATGAAGCTTGTCGCGGAATATGCCGAGCGCTTCGGCGTCTACGACAAGCTGGCGCCGTATCTCGCCGATGGCGCTGGGCTCGGGCGAGACGACCGTCATGCGCATGGTTTCGGCCTATTCGGTGATGGCCAATGGCGGCAAGCAGATCCAGCCGTCGCTGATCGACCGCATCCAGGACCGCTACGGCAAGACCGTGTTCAAGCATGACGAGCGCGCCTGCGACAACTGCAACGCCCAGAATGGTCCGATCAGGCCGAGCCCGAACTGGTCGACAATGCCGAGCAGGTGCTCGACCCGATGACCGCCTACCAGATCACCTCGATGATGGAAGGCGTGGTGACGCGCGGCACGGCGCGTCACCGTCTCCGAACTCGGCCGCCCGATCGCCGGCAAGACCGGCACGACCAATGACGAGAAGGACACCTGGTTCATCGGCTTCACGCCCAACCTCGTCGTCGGTCTCTACATGGGCTACGACAAGCCGCAGACGCTCGGCAAGGGCGCGACCGGCGGCGGTCTTGCCGCGCCGATCTTCAAGGAATTCATGGGCGAGGCGCTGAAGGACACGCCGATCGTCGACTTCCAGGTTCCCGAAGGCATGAAACTGATCGCCATCAACCGCAAGACCGGCATGCAGGCCAACGAAGGCGAGCCCGGCGCCATCATGGAAGCCTTCAAGCCGGGCACCGGTCCTGCCGACAGCTATTGGGTGATCGGCTGGCGACGAAATCGCCAGCCAGAGCCGCGAGGCGATCTCGCCGCAAGCCAACAAGGCGATCCAGTCGGGCGGCGGCGGCCTCTACTGACGCAGCAGAGCCGACGAAATGGGCGGGCCGGTCGAGCCGGCCCATTTTGCTTTACACATGGCGGCAGCGTCCCTATGTTCCGCGCCGATTAAGATTTCAGCCCTCAATTCAGGAAGAAACAGCTGCCATGCGCGCAGAAACCGAAAATTTGGTCGATGAAATCAAGCAGGCGATAAGCCTGCTGAGGAGGCATCTTTGACTGGGATCAGGCAGTAAAGCGGCTTGAATACCTGAACGTGCGCGCGGAGGATTCCGCCCTCTGGAACGATCCGCAGGAAGCGCAGAAGCTGATGCGCGAACGCCAGAGTCTCGAAGACGGCATCAAGGCGGTCAAAGGTCTGTCACAGGCGCTGGAAGACAATGTCGGCCTGATCGAACTCGGCGAGGAAGAGGGCGACGCAGAGCGTCGTCGCCGAGGCCGAAGCGGCGATCCGCTCGCTGTCCGGCGAGATCAAGGCGCGGCAGATCGAGACGCTGCTCTCGGGCGAAGCCGACGCCAACGACACCTATCTCGAAGTCCATGCCGGCGCCGGCGGCACCGAAAGCCAGGACTGGGCTGTCGATGCTGCTGCGCATGTACACGCGCTGGGCCGAACGCCGCCGCTTCAAGGTCGAGGTGCTGGAAGTCCATGACGGCGAAGAAGCCGGCATCAAGTCGGCCACGCTGCTTATAAAGGGCCACAATGCCTATGGCTGGCTGAAGACCGAATTCAGGCGTCCACCGCCTGGTCCGCATCTCGCCCTATGACAGCAATGCGCGGCGCCACACCTCCTTTTCCAGCGATCTGGGTCTACCCGGTGATCGACGATTTCATCGAGATCGACGTTTCGGAATCCGACGTGCGCATCGATACCTACCGGTCGTCCGGTGCGGGCGGCCAGCACGTCAACACCACCGACTCGGCGGTCCGCATCACCCATCTTGCCGACCGGCATCGCGGTCGCCTGCCAGGCGGAGCGCTCGCAGCACAAGAACCGGGCCAAGGCTTGGGAGATGCTGCGCTCGCGGCTTTATGAAGAAGAGCTGAAGAAGCGCGAAGCGGCGGCAAACGCCACCGAGGCCGCCAAGACCGACATCGGCTGGGGCCACCAGATCCGCTCCTACGTGCTGCAGCCCTATCAGCTGGTGAAGGATCTGCGCACGGGCGTCGAGAGCACCAGCCCGTCGGACGTGCTCGACGGCGACCTCGACGATTTCATGGAAGCGTCGCTGTCGCAGCGGATCGAAGGCGGGGCAGGGCAGCCGGTCGCGGATCTGGATTGATTCACTAGCGGGACGGCTTTTCCTCGAAGCGCCCTCCCGCAGTGGGGGAGCTTCGAAGGACCCCGCTGTCAATCCGGTGCGTCGAACGTCACGATCGAGACCTCGCCTTCCAGCGCGCCCTGATAGGCCGACAGATGCGGCTCGTCGTCCGGCTTGCCGTCCATGTCGCCGATCTGGTCGAGTTCGGCTTCGGCATAGCCCTCCGCGGCAAGTGATTCCAAAGCGCGACGCACCGCCGAATCGTCGTCCGGCGCCGTCAGGAAGATGTGCACGCCTTCCGACCTTGCCGCCCTTTTTCTTCCATATCCGCCCGGTGATGATGGTGACCGGGCGTTCTTCATTGTCGTTCATCGCGTGATTCCTTCGTTGTCGCGCGCTTGCGAACCGACTGCGCGTCGTTTTCCATATGGCGCTTTTCGCACGGATGCCGTAGGGTGGCATAGGCAAATGCGTGTCACTTTCTGTTTCGCACCTGCGAGATGGCGCAACAAAATTGCGCGCATGACAGCCATGCATGCCAAGCCGCGGTTTTGGTGAGATTATTGAGGCGCGCGGGCTTGACGGTTCTGGGTCTTGCGAGTATTACCCGCCGCGTCTGAGCCGATGTGAGGTTTGGCTTTCCGGGACGTCTCGCCTCTGGAGTTTGCCTCAAACAGGGTTCGTTTTACGAGCGAAAAGACATTTCCGGCGTGCATGAAGCGGCTTCCGCTTCCTCTGCTTTTTGTTCGGGCAAGACCGCAAGACGCGGTTTGTGGCCCGAATTTGCGTATGGAAATAACGCTTGAAGCCGCCCGTGAATGGGCTCGAGACACGGAATTTGTGAAAGACAAGAGGGTTTAATGCCTACCGTCAACCAGCTGATCCGCAAGCCGCGCACCGCGCCGGTGAAGCGCAACAAGGTCCCGGCCATGCAGCAGAACCCGCAGAAGCGGGGTGTCTGCACGCGCGTCTATACGACGACGCCGAAGAAGCCGAACTCGGCGCTCCGCAAGGTCGCGAAAATCCGCCTGACCAATGGCTTCGAAGTGATCGGCTACATTCCCGGCGAAGGCCACAACCTTCAGGAGCACTCCGTGGTGATGATCCGCGGCGGCCGCGTGAAGGACCTTCCGGGTGTGCGCTACCACATCATCCGTGGCGTGCTCGACACGCAAGGTGTGAAAAACCGCAAGCAGCGCCGTTCGAAATACGGTGCCAAGCGTCCGAAGTAAGGGTTTCCCGGCTTCGGCGCTTTTTTTTCTGCGCCAAGCCGTCGATAGTGAGAGACGAGAGATATGTCCCGACGTCACAGTGCAGAAAAGCGCGAAATCAACCCGGATCCGAAGTTCGGTGATCTGGTTGTCACGAAGTTCATGAACGCCGTCATGTATGACGGCAAGAAGTCGGTCGCCGAGACGATCGTCTATGGCGCCCTCGACCAGGTGCAGGCCAAGACCAAGCAGGAGCCGGTCACCGTCTTCCATCAGGCGCTCGACAATGTCGCGCCGCATGTGGAAGTGCGTTCGCGCCGCGTCGGCGGCGCGACCTACCAGGTTCCGGTCGATGTCCGCCCGGAGCGCCGCCAGGCGCTTGCCATCCGCTGGCTGATCACTGCTGCCCGCAACCGCAACGAGACGACCATGGTCGACCGCCTCTCGGGCGAGCTGATGGATGCAGCCAACAACCGCGGCACCGCCGTCAAGAAGCGTGAAGACACCCACAAGATGGCGGAAGCCAACCGCGCCTTCGCGCACTACCGCTGGTAACGGCGCGAACGAGACTGAGAGGCACCTCCCATGGCCCGCGAATATAAAATCGAAGACTACCGCAATTTCGGTATCATGGCGCATATCGACGCCGGCAAGACGACGACGACCGAGCGCGTCCTCTACTATACGGGCAAGTCGCACAAGATCGGCGAAGTCCATGACGGCGCTGCCACCATGGACTGGATGGAGCAGGAGCAGGAGCGCGGCATCACCATCACGTCCGCCGCCACCACGACCTTCTGGAAGGGCCGTGACGGCAAGATGCGCCGCTTCAACATCATCGATACGCCGGGCCACGTCGACTTCACCATCGAGGTGGAGCGTTCGCTGCGCGTGCTCGACGGCGCCATCGCGCTGCTCGATGCCAATGCCGGTGTCGAGCCGCAGACGGAAACCGTCTGGCGCCAGGCCGACAAGTACCGCGTGCCGCGCATGATCTTCTGCAACAAGATGGACAAGATCGGCGCCGACTTCTACCGCTCGGTCGAGATGATCGGCTCGCGCCTCGGCGCGCAGGCCGTCGTCATGCAGCTGCCGATCGGCGCCGAGACCGAATTCAAGGGCGTCGTCGACCTCATCGAGATGAACGCGCTGGTATGGCGCGACGAGACGCTGGGCGCTGCCTGGGATGTCGTCGAGATCCCGGCCGACCTCAAGGATCGCGCCGAGGAATACCGCGAGAAGATGATCGAAGCCGCCGTCGAGATGGACGAGACGGCGCTCGAGAACTACCTCGAAGGCAAGATGCCGTCGAACGACGAGACTGCGCGCGCTGATCCGCAAGGGCACGATCGCGGTGAAGTTCTTCCCGATGTTCTGCGGCTCGGCCTTCAAGAACAAGGGCGTGCAGCCGCTGCTCGACGCCGTTGTCGAATATCCTGCCGTCGCCGACCGACGTTCCCGCCATCAAGGGCGTCGATGCCAAGACCGAAGCCGAGATCGAGCGTCATGCCGACGACAACGAGCCGCTGTCGATGCTCGCCTTCAAGATCATGAACGACCCGTTCGTCGGTTCGCTCACCTTCGCCCGCATCTATTCGGGCAAGCTCACCAAGGGCGCTTCGCTCGATAACACGGTGAAGGGCAAGAAGGAGCGCATCGGCCGCATGCTGCAGATGCACGCCAATTCGCGCGCCGACATCGAAGAGGCCTTCGCCGGCGACATCGTCGCGCTGGCTGGGCTCAAGGACACGACCACCGGCGACACGCTCTGCGACCCGCTGCACCCGGTCATCCTCGAGCGCATGGAATTCCCCGATCCGGTCATCCAGATCGCCATCGAGCCGAAGACCAAGAACGACCAGGAGAAGATGGGCCTGGCGCTCACCGGCTCGCCGCCGAAGATCCTTCCTTCCGCGTCAAGACTGACGAGGAATCGGGCCAGACCATCATCGCCGGCATGGGCGAACTTGCACCTCGACATCATCGTCGACCGCATGCGCCGCGAGTTCAAGGTCGAAGCCAATATCGGCGCGCCGCAGGTGGCCTATCGCGAGACGATCACCCGCAGCACGAGCAGGACTACACCCACAAGAAGCAGTCCGGCGGTACGGGCCAGTTCGCCCGCGTCAAGATCCATTTCGAGCCGGATGCCGGAGGCGAGCGATTTCCAGTTCGAGTCCAAGATCGTCGGTGGCGCGGTTCCGAAGGAATACATCCCGGGTGTCGAAAAGGGCATCAACAGCGTCATGTCGTCGGGTCCGTTCGCCGGCTTCCCGATGATCGGCGTCAAGGCGACCCTCATCGACGGCGCCTTCCACGACGTCGACTCCTCGGTTCTCGCCTTCGAAATCGCCGGCCGCGCCTGCTTCCGCGAAGCAGCGCCCAAGCTCGGCGTGCAGCTGCTCGAGCCGATCATGAAGGTCGAGGTGGTGACGCCGGAAGACTACGTCGGCAACGTCATCGGCGACCTGAACGGCCGCCGCGGCCAGATCCAGGGTCAGGAAGCCCGCGGTGTCGCCGTCGTCGTCAACGCGATGGTGCCGCTCGCCAACATGTTCAAGTACGTCGACAATCTGCGTTCGATGTCGCAGGGCCGCGCCCAGTACACGATGCAGTTCGATCACTACGAGCCGGTGCCGACCGCGGTCGCTCAGGAAGTTCAGAAGAAATACGCGTAATTCCAACGAATTGCGTCGGTAACTTAATTCAACGCCCGAATGGGCTGCAAGTAATGGAGACCTCACATGGCCAAAGGTAAATTCGAGCGTACGAAGCCTCATGTGAACATTGGCACGATTGGTCATGTCGACCATGGCAAGACGTCGCTGACGGCTGCGATCACCAAGTATTTTGGCGAATACAAGCCGTACGACCAGATTGACGCGGCACCCGAGGAGAAGGCGCGCGGCATCACGATTTCGACGGCGCATGTCGAGTACGAGACGCCGGCCCGTCACTATGCGCATGTCGACTGCCCCGGCCACGCCGACTATGTGAAGAACATGATCACCGGTGCTGCGCAGATGGACGGCGCCATCCTGGTTGTTTCGGCCGCCGACGGCCCGATGCCGCAGACGCGCGAGCACATTCTTCTGGCCCGCCAGGTCGGCGTTCCGGCGATCGTGGTGTTTTTGAACAAGGTCGACCAGGTCGACGACGCCGAGCTTCTGGAGCTGGTCGAGCTCGAGGTTCGCGAGCTTCTGTCGAAGTACGAGTTCCCGGGCGACGACATTCCGATCGTCAAGGGTTCGGCGCTGGCCGCGCTGGAAGATTCGGACAAGAAGATCGGCGAGGATGCGGTGCGCGAGCTGATGGCTCAGGTCGATGCCTACATTCCGACGCCGGAGCGTCCGATCGACAAGCCGTTCCTGATGCCGATCGAGGACGTGTTCTCGATCTCGGGCCGCGGCACGGTGGTGACCGGCCGCGTCGAGCGCGGTGTGGTCAAGGTCGGCGAGGAGCTTGAGATCGTCGGCATCCGTCCGACCTCGAAGACGACCTGCACGGGTGTTGAGATGTTCCGCAAGCTGCTCGACCAGGGCCAGGCCGGCGACAACATCGGCGCGCTGTTGCGCGGCGTCGACCGCGAAGGCGTGGAGCGCGGCCAGGTTCTGGCCAAGCCCGGCACGGTGAAGCCGCACAAGAAGTTCAAGGCGGAAGCCTACATCCTGACCAAGGAAGAGGGTGGCCGGCATACGCCGTTCTTCACCAACTATCGTCCGCAGTTCTATTTCCGCACCACGGACGTGACCGGCATCGTGTCGCTGCCTGAAGGCACCGAGATGGTGATGCCGGGCGACAACATCACGGTCGATGTCGAACTGATCGTGCCGATCGCCATGGAAGAGAAGCTGCGCTTCGCCATCCGCGAAGGCGGCCGCACCGTCGGCGCCGGCATCGTCGCTTCGATCGTCGAGTAATTGGAATTAACGGATCTGTCGCGGGCGCGGGATTAGCCCGCGCCGCGCCGGAACAAGGAAGTGACGCATGAACGGACAGAACATCCGCATCCGCCTGAAAGCGTTTGATCACCGTGTGCTCGATGCTTCGACGCGTGAAATCGTGTCGACGGCGAAACGCACCGGGGCCAACGTTCGCGGCCCGATTCCGCTGCCGACGCGGATCGAAAAATTCACTGTCAACCGCTCGCCGCACATCGACAAGAAGAGCCGCGAGCAGTTCGAAATGCGCACGCACAAGCGGCTGCTTGATATCGTGGACCCGACACCGCAGACGGTCGATGCTTTGATGAAGCTCGACCTCGCCGCTGGTGTCGATGTCGAGATCAAGCTCTGAGCTTGGGAAGGACGAACCGATGCGTTCAGGTGTAATTGCACAGAAGCTGGGCATGACGCGCGTCTACAATGACGCCGGCGAGCATGTTCCGGTCACCGTTCTCCGCATGGAGAACTGCCAGGTTGTGGCTCAGCGCACCCAGGAGAAGAACGGCTATACCGCTGTTCAGCTCGGCGTGGGCTTGGCCAAGGTGAAGAACACGACGAAGGCGATGCGCGGCCATTTCGCGACCGCTTCCGTCGAGCCGAAGGCGAAGCTCGCCGAATTCCGCGTCTCGCCCGACAATCTTCTCGATGTCGGCGCCGAGATCACGGTCGAGCATTTCGTCGCAGGCCAGAAAGTGGATGTCACCGGCACCACGATCGGCAAGGGCTTCCAGGGCGTCATCAAGCGTCACCATTTCGGTGGCGGTCGTGCGACCCACGGTAACTCGGTTTCGCACCGTACCCACGGTTCGACCGGCCAGCGCCAGGACCCCGGCAAAGTGTTCAAGGGCAAGAAGATGGCCGGCCACATGGGCGACACCCGCGTCACCACGCAGAACGTCGAGGTGGTTTCGACCGACGCCGACCGCGGCCTGATCCTGATCCGCGGCGCGGTTCCGGGTTCGAAGGGCGCCTGGATCCTGGTGCGCGACGCCGTCAAGGCGGCGCTGCCGGACAGCGCTCCGAAGCCCGCCGCCATTCGCGCCGCGCAGAAGAATGAAGCCGCTCCGGCAAACGAAGGGGCAAAATGATGGACCTCAAGATTACCACGCTCGCTGGCGAAGACGCCGGCAAGGTAAAGCTCTCCCAGGAGATCTTCGGCCTTGACCCGCGCGAGGACATCCTGCAGCGCGTCGTGCGCTGGCAGCTGGCCAAGAAGCAGCAGGGCACGCACAAGGCCAAGGGCCGCGCAGAAATCGCGCGCACCGGCGCCAAGATGTACAAGCAGAAGGGTACGGGCCGCGCCCGTCACCATTCGGCTCGCGCTCCGCAGTTCCGCGGCGGCGGCAAGGCCCACGGCCCGGTCGTCCGCAGCCACGAACACGACCTTCCCAAGAAGGTCCGGGCGCTCGGCCTGAAGCACGCTTTGTCGGCCAAGGCCAAGGCATCCAGTCTGATCGTCATCGACGATCTGAAGCTGACCGAAGCCAAGACGAAGGCCCTGGTGGCGAATTTCGCCAAGCTCGGCCTGAGCAATGCATTGATGATCGGCGGCGCCGAGCTTGACCAGAACTTCAAGCGCGCCGCGTCGAACATTCCGAACATCGACGTGCTGCCGATCCAGGGCATCAACGTCTACGACATTCTGCGCCGCGGCACGCTGGTCCTTTCCAAGGCAGCCGTCGAGGCTCTCGAGGAGCGCTTCAAATGACGGACCTTCGACACTACGACGTGATCGTCAGCCCGGCCATCACTGAAAAGTCGACCATGGCTTCCGAACAGAACCAGGTCGTCTTTAATGTCGCCAAGAAAGCGACAAAGCCGGAGATCAAGGCTGCCATCGAAGCGCTGTTCGGCGTCAAGGTGACGGCGGTGAACACACTCGTCCGCAAGGGCAAGGTGAAGCGGTTCCGCGGCACGATCGGCCGTCAGAGCGACGTGAAGAAGGCGGTTGTGACGCTGGCCGACGGCCAGTCGATCGACGTCGCCACGGGCCTCTGATCAAGGGCGCGAGGAAAGCACAATGGCACTGAAAAAATTCAACCCGGTAACGCCAAGCACGCGCCAGCTGGTGCTGGTCGACCGTTCGGCCCTCTACAAGGGCAAGCCGGTCAAGGGCTTGACGGAAGGCCTGACGAAGTCGGGCGGCCGCAACAATCACGGCCGCATCACCGCCCGTTTCATCGGCGGCGGCCACAAGCGTTCGTACCGCATCATCGACTTCAAGCGCCGCAAGTTCGACGTGCAGGCGACCGTGGAGCGGATCGAATACGATCCGAACCGCACCGCCTTCATCGCGCTGATCAAGTATGACGACGGCGAGCTGAACTACATCCTGGCGCCGCAGCGTCTCGCCCCCGGCGACAAGGTCATCGCCGGTGAAGGCGTCGACGTGAAGCCGGGCAACGCGATGCCGCTGCAGTCGATGCCGGTCGGCACGATCATCCACAATGTCGAGCTGAAGCCCGGCAAGGGCGGCCAGATCGCCCGTTCGGCCGGTTCTTACGCACAGCTCGTCGGCCGTGACCAGGGCATGGCGATCCTGCGCCTCAATTCCGGCGAGCAGCGCGTCGTCAGCGGCCTCTGCATCGCCACCGTCGGCGCCGTGTCCAACCCGGACCACGGCAACATCAATCTCGGCAAGGCAGGCCGCAAGGTCTGGCTTGGCAAGCGCCCGCACAACCGCGGCGTCACCATGAACCCGGTCGACCACCCGCACGGCGGCGGCGAAGGCCGCACCTCCGGCGGACGTCACCCGGTCACTCCGTGGGGCAAGCCGACCAAGGGCAAGAAGACCCGGTCCAACAAGGCGACCGACAAGTTCATCCTGCGCTCGCGCCACGCGCGCAAGAGCTAAGAGAGGTAGTCAGACGTGACCCGTTCAGTTTGGAAAGGCCCGTTCATCGACGGCTTCCTGCTCAAGAAGGCAGACAAGGTTCGTGAAGGTGGACGCAACGAAGTGATCAAGATGTGGAGCCGTCGCTCCACCATCCTGCCGCAGTTCGTCGGCCTCACCTTCGGTGTTTACAACGGTCAGAAGCATATCCCGGTCTCCGTGAACGAGGACATGGTCGGCCACAAGTTCGGTGAGTTCGCTCCGACCCGGACCTATTACGGTCACGGCGCGGACAAGAAGGCGAAGAGGAAGTAACGATGGGCAAGGCCAAAGCTCCGCGCAGGCTTGCTGACAACGAGGCACGTGCGGTCCTCCGTACGATCCGTGTCAGCCCGCAGAAGCTGAACCTGGTTGCCGCGCTCATCCGCGGCAAGAAGGTGGCGACCGCGCTCGCCGATCTGGAATTCTCGCGCAAGCGCATTGCCGGCACCGTCCGCAAGACGCTGGAATCGGCAATCGCCAACGCGGAAAACAATCATGACCTCGACGTCGACGCGCTCGTCGTCGCCGAGGCCTTCGTGGGCAAGTCGATCGTCATGAAGCGGTTCCATGCACGCGGCCGTGGTCGCGCCAGCCGGATCGAGAAGCCGTTCGCAAACCTGACGATCGTCGTTCGCGAGATGGAAGAGAAAGTGGAGGCTGCATAATGGGCCAGAAAGTCAATCCGATCGGTCTCCGTCTCGGCATCAACCGTACCTGGGATTCGCGCTGGTACGCGAACACCGGCGAATACGGCAAGCTGCTGCATGAAGACATCAAGATCCGCAAATACCTGCTCAGCGAATTGAAGCAGGCCGCGGTGTCGAAAGTCGTCATCGAGCGTCCGCACAAGAAGTGCCGCGTCACCATCCATGCCGCCCGGCCTGGCCTGATCATCGGCAAGAAGGGCGCCGATATCGAGAAGCTTCGCAAGAAGCTGATGGAGATGACCAAGTCCGAGACGCACCTCAACATCGTCGAAGTGCGCAAGCCGGAAATCGACGCGACGCTGGTCGCCCAGTCGATCGCCCAGCAGCTCGAGCGCCGCGTGGCTTTCCGCCGCGCAATGAAGCGTGCCGTGCAGTCGGCGATGCGCCTCGGCGCCGAGGGCATCCGCATCAACTGCGCGGGCCGTCTCGGCGGCGCCGAAATCGCGCGCATGGAATGGTACCGTGAAGGCCGCGTGCCGCTGCATACGCTGCGCGCCGATGTCGACTACGGAACCGCCGAAGCGCAGACCGCCTACGGCATCTGCGGCGTCAAGGTCTGGGTGTTCAAGGGCGAAATCCTCGAGCACGACCCGATGGCCTCGGAGCGCCGCGCGACGGAAGGCGACCATTCGCACGCCGGCGAGCGCAGCGAACGCGGCCGCCGCCGCGAGAACGCCTGAGCGCGATTTGAGAATTTGGAGTAGATAAGATGCTGCAGCCAAAGCGCACAAAGTTCCGCAAGCAGTTCAAGGGCCGCATCCACGGCGCCGCCAAGGGCGGCACCAACCTGGATTTCGGCGGCTTCGGACTGAAGGCCCTGGAGCCGAACCGCGTCACCGCGCGCGAGATCGAGGCGGCCCGCCGCGCGATCACCCGCGAGATGAAGCGTCAGGGCCGTGTGTGGATCCGTATTTTCCCGGATGTGCCGGTGACCTCGAAGCCGACCGAAGTCCGCATGGGCAAGGGCAAGGGCGCGGTCGATTACTGGGCGGCGCGCGTGAAACCGGGCCGGATCATGTTCGAGATCGACGGCGTCTCCGAGGAAACGGCGCGCGAAGCGCTGCGCCTCGGCGCCGCCAAGCTCTCGGTCAGGACGCGCTTCATCCAGCGCATCGCAGAATAAGGAAGGCCGAGAGAGATGAAAGCCTCTGACGTACGGGCGAAGACCCCCGACCAGCTTACCGACGAACTGGCCAGCCTGAAGAAGGAGCAGTTCAACCTGCGCTTCCAGAAGGCGACGGGCCAGCTCGAGAAGACCGCACGCGTGAAGCAGGTCCGCAGGGACATCGCGCGCATCAAGACGATCGCCGCCGAAAAATCGGCCGGCAAGAAGTAAGGACACGAACATGCCAAAGCGCATCCTGCAGGGCACCGTCGTCAGCGACAAGAACGAGAAGACGGTTGTCGTCAAGGTCGAACGGCGCTTCACGCATCCCGTGATGAAGAAGACCGTGCGCATGACGAAGAAGTACAAGGCGCACGACGAGAACAATGCCTGCAAGGTGGGCGATCAGGTGTTTATCCAGGAATCGAAGCCGATCTCCAAGGACAAGCGCTGGATCGTCGTGACCGAAGCGCAGGCGCAATAACGAATTTGGATTGACCGGGGAGGGCGCTGCGCTCATCCCGACAGAAAGAAGAAGGCGGCCAGTCATGATTCAGATGCAAACAAACCTCGACGTCGCGGACAACTCCGGCGCCCGTCGTGTCATGTGCATCAAGGTGCTGGGCGGCTCGAAGCGGAAATACGCTTCCGTCGGCGACATCATCGTGGTGTCGATCAAGGAAGCCATTCCGCGCGGCCGCGTTAAGAAGGGCGATGTGATGAAGGCGGTCGTGGTTCGCACGGCCAAGGACATCCGCCGCCCGGACGGCAGCGTGATCCGTTTCGACAAGAACGCAGCCGTTCTCGTCGACAACAAGAAAGAGCCGATCGGCACGCGTATCTTCGGACCGGTTCCGCGCGAACTCCGCGCCAAGAACCACATGAAGATCATCTCGCTCGCGCCAGAAGTGCTGTAAGGAGCCGGAAAATGCAGAAGATCCGTAAAGGCGACAAGGTCGTCGTTCTGGCCGGCAAGGACAAGGGCCGCACCGGCGAAGTGGTGCGCATGATGCCGAAGGACGACAAGGCTGTCGTGCGCGGCGTCAACATGATCCGCCGTCATCAGAAGCAATCCCAGACCCAGGAGGGCGGGATCATCACCAAGGAAGCGCCGATTCATCTGTCGAACATCGCGCTGGCCGACCCCAAGGATGGCAAGCCGACCCGCGTCGGTTTCCAGGTCCAGAAGGATGGCAAGAAAGTGCGCGTTGCGAAGCGCTCGGGAGAAGTCATCAATGGCTAAGGCACAAAATCAGCCTCGCTTGAAGAAGCAGTACAACGAGCAGATCCGCAAGGCGCTGCTCGAGCAGTTCAAGTACGAGAACGAGATGCAGGTTCCGCGTCTCGACAAGATCGTCATCAATATGGGCGTTGGCGAAGCCACGGCGGATTCCAAGAAGCCGTCGGTTGCTGCCGAAGACCTCACGATGATCGCCGGCCAGAAGGCTGTTGTGACCAAGGCCCGCACCTCGATCGCCGGCTTCAAGGTTCGCGAGAACATGCCGATCGGCACCAAGGTGACGCTTCGCAAGGAGCGCATGTACGAGTTCCTGGACCGCCTGGTCACGATCGCGCTGCCACGCGTCCGCGATTTTCGCGGCCTGAACCCGAAGAGCTTCGATGGCCGCGGCAACTTTGCCATGGGCATCAAGGAACACATCGTGTTTCCCGAGATCAACTACGACAAGGTCGACCAGATCTGGGGAATGGACATCATCGTTTGTACGACCGCCAAGACGGACGACGAAGCCCGGGCATTGCTCAAGGCCTTCAACTTCCCCTTCCGGCAGTAACGGCAGCGAGAAAAGGAAAAATCTGAAATGGCAAAGACCAGCTCAGTCGAAAAGAACAACCGGCGGCGCAAGCTTGCGGACCAGTACGCTGCCAAGCGTAAGGCCCTCAAGGCGATCGTCATGGACCAGAAGCTTCCTATCGAAGAGCGCTTCCGCGCTCAGCTGAAGCTTGCTGCCCTGCCACGCAACTCGGCCAAGACCCGTATCCGCAACCGCTGCGAAGTGACTGGCCGCCCGCGTGCCTTTTACCGCAAGTTGAAGGTGTCCCGTATCGCGCTTCGCGACCTCGGTAATTCGGGTGCGATCCCCGGCCTCGTGAAGTCCAGCTGGTAAGGAGGACGAACAATGTCATTGAGTGATCCTCTCGGCGATATGCTGACCCGTATCCGCAACGCCTACGGCCGCAAGAAGACCAAGGTCTCCACGCCGGCCTCGCGTCTGCGCGCCCGCGTTCTCGACGTCCTGAAGTCGGAAGGTTATATCCGCGACTACAGCCAGACCGACTTCGACAACGGCAAGTCGGAAATCGAGATCGAGCTGAAGTATTATGAAGGCCAGCCGGTGATCCGCGAGATCGCCCGCGTCTCGAAGCCGGGCCGCCGCGTCTACGTTTCGGTCAAGTCGATCCCGTCGGTCGCCAACGGCCTCGGTATCTCGATCCTTTCGACCCCGAAGGGCGTGATGGCCGATCACGAAGCGCGCGAACAGAACGTCGGCGGCGAAATCCTCTGCCAGATCTTCTGATCGGGCAGACTTAAAAGAACAGGAACGAGGACAAAAAAATGTCTCGTATTGGCAAAAAACCCGTTCAGCTGCCGCAAGGCGTGACGGCGACCGTCGACGGCCAGACCGTGTCGGCGAAAGGTCCGAAGGGCGAGCTGAAGTTCGTGGTCAACGACGAAGTGCTGGTCAAGATGGAGAATGGCGAGATCGCCGTTCAGCCGAAGGACCAGACGAAGGTCGCGCGCTCCAAGTGGGGCATGTCGCGCACGCAGATCGTCAACATTCTTCAGGGCGTCAAGGACGGCTTCGAGAAGAAGCTCGAGATCACCGGCGTCGGCTATCGTGCGGCGATGCAGGGCAAGAACCTGCAGCTTGCGCTTGGCTTCAGCCACGACGTGGTCTACCAGACGCCGGAAGGCATCACGATCACGGTGCCGAAGCCGACCGAAATCACGGTGACCGGCATCGACAAGCAGCAGGTCGGCCAGGTTGCGGCAGAAATCCGCAAGTATCGCGGTCCTGAGCCTTACAAGGGCAAGGGCGTGCGGTATGCGGGCGAGAAGATCGTCCGCAAGGAAGGCAAGAAGAAGTAAGGGCTTGGCCCGAACCGAAGGTCAGCGCAGCAAAAAGTTGCAGACTTTTCGGACAAGGCCACGCCTGGAAATTGTAACGCCGCGGGGCGCGGTCGCGGGAGGCTTTTTAGCCTACCGCAAATGGCTGCCCCCGTTTGTTGAAGGCAAGGAACGAATATCATGGCTTCCAAGGAATCCAGCCAGCGCCGCGCCCAGCGCGTCCGCCGGCAGCTCAAGAAAGTCTCCGGCGACCGTCCGCGTCTGTCGGTGCATCGCTCGTCGAAGCATATCTATGCGCAGATCATCGACGACGCGAAGGGCCACACGGTTGCGGCCGCTTCGACCCTCGAGAAGGATCTCAAGGGCGGTCTGAAGACCGGCGCCGATACCGCGGCCGCTGCCGCCGTCGGCAAGCTGCTCGCCGAGCGCGCGTCGAAGGCCGGCGTCAAGGAAGTCGTCTTCGATCGTGGACCGTATATCTATCACGGCCGCGTCAAGGCGCTCGCCGAGGCTGCCCGCGAAGGCGGCCTGAGCTTCTAGCAACCGGTCCGGTGACCCAAGGGCGCCGGATCAACATCAACCCCGTGCTTCCGGAAAAGAACAAGGAACAGGATAATGGCACAAGAACGCAGGGACGGCGGCCGCGATCGCGGCCGTGACCGCGAAGAGCGCGATAGCGAATTCGTCGACAAGCTCGTCCACATCAACCGCGTCGCGAAGGTCGTCAAGGGCGGCCGGCGTTTCGGTTTTGCAGCACTCGTCGTCGTCGGCGACCAGAAGGGCCGCGTCGGCTTCGGCCACGGCAAGGCGCGCGAAGTGCCGGAGGCGATCCGCAAGGCGACCGAATCGGCCAAGCGCGATCTGATCTTCGTGCCGCTGCGTTCGGGCCGTACGCTGCATCACGACGTTGAAGGCCGTTGGGGCGCTGGTCGCGTCCTGCTGCGCGCCGCCAAGCCCGGTACCGGCATCATCGCCGGCGGTCCGATGCGCGCCGTCTTCGAGACGCTCGGCATGCACGACGTTGTCGCCAAGTCGATGGGCTCGTCGAACCCTTACAACATGGTTCGCGCCACTTTCGACGCGCTGAAGAGCCAGTTGCATCCGAAGGATGTGGCTGCACAGCGCGGCATCAAGTACTCGACGCTCCAGGCACGCCGCGGCACCGCGGTCGCCGCGGAAGAATAGTCGACAGGACCAGGGATCAAGACCATGGCCAAGAAAGCAGTGAAGACGATTACCGTCGAGCAGATCGGCAGCCCGATCCGCCGGCCGAAGGAGCAGCGCGCGACGCTGGTCGGACTCGGCCTCAACAAGATGCATCGCAAGCGCACGCTGGAGGACACCCCTTCGGTGCGCGGCATGATCGCTGCCGTGCAGCACCTCGTCCGCGTCGTGGACGAGGCGTAAGCCAGAGCGCAGGAGAACAGTCATGAAACTCAATGATCTGCGTGACAACGAAGGCGCGACGCATTCCAAGAAGCGTCTCGGACGCGGGCATCGGCTCCGGCTCCGGCAAGACCGCCGGCCGTGGCGTTAAGGGCCAGAAGGCGCGCTCCGGCGTCGCCATCAACGGCTTCGAGGGCGGCCAGATGCCGCTCTACCGGCGTCTGCCGAAGCGCGGCTTCAAGAACATCTTCGCGAAGGACTTCAACACCGTCTCGCTGGCGCGCGTTCAGGCCGCCGTCGATGCCAAGAAGCTCGACGCCAAGGCGACCGTAACGGCTGAAGCTCTCGATCAAGGCCGGCGTCATCCGCCGCGCCAAGGACGGCGTCCGCCTGCTCGGCGACGGCGAACTGAAGGCCAAGCTTTCGTTCGACATCGCCGGCGCATCCAAGACGGCGATCGAAAAGGTCGAGAAGGCCGGGGGATCGGTGAAGCTGCCGGAACAGGCAGCCGCCGAGTAACGGGCCTCTGATCAAGCGGCGGCGAGGGGATCGTCGCCGCTTGCATCTTTGACTGGCGAAGCCTATCTCGTGGCTTCCTGATGCGCGCTTCCCGCCAGGGAGTCCGCGGCGCGATCGAGCGGAGAGTTTTTCATGGCATCAGCAGCTGAGCAACTTGCCTCCAACCTGAATTTTGCAGCTTTCGCAAAAGCGGAAGATCTCAAGAAGCGAATCTGGTTCACGCTCGGCGCTCTGCTCGTCTACCGCCTCGGCACCTACATCCCGCTTCCCGGCATCAATCCCGATGCCTTCGCCCAGGCTTTCACCCAGCAAAGCGGCGGCGTGCTCGGCATGTTCAACATGTTCGCCGGCGGCGCCGTCGAGCGCATGGCCATCTTCGCGCTCGGCATCATGCCCTATATCTCCGCCTCCATCATCATGCAGCTGATGACGTCGGTCGTTCCGTCGCTCGAAGCGCTGAAAAAGGAAGGCGAGCAGGGCCGCAAGGTCATCAACCAATATACGCGCTACGGTACCGTGCTTCTGGCTCTGGTACAGGCGTACGGAATTTCCGCCGGCCTCGAGAGCGGTAGCGGCATCGTCACCGATCCGGGCTGGTTCTTCCGCGCTTCGGCGGTCATCACGCTGGTCGGCGGCACCATGTTCCTGATGTGGCTCGGCGAACAGATCACCGCGCGCGGCATCGGCAACGGCATTTCGCTGATCATCTTTTCCGGCATCGTCGCGGGCCTACCGTCGGCGCTGAGCGGCACGCTCGAACTCGGCCGCACCGGCGCGCTGTCGACCGGACTGATCCTGGCGATCATCGTGCTCGCCATCGTGGTGATCGCGGTCATCGTGTTCTTCGAGCGCGCCCAGCGCCGGCTGCTGATCCAGTACCCGAAGCGCCAAGTCGGCAACCGCATGTTCCAGGGCGACACCTCGCACCTGCCGTTGAAGCTCAACACGTCGGGCGTCATTCCGCCGATCTTCGCGTCGTCGCTGCTGTTGCTGCCGGCGACACTGGCGGGATTCTCGAACCAGACGACGTTGCCCGGCTGGGCAGGCACCATCCTTGCAGCACTCGGTCACGGCCAGCCGGCCTATATGGCGCTCTATGCCGGCATGATCGTCTTCTTCGCTTTCTTCTATACAGCGATCGTCTTCAATCCGAAGGACACCGCCGATCAGTTGAAGAAGCACTCCGGCTTCATTCCGGGTTATCGTCCGGGCGAGCGCACCGCCGAATACATCGACTACGTGCTGACCCGCATCACGGTGATCGGCGCGATCTATCTCGTTCTCGTCTGCTTGTTGCCCGAATTTCTAATATCGGCGACCGGCGTTCCGTTCTATCTGGGTGGCACATCCCTGCTGATCGTGGTGAGCGTCACGCTCGACACCGTTGCGCAGATCCAAGGTCACCTGATTGCCCACCAGTATGAGGGGCTTATCAAGAAGTCGAAGCTCCGGGGGGGCAAGAGGGGAAGATGAGGCTGATTTTGCTTGGGCCGCCGGGGGCGGGCAAGGGGACGCAAGCACAGAGACTGGTAGAAAAACACGGCATACCGCAGTTATCGACGGGCGATATGCTGCGGGCGGCGGTCCAGACCGGCAGCGAGGTCGGCAAGCGGGCCAAGGCCGTCATGGACGCAGGCGAACTGGTCTCGGATGCCATCGTCAATGCCATCGTCGCCGAGCGCATAGATCAGGCCGATTGTGCGAAGGGCTTCATCCTCGATGGCTATCCGCGCACGCTGGTGCAAGCCGATGCGGTTCAATCGATGCTAGCGGATCGCGGCCTGATGCTGAATGCCGTCATCGAACTCGTCGTCGACGACAAGGCGCTCGTCGGTCGAATCGTCAAGCGGGCCGAGGAAGCCAAGGCCGCCGGCCAAGCCGTTCGCAAGGACGACAATCCGGAAGTGTTCGAAGAGCGCTTGCGTGAATATTACAAGAAGACGGCACCGCTCATCGGCTATTATTACGCCAAGGGGATGCTGAAGTCGGTGGACGGCATGGCCAATATCGATGCCGTCACCGAGCGGATCGAAGCGATCCTTTCGGAAACGGCCGGAAGAAATAAGGTCAGTCAGACTGTTGACTGATCGGCTCTGTTGGACTATAGCGGCCCGTCTCCCATTCAGGCATGTGGCTGGTCGGTCCGCGAGGGCATTGCCGGCGCTTTGATAAGAGAACCCGCAAGGGCCGGCCTCCACCGGACGCGGGTCAACAACAAATCACCGGCTTGACCGGTTCACATGGAGAAGAAGATGGCCCGTATAGCTGGCGTCAACATTCCTACGAACAAGCGCGTTGTCATTGCGCTGCAGTATATCCATGGCATCGGCCCGAAGTTCGCTTCGGAAATCGTCGCCAAGGTCGGCATCCCGGCCGAGCGCCGCGTCAACCAGCTCACCGACGCCGAAGTGCTGCAGATCCGCGAAGCCATCGACCGCGACTATCAGGTCGAGGGCGACCTGCGCCGTGAAGTGTCGATGAACATCAAGCGCCTGATGGACCTTGGCTGCTATCGCGGCCTGCGCCATCGCCGCTCGCTGCCGGTCCGTGGCCAGCGCACGCATACCAATGCGCGCACCCGCAAGGGTCCGGCCAAGGCGATTGCAGGGAAGAAGAAATAACAGCGAATAGCGAATAGTAATTAGCGAATAGAATCCCTATTCGCTATTCGCTACTCCCTATTCGCTTCAGGTGTAGCCGCTGGCATTACGGCGGTGTAGAGATCAACTGGAAGGACTACCATGGCCAAGGAAGCCGGTCGTGTTCGCCGCCGCGAACGCAAAAACATCTCGTCGGGCGTTGCTCACGTCAATTCGACCTTCAACAACACGATGATCACCATCACCGACGCGCAGGGCAATTCGATCGCCTGGTCGTCGGCGGGCGCGCAAGGGTTCAAGGGTTCGCGCAAGTCGACCCCGTTCGCGGCGCAGGTCGCTGCCGAGGATGTCGCCAAGAAGGCGCAGGAACACGGCATGCGCATGCTCGAGGTCGAGGTCTGCGGTCCGGGTTCGGGCCGTGAGTCGGCGCTTCGCGCGTTGCAGGCCGCGGGCTTCACCATCACCTCGATCCGCGATGTGACGCCGATCCCGCACAATGGTTGCCGTCCGCGCAAGAAGCGCCGCGTCTAAGATTTGAAATTTCACCCACTGCATGAGCGCCATGGCGCTCCTCTGCGGTTTTCCAGATCACCTGTCACGATTGGATAGTGACAGGGAACCGGAAGGAAGAACGAATGATCCAGAAAAATTGGCAAGAACTGATCAAGCCGAACAAGATCGAGTTTTCTTCGAAGAAGAAGACCCTGACGACGCTGGTTGCCGAACCGCTGGAGCGCGGCTTTGGCCTGACGCTCGGCAACGCGCTGCGCCGCGTGCTTCTGTCGTCGCTGCGCGGCGCCGCCGTGACGGCCGTGCAGATCGACGGCGTGCTGCATGAATTCTCCTCGATCGCCGGTGTGCGCGAGGACGTCACCGACATCGTGCTGAACATCAAGGAAATCGCCATCAAGATGGAAGGCGATGGCCCGAAGCGCATGGTTGTGCGCAAGCAGGGCCCGGGCGCCGTCGTTGCCGGCGACATCCAGACGGTCGGCGACGTTGAGATCCTCAATCCCGACCACGTGATCTGCACCCTCGACGAGGGCGCCGAGATCCGCATGGAATTCACCGTCGACACCGGCAAGGGCTACGTTCCGGCAGACCGCAACCGCGCCGAAGACGCGCCGATCGGCCTGATCCCGGTCGACAGCCTCTATTCGCCGGTCAAGAAGGTCTCCTACAAGGTCGAGAACACCCGTGAGGGCCAGGTTCTCGATTACGACAAGCTGACCATGACCATCGAAACCGACGGTTCGATCACCGGCGAGGACGCCGTCGCGTTCGCCGCCCGCATCCTGCAGGACCAGCTCGGCCTGTTCGTCAACTTCGACGAGCCGCAGAAGGCGCAGCCGGAAGAGCAGGTGACCGAACTGGCGTTCAACCCGGCGCTGCTCAAGAAGGTCGACGAACTCGAGCTTTCGGTGCGTTCGGCCAACTGCCTGAAGAACGACAACATCGTCTATATCGGCGACCTGATCCAGAAGACCGAGGCGGAGATGCTGCGCACCCCGAACTTCGGCCGCAAGTCGCTGAATGAGATCAAGGAAGTGCTTGCCGCCATGGGCCTGCATCTCGGCATGGAAGTGCCGGACTGGCCGCCGGAAAACATCGAAGATCTCGCCAAGCGTTACGAAGACCAGTATTGAGCATGTTCCTGACCGAGCGCCGGTAAAACCGGCGGCCGGCGGGCAGGCTCCTGAGAAGAACCGAGGCGAAGGCCTCCGAACCAGGAATTGAAGGAGAAAAGCCATGCGCCATGGATTTACCGGCCGCCGGCTTGGCCGCAGCGTAAGCCACCGCAAGGCTCTTTTTGCGAACCTTTCGGGTTCGCTGATCGAGCACGAGCAGATCGTCACCACCTTGCAGAAGGCGAAGGACCTGCGTCCGATCGTCGAGAAGCTCGTCACGCTGGGCAAGCGCGGCGATCTGCATGCCCGCCGCCAGGCGATCGCGCAGATCCGCAACGAGGCCCTCGTGAAGCGGCTGTTCGATACGATCGCGCCGCGTTATGCCTCCCGCAATGGCGGCTATCTGCGCATCATGAAGGCGGGCTTCCGCCACGGCGACAACGCCGCGATGGCGGTCATCGAATTCGTCGATCGCGATACGTCGGCCAAGGGCGCCGGCGACCGCGCCCGTGTCGAGGCCGAAGGCGTCGATGCCGGAAGCGAAGCGGCATAAGCCGTCTTTCGCTTTTCTTGAAAGATTTTAAGGGGGCCGCGAGGCCCCTTTTGCTTTTTGCGGCGGCGCCCTACATCGACGTCATCGATTGGCGCGATTGATGGTCTTGCCGCACCGGATCGATGAAGGACTGCGGTTCAACAGCCTTTCATTTTGCACAATCCTCGTGACAATGGAGGTCATGTTGGAAGGCAGAGGAATCGCCATGCGTCAGAGGTTTTTTCGCTCGCTCGTGATCGCGGGATTGCTGCTGACGGTGGCGCCAGTGCAGCCAGCCTCGGCGCAGGACAATGCCGCCAGCGATCTCGGAGCCGCGATCGCCGATCTCCTGCGCGGCGGTGAAACCGCTGACCGGCGCGTGCCGTTCGGCCGCGAGGAAATGCAGCTTTCCTTCGCGCCGCTGGTCAAGCAGACGGCCCCTGCCGTCGTCAACGTCTATGCCTCCCGGCAGGTGCGCAACCGCTCGCCATTCGAGGGCGATCCGTTCTTCGAGCAGTTTTTCGGCGGCCAGCAGATGCCGCCACGTGTCCGCTCCGCGCTGGGATCCGGCGTGCTCGTCGATCCGAGCGGCCTGGTGGTCACCAATTTCCACGTCATCCGCGACGCCGACGAAGTGAAGGTCGCGACCTCCGACGGCCGTGAGTTCGAGAGCAAGCTGCTGCTGAAGGATGAGCAGCTCGACCTCGCCGTTTTGAAGATCGAGGCAAAAGAACCGTTTCCGTCAGTGCCGATCGGCGATTCCGACGCACTGCAGGTCGGCGACCTGGTGCTGGCGATAGGCAATCCCTTCGGCGTCGGCCAGACGACGACTTCGGGCATCGTCTCGGCGCTCGCCCGTTCGCATATCGGCGTTTCCGATTTCGGCTTCTTCATCCAGACCGACGCGGCGATCAATCCTGGCAATTCGGGCGGCGCGCTGGTCACCATGGGCGGCCGGCTGATCGGCATCAATACGGCGATCTACAGCCGCAGCGGCGGTTCGATCGGCATCGGCTTCGCCATTCCCGTCAAACATCGTGCGTGCCGTGGTCGATGCGGCGAAGAACGGCAGCGACTATTTCGAGCGGCCTTTCGTGGGTGCTGCCTTCGAGCCGGTGACCGCGCCGATCGCAGAGTCGCTCGGCATGGGGCGGCCGCAAGGCGCGCTGGTATCTTCCGTCATTGCCGGCGGTCCGGCCGCCAAGGCGGGCCTCAAGGCGGGCGATGTGGTGCTTGCCATGAACAAACTGCCGATCGAGCATGTCGATGCGCTGGGCTACCGGCTCGCCACGCAGCAGATCGGCAGCTTCGCCGATTTTTCCGTGCTGAGCGGCGGCGCCGAGAAGAGCGTGAAGATCAAACTTGAAAGAGCGCCGGAAGGCAGTTCTGCGATGCAGGTCTCGATCGACGGCCGCAGCCCGTTCGCTGGCACCAAGGTGGCGGCACTTTCGCCCCGGCTTGCCCAGCAGCTCGGCATGCCGGCTGAAGCGACCGGCGTCGCGGTGATCGACATCCAGCCCAATTCACCGGCGGCTGAATTCGGGTTCCAGCCGCGCGACATCGTGCGCGAGGTGAATGGCGAAGTAATCGATACGGCGGAGAAGCTGAAGCAGGCCGCTTCGCAGCAGACCCGCTGGTGGCGTTTCACCGTCGAGCGCGACGGCCAGTTGATGCGCCAGATGTTGCGGTATTGATGGCCGATCTGTTCTCCAAGGACGAACCCGAGAAGGCGCCGCCCGGACGCCCGCTGGCCGACCGGCTGCGGCCGGCAACACTCGGGGAGGTGGTCGGCCAGGAGCATCTGACCGGAGAAGATGGCGCGCTGACGCGCCTGATCCGCTCGGGCTCGCTCGGTTCGATGATCTTCTGGGGACCGCCCGGCACCGGCAAGACGACGGTGGCGCGGCTTCTGGCCGGCGAGACCGGGCTCGCATTCGAACAGATCTCGGCGATCTTCTCCGGTGTCGCCGACCTGAAGAAGGTCTTCGAGACGGCCAGGCTGCGCCGCAACAACGGCCGTCAGACCTTGCTCTTCGTCGACGAGATCCATCGCTTCAACCGCGCGCAGCAGGACAGCTTTCTGCCGGTCATGGAAGATGGCACCGTCATTCTGGTTGGCGCCACGACCGAAAACCCTTCCTTCGAGCTCAACGCGGCGCTTTTGTCGCGCGCCCGCGTGCTGACATTCCACGCACTGCTGGAAGATAGTATCGAAAAATTGCTGGAGCGCGCCGAGGCGACCGAAGGCAACAAACTGCCGCTGGACGAAGAGGCGAGGGCGGTTCTTTTGCGCATGGCCGACGGTGACGGCCGCGCCGCGCTGACGCTTGCCGAGGAGGTCTGGCGGGCCGCAAAGCCTGGCGAGGTTTTCGACGCCGATGCGCTGCAGCGCATCGTGCAGCGCCGCGCACCGGTTTACGACAAGAGCCAGGACGGCCACTACAATCTGATCTCGGCACTGCACAAATCGGTACGCGGCTCCGATCCGGACGCGGCACTTTATTACCTGGCGCGCATGTTCGACGCCGGCGAGGACCCGCTCTATCTCGGCCGGCGACTGGTCCGGATGGCGGTCGAGGACATCGGGCTCGCCGATCCGCAGGCGCTCGTAATCGCCAACGCCGCCAAGGACGCCTACGACTATCTCGGCTCTCCGGAAGGCGAACTCGCCTTCGCACAGGCCTGCGTCTATCTCGCCACCGCGCCGAAATCGAATGCCGTCTACACCGCCTTCAAGGCCGCGACCCAGGCCGCCAAGGAGCACGGCTCGCTGCTGCCGCCCAAACACATCCTCAACGCGCCGACCAAGCTGATGAAGGACGAAGCCTACGGCAAGGGCTACCAATACGACCACGACCAGCCCGATGCGTTCTCCGGCCAGGATTATTTTCCGGAGAAGATGGGCGCCAGACCTTCTATGATCCGCCGGACCGCGGCTTCGAGCGCGAGATCAGGAAGCGGCTCGACTATTGGGCGAAGCTGCGCGCCGAACGCGAGAAATAGCGTGGGGAGAGCGAAGAAATGTATGGCCTGATCGGAAAATGCGGGCGCATCCGGGAAAGCGGGATGCCCTCGTGGAAATCCTTCTGAAAAGCACCGAGGCGATGCCGGGATGCTCTGAGCTACATCGTCGCCAGGGATCCGGCGGACGCCGACGCCATCTGGATCACGGAGGTCTGGGACAGCGAAGCGAGCCACAAAGCGTCGCTGTCGCTGCCGTCCGTCCAGGCCGCGATCGCCGAGGCACGTCCGTTGATCGCCGGCTTCGACAGCCACACCGCCACGGAGCCGGTCGGCGGCGTCGGTCTCCCGCAAAAATAGCGATCCCAGTCCGGCGTCGCTTCCGCCGATCTTCCGGATGACCGGCGCAAAAAACTTGAAACTCCTTCAAATCAGGCCGCCCGAGTGCGCGCTTGCGCTCACCGCGTCAAACGCGCGAAGTGGATTCCCAGGGAGGAACGATGCGTGGAAAGCGTGATTGCCTGGCCGCCGGCCTCGCGATCAAGCGCCTTTCCTGACGTGATGCGCTGCAGAAGCGACACGCGGACCATGCATCGGCAACGCCGCGACAGCGCGGCTCTACCGGGAGGTATCATGCTCGAAAGGCTTTTCCAGCTTAAGGAACATCGCACCAGCGTGCGCACCGAGGTCATTGCAGGCGTCACCACGTTCCTGACGATGTCCTACATCATCTTCGTCAATCCGGACATCCTGTCGACCACCGGCATGGACCGCAACGCGGTGTTCGTCGCCACCTGCCTCGCGGCCGCGATCGGCTCGCTGGTCATGGGCCTCGTCGCCAACTGGCCGATCGGCATGGCGCCGGGCATGGGCCTCAACGCGTTCTTCGCCTTCACCGTGGTCGCCGCCATGGGTTTTACCTGGCAGCAGGCGCTGGGCGCGGTCTTCATCTCCGGCGTCATCTTCTTCGTGCTCACCGTTACCGGCGTGCGCTCCTGGCTGATCGCCGGCATTCCGCAGTCGTTGCGTGCGGCCATCGCCACCGGCATCGGCCTTTTCCTCGGCATCATAGCGCTGAAGAATTCCGGCATCGTGGTCGACAATCCGGCTACCCTGATCGGTCTCGGCGACGTCAGGCAGCCGGGCGCGCTGCTTGCCATCCTCGGCTTCTTCGTCATCGCCGGGCTCGACGCGCTGAAAGTGCGCGGCGCCATCCTGATCGGCATCCTCGTCGTCACCGTCCTGTCGATCCTTCTCGGCCTCAGCCCGTTCCAGGGCGTCGTGTCGGCGCCGCCGAGCCTCGCGCCGACTTTCCTGCAGCTCGACCTCGTGGGCGCGCTCATCCGCCGGCATTTTCCATGTCGTCCTGGTCTTCGTTCTGGTCGAGGTGTTCGACGCCACCGGCACGCTGATCGGCGTCGCCAAGCGCGCGGGGCTGATCGAGGAGGGCAAGCCCAACAATCTCGGCCGCGCGCTGTTTGCCGACTCCACCGCGATCGCCGCCGGCTCGCTGCTCGGCACGTCGAGCACCACCGCCTATGTCGAGAGCGCGTCGGGCGTGCAGGCCGGCGGCCGCACCGGCCTCACCGCCGTGGTCATCGCCCTGCTGTTCCTGGCCGCGCTGTTCATCTCGCCGCTGGCCGCCTCGGTGCCGGCTTATGCGACGGCGCCGGCGCTGCTCTACGTCGCCGGCCTGATGATGCACGAACTGGTCGACATCGACTGGACAGACGTCACCGAATCGACGCCGGCCGCGCTCACCGCGCTCGCCATGCCGTTCACCTATTCGATCGCCAACGGCCTTGCCTTCGGCTTCATCAGCTATGTCGTGCTGAAGACGGTGACCGGCAAGCCGGGATCGGTGCATCCGGCGACCTGGCTGGTGGCGGTGCTGTTCGTCATCCGCTTCGCCTTTTTCGCGGAATGACACCTCGCATGATTGCGGGGCGAACGTTGGCAGCGGTGCCCGCCCTGATTGACGAGGTTGACGAACGCGCCTTAGAACTGCGGCGATGTTCAATCTTGTCCTTGTCGCCGTCGGCGGCGCCATCGGCGCTTCGCTCCGCCATCTCGTCAATTTCGCAGCGCTGCGCCTGATCGGCCCCGGCTTTCCCTGGGGCACGATGGCCATCAACGTCGCCGGCTCGCTTGCGATGGGCGTGTTCATCGAATTGCTGGCGCGCCGGTCCAACGCGTCGAATGAATTGCGCCTCTTCGTCGCCACGGGCATCCTCGGCGGCTTCACCACCTTCTCTGCCTTTTCTCTCGATTTTGCCGTTCTATGGGAGCGCGGAGCGATCCTGCCTGCATTCGGCTACGCGCTCGGCAGCGTAATCGTCTCGATCGTCGCGCTGTTCCTGGGATTGTGGCTCGCAAGAAGCCTCGGCTGATGCTATCCCGCCCGCATCGGACTAAAAAGGCGCTGACATGGCAGGTGTTGAACAGATTGCGGTGGAAGCCGGCGAGGCGGGCATGCGGCTCGATCGCTGGTTCAAGACGCATTTTCCCGGCCTGGGCTTCGTCCAGCTCCAGAAGCTTCTGCGCTCGGGCCAGGTGCGGGTCGACGGCGGCCGCGCCAAGACGGATACCCGCGTCGAACCGGGCCAGCTGATCCGCGTTCCTCCGCTGGGTGTCGACAGGAAAGCCGCTGGGCAGCTCACCGGCCACTCGATCCGCAACCAGGACGACGGCGACGTGCTGGCGAAGATGCTGATCCATGAAGACCCGAAGGTCTTTGTATTCAACAAACCGGCCGGGCTCGCCGTGCAGGGCGGTTCAGGCGTCACCCGCCATGTCGACGACATGCTGGAAGCCTGGCGCAACCAGAAGGGCGAGAAGCCGCGCCTGGTCCACCGTCTCGACCGCGATACGTCGGGCGTGCTGGTCGTCGCCCGCACGCGGCTTGCTGCCATGAAACTTTCCGAGGCTTTCCGCGCTCGCGAGACCAAAAAAACCTACTGGGCGCTGGTGAAAGGGGTACCGCCGAAGCGCGAGGACAAGATCTCGACCTGGCTGGTCAAGGAGCCTACGCCGGACGGCGACCGCGTGCGTGTCGCCAAGCATGGCGAGAAGGGCGCTGACCATGCCGTCTCCTACTACCGCATCATCGAACAGGCGGCACAGACGATGACCTGGCTGGAAATGGAGCCCTATACCGGCCGCACCCACCAGCTTCGCGTCCATGCCGCCCATATCGGCTGCCCGATCATCGGCGACCCAAAATACTTCGAGGCCGACACCAACTGGGATTTCCCAGGCGGCATCCAGAACCGCCTGCATCTGCACGCCCGCCGCATCGTCATCCCGCATCCCGACAAGGGCGTCATCGACGTCACCGCGCCGATGCCGCCGCATATGCGGCAGAGCTGGAACCTGATCGGCTTCGACGAGGCAAGCGCTGGCGAGGAATCCTGAGCACCGGTCTGCTCATTCGCGCCGGAACGTTGAGCCGACGACAATCGCGCCTTGGATCATGCCGCATCAGGATATCTCGTGTAACTGGAGGGCGCTCCAGTGACGAGGGAAGCGCGGGGAAAATCGAATGAGTACTGCCACCCAAACTTTCGATCGCCGCGATGCGGTCGACGCGGCAGCGGTCGCTTTCATGCTGCTTCTGACCTTTTCGTGGGGTCTGAACGGCGTTGCCGCCAAGCTCACAAATGCCGGCTACAATCCGATCTTTCTCAACGTGGCGCGTTCGGCGATCGCCGGCGTGCTGGTTTTCCTATGGTGCCGCTATCGCGGCATCCCGCTTTCAACAAGGACGGCACCTTGTGGGCCGGCATTGCTCGCCGGCATCCTGTTCGGTTCGGAATTCACCCTGATTTTCGTCGGCCTCGAATACACGACCGTGGCGCGCAGCTCGCTACTGGTCAACACGATGCCGTTCTGGATACTGATTGGGGCGCATTTCCTGCTCGGCGAGCGCATGTCGCTGCAGAAATTCCTCGGCTTGCTGCTCGCATTTGGCGGCGTGGTGCTCATCTTCTCCGACAAACTGAGCATCCCTGGTCCTGAAGCAATAACAGGGGACCTGCTCAGCCTGGGGGCGGGGCTGCTATGGGCCCTGACCACGTTGGTCATCAAGGGAACCAGGCTGCAGACGGCGAGCGCGGAAAAAGTGCTGCTGTACCAGCTGGTCGTTTCGGCGCTGATGGCGATCCCGCTCATTCCGCTGGCCGGGCCGGCGATCCGCGACGCGACGCCGCTCGCCACCGGCGCTTTGCTGTTCCAGGCAGTCTATGTCGTCACGTTCACCTATCTACTGTGGTTCTGGCTGATGCGGCGCTATCCGGCGGCGGGTCTTTCGAGCTTTGCCTTTCTGTCGCCTGCCTTCAGCGTATTGTGTGGTTGGGCGCTGCTCGGCGAACCGCTGACCTGGAAGATCTTTTTGGCTCTTGGTCTGATCGCGGCGGGCCTGATCATCGTCAACCGGCCGATGCGCAGGCAGGTGCCTGCGCCAGCGGAGTAAGAATGCGCGATATATTGAACGACCTCGAGGCGGGCAAATATCTTTCCGATCCTGACCCGGTGCGCCGGGCCCAGCTCCAGATGAAGACGCCGCTGCCGAAGCGCTTCTACAAGAACGTCTCCGTCGCTTCCGCATCCGAGGGCTTTGTCGTCCACCTCGATGGCAAGCCGGTGCGCACGCCGGCAAAGACGATCCTGACGCTGCCGACAGCGGCCGCGGCTCAACTGGTCGCCGACGAGTTCGCGGCGCAGAAGGAAAACATCGATCCGGTCACCATGCCGGTGACGCGGCTCGTCAATACCGCGATCGACGGCGTGGCGACCGACACGCAAGCGGTGCTGGAGGACATCCTGCGGTTCTCCTCGTCCGATCTGCTCTGCTACCGCGCCGATGCCCCCGAAAAACTGGTCCAGCGGCAGGCCGAGGCCTGGGATCCGGTGATCGACTGGGCACGTGCGGCGCTTGGCGCGCGATTTGTACTTGCCGAGGGTGTCATGCATGTCGAGCAGCCGCGCGAGGCGATCGGCGCCATCGGCATCCACCTCAAACTGCGCGACGAACCGCTCAGGCTGGCCGCCCTTCATCTGATGACGTCGTTGACGGGCTCTGCGCTTGCTGGCGCTGGCCGTCGACGCGGGGGAACTCGATGTCGAGGCGGCGTGGGCCGCAGCCCATGTCGACGAGGATTGGCAGATCGAACACTGGGGCGAGGATTCCGAAGCGCTCCATCGCCGCAAAATGCGCAAGGCCGACATGCTGGCGGCGGCGAATTTGCTCGAAGCGCTCGCCGCCTGATTTTTACTCAGGCAGCGAAGCCGAGCGCCTTCATCGACATTGGGGATGGCCGGAAGTGTCAGCAAAACGGTACCGGTCAGCCAGATCAGGCCGACGGTCGCGGGTTTTGCTTCGGCGACAAACCGCTCGTAGAGCGCCGCGGGCACGCCCGCGACCATGATCGTCAGCGTCGACAGGATGAGCGCGCTGGCCATGTAGACCACCTGCGTATAGGCAGGCGCCCACGACGGGAACCAGACGGGATAGAGACAGAAACACGCCAAGCACCCACGGCGAAAAGATGCCGTTGACGATGGCGACCGCCATGACCGGGACGAGCACATTGCGGTCCATCATGTCATGCTCCCTGCGCGGCGATCGGGCCAAGGCCCAGGTTTGTCAGCGTTATCAGATAGGCGATCCGCAGCGCCATCAGCCAGAGAACGCCGAAAATCGCGACGACGGTGTGCGGCAGTACTCCGCGGCGTGACCAGGCGGACGATCCGAGGAAGGGATCGGTCACCGTCTTGAAGAAGCGCCAGATGTAATTGTCCCAGTCTTCCGGCGACGAAAAGGCCGAGAGCGAGCCGGCCAAGCAGTGTGTACATCACCGCAGCCAGTACGAAATTGGGAATGTGGAAATACCAGTACGTCCAGAAACTGCCCATGCCCGCCGCCGGTATGATTTCATCGCTGTCTTATGGACCGGCGATACGCGAAATCAAAGCGGGGTCCGTTGCCGGACCCCGCTCGTCTTCGTTTCGCAAGCCGATCAGGTCGTCTTTTCTTCCATGATCTGCTTGCCGCGCGGAACGCGGATTTCCTCGATCATTTCCTGCATCTCCGTCGACGGAGCCTTGGTCAGCAGGCTCACGATGATCATCACCGCGAAGCCGAGCGGAAGCCCGAACGTCGCCGACGAGATGTTCTTCACGCCCCACCACAGTTCCATGTTCGGCGTCGACTTGTCGAGGTCGGCGCCATACTGGGTCATGACGAGATAGAACAGGCGTGATGCCGAAGCCGGCAATCATGCCGGCGACCGCGCCCGCCGCGTTGGCGCGCTTCCACCAGACGCCGAGCACCAGCGCCGGGAAGAGGCCGCCCGCGGCCAGCGAGAACGCCCACGACACCATCGACAGGATGTCCGAAGGCTTCGTCGACGCCGAGTAGGCGGCGAGCACCGCGACCGCGACAAGCAGGATGCGCGAGACGATCAGGCGGCGGGATGTCGGAGCGTTCTGGTCGATCATCTTGTAGTAGATGTCGTGGCTGAGCGCATTGGCGATGGCGAGCAGCAGGCCGTCCGCCGTCGAGAGCGCGGCAGCAAGACCGCCTGCGGCGACGAGGCCCGAAATCACGTAAGGCATGCCGGCCATTTCCGGCGTGGCCAGCACGATCATGTCGGCGTTCAGGTTGATGTCCGCGAAAGCCAGCGTGCCGGTGACGCCTTGTTCGGCGCAGGCGGCGGCAATTGCAGCGGCATCGACCGCCGCCTTGCCGCAGATCTGCACCAGCGTGTTGTCCGCCTGCGCCCAGTTCAGCATCCATCCGGCCTTCTCGGCGATGTTGTCCGGGGTGAGGCCGCAGGCAACGAGGTCGAGCATCGTCCACTTGGCGAACGCCGCATAGGCCGGCGCCGTGAAGTAGAGCAGGAAGATGAAGAGCAGCGACCACGCCACCGATACGCGGGCCTCGCGCACCGAAGGGGTAGTGAAGTAGCGCATCAGGACGTGCGGCAGCGATGCCGTGCCGACCATCAGGCAGAGGATGAGCAGGAAGTAGTTCTTCGCGTCATACCCGCCGTGGAGAAAGGCGTCGCATGGCCCGGTACGATGTTCTGAACGGTTTCCAGCGCGGCGATGTTCTGAAGCGCCTGTGCCCTGCATCAGTTGCGGAATCGGAACGCCGGTCTTGACCGTCGACATCCAGATCGCCGGGATGAGGTAGGCGATGATCAGCACGATGTACTGGGCGACCTGGGTCCAGGTGACGGCGCGCATGCCGCCGAGCATCGAGCAGACCAGAATGCCGGCAAGGCCGACATAGACGGCGACGTTGAAGTCGATGCCGAGGAAGCGGGCGGAGATGATGCCGGTTCCGAAGATCTGCGCCACCACATAGGTGAAGGAGCATGAGAACAGCACGATGACGCCGATGAAGCGCGCGAGATTGCCGCCGTAGCGGGCCGACAGGAAGTCGGGAACCGTGTAGGCGCCGAACTTGCGCAGATAGGGCGCGACGAGGATCGCAACGAGCACATAGCCGCCGGTCCAGCCGAGCACGAAGGCGAGGCCGTCATAGCCGAGCAGATAGAGCGAACCCGCCATGCCGATGAAGGAAGCCGCCGACATCCAGTCGGCGCCGGTCGCCATGCCGTTGTAGAGCGCCGGCACGCGGCGTCCGGCGACGTAGTATTCGCCGACATGCATGGTGCGGCTAAGCACGCCGATCACCGCGTAGATGACGATGGTGAAGCCCATGAACAGGTAGCCGATGACGCGGTTCGGAACGCCGATCGCGCTCAGGATCGCCATCAGGATGATGAAGGCGATGAAGCCGCCGGTATAGATGCGTGTAGATGCGGCCGAGGCTGGACGTGAAATCCGAGCCGGAACCGCTTGCAGTGGTGTTGGCCATTGATCAATCCCCCCGATCAATCTTCGGCGACGCCATGCTCTTCGTCGATCGCGTTCTGCTTGCGGGCAAACCAGAACAGCATGATGACGAAGGCGATGAGCGACCCCTGCGCGGCCATGTAGAAGCCGAGCGGGAAACCGAAAATGACTATGTTGTTGAGCGCGCCCACGAACATGTGGATCACGTATCCGAAGAAAACCCAGAGCGCCAACATGACGTACATGAGGCTTCTGGTCTTGTTCCAGTAACTTACGCGGTCTGGCGTCGCCATCGCGTTTACCCTCCTCCCTCTAGGGGCCGGAGGTCCTCCTCGACCTTGTGGCCCGGTTTCCTCAACGTCCAGGGAAACTGACGACCTCTCCGAGGACGAAACATCGCGAATCGCGACAGACGCACAAACGCGATGGTGACGCTTCGTAACATTTGTCGAGGCCGATGTTCATACAACTTTAGAATCGGTAGCCGGATTTAGGCGGATGCTGGTGAAGTGCCGGCAGTCACGTTAAGTGTCGGTCGGACGATGCTTGGGAGGCGCTTTATGGGAATGCTCGACGCGGTTGTTTCCAGCCTTTTCCGCAAGGCCGAACCGATCGTGGACACGGAAGGACTGGCAGAATTCTTGGATTCCCGCGCCGCGTTCCTGGCGCAGAAATGCGTGGTCGAGTTCTGCCGGGTGCGGGCCGGCGTCTACTGGCAGAAGCTGTTCAGCGAGAAGGAATTCCAGGACGCTTTGACCAAATCGCGCTGGCTGAGCTATCCGCCGGCCTTCGCAATGGTGGCCGAGATGGTTGAAGGCGTGCTTCGCGAGCCGGCCGGTATCAGGCAGCGCATGCTGCCCGGCGTGCTGTCTCATCTGGCCGGAGAGGTGTTCGCCAGGTACCCTGTGCTGGCGGGGGCGGATGAAGGTTTTTGGACCGACGCCGCGAAACTCGTGGCCGAACGGCTGGGCGCCGCCCAGGCCGGACCGCCGCGCCCGGTCCGCGACATTCCCGACCCGACAGCAAAAATGGTGTTCGACGCATTGCCCATGCACAAGGACATCGTCACTCACGATTACGACTATATTTTCAATAATTTACGGATGAATCTTCTGCGCACGCACGAAGATTTCATCGCATCCGCGGATTTGCGCTCGATTGCCGACGATTTGTTGGGTCGCGATTCTGGCAGCTAGACGACTGGACGTCGTGTCAGTTCTTGCGGTCGCGCCGCTTCCTCGACGGCCGCCTGATGGTACCATGCATCGCTGCTGACGATCGTCTTCGACCGCAGCGCTGCAACCTCTGCCGCGAATTTGGCTTTCTTGCTTAAAATTGTGGCAGCAGCGCGCTTTGCCGTCGGAAAGGTCAGGATCTGGGCCGACTGGCGATGCCGGGTCGTATCCATCGTCGGATTTCCTTCTGAATCGAATTCAGTCCGATTCATGCATTGCACAAGATAGTTTTTGCAATTGATTTGGGCAACATGATTATTTTGGCATCATGTTTTGATTATTGATTGTGCACTCTCCGGTTTTGATCGATCAAGCGGCAAGCCCGCGACGAAGTGGCCTCCATTTTCGGCTTCAAAGGCACTTTGCACCGGCCAAATGGCACGCTCATTGCTTCTTAACCTTCCGGCAGATCGGCCGCTTGTGGCCGAACGCATTGGAACCGCATGCGTTCCGCTTATCGATGAGAGGTTAGAATGACGAAATACAAACTCGAGTATATCTGGCTGGATGGATACACTCCTGTTCCCAACCTGCGCGGCAAGACGCAGATCAAGGAGTTCGCCGAGTTTCCGAAGCTGGAAGAACTGCCGCTGTGGGGTTTTGACGGTTCCTCGACCATGCAGGCCGAAGGCCGCTCGTCCGATTGCGTGCTGAAGCCGGTCGCGCTCTATCCCGATCCGGCCCGCACAAACGGCGTGCTGGTGATGTGCGAGGTCATGATGCCCGACGGCGTCACGCCGCACGCTTCCAACAGCCGCGCCACCATTCTGGACGACGAAGGCGCCTGGTTCGGCTTCGAGCAGGAATACTTCTTCTACAATGACGGCCGTCCGCTCGGCTTCCCCGAGTCGGGTTACCCGGCGCCGCAGGGCCCGTATTACACCGGCGTCGGCTACAAGAATGTCGGTGACGTCGCCCGCAAGATCGTCGAGGAACACCTCGACCTCTGCCTCGCCGCCGGCATCAACCACGAGGGCATCAACGCCGAGGTGGCCAAGGGCCAGTGGGAATTCCAGATCTTCGGCAAGGGCTCGAAACGCGCCGCCGACCAGATCTGGATGGCACGCTACCTGCTGCTGCGGCTGACCGAAAAATACGGCATCGACATCGAGTTCCACTGCAAGCCGCTCGGCGACACCGACTGGAACGGTTCGGGCATGCATGCCAATTTCTCGACCGCCTACATGCGCGAAACCGGCGGCAAGGAATATTTCGAGGCGCTGATGGCCGCCTTCGAGAAGAACCGCGCCGACCACATCGCCGTCTACGGTCCCGACAACCATATGCGGCTCACCGGCAAGCACGAGACGCAGTCGATCCACACCTTCTCCTACGGCGTGGCCGACCGCGGCGCCTCGATCCGCGTGCCGCATTCCTTCGTCAACAACGGCTACAAGGGCTATCTCGAGGATCGCCGCCCGAACTCGCAGGGCGACCCCTATCAGATCGCCTCGCAGATCCTGAAGACGATCTCGGAAGTACCGCTCGGTGCCGAGAAGAAGGCCGCCGCGTAAGGCGTTTATTTTACTACATAAAAAGACCCCGGCGAAAACGCCGGGGTCTTTTTCGTTTCAGCGATGTGAACTCGCTTACACCGAATAATACATGTCGTACTCGACCGGATGCGGCGTCATCTCGAAGCGCATCACCTCGGCCATCTTCAACTCGATATAAGCGTCGATCTGGTCGTCGTCGAAGACGCCGCCGGCCTTCAGGAAGCCGCGGTCCTTGTCGAGGCTCTGCAGTGCCTCGCGCAGCGAGCCGCAGACCGTCGGGATCTTCTTCAGTTCCTTCGGCGGCAGGTCGTAAAGATCCTTGTCCATCGGCTGGCCGGGATGGATCTTGTTCTTAATGCCGTCGATGCCGGCCATAAGCATGGCGGCAAAGCCGAGATAGGGGTTCGCGCCCGGATCGGGGAAGCGTACCTCGACGCGCTTCGATTTCGGCGACGAGCCGAACGGAATGCGGCAGGACGCCGAGCGGTTGCGCGCCGAATAGGCGAGCAGGACCGGCGCTTCATAGCCCGGAACGAGGCGCTTGTAGGAGTTGGTCAGCGGATTGGTGAAGGCGTTGATCGCCTTGGCGTGCTTGATGATGCCGCCGATGTAGAACAGGCAGGTCTCCGACAGGCCGGAATATTCGTTGCCGGCGAAGGTCGGCTTGCCGCCCTTCCAGATCGATTGGTGCACATGCATGCCCGAGCCGTTGTCGCCAAATACCGGCTTCGGCATGAAGGTCGCCGTCTTGCCGTAAGCGTTGGCGACCTGGTGCACGACATACTTGTAGATCAGCATCTTGTCGGCGTTGCGCACCAGCGTATCGAACTTGATGCCGAGTTCGTGCTGGGCGGCAGCCACCTCGTGGTGGTGCTTTTCTACACGCACGCCCATTTCGGCGAGCACGGTCAGCATTTCGGAGCGCATGTCCTGCGCTGAGTCGACCGGCGGCACCGGGAAATAGCCGCCCTTGATGCGTGGGCGGTGGCCCATATTGCCGGTCTCGTAATCGGTGTCGTCGTTGGACGGCAGTTCGGTGGAATCCAGCTTGAAGCCGGTGTTGTAGGGATCGGCCTTGTATTTGACGTCGTCGAACACGAAGAACTCGGCTTCCGGCCCGACATAGATGGTGTCGCCGATGCCTTCGGCCTTCATGTAGGCTTCGGCCTTCTTGGCGGTGCCGCGCGGATCGCGGTTATAAGCTTCGCCGGAGATCGGGTCGAGGATGTCGCACAGGATGACCATGGTCGACTGGGCGAAGAACGGATCCATGTGCACGGTATCCGTGTCGGGCATCAGCACCATGTCGCTTTCGTTGATGGCCTTCCAGCCGGCGATCGAGGAACCGTCGAACATGACGCCGTCGGCGAACATGTCTTCCTCGACTTCGGCGACATCCATCGTCACGTGCTGCAGCTTGCCCTTCGGGTCCGTGAAGCGCAGGTCAACGAATTTCACGTCGTTGTCCTTGATCTGCTTCATGATGTCTTTTGCTGTCGTCATGTCATGTTTCCCTGTGTGATGAATCTTTTTAGGAAATAATCCGGATCAGATGGCGTCGATGCCGGTCTCGCCGGTGCGTATGCGCACGACTTCCTCGATGTTGGAAACGAAAATCTTGCCGTCGCCGATACGGCCGGTCTGGGCCGCCTTGCGGATGGCTTCGATGGCGCCTTCGACGGATTCGTCGCCGAGCACCACTTCGATCTTCACTTTCGGCAGGAAGTCGACCACATATTCGGCGCCGCGATAAAGCTCGGTGTGGCCCTTCTGGCGGCCAAACCCTTTCGCTTCGGTGACGGTGATACCTTGCAACCCGGCTTCCTGGAGGGCTTCCTTCACCTCATCGAGCTTGAACGGTTTGATGATCGCTTCGATCTTTTTCATCCAAAATGGCCTCCGCTGGACAAAAACGAGGTGCGAAGACCCCGTTTCGCGCTTCATCAAGCACGAAATGTGCCAAATTCATGCGACAATCGACGCAAAATGCGAATTCTGCCGATCGCGCGCCACCGGGCGCATTTTCGCCCCATCCGCTTTGCCGGGCGCTTCGCTCGCCGCCAACCACGCTTCGCAAGGCTCGCAGCGGTTTGCCTAAAAAACAAGCAAGAAGATCGAATAATGGGCGTTCAAGAGATTTGCGCGCCGCCTCACAGGGACGTTAAGCTCGGCTCCTACGCGGCGGAGCAACAGATTGGCGCACGAGCTTCTGACACCGGGAGAAATGGCCGAAGCCGATCGGCTGGCGATAGAGGCCGGCCCGTTCGACGGCATCGCGCTGATGCGCAATGCAGGAGCCGCGGTGGCGAATGTTCTCCTTGACGATTATCCGGGCGCAGAGCGGGTCGACGTGCTGTGCGGACCCGGCAACAATGGCGGCGACGGTTACGTGGTCGCTACGCTGCTCCAGCAGTCGGGGGTCGACGTGCGGCTGTGGCGAGAGGGCCCGCCGAAAGCAGGATCCGATGCGGCGCTGGCCGCGAACGAATGCACCGTCGCGGCCCGGCCACTTTGCGACTTCCGTCCGGAGCCAGGCAGCCATGTCGTCGATGCGCTGTTCGGGGCCGGACTGTCGAAATCGTTGAAAGGTGAATACGCCCGCGCGGTAGAGGCGATTGGAGCCGCCGAGGCGCGGGTGATCGCGGTCGACCTGCCGTCCGGAATTTCGGGTGACAGCGGCAACGCACTGGGACCCGCCATAAGTGCCGACGTCACGGTGACTTTCTTCCGCAAGAAGCCCGGCCATCTGCTTTATCCGGGCCGCGGACATTGCGGCAAAACCATCGTCGCCGACATCGGTATCGCCGCGAAAGTGCTGGAGAAGATCAAGCCCGGTTGTTTCGAGAACGGGCCCGATATCTGGATCGGCGCCTTTCCGGTGCCGGACGTGGATTCCCACAAATATGCGCGCGGCCATGTCGGCGTCTTTTCCGGCGGACCCGCGTCGACCGGCGCCGCGCGGCTCGCAGCAATGGCCGCGGCACGAAGCGGGGCAGGGGCGGTGACGCTGCTTTCGCAAGCCAACGCATTGCAAGTAAACGCGGCGCATCTGACATCGATCATCCTGCGCAAAACCGACAGCTCCGAGGATGTCGACGCGTTTCTCTCCGAACGGAAGCCGCGCGCGCTTGTGTTCGGTCCCGGTCTCGGAACGCATCGAAAGGTCGGTGATTTCGCCTTGCAGCTAATTTCGAGCGCGGCAGGTACCGTCGACGGCATCGTCTTCGACGCCGACGCAATCACCGTGTTTTCGCGGGTTCCGACAGATTTCTTCGATGCCGCACATGCCAAGGATGCGCCGGCGATCGTGCTCACTCCGCACGAAGGCGAGTTCGGCCGTCTGTTCCCCGATCTTGCGGAAGACGGCGCCCTGTCGAGGCTCGTCAAGGCGCGAAGCGCGGCGAAGCTTGCAAATGCCACCATTGTCTACAAAGGCCCGGACACTGTGATCGCAGCGCCAGACGGCCGCGCCGTAGTCAACGGCAACGGCACGCCCTTGCTGGCAACCGCCGGTTCCGGCGATGTACTGTCGGGCATCACGGCGGCGCTGCTTGCGCAAGGCATGGCGCCTTTCGAAGCGGCATGCGCCGCGGTCTGGTCGCATGCCGAGGCTGCGGCACGGTTCGGGCCGGGGCTGATCGCCGAAGACCTGCCGCTTGCATTGTTGCCGGTCCTCCGCGAACTTGTCGAAAGGAAGATGCGGGCAGGGGCGTAGATGATCCGTCGGCTTGGCGCTGTTCTCGGCCTTGTGGCCCTGCTTACCGGGGCGGCGGGAGCGCGCGCTGAAAACGAAAAGATCGTCACCTATGTCGACGATCCCGCCATTCTCGCCACGCTGGAAAATCGCGGCTACGGCTTCCAGGGCTTGTTCGAAGCTGAGACAGGCGACCTCGGGAGCCTCTACGAAAAGGCGCCCCCCTATCGTGCGATCGTCGATATGATCGCTGCGGACGTTGCATCGCTGCGGGCTGAAATGAAAGCCGGCGGGCGACCGCTTTACGAGGTCACAGACGGCAATGTCGGCCGCATCATGGACATGCGCTGGCTGAAGACCGAAGCCGCCCGGCTGCGGCTTGTCGGCATCGTCAACCGGCTCGACCGCCGGGATTTCGGGGCTCTGCGCGGCGAGAAGAGCTGTGGCGAAGTCCGCTTCATCTACCGGCTGGCCTATCGCTTCAAGCACAAGGGCAAGGTGCTCGCCTCGCGCCTGCCATTCAACTTCAACGCTGTCTATTCGGCGGCTACGGACGCGGATGGCGGCTGCACCGGTGTGGCCGGGCGCTGGTCGCCGCAGATCGACGAAAGCGTCGATCCCGGCTGGCTTGCCGGCGGGCCTGCCGAGCGGTCGCAACTCACCTTCAAGCAACTCGAACTCAACGCCCAGGTCGTTCGTTTTCCATCCGGGCAGGAGACCGAGTTCGGCGGCCAGGCGGCCTATCTGATGCGCATCTTCGGCATCGATGGCGAGACGGTGACTGAAAAGCCGCTGGAAAACACGCCGGATGGGTTCAAACTGGCCACAGACGCAGGTTTGAAGAAGCAGCTTGCGGACTACCTCGCCGGCAATCTGGCCGCGATCGATACCGGCGTCTACGCGATCCCGGACGAATTTCTGGCGCGCAAGGTGATCTCCTATTCGACCTTCGGCAGTGCGCGGCAGGCCAACCATTCGTTCGCGTCGCTGTTCCAGCCCGCGGATTTCGCCGGAGTGGATTTTTCCGGGGCAGACCTTGTGCGGTCGCCGGAAGCGCTTATCGAGCGACTGGACAATGGTGCCTGCCAGGGCTGCCATCAGGCGGGCTCCACCGCCGGGTTCCATTTTATCGGCCTGGACGACAAGTCGACCTCTCCGCTCAACCGCATCGAGGTCGGCATTTCACCGCATCTCCATGCCGAAATTCCGCGCCGCGAGGCCTATGTGCGAGCGCTCGCCGAAGACCGGGAGCCGAACCGGTTCCGGCCGCTGTCGTCCGCGCCGCCCGCCACCTGGGGCGATGACGTCGAATACCGGGCCGCCGGCGACGGCATGCCCTGCATGATGCCCGACGCTGCGAAAAATTTCGGCGCAGGATGGCAATGCGGCAACGGCACCGTTTGCACTGCGCTGGCGACCGCGTCAGGCGTCCGCGTGAAGCTTGCGCAATGCCTGCTGCCGAAAGGATCGGACGCAATGTTTTCCGGCCATCCGTGCCTGACCGGAGAAATCGCCTCCAATGCCGCGCAGCCTTATAACGACCGCTACAGGATCACCGGCCAGTTCGCGGCCTTCTCTCCCGCGATCAGCCGCACCGCCTACAATTGCCGGCCGCCGAAGATCGGTGTGCCCGCCGGCGCGGCCTATCGCGCCTGCGACGACAGGGACCGGGCGTTCTCCAGCTTCAAGGTGGGCGAGCCGATGCCGCGTGAGATCTGCGGCCTCGTCGGCGGCAAGAAATTCGACATCTGCGTCGCCACAAACAATTTCGACCAGTGCCTCGGCGGCGCCGTCAACCGCGGCAACCGGCCTGTCTGCTCGGCCGATCATTTCTGCCGCGAGGATTATATGTGCCAGTCGTTGCCGGACGACACACCCGGCAAGGCCAAGGTCAAGGGCATCGGTTTCTGCTCGCCAACCTATTTTATCTTCCAGATGCGCATCGACAATCACGCGACGCCTTGGCCGGCGCCGGCGCGTGCGTCGATGGGTGTAGGGTTTGGCGCGGCAGGCGATGCGACTTCCGAATAGGTCGCGGACGGTGCAGGACTTGTTACAGCGAGTATCGCTCGTATCAAGCAACTGGCGATAGTCATTAACCCGTTACACGACCGCCATACGGTCAAGGCTGCAGGCTATCGCTGCGCGGGGCCGGGGAACCCGTGTGGGGACTTTTGATCGGATGCCAGTTCGGCCGGCTCGTACGCCGGACGGCGGAGCATTGCCCAAGAGAACCTGCGATCTCGTTGCCCATCCTCGCGGAGTGCCTGGTCATGGACGTGAATATTTTCAAGGACATCTTGGTGCCGGTCATCGGCGGGCTCGGCATCTTCATGCTTGGCCTGGAGTTCATGGCCAACGGCATTCAGGCCCTGTCGGTCAACTCGATGCGCAACTTTCTCGCCCGGGCGGCCGGCACACCGATCAAGGGCGTGTTGGCGGGGACGCTGATCACCGGCGTGATCCAGTCGTCGACGGCGATGACCGTCATGGTCGTCGGCCTGGTCAACGCCGGCGTCGTGGCGCTCAGGCCCGCCATCAGCGTCATCATGGGCGCCAACATCGGCACCACGCTGGGCAACGGCCTGATCGCGCTGCCGCTCGGACCGCTCGGGCTGATCTGCGCCGGCATCTTCGCGCTGGTCTATTGCTTCGCCAAGAGCGAGAAGCTGCGCAACATCGCGCTCGCGTGCATGGGCTTCGCCCTGATCTTCTACGGCCTCAACCTGATGACCGGCGGCCTGAAGCCGTTGCGCAACATGCCCGAGGTCATGGAACTGCTGCAGACGCTGCAGGCCGACTCCTACGGCAACCTCCTGAAATGCGTGCTGATCGCCGCCGGCGTCACCGCGATGATCCACTCCTCCTCGGCCACGATCGGCATCGTGATGGGGTTGGGCGCGGCCGGTGTCGTCGACTGGACCACGGCCGTAGCCTTCTCGCTCGGCGCCGATCTCGGCACCACCATCACCTCCTGGATCGCCTCGCTCAACCTGTCGAAGAATGCCAAGCGCGCCGCATACGCGCACATCTCCTTCAACATCATCGGCGTCTGCATAACCGTGCCGCTGTTCTTCATCTCGATCGAGGTTCTGAGATGGGGCATGCAGTGGTTCGGCGGCGATCCGGGCGTGCCGGTCATCGTCGACGGAAAGGAAACCTTCCCGCTGGTGCCGGTCGCCGTCGGCCTCTACTCCACAGTGTTCAACGTCTTCAACACCGCACTCCTGTTTCCTTTCGTCGGCGTGTTCGAGCGGGTGCTGTCGCGCATCGGCCATACGGCGGCCGAGGACATCGAGGACTATTCGACGCCGAAATTCCTCGATCGCGGGCTCGCCAACGATTTCGCCAGGGCGGTTCCGGCGGTGCAGCAGGAGACGGCGCGGCATCTCGAGGCCGGCGCGAAGTTTTTAGACATCGCCCGCGGCGCCAAGACCGCGCCCTCTGATCCCGGCGAACACTATCTCGCCACCGATATTTTGAGCCGGGACATCCGCTCCTACACGGCTTCGCTGATGAAGGAGGATCTGCCCTACGAGCAGCTCGATCTCATCGCCAGCCTGATCGAGGAAGCGGATTTCACCGCAGCACTCACCGAATTGATGCATCAGGTCGCCCGCCGGGTGAAGCGCGAGAAATTCGGCAGCCAGGCGCAGGTCATCGTCGATGCCGCGCTCAACAAGCTCGACGCCTCGCTGCGCGATATCCTGCCGGACTACGGCGTTGCCGATCCGAAAATGCCGGCCGGCCATGTCAACCACCCCGAGGTCGAGGAGCTGCGTGCCCGCACGCTGGCGCTCGGGCCGAACGCCGGAGCGGCCGAGCGCGGCACCATCCTGGCGCTGCTCGGATCGGTCGAACGCGCCGAGATCCTGATCCGCCGCATCGATGACGAACGCAAATCGGTCAACCGGCAAACGATCCTGGCGCGGGCCGCGGCGCGGAAAGAGAGCCGGGAGCGCCCGATCGATACCGGCGGCCTGAGCCCGGTTCCGGCGGAGTAACATCAGCGGGTTTTGAATGCCCGCTTTGCCCCTCACCTGCCTGCCGGCATCCTCTCCCCGTAAGAACGGGGAGAGGAGAGATGGCCGCAACGCCGACGCCTCCCTCTCCCCGTCCCCACGGGGAGAGGGAGGGTGAGGGCAGGATAGACGGGAAAGCCTATGCTCGCTGGTACAAGTGCCCGGCTAAACCCGCTCCATGAAAGCCATGGCGCCGTGCGGCGCGTGCACCTTGCCGGAGGTGATGAAATAGACGAACACGTCGCGCGGCTTCACCGGCGCATCGTTGTCCGGGTCGGCGCGCGGCAGATCGTCCGGAGATTTGCCTTCCGCCCAGATTTTCGCCCGCGCCGCCCAGGCGTCGAGCGCGCTCGGCTTATAGCAGGTCGGAATTTCGTCCTCGCCGGTCTGCAGGCGGGCGTAGACGAAATCGCCGGTGACGTCGGCGATCGGCGGATATTTTTCATGGTCGGCATAGACGATCGCCACATTGTGGTTGCGCGCCAGCGCCACGAATTCCGGCACGACGAAACTGTCGTTGCGCACCTCGACGCAGTGGCGCAGCTTTACGCCGTCCTGCTTCTCCGGCAAGCAGCTTCAGGAAGGCGCCGAAATCGTCGGGATCGAATTTCTTGGTCGGGGCGAACTGCCAGAGGATCGGCCCAAGCTTCTCGCCAAGGGCTGCGACACCCGATCCCAGGAAGCGCATCATCGATTCGCCGGCCTCGCCGAGCACCCGCCGGTTGGTGACGAAGCGGTTGCCTTTCAGTGAATAAACAAAGCCTTCCGGCGCTTCGTTCGCCCATTTGACGAAGGTCGGTTCCTTGAAGCTGGAATAATAGGTGCCGTTGACCTCGATGGTCGGCACCTGGCGGGTGGCGTAGTTGAGCTGCTTCGTCTTGGGCAATTTGTCGGGATAGAAAGACCTATCCCACGGCTCGAAGGTCCAGCCGCCCATGCCGGCGCGGATTGTTCCGGATTTTTTTGCCATCTCGTTCCCCGGTTGCGTGGCGCAAAATGCATCCGGGCAGCTCGCTTGTCCACCCGGCGCTTGTCGGCTCCTGACAGCACAGGTCTAGTGCTGCTCCGAGCTGACTGCGGGCGATCTGGATCTTTACCGACAAGTGATCCTCCGCAGAAGCCGTCCTCCCTCACTCCGCCGCTTCGCGCTTCCTCGCCCCGGCCGGCGCTCCAGCAGCTCCTTCAGGAACTGCCCGGTATAGCTGCGCTGCTCGCTCGACGATGTCCTCCGGCGTGCCGGCGGCGACGAGCTCGCCGCCGCCGTCGCCGCCTTCGGGGCCGAGGTCGAGGACCCAGTCGGCGGTCTTGATGACTTCGAGATTGTGCTCGATGACGACCACCGTGTTGCCCTGGTCGACCAGTTCGTGCAGCACTTCGAGCAGCTTGGCCACGTCGTGGAAATGCAGGCCGGTGGTCGGCTCGTCGAGGATGTAGAGCGTCTTGCCGGTCGCCTTGCGCGACAGCTCCTTGGCGAGCTTGATGCGCTGCGCCTCGCCGCCCGACAGCGTCGTCGCCTGCTGGCCGACATGGATGTAGCCGAGGCCGACCTGCTTCAGCGTCTCCAGCTTGTCGCGCACGCCGGGCACGGCGGCGAAGAAGTCGACGCCTTCCTCGACCGTCATGTCGAGCACGTCGGCGATCGACTTGCCCTTGAACATGACCTCCAGCGTCTCGCGGTTGTAGCGCTTGCCGTGGCAGACGTCGCAGGTGACGTAGACGTCCGGCAGGAAGTGCATCTCGATCTTGATGACGCCGTCGCCCTGGCAGGCCTCGCAGCGGCCGCCCTTGACGTTGAAGGAGAAGCGGCCGGGCTGGTAGCCGCGCGCCTTGGCCTCCGGCAGGCCGGCGAACCAGTCGCGGATCGGCGTGAAGGCGCCGGTATAGGTCGCCGGGTTGGAGCGCGGCGTGCGGCCGATCGGCGACTGGTCGATGTCGATGACCTTGTCGAGGAATTCCAGGCCCTCGATGCGGTCGTGATCGGCCGGGATGCTCGCGCGAGCCCATGATGCGGCGCGACGCGGCCTTGAACAGCGTCTCGATCAGGAAGGTCGACTTGCCGCCGCCGGAAACGCCGGTGACGCAGGTGAAGGTGCCGAGCGGGATCTCGGCGGTGACGTTCTTCAGATTGTTGCCGCGCGCGCCGACGACCTTGATGCGCGCGGCCCTTCTTCGGCTCGGCGGCGCTCGGCGCGGCATCGGCGATCTCCAGCTCGCCGGACAGATATTTGCCGGTGATCGAATTGGGATTGGCCATGATGTCGCGCGGCGTGCCCTCGGCGACGACCTCGCCGCCATGGATGCCGGCGGCCGGGCCGATGTCGACGACATAGTCGGCAGTGCAGGATCGCGTCCTCGTCATGCTCGACGACGATCACCGTGTTGCCGATGTCGCGCAGGTGCTTCAGCGTGTCGAGCAGGCGGGCATTGTCGCGCTGGTGCAGGCCGATCGACGGCTCGTCGAGCACGTAGAGCACGCCGGTCAGGCCGGAGCCGATCTGCGAGGCGAGCCGGATGCGCTGGCTCTCGCCGCCCGACAGCGTGCCGGAATTGCGCGACAGGGTGAGATAGTCGAGGCCGACATCGTTGAGGAAGCGCAGCCGCTCGCGGATCTCCTTGAGGATGCGCACGGCGATCTCGTTCTGCTTGGCGTTGAGCGCTGCCGGCAGCTCCTCGAACCAGTCGTTGGCCTTGCGGATCGACATCTCGGTGACCTCGCCGATGTGCAGGCCGGCGATCTTCACCGCCAGCGCCTCCGGCTTCAGCCGATAGCCGTTGCAGGCCGGGCAGGGGGTGGCCGACATGAAGCGCTCGATCTCCTCGCGCATCCAGGCGCGATTCGGTCTCCTTCCAGCGGCGCTCGAGATTGGGGATCGACGCCCTCGAAGGTCTTGGTCGTCTTGTAGGAGCGCAGCCCGTCGTCATAGTGGAAGGTGATCTCGCGCTCGCCGGTGCCGTGCAGGATCGCCTGCTTGGCCTCGTCGGACAGGTCCTTGAAGCGGTCGCCGAGCTTGAAGCCGTAGACCTTGCCGAGCGCTTCCAGCGTCTGCGTGTAATAGGGCGAGGTCGATTTCGCCCACGGGCGACGGCGCCGTCGCGCAGCGACACGTTCTCGTCGGGCACGATCAGGCTCGGCGTCGATGGCGCGCTGGCTGCCGAGGCCGTCGCAGGTCGGGCAGGCGCCGAACGGATTGTTGAACGAGAACAGCCGCGGCTCGATCTCGGGGATGGTGAAGCCGGAGACCGGGCAGGCGAATTTTTCCGAGAAGAGCATGCGCTCGTGCGTCTCGTTCTTCGACTTGTTGGCGGAGTCCTCCGCCGGTCTCGCTCGGCGGCAGCGGCTTGTCGGCGAATTCGGCGACGGCCAGGCCGTCGGCGAGCTTCAGCGCCGTCTCGATGGAATCGGCCAGCCGCGTCGCCAGATCGCCGCGCACGACGATGCGGTCGACCACGACGTCGATGTCGTGCTTGAACTTCTTGTCGAGCGCCGGCGCGTCGGCGATCTCGTAGAAGTCGCCGTCGACCTTGACGCGCTGGAAGCCCTTCTTCTGCAGCTCGGCGAGCTCCTTCCTGTACTCGCCCTTGCGGCCGCGCACGATCGGCGCCAGCATGATAGAGCCGCGTGCCTTCCTCGAGCGCCAGCACGCGGTCGACCATCTGGCTGACCGTCTGGCTCTCGATCGGCAGGCCGGTCGCCGGCGAATAGGGAACGCCGACGCGCGCGAAGAGCAGGCGCATGTAGTCGTAGATCTCGGTGACGGTGCCGACCGTCGAGCGCGGGTTGCGCGAGGTCGTCTTCTGCTCGATCGAGATGGCCGGCGACAGGCCGTCGATCTGGTCGACGTCCGGCTTCTGCATCATTTCGAGGAACTGGCGGGCATAGGCCGACAGGCTCTCGACATAGCGGCGCTGGCCCTCGGCATAGATCGTGTCGAAGGCGAGCGAGGATTTGCCCGAGCCCGACAGGCCGGTCATGACGATCAGGCTGTCGCGCGGCAGGTCGAGGTCGATGTTCTTCAGATTGTGCTCGCGCGCGCCGCGAATGGAAATGTATTTATGGTCGGCCATGCCGGTCCGCCGCCTCAATTCTGCATTCTTTCGGATTGGCGGGGTCAGCCCGGCCATCCTCTATGTAGGTAATTTCGCGGCACCGTCGAGAGACGCCGCAACTCTTGCCGCATGAGCCTTTAACCGCCTTTCGCGCGAGGGGGCAAGTAAAAAGAACAAAGGCCGAACATGCTCCTGACAAAACCGGTGTGGAAAACCGGGCGCCGTTTCTGTTTCGAACGATCACATTTTCCGGGGAAGCCGGCAAAGAGGTTGACGTTGCGGCAGGCCGGATGCAGACTCCGCCGGTCTTCGGGATCTGAACTCGCGGAACGTGGAAATGGGTTCGCGAGACGCCGCGGACACGCGGGATCAGAACCGAGAGGCCTTGGAACAACAGATCAGGAGCGAGGCATGACTCCACCGGACTGTTCGTACAGGCTCCGTATCGAGACGGAGCCGCAGCAGGCGTAGTGCTCGCTGAGGCAGCAAACCGAATTCTGCTGATCACCCACAATCAGAGACCAAATGTCGGGTCATGCGGCTGCGTGCCGATGAGCACCCGAAAGTCAAGCCGGTAAAACGCTCCCGGCATCATGGGCTAAAACCCAAAACAGGCCCTGACCGCTTGAAATGACAGCGGCGGGGCCATTTCTTTGTCGAATTGAAGGACTTCTCGCGCGCAGCGTTTCGCGCGGGCAGTGCGCCTTACTTCGCAATAGCAAGCCGCGAAGAAAACGCCGTGACGCGAATGCATCCGCATGGGGTCGGGTTCGGTATGGCGAAATCAGTTCCTCTTGCGCTCACAGGCGTGCCCGCAGATGCTCAGGAGCCAAGTCGCCCTCTACCGGACGCGCCCAAAGGTACTCTGATGCTTCATCATGTTGAGATCTATGTTTCGAATGTGGAGGTGTCTTTCCCCTTCTGGTCAGCACTTCTCGCGCAGATCGGATACAAGGAAAGCGGACAATGGGATGATGGTTTCACGCTCGCCAATGAACGCGACGCTTATCTTACGTTTGTGCAGGTGGCTGAAAGGCACGCGTTTCGGCAGTACCATCGATGCGGCGTGGGCCTCAATCATCTGGCCTTCAAGGTGAAAGGCAGAGATGCTGTCGACGGACTCAGGCAATATTGTCTGGAGAACGGCATCACAAGCCTCTACGATGAGAAGTATCCCTTCGCAAATGGCGGCACTGATTACTATGCGCTCTATGTTGAGGACCCGGATCGGATCAAGATCGAATTCGTCGCCGATTAAGTGTGATCTGCTTCAGCCAGCCCCCGCTATCTCTAATGGATAGAATTTGACGCCTGGTATCGGCACAGAAATCTCCGTCCCGGTCGTGGAAGGGCGTTTCGACCCCTGCCCCGGAAACTGGAGCCGCCCGGTAGCCGGGTCGTCGACGGTGCTCGCCATGATCATGGCGCATAAGCTGATCGCCCGCACGGCGCGGAAGCTCGCCGAACGCGGCATCGAGCTGCCGACCTTCGCGTCGCCCACCATCGAGGGGGTGACGCTGCACGACACCGATATGATTTACGGCATCTATCGCGAGCGCATGATCGAGGCGCAGAAGAAGAATCTCGACTTCTTCAAGGAGCGCATGAGCGGCAAAGGCCTGATCTTGTTGGGGCATATCCGAAGGCCGTCTCACCCGGGCGGCTCAGGTTGGCTTGTTACGGGTTGCGCGAAGATTTCCGGCATGGCCCTTGCAATTCGCACGTTTTATACCTAGAACAAATGAAGAACAAACAATTTGTGGACAGAGTGCTGTTTTATGCTGGCGGCGGCGCATGTCGGAAGACGATCGGATAGAGTGCGCCGGCTGAATTTATCGATCTGTTTCGGATGAGCGCGGAGAAGTGTCATGGCGGGTAGCGTCAACAAAGTCATTCTGGTGGGCAATCTGGGGGCGGACCCCGAGATCCGCCGGCTGAATTCCGGCGAGCCGGTGGTCAATCTGCGCATCGCGACATCGGAAAGCTGGCGCGACAAGAATTCCGGCGACCGCAAGGAAAAGACCGAGTGGCATCAGGTCGTGATCTTCAACGACAACCTCGCCAAGGTCGCCGAGCAGTACCTGAAGAAGGGCATGAAGGTTTATATCGAGGGCCAGTTGCAGACCCGCAAATGGGAGAAGGACGGCGTCGAGCGATATACGACCGAAATCGTGCTGCAGAAGTTCCGCGGCGAGCTGCAGATGCTGGATTCGCGCGGGCAGGGCGGCGAGGGCGGCCAGGTCGCTATGGCGGCGGCGGTGGACGCAGCTCGGACTTCGGCCAGTCGGGCCCCAATGACGGCTATAGCGGCGGCAACCGCGGCGGTGGCGGCAACCGGGGCGGCGGCGGTGGCGGCGGTTCGCGCGACCTCGACGACGAGATCCCGTTCTGATCGACGGCTGCCGACTGGCACGTTCGCTGCTCGACCCTCGAGATCGCGGATTTCAGCAAAGAGGATTCTCCTGGCATGAAGTTCACGATGCGCCTTGCCGCGTTCTGCTTGCTTGCGGTCCTTGCGGGGTTCACGGCGATTGCCAGCAGCGCCGAGCTGCTCGACGAAAAACCGCGCATCGCCGTCGTTTCGGCGTTTCCGCCCGAATGGATTGCGCTGCAGGCGGAACTGACGGAGAGCGCCGAACACACGATCAACGGCCGCAAATTCATCACCGGCAAGCTCGGCGGCAAGGATGTCGTCCTGTTCCTGAGCGGCGTCAGCATGGTCAACGCCGCGATGACCACGCAGTCGGCGCTCGACCAGTTCGTCATCACCTCGGTGATCTTTTCGGGCATCGCCGGCGGGGTCGATCCGGCACTCAACATCGGTGACGTCGTCGTTGCCGAGCAGTGGGGCCAGTATCTCGAGGCGGTGTTCGCGCGAAAGACCGCGGACGGTTATGCGATACCGCCCTTCATGGCGAAGGATCGAGTTCGCCGGCTACGGCATGATCGTGCCGCGCTCGACCAGCGTTGCCAGAAAGGGCGGCTGCGGCGGAGGAGACGAAATTCTGGTTCCCGAGCGACCCCGGCCTGCTCGATGCAGCGCGCAAGGTCGCCGCAAAACTCAATCTCGAGGATTGCGCGGAGGAGAACAAATGCCTCTCGCAACCGCCGAAGATCGTCGTCGGCGGCAACGGCGTGTCGGGCCAGGCCTTCGTCGACAATGCCGAGTTCCGCGAATACGTGCTTTCGACCTTCAAGCGCCAAGGTGCTCGACATGGAGAGTGCGGCGGTCGCCCATGTCACCTACGCCAACGGTGTTCCCTTCCTGGCTGTCCGCAGCCTTTCCGATCTTGCCGGCGGCGGCGAGGGGGCCAACGAGATGATGACCTTCATGGCGCTCGCGTCGAAGAATTCGGCGAGCGTCGTCAAGGCGCTGCTGGCCGAGATGCCATGATATCGCTGGATGCCGCTTCTGGCCGAACGACCGCCGATTGCCTGGCATGCATTCGCCGCGCTCGCGGCCCTGGTGCTCGGTGCGACCGGCGATTCGCTGCTCGACCGAAGGGAACCGCCTGCGGCCAGTTCGCCCGGTCCGGCATGTCGTGCGTGGGCTCGTGCCTCGGATGCTTTTCATCGCCGCCAGCGGATTTTGGATTCAGGCGAGAATCCGATTGCTTGGTCCATGGAGCCCGATCCACCTCCTCTCCGTGCTCGTGCTGATCACGGTGCCGCTGCGCGGTCTGGCATGCACATCGGCATCATGTCGACAGGCGATCGCTCGGCAATGATTTCGCTCTATCTTTTCGCGCTCGTCGGCGCCGGGCTTTTCACCTTGCTTCCAGGGAGGGTGATGCACACGGTAATTTTTGGAAGGTTGAGCTGGCGCGGCGAGGCAGTGACTGCGAGCCGCACCTGCGCTAGCCGTCGTTATGCCGCCATCAGCGCCTTGATGCCGTCGGCGACGAACTGCACCGCGAGTGCGGCCAGGATGACGCCGAGCAGCCGCGTCAGGATCGAGCGGCCGGTTTGGCCGAGAATGCGGTCGATCCGCTCGGCGAGCAGGAACACCAGATAGGTGAGCACCAGGCAGACGAAGATGATGGCGACAAGTGCCGCCTGCCCGGCGCAATGTCGGAAACCCGCCCGACAGCAGCACCGTCGCCGAAATCGCGCCGGGCCCGGCGATCAGCGGGATCGCCAGCGGGAAGGCGGCGACGTTGTGGATATGGTCCCTGGTGATGGCGACGTCGGAGATCTTCTCCTTGCGGTCCTGGCGCTTCTCGAAAACCATTTCGAAGGCGATGAAGAACAGCAAAAAGCCGCCGGCGACGCGGAACGCCGGCAGCGTGATGCCGAACACCGAGAGGATCGACGCGCCGGCGACGGCAAACAGCGCCATCACCGCGAAGCCGATGATGGAGGCGCGGATCGAGACCTGCCGCCGCTCCTCGCGGTTCATGCCGCGCGTCACCGCCAGGAAAAGCGGCGCCAGCCCAGGCGGATCGATCGTCACGAGAATGGTGACGAAGGCATTGAAAAGGCTGTCGTAGCTCGGCATCGCGGTTCCCTCGACGGTAAGCTAGCCCGATCCTCGCAGCGGCGCCAGTCCGCCGCGGACGGGTGCAGCCACGCCGGCGCGGGCGAGGGCGTCACAGCAGCGCCTGCCCGGCCGCGCGGATTCTGCTCTGCGGACACGCTGTCGCAGGCAGCCGCAAACGCCGATATCCATTTGAATTTCCGTCAAAAATCAGTGCCGGAAAAAGCCGTCCGGCATTGGAGAATTTCAAGGCTTTCCTATATAAGACATGCAGTGATTCCCAATCGTGATTGTGATCCAATTTGACTGACCAGAAGACACCGCGCGGCAGCCGACGGCGGCCCCACCGGCATCGAGCCGATTTCCATCATCGAGGAGATGCAGCGCTCCTATCTCGATTACGCGATGAGCGTGATCGTCAGCCGCGCGCTGCCCGACGTGCGCGACGGGCTGAAGCCGGTGCATCGCCGCATCCTCTATGCGGCGCATGAGAGCGGCTACCACTGGAACCGCAAATATGTGAAATCGGCGCGGCCGGTCGCCGACGTGATGGGTAAATACCACCCGCATGGCGACGCCTCGATCTACGACGCGCTGGTGCGCATGGCGCAGGACTGGTCGATGCGGGTGCCGCTGATCGACGGGCAGGGCAATTTCGGCTCGATCGACGGCGATCCGCCGGCGGCGATGCGCTACACCGAATCCCGCCTGACCAAGGTGGCGCACGAGCTGCTCGAGGACATCGACAAGGAAACCGTCGATTTCCAGGACAATTACGATGCGTCGGCCGAAGAGCCGCGCGTGCTGCCGGCGCGTTTTCCCAACCTTCTGGTCAACGGCTCGGGCGGCATCGCCGTCGGCATGGCGACCAACATCCCGCCGCACAATCTCGCCGAGGTCGTCAACGGCACCATCGCGCTGATCGACAATCCGGCGATGGAACTGCCGGAACTGATGGAGATCATTCCCGGCCCGGATTTCCCGACCGGCGGCATCATGCTTGGCCGCTCGGGCATCTACAACGCCTATTCGACCGGCCGCGGCTCGATCCTGATGCGCGGCCGCGTCACCATCGAGCAGCGATCCGAGGCGACCGCGAGGCGATCATCATCACCGAGGTTCCCTACCAGGTGAACAAGGCGTCGATGATCGAGAAGATGGCCGACCTGGTGCGCGAAAAGCGCATCGAAGGCATTTCCGACATCCGCGACGAAAGCGACCGGCAAGGCTATCGCGTCGTCATCGAGCTGAAGCGCGACGCGGTCGCCGACGTCATCCTCAACCAGCTCTACCGCTACACGCCGCTGCAGACCTCGTTCGGCGCCAATGTGGTGGCGCTGAACGGCGGCAAGCCGGAAGTGCTGACGCTGATCGACATGCTGAAGGCGTTCATCGCCTTCCGCGAGGACGTGATCAGCCGCCGCACCAAATATCTGCTGAACAAGGCGCGCGAGCGGGCGCATGTGCTGGTCGGCCTGGCGATCGCCGTCGCCAACATCGACGAGGTGATCAAGCTGATCCGCCAGGCGCCCGATCCGCAGACGGCGCGCGAGCAGCTGATGGAGCGGCGCTGGCCGGCGGCCGACGTCGAGGCGCTGATCCTGCTGATCGACGATCCGCGCCACCGCATCAACGAGGACGGCACCTACAATCTGTCGGAAGAGCAGGCGCGCGCCATCCTCGAACTCCGGCTGCAGCGGCTTACCGCGCTCGGCCGCGACGAGATCGCCGACGAGTTGAACACGATCGGCGCCGAGATCACCGATTTCCTCGACATCCTGTCGTCGCGCGCCCGCATCCAGCAGATCGTCAAGGACGAGCTCGCCGCCGTGCGCGACGAGTTCGGCACGCCGCGGCGCACCGAGATCGCCGAAGGCGGCGCCGACATGGAAGACGAGGACCTGATCCAGCGCGAGGACATGGTCGTCACCGTCAGCCATTCCGGCTACATCAAGCGGGTGCCGCTGTCGCACTACCGGGCGCAGCGCCGCGGCGGCAAGGGCCGCTCGGGCATGTCGACCAAGGACGAGGATTTCGTCACCCGGCTGTTCGTCGCCAACACCCACACGCCGGTGCTGTTCTTCTCCTCGCGCGGCATCGTCTACAAGGAAAAGGTCTGGCGGCTGCCGATCGGCAACCCGCAGTCGCGCGGCAAGGCGCTGATCAACCTGCTGCCAGCTCGCAGCAGGGCGAACGCATCACCACGATCATGCCGCTGCCGGAGGACGAAGCGAGCTGGGGCGAACTCGACGTGATGTTCGCGACGACGCGCGGCACCGTGCGCCGCAACAAGCTGTCGGACTTCGTCCAGGTCAACCGCAACGGCAAGATCGCCATGAAGCTCGAGGAGGAAGGCGACGAGATTCTCGGCGTCGAGACCTGCACCGACAATGACGACGTGCTGCTGACCGCCAATTCCGGGCCAGTGCATCCGCTTCCGCGTCAGCGACGTGCGCGTATTCCAGAGCCGCAATTCGGTCGGCGTGCGCGGCATCTCGATGGGCGAAAGCGACCGGGTCATCTCGATGGCGATCGTCGAGCATGTCGAGGCCGCGCCCGCCGAACGCGCCGCCTATCTCAAGCGCTCGGTCGCAGAGCGGCGCCTGGTCGACCGGCGAGGACGAGGAGATCGCGCTGACCAACGAGGAGGTCGGCGAAGAGGCCGATCTTTCCGACGAGCGCTACGAGTTCCTGAAACAGCACGAGCAGTTCGTGCTGACGGTCACCGAATACGGCTACGGCAAGCGCTCGTCGTCCTACGACTTCCGGCTGACCGGCCGCGGCGGCAAGGGCATCCGCGCAACGGATATTTCCAAGACCGCCGAGATCGGCCAGCTGGTTGCGGCGTTCCCGGTCGGCAACGAGGACCAGATCATGCTGGTGTCGGATGGCGGCACCGTCATCCGCGTGCCGGTCGACGGCATTCGCTTCGCCAGCCGCGCCACGAAGGGCGTCACCATCTTCAACACGGCCGAGAACGAAAAGGTCGTTTCGGTCGAGCGCATCTCGGAGCCGCAAGGCGACGAAGAGCCGAATGGCGAAGAGGTTTCGGAAAATGGCGGGGAAACTTCCGCCGAACCGGGTGGCGACAAGATTTAAGCGGCTGTCTCAGCAGGCGCAATAGAAAAGGCCGGGCTCATGTCCCGGCCTTTTTTCATGATTGAACTGGTGCTGGCCGTTAGTGCGGAGTGAAACGATTGTCGCGATCGTCCATGCGCACGCGTTGAGCTTCATGGTGGATGCCGAATGCAGTGGCGATCAGCATGGCAATTGTCATTGCGGCGGCGAGCATGAAAATCATCATTGTTCTGTTCTCCTACGCCTTACAACGGTTACATGGGAATTTGGTTTCACCTTCTGAAGTGCCACCTTGGGCCGACGCCGTTGAACCTTTCGTGATCTGCCGTTCATCTGGCATTCATTGCAGCAAAGACCCGCGAAGGTTCCGTCCCGTTTGCCGAATTGCCTTTGACCTCGCGGGCAGCTAGAACCGCCAACCATGACAGAGCGCATCGCCATCTATGCCGGTTCCTTCGACCCGCTGACCAACGGCCATCTCGACGTCTTGAAGGCGTCGCTGGCGGTTGCCGACCTGGTCTTCGCGGCGATCGGCATCCAGCCGTCGAAGACGCCGCTGTTTTCATTCGAGGAACGCGTCGCGCTGATCGAGACGGCGGCGCCGAGCGAGTTCGGCAAGGATGCAGGACGCATCCGCGTCGTTCCTTCGAGGGCCTGGTCATCGATGCGGCGCAGCAAGCACGGCGCCTCGATCATGATCCGCGGCCTGCGCGACGGCACCGACCTCGACTACGAGATGCAGATGGCCGGCATGAACGAGACGATGGCGCCCGACCTGCAGACGGTTTTCCTGCCGGCGAGCCCTTCGGTCCGCACCATTACCGCCACACTTGTCCGCCAGATAGCCTCGATGGGCGGCGATATCCGCCCCTTCGTGCCGGAAGCGGTGGCCAGCGCGCTCAAGAAGAAATTCGCCAAATAACCAGGTTCGAGGAGACAAACTCCATGCAGCTGAAAAAGCTTGCTTCTTCTGTTCGTTGTCGTTGCCGGCCTCGTCGGCGGCGAGCGTGCCGCGGTCGCGGCCGATCCGGAAAACACCATGATCATCACGCTGAAGGACGGCGACGTGACGATCGCGCTGCGTCCCGACCTCGCGCCGAAGCATGTCGCGCAGATCAAGGAGCTGGTGCGCGAAGGCGCCTATGACAACGTCGCCTTCCATCGGGTCATCGACGGCTTCATGGCGCAGACCGGCGATGTGCAGTTCGGCGACATGAAGGACGGCTTCGACGCCGAGCGTGGCCGGCACCGGCGGTTCCGACAAGCCGGACCTGCCGGCCGAATTCACGCCGGAGCATTTTGTCCGCGGCACCGTCGGCATGGCGCGCGCCCAGAGCCCGGATTCGGCGAACTCGCAGTTCTTCATCATGTTCGCGCCGGCGCCGCCGCTCGAAAACCAGTACACGGTGGTCGGCAATGTCGAGAGCGGCATGGAGCTCGTCGACAACATCAAAAAGGGCGATCCGGCGCAGAATGGGGTTGTCAGCGACCCCGACCGCATGATCAAGGTCCGCATCGCCGCCGACAAATAAGCGTCCGATCGCAACGGTGGCATTTTTAGTAAACAGGAAGGAATTGGCAGATGGCCGAAATCAAGGATCCGCGAAAACACGCTCCTCATGGAAACCACCAAGGGGAAGGTCGTCATCGAGCTGCTCCCTGATCTGGCGCCCGGCCATGTCGGGCGGATCAAGGAACTGACCCGCGAGGGCGCCTATGACGGCGTCGTCTTCCACCGCGTGATCGACGGCTTCATGGCGCAGACCGGCGACGTCAAGTTCGGCAAGTCCGGCGGCGCATCGTTCAACCCGTCGCGCGCCGGCATGGGCGGTTCCGACAAGCCCGACCTCAAGGCCGAGTTCTCCAACATGAACCATGCCCGCGGCACCTGCTCGATGGCGCGCGCGCAGAACCCGAATTCGGCGAATTCGCAGTTCTTCATCTGCTTCGAGGACGCCGGCTTCCTCAACCGCCAGTACACGGTCTGGGGCCAGGTTATCGAAGGCATGGACAATGTCGACAAGATCAAGCGCGGCGAGCCGGTGCAGGATCCCGACAAGATCGTGTCGATGAAGGTCGCGGCGGACGTCAAGGCTGCCTGACCGGCTGACCTGCCGACCATTTCGCTGAGCATGGTGGCCGCTCGTAGCGACGCCGGTGGGGCTATCCGTCCTACCGCGACCTCTCCCCTGCACGGAGAGGCGATTGTGCATGTTCGCGAGACCGCCACCCGCCGGCCGGACGTCAGCGACCTCCGCCGGGGAGGTAGGGAACCGAAGTGCGCGTCGACCTTTTCGATTTCGAACTTCCCGAAGATCGCATCGCGCTGCGCCCGGCCGAGCCGCGCGATGCGGCGCGGCTGCTTGTCGTCAAGCCTGGCGTGGGCCTGGCCGACAAGGATGTCCGGCGATCTGCCGGACCTGCTGGAGCCCGGCGACGTGCTGGTCTTCAACGACACAAAGGTCATTCCGGCCCAGCTGAAAGGCACGCGGCAGCGCGGCGAGGCGATGGCCAATGTCGACGCCACCTTGCACATGCGCACGGCGCCGGACCGCTGGCTGGCGTTCATGCGGCCGGCCAAGCGCGTGGCTGAAGGCGACCGCATCCGCTTCGGCCATGACGGCAATGCCTGCTTTCTCGGCAACCTCGACGCCACCGTTCTGCGAAAAGCGCGAGGCCGGCGAGGTGCTGCTCGGCTTCGACCTGTCGGGCGCATATCTCGACGAGGCGCTGCATGCGGTCGGCCATATTCCGCTGCCGCCCTACATCGCCTCGAAGCGGGCGGACGACGAGCGCGACCGCGACCGACTACCAGACGATCTATGCCCGCGACGAGGGCGCGGTGGCGGCGCCCACTGCGGGTCTGCATTTCACGCCGGAGCTGTTCGCCGCACTCGACGCACGCGGCGTCGAACGGCGTTTCGTGACGCTGCATGTCGGGGCGGGGACTTTTCTGCCGGTCAAGGCCGACGACACGGCCGACCACAAGATGCATGCCGAGACCGGGTATATTTCCAGGGAGACCGCCGACGCGCTGAACGCGGCGCGGGCGCGAGGCAGCCGCATCGTCGCTGTCGGCACAACGTCGCTCAGACTGATCGAAAGCGCTGCGCGCGACGATGGCATGGTCGAGGCATGGTCCGGCCCGACCGACATTTTCATCACGCCGGGTTACCGCTTCAAGGCGGTCGATGTGCTGATGACCAATTTCCACCTGCCGCGTTCGACGCTGTTCATGCTGGTCTCGGCATTTTCCGGGCTGGAGACGATGCGCGCCGCCTATCGCCACGCCATCGAAAACCGCTACCGGTTCTATTCCTACGGCGACGCGAGCCTTCTGTTCAAAGCGGAGGAATAGCGATGGACGACGATCTCGAGACGATGGACCGCCCGGCACTGATCGCCGAGGCAAAAAAGCTGAGGGCCGGCATTCGCAAACACCGCGATTCCACCGGTCACGATCTATGTTGGCACCATCCCGACCTTTGGGCGCTGCTGCCGGAAAGGACGGAACCGGCGATTGCGGTGCCGCCATGGCCGAAATTCATGCGCGGCTGCATCCGCTACCGGCAGTCGCTGGAAGAGCAAGCGGCCGGTGCGCCTGTTCACGACAAGGAATATGATGGCAGATAGTTTTGGCTTCCGGCTGCTCGCAACCGACGGCAAGGCGCGGCGCGGCGAAATCACGATGCCGCGCGGCACCGTGCGCACGCCGGCGTTCATGCCGGTCGGCACCGGCGGCACCGTCAAGGCCATGTATATGGACCAGGTGCGCGGCGTCGGCGCCGACATCATCCTCGGCAACACCTATCATCTGATGCTGCGGCCGGGCGCCGAGCGCGTCGCCCGGCTGGGCGGCTTGCACGAATTCGCCCGCTGGCCGCACCCGATCCTCACCGACAGCGGCGGGTTCCAGGTGATGTCGCTGGCGCAGCTCAGAAAGCTCAACGAGAACGGCGTCACCTTCCGCTCCCATATCGATGGCGCCACCCATGAAATGTCGCCGGAACGTTCGATCGAGATCCAGGGCCTGCTCGATTCCGACATCCAGATGCAGCTCGACGAATGCGTCGCCTTGCCGGCCAAGGAAAACGAGATCGAGCGCGCCATGGAGCTTTCGCTGCGCTGGGCCGAGCGCTGCAAGACGGCTTTCGGAGACGCAGTCCGGCAAGGCCATGTTCGGCATCGTGCAGGGCGGCGACAACGCAAAGCTCCGGGTGCGTTCGGCTTCCGCCCTGAGCGCCATGGAGCTGAAGGGCTATGCAGTCGGCGGGCTGGCGGTCGGCGAGCCACAGGAGGTGATGCTCGACATGCTCGATGTGACCTGCCCGGAGCTGCCTGCGGAAAAGCCGCGCTATCTGATGGGCGTCGGCACGCCGGACGATATCCTGAAATCCGTGGCGCATGGCATCGACATGTTCGACTGCGTGATGCCGACAAGGGCAGGGCGCCACGGCCTCGCTTATACGAGGCGCGGCAAAGTCAATCTGCGCAATGCCCGCCACGCCGACGATCCGCGTCCGCTCGACGAAGAAAGCGATTGCCCGGCGGCGCGGGATTATTCCCGCGCCTATCTGCACCATCTGGTGAAATCGCAGGAAGCTCTCGGCGCCATGCTTTTGACCTGGAACAATCTTTCCTACTACCAGCGCCTGATGCAGGACATTCGCGATGCGATCCAGGCTGGCGCGTTCTCGACGCGCGCTGCCACGATCACCGAAGGATGGGCGAGGGGCGACTTGGCACCGCTCTAGTTGTGAGCTTTCAGGAGGTTCCCGTCACCCATAGCAGGAGGTGTATTCAATGACGCTCAAATGCATAAATCCCAACGATCTGCCGATTCCTGAAATGTACACCCAGGTCGTCATCGCGACAGGAAGCAAATTGGTGTTCGTCTCGGGCCAGCAGCCAGAAGACATACGCGGCAAGCTGGTCGGCCCCGGTGATTTCGCGGCCCAGGCGCGCCTGGCGTTTGGCAATCTTGGCCGTGCGCTTGCTGCTGCCGGCGCCCGGCCGGAGGAAGTCTGCAAGATCACAATTTACGTCGTCGACTACAATCGCGACGAACATATACCGATCATCGAAAAGGCCCAGATGGCGGTTTTCGGAGGTCACAAGCCCGCAAACGTGGTGGTTGGGGTAGCGGTGATGTCCCCAGGCTACCTGATAGAAGTCGATGCGATTGCGGTCATCGACCACACCACAGACAGCTAAGTCGGCGAGTTCCTGAAGTTCCAGTTTCCACAAACGCACTGCCCTGCAGCCGCGCCGTCTTCGGATTTCTGCGACGAGCGGTGCAAACCACCTCAGGACGGATAGTCCAGCTTCGGATACCAGTCGGGCGCGCGGCCCTCGGGCGTCGTATCGAGGATGGTCCAGAGGGGAAACGGCTCAGGCGCGCCGCGCGGATCCTGGCCGGGATCGGCGGTCTCGGAGCCCATCTCTTCGCTCCAGAAATGGCGGATCGTACCATCCCTTCGCGTGAAGACGTTGAATGCCGCGACGTCGTCGTCCTCCGCACTCACATAGGCGCGGGTGTAATCCCCGCTCGCGTCGGAATATAGTTTGAGATTCTTCCAGCCACGTTCCTTCTTGAACGCGACGAGCCGCTCGATCGGCGAGCGCGCGATCATCGCGAAGGCGACGCGCTGCTCGATGTCGCGAGCCTCCCCGTCCCAAGCGCTCATCAGCGAAGTGCACATCGGGCAGGGGCGGTCGCGCTGGGTCCCGTACATGTAGCTGTAGACGACGAGCGACTGCTTGTCGCCGAATAGATCGGCAAAGCGCGCCGGGCCGACCTCGCCCTCGAAGCGGTAATCCTGCATTACCTCGCCGCCTGGCGGCAGTTGGCGGCGTTGCTCGGCCACCCGCTCGATATGGCGGCGAAGCTCGATCTCCTCGGCCAGCAGCGCGTTGCGCGCCTGCCTGTATTCGTTGCTCTCATTGGGAAAACGTGCGCGGTTCCCGGCTGCCAGTTCTTGCGCCGGGCGGAGAATTTGATCGGTTGCCATCGCTTTTATCCTTTTGGTCATTCGGCGTGTTCGCGTTCGGTCCATTGTCGGCAAAAACCGCGTTGGCCGGACAAGAACCTTTCCAGAGCCGGGACGTGCCGGTATCCCAAGGACGAACGAGGCGGCCCGATTCCGACAACGGTCGGATATTTTTTTGCGCGACGCCGCTTGCAGCGCCGGCGGCGTCGCTATGTGCTGAGTGAGTTCGAGGCGCGCAGGCTGACGCCGGTGATGCGGAACTTTCCATCCGATTGCAGCTCGAGCGTGTAGACGGCCTCATAGTCCTTGCCGTCAGGACCGACGACCATGACCTGCTGGACGATCGAGGTAGCGCTCAGCTCCTTCACCTTGCCAAACGAAAAACTCTGCGGCTTGTAGACCGGCTGATAGCCGCTGATGACCATGCCCATGAAGGTTTCGAGCGTCGGGAAGATGCGCTTCACATTGGGTGCAGCAAAGCTGTAGGCGCCTGCATTGTCGCCGGCGAGAAAGGCCTTGATCTGGCCGTCGATGGCGCTTTGCGCGGATTTGACCTCGGCATCGCCGGCGAAAGCAGGAAGGGTCGCTGCAACCAACAACATGGCAAGCAAGGTTCTGCGCATGGCAATCTCCGTGCTCCAGGTTTCCGCCAGCCGGCGGAATCGACTGTGCTCATCATACCATACGTCGACCGGCTCGACCGGGTTTCAGCCGAGGCACCGAATCCTTTCGGGGCGCCGATGCCACGGGCTCGATTTGCGGCACGGCCGCAGGATTTGCCGCCGTTGCCCAAGGCCGTTGCAAAACGAGAAGCAAACTGCCGCCGGATTGGGCAAGCCGGCTGCCGATCACCCATCTGCACGCCAAGTGTGCGATTGCGCTTGCTTTTCCGATGCCGGCCCGCTGAAATGGCATCACAGGGGAGATGTGAGTGGCAGCGTTCGATGAGATGCACCCCGAAGAAACCGGGTTGCGCAAACCATATTCGGCCTACGATCGCTGGTTTCAGGCCCAGGACCCCGCAAGGCTTACTGAAAAAATGCGCGACGCGGAGCGCGTCTTCCGCAAGACAGGCATCACCTTCGCCGTCTATGGCGAAGAGGAGGCGGCAGAGCGGTTGATCCCGTTCGACATCGTGCCACGCATCATCTCAGGTTCCGAGTGGCGGCGGCTGACGCAAGGCATCGAGCAGCGGGTGCAGGCCCTTAACGCTTTTCTCGACGACATCTACCACCGCCAGGAAATTCTGCGCGCCGGCCGCGTGCCGAAGGAGCTGATCGCTTCCAACGAGGCGTTCCTGCCGGAGATGATCGGGGTTCGGCCGCCGAAAGGCGTCTACACCCACATCATCGGCGTCGACATCGTCCGCATCGCCGAGAACGAATTCTACGTGCTTGAGGACAATGCGCGCACCCCGTCGGGCGTCTCGTACATGCTGGAGAACCGCGAGACGATGATGCAGCTCTTCCCGGAGTTGTTTCAGCGGGTCAAAGTGCGGCCCGTCGAGAACTACCCGCAGCTGCTGCGTCAGTCGCTTGCGGCGGTGAAGCCGGACAATGTGCGCGACGTGCCGCGCATCGCGGTGCTGACGCCCGGAAGCTACAACTCGGCGTATTTCGAGCACGCCTTCCTCGCCGACCAGATGGGCGTCGAGCTGGTCGAGGGCCAGGATCTGCGGGTGATCGACGGCCATGTCGCCATGCGCACCACCGAAGGCTACATGCAGATCGACGTGCTTTACCGCCGCGTCGACGATGCTTTTCTCGATCCGCTCACCTTCAAGCCGGATTCCACCCTCGGCGTGCCCGGCATCATGGATGTCTACCGCGCCGGCAACATCACCATCGCCAATGCGCCCGGCACCGGCATCGCCGACGACAAGGCGATCTACTCCTACATGCCCGAAATCGTGGAGTTCTATACCGGCCGCAAGGCGATCCTCGGCAACATCCCGACATGGCGCTGCTCGGAGCCGGACAGCCTGAAATATGTGCTCGAGAACCTGGCCGAGCTCGTCGTGAAGGAAGTACACGGCTCCGGTGGCTACGGCATGCTGGTCGGACCGGCCGCCTCGAAGAAGGAGCGCGAGGACTTCGCGAAAAAGCTGGCGGCGCGGCCTTCCAACTACATCGCTCAGCCGACGCTTTCCCTTTCGACCTGCCCGATCCTCACCGAAAAGGGCCTGGCGCCGCGTCACGTCGACCTTCGGCCGTTCGTGCTGGTCTCCGACCGCATCCAGATCGTGCCCGGCGGCCTGACCCGCGTTGCCCTGAAGGAGGGTTCGCTCGTCGTGAATTCCTCGCAAGGTGGCGGGACGAAGGATACGTGGGTGTTGGATGATTGAAGGGGTGGTGGGGAGTAGGGAATAGTGAGTAGTGAGGTAGAAGATCGAAGGCGGCGGCAAACGAAGGTGAGTTCTTACCGGGACTTGCTGGTCTGGAAGGCAGCAATGGACCTCGCCGTGGACTGCTACTCGGCGACCAAGACCTTCCCTGCCAGCGAAATGTACGGCATGGCTTCGCAAATAAGACGGTCGGCAGCGTCCATCGCGGCGAATATCGCGGAGGGTTACGGCAGAGAACATCGGGGGTGGTTCATTCAATCTCTTCGAATTGCGCAAGGCTCGCTCAAACAAGTTGAGACGCACACTATCTTGTGCGGAAGAGTTGGCCTGTTGGCCGACGTCAGCGTCGTGCCATTGCTACGACAGTCGGACGATTTGGGGAAAATGTTGCATGCAATGATTAGAAGCCTGCAGCGGAAAGCTGAATGATGGCTGGCGGTATTCCACTACTCACTACTCACTACTCACTATTCGCTTTCCATCAGGGAGCGCTCCGCTAATGCTTCTCGGCCGCACCGCCAATGGCCTCTACTGGATGAGCCGCTACATCGAGCGGACCGAAAACATGGCGCGCCTGCTCGATGCCGGGCTGCGCATGGCGCTCACCCGCACGGCGAATTCGTCCGAGGAATGGAATTCCGTCCTGCTCAGCGCCGGCGTCGACGGCCCTTTCCATAGGCGGCATGTGGATGTGAACGCCGAAACAGTTTCGGACTTCCTGCTGCGCGAGCCGACCAACCCGTCGAGCGTGATGACAGCGATCGAGACGGCGCGCAACAACGCACGCATGGTGCGCACGGCATTGACGCGCGAGACCTGGGAATCGATCAACGAAGCCTGGATGGCGCTGAAACGCATGCTGGCTTCGCCCGTCGACCAGACCGAGTTGCCCAGCGTGCTCGACGCCATCAAGCGTGAAACGGCGCTGATACGCGGTTCGCTGCACGGCACGGCGCTCCGCAACGAGAATTTCGACTTCGCCCAGCTCGGCACTTTCATCGAGCGGGCCGACAACACCGCCCGCATCCTCGACGTCAAATATTACGTGCTGTTGCCGTCGATCGCCTGGGTCGGCTCGACACTCGACAACTACCAGTGGGAATCGATCCTGCGCTCGGTCGCCGCGCACCGGTCATATCGCTGGGTCTACGAGGCGGACTACCGGCCGACCAACATCGCTGACTACCTGATTCTCAACGGCCGCATGCCGCGATCGCTCGCCTATTGCTACCAGAACATTTCGGAAAGCCTCGGCTATCTCGAAAAGGATTACGGTACGCGCCACTGCTGCCATGATACGCTCGACCAGACGCTGGCCAAGCTCCGCGTCGGTTCGATCAAGGACATATTCGATACCGGGCTGCACGAGTTCCTGATCGATTTCATCCGCGACAACAACCGGCTGGGCGATGAGGTCGCGCAGAATTTCCGCTTCTACTGACGGGACATCGATGTTTCTGAAGATCACCCACCGGACCGAATACCGGTACGACGTGCCAGTTCAGTATGGCCTGCAGCGGCTGCGGCTTGTGCCTTATGGCGGGCCGACGCAGTCGATCAAGTCTTGGTCGCTCACCATCGACGGCGCCCGCGAGGAGGTGCGTTTCACCGATCATTTCGGCAACGACACGCGGCTCCTGAGCGTCGAGGGCGAACCGCATGTGATCAGCGTGGAAGCCTCCGGCGAGGTGGAGACGACAAGTACCGCCGGCGTAATGGGCCCGCACCGTGGGTTCGCGCCGCTCTGGCTGTTCGGCAGCGAGACGGCGCTTACCACCGCCGGCGACGGCATCCGCAAGCTGGCAAAGAGCGTCGGCGAGGGCGCCGAACTCGACCGGTTGCACCGGCTGATGGCCGCCATCCGCGATCGGGTCGCCTATATCGTCGGCGCGACAGATGCCGCCACCCCGGCCGAGGAAGCGCTGAAACAAGGCAGCGGCGTCTGCCAGGACCACACGCATATCTTCACCGCCGCCGCCCGGCTGCTCGGCTTCCCAGCGCGTTATGTCAGCGGCTATCTGATGATGAACGACCGGCTCGACCAGGTCGCCACGCATGCCTGGGCGGAAGCCCATGTCACCGGCCTCGGCTGGGTCGCCTTCGACGTCGCCAACGGCATTTCCGCCGACGAGCGCTACGTCCGCATCGCCACCGGGCGCGATTACCGCGATGCGATGCCGGTCTCCGGCATTCGGCTGGGGCAGGCTGAAGAACAGCTTGCAGTCCACATCACGGTAGAGCAGTAATCGCCGGGAAAATTGGGCTATAAGTGAGATTCGATGACCTACTGTGTCGGCCTCAGGATCGATAGCGGGCTGGTGTTCATGTCGGACACGCGCACCAATGCCGGCATCGACTCGATTTCGACCTTCCGGAAAATGCATGTCTGGGAGGAGCAGGGCGAGCGCGTCATCGTTCTTCTTACCGCCGGTAATCTGGCGACCACCCAGTCGGTGGTCAGCCTGCTCGACGAACGCACCAAGGCGGTTGCCGACCGTATGCCGACGTTGCTCGAGACACCGTCGATGTACCAGACCGCCAGGCTGGTCGGGAACACCGTCAAGGAGGTGATTGCCAGCCACGCCGACGAGGGGCAGAAGGCCGATTCCTACTTCAATGCCTCCTTCATCCTGGGCGGCCAGATCAAGGGCAGCCCGCCGCGGCTCTTCCAGGTCTATCCGGAAGGCAATTTCATCGAATGCAGCGAGGATACGCCGTTCTTCCAGATCGGCGAGACCAAATATGGCAAGCCGATCATCATACGTGCCTACGACAAGACGATGAGCTTTGCGGAGACGGCGAAGCTTCTGATGGTGTCGTTCGATTCGACGCTGAAATCCAACCTTTCCGTAGGCCTCCCGCTCGACCTGATGTTTTACGAGAAGGACACGATGCAGGTCGGCTTCAAGAAGCGCATCGGCATCGACGATCCCTACTACCGCACGATTTCCGACGGCTGGTCGAACGCGCTGAAAGAAGCCTTCAAGCGGCTGCCGGATTTTCCGGAGACGTAGGCGCCAAGACCAAGAATCCGCGCTGAAACAAACACTCGTGAAATGACTGCCGAGAGAAAGCCGCGCTTCGCCCGAAGCAGCGGGAGAAGCCGATTATTTGTTTTCTAACCAATCGACTTCAATCCTGTCGAGGTCGAGCGGGAGGTGGATAGTTTGGACAAGATGTCCACACGGCACGATGTTGCGTTGTCGGTGGTCGTTCCCGCTACAATGAACAAGGTGGAATTGACGAACTCTACCGGCGTGTAACGGCGGTCTGCCGCCAGCATAGCGAACAGTCCTACGAGATCGTCCCGGTGAATGACGGTTCCACGGACGGCTCTCGCGATGCGATCTCCGCGCTGGCTGCCGGCTTTCCGGAGATGAAGACCGTTTTCCGGATTTTCTTCCCCCGCATGCTGGCGAAACTGCGCCCGCTCGAGCGCTTTCTCACCTCTCTTCCTCTCGGAGCCCAATATTATGTCCATGCGGTCAAACGCGGCTGACCAGCCGCGCTTCGTCCGGTCTGGCATTGTCGGGCTGCTGGCGGCGCACTGGCCCGAAACGGCTTTGCTGGTTGGCATCCCGATCTCGCATGACGTGATCTGCCAGATGTGGATCGCACGCCAACTGCTCGGCGGTGCCGCCCTCTACACCGATATTCTGGAGCTCAATCCGCCGCTCTGGTTCTGGATGGCGGTGCCCGTCGAATGGGTAGCGCAGGCGTTCGGCTTGCCCTCGACGGAAGCAATCGTCGCGGCGGTGTTTTTGATGATAACAGCGGCGCTTTTCCTACTGGCCGTTCTGCTCGCCGATAAACCCCCGGTGACCCGGGCAATGCTGCTTGCCGCAGCCTTTCTCGCGATGGTGCTCCTGCAGCTGCCGCATTTCGCCCAGCGCGAACACCTTTCATTGATTGGCGCCGTTGCGTATCTCGCGCTGATCGCCAGACGTATCGACGAAAGGGAAACCGACTGGCGGGCGGCCGCGGCGGTTGGCCTGATCGGTGGAATGGGTTTTGCCCTCAAGCACTATTTCGTCCTCGTCCCCGTCCTGCTGGAAATTTGGCTTATCAATGCGCGGCGGCTAAATTGGCGGCCACTGCGCCCCGAAACACTGGTCCTGTTTGCCGGTGCGATCTGCTATGCGGCCGCGGTCTTGCTTTTCGCCCCAGCCTTTTTCACGACCATCGTCCCCATGGTCAACGCTGCGTGCGGCGGTTACGAGGTGCCGCTTTTGGCTCAACTCACAAAGCGGTTCGTGGCCATCTGGGTCTTTACTCTTTTCATACTCTGGTCGCAGCGGAGCCACGTTTCCCCGCTGACCGTCGCTTCTGCAATCGCTGCATTTGCCTTCTGTGCGGCCTATTTCATACAAGCGAAGGGCTGGCCCTATCATGCGATTCCAGTCAGCGCGCTGCTGTTTTTTGCCGTGGCAACGTTGTTGCCTTACCGGCTGGCCGCATCCGTCGTATCCAGCGCATTGTTGAACATCTACCTCCTGACTCCCGTCTATGTCAGCATAGCGACTGGCTCCTACAGGAACCCAAGCGAGGTAGAGGTCGTCGAATTGCTGCGGGATAGCAAGCCCGGCACCGTCGCTGTGGTTCTCGCAGGCAGTCCTTCCAGAATGTAGCCAATGATCGACAACGCCGGATTGATCTGGCCCTCCCGTTATATTGCTTTCTGGATGACATATACCTGTTCGCCGAAGAGAAGCAGAACGGAACGCTGTCTCCAGAACTAGCCGCACTGGGCCGATACGATCCGTCGTCAAACCGTGGAGGATCTTGCCTGCAATCCTCCCGAAATTATTCTGCTCGACGATTTCAACCCTTCGTTATCTCCGAGCTTTAATATGCTGCACCTCTTCAAAGAAAATGAGGATTTCAAATCCCTGTTCAGCCACTATGCGCTCGACAGGAGAAGCGGGATGTATACTTCCTACAAGAAGTCCAGCGACTGGCCACGACCTCGTCCATCGCATTGCAGAACGATCCATTGAACGAAGCGCCGGCAGGATGAACGAGGCCGTGCGAGATTGAAGCGCTGCCCGGCGTTTGTTCGACGAAGAAAAGGACCGGCAAGGAAGAACCCATGGATCACAAAGCGTTCAGGGGGTGGTCGCTGAGGGCCGCAGAGTGGGGCGCCGACTACCGTGAGACGCTGCGCGAGCGGCCGGTGCGGGCGCGGACACAGCCTGGCGAGGCCTTCGCCCGGATTGCTGCTTCTCCGCCGGAATCCGCCGAGCCGATGGAACAAATCTTCGCCGATTTCGAGGAAAAGATCGTACCCGGCATGACGCATTGGCAGCATCCGCGTTTCTTCGCCTATTTCCCTGCCAATGCGGCACCTGTTTCGGTCGTCGCCGAATATCTCGTCTCGGCGATGGCCGCACAGTGTATGCTCTGGCAGACGTCGCCGGCCGCGACCGAACTCGAAACCCGAGTCGTCGACTGGATGCGGCAGGCGCTTGGGCTGCCGGAAGGGTTTTCCGGCGTCATCCAGGATTCCGCTTCTTCGGCGACGCTGGCCGCGGTGCTCGTGATGCGCGAGCGGGCGCTGGACTGGCAGGGCAACATAAGCGGGCTCTCGGGTCAGCCGGCCGCGCGAATCTATTGCTCCGACCAGGTGCACACCTCGATCGACCGCGCCATCTGGGTGTCCGGTGTCGGCGAGCAGAACCTCGTCCGCATTCCCGCCGGCGGTGCGTTGCGCAGCATGGATCTCGAAGCACTGGAGGCTGCGATCGTCGCTGACAGGACGGCCGGGTTTTTGCCGGCCGGCATCATCGCCTGTGTCGGCGGCACCAGCATCGGCGGAACCGACGACATTGCGGGCGTTGGTGCGGTAGCTGCCAGGCATGGGCTCTATGTGCATGTCGACGCCGCATGGGCCGGGTCGGCAATGATCTGCGAGGAGTTCCGGCACTACTGGGCCGGCGTCGAGGCCGCCAACTCCATCGTCTTCAATCCGCACAAATGGCTTGGCGCACAGTTCGATTGCTCAATCCAGTTCGTGCGCGAGCCGGACAGCCTGGTGAAGACGCTGGCGATCCAGCCGGAATATCTGAAAACACACGGCAAGGACGGCATCATCAACTATTCGGAATGGTCAGTGCCGCTTGGCAGGCGGTTTCGTGCACTGAAACTCTGGTTTCTGCTCAGGGCGCACGGGCTTGAAGGCTTGCGGCAGATGATCCGAAACCATGTCCGCTGGAGCGAAAAGCTGGCGGCGCGGCTTGCCGGCGCGCCAGGTTTCGAGATCGTTTCGCAGCCGATGCTGTCGCTGTTTTCGTTTCGCCACCTGCCGCGGGCAGGGGGCGATGTCGACCGGCACAATCTCGACCTCGTCAACACCATCAACGACGACGGCCGCATCTATCTGACCCAGACGCGGGTGGATGGCCGCGTGGCGATCCGTTTCCAGGCCGGGCAGTTCGAGATGACGGAGGCCGATGTGGATGCGGCTTTCACCGTTATCCGCGAATGCGCGGATTCTCTTTCTGTGTGAGCCGAAAAGTCGCTTTGCACGGCGATGCCGCTTCAGTAGCGTTCAGCGGGAGGCACCGGATGGCGGAGTACGGCGAGGGGAGCATGCTGCACCTGACTGGTGTCTGGCAGGGACGCTATACCTATCCGCACCACATGCCGCCTGTCTCTTTCGTAGCGACATTGATCGAAACGGCGACCCGGCTCAGCGGCTCGACGCATGAACCTGGCGGTTCGCTCGGGCTCTCCGACGCAATAGCCTATGCAACTCTCGTCGGTTCAAGGCAGGGCAGCAAAGTCGATTTCATCAAGACCTACAGCAATGGAGGTTCCGAGGGATCGCTGCCGATCGCATATAGCGGTGTCCTGAACCTGGACGCGACCGAAATTGCCGGGACCTGGCGCATTCCTGGATATTGGTCCGGAAATTTCCTGATGATCCGCTCAGCTGGCAAGGCGGTGCATGCGAAACGAAAGGCCGTCCAGCGTATTTGACTTCCTTTCACCCGATTGCTTTTCATTATTTTCGTTTTCGTATATCTAGTTAAAAAACGAAAACGGGAGCATCGAGCCATGTATCTCACCCCGCGCCATTCCGAGATCATCCAGATGGCAAAGGACAATGGCCGCGTGCTTGTCGACAATCTTGCCGTGCATTTCTCGGTGACGCCGCAGACGATCCGCAAGGATCTCAATGATTTATGCGACCAGCGTCTGCTTACCCGCATCCATGGCGGCGCGCTTTTCCCGTCCGGCATCGAGAACATGGAGTACGAGGCGCGGCGCAAGATCGCCGCCGACGAGAAAGAAGCGATCGGCAAGGCGGCGGCGAGGCTGATCCCCGACAATGCCTCGCTTTTCATCAACATCGGCACCACGACGGAGGCCGTTTCGAAGGCGCTGCTCGACCATGTCGGGCTGATGGTCATCACCAATAATATCAATGTTGCCAACAGGATGCGGGTTTATCCTGAGATTGAAGTGGTGATTGCCGGCGGGGTGGTGCGCGGTTCCGACGGCGGTATCGTCGGTGAGGCGGCAGTCGATTTCATCAAGCAGTTCAAGGTCGACTATGCGGTGATCGGCGCTTCGGCGATCGACCATGATGGTGCGCTGCTCGATTTCGATTTTCGCGAAGTGAAAGTCGCCCAGGCCATCATCGCAAACGCGCGGCAGGTCATCTTGGTTTCGGACTCCACCAAATTCGAGCGCACCGCACCAGTCCGCATCGGGCACCTGTCGCAGGTCGACACTTTCATCACCGATCGCTGCGACATCGAGGCGGTGCGAAAAATCTGCCAGGAGAACGAGGTCGAACTCGTCGAAACCCTGAGCTGAGGGTCCCCGGGATCGAATAGCCGGCCTCGCCGGAGATTTCGTTTGACATTCGTTCTTAGTTCGAAATAATTCCCATATGCTTTCGGATAGCATCGAAAATGCTGCAGTGCGAAAGCCTGGGAGGTTATGTGGACGAAACCCGGATCCATGACATTTTTGTCATCGGCGGCGGCATCAACGGTTGCGGTATCGCCCGCGATGCCGCTGGCCGCGGTTATTCTGTTTTTCTCGCGGAAATGAATGACCTCGCGAGCGGAACCTCGTCCGGTTCGACCAAGCTTATCCATGGCGGCCTGCGTTATCTCGAACATTACGAGTTCCGGCTGGTGCGGGAATCCCTGATGGAGCGCGAAGTCCTCTGGAGGAACGCGCCGCACATCATATGGCCGATGCGTTTCGTGCTGCCTTACGCGGAAGGGCTGCGGCCCGCCTGGCTGATCAGGCTCGGGCTTTTTCTCTACGATCACATTGGCGGGCGCAAGGAATTGCCGGCGACCAAGACGCTGGACATGACCCGCGATCCGGCCGGCAAGCCGTTGAAGAAGCTATTCAAAAAGGCATTCGAATATTCGGACTGCTGGGTCAACGACGCGCGCATGGTAGTGCTCAATGCCCGCGACGCGGCAGATCGCGGCGCTGTGATCCGGACCCGTGCGAAAGTTGTCAGCGCGCGCCGCGACAATGGTCACTGGACGATCGGCGTCGAAAATCTGCACACTCGCCAGATCCAGGAAATCCGGGCACGGCTTATCGTCAACGCGGCCGGGCCATGGGTCGACCATGTGCTTTCGGCGGCTGTCGGACAGAACGACGTCCGCAACGTACGCCTGGTACAAGGCAGCCATATCGTCGTGCCGAAAAAGTTCGACGACCCAAGAGCTTATTTCTTCCAGAACCGTGACGGACGCATCATTTTCGCAATTCCGTACGAGGAAGATTTCACGCTGATAGGCACCACCGATCGCGACTACGAGGGCGATCCGAAGGCGGTGGTGATCTCCGGCGCCGAGATCGACTATCTTTGCGATGCGGCGAGCGAGTACTTCAACCAGCCGGTGAAGCGCGACGACATCGTCTGGACCTATTCGGCGGTGCGGCCGCTCTATGACGACGGTGCTTCCAAGGCGCAGGAAGCAACGCGCGATTATGTGCTGAAGGCCGACGAATCGGAAGGCTCGGCACCGATCGTCAACATCTTCGGCGGCAAGATCACCACCTATCGCCGGCTTTCCGAGGCGATGCTGGAAAAGATCGAGGCGCTGCTCGGCAAGAAAGGCAAGCCATGGACCGCCGGCGCCCCACTGCCTGGAGGCGATTTTCCGGCGAATGGCTTCGATGCCCAGATGAAAAAACTCAAGGATGAATATCCGTTTCTCGATTTCGCTCACGCTCGCCGACTGATCCGGCTTTATGGGACGCGCGCGAAAACCGTTCTCGGCCTTGCCAAGTCGAATGCCGACCTCGGCAGGAACTTTGGCGCCGATCTCTACGAGGCGGAAGTCCGCTACCTTGCTGAAAACGAATGGGCGGTGACCGCCGAGGATGTATTGTGGCGGCGGACCAAGCGCGGCCTGCGGCTGACCAAAGAACAGGCTGTCGCACTTGAAGAATTCATGCGCGGGTTGACTAACATGCACACCGCGGCAGCAGAATAGAGCGGAGCGGAAGGAGAAGCCGATGCTCGAGCTCAAGAACGTATCGAAAGTGGTTGGCGGCCAGACGCATATCAATGACGTGTCGCTGACGTTGCAGCATGGCTCGCTCAACGTGCTGCTTGGCCCGACGCTGTCGGGCAAGACCAGCCTGATGCGGCTGATGGCCGGGCTCGACGTGCCGACATCGGGTTCGGTGTGGTTCGATGGCGTTAATGTCACCGGCGTGCCGGTGCAGAAGCGCAACGTCGCCATGGTCTACCAGCAGTTCATCAACTATCCGGCGATGACCGTTTACGAGAACATCGCCTCGCCGCTGCGGGTAGCCGGCGCTGAGCAGTCGAAGATCGATTCGGAAGTCCGCCGCGCGGCGGAAATGCTGCGGTTGACGCCTTATCTCGCCCGCACGCCGCTCAATCTTTCAGGCGGCCAGCAGCAGCGCACGGCGCTCGCCCGCGCCATCGTGAAGAATGCCGGTCTGGTGCTGCTTGACGAGCCGCTCGCCAATCTCGACTACAAGTTGCGCGAGGAGTTGCGCGCCGAGTTGCCGAAGATTTTTGCGGCGACCGGCACGATCTTCGTCTACGCAACGACCGAGCCGCATGAAGCGCTGCTGCTCGGCGGCAACACCGCCACGCTGTCGGAAGGGCGCGTTACCCAGTTCGGACCGACGATCGAGGTGTTCCGAAGCCCGAACGACCTCATTACTGCGAAAACATTCGCTGACCCGCCGCTCAACACGATCGTGCTGCGCAAGGCAGGCAAAGGATTCCAGCTTGATGGTGGGGTGAGCCTGCCGGTTCCTCCGGAATTTGCGGGCATGGCCGACGGTCCCTATACGATCGGCTTCCAGCCCCACCATCTTTCTCTCACACGGCCCAATCCCGATGCCGTCCCGGTGCGCGCCAAGGTGACGGCGACCGAGATCACCGGTTCGGAAAGCTTCGTGCATCTCGATTTCGCCGACGCGCGATGGGTGATGCTCGCGCCAGGCATCCATCATTTCGAGGCCGACGAGACTGTCGACGTGTTCATCGACTCACGACACCTGATGATATTCGACAGCGAGGGCCGCTCGGCCGCCGCTTCCCGGAAACTGGCGGCATAGGGAGGGCAGGATGGCCAAGATAGACCTCAACCACATCCGCCACTCCTACGTGGCCAACCCGAAAGCCGAATCGGACTATGCGCTGAAGGAGGTTCACACAAGTTTTGCCGATGGCGGCGCCTACGCGCTGCTCGGACCTTCAGGCTGCGGCAAGACCACGCTGTTGAACATCATTTCAGGCCTGTTGCGCGCCTCGCATGGGCAGTTGCTGTTCGACGGCACCGACGTCAACAACCTGTCGACGCAGGAACGCAACATCGCCCAGGTATTCCAGTTCCCGGTCATCTACGACACCATGACCGTATACGATAATCTGGCGTTCCCGCTGCGCAACCGCGGCGTCGCGGAAGCCGATGTCGACCGCAAGGTTCGCGAAATACTCGATATGATCGATCTTGCGAGCTGGGCGAAGAAGAAGGCGCGGGGCCTGACCGCCGACCAGAAGCAGAAGATTTCGCTCGGCCGCGGGCTGGTGCGGTCGGACGTGAACGCGATCCTGTTCGACGAACCGCTCACCGTCATCGATCCGCACATGAAATGGGTGCTGCGCTCGCAGTTGAAGCAGCTTCATCGCCGTTTCGGCTACACCATGGTCTACGTCACCCACGACCAGACCGAGGCGCTGACCTTCGCCGAAAAGGTGGTGGTCATGTATGAGGGCGAAATCGTGCAGATCGGCACGCCGGACGAACTGTTCGAGCGGCCGAGCCATACCTTCGTCGGCTATTTCATCGGTTCGCCGGGCATGAACGTCATGCCGGTGGCGATCGACGGCCGCAATGCGCGTGTCGGCAGCCAGACGATCGAACTGCCGGGCAAGCTGAAAAGCCCGGGCGAGGGGGCGACCGAACTCGGCATCCGTCCGGAATTCGTGCGGCTCGGCAAGCAGGGCATGCCGGTGTCGATCCGCAAGGTCGAGGACATCGGCCGCCAGAAGATCGTCCGGGCCAATCTCGAAGGCCGCGAGATCGCGGCGATCGTCGGCGAGGACGCCTACATTCCCGCCGATCCGCACGTCGTCTTCGACCCGAAGGGAATCAACATCTACGCCGGCTCCTGGCGCGTCGAGATGGGAGCGTAGTCCATGGAAAAGACCTGGAACAACAAAGCCTGGTTCATGGTGCTGCCGGTGCTGGTGCTGGTGGCTTTTTCCGCGGTCATCCCGCTGATGACGGTGGTGAACTATTCGGTGCAGGACACCTTCGGCAACAACGAGTTCTTCTGGGCCGGCAGCGAGTGGTTCGAGGAAATGCTGACCTCCGACCGCTTCTGGGAAGCGATGGGCCGCAACCTGATCTTCTCCGCTATCATCCTTCTGATCGAGATCCCGCTCGGCATTTTCATTGCGCTCAACATGCCGAAGTCCGGCTGGGGCGTGCCGGTCTGCCTGGTGCTGATGGCGCTGCCGCTGCTCATCCCGTGGAACGTCGTCGGCACCATCTGGCAGGTGTTCGGCCGCGTCGACATCGGGCTTCTGGGCTATACGCTGAGGCAACTCGGCATCGACTACAATTACGTCAACGATCCGTTCGACGCCTGGGTGACGGTCATCATCATGGACGTCTGGCACTGGACGAGCCTCGTTGTGTTGTTGTGCTATGCCGGCCTCGTGTCGATCCCGGATGCCTACTACCAGGCGGCGAAGATCGACGGCGCGTCGCGCTGGGCGATCTTCCGCTACATCCAGCTGCCGAAGATGAATCGCGTGCTTTTGATCGCCATCCTTTTGCGCTTCATGGACTCGCTTCATGATCTATACGGAGCCCTTCGTGGTGACCGGCGGCGGTCCCGGCAACTCGACGACATTCCTGTCCATCGACCTGGTGAAAATGGCCATCGGCCAGTTCGACCTCGGCCCGGCGGCGGCGATGTCGATCATCTACTTCCTGATCGTGCTGCTGATGTCATGGGTGTTCTACACCGTGATGACCAACTACGACGCGGAGAAATAGGATGGCGGCACCCAAGGAAAATACCGTCACCTCCGGCAACGAAACGCTGATGCGGCAGGCCGAGGCACGCGCCACCGCAGGCAACCTCTCGCAGGCCGAAATCGGCCGCCGGATGCGCCGGCGCGGCGATGAATCGCGCTTCTGGTGGTTGGTGCCGACGCTCTACATCATCTTCCTGATGCTGCCGATCTATTGGCTCATCAATATGAGCTTCAAGACCAACCAGGAGATTCTCGGGCAGTTCTCGCTGTGGCCGCAGAACCCGACGCTGCGCAACTACGCGGTCATTTTCACCGACCCGTCCTGGTACAAGGGCTACATCAATTCGATCATCTATGTCGTTATGAACACGGTGATTTCCGTGCTCGTGGCTCTGCCGGCCGCCTACGCCTTCTCCCGCTACCGGTTCCTCGGCGACAAGCACCTTTTCTTCTGGCTGCTGACCAACCGCATGGCGCCGCCGGCGGTGTTCGCTCTGCCGTTCTTCCAGCTCTATTCGGCATTCGGCCTGATCGACACCCATATCGCCGTGGCGCTGGCGCACTGCCTGTTCAACGTGCCGCTGGCTGTCTGGATCCTCGAAGGTTTCATGTCCGGCGTGCCGAAGGAAATCGACGAGACCGCCTATATCGACGGTTATTCGTTCCCGCGCTTCTTCGTAAAGATATTCACTCCGCTGATTGCCAGCGGCATCGGCGTCGCTGCCTTCTTCTGCTTCATGTTCTCGTGGGTGGAGCTGTTGATCGCGCGCACGCTGACCACCACTGACGCCAAGCCCATCGCGGCGATCATGACCAGAACCGTCTCCGCTTCCGGCCTCGACTGGGGCGTGCTGGCGGCCGCCGGCGTGCTCACCATCATTCCGGGCGCGCTGGTGATCTGGTTCGTGCGCAACTACATCGCCAAGGGCTTCGCCCTGGGGAGGGTATGATGAATGAACGCCAGATCATCTCGGTTGAGGACGTTAGGAGCCTTGCTCTGGCGATCTTCGACAGACTTTCGGCGTCGGGGATCGAAACAGTCACGATAGACCAGCCCTCCTACTGGTCTGTCTTCCCGAGCGACGCTTTTCGGTCCAAGACCCAAGGCCAGTCTTGTCGGATGTATATGACGATCTCCAAGATCTGCGAACCGAAACCGAAGCTCCCGATTTACCGCTTTCGCTCGGCCTACCTTGGCATGCCCTGCATCACCTTGCCGGAATTTGCTCGGCGATGGCAGCGGCTACGCTAGAACCACCAAGCGAACATCAAAACGCCTCGGCCCGGAGGAATATCTCGTGATCGCGACCCGTCGCTGGCAGATACCGCTGGTCGTCGTGCTTGCCCTCTACGGCGCAACTGCATGGCTGCTTGCCATGCAGTTGCCGTCGAGGACGGGGAAATCGACTGGTTCGCCTCGCTTTTCCCGGGTGGCTGGATGGCATGGTCCTTTCCGAGCGCGCTGTTCTTTCTCACCATCCTTTTGCTGCTCTCGCTGATGGCGGTGTGGGAATACGCCTCGCCGGGCGGAAACCCCCGCATCGGGCATCCTGCGCTTCGAGACGACGCGCGGCGACCGTCTCTTCGTTTCGCTGCTCGGCAGCGCCTTTATCCATCTCGCTTGGCTGGGTCTTGTCGGACCCAGCCTGTGGTGGGCTCTCGCTCTCTCCGTGGTCTACGCCATCGGCGTGTTCCGCTACGTATAGAGGGAGAAACTGTTGGAGCGGCCGCGTGCCGGCGGCCGCCCCAAATCGCACTTTGAAACCTTTAAGGGAGGAAACTCATGCGACGGCAAATATTAACATCAACGAGTATTCTTGCGCTTGTCCTTTGCTCCAGTCAGGCCTGGGCGGGGATGGACGAAGCCAAGGCGTTCCTGGACGCCGAGATCAAGGACATGTCGACGCTCGACCGCGCCGCCCAGGAGGCCGAGATGCAGTGGTTCGTCGATGCGGCGAAACCTCTCGCCGGCATGGATATCAAGGTCGTCTCGGAAACGATCACCACGCATGAATACGAATTCGAAGACGCTCGCCGCGGCCTTCACTGCCATCACGGGCATCAAGATCACGCACGACCTTATCGGCGAGGGCGACGTCGTCGAGAAGCTGCAGACGCAGATGCAGTCGGGCGAAAACGTCTATGACGCCTACATCAACGACTTCGACCTGATCGGCACCCACTGGCGCTACCAGCAGGCGCGCAGCCTGACCGACTGGATGGCGAACGAGGGCAAGGACGTCACCAACCCGAACCTCGACATCGACGACTTTATCGGCAAGTCGTTCACCACAGCGCCGGACGGCAAGCTCTACCAGCTGCCCGACCAGCAGTTCGCGAACCTCTACTGGTTCCGCTACGACTGGTTCAACGACGAGAAGAACAAGGCGGACTTCAAGGCCAAATACGGCTACGACCTCGGCGTGCCGGTCAACTGGTCTGCCTACGAGGATATCGCCGAGTTCTTCACCGGCCGCGAGATCGACGGCAAGAAGGTCTATGGCCACATGGACTACGGCAAGAAGGATCCGTCGCTCGGCTGGCGGTTCACCGATGCCTGGCTCTCCATGGCCGGCAACGGCGACAAGGGCATTCCGAACGGCAAGCCGGTCGACGAGTGGGGCATCAAGGTCGACGAGAACTCGCGTCCGGTCGGCTCCTGCGTTGCCCGCGGCGGCGATACCAACGGCCCGGCCTCGGTCTACGCCATCCAGAAATATCTCGACTGGATGAAGGCCTATGCTCCGGCCGCGGCGCAGGGCATGACCTTCTCCGAGTCCGGCCCGGTTCCCTCGCAGGGCGAGATCGCCCAGCAGATGTTCACGTACACTGCCTTCACCGCCGACTTCGTCAAGGAAGGCTTGCCCGTGGTGAACGAGGACGGCACGCCGAAGTGGCGTTTCGCGCCTTCGCCGCACGGCGTCTACTGGAAGGACGGCATGAAGCTCGGCTACCAGGATGCCGGTTCGTGGACGATCCTGAAGTCGACGCCGGACGACCGCGCCAAGGCCGCCTGGCTCTACGCGCAGTTCGTCACCTCGAAGACCGTGGACGTGAAGAAGAGCCATGTCGGCCTGACCTTCATCCGCCAGTCGACGCTTGACCACAAGTCCTTCACCGACCGCGCTCCCAAGCTCGGCGGCCTGATCGAGTTCTACCGCTCGCCGGCCCGCCTGCAATGGTCGCCGACCGGAACGAACGTGCCGGACTATCCGAAGCTGGCGCAGCTCTGGTGGCAGGCGATCGGCGACGCGTCGTCGGGCGCCAAGACCGCGCAGGAGGCGATGGACTCGCTCTGCGCCGAGCAGGAAAAGGTGCTGGAGCGCCTCGAGCGCGCCGGCGTCCAGGGCGACATCGGACCGAAGATGGCGGAGGAAACCTCGCTCGAGGAACAGAATGCAGCCGCCGTCGAGGCCGGCAACCTCGCTCCGCAGTTGAAGGTCGAGAACGAGAAGGAAAAGCCGCAGACCGTCAACTACGACGAACTGGTGAAGAGCTGGAGCAAATAAGACAAGTCAACATCTGGCTTCTGTAAAAACGAGGGGAGGCGGGTTACACCGGCTCCCTTCTTCATATCGCACCCGAGGAGGAAATATGTCCGGCTTTGTTTTGGCGATCGACCAGGGAACCACCTCCTCGCGCGCCATCGTCTTTAACGGCGCGATGAAGGTCGCAGGCAGCGGCCAGAAGGAATTCACCCAGTTTTATCCTGCCTCGGGCTGGGTCGAGCACGATCCCGAGGAAATCTGGGAAAGCGTGGTCGCCACCTGCAAGGCGGCGCTGAAGGAGGCGAAGCTCACCGCCGCAGACATCGCCGCGATCGGCATCACCAACCAGCGCGAAACCGTGGTGATCTGGGACAAGGCCACCGGCAAGCCGATCCACAACGCCATCGTCTGGCAGGACCGGCGCACGGCGCCGCTTTGCCAGAAGCTGAAGAAACAGGGCCTGGAGGCGAAATTCACCAAAAAGACCGGCCTGCTGCTCGATCCTTATTTTTCGGGCACCAAGATTGCCTGGCTCCTGGACAATGTGAAAGGCGCGCGCAAGCGGGCCGAGAAGGGCGAGTTGCTTGCCGGCACCATCGACAGTTTCCTGATCTGGCGACTGACCGGCGGCAAGGTCCACGCCACCGACGCCACAAATGCATCGCGCACGCTCATCTACAATATCGAGAAAAATGCCTGGGACGCCGAACTGTTGAAAATACTGCGCATCCCGGCGGCATTGCTGCCCGAGGTGAAGGATTGCGCAGATGATTTTGGAATCACTGAAGAAAAGCTGTTTGGCGCAGGGATAAGAATCCTCGGCGTTGCCGGCGACCAGCAGGCGGCTACCATCGGCCAGGCCTGTTTCGAGCCGGGCATGATGAAATCGACCTACGGCACTGGCTGCTTCGCCATCCTCAACACCGGCAGCGATCTGGTTCGCTCAAAAAACCGGCTTTTGACGACGATCGCCTACCGGCTGAACGGCAAGACCACCTATGCGCTGGAAGGCTCAATTTTCATCGCGGGAGCCGCCGTGCAATGGCTGCGCGACGGCGCCAAAATGATCGGCAAGGCCGAGCACAGCGGCGAACTGGCCGCCCACGCGGACGAAACCCAGAACGTCTATCTGGTGCCGGCTTTCGTCGGGCTTGGCGCGCCGCATTGGGACGCCGAGGCGCGGGGCGCGATTTTCGGCCTGACGCGCAATTCCGGCCCGGCCGAATTCGCCCGCGCCGCGCTCGAGGCGGTGGCCTACCAGACGCGGGACCTTCTCGATGCGATGAAGAAGGACTGGAAGACCGGCAACGGCAAGACGGTGCTCAGGGTGGACGGCGGCATGGTCGCCTCCGACTGGACCATGCAACGATTGGCCGACATTCTGGATGCGCCTGTCGACCGGCCGACCATCCTGGAGACGACGGCGCTCGGTGCTGCGTGGCTTGCCGGGTCGAAGGCCGGTGTCTGGCCGAAGGCGAAAGACTTTTCGAAAGCCTGGGCGCTCGATCGCCGGTTCAAATCCGCGATGGACGCTTCGATGCGAGGGCGCAAGCTGAAAGGCTGGCGGGACGCGGTGAAGCGAACGCTCACCGCCTGAGGCTATTGGATGAAGAAACCCGCGCAATCACGCGGGTTTCCATAGGAACGGCTACGTCAAATCGCGTCAGCTATACGGCGAATAGCACTGCCGCCGCGGGCCGTTGTAGGGCTGGTACGTGTTGTCGTAGGCCCGGTAAGACCGGTAGCGATTGTAGCACCACTCGACATGCGAGCTGCCTCCATAGACGCGCGGCTGATTGGCGATCGCGCCACCGATGATGGCACCGGTGATGAAGGCGGCAGCCGGGAACCAGAAGTCGTTATACCGGCGATAGCCAGGGCGATAGTAGCGGTAACCGCGATAGCCACGGTACCAGCCATAATCCCTGTCGCGGCGGAAATCCCGGCGATCCAGACGGAAATCGCGGCGGAACTGCCGCCTGTCCATACGTATGCCGCGACGCTGCAACCGGCGCCACTCCGGACGAAACTGTGCCAACTGCACGTCGGTCTTCGAATTGGCCTTGGGCACAATGATCGGCGCAGCATTGACGGGCACTGCCGCCGAGACCGCGAAGGTAAACGCCAGCGCCGTGGCGCAGAGGCCTGACAGAAGTTTTTTCATGACTGTCTCCTCGAACAATTGTCGGTCCCTTACCTATAAAACGAGTGGCCGGGGGACATAGTTCCGGCTGTTGATATGATGTGGCCGCTCACATCATGGCAGGCAGAAAGCCTTGGGGCTTCTAAGCACCGGCGTTGAAGGGCGCGCTTTTTCCGGTTGACCGGCCCGGTCTGTCTCCCTATGTTCCGCGCACTTTCGGGGGCGGTTCTCACCGGCCCACGGGAGCGCGTAGCTCAGCCGGTAGAGCAACTGACTTTTAATCAGTAGGTCCAGGGTTCGAATCCCTGCGCGCTGAACCACCGTGAAGGATCATCCGAACGATCTTGCGCCTGACCCACGAACAGGGTCTTTCCGTCCGTGACGTGGCGGAACGTCTCAAGATCAGCAAGACGTCAGTTTCAACCTATCTGCTGCGCGCCCGCGAGGCCGGACTTTCCACCTGGCCGCTCCCGTGCGCCTACGAGGATGATGCGGCCCTGGAGCAGCTTCTGTTCCGGCGCATGGGCCGCCCGCCGCAGCGATCTGTGCGAGCCGAACTGGCCGATGATCGCGCGCGAGATCAAGCGCAAGGGTGTGACCTTGACCCTGCTGTGGCAGGAATACCGGGCCGCTCATCCCAATGGATATGGCTTTACTTGGTTCTGTGAGCACTTTGCCGCTTTCGAGCGCCGCGCGAGCCCCGTCTTTCCGCCATCGCCACGAGGCCGGCGCGGTCATGCAGACCGACTATGCGGGTCACACCCTGCCGATCATCGACCCCGACACCGGGCTCATTCATCAGGCCCAGATCTTCGTGGCGGTTCTGGGCGCCTCGTCCTACACCTTCGCCATGGCCAGCTCTCAGCCAGAGCCTGCCGGACTGGATCGAGGGCCACTGCCAGGCCCTGGCCTTCTTCGGCGGGGTCACCAAGAGCGATCGTCTGTGACAACCTGAAGGCCGGCGTGGCCAAGCCGCTTTGGTTCGAGCCGACGCTCAATCCGACCTTTGCGGCCCTTGCCGAACATTATGACACGACCATTCTGCCGACGCGGAGTGCGTAAACCGCGCGACAAGGGAAAGGTCGAGGGCGCAGTCCAGATTGTCGAACGTTGGATCCTGGCCCGATTGCGCCATCGTCGCTTCTTCAGTCTGGCTGATCTCAACGGCGCGATCGCCAAGCCCTTGCTCGAGGATCTGAACCATCGGCCCATGCGCCATATCGGCCAAAGTCGACGCCAGCTCTTTGAGGAGATCGAGCGCGCCGCCTTGGCGCCTCTGCCGCCGACAGCCTTTCGAATATGCCGAGTGGAAGATCGGCGAAGGTCCATCCTGACTATCATGTTCAGGTCGACAAGACCTTCTATTCGGTGCCGCATCACCTGATCGGCCGACACATTATGGTGCGGCTCACCCACCGGGTGGTGGAAATCTTTTACGATCACAAGCGGGTTGCCAGTCATGTCCGTCGCTCGCAGCGGGCCGGCCACGTCACGGTGCCCGAACACATGCCCAAGGCTCACCAGCGCTATGCCAATACGACGCCGGCGCGTCTGATCGAGCAAGCACGGACCCGCATTGGCTCTCATGCGGCCATTTTGGTGGAGCGGATGATGCGCGATCGTCCTCATCCCGAGCAGGGATACCGCTCGGCCATGGGAATCCTCTCGCTGGCCCGGCGCTATGACCGGACTCGTCTGGAGGCGGCCTGCGAGCGGGCGCTGACCATCAATGCGATCACCTATTCGTCCGTCAGTTCCATTCTCAGATCCGGTCTCGACCGGGCTCCAGCCGCAGCCGAGCCGAGCCAACCCACGCCGCCGCATACCAACATCCGCGGCAGCACCTACTACCAGTAAACGGAAGGACCATGACCATGCTGATTCATCCTACCCTCGATCAGATGCGTGCCCTTGGGCTGGCCGGCATGGCGGCCGCCTACCGCGACCTGGCCCAGCAACCACAGCATCACGACCTCAATCGCGACGAATGGCTGGGGTTGATGTTTGACCGGGAGTTCGCCGTTCGGGCCGACAAGCGCCTATCCGCATCCGCCTGGCGGCCGCAAAGTTGCGGTTTGCCGATGCCTGCATCGAGAACATCGACTTCGGCGCTCACCGCGGTCTCGACCGCCGGAACACCCTGTCGCTTGCGCAAGGTGCCTGGCTGAAGGCCCATGAGAACTTGATCATCACCGGCCCGACCGGCACCGGCAAAACATGGCTGGGGTGTGCCTTTGGCCGTCAGGCCGCCCGGCTGGATCATTCCGTGCTCTACGTCCGCATGCCGCGGCTCTTCGAGGACCTCGGCCTGGCGCGCCTCGATGGCCGGTTTCCTCGTCTCATCGATAAGCTCGCGCGTGTCCAACTGCTGATCCTGGACGACTGGGGCACCCACAGCCTCACCGACCAACAGCGCCTCGATCTCCTCGAAATCTTCGAAGAACGTTATCATCGAAAATCCACACTGATTACGGCTCAGGTCCCTGTGGAAGCTGGCATGACCTGATTGGGGAGCCCACCATCGCCGATGCCATTTTCGACAGGATCATTCATAACGCGCATCGTATCACTCTCAGGGCGAGAGCATGCGTAAACAAAAAACACCGCCCCTCTTGACCGGCGCCGAAAACGGCGAAATCACCAAAGTTTCTATGAAGCTTCAATATCTTAGCAATTCTGGCGATGAGAACAGGCCCGGAACGCGCGACCCTGCGCGACGTCCGTGCGACCGAAAAGGTCGCACGGACGTTCGCGCTGTGTTCAGGGTCAGCCTGCAAGGTCGAGCGCAGCTTGACCGTAGAGCTGTGCAACGGTCGACCGGGCGTCGCGGCAACCGGAACGTTTGCCCTGCGGGCGATCGGTGCCGTGAATAATGTGTATAATGACTTCGTTATTTCCGGCCTTGTAAGTGGAGCTGCCGACTTCTCCCATGCAGATCGCGGTCTGATCATCTCCGAACAGCACGGCAACATCACTGGCGTTAATAGTGATACCGTTACATAACTCGGCAGGCTTAGGAGCGGAACGACAAGCGGTGTGGGGGTTATCCGGCCAACCGGCCTTTGACAGCTAGCGCGTCGAGGCAATCCCGTACTTCGCCAGCGCTTCGCGGATCCATGCATGGGAAGGGTGCATTTTCCTGTTTCGAGGTGGGCGACGCGGCTAGCTCTTAAGCGACGAAATAATCCGAGTAGTCGCTGTTGAAGTCGGCCAGGGTCTTGCCCGTGTTTGTGGTCTTTCCCTGCACGCCAACAAGATCAGCGCCTCGCTCCAGACACGCGAAAGCATCCTTCACGGAGAGGTGCTTTTGCCCGTCCGCGCAGTTCACCGAAATGTTAAATGTCGGGTCGGAAATGTGCCAGTCGCCGTCGTAGAACACTTCGGCAAACGTGTGGGTCTGGTAGCGATCATTTCCCGACAGGAAGTTTTGCCCGCCTAGTTCAACCGTTCGGGCCGGGATGCCGAGAACATTCATCGCCCAGGCATGTGCGATCGCCATTCCGCCACAAAGTAGGGCGCCTTCTTCGGTCCCGACGCCAGAATTGACCTTTGGGGAGTAAGAGCTTATCGGCCTGTTGGAGCCGGTCCGGTGGATGAAATCACGAACGGCGGCGTCAGCGGTTGCAGGTCTAGCGAGCCTTTGAGCGGCAGGCCGGCATCGGCGCGGACGGCGGTTTCGTACAGGCGCTTGTTGGACTGGTCGATTTCAGCGCGGGTTCTTTCGGTTACGGCGCCGATGTCCTTCTGCGCCCCCTCATTCAGTTTTTCGTACTCCGCCCACGCGTTCATGGCGATGGTGCGGTTTCGGTGCGCATAGGCACCGGCCGCCACGGCAAGGATGGAAACGCCGGCAAGTGCCGCGATGAGAAGTCGGCTTGTCATTCGAAAACCCCCAAGCGCGCGTACCATACTGAAACAGCCCCTGGTTGAAAAGCGCGATTCCAATTAACCGCCGCCACCGCCGCAGGTTGAACCTCCATACTTTCGGAGGCTAGCCATGGCGAAGGGCAAAGCACACGATCTGTTTATCTCCAAGGCGCCGCATTTTATGGCGCTTTTTCATGCAGGATTTTTCGGTCGACCTGACGCCGCGGCGGCCGCGTTCGGCATTTCGGCCACCAAAGCGCCGGCTTCACCGCCATGCAGGAAATCAAGCCAACCGTCGCCGGCAGCAAGGGCGGCTACGGCTGGCCGATGTGGACTGGCCCGCGCCGCCGCGCCTACGAGGCCTATTGCCGGAAACACGGCCTCGACCCGGCCAGCGACACGGCGAACTACGCCTATATCTTCGTCGAGCTGAAGGCCCGGAGAAGAAGGCGATCCCGGCGCTCAAGGCGGCAAAGACGCTCGACCAGAAGGTGATCGCTTTCGAGAAGGCATTCGAGCGCGCCGGCGTCAAGCGGCAGAGCTGGGCGCGCATCGCCAGGCAAGCCTATCTCGACCAGCTGGTAAAGCCGCAGGGAAGCCCGCCAGCGCGCAAGAGGCGCCGCCGCCGATAAAAGACTCCGGTCCGGCGTCCCTCCGGACTCCCCTCCGGAATTCCGGGACCGGTCGTCCTCCGCTCCGCCTCTATGCCACAGGCGCCGCCAGGAGCTGTTCGATGAACCGGAAGGCAGCCGGACGGTTCTCCTCCCAGGTCGGCAGGATCTGGTCTGGCGGCAGAATGAAACCGCCTTCCTGGAAGGTGCGGGGCCTGAGTTCGATCGTGAAGGACGGGATGCCGTAGGTCCCATAGGTCCAATCCGTTGTGTCGCCCGCGGTTGGGTAGAGCTCGGAAGACGGCTGCGGGACGTAGATCTTGCCGTGCACCCCCTCGATCAGGGTTTTCATCTCGCCGGCCATCCCCACCATCTGCTCCCGATGCTGCACGTCCGGGATGGGCTTTTCCGTGTAGCCCCAGGGATAGAGGATGAGCTGCGAGTAGCTGTGGTAGGTGATCACGCCTGCGAAGCGCTCGCAGCCTACGAGATCGCGGACCGCCTGCGTCTCCGGCTCGGAGAAAGCGCGCGGGCCGACATAGGTCTCGTCGCTCGGCACATGGCTGGAGGTGGGCACGTCGAGGATGCCCCACATGTAGCCATAGTTGCGGTTCGGGTCGACGCCGAACGAGCCGTCGCCGTTCCTCCGGCGGTTTTTGCGCCAAAGCCGCTCTTGCGCCCGGCTGTGTTCATGGCCGTCCGGGTTGACCATCGGGGCGACCCAGATTTCGCCGCTCGTCAGCCAACCTGCGATCGGCGCCTCGTCGGCCCGCTCGATGAGTTCCTTGGCGAGCAGGAAGGGCACCTCCACGGCGATCCACTCGCGCGCGTGGTGGCAGCCCATGAAGAGAACCTTGGGAACACCGCCGCGGCGGTCGCCGATTCGCAAGGCCAGGATCGGCCGCCCCTCGATGCTTCGGCCGATCTCCTTCAGCTCGACAATGTCCGGCCTTGCTTCCGCGAGCTGCCGCAGTTCCTCCTCCAGCGTGGCTGCCGAATGATACTGCTCCGCCGCCTCGGCCCCGGCGAAGGTGGACAGGTGCCGCGCCACGTCCTCGAGTTGCTCCACGCGGTAACCCATGCTGGACAGGCGGTCCAACTGAGCCTCGGTTCCACGAAGGATCAGGTGATCCGGCTTGACCTCCCAAACGTCGATGCCCAGCGGCACTCGAAGAACGTCCACAAGCGGCTTCTGCGGCCCCGACGATGTGACTCTTGCGATGAGGTTCATGCGACGATTCCTCCGTTTTTCGATAAAGCCAGCCTTCAGCGACCCTCCGGTTGCCCGTCGAGGCGATCGGAGCCGGCGGAGCCACGTTCCAAGTCGGCGATCGTGCGGAGGCGCTCGACGCCAGCTATTCGCCGGCGCTGCAGCTCGGCAATCGTCTGTTCGGAGGCAGCCGCCACGACGGCGTCGGCCTCCCGTTCCCAGACATCGAGACTCAATGGGAGCTTCAGGAGATCGTCGACTGTGCGACCCCCGACCGGAGTGAGACGAACCAGCCAGCGGACCGTCGCGCGCCCCGCCATATCAGGGTGCTCCTTTGCATGTTATGCAGCCTGCCGCGACTTTAGCCCCTACTGGAGGGAGCTGCAACGCCGCGCCCGAAAACCGGCAAGCCGGCCCGGTCGCCGCAGTCAGCTTTGCCGCACCTGCCAGGCGAGATATGCGATCGCCGCGCCGACGCTGATGAGCTGGATGCCGAGCAGCAGCCCGATCAGCCATACGGCCGTCACCGGAGGCTGGCCCACAGGATCAGCGAAAGAAGGATCCCGACCAGCCCGCTTGCGAGCACCCAGCCCCAGTTCGGGAACGGCCGGATCGTCAGCGCGAAGACCACCTTCGAAATGCCCTCGATCATGAAGAAGACGATCAGCAGCAGCGTGATTGTCAACAGCCCCTGTGCCGGATCCCGCAGGAACAGAAGACCGATCAGCACGGCGAGAATGACGGAGATGAGCTGAAGCCAGAAATGAGGCACGTGGCCGGCGCCGATCAGGCTGATGCCTTGCAAGGCGCCGCTGATGATCAGCAGCCATCCGAGCAGGACGATCACGGCCACCGACGAAATACCGGATAAATCACCGCCAGGATCCCGGCCGCCATCAGCAGTATGCCTTCGATCAGATACCACAAGGAGTACCGCTTGACGGCCTGGCGCATCGCCTCGCGAAAGACTTCCGCGGCGGCATCCAATGAAATCGACATCGGCTTCCTCCTTTATCGCATGAGCGGGGCGGTCTCGCTTTCCGGAAGGTAGTCAGGTTGAGTGAGCAGTTTTATTTCGTCGGCGACGGCGCCATTCAATATCTTTTCGAATCTCTCCAGCGCCCGCGCGACATTGGCTCCATCCATGACCCGGTGATCGTAGTGGATTCGGACATCGACCGATCCGTCCTGGCCGATCGGTCCGTAGTTCAGAAGGGTAGTCAGAGGGGTAAGGGGATTGAGCGATTCCGCACCGAGACCGGAATAGACAGACAACTGGAACGTGCCGAAGTAATTGGCCCTTTGCCGTCCGATGTTCAGCCCGAACCACATCAGCAATCGTCTGAGAGGTGCCGGCACACGGGCAAATTTCAACGCGCGCCGGAAATCCTTCACCTCCAGCACCGGAAGCGTTCGCGCAGCGTGGATCGAAGCCTCGAGTTCGGTGATGGAACAAAGCTCCGGGCCCTTGATGCGGCTCAACAATACGGCTTTCTCGCCGTCATGCTCGCGCTCGTGGGCAATCGAGGCCGCGCTTAGCGGATACTCGTAGAGCTGCGGCCAGGGCAATTTGACGTAGGCGCGCCGCAGGTCAGGCGTCTCCTCGGCGAGAAGCGCGTATCCCTTGACGAAGATCGCGGTCCAGGAAGGCTTTTTTTTGTGCGCCGATCTGGCCGTCAAGAGCGGGGCGAGGTTCATGCGGCGCTGTACCGTGACCCGCGGCACTCCGATCGAAAACCTTAGCAGGTCGCCGACAAGACGTCGGGACGCAGAAAGTTTGAGGGCTCGGCCTCGCATCGCACGCCTCTAATAAAGATAGGGGATCAGTCGCTTGGTCCTCTCCATGTAGGTTCGGTATTGCGGCCCGAATATTTCCAGCATCATACGCTCTTCTTTGTCTACTCGGAGAAAAAACAGGATTGCGAAGCCGACCAGGCCTGCCAGGCCCGCGACCCAATTTGCCAGCAAGAAGGCCTGACCAAGGCCCATAAGCATGAAAGAGGTGTACATCGGATGCCGGATGACAGCGTATGGCCCGGTGCAGACAAGGTTGTGCTGCTCGCGAATCTCAAGGGTGATCGACCAATTCCGCCCAAGTTCCTTGTGGGATCTGCGAAAGACCCACAGCGCGGCGGCGAAGAAGATCGTTCCAAGCGCGACGGCCCATCGGCTGGCAGGATGATCAGCCCATTCGGGAATGCCGGTGGCGACGTAAAATCCGGGCAGGATGGCCAGGCCGAAAAGAGCCAGGACGAGGCCGGCCGTTTCCCGAGCGCGAGCGGCGGTCGGTCACGACCCGCACGCGTTTGGCCCGGCGCTCGAACGGATACCGAATGATGTACCAGCCGACGACGCCGAGCACCCAGGCGATCTCGCCAATTGAAGCTGCGGTAATGCTCACGCTATGGGTATCCCAACTTTTTCAGCGATCCGAAGGACTAGAGATCTGAGAAATGCGGGTACCTCGTTCCTTCTGACACGCAGACCAGGCGGCGGGATGGATTTTCCGAGCACTTATTAACCGACATTCATTTCTCGCAGCGTGGTAATGAATTGTTGCGGCCGGAGCCAGTGGGAGGGGGCCTTATACCCCATGGAGCGCGCGATGCTCCCCACGAAAGCGTTGCAGTTGTAGAATGTCGCGTTCCAGGTCCTGGAACTCGCCTGCAGCTTGCGGATGTCCGCAACGACTTTTTTGTACTCGGCTTCGGACAGCAAGACGCGCCAACTCGCCGACCTGTATTTTTCTTCCAGATCACCGTCGCTCCACCCGGTTTCGGCAGGCACCGGCACGAAATGGCCGAGTACGTATGGAACTTCGCTGTTCGAAGCCGGAGCAAGGCCTGCGACTTCGGGATTGATCATCGCTCCGGCCTTGTTCGTACGCCCGAAGACCACGTAGGAGTGGCCGTAGCTGAGCGCGTATCGGGAGCGGAATTCGACGAAATACTGTTTGTCGCCGACTTGAGACGATTTCGTTGCAACTGCAGGGCTCCCGCTATCGCGCGATACAAAGCGCGGCTGGGGCCCCTCGTCCTCGGTTTGGCATGCCGCAACCGCCAGCGCGAGCGAAACCACGAACAAGAGACGGCAACCTGTAAGCGTCATTCTCAATTTTCCGAACTCAGACGAGCCCAGACCAGAAGTCAGCCCTACCTGCAAACCAATCTGGACAGCCGCGTCGAAGGCTGCGGACGGGAAGGGCCGTCTGGCCCTTCCCGATCGATCAAACGTCGATCGTTACTTGTAAACGGGTGCGGCTGCCGGTTCTTCGACTGGCGGCGGGGCTTTCCCCTTGCCTTTGCCGATTGTGCCGCAGCCACTGAGACTGCTGACGGCTAACGCGGTCACCACTGCAATTAGAATTTTGCTCATCAGGCAATCCTTTCCCCGGATGTAGAATAGGTTATCTAGGCACAGTACCACAAGTGAGTCGTGGTCTAGCCAAGATAGAGTGAAAGGCGTTAACGTCTAGTGCACCAATGACACAGTCGGCATTTGCTTGAATTATGCCTAACGCGACGAACCGACAGCCGTCCGGAGCCGGTGAGCGACCAGAACTAAATCCAGGATCAGATAACCAAAACCGGCGCCCCCACGGGGGTCCGCTCGTAGAGGTCAACGATGTCGTCATTTGTCAAACGGATGCACCCGTTCGACACCGCTGAGCCTATCAGCCACGGTTCGTTTGTGCCGTGCACCCGGAAGTAGGTGTCGCGGTTGCCGCGATAGAGATAGAGCGCGCGCGCACCAAGCGGATTGTTGGGCCCGCCTGGAACCCCGCCAGCATACTGCAACAGACGCGGCTTCCTCTTCATCATGCTGGTGGTGGGAGTCCACGAGGGCCAGACTTCCTTGCGGCCGACGGTTGCTCTGCCTTTGAGCGTGAGGCCCTCCTCGCCAACCGCGACGCCGTAGCGCGTCGCCCAGCTATCCTCCTCGACGGCATAGAGGAAAAATTCCGAAGTATTGACGACGATCGACCCGGGCTTTTCGCTTCCGTCATAGCGTACGTGCCGTCGCCGGTAGCGCGGGTCCACCCCTCGGGGTGTGTTGAAGGCAGACGAGATAGGTTCGACGGCCTGTCGTATCGGCATGCATCCGGTGGTCACCAGCGCAAGACTGCCCACCAAGAGCTCTCGGCGCTTAATCCAATTGCTGCCCATTACCCCCCACAAAGACGATCGGCGTATGTCGACCCTCTTAGCATCTCAGTTCGACATGGCCAAGTCTCTGAACCCAACACGAAAACGTTAGCCGGACCCGCAATCGAGGCGAAAGCATCCTGACCACGATGACCGGTAGGCCCCCGTTGCGGGTCACGCGAACGCCAGCAGCGTCAATAGTCTTTCTCGTAAAAGATACCCAGGCTCGTATCACTGGTGCCGATAGCGCCGCGCGCCTTCAGATCCTCGGTGATGTCGAGGTTGATGGTGCCTTTGGTCGAGCCTCCCGCGCCGGCCTCGACCCCGAGATAGACGTTGTCGCTGATGTAGCGACCGGCCCGCACGGCCGCATTGCCTTCGGTGTCGGTAACGATGTCGATATCGTCGAGGCCGGTGGCGCCGCGCAAATTGCCCAGCAGCGAGGTGTTGGAGCCGCCAGCGAGTTCGGCGGCGGCCGCCGCCAGCTGAGCGATCTGGATCGGCGACAATTCGTTGATGCCGCGGTCGAAGATCAGGCGCGCCAGGACCTCGTCCTGCGGCAATTCCGGTTGCGAGGAGAATACGACCTCCAGGTCGGAAACGCGGCCGCTGACCGTGATGAAGACGGTAATCTCATTGCCGGGCGAGCGGGCGACGAAATTCAAAAACGGATCGAGGTCGCCGACAAGCGAGACTTCGCCCTCGTCGAAGGTGATGCGCTGGCCGAGGATCGAAAGCCTGCCGCGTATCATCTGGAAGCCGCCGACCGGCTGGATGTCGGTGACTGGCCCGGTAAGGCGGACCGAGCCGCCAAGTTCTGCATCGAGGCCGCGGCCGCGCACGAAAATCCGGCGCGGCGCATTCACCGTGATGTCGAGCCGACCACGCTCGGACGTGCCGTCGGCGTCGGCGTGCCGTCATTGGCCCTGGCGCGTCTCAACGTCGCTGCCACGCCCCTCGACGGATCGATGTGCTTGACGTCGATCGCCGCCGCGCCGCCGCCCAAGCTATCGGGCACCAGGATCTCGGCGCGGTCGATGTCGATGTTGCCGCGAAACCAGCGGATCGCGGGTGAGGGAACCGGTAACGGCGAGCGCGCCGTCGACGGTGGCGACCACCATGTTGCCGTCGGCATAACGTGCCTGATCGAGGGTGATCCTGATATTGGCGGGGAAACCGGCCGCAGCGTTGGTGGACACAGTACCGGAGGCGCCGATCCTGCCGCCGGAGGCGAGTGCTGCCGAAACATTGCGGATCGTCACCGTCTCGCCGTCGATGCTCGCCGTCACCGCAATGTCGCGCAGCCTGCACATTGGTTTCGGGGTCGATAAATCCGGCGCCGGTGGTCGAGAACGTGCCGCGGATCGCCGGCTTCTGGAGGCTGCCGGAAACGTTGGCGCTGAGTTTCAGCGTGCCCGAGACCTGGGCGCCGCGATCGGCGAGGAAGCGGTTGGCGAGCGCCAGCGGCGCATCGCCGTTGATGGTGATGTCGACGCCGCTGCCGGCGAGCGGGTACCCGGCCGCTCGCGGAAACCGTCAGGCCCTGCGGACCGTTGATGGTCGCCGAAGACAAAGTGAGGACCTTGCCGCCGTAGCTGCCCGCGGCATGTGACATCGAGCGGCGCAGCGCCTGCGGCTTCGAGCGGTGCGGCCCTGACGCCCGCCGCCCGCAACTGGAACGATGCGGCAGGGTCGGCAAGCTTGCCGGTCACCTTCGCCGAACCTGAAAGGTTGCCGCCGAGGTTCTGGCCGGGAGCCGCAGTGTTCAGCACGGCGAGCGGGAAGGCGTTGAGCGCGACGTCCAGGGCGAGATCGCCATTGTCGAGCGGCACGCCGCCCGTCAGCGTGGCGCGCAGGCCTTCCGGGCTGGTGACCGTGGCGTCGAGATTGAGGCGGCTGGTCGAGGACGTTCCCCTGGCGTCGACGGAAATCGACCTCAACCCCGATTGGCTGAGCGCCGCGGCGGCCAGTTGACGGCCCTGAATGTCGAAGCTGATATCCGGCCTGTCGCGCGTCCCGGCAATCTTGGCGGTACCGTCCAGCGTGCCGCCCAATCTCAGGTCTGGCTTGATCGTGTTGGCGATCGCCAGCGGCAATGCCCTTATCGCGACGTCGAGATCGAGCGTATCCTCGACCTTGCCGGACGCGGTTATGCGCCCGCCGCCGACATCGAGCGCAAGAGTGTCGATCGCCAGATTTTGGCCGCGGATGGTGATCGCGGAAGGCTGCACGAGACGCGCAGCGAGTTGGCCCTGCGCCAGGTTTAGGCTGTCCGAAACCGACCCGGTAACCGCCTTCCACCGGGCTGAGCGCACCTTTCACCGATGCATTGGTGCCGTTTTTCAACGCGGCGTCGGCGGCGAACCCGGTTGTATCGCCGTTGCTGCGCCGCCGTCGCCTGCAGCGTCGCAACGTCGATGCCGCCCGCAGAGAGGTCGCTTGCCGACATCGAGCCGTTGATCGCCGGCACGTTGAAGAGATCGGCGGTCGTCGCCTGCAAATCGGCCTTGCCCAGCCTCACGGTGTCCATTTCGAGCCCGTTGACGGTGGCCTTTACCTCGGCGTTCTGGACGAGACCTTCGGCGGCAAGGTCGATCGTCGCCTCGACCGCGCCCTTGGCTTCGAGCAGGAGCAGGGCTGCGGCGGTCGAAACGTCGGCTGATTTCAGGTCCAGCCTGCCGGTCAGTTGGCCTTCCTTGGCCTGAACGACATCGCCGGTGATGCGGGTGCCGCCGGCAGTGAAATCGAGATCGCCGAGGCGCCGCTCGTTTTCGTTGAGGGCTATCGCGGACGCGAGGCTGACCTTCACCCGATCGAGGAAGGCGCTGCCGGTCAACTGGCCGTTGAGGTCGTTGTTCTGCAAGCGTGCCTTCAAACGCGAGAGCAGCGTCGCTGAGGTTCTTGCCGACCAGCGTGCCGCTGGCGATGTCGGCGCCGAAAGTCAACCCGATCAGCCCGTCGGCGCCGGCGGCGCGGCCCCTGGCGGTCAACCGGCCGGATGCCTTTTCCGACAGCAAGGCAAGATCGGCGAGTGCGAGATCCAGGTCGAAATCGGCCGCACCGGTTGCGTAGGTGCCGTCGGCGGTGACGTCGACCTGATTGTTGAAGATGCGGAGCTTGTCGGCGACAAGCCCGGTTTCGCCGCGGGCGACGCGGCCGGTGATACGGGTCTCGCCTTCAAGCACATTGTCCGCCGCCTGGATTGTCGATTCGCAGCCCGTTTGCGGTGCCGTCGAGGGTCAGATCGAAGCCGCCGCCGATCGGCTGTCACTTGCCGTTGGCGTCGAGGTCGAGGCCGCCGGCGAGCTCGCCGGCCGGCAAGCTCGGAAAACGGCGCGATGCTCGCAGCATCGACCGCGATGTTTCCCTTGAAGGCGAGCTCGGCGATATCGCCGGCAAGCGAGACGCTCAGCCCGTTGCCGGCGAGCATCGCCTTGGCGAGCTTCACCGGTTGGCCGGCGTTCCAGTCGCCTTCGATGTCGAGCGCGATGCGCTCGCCCAAGCGCTTCCTGGACATCGGCGCGATCGGAGACGATGCCGGTGGCGGAGCCGTCGGCGTTGAAGCGTTATGCGGCGGCTGGCCGGCTGCGAAAGGTTCTGGGCCAGGCCGCTGCAGCGTGATCGGCGACCTTGTCGGAGCCGAACGTTTCGGTCGTCAGCTTGTCGATATCGATGGAGCCGTTCCATTCTTCCGATGCGCCTTCGCCGAAGGACAGCACAAGCGCGGCGCGGTCGACTGTGGTTTCGCCGCCGGGCACCGGCAGCAGAACCTTTTCATTGGTCGGTCGTCGATCGTCGCATTGAGCTCGAGGCGCTGCAGGAAGCCGTCGGCTGCGGTTTCAGCGGCAGCGTCGACGGTGAGCGCGGCACTTTTCAGATTGAGGCTGTCGAGCAGGAAACCGCCGGCGTCGCGGAACAGGCCGTTTGCGGTCAGCGTCGTCTCGGCGCCGAAGAAGGCGCGGAACTGCGCGGGTATGATTTTGGCGATCGGGCCTTCGAGATTGGTGGAAAAGCCGTAGCCGTCGCCCTGGCGGCGGACGCGTGTGGTACCGGTCAGCACCCGTTCGGCACGCTGCGTCGAGCGTCAAGCCGAGATCGAGAGTCGGAAAGCGGCCCCGAACCCTTGAGCGCCAGCGCAACCGGCGGGCGGCCTTCGATGGCGAGCAGATTGGCGACGATGCCATCGGCCGGCTCGGACAGGGTGAAGTCGAGATTGAGATTTTGCGTCGCGTTGGCGTAGTTCGCAGTCAATCCAAGCTGGCCGCCGGGGCCGTCCAGCCTGGTAACGTTGAGCGCTGTATCGAGCGATCCTTCCGCCAGCTGCAGGCGTCCGGTGACGCTGATCTCGGACGCCAGCCCGAAAACGCCTTCGCCGAAAGTGACGCGCGGCACTTCGAGCCTGCCGAGAGTTACCGACAGCGGCAGCTCCGGAATTTTGAAGCCGCTCGAATTCCGGCGGCGGCAGACCTTCCTCCGGCAAGGGCTTGCGCAGCACTTCGATGCTGTCGGCGGCGAGCGTATCGATGTCGAGACGCCCCAGCAGGAGCGCCGACCGGGTCCAGACGATGCGGGCATTGGTGATACGAAGCCATATGCCTTCACGGTCGGCAATGGTGATCTGGCCGATCGTGGCATTCGACGACAGCACGCCCTGAATGCCGGAAATCCTGATCTGCCTGTTCGGCGTCGACAGCTGTTCCTCGACGAAACCGACGAAATAGGAACGCTCTTCCTCCGCCGTGTCCTGCGCGAAGGCGGGCAGCGAGACGATGAAAAAAGCTATGGCGAGCAAGAGCCGGGTCAAAACGCCTGTCCTATTCCGACGTAGAAAGCGACACTCGGGTCGTCGCGCTGCCGGTCGAGCGGCACGGCGACGTCGAGCCTGATCGGGCCGAGGCCGGTATAGTAACGCAGGCCGCCGCCAACGCCGACACGCAGATCCTCGGCGAAATCGGGAAACGATTCCTCGCCGACATAACCGGCGTCCACGAATCCGACGAGGCCGATGCTCTCGGTGACACGATAGCGGATTTCCGCCGAACCTTCGATCAGCGAGCGGCCGCCGATGACTTCTCCCGCCGGCGTCACCACGCCGATGTTGCGATAAGCGTAGCCGCGCACCGATCCGCCGCCGCCGGCGAAGAACAGCTTGTCCGGCGCCGTTTCCGATATCGGCGGGTCGAACAGGGTTCCGAGTTTTACCCGGCCGGCCAGCACGACCGGCTTGTCTTCGCCAAAACCATAATAGGCGCGGCCTTCCGCAGTGAATTTGCCGACGAGGTTGCCGTAGTTGAATTCATAGAAAGGCTCGGCGATCGCTTCGAGGAAGTAGCCCTCGGTTGCGTCCGTCTTGTTGTCGCGATTGTCGAAGGTGATGCCACCGAGGAAGCCGACGTAACTGAATTCGCGGGTGCCGAACGTGTCGTCCTCGAATTCGGCATAGCCTCCGTTGAGGAAGAGCTTGCCCGACCACTCTTCCGAAAACATGTGGTTGAAACCGAGTTGCCCGGTGACGGCGGTGCGCGTGTAGGGGTCTAGCACCTCGCGGTCGCCGAAGACCGAAGCCTCGAAATCGGTGTCGGGCGTATAGATGCCAGGCTTGATGAAAGTGACGCCGACCCTGTAGGTCAGTTCGTCAGGCTCGAATGTCTCGCCCATGCCGGCAACCTTGGCATCGAAGCGCAAGCGTTCCGCCCGGCCGAAGAGGTTGCGGTGCAGCCAATAGGCCTCGAGCCCGAGGCCATCGAGCGTCGAATAGCTGCCGCCGAGGCCGAAACGGCGCAGCTTGCGCTCCTGGACTGTTGACAGTCAGCGGGAGGCGGCCATTTTCGTCGATCGCGTCGGCCTCCTGGATACGCAGCGCGCGGAAGACATCGAGCCGGGACAGGCGCTTGTTGGCGCGGTCGAGGTCGTCCGGATCATATTCCTGACCGGGTTTGAGGCCGGTCATCCAGGCGACGAATGCCGGATCCATGCGATCGGTGCCCTCGACGGAGACACCGTTGTAATAGGCCTTCCGGCCCGGATCGACCTCAATGATGGCGTCGAGCGTGTTGTTCGAATGGGCGGCGGTCACCCGCCGCTCGGCAACGCTCGCCTTGGCATGCCCCTGTTCGCGCCATGCCTCGACGGAAAGTTTCTCGGCCTCCAGGATGACGCCGGAACGCGCGACTTCGCCTGGCGCGAAACCTTCGTCCTCAGGAAGCGGGACGCGGTCGTCACGGCGCTGGGGCGGCGGCGCGCGATTGATGACGCTGGCCTTGTCGAACAGGAAAACGGGCCCCGGACTGACCCTAATGTTGATGGAAGCCGGCTGGGCGACCATGGCATCGGGCGGCAGGTCGGCGGCCTCGCGGCCGTCGACCAGAATGCTGATGGTGCCGCCATAACGGCCCTGCCCGTAAAGTGCCGCCAGCAAGCGCTTGTAATCGCTGCGCGCCTTGGCAAGCAGGCCCGCGGCGCCGGATGCCGGTTTTTCGCGGTCGTTCCACAGGCCGGAGGCGCCTTTCAGGGTCTTTTCGACATCGCTTTCACCGCCGCTAACGACGAAATCCACTGTATAGTTCTGCGGCTCGCCGATGGTTTCCTCGGCCTCGTCCGCCTTCTTCTTTCCGAAGATATGAATGCCGAACAATTCAAACGCAGGCGCAGGCGCGATCACTGCGGCGCTCGTCAAAAACACGCCGAAGAGCAGGAAGGAATGCCGCAACGCCAAAACTCTCACTGACACTCCTCAACGCGAAGGGCGGGCATTTAAGCCCATCTTCATGGGGCGGATCGCGCGAGCAAATCACGAACAGTTGCAGGGCGCAACGAAACGAGGCCCTGCCATCAGCCATCATCCCGTTGCCGAACTTATCGGAAAGCGTTGACGAATCCTTGAATGCGTCATGACAAAGTATGGAATTCGATTCAATCCGGTAAGGAATTGTTCACCAAGAGCGTGTAGCTGGGTACCTGTCGCGATTGTAACGAGTAGCTCCGCGATCGGTGCTCGGAAGGAGGCGGGTTTCCCGCCGTTCAGGCAATTCCTCCCGGGCGTCGTCTCGACATCTTGCTTGCTGGGGTGGCGAGCGATCTGTCCTGACGCGAGCTACCGTCATTCTTGTCAGCGACGACTTGCCACGCAATGGTGATTGGAGCGGTCCGCGCAACGCCGCTATATGCAATCGCCGAAACTGCGGGGCGAAGCGAAACCATAAATGGCAATCGACGTCGGTTATCTCAGTGCTGTCGGGGCAGGGGCAGTGTCCTTCCTGTCGCCCTGCGTTTTGCCGCTGGTGCCGCCTTATCTCTGCTACATGGCCGGCGTCTCGGTCGAGGATTTCCGCGCCAATGCGGAGACCGCCAATGCTGGAGCCCGGAAGGCACTCATCATCGCATCGATCGCCTTCGTGCTTGGTTTCTCCACCGTCTTCGTGGCGCTCGGCGCCGGCGCCTCGACCATCGGCCAGCTGCTGCGGGTCTGGCAGGAGCCGCTCGGCATCGCCGCCGGCGTGCTCATCATCGTCATGGGACTGAATTTTCTCGGCGTAGTCCGGATCCCGCTTTTGTCGCGGGAAGCACGGTTCCAGGCCAGCGCCAAGCCGGCCGGTGCGGTTGCCGCCTATGTCATGGGGCTTGCCTTCGCCTTCGGCTGGACGCCGTGCATCGGCCCGGTGCTCGGGCCGATCCTGACGCTCGCCGGTGGACGCGAGACAGTGGGCGAGGGGGCATTGCTGCTCGCCGCCTATTCGATCGGGCTCGGCATCCCTTTCCTGATCGCCGCGCTGTTTTCGGGCGCCTTCATGCGCTTCCTTTCCCGCTTCCGCATGCACCTCGGCAGGGTTGAAAAGGTGATCGGGGCAATGCTCGTGCTGGCCGGCATCTTCTTCATCACCGGCGGCGTCCAGACCGCAGCCTACTGGCTGCTCGAGACTTTTCCGGCGCTCGGACAACTTGGCTGATATGCGTCAAAGCTCTGCCGCATTGGAGTGAAACAGCTCCAGTGATACACATCCCGCCCGAATCTTACGTTTGCCCTTCCGGATATTTCCTATGAGCCAAAGAACCTGCCTGTCGATCATCCTTGCCGCCGGCGAGGGCACACGCATGAAGAGCACTATGTCCAAGCTGATGCATAAGATCGCCGGATTGCCGATGGTGGTGCATGTCATGCGCGCCGCGCATGCAGCGGGCGCCGGCGATGTGGCGCTGGTCGTCGGACACGGCGCCGAAGCGGTGCGGGCGGCGGCTTCATTCGCTGAAGGCACCGAGAGTTTCGTGCAGGGCGAGCGGCTTGGAACCGCGCACGCAGCCCTTGCCGCCCGCGACGCGATGGCGCGCGGCTATGACGATGTCCTGGTGATGTTCGGCGACACGCCGCTGATCGATCCCGCGGTGCTGACCATGGCGCGCGAAAAGCTGGCCGACGGGGCAGCCGTGGTAGTGCTGGGCTTCCGTACGCCCAACCCGACCGGCTACGGCCGGCTGCTGGAGAAGGACGGCGCACTGCTCGCCATCCGCGAGGAAAAGGACTGCTCCGAGGAGGAGAAGAAGATCACCTTCTGCAACAGCGGGCTGATGGCGATCGACGGGAAACTGGCGCTGTCGCTGCTCGATGCTGTGCGGAACGACAACGCCAAGGGCGAGTATTATCTGACCGACATCGTCGGCATCGCCAACGAACGCGGCCTCAAGGTCGTCGCGACGGAGGCGAGTTATGAGAATGCGCTCGGTATCAACAACCGCGCCGAACTGGCCGAAGCCGAGGCGATCTGGCAGAGGCGCAAGCGGCGCGAAATGATGCTCAACGGCGTAACCCTGATCGCGCCGGAAACGGTTTTCTTCTCGCACGACACCGAGATCGGCGCTGACACCGTGGTCGAACCGAACGTCTATTTCGCAACCGGCGTCAAAATCGCCGGCGGTACTCAAATCCGGGCTTTTTCACATCTGGAGGGAGCAACTGTCGCTAGCGGCAGCGAGGTCGGCCCGTTCGCGCGGCTGCGTCCAGGTGCCGATCTCGGCGAGAAATCGAAGGTCGGCAATTTCTGCGAGGTCAAGAAGGCGACGATCGAAGCCGGCGCTAAGGTCAATCACCTTTCCTACATCGGCGATGCCAGGATCGGTGCGAAAGCGAATATCGGCGCCGGAACGATCACCTGCAACTACGACGGCTACGGCAAGTTTTTCACCGACATCGGCGCAGGCGCTTTCGTCGGCTCGAATTCAGCCCTGGTCGCACCGATCAAGATCGGCAACGGAGCGTATATCGCTTCGGGCAGCGTCATCACCGAGGACGTGCCGGACGATGCCCTGGCCTTCGGCCGTGCGCGGCAAAAGACCTTACCGGAACGCGCCAAACAGCTGCGGGAACTCCGGGCAGCGGCGGCGAAGAAATAACCGGACCCGGTCACCGCTTTGCAATCGTCTCGACGACATAATAGAGGAACGTCCGGCGTCGCTTCTTCTGACAAGAAACGACACGACAAGTGATTTTTGCACGGCCCGCTTCCATTCTAGAGGAGGCTAGGGCGAAGATCTTTGGATTGGGGTTCTTGAAGCATGTGCGGAATTGTTGGGATTGTCGGCCGGACACCGGTGGCGCCGCTTATTGTCGACGCGCTGAAGCGGCTTGAATATCGCGGTTACGATTCAGCCGGCGTCGCAACGATCGAGGCGGGCACGCTCGGCCGGCGTCGCGCGGAAGGCAAGCTTGTCAACCTCGAGAAGCTGCTCAATTCCGAACCCCTCGACGGTATGATCGGTATCGGCCACACGCGCTGGGCGACGCACGGCGTGCCCAATGAAATCAACGCCCATCCGCATTTTTCGAGCGGCGTCGCCGTGGTCCACAACGGCATCATCGAAAATTTCGCCGGGTTGCGCGATGAACTGATCGCCGACGGATATGCGTTCTCCTCGCAGACCGACACGGAAGTGGTCGCCCACCTCATCGCACGCGAACTGAAGAACGGCGCCGATCCTGTCACCGCCGCCCACAACACGTTGAAGCGGCTGGAGGGCGCCTTCGCGCTCGCCATCATGTTCCAGGGCGACGAAAATCTGATCGTCGGCGCCCGCAACGGCCCGCCGCTGGCCGTCGGTCACGGCGACGGCGAGATGTTCCTGGGCTCCGACGCGATCGCGCTTGCTCCGTTCACCAATTCCATCACCTATCTCGAAGACGGCGACTGGGCGGTCGTGCGCCGCGACAAGGCCGAGATTTTCGACATCGGAGGCGCCCGCGTCGAGCGCAAACGCCAGCAGTCGCTTTCCACCAGCTACATGGTCGACAAAGGCAACCGGCGCCATTTCATGGAAAAGGAAATCCATGAACAGCCGGAAGTGATCTCGCACACGCTGGCGCATTATCTCGATTTCACCAGCGACAGCGCAAAGTCGCTGGACCTGCCTTTCGACTTCGCCAAGATCGACCGTCTGGCCATTTCGGCTTGCGGCACGGCCTATCTTAGCGGTCTCGTTGGCAAATACTGGTTCGAGCGGCTGGCACGGCTGCCGGTCGACATCGATATCGCCTCGGAATTCCGATACCGCGAAATGCCGATCTCCAGGAACAGCGCCGCCTTCTTCATCTCGCAGTCCGGCGAGACCGCCGATACGCTGGCTTCCTTGCGTTACTGCCGCGCCGCCGGCATTCCGATCGGCGCCATCGTCAATGTTCGCGAATCGACGATCGCCCGCGAATCCGATGTGATCCTGCCGACATTGGCCGGTCCGGAAATCGGCGTTGCCTCGACCAAAGCCTTCACTTGCCAGTTGTCGGTGCTGGCCTCGCTGGCGGTGCGTGCCGGGGTGGCGCGTGGTACGATCTCGCGCGAGCAGGAAAAGAGATTGGTGCGGGAACTGTCGGAAGCACCGCGATTCGCCACGCAGGTGCTGAAGATCGAGGAGCAAATCCAGAAACTGGCGCGCGAGCTGTCGCACTATCGTCATGTGCTTTATCTCGGCCGCGACACCAACTTCCCGCTTGCCATGGAAGGCGCGCTGAAGCTCAAGGAAATTTCCTACATCCATGCGGAAGGTTACGCCGCCGGTGAACTGAAACACGGCCCGATCGCGCTGATCGACGAGAACATGCCGGTGATCGTGATCGCGCCGCATGACCGGATCTTCGAGAAGACTGTGTCGAACATGCAGGAAGTGGCGGCCCGCGGCGGCAAGATCATCCTGATCACCGACAAGAAGGGCGCCGCGCAGGTCGGCATGGAGACCGATGGAAACCATCGTGCTGCCGGACGTGCCGGAGATCATCACGCCACTGATCTATGCGCTTCCCATTCAGACTGCTCGCCTACTTCACCGCAGTTTTCATGGGCACCGACGTCGACCAGCCGCGAAACCTGGCAAAATCGGTGACCGTGGAGTAGCTGTCGCGCTGCCGTCACATTCGGCTATTCAAACATTGTTTCAACGCGCTACCTTGTTGCGGCGCACAATGATATTGAATGGCCCATGTCAACGCCCGTTGCCTCTGTTTCCGGCATGCTGAAGCTCAGGAATTATTTCCTGACCGGCATCATCGTCTGCGCGCCGCTGGCGATTACAGCTTACCTCTCGTGGAGCGTGATCCACTGGGTCGATTCGTGGGTGAAGCCGTATATCCCGGCGCGCTACAATCCAGACAACTATCTGCCATTCGCGGTGCCCGGCTTCGGCGTGATCGTGGTGCTGGTGATGATCACGCTGATCGGCTTCCTGACCGCCAACATCATCGGCCGCTCGATCGTCTCCTACGGCGAGAAAGTGCTCAACCGGATGCCGTTGGTTCGCAACATCTACAGCGGCCTGAAACAGATTTTCGAGACGGTGCTGGCGCATCGTACCGAACTTTTCAGCAAAGTCGGGCTGTTCGAATATCCCCGCAAGGGCGCGTGGTCGATCGTCTTCATCGCGGCGCAGGAAGACAGTGAGATCAGCGATGCGCTGGAGGAACGGGAAGGCAAGACGATAGCCGTATTCCGCCCGATTACACCCAACGTGACAACCGGTTATCTGCTTTACGTGCCTGAAAAGGATGTCATCCCACTGGAAATGAGCGTCGAGGACGCCGCCAAGCTGCTGATCTCGGCAGGGCTTGTCGGGCCTGGATACAAGAACAAAACCAAAGCCTTGGCGAAGGAAGCTCTGGCAAAGCAGAAGCTTGCATTGGTGCCGGAAGCCCAGCCGGAAAAAAAGCCGCCGGTCAAGGCTGCTCAACCCGCGCGCAGCAGGCGCACCGCCTCGTCACGCCCGAAAAGGTAAAGCAGGAGACGGATCGCGGCGCCGCGCTCCGTCTGCAATTCCGGATCGCGGGATAGCAGCAAACGCGCTTCGTCGCGGGCGGTTTCCAGAAGATCCGCGTGAAACTCGATGCGCGCCACCTGGAAGCCTGGGGTGCCGGACTGGCGAGTGCCCAGCACTTCGCCTTCGCCGCGCAGCTTCAGGTCTTCTTCCGAGATCAGGAAACCGTCGTCGGTTTCGCGCATCACCGACAGGCGCCGTTTCGCGGTTTCTCCGAGCGGGTCCTTGTAGAGCAGCACGCAGGACGATGGCTTGTCGCCGCGGCCGACGCGGCCGCGCAACTGGTGGAGCTGGGCAAGGCCGAAGCGCTCGGCGTGCTCGATGACGATGATGGTCGCGTCGGGTACGTCTACGCCCACCTCGATCACCGTGGTGGCGACGAGGATGCGCGTTTCGCCGGCCTTGAAGGCGCGCATTGCCTCGTCCTTTTCGGCACCTTTCATGCGGCCGTGCACGAGCCCGACGACATCTCCGAAAACCTCTTCCAGCATCGCGTGGCGATCCTCGGCCGACATCAGCTTTATTTCTTCCGACTCCTCGACCAGCGGGCAGATCCAGTAGATTTTCTGGCCGTCGGCGATGGCGTCGCGCATGCGGCCGATCAGGTCGTCGAGACGATCAAGCGGCAGCGTGACGGTGCGGATCGGCTGGCGGCCGGCCGGCTTTTCGGTCAGCCGCGAAACGTCCATGTCGCCGAATGCCGTCAGAACCAGCGTGCGCGGGATCGGCGTCGCCGTCATCACCAGCATGTCGGGCCCGTCGCCCTTGGCGGTGATCGCCAGTCGCTGATGTACGCCGAAACGATGCTGCTCGTCGACGATCGCCAGAACGAGATCGCGATAGACCACCGGTTCCTGGAAAAGCGCATGCGTGCCGATGACGATGTCGATCGCGCCGCTTTCCAGGCCCGCCAGGATGTCGGCGCGTTCGCGGCCTTTTTCGCGTCCGGTGAGGATGGCGGCGGTCAACCCGGCGCGCGCGGCCAATGGCGCGATGGTGGAAAAATGCTGGCGGGCAAGGATTTCGGTCGGCGCCATCAGCGCCGCCTGGCCGCCGGCCTCGACGGCGCGCGCCATGGCGAGCAGCGCCACCACGGTCTTGCCCGAACCGACATCGCCTTGCAGCAGGCGCAGCATTCGGTCGGGACTGGCCAGATCGGCGTTGATCTCCGCCAGCGCCTGTTCCTGCGAACGGGTCAGCGAATAAGGTAGTGCTGTCCGCAAATGTTCGACGATGCGGCCGTCGCCGGTGAGCGGCCTTCCGGAAAGCCGTCTCGTCCGCGCTCGCACCAGCGCCAGCGAAACCTGGCCGGCGAGCAGTTCGTCATAGGCAAGCCGCCGCCATGCCGGATTTTCGGGCGACACGTCGATCGGATCGGCGGGATTGTGCAGGCGCTGCAGCGCCTCGCCGAAGAGCGGGAACGTCTGTCGCCGCTTCACCTCGCCGTCCAGCCATTCTGGCAACGCGGGAACACGCGTCAAGGCCTGGCTGATGGCGCGCCGCAGCACCTTGGACGAAAGGCCGGCGGTCAGCGGATAGACCGGTTCGACCAACGGGAGACCGTCTGCCTGCCCCGCCAATGCGATATGGTCGGGATGAACCATGGTCGGCCGGCCGTTGAACCATTCCATGCGGCCGCTGACGACGATGTTCTCGCCGACCGGCATCGCCCGTTCCAGATAGGCGGCATGCGCATGGAAAAAGGTGAGGCCGATCTCGCCAGTGTCGTCATGCGCATAGACCCTATAAGGCACCGAGCGGTTGCCGCGCGGCGGCGGCTGGTGGCGATCGACACGCAGATCAAGGGTGACGATGGCGCCTGCCGGCGAAAACGCGATGCCGGGACGGTTGCGCCGGTCGATGATGGAGTGGGGGAGCGTGAAAAGCAGATCGCCGGCACGCGCGCGCCGGTCGGTCAGGTCGGCCGCAACCACCTTCTCGATCATCTCGGCAACTTTCGGACCGACGCCGTCGAGCGACGTCAGGGGGACGAACAGCGGATCGAGGAGGGAAGGGCGCATGGTTGCCAACTTATGCGGGCCGGCCGTTCATGCAAGGCTGACAGGGCCCGCCATCCACGCTATATGCGCCGCTCTCATTGGGAAAACGACGATGACCGGCACGACGCGATCAGGCGAGGGACTCGATGCCCGGCGGCGCAAGCTTCTCTTCCGCTCGTGGCATCGCGGCATGCGCGAGATGGATCTCATTCTGGGCAGCTTCGCCGACGCCGAGATCGGCGCCTTGACCGAGACCGAAATCGACCAATATGAAAAGCTTCTCGACATACCCGACACCGAACTCTTGCCCTGGGTTACCGGCGAGCGAGCAATCCCGGACGCGGACCACACCGAAATCCTCCTAAAGATCCTGGCATTCCGCCGGACCATGAACTTCAGCGACTGACATGAGCCTCATCGATCCCATCGGCATTTCAACGGGTGGCCGCGGCCGCGCCGTCATCGACGGCGTCGCCGATGGCTATGAAGCCTTTGCGCTGGCGGCACTTGCCGGCGAGATCGGCGGCGAAGGGCCCGTCGTCTTCGTCGCCCGCGACGGCCAGAGGCTGCCCGCGATCACGGAGGCGCTTGCCTTTGCCGCGCCGGAACTGCCGGTGCTAGAATTTCCCGCGTGGGACTGCTTGCCCTACGACCGCGTGTCGCCAGGCTCCGATGCGGCGGCGCGGCGTCTCGACGCCCTCGCGGCGATGATCGCGCTGCGGGAGAAACCCCACGGCGCCGTGATCCTGACCACCGCCAACGCGGTGCTGCAACGGATTCCCCCCGCCAATATCATCGAGGCACAGACTTTCCACGCCCGTTCGGGCAACCAGATCGACATGAACCAGTTGATCGCCCGGCTCGAAAATTCGGGTTTCGAGCGGGTGGCGACTGTGCGGGATGTCGGCGAGTTCGCGGTGCGCGGCGGCATCCTCGACCTTTATGCACCGGGCACGCCGGAGCCGCTCAGGCTCGATTTCTTTGGCGACACGCTGGAATTGATCCGCGCTTTCGATGTGGCGACACAGCGCACCACCGGCCAGCGCAAGCAACTGACGCTGCAGGCGATGAGCGAGGTCGCACTGACGCCGGAGACGATCAGCCGGTTTCGCCGCAGCTATATCGAAGCATTCGGGGCGCCGGCGCGGGATGACGGTCTCTACGCCGCGGTCAGCGAAGGCCGCCGCTTCGCCGGCATGGAACACTGGCTGCCGTTCTTCTACGAAAAGCTCGACACGGTGTTTGATTTTCTACCGGGCGCGCCGGTGATTTTCGATCACCTGGCGCGCGAGGCGCTGGGCGAGCGGCACACGCTGATCCTCGACTATTACGAGGCGCGCAAGCGCGGAGCCGAGGGCGCGCTGAAGGACGCGGTACCTTACAAGCCGGTGCCGCCGGCGCTTCTCTATCTTTCGCCGGATGACGTCATCGCATCGCTTGCCGGCCGCTCGGCGATCGAGTTGACGCCGTTCGACACACCCGAAACCCGCGAAACAAATGTCTTCCATGCCGGGTCGAAGCCTGGCCGCACATTCGCCGAAGAGCGTGCCGATCCGAACGCGAATGTCTTCGACGCGGTGGTCAAGCACATTTCCACCGTGCGCGCCGCAAAGCAGCGCGTGGTCGTCGCCGGCTGGACCGAAGGCTCGCTCGACCGTCTGACCCAAATTCTCGAGGAGCATCATCTCGGCAATTTGAAACGCGTCGCGACGCTGGCCGAGGTCGAAAAACTCGAGCCGGGGCAGGCGGGCCTCGCCGTTCTGCCGCTGGAGACCGGGTTCGACGCGCGAAAATTCATCGTCATCGCCGAGCAGGACATTCTGGGCGACCGGCTGGTGCGGCGTTCGAAAAAACGCAAGCGCGCCGCGGATTTTATCTCGGAAGTGGCGTCGCTCGCCGCCGGCGATATCGTCGTGCATACCGACCACGGCATAGGCCGCTTCATCGGGCTGCGCACCATCGAGGCGATGGGCGCGCCGCATGATTGCGTCGAAATCCACTATGCCGGCGACGACCGGCTGTTCCTGCCGGTCGAGAATATCGAGCTTCTGTCGCGCTATGGCTCGGATTCGACTGAGGCCCACCTCGACAAGCTCGGCGGAGGAGCCTGGCAATCACGCAAGGCCCGGCTGAAGCGGCGGCTGCTCGAAATGGCGGGACAGCTGATCCGCATCGCCGCCGAACGGCAGATGCGAACAGCACCGGCGATGAACCCGGCCGACGGAATTTACGGCGAATTCTCCGCGCGTTTCCCTTATGAGGAGACCGACGACCAGCAGAACGCCATCGACGCCGTGGTCGACGATCTCGGCGCCGGCAAGCCGATGGACCGGTTGATCTGTGGCGACGTCGGCTTCGGCAAGACGGAAGTGGCGCTGCGCGCCGCCTTCATCGCGGCGATGGAGGGTTTCCAGGTCGCCATCGTGGTGCCGACCACGCTGCTCGCGCGCCAGCATTTCAAGACGTTTTCGCAGCGTTTTGCCGGACTGCCGGTGACGGTGCGGCAAGCGTCGCGTCTTGTCGGCGCAAAGGATTTGGCCGAGGCAAAAAAGGGCATCGCCGACGGCACAGTCGATATCGTCGTCGGCACCCACGCGCTGCTCGGTTCCTCGATTTCGTTCAAGAACCTAGGGCTTTTGATAATAGACGAGGAGCAGCATTTCGGCGTCAAGCACAAGGAACGGCTGAAGGACCTGAAGAGCGACGTGCATGTGCTGACGCTTTCGGCGACGCCAATTCCGCGCACCTTGCAGATGGCATTGACCGGGGTACGCGAGCTTTCGCTGATCGCAACGCCGCCGGTCGACCGCATGGCGGTGAGGACATTCATTTCGCCGTTCGATCCGCTGGTCATCCGCGAAACACTGCTGCGCGAACGCTATCGCGGCGGGCATTCGTTCTATGTCGTCCCGCGCATCGCGGACCTTGCGGAAATCCAGCAGTTTCTGCATGAATCGGTGCCGGAACTGAAAGTCGGCGTTGCCCACGGCCAGATGCCGCCCGGCGAACTCGACGACATCATGAACGCCTTCTACGACGGTCAGTACGATGTGCTTCTGTCGACCACGATCGTCGAATCCGGGCTCGATATCCCGACCGCCAACACGCTGATCGTGCATCGCGCCGACATGTTCGGCCTGGCGCAACTCTATCAGTTGCGCGGCCGCGTCGGTCGTTCGAAAGTGCGCGCCTATGCGCTGTTCACACTGCCGGCGAACCGCAAGCTGACCGACACCGCCGACCGGCGGCTGAAGGTTTTGCAGTCGCTCGATACGCTCGGCGCCGGCTTCCAGCTTGCCAGCCACGATCTCGACATCCGCGGCGCCGGCAATCTGCTCGGGGAGGAACAGTCCGGCCACATCAAGGAGGTCGGCTTCGAGCTCTATCAGCAGATGCTGGAAGAGGCGGTCGCCGAAATCCGCGGCACCGGCGAAGTGCAGGATGGCGGCTGGTCGCCGCAAATCGCGATCGGCACCGCCGTCATGATCCCCGAGGAATATGTGCCCGACTTGCAGCTACGGCTGGCACTCTACCGCCGTCTCGGCGAGCTGGAGACCCCGGAGGAGATCGACGCGTTCGGCGCCGAGCTGATCGACCGCTTCGGATCGTTGCCGCAGGAAGTCGAGCACCTTTTGAAGATCGTCTACATCAAGGCGCTCTGCCGCAAGGCCAATGTCGAAAAGCTGGACGCCGGGCCGAAGGGCGTCGTCATCCACTTCCGCAAGCGCGAGTTCGCCGACCCGACCGGACTGGTGCGCTTCATCGGCGAACAGGGCTCGCTGGCAAAAATCCGTCCGGACCAGAGCGTCGTCTTCATCCGCGACTGGCCGAACCCGGAAAAGCGCCTGGCGGGTGCTGCCGTCGTGATGACGCAGTTGGCGCGGCTGGCGGAGAGGGCGGCGGCTTAAACAGGGCTGTGCTGTCCAATTCGCCGCGCGCCTTGGCCGCCGCCACCTGTCGGATCGCGTCGGCCAAGGTTTCGCTGTCCTGCGCGCCCATGACGGCATATTTGTTTTCGAGCAGGAAGCAGGGCACGCCGGTGATGCCCATGCGGGCGGCGGTCGCGATCTCGTCGGCCACCGCGTCGCGGTCGGCGTCCGTGGGCAGCAGCGTCTCCACCACCGCCGCGTCCATGCCACTCTCCCGGGCCGCGTCGACCAGTACGGCCGTGATCGCCGAGATTGGCGCCTTCCTCGAAATTGAGCTGGAAGAGCCGGCGCACCAGCCGGTCCTGAACGCCGTCGCCGGCCGTGCCGGCCCAGCGGATGACGCGGTGGGCGTCAAGCGTGTTCGGCGCCACCTTGATCGCTCCGAAATCGAAGGCGATGCCTTCGGCGGCACCCAGCGGCTCGATCCGCTGCATGGATCTGGCGGATGCGTTCCTCGCTGCCGAACTTGTCCAGCATGTACTGTTTGCGATCCTTGCCTTCGGAAGGAATTGTCGGGTCGAGCTGGTATGGCCGCCAATGGATGTCGACCGCGATCTCCGGCACCGCTGCGACGGCCTTGTCGAGCCGTTTCTGTCCGATGAAGCACCACGGGCAAACGACGTCGGAGACAACATCGATGGTGATGGTCTGACGCTCGCTCATGCCGGATCCCTTCGCTGTCAGTCGGTCTTTCGCCACCAGGTAGGCAGCTGATAGCCGAATATGGGTGTCTTTTCCGGATGTTCCAGATAGCTCCAGTAGGCCAGGAACTGCTTCGTATCGTGCTGCATCGGCACCATATAGGCTCCTGAAATCAGCAAACGGTCGAGCGCGCGCACCGCGGCGACGTATTTTTCCTTGCTGTCGGCGTTGAGTATCGCCTCGATCATGGCATCGATCGCCGGGTCGGCCACGCCTGCCAGATTGAACGAACCCTCGGCATCCCGGGATTCCGAACCCCAGCGAAAAAGCAGTTCGATCCCCGGCGAGAGCGTGCCCTGGAAACCGGTCGTGCCGATCAGCGCCTCGAAATCGAAGCGCTGCTTGCGCATCTGGATCTGGTCGGCCTCGAGCGAACGGATTTCCATCCGTGATGCCGATCTTTTCCAGCGTGCGCTGGTAGATCGCAGCCAGACGCTCCTCGCTTTGCGAAGCCGTGAGTATCTCGAAACTGAAAGGCTGGCCGGCAGGGTCGAGCAATTGCCGACCGTTGAGGGTATAGCCGGCCGCCTTCAGCAGATCCAAAGCCGCTTTCAGCGAAAGCCGGTCGCGGCCGGAACCGTCGGTCGCCGGCGGGCGACAGGTTCCGTCCATCACTTCGGGCAGGACCGTGTCGGCGTAAGGGGCGAGCAAAGCGCGTCTCGTTCTCGCTCGCCGGGCGCCCCAAACGCCGAGAGTTCCGAATTCTGCCAGTAGCTTGCCGTGCGCTGGTATTGTCCGTCGAAAATTTCCTGTTCGCCCATTCGAAATCGTAGAGCATGCCAAGCGCCCGTCGTACTCGACGATCGGAGAATTTCGGCAGGCGGGTGTTGAACAGAAAGCCGGTGACGACGGGCGGCAGGCCGCTCTCGAACGTCTCCATCACGACCTGGCCGTTCTTGACCGCCGGGAAATCGAAATCGCGCAGCCGCCTGACCGGATCGGCCTCGGTCTGGATTGCGCACAGGCCTTTCTTGAAAGCTTCGAACTGCGCGTTGGCGTTGAGGAAATATTCGATCGTGATGCGGTCGTAATTGTCGAAGCCGCGCTTGGTCGGGAATGTCCTTCGCCCAGTAGTCCGGATTGCGCTCGAAAACGATTCGCTCGCCCGGGCACGACCTGCGCGATCCGGTAGGGCCCGCTGCCGGTCACCGGCTTCAGCGTCGTCTCGTCGAAAGTCTCCTTGCTGAAGGCGTGCTTCGGCACGATCGGCGTCATGGCGACGATCAGCGGAAATTCGCGGTCCGCATTTTCGTTGAAGGTGAAGCGAACGCCGTGTTCGCCGGTCTTTTCGATCTTGTCGATCTTCTTCATGCGGTCGCTGTAGGGCGGGCGGCCTTTCTCCGTGTAGACCTCATAGGTGAACATCACGTCTTCCGGCGTCACCGGCTGGCCGTCCGACCATTTCGCCTTCGGATTGAGCGTTGAATTCGGCGACTTTGCGGTCCGGCGTGATGTCGATCGATTCGGCAAGCAGTCCGTAGAGCGAAAACGCCTCGTCGGATTGCGCTGCATCAGCGATTCGAAAACCAGGTTGCCGAAGATGGTGTCGATCACGCCGCGGGCGGTGGTTCGCAGGCTCTTGATGATGAACGGGTTGAGATTGTCGAAGCTTCCGACCACGCAGTAGGTGATGTTGCCGCCCTTCGGCGCGTCCGGATTGGCGTAGGAGAAATGCGGGAAATCGGCCGGCAGCGCCGGCTCGCCCTGCATGGCGATCGCGTGCCGCGGCTCGGCGCGCGCGTGCGGCTGAAGCGAGCACAGCGCAAAGGCCGGCGCAAAGCAGCGCAGAAATCAGACGGCGCATAGGTCAAACCTCCGTTCGCGCCGAAATGCCTGATTCGACGCATAGCCTATCATGACGGGGCCGCATTGCGCGCGAGAACCGCGACTGCAGCGCAATATTCGCGCTTTTGCGGCTGGATTTGCAAGCCGCAGCGCGGTGTAACACGCCGGCGAAGTCATGCTGTTGCCTCATTTGGGCAACACGTAGCGGTAACTTCCGGCCTACAGCGCCGGATCCGGATTATTTGAGAGGATTTCTAGACAATGACGAGCCTGAAACACCGACGCTTCACGCCTTTCGGTCATGGCCGCGGGCGTGGTCGGGCTGCTTGCCGCCGGTCTTTCGCCGGCCGCGGCCCAGCAGCAGCAGCAGCAGGTTCCCCAGGGCTGGTTCAAGGCCTGCTCCAAGCAGGAAGACGTCGATATCTGCAACGTACAGAACATCATCACGCCGCACCGGCCAGATCGTCACCGGCATCAGCCTGATCGAGCTCAAGGGCAAGGTCAACCGCAAGGTATTCCAGGTTACGGTGCCGACCGGCCGCCTGGTGCCGCCGGGCATCGGCCTGCAGATCGATGGCGGCAAGGCGCAGAAGCTCGACTACGTGATCTGCTTCCCGGATCGCTGCGTTGCGGAAGCGCCGCTTTCCGACCAGTTCGTCGCCTCCTTCAAGAAGGGCCAGGAACTGACCCTGACCTCGGTCAACTTCCAGAACCAGCCGAACCCGATCAAGGTGTCGCTCAAGGGCTTCACCGGCGCCTTTGACGGCCGCCGCTGCAGCAGTCGGATATCGAAGACCGCCAGAAGAAGCTGCAGGAATTCGTGACCAAGAACAACGAGGACTTCGCCAAGAAGCTCAAGGAAGAGCAGGACAAGGCGAAGGCCGGCAACTGATCGCTTCAGCGCTAGCCTGAATGAAAAAGCGGGGCTCGGCCCCGCTTTTTATTTTGGATGTCAGCTGCCGCATCGACGCCGGCCTTTCAGATGCTCGTGGCGACGGCCCTTCGGCGCGTAGCGGCCGTCGGCGGCCTTGTCGAACATCTCCCGCAGTTGCGGGTGGCGGACCGGCTCGCCGGTCTCGTCCTCGAGCAAGTTCTGCTCCGAAACATAGGCGATGTATTCGGTCTCGGCGTTTTCGGCGAGCAGATGATAGAATGGCTGGTCCTTGCGCGGCCGAACCTCGGCCGGGATCGCCTCGTACCATTCTTCCGTGTTGTTGAATTGCGGGTCGACGTCGAAAATGACGCCCCGGAACGGAAACAACCGGTGTCGGACCACCTGGCCTATCGCTGAATTTCGCTGTCTTCATGTCGTTCATTTTGCAAACCTCTTGCGCTATTTGGCGCAGCCGGCTCATCAATTCAATCCCGCGCCCTTGACGCGTTGTTAGCAACGCGTTAGCGCGGCTGAAGTATTTCGCGCGCAGGTGATCAATGACCGACGTCATCGGGCTCGTCATTGCCGTTCTTCGGGCTGATTTTTCTGGGCTTCGCCGTGGCGCGCATAACGCGGCCAGCCGCTCGAAGCGCTGGGCTGGATGAACACCTTCATCATCTATGTGGCTTTGCCGGCGCTGTTTTTCCAGCTGCTTGCCAAGACGCCGATCGAGCGGCTGACCGAGTGGAGCTATCATTTTCGGCTCGGTGTTCTCCACTTACGTCGATTTTCTCGCTGATGTTTTCGCTCTCGGTCGCTGCGGTCGCGCGGCGAAATCGCGGAATCGACGATCAAGGGGCTCGCCGCCGCCTATGGCAATATCGGCTATATGGGGCCGGGGATGGCGCTGCTGGCCTTCGGCGAGGAAGCGGCGGTTCCGGTGGCGCTGATCTTCTGCTTCGAAAACATCATGCATTTCGCGATCGCGCCGATGATGATGGCGTTGTCGGGCGGCGAAAAGAGCGCCGCCGGCGCACTGGCGCTGGAGCGTGCTCAAGAAGATCGTGCTGCATCCCTTCATCATCGCCACCGCGATCGGCGTGCTCGCGGCCTATTTCGAGTTCCGGCCGCCGATGCCGGTCGAGCGGTTGCTCGACTATCTGTCGCGCGCCGCCGCACCCTGCGCGCTGTTTGCCATGGGCGTGACGCTGGCGCTGCGGCCGCTGAAGCGCGTACCGGGCGAACTCGCGCCGATCGCGATGCTCAAGCTGGTCCTGCATCCGCTGCTTTGCTACCTGATGCTGAGCTGGGTCGGCAATTTTTCGGAGATCTGGGTGTTTTCGGCGGTGCTTCTGGCGGCCTTGCCGACCGCGACCAATGTTTTCGTCATCGCCCAGCAATATGGCGTCTGGGTGCAGCGCGCTTCGGCGAGCATTCTGATCACCACCGTGCTTTCGGTCGGAACGGTGACGGCGCTGCTCTACATGATCAAAAGCGGGATGCTACCGCCCGATCTGTTCCCGTAGGACGAGAAAACCGAGCGAAGCCGCTGCCGGGCTGCAGTCCCTCGCGCATGAAGAATGCCCGCAGCGGCGCAAAGCGCGCCGAGCACGGCCGAGCCCGGCGCTGCGCACCATTTGCGCCGGCAGCATGTTCGACAGCAGCGACATGTTGAGAAGGTTGACCGCGCCGGTGCGCGCCAGGATGTCCGGCCGGCGGCGGCGATCGTAAGCCGCGAGGGCGGTTCGGAACCGGGGTCGTCGCGGTTTTCGCTGCGATTCGAACAATTCCTGCGACGTCCCTGATGCCGAGGTTCAAGCCCTGCGCGCCGATCGGCGGGAAGATATGGGCGGCTTCGCCGACCAACGCGACGCGGTTCCTGGCAAAACGCGCCGGCAAGCCTGCCGACAGCGGATAGACCTGCCGCCCCGGCTCGACCGTCACGCGGCCGAGCATCGACTGCATGCGTTCTCTCGACGCGGCGCGACAGCGTCGGCATCGTCCAGAGCCGCCAATTCTTCGGCGTCTCGGGCTTCACCACCCAGACCAGGCTCGAGCGGTCGCCGGGCAACGGCACCTGCGTGAACGGCCCCGTCTCGGTGTGGAATTCGGTCGACATGTCGGCGTGGCCGCGGCCGTGGCGAAAAGTTCAGGACCAGCGCCGCCTGCGGGTAGCGATGCGTCGTCGTCGGTGATCCCGGCGGCCTCGCGCGCCGGCGAATCGCTGCCGTCCGCGGCAACCGCAAGCGCCGCGTCGACTGCGCTGCCGTCTGCCAAGATCGCGCGATCACCGTCTGTTCGCCGATCTCCCAGCGCATCGACCATGGTCTGACGCCACTCGATGCCTGGTTGCTGGAGACGGCCGCTTCCAGCGCGTCGTTCAGGACGCCGTTCGGGATGTTCAGGCCGAAGACTGCTCGCCGATCTCGCTGGCGCGGAAGGTGACGACCGGGCTGCGGATCAGCCGTTTCGTGGCGTCGACGATGCGCATGACGCGCAGCGGGGCGGTTTTGGCGGCGACATCGGATCGACGATGCCAAGCCCGTCGAGAAACTGCGATCGCCGGCATCATCAGCGCGGTGGTGCGCCGATCGTCCTTGCGGATTTCGGGACCGATCAGAACGACGGCAAAGCCGGCCTGGGCAAGGCCGAGGGCAGCGATCAATCCGGCGGGGCCGGTGCCGGCGACGAGGATTTGGAGGGTGCGGGCTGGTCAAGGCGGTGACCTGCAGTTAGGCCCAAGTCTGGCGCTGGAGTGGGAACTCTCTCCGTATATGGCAGCTTGGCCAGTGCCATCAACGCGGCGTTTCATCCCAACGACACCATGGCGGACGAAAACGGCAATTTCGACCATCTCGACCGGACGGGGCAAGCCACCGCTTCGATCGCCGGCGGCCCCGCTTTGCCGTCAATCTCGTTGCTCGGACTGGCCATCGGGCTCTCCTGGTTTGTGTCGCTGCGATCGTCATGTCGGCGCGCAGCGCAGCGGTCGATCCGGAGCGAGCGGGCCGGGGAGTCACCTCCTGCAATCCTTGCCGGTGCTGCCGCTGCCCGCCTTTCTGGAACGGTTTCTGCAGCTTTGCCTGGCTCCTGCGAGCTCGTCGATGGCCCGATCGTTCCAGGTTTCATAGTACTTTCAGCGATGTGGTTCCTGATGTCGCTGGCGATGATGCTGCCGTCGGCTGCGCCGATGATCCGGACCTATTGCGAGATCGCCGACACCGCGCGGGCAAAGGGCGAACCGGTCGTGCATCCGCTGGTGCTCGTAGCGGGCTATCTCGCGGTCTGGCTCGCCGCGTCGCTAGGCTTTGCCGGGCTTTCGCTGGCGGTGCAAAGGGCAGCGGCGATGCCGCCCTCGCGCCTCTGCAGGGCATCGCCGGGGCGGCGGCGCTTCTGGTCGCCGGTTTTTATCAATTCAGCGGCCTGAAAGAGGCCTGCCTCAAGAAATGCCGCCACCCCTTCACGACGCTGTTTTCCTGCTGGAGCACGAAACCTGCACGGATTTTTCGTCTTGGCATCGATCAGGGCTTCTGGTGCCTCGGCTGCTGCTGGGCGCTGATGCTGGTGATGTTCGCGGTCGGGACTGATGAACATCTTCTGGATGGCGCTGATCGCGCTGTTTACCGTCGTGGAAAAACAGGGCGATGGCAGGCTTCCCGGTCGGGTGGCCGGTGCGATACTGCTTGTATGGGCGGCGGCGCTGCTATTAATCTCCGCCTGAGACGAGGGACTGATCATGAAAGAGCAGAGCTGGGCGATGAAGGGAGAGCTCGTCCTCTCCTGCAATTGCACGGTCTTTTGCCCCTGCGTGCTGTCGCTCGGCGGCCATCCGCCGACCGAAGGCTACTGCCAGACCTGGGCCGGCTTTCGCATCGATGCCGGCCATTTTGGCGATGTCGATCTTTCCGGCCTCAACCTCGGCCTGATCATGGAAATCCCGGGCTACATGAGCCGCGGCAACTGGACCGCCGGCCTGTTCATCGACCAGCGCGCGTCGATCTACGCGGTCAAGGCGATCAGCAAGATTTTCACCGGCAAGGCAGGCGGCACCACCTCGCTGCTTTCGATCCTGGTCGGCAAGTTCCTGGGCGTCGAGCAGGTGCCGATCACCTACGAGACGCAGGACAAGACGCGCATTTTCCAGATTCCGAAGATCATCGACGGCGCGGTGACGCCGATCCCGGGCAAGAACCGCGACGGCGACACGGTGATCTCCAATTCGGAATACTGGATCGCGCCGGAAATCATCGTGGCGAAATCCGACAAGAGCCGCCTGCGCGCCTTCGGCCGCAACTGGAATTTCGCCGGCCGCTCGGCCGAGATATGCAAGCTGGATTGGCGCGGTCCGTGAGCAAGCGCACAGATGCCATGAAGGCAGGGGGCAAGAAGCTCGCCAACCGCATCCCACGACCAAAGAAGAAGGTCACCTGGCCGCAGGCCCGGGCTTTTTCGGTGCATCTGCTCACCGCCTCCGGCTCTTTCCTGGCATTCCTGTCGCTCGTCGCGGCCAGCGAGCAGCGCTGGACGGCGATGTTCTGGTGGCTCGGCCTTGCGTTGTTCGTCGATGGCATAGACGGGCCGATAGCGCGCAAGCTCGAGGTCAAGGAGATCCTCCCGACCTGGTCGGGCGAACTGCTCGACAACATCATCGACTACGTCACCTACGTGCTTATACCCGCCTTCGCGCTCTACCAGTTCGGGTTGATGGGCGAGGGGCTTTCGTTCCTGTCGGCAGCGATCATCGTGGTGTCGAGCGCGATCTATTACGCCGACACCGGCATGAAGACGGAGGAGAATTTCTTCAAGGGCTTCCCGGTCGTGTGGAACATGATCGTCTTTACCCTCTTCGTCATCGAGCCTGGGCAATGGGTGTCTTTCGCTGTCGTGGTAATCGCCGCAATCCTCACCTTCGTGCCGGTGCACTTCCTGCACCCCGTTCGGGTGAAGCGGCTGAGGCTGGTCAATCTCGGCATGACGCTAGCCTGGTGTGCCTTCGGGGCGATTGCACTGGCTGAATCCTATCTCGCGCAATTCTATACTCAAATCGGCGTGCTGGCGGCGAATGTCAGTGCCTTCACCAAGATCGGCATCGGCGTTACAGGTGTGTACCTGTTCTGCATTGGCGGCATCATGCAGCTTTTCCCAACCCTCGGCCTGAAGAAGACCTGAATCATGTCCAAAGCAATCCAGATTGCCGCCCATGGCGGCCCCGAAGCCTTGCAGTATGTCGATGTCGACCCGGGCAGACCCGGCAAGGGCGAAGTGCTGATCCGCCACACCGCGATCGGGCTGAACTTCATCGACGTCTATTACCGGACCGGGCTCTATGCGGCGCCGAACGGGCTGCCGCTGATCCCGGGAGGCGAGGCAGCCGGTGTCGTGCTCGAACTGGGCGAGGGCGTTTCCGACCTGAAAGTGGGCGACCGCGTCGCCTATGCAGTGGGGCTCGGCTCATATTGCGAACAGCGCACCATCGCGGCCGAAAAGCTCGTGAAAATTCCGGAGGGCGTTTCCGACGAGCAGGCCGCCGGCATGATGCTGAAGGGCATGACCGCCGAATATCTGCTGCGGCGAACCTTCAAGGTGAAACCCGGCGACACGATCCTCTACCACGCGGCGGCCGGTGGCGTTGGACTGATCCTCGGCCAGTGGGCGAAACATCTCGGCGCTACCGTGATCGGCACCGCAAGCTCGGTCGATAAGATAGCCCTCGCCAAGGCGCACGGCTTCGACCACGTCATCAACTACCGCGACCGGGACTTCGTCGCCGAGGTCAAGGAAATCACCGGCGGCAAGCTATGCGACGTCGTCTACGATTCGGTCGGCAACGACACGTTTCCCGGCTCGCTCGACTGCCTGAAGCCGTTCGGCCTTTTTGCGAGTTTCGGCCAGTCATCCGGGCCGATCCCGCCGTTCAACCTTTCGATATTGGCGCAGAAGGGCTCGCTCTACGCCACACGGCCGACGATTTTCGCCTACAACGCCAAGCGGGAGGCCCTGGTGGCTTCCGCCGAGGCCTTGTTCGACGTCGTCTCGAAAGGCATCATCAAGATCAAGATCAATCAGCGTTTCGCCCTTAAAGATGCCGGCCAGGCACATGCCGATCTCGAAGCCCGCAAAACCACCGGAACGACAGTCCTGCTTCCATGAGCTTCCGCTGAAATTCTTGAAGCTCTTTCAAGATGGCGCGCGCTTTGCGTTACGCGCCAAGCGCGCCTACGATGCTCGTGGGAACAAAATAAGTCTGAAAACAGATCGGGAGGCGTTGTGGAAGCAACCCAGTTGACCGGTGGCGCGCCCTTGCTCGAGGTCCGCGGCCTCACCAAAATCTTTGGCGCGCTCAAAGCCTGCGATGCGGTCGACCTGACGATCGCCAAGGGCGAGATTCACGCATTGCTCGGCGAGAACGGCGCAGGCAAATCCACGCTGGTCAAAATGCTGTTCGGCTCGCTGGAGCCGCATTCGGGCGAGATCTTCTGGAACGGCCAGCCCGTCCGCATCCCCAGTCCGCATGCCGCCAAGAAGCTCGGCATCGGCATGGTGTTCCAGCATTTTTCGCTGTTCGAGGCGCTGACGGCGGCCGAGAACATCGCCCTGTCGCTCAACGACGACACGCCGATCAGCACGATCGCGGCCAAGGCGAAGGCGCTTTCCTACAGCTACGGCCTGCCGCTCGACCCTTATTCGCTGGTCGGCGATCTTTCCGTCGGCGAACGCCAGCGCATCGAGATCATCCGTTGCTTGCTACAGACGCCGGATCTGATCATCCTGGACGAACCGACCTCGGTTCTGACCCCGCAGGAGGCCGACAAGCTGTTCGAGACGCTGGAAAGGCTGCGCTCGGAAGGCAAATCTATCCTCTACATCTCGCATCGCCTCGAAGAGGTGAAGCGCATGTGCGACCGGGCCACGGTGCTCCGGCACGGCAAGGTGGTCGGCCATTGCGATCCACGCAAGGAAACCGCGGCATCGCTTGCCCGCATGATGGTGGGCAATGAAGTGAAGGCGGTGGTGCGCCCGCCGTCGGAAGGCATCGAAAAGGCCAGCGCGCTGCTTGAAATCCGCGGCCTCAGCCGCAAGCCGGCGACACCGTTCTCGATCCCGCTGCGGGATATCAAGCTCGACGTCCGGGCAGGCGAGGTGATCGGCATCGCAGGCGTGGCCGGCAACGGTCAGGGCGAGTTTTTCGAGGCGGTCTCCGGCGAGGCGTTGCAGGAAGCCGCAGGCACCATCCGCATTCGCGGCAAGGATGCCGGGCGGCTGCCCGATCTCCGGCCGCCGGCTGCTGGGTGCTGCCTTCGTGCCGGAGGAAAGGCTCGGCCATGGTGCTGCGTCGCGCATGCGACTTTCGGAAAATCTGCTCCTGTCGCGGCACGCGACGGACGCAAAGGCGTTTCTCGGCGCAGCCGGCATTGTAAACAGCGGAACCGTCAGGATGGCTTCGCAGCGGATCGTCGAAGAAATGGACGTGCGCAAGAGCGCCGTCGATCCGGAGGCCGCGGCTCTTTCGGGCGGCAATCTCCAGAAATTCATCATCGGCCGCGAGCTCGACCGTCAGCCGGCCGTCATGGTGGTCAACCAGCCGACCTGGGGTGTCGATGCGGGTGCCGCGGCCCGCATTCGGCAGGCACTGATCGAACTGGCGCGCAGCGGCTCGGCCGTGCTTGTCATCAGCCAGGATCTCGACGAACTCTTCGAAATCTCCGACTCCATCTCGGTCATGCACAATGGCGAACTGTCGAAGCCGCTGCCGCGCGCCGAAGCGACGTTCGAAAAGATCGGGCTTTTGATGGGCGGCGCCGAACCCGGTCATGTCGAACCGGCGCTGGAGGTCGCGTGATGCGGATCGAACTCGTCAAACGCCCGGAGCAATCGAAGCTTTTCAGCGCGCTGTCGCCGTGCATAGCGCTCGGGCTGACGCTGATCGCCGGCGCCATCATGTTCTCGTTGCTCGGCAAGAACCCGCTCGACGCGCTCTATTTTTATTTCATCGATCCGCTGCGCGAGGTGTGGTCGTTGCATGAGCTGGCGATCAAGGCGGCACCGCTCATCCTCATCGCGGTCGGCCTGTCGGTCTGCTACCTCTCCAACAACTGGAACATCGGCGCCGAAGGGCAATTCACGATCGGCGCGATCGCCGGCTCGATCCTGCCGGTGCTGTTTCCGCAATTCCAGAACTGGGCCGTACTGCCGTTGATGCTGATCATGGGCATGGTGGGTGGTGCGGCTTACGCGTCGGTCCCGGCTTTCCTCAAGGCGCGCTTCAACACCAATGAGATCCTGACCAGCCTGATGCTTGTCTATGTCGCACAGCTTTTCCTCGACTGGCTGGTGCGCGGTCCCTGGCGCAATCCGGAAGGCATGAATTTTCCTGAGACGCGCAACTTCCACGAATATGCAGTGCTGCCCGAAATCTGGTCCGCCTCTGGCCGCGCCAACTGGGGTTTCGTGTTCGCGCTGGTCGCGGCCTTCGTGCTATGGTTCATGCTGTCGCGAACGTTGAAGGGTTTCGAGGTCAAGGTGCTCGGCCAGAGCCCGCGGGCGGGAAAGTTCGCCGGCTTCTCGGCGCCGAAGATGGTGTTCTTCGTCTTTATCGTCTCCGGCGCGTTGGCTGGCCTAGCCGGCATCTCGGAAGTCTCTGGCGCCATCGGACAATTGCGGCCGACGATCTCGCCGGGCTACGGCTTCGCGGCGATCATCGTCGCCTTCCTCGGCCGCCTCAATCCGCTGGGCATCATAGCTGCGGGATTGGTGCTGGCGCTCTCCTATCTCGGCGGGGAGGCCGCGCAGATCTCGATCGGCGTTTCCGACAAGGTGGTGCGCGCCTTCCAGGGCATGCTTCTGTTCTTCGTGCTCGCCTGCGATACGCTCATCCACTACCGGGTCCGCCTCGTCGGCATGCCGGCGAAGACGGGGGAGGCCGCTCAGAATGTTTGAATCGATCCTGATCACGATTGCCACCGCCGCGACGCCCCTGTTAATCGCCTCGGTGGGCGAACTGGTGGTCGAGCGCTCCGGCGTGCTCAACCTTGGCGTCGAAGGCATGATGGTGATGGGCGCGGTGACTGGTTTCGGCGTCGCGCTGGCGACCGGTTCGCCGTGGCTCGGCGTGCTCGCTGCTATCCTGGTCGGCGCCGTGTTCTCGCTGCTGTTCGGTTTCCTGACGCTGACTTTGGTGACCAATCAGGTTGCGACCGGCCTTGCGCTGACTTTGCTCGGGCTTGGCCTTTCCGGCATGCTCGGCGAAAGCTTCGTCGGCCAGCCGGGCATCAAGATGAGCTATCTCCACATCCCGTATCTCACCGACATTCCGTTCGTCGGCAGGTTGTTTTTCGGCCAGGATCCGCTTTTCTACGTATCGCTCATCCTGACTGCCGGCGTCGCCTGGTTCCTGTTCCGCTCGCGCGCCGGCCTGACGCTGCGCTCGATCGGCGACAACCACACCTCCGCTCATGCGCTGGGCATCAACGTGATCAGGCATCCGCTATCTGGCGGTGATGTTCGGCGGCGCCTGCGCCGGGCTGGCCGGTGCTTATTTGTCGCTGGTCTACACACCGCAGTGGATCGAGAACATGACCGCGGGGCGCGGCTGGATCGCGCTGGCGCTGGTTGTCTTCGCCTCCTGGCGCCCATGGCGCGTGCTCGCCGGCGCCTACCTCTTCGGTGCCGTGTCGATCGGCCAGTTGCACGCGCAAGCGCTGGGGATAGGCGTCCCCTCGCAGCTACTTTCTTCTCTCCCCTATCTGGCAACCATCGCCGTGCTTGTTCTAATCTCGCGCAACCGGCGACTGACGATGGTGAACACACCGGCTTCTCTGGGGCGGCCGTTTGTGCCAGATCGCTAAGGCATGATCCCTTTCGGAAAAGATCATGCCCTGAAACAAAACCCGATGGGATAGTGCCCCCGGCAACACCTTAAGAGGACGAACGAAAATGAAGAAAAAAACCATTCTCTCCTTTGCCGCCGCAGCCGCCGTGCTGTCGTTCGGCACCCTGAGCGCGGAAGCCGCGACCAAGGCCTGCTACATCTATGTCGGCCCGATCGGCGACTTCGGCTGGTCGTATCAGCATCATCAGGGCCTCGAGCAGATGAAGGCGGCGCTTGGCGACCAGGTCGAGACGGCCTATCTCGAAAGCGTACCCGAGGGCGCCGACGCCGAAAGGGCGATCGAGCGTTTTGCCCGCTCCGGCTGCAACATCATCTTCACCACGTCGTTCGGCTATATGGACCCGACCAACAAGATCGCCGGCAAGTTCCCGGAAGTGAAGTTCGAGCATGCGACCGGTTACAAGCGCGAACATCCGAATGTCGCCACCTACAATTCGAAATTCCATGAAGGCCGCTATGTGCAGGGGGTGATCGCCGCGAAGATGTCGAAGGCGGGCGTCGCCGGCTACATCGCCTCCTTCCCGATCCCGGAAGTGGTGATGGGCATCAACGCTTTCGTGCTCGGCGCGCAGTCGATCAATCCTGATTTCAAGGTGAAGGTCGTATGGGCCAACACCTGGTTCGATCCGGGCAAGGAAGCGGATGCGGCCAAGGCGCTCATCGACCAAGGCGTCGACATCATCACGCAACATACCGACTCCACCGCGCCGATGCAGGTCGCCACGGAACGCGGCATCAAGGCGTTTGGCCAGGCCTCCGACATGATCAAGTTCGGGCCGGAAACCCAGCTTACCTCGATCGTCGACAATTGGGGACCTTACTATATCGAGCGCGTCAAGGCGGTGATCGACGGCACCTGGAAGCAGCACGATGTCTGGGGCGGCATGAAGGAAGAGCATGTCGTCATGGCGCCCTACACCAACATGCCGGACGACGTGAAGAAACTCGCCGAGGAAACCGAAGCCAAGATCAAGTCGGGCGAATTCAATCCCTTCACCGGGCCGATCAAGAAGCAGGACGGCTCGGAATGGCTGAAGGATGGCGAAGTCGCCCAGGATGGCGTTCTTCTCGGCCTGAACTTCTACGTCGCGGGCGTGGACGACAAGCTGCCGAAGTAAAGCCGGCGAGCTGCGATGAAAGGCGAGGGCGTCCGGAAACGGGCGCCCTTTTTCATTGGGCTCGGGTCTTTGAATTTCGGCTTTCCATCCCGGGCAGAACTTCCAGCCAGGAAATTATCCACGCATTGCTCCTGACATGGCCTGTCAACGTGACCCCGCTATATGTCCGGGCAGGCAGACAAGGAGGTCGAGACGATGCTGAAATTCTATCACTCGCCATGGTCGCGCTCGTCGGGCGTTTTCTGGCTTCTGGAGGAACTCGGGCAGCCATACGAGATGGAACTGGTCGACATCCGGGCGCCCGGTGGCGTGCCGGAGACCTACCGCGCCATCCAGCCGAACAAGAAGGTGCCGGCGATCGACCACGATGGCACGATCGTCACCGAACGCGCGGCGATCTGCCTTTATCTGACGGAAGCCTTTCCGGAGGCCGGCCTCGCGCCGCAGACCGGCGACAAGGACCGTTCGGCATTCCTGACCTGGCTGGTCTACTGCGATTCCGTCTTCGACCCGGCCGTCGCCGCCAGGGCGCAAGGCTGGGAATACCGGAGCAGCGCTTTCTCGTTCGGATCGCTCGACGACATGATCCGGAATGTCGAAAAAACGCTGACGGAGCGTCCATACGCCGCCGGCGAGAAATTCACCGCCGCGGACACGCAGCTGGCAAGCGGCATCCATTATACGCTCGACGTTCTCAAGGTGCTGCCCGACCGGCCGGTGTTCCGGGATTATCTGGCGCGGGCGACCGACAGGCCTGCTTTCCAGCGCTTCATGGCGAAGGATGCCGAACTCATCAAGCAGGTGACGCCGCCGCAATTTGGATAGAGACCTCGACCGGGCGTTGGCTTGTCAGCGGGTGGTTCGCGTCTCGTATATCGCCTCGCCGGAAATTGCGTCTGTGATGCCCGTGCGGTTGGGGACCAGGGTGTGCTCGAACAACGCGATTGCGGATCATCTGGGGCCGCGCGTTCCGGATGTCCTCGCGAACCAGCGCAATGTTTCTCTCAAGCCTGGGAAGTCGCGCTTCAAACTCGCGTACACGGATTCGAACTCATCTTCGGAACCGGCTTTGACGCGAAATCGTACGACGTTGAAAGCAGTCATTGTTGCCCCCGCAAGGTTGTCACCGATAACAGTATATCGGCAACCGCGGCGAAGGCTAGGACGCCGTCTGCCCATAAAGGTCGTAGGCGTCGGCCCGGTCTATCTTGACCGTGACGATATCGCCGACACGCAGCGGCCGCCGCGACTGGATGTGCACCGAGCCGTCGATTTCGGGCGCGTCGTATTTGGTGCGGCCCTTGGCGGCGTTGCCGTGCGCCTCGTCGATGATGACGGGCAGCCGCTTGCCGACCTTCTTCATCTGCTGGGCCGCGGACACTTTCTGCTGGCGCTGCATGAAGCGGTGCCAGCGCGCTTCCTTGATCTCCTGCGGCACTTCCGGCAGGCCCATCTCCTCCGAGCGGGCGCCCTTTACCGGCTCGTATTTGAAGCAGCCGGCGCGGTCGATTTTTGCTTCATCCAGCCAGTCGAGCAGCATTTCGAAATCCTTATCCGTTTCGCCTGGAAAACCGACGATAAAGGTCGAGCGGACGGCAAGGTCCGGGCAGATTTCGCGCCAGCCGCGGATGCGGTCCAGAGTCTTTTCGTTGTGCGCGGGGCGTCGCATGTTTTTCAGCACTTGCGGCGAGGCGTGCTGGAACGGAATGTCGAGATAGGGCAGGATCTTGCCTTCGGCCATCAGCGGAATGACATCGCCGACATGCGGATAGGGGTAGACATAATGCATGCGCACCCACATGCCCATCTCGCCGAGTTCGCGCGACAGGTCGAGGAATTTCGCCCGCACCTTGCGCTCCTTCCAGATGCTCGGCTGATACTTGATGTCGATGCCGTAGGCGCTTGTATCCTGCGAGATGACGAGGATCTCCCTGACGCCGGCATTGGCCAGTTTCTCGGCCTCGCGCAGCACATCGGCTGCCGGCCGCGAGACGAGATCGCCGCGGAGCGCCGGGATGATGCAGAAGGTGCAGCGGTTGTTGCAGCCTTCGGAGATCTTCAGATAGGCGTAGTGGCGCGGGGTGAGCTTCACGCCCTGCGGCGGCAACAGGTCGATATAGGGATCATGCGCCGGCGGCGCCGCCTCATGGACGGCAGCCATGACGCTTTCGTAGGCTTGCGGCCCGGTGATCGCCAGCACGTTCGGGTGCTTTTCGCGGATCAGTTCCGGCGTCGCGCCCATGCATCCGGTGACGATGACCTTGCCGTTTTCCTTCATTGCGGTGCCGATGGCGCCCAGCGATTCATCGCGCGCGGAATTGAGGAACCCGCAGGTGTTGACGACGACGAGATCGGCGCCATCATGCTTGCGGGCGATCTCGTAGCCTTCGGCACGCAGCCTGGTGATGATGCGCTCGGAATCGACAAGCGCCTTCGGGCAACCGAGGCTGACGAAACTGACTCGTGGGGCGGACATCGGGCAGGCTTTCTGATCTATTCGGGAAAGGCGGCGCAGTAACACAGTTTTCCCGGTTTGTAATCAACGCGGGAACGCTTCACCTGGAGGTTACGGTCCTTTGCGCGTCCAAGAGGACGCGCTGCGCTGTAGTGCCGCCCTTACACGGCGCCGTTGACGACCGGCCAGACTTCCATTGCGCCCCGGTAGATCATGTCGAGCGCGACATAGAGGATGATCAGCAAGCCGATATAGGCGATCCAGCGGTATTTGTGCAGCAGGCGCGCGATGAAACTCGCGGCAAGACCCATGAGCGCGATGGAGAGGACGAGGCCGATGATCAGCACCGTAAAATGGTCACGCGCCGCACCCGCGACGGCAAGCACATTGTCCAGCGACATCGAAACGTCGGCGACGACGATTTGCAGGGCGGCCTGTCCAAGCGTCTTGCGCGGTCCCTTGGCGGCGACCGACCCATCCGCGTCGTAGTCGGAATCGGACAGCGCTTCCGTGGCTTCGTGCTCCTCCTCTTGCGAGGTGCGCAGTTCGCGCCACATCTTCCAGCACACCCACAAAAGCAGGATGCCGCCGACCAGCAGCAGGCCCAGGATGGCCAGAAGCTGCACGGTGATCGCGGCAAAGAGGATGCGCAGCACGGTTGCCGCAATGACGCCGATGAGGATGGCTTTCTTGCGCTGCTCTGCGGGAAGTCCGGCCGCAGCCAAGCCGATCACGATGGCGTTGTCGCCAGCAAGAACGAGGTCGATGGCAATGACCTGCAAAAGGGCTGAGAAACCGGCGGCGGTAAAAATTTCCATCGGTCGTCGACCCTCTTTCCGCTTTTGGCGCGCTATGTTCAGACGCCGTACAGTGTAGGGTCCGGTTGCGTCAAGTGCGGGTAAACCGGTACACGACCGTCATTGGTGAGAGCCAAGCCCTTCGCCGCGCTCGATCGCTGTGCTGCCTTGGCTTCGTCATTTTCCGATTGCCTTCGGGAGGTGCGAAGTGTGAAGGCCGCCAAAATCATCGCTCAACTCGCTTCCGCTTCGCTCAGTCTGTAGCCGACGCCCGTCTCGGTCTTGATGTAGCGCGGTTGCTCTGGGTTCGGCTCGATCTTCTGGCGCAACTGCCGCACATAGACGCGCAGATACTGCACGTCATAGGCATTGCCCCAGACCTGTTTCAAAAGGAAATTATGGGTCAGCACCTTGCCGGCGTACTGCACCATCACCCGCAATATGTCGTATTCCTTCGGCGACAATTTTACTCTCCTCGTCGCCGATTTTGACGATGCGCCTGACCAGATCGACCGAGAGGTCGCCAGTGTGAAAAACCGGCTTTTCGCCTTGCTGCTGCAGCCGGTGGCGAATTGCCACGCGAATGCGTGCCAGGAGTTCGTTCACCCCGAACGGTTTCGTCACGTAGTCGTCGGCGCCGAGTTCCAGTGCTTCGACGATGCCGGCCTCGTCGGTGCGGCTGGACAGGATGATGACCGGCACAGGGTTGCTCTCGGCACGCCAGCGCCGCAGCAGCTCATGGCCCTGGATGTCGGGCAGGCCGAGATCGAGGATGACGAGATCGGGCACGCTTTCCTCCATCCGCTCCAGCGCCGTCTTGCCATTGGTTGCTTCGATCGCCGTGTATCCTTGCGTCGTCAGGCCGACGCGCAGCAATCTGCGGATCGGCGGTTCGTCGTCGACGATGAGAATTCTGACGGGCGGAGCGCTCATGCGGAGAGAACCTTTCGCTCGGTTTCGCCAAACGGCATTCTGATCGTGAACACCGCGCCGCTTCTGTCCGTGCGGTTGCCCGCGGTGATGGTCCCGCCCATTGCCTCGACGAAGCCCCGGCAAATGGCGAGGCCTAATCCTGTCCCGGCGCGTACGCTGTCGCCCTTGTGGGCGCGGGTGAACTTGCCGAAAACCCGCTCCAGGTCTTCCTCGGCGATGCCCGGGCCTTCGTCGAGTATCTGCAGCGTCACGACTCCAGCGTCGGCGAACGCCTGCACGCGGATGCGGGATTCCCGCTCGGAGTATTTTCCCGCATTGTCGAAGAGGTTGAACAGCACCTGCTCGAACAGCACCGGATCGACCCGGATCAGCGGCAGGTTTTTGGGCAGGTCGACCTCGACCTGGTGCGACAGCAAAATTTTCTTGGCGCGCGATAGCGCAGTGCCGACGATTTCGTTGAGCTCGAGCAGGTCGAAATTCGGCTCGATCGCGCCGGATTCCAGCCTGGTCATGTCGAGCAGATTGGCGATGAAGCGGTTCAGCCGCTCGGACTCGTCCTGGATCGTCGCCAGAAGATCTTCCTTGGCTGCCTCGTCCAGCTCCTTGGGGAATTCCTTTAGCGTTCCCGCCGCACCCATGATCGAGGCGAGGGGGGTTTTCAGGTCATGCGATATCGAGGTGAGCAGCGCCGAACGCAGCCGGTCGGCTTCCACCGCGAGCTTGGCGTTGTCGAGGTCTTCAACGAGATTGACGCGTTCGATGGCGAGTGCCGCCTGGTCGGTCAGCGCGTCCATCAGCCGCCGCCGCTCCGGCGTCAGCATCGGGCCTTGACGATCGTCGTCGATGCCGACGACCCCGATAGCGCCGCGCGCCGTCCTCACCGGCAGGAAAAGCCGCTTGGCTCCGGGCAGCGTATCGGCGCCGCGCCCCGCCGGCCGGTCGTTCTCCCAGGCCCATTTCGCTGCGGCGATATCGGCCTGATCGAGCGTATCCTCTGGCGGATAGCCGGCCTTCACGGCGATGCTTCCATCCTCCGGCAAAAGCAGCACGACGCGCACCTTCAGCATCGAGGCGATCTGGAAGGCAGTCGCCCAAAGCACATCGTCGAGGGTCGCGGTGCCGGCAAGCTTCTTGTGAAAAGAGATAAAGATCCTCGGTCATGCGGGCGCGCTGTCTGGCTGCCACCGCCTGATTGCGCACGCGGGCGGTAAGGTTGCTGGCGATCCCGGCCACGACGATGAAGAAGACGAAGGTGACGACGCTTTCGGCACTGCCCAGCGTGAACGTATGCAGCGGCGGCAGGAAGAAGAAGTTGAAGGCGAGGGCGCTGAGGATACTGGCGAAGATCGCCGGCGCCAGCCCGTACCAGAGCGCGCTGGTCAAAACGCCCATCAGGAAGACGATGCCGATGTTCTCGACGTCGAGAAATTGGCGGAGCACAAGGCCGCAGCCGAGGGCCACGGCGGTGATCCCTGCGGAGGCAAGATAAGGCGTCGGCGAAAATTCGCGCGCGGTCCCGAGTTGCACCGAGCCTTTCGGGTCGTTGGGCGCCTTTTCGTGTCCGGACACCACATGGACGCTGACATCGCCGGCGATGCGGATCAGGTCGTGGGTTGCCGAGCCCTCCAGCCATTCGCGCCAGCGCGACTTGTCCGAGCGGCCGATGACGATGTGGGTCACGTTATGCTCGCGCGCGTAGCGCATCACCTCCTCGGCGACGTTGCGGCCGGGCAAGGTCGCCGCCTCGGCGCCCAAGCTTTCGGCAAGCCGCATGCGAAACCGCGATGCGATCGCGCTCGGCCTCGGAGAGCCGGGCCGACCGCGTCGTTTCGACGGTGACCGCCGACCACGGCGCCCGCAAACGCTCGGCAAGCCGTCTGCCATAGCGGACCAGCGCCGGCGACCGCTGCGCCTCGTCGATGCAGACGAGTACGCGGTCGCCGGCCGCCCACGGGCCCGAGATCGCGTGCTCCTGCATGTGGCGGACAAGCTGCTCGTCGACCCGCTGCGCTGTGCGGCGCAGCGCGAGTTCGCGCAGCGCCGTCAGATTGCCGGGCGAGAAATAGTTCTCGATGCGCGCTCTTGGCGGTCCGCGGCATGTAGACCTTGCCCTGCTTCAGCCTCTCGATCAGGTCGCCTGGCGTCAGGTCGATGACTTCGATGTCGTCGGCACGGTCGATGATGGAATCCGGCACCGTCTCGCGCACCCGGATGCGGGTGATCTGGGCGACGATGTCGTTCAGGCTCTCGACATGCTGGATATTGACGGTGGTGTAGACGTCGATGCCGGCCGCAAGCAGTTCCTCGATGTCGAGATAGCGTTTCGGATGCCGGCTGCCGGGTGCGTTGGTATGCGCGAGTTCGTCGACCAGAACCAGCTGCGGCCGGCGCGCCAGGATGCCGTCGAGGTCCATCTCGTCGAGCGCGCGTTCCTTGTAGGGGACGGCGACGCGCGGAATGATCTCGAAGCCCTGGACCAGCGCTTCGGTCTCCTTGCGCCCGTGCGTCTCGACCACGCCGATGACGACATCGACGCCTTCGGCCTTGCGGGCGCGGCCGGCAAGCAGCATTTCGTAGGTTTTGCCGACGCCTGGCGCAGCCCCCAGGAAGATGCGCAGCCTGCCGCGCACCTCGCGTTCGGCGCTTTCGAGAAGAGCGTCCGGGGATGGACGCCGGTCGGCTTCATCGGCCATCAATGCGAGTCTGGCTCCCGGTCACATGGACCTCATTGGTCGTGCAAAGCCGCCCCGGCGTCAACCGCGGCGGCTTCGAACTGGCACCGCGTCAATTTGCCGGCGGCATCAAGGGCGCGATTGAGGGCAAGCACGTTGACGGTCGGTTCGCCCAGAATGCCCAGCAGCCGGCCCTCGGTGTGCTCGGCTACCAGCGCGCGGACCTGGTCCTCCGGCACGTTGCGGGCCTTCGCCACGCGCGGCGCCTGGAACAGTGCCGCTTCCGGCGAGATGTGCGGGTCGAGACCGCTGCCGGTCGAGGTGACCAGGTCGATCGGCACCGGCTGCGACGGGTTCTCGGCCTTCAGTCTCTCGACATCGGCCTTGACGCGATCGATCATCGCTGCGTTGCCCGGTCCGGCATTGGAACCCATCGAGTTCACCGCATTGTAAGGCACAGTGGTAGTCTTCGACGGATCCGCCGGATCAGGACCGAGCGTTACCGAGGGCCGGCCGTGGAAATAACGCTCGGCTGGTGAAATTCTGGCCGATCAGTTCGGAGCCGACGACGACGCCGTTCTCGGTGATCAGGCTGCCTGCAGCCTGGTGGGGGAACAGAGCGCCGGCGACGCCTGTCATCGCGAGCGGATAGGCGAGGCCGGTGATCGCCGTCAGCGCGACGATCATGACCAGGGCAGGGCGGAGTTGTTTCAACATTTTCGTTATGTCCTTACACGAGGCCAAGGCCGGAGACGATCAGATCGATCGCCTTGATGCCGACGAACGGCACCAGAATGCCGCCGAGGCCATAAATGAGGAGATTGCGGCGAAGCAGCGCGGCAGCACCCACGGCGCGGTATTTGACGCCGCGCAGCGAAAGCGGGATCAGAGCGATGATGATCAGCGCGTTGAAGATGATCGCCGACAGGATCGCCGATTGCGGCGTCGACAGCCCCATGATGTTCAGCACCTGCGAGCTGCGGATAGAATGCCAAGAACATCGCCGGGATGATGGCGAAATATTTGGCGATGTCGTTGGCGATCGAGAACGTGGTCAACGCGCCGCGTGTCATCAGCAACTGCTTGCCGATCTCGACGATCTCGATGAGCTTGGTCGGGTCGCTGTCGAGATCGACCATGTTGCCGGCCTCGCGTGCGGCCACCGTGCCGGTGTTCATGGCGACGCCGACATCGGCCTGCGCAAGCGCCGGCGCATCGTTGGTGCCGTCGCCGCACATGGCGACGAGCTTGCCTTTCGCCTGCTCCTCGCGGATGAGCTGGAGCTTGTTCTCCGGCGTTGCCTCGGCAAGGAAGTCGTCGACGCCGGCTTCCGCAGCGATCGCCGCCGCAGTCATCGGGTTGTCGCCGGTGATCATCACGGTGCGGATGCCCATGCGGCGCAGTTCCGCGAAACGCTCGCGGATGCCGCCCTTGACGATATCCTTGAGATAGACGACGCCGAGCAGGCGGCCATCGCGGACGACGGCAAGCGGGGTGCCTCCGACCTTGGCGATCTCGTCGGCAATGGCGCGGATTTCGCGGACGCTTTCGGCGGAAGCCTGCGTCTTGATGGCTGTCGCCGTGCCGCTCGCCACCGCAACCGTCGGGTTGGCGCCGACATGGGCAAGGATCGCATCCACCGCGCCCTTGCGGATCGAACTGCCGTCGACATCGACGCCGCTCATGCGGGTCTGCGCAGTGAACGGAACGAAGTGCGCGTGCAGGGAGCGCATGTCGCGCTCACGGATACGGTACTTTTCCTTCGCCAGCACGACGATCGAACGGCCTTCCGGCGTCTCATCGGCAAGCGATGCGAGCTGGGCGGCATCCGCCAGTTCCTGCTCGGTCACGCCGCGCAGCGGGCGGAACTCGCTCGCCTGGCGGTTGCCCAGCGTGATGGTGCCGGTCTTGTCGAGCAGCAGCGTGTCGACATCACCCGCAGCCTCAACGGCGCGGCCGGACATGGCCAGCACGTTGAAACGCACCAGACGATCCATGCCGGCAATGCCGATCGCCGACAGCAGCGCGCCGATGGTGGTCGGGATCAGGGTGACGAAGAGCGCCACCAGGACGACGATCGGGATGGAGCCACCGGCATAGGTGGCGAAACTCGGGATCGTCGCTACCGCCAGCACGAAAATCAGCGTCATACCTGCAAGCAGGATGTTGAGTGCGATCTCGTTCGGGGTCTTCTTGCGGTGCGCGCCTTCGACGAGGCTGATCATGCGATCGAGGAAGGTGTTGCCCGAGGCAGCGGTGATGCGCACACGGATCCAGTCGGACAGCACCTGGGTGCCGCCGGTGACGGCCGAGCGGTCGCCGCCCGATTCGCGGATGACAGGCGCGGATTCGCCAGTGATCGCCGCTTCGTTGACCGAGGCCACACCTTCGACGACTTCGCCGTCGGACGGGATGATCTCACCGGCCTCGACGGCCACGATGTCGCCGACCTTCAGGGCCGTCGCCGGTACGATCTCGTAACCGGACTTGCCGTCGGGCGCCAGAAGCTTGGCGGTGGTTTCGGTGCGCGTGCGGCGCAACGCATCGGCCTGGGCCTTGCCGCGGCCTTCTGCCACCGCCTCGGCGAAATTGGCGAACAAGACCGTGAACCACAGCCAGATGATGATTTGCAGCGTGAAGCCGTATTCGGCGCCATTGCCGAGCACCGCATCCTTGATGAACAGAATGGTGGTCAGCGCGGAAACCACGGCGACGACGAACATCACCGGGTTCCTGGCGAGCGAACGCGGGTCGAGCTTGGTGAACGACGCGGCAATCGCGGGAAAGATGATGCCGGTATCCAGCATCTTGACGGTTTCAATCTTGCTCATTGGAATAATCCAAGGTTTTCGATCTGCATGGCAGACACGAGATACGAGGCGCCCTCGACGAGGAGGACGAGAACGGCGAGAGCGATCATCATGGCGAGGATGACGTCGGAGACGGCAAACTGCGGCTGCCTATCCCGCGCCTCCCCGGCGCGGGGGTGAAGCAGGCAGCGCAGGCTGCTCAGCGGATGCGTCGACATCTTCTTTACATCTCTAGAAGCTCTGGCCGGACAGGATCGCGAAATGTTCGGCGATCGGGCCGAGCGCCAGCGCCGGCAGGAAAGTCAAACCGCCGACGATCAGGATCACGCCGACCAGCAGGCCGACGAACAGACCGCCATTGGTCGGGAACGTTCCGAGCGAGGCGGGGACCGTCTTCTTGGCGGCCAGCGAGCCCGCGATGGCAAGCGCCGGGATGATGACCAGGAAGCGGCCCATCAGCATGGCGATGCCCAGCGTGACATTGTACCAGGGCGTGTTGCCGGTGAGGCCGCCGAAGGCCGAGCCGTTGTTGGCCGCCGCCGACGTGTAGGCGTAGAGGATCTCCGAAAAGCCGTGCGGACCCTGGTTGGCGATCGATGCGACCGCCGACGGCATCACGACGCTGATCGCGGTGAAGCCGAGCATGGCGAGCGGCAGGCAGAGGATCGCCAGCATCGCCATCTTGACTTCCTTCGCCTCGATCTTCTTGCCGAGATATTCCGGCGTGCGGCCGACCATCAGGCCCGCGACGAAGATCGCGATGATGACGAACAGCAAGATGCCGTAGAGGCCCGCGCCTACACCACCGACGATCACTTCGCCGAGCTCCATGTTGATCAGCGGGATCATGCCACCGAGCGCGGTGAAAGAGTCATGCATGGCGTTGACGGCGCCGCAGGAGGCGGCAGTGGTGACGACAGCGAAGAGGGCCGACAGCGCGATGCCGAAGCGCACTTCCTTGCCTTCCATGTTGCCGCCATCGAGGCCCAATGCGTGCATCAGCGGGTTGCCGGAAGCTTCCGCCCAATAGGTGAAGAAAACGCCGGCGAGGAATAGGACGCCCATCGAGGCAAAGATGGCCCAGCCCTGCCTTTGGTCGCCGACCATGCGGCCGAAGACGTTGGTCAGCGCCGCGCCGATGGCGAAAATCGTTACGATCTGGATCAGGTTCGACAAAGCGCTCGGGATTCTCGAAAGGATGCGCCGAGTTGGCGTTGAAGAAGCCGCCGCCGTTGGTGCCGAGCATTTTTATGGCGAGCTGCGAGGCCACCGGGCCAACGGCGATCGTCTGCTTGCCGCCTTCCAGCGTCGTCGCGTCGACATAGGCGCCGAGCGTCTGCGGTACGCCGAGGAACACGATAGACAAGCGTCAGCACGATGCAGAGCGGCAAAAGCACGTAGAGCGTGGAACGGGTGAGATCGACCCAGAAATTGCCGATCGATTTTGGCCGAGGCGCGGGCGAAACCACGGATCAAGGCAACGGCCAGCGCCATGCCGGTGGCGGCGGAAACGAAGTTCTGCACCGTCAGGCCGGCCATCTGCACGAGATAGGACATCGTGCTTTCGCCGCCGTAGTTCTGCCAGTTGGTGTTGGTGACGAAGCTGACCGCGGTGTTGAAGGAGAGTTCCTGCGGAACGGCGGCCATGCCGGCGGGATTGAACGGCAACCCGGCCTGGAAGCGCTGCAGCAGGTAGAGAACCAGGAAACCGAGCAGGTTGAAGGCCAGCATGGCGGCGACATAGGTCGTCCAGTGCTGTTCCTCGCGCTCGTCTGTGCCGGCGAGGCCGTAGAGCAGCCGTTCGAACGGCGTCAGCAGGACGGAAAGGAAAGTTCGCTCGCCATTATAGACGCGCGTCATGTAGCCGCCGAGCGGTTGCACGAGGAGTACGACGATCCCGCAGAAGATGAGGATCTGGATCCAGCCGTTGAGAGTCATGGCTTGTCAGCTTTCGAAATCATGAAAAGAGGCGCCGTCAGAAATGTTCCGGACGGATCAGCGCGTAGACGAGATAGGCGAGCAGCAGCACGGTCACGCCACCAGCCAGCATGTAGTCGATCAGCATTTTTTCGGGCTCCTGAGAGCATGATCCCGAGCCGGGGGTCAGCGGAGCAAGAGGTTGCAGGCTTTCCGGACGAGATCATGCGACAAAACTAGAGGTGGTCGCAGGCCGCCGTGTAGGCGAAGAACAGCGCGAACGAGATGACGCCGACCGCGATGAGGATGATGTCGAGCATTGTTTGACCTTCGAGAACGCCGCGCGCTCCGAAAGCGCGAGGCTGCGCTATGTTGATAAGTACAACCATCGGTCGGCGCACGAAGCGCCGGCCGAGGGTCGTCGATACGGTGTGGAATCTCGTCAAAACGGCATAAAGGTTCGAGACGCGGCGAGACGGAAAGATATAAAATTCCTATAAAGACGTCCGCGCGTGACGACGCCGGCAGGCGCCCGGATCGGCCGGCCGGGGTGGGATTGTCGGAGGCAAATCTCGATTACAGCGTGAAGGATGCGGCGATGGCGCCAGCCGCAACCGCTATTCCGACAACGAGAAAGATATTCGAGAGCAAATCGAGCACGGGTGCCTTGGCCGGCTTTGACGCTGCCTTGGCCTGCGTCCGCGCCCGCGAGCGCCTGGCGGCTGCCGCCTGGGCGCGTTCCTGTTGCTTCAGCATCCGATCGAAATGGGTCGTGCGCATTATGCTTGCTCCCTTGGCTTGCCCGGTCGCAAAGGGTTCGCGAGACCGGCAGCGCGCCGGAAGCTAGCCATATCGGGGTAAGGGTTCGAGGCGGCACGACCTCAAAAGATATCAAGATCGCATAGGAAAGCCGTTCGCGATTTTGATCTGCAAGGCATCGATGCCTTTGCGAAGATTTTCAAACCGGCGGGGAGGGCGGACACGGTCGACAAAACTGTCCGCGAGCAGATCCGGCGGGGCAGGCCACCCCGCCGGATCTGACGCATGACCCCAAAACCGAAAAGGTTTCGGAAAGGATCATGCGCCGATTTCAAAGTGTTACAGCGTCCTTTGCGCGTCCAGGAGGACGCACGGCGCGGTAACGATCAATAATTGCCGCTGTAGTAGCGTTCGTCGCAAGGAGCGGTGTAGACGCTGCCGTCGTTCGCACGATAGCGGCACATTTCTTCGCCCCGACGCTTCGGCGTTGTCGCCGTTCCGACGGCGGCGCCGAGAAGCGCGCCACCGGCAGCACCGATGACGGTACTCCTTGTGTTGCCTCCTATGGCCTGACCGGCGAGGGCACCGGCGCCGGCACCCAACAATGCGCCGGTCCCGGCACGCTGCTGCTGTTCATCTGCGGCGCAACCGGCGAGCGCCATCGCCGCAAGGGCTGCCACGGCGACGGTGATCTTGCGAAATTCCATTCTTTCATTCCTCTCCGTTGTAAGCCCCTGCCACTGCCCTGCTGGCTCAATGGGGCAGAAGAATGATCAAAACAGGATGTTCGATCGCGCCGGATTGCGGATTCCCGGAGATCTGGCGCATCGCCCGCGCGGTACGTTTCCAAGCGACATGATTTGTCATTACCGCAGGAACACGGCTTGCCCTATTGGCGGCGTTGGACGCGGTGGCGAAACCGTCTTTGCATTTGATGCGGCGGTACTCAGGCAACGGAGCCGCCGCGTCCACTACAATCCGCCTAAGCGTCTTCCTGCCGATAGCAGAAGCGCCTTCAGCAGGTAGGCTCGCCTAAAAAAATAAAACGAATCAACCGGCTGGCGGGGCATGCCCGATGAAGATGAGCACTACTCCTACGCCGACGAGTTACGAGATTAAGCAGGGACGTAGGTCAACCTGATCACATCCTCGCCGATCCGATCATGAGCCACAAGGCGGAGCGGCGGCCGGGGTCCGGCGAAATACGGCTTGCCGTGGCCAAGCACGACGGGGTGCAGGTAAATTCGATACTCATCGATCAGGCCGAGTTCGGTGAGGCTTTGCGCCAGGGCCGGGCCAGCAACTTCGATCTCCCCGTCGCGCTCGGCCTTCAGCTTGCGGATCGCGCCCTCGAGATCATCCTCGACGAGCGCGGCGTTGGGTCCGACCGACTTCAACGAGCGTGAGACGACCCATTTCGGCTGCTTCCGCCACGCCGCCGCGAAGGCCGCTCCCTCCGGCTCCCAGTCAGGATGATCGTCGTCCCAGTACCGCATGATCTCATACATCTTGCGACCGTAGACACTGCCCGCCTGCCGCTCGAGCCTCCTCGATGAAATGGCGGAAGAGCGTCGGGCTTGGCGCAAACGCCATATGGTCGACATAGCCGTCGAGGGACTGGTTCATTCCGAACACGAGCTTGGCCATACTCTCGTTCTCCTCCCAAGCGCCGCGCGACCGAGGCGCAATGCAATATGGTCTGCGCCAGGGCGCAGTCAGATTGATATGTGCTTGCCCCGCCCGCCCAGAGAACGACGGCGTGATGCCTTATACGGTGCGGGGTCGCCACGGCTCGTGCTCGTGCGCGAGCCAGACCAGCTCGGGGTCGAGCGCGCGCACCCGCAGCTGGCCTTCGGTGTGCGGCTCGTCAAGCTCGCCAAACCAAACCGCCACGTCGCCGCCAACGACGACCGGGCGCCCGCCAGTCTCGACGACGACGACCTGCATGCCGGCTGTGTGGCCCGGCGCCGGGACGAGCCGGAGCCCGGGAAGCAGCTCGAGTTCGCCGTCGACCGGCACATACCGCACGCCGGGCGCATCGACCCACTCGCGAATGGTGTAGTCCTCCTCGCTGTGGGCGTCGTCGAGCTCCCGACGCTGGACGTAGATCGGCTTGTCGGCGAAGAGATGGTTGCCGCCGCAATGGTCGGCGTGCAGGTGTGTGTTGACGACGATGTCGATGCCGGCGAGGTCGAAGTCCTGCTTGCTCAGTGGATAGAGGCGGGGATCGAGGGCGGCCACCACCGCCGGGTGCAGCTCCGTCATGCCGGTGTCGACCAGTATGCGCGCATCGGGATGGTCGATGACGTGCACGTAGACTGGCATCCGCTCGCCCTCGACGAAGCAGGTCGGCAACGAGGATCGGCGTGATGGTGATTGAGGCGTAGGCGTTCATCTTTTCATCTCCGTCAACATTCTTGCACGCTGCCGGCCAGGGCCGCGCATGTCCCCGATGAAGTGGCGGAAGAGCGTGGGGCTTGGCGCAAACGCCATATGGTCGACGTAGCCGTCCGTCCACAGACTGGTTCATTGCGAACACGAGCTTGGCAATACCACTTCCTTTCCTCACGCGAGGCATCCGCAGTTCTGATTGCATTATGCAACCGGTTTTGAGCTAGATCAACTGATTTTATATCGCAATTGGTTTTTGGAGTGCGCATGAACGCTAACGCTCGGGCTGCCCGATCAATTTGACTGTCGAGAGTTCTGGGGTATCGCTGGAGAGGAGAGGCGGCGCCCGGCGGTAATGGCGGAGGGAGTGGGATTCGAACCCACGGTGGACTCGCGCCCACGCCGGTTTTCAAGACCAAGACCTGTGCTTCCGGTTTCTCGCCTGTACTTTCCATCGCTCGCGTAACCTCTTGAAAAACCGGATCTTTCCCTTTCATAGGCTCGTGTCCTCTCGGAACCTCTAAGCGGCACTTTTGGGCCCCTTTCCGGAAATTTGTTGCACTTGTGTTGCACTCTTGATGAGGCTTTCCATGGCTTCTCCCGCCGCCTTGTCGCGCCCGTCCACGGCATGCGCATAAAGGTCCAGCGTGATCGCCACGGAAGAGTGTCCGAGCCGGCTCGATACGGTTTTGACGTCATAGCCTTGCGCCTCTGACGTGGCGCTGAGGGGTCGCGCCGCGACGACCGGGCCGGGCACCCCCTTGGCATCCCGCCCCCGGCTTGCCGAACGCCCCGCCGCCCGGCCGGGTGGGGCCCCGGATGTCCATATATCTTCAGTTTTTCAAGGATATTAAGCAGGGCCACACATTGCTTGTTGCATCCCTTGCAGTGCGCACTTATGATGCGCATTTATGATAGAGCGGAATAGCCGGAAGATCATCCAGCGTTTGCAGGCCGAAGGCTGGGAAGAAGTTTCGGCGAAAGGTTCGCATCACAAGTTCCGCAAGGGCAACAACACGGTCATTGTGCCGCATCCCAAGAAGGACTTGCCGGAAGGAACGGCACGCGCCATCGCGAAACAGGTCGGATGGCATTGAGCTGCGGCAGGAAAAGAGGAGCAACCGCGATGAGATCATATCTCGCCTTGGTCGAAGCAGGCGATGAGCGCCACGCCTTCGGCATCCGGTTTCCGGATTTGCCGGGTGTTTTTTCGGCTGCCGACAGCAAGGATGAAATCGTTCCCAACGCCATCGAAGCCTTGCGGCTTTGGGCGGAAGATGAGGCTTTGCCCGAGCCGTCCGATCCCGCCGCCATTACGGCGCGTGCTGATGTCAAGGAGGATTTGCGCAAGGGCTGGTATCTGGTTGACGTGCCGCTGATCGAGAGCGATCCCAAGGTTGTCCGCGCCAACGTCACGTTCGAACGCGGCGTTCTGGAAGCCATCGACATTACAGCGAAAACCTTGGGGATGACGCGATCTTCCTTCCTGTCGGTGGCAGCGCAAAGCAAGATCGAGCGCAGCGAACGGCCTTGGCGGGTGCCGCGCGGTGCCGTTGCCGGCCGGTTTAGACCCGCCGCCGCAAAGGCCGCAAAACCCGTCATGGCAAAAGCTGCCAAGCCTGTCGCTTCGAAGGCTGCCGCGCCTGCCATCGCAAAGGCTTCAGCCACCAAGCAAGCGGCGAAGTCGAAAGCTCCGAAGACTTGGAAAGCCACCGCCGCCAACAAGCCGGCGGAGACTACGACCCCAATTCGCCACGCGAAATCGGCCAAGAGCGGCAGTAGGTCAAACATCAGGCGCAAGGGCTGACCGCCGCGCCCGGCAGGAATTTCGGACGTCGTGACGGGGCTGCCGCCGCATCCTGTTACGATCAGGAGAGCCGGGAGTTGCCACCCGGTTCCCCGTCTCACAATTTCGGCCCGCCGCAATCGGGCCGGATCGAGGCGTTGCGGGAGATAACCGGCGAAGCCAAGGCCATCCGACAAGCCGTCGAACTCAGCGGCGTCATCAACCGAACGTTAACCAACTCGGCTCACCCTGCCTCTTGCACGATTGGTTTTATGTGCACGTGCCTGAAGGCAACCCGGCGGTCACCCCATCCCCCACGGCCCGCCGGGAAGCCTCGCCGAGCCTCTTGGTTCAAAGCACCTCCTAACGGCACAATTTGATCGTCGATGCGGTGTCGGTGCTAATTGAGAGGCCCCCGATAGCCGTTGGGCTAGGGCCTGCTGCTTGTTGCGGCTGCGGGCCTGTTCCGGAGGCCAGACGATGAAGGGGCGTGAAGTCCACGGTGAACGTCGGCGGGCTGGAGCGGAAGTCGATTTTGCGCGTCGCCCGGCAGGTGTGGACGCCGGTCGCCATCTCGCCGTGCTGCGCCAGCCAGTTCACGGCGTAGTCGCTGATGACGGCCACGCGGACGCCTCGCGCCATACCGCCGTGGGCATGGTAGCCGGGGCCCATGTCGGCCTTCGCTCACTCTGTCGCGAAGGCGTGGATACGCCGCCGCTGGGCGGAAAACTGGTTCTTGAACATGCGATAACCCCGGTGTGCCCGAGCCCCGATATGTAGCACGGCTCAATGTGGGTAGGACATACCACAAACGAGGCCACGTGCGCTGCATGCCTGCGAAGGGCGAATGAAAAGAGGGGATCAAGGCGGCAATTGGGTTGCCTACTATTGGCCCAACCATAGGGCCTGCCCAGATAAACAAGGGCCTCGTGAGCGAATACGAACTGTTTCCGTTCCTTCCCGCCTGAGCGCCAAGTTGCTTGTCAGCACGAACCATCGACATCGTGCGCGTTCTCAACCTCGCCCAGCAGCGGCACGGGTTGGCGCTGCCGCAAGCGGCCATCAATGCGGTGCTGAGCGCGGCAGTAAGCACTCGGCGACACTGCGGGCCACTAAGCGACGAAGATCAGACAATCACCCAAGAAAAAGTAACGGCGAATTAAGCATCTGGCCCGTAAGAAGTTATTCACCTTACATTTTAACCCGACCTAAAAGCAGTCCCTCGTATTGTCCGGTTGCTGATTACAACAACGGGCAACAAAGGATTGTCTCCAATGATGAAACTGATTAAGCGTTTCCGTAACGACGAGAGCGGTGCAACCGCCATCGAATACGGCCTGATCGCCGCCCTGATCGCTCTTGCCATTATGGCTGGCGCAAGCAGGTTGGTACTGAGATCAGCTCGAACTTTCACCACCATTGGCCGATACTCTCGAGGTCGCGGCCCCGGCGGGCCCATAATTTCTCCGAATAGGGTGAGAGCCCTATACCCCGTAGTTAACAGCACGGGACAACTGAGCCGCCTTCGGGTGGCTCTTTTTGTTTGACGCAGATGCCCGAATTGAAGGCGGTTATCCTGAGTGTTGGCGGGCTGGCAGGGGCCGGAAGCGGGCGTTCGAGGTTTCGGACGCACAGCACACACCGGCCGGGCCCCTCGCGTGTGGTGTCGGGGCCGACAGGAGCCGGAAAATCGGTTTTTGAGGGGAACCGAAGTCGACCGCTTCATCATCACCAGCGGTCGCCGAGCGCGGCATCGGGCCCGCACCATTTCTTCAGCCGGGCGAGCTTGGCGCCGCTGCCCTGTCGACACGGCAGCGCATGACCCTCGTGATAAGTGTTTGACCGATGTCGATACGGCCCGGCAAAGACCTCCGCCAAGCGTACGCCCGAAGCCGCCGCTGCCTTTGCGCTCGACCCTGACCGGGCCGCTGTCAGCAATTCGCGAAGCCGTTCCTTGGCGGCCAGCGCCAGCACCAGTTCTGCTTCGCAGCGCGAACGAAAACTCTCCGGCGCGTCGATGTCGACGAGGCGGATGCGCTCGCCGCCGATCTTGATGGTGTCAGCGTCGATGATGATCGCGACCGGGTCGGTATTCCCGGATGGCGTCACAGGCCCTGTTAATCCATCCGCAACTGGTAACACAGCGGCAGCGAGCGCCAGCGCCGGCAAGAGACGGTTTCTCATGGCAGGATCAGCAGCGGGACGCCGATCAACAGCGCGCGCAGGGTGAGCCAAAGGACGGGGAAGAAGAAACCGCCGATATCATCCCAGTAGATGGGATCAGGGCGATGAGGAAGACCAGCACGGGAACGAGAAGTGCAACGGACCAAGTGAGCATCAGGCGGCCCCTCCCATGCTGTGGCGGGTGAGGGCGGTCATGGCAAAAGCTCTTTGAAAGGAGGAAAAGGGAGTTGGCGGATGGGGTGGGATTTGAACCCACGGTAGACTTGCGCCTACGCCAGTTTTCAAGACTGGTGCCTTAAACCACTCGGCCACCCATCCAAGGCACTTTTGGCAAGACTTTTCAAATCCGTGCCATTTCCGTGCCATTTTTAACGCCTGCGCCCTGCGAAACTCCTTGTTCTCCAAGGCTTTGCGGTATTCCTGACACCGGTTTTCAAGACCGGTGCCTTAAACCGCTCGGCCATCCCTCCAATGTGATTCCTCAATCACCTGGGCATGCGCGCGACCGTCTCGTTCCGGGCTTTTTCGCACCGGACTGGCTGGAGCCTTGGCGGTCGCTCGCGCTTCATTCCTCTAGTGCGCTCCGCCGTGCCAAGTCAACCACGGCTACGGGGATCCGTACTCGCGGTCTTCGCGATTCGATCATCGACGGCAAGACAAGGGGCCTATCCGTGCTCAAAGTGGCGGAGCGGCGACGCCCGATCCCGCCACAATCTTGCCGGGTTCCGGACATAATCGGTTAACGTGCTTATAAACAATTGCTGCGCACAAGGTGGTCGGGGTTGGGTGCAGGACGACGAATGCGTGCATCCTTTTTGTTTGTGCGCATATCGGTTTAGCGGCGCCTGAATGCGAAGTGTCCGGGGATAATCCAAAAATGAGAATCTCGACGCACCGGCGTCTCTATCACGCATCCACCATTGCCATCCTCGCCGTTTCGGCCGCCTTTCTGGCTGCCTGCACGTCGTCGCAGCCGAAGGCGATGGTCAACAACAAGAAGCGCTCCAAGGAATATTTTTCAGAAGCCGCCTACGGTGTGAAGGCGAGCCCCCGCGTCACCAACAAGCGGTCCAGGCTGCAGCGCGGCGGCGGGCGCGACCAACTCGGCAGGCCCTACAAGGTCGCCGGCAAATGGTATTATCCGAAGGAAGACAAGAATTACAGGAAGGTAGGCGCGGCGTCCTGGTACGGCGATGCCTTCCATGGCCGGCTGACGGCCAACGGCGAGATCTACGACATGACGCACCTGACCGCGGCGCATCCGACGATGCCGCTGCCGAGCTATGCGCGCGTCACCAACAAGAAGAACGGCAGCTCGATCATCGTCCGCGTCAATGACCGCGGCCCTTATCACAGCGGCCGCATCATCGATCTTTCCAAGCGCGCCGCCGAACTTCTCGACTATACGCACAGCGGCACCGCCAAGGTCGAGGTCGAATATGTCGGCCGCGCTCCGCTGGACGGCCGCGACGAACAGTATCTCGTGGCCTCCTATCGCCCGGGGAATCAGGCGCCGGATCCCTCCGACGGCTTGCCCGAAGGCGTGATGATCGCCATGAACGGCCCGACGCCAGGCCTCGGGGCCAGCCGGACCGCTTCGGCATTTCCCGGAACGCTTTCCGACGCGCCGCCGGCGATGGCAACGATGAGCACCGCAGGAGATTTCCAGTTGCCGGCGCAGGGGCCGATCGCGCCGGAACGGCCGTTCGAAAGTTTTGGCGTTCCGGAAATCCAGGTCGCCTTCGCCACGATGTCTTATGCCGGCGAGCGGGCTTCCGCCGCGACGCGTGCCTTTGCCGCGTTTGGGGCGCACGGCATGACCGCGACCGGACCGGCCGCCTCCTGGAAACAGCCTGACCTCTCCGGCGTTTCAGGAACGTCGGGCGCCTACATCGCTGCCGGTTCGTTCGAATCGGAACCGGAGGCGCGCGCGGTCTTGAGCGCTCTCTCAGTGCACGGACGCACCGTTCTGGAGAAATCGGAAGCAGGCGCCGCCGCCTGGTACACGGTCAACGTTTATCCGGACGGCCGCCTGGATCTCGACGGATTGCTCGAAACCGCATGGGCGAACGGTGCGCCCGACGCAATGACCGTTCGCAACTGATTCCCGGCTCCCGATTTAGGGTGACGCCGTGCCGATCTCGCAAATTGTTGGTTCCGCGGGCTTCATGCTGTTAGCCTGCTGTCTGGGCCGGAATTGGGCGGGCAGGGCAGTGATCTCATTCCAGCATCTTTCGCGGTTCTTCCGGTGGCCGGCTTTTGCTGCGCTGCTGTTCGTGGCTACGCCGCTCGCGACCGCCCATGCCCAGCTTTTCGAGACGAAGGCCACCCAGGCCTTCATGATCGATGCCGACACCGGAACGGTCCTCTTCTCGAAGGACCCCGACACGCCCGTTCCGCCCGCCTCGCTGGCCAAGCTGATGACGATGGAGGTGGTGTTCAACGCGATCAAGGCCGGCCGGCTGACGTTGGAGGACAAATTCCAGGTCAGCGAAAACGCCTGGCGAACCGGCGGCGCCAGTTCGGGCGGATCGACCATGTTCGCGGCGCTCAAATCGACCATCCGTCTCGAGGACCTGATCAAGGGCGTGGTGGTGCAATCGGCGAATGACGGCTGCATCATCATCGCCGAGGGCATGGCGGGCTCCGAGGAAAACTTCGCCGCGCTGATGACCGAGCGAGCCCGCAAAATCGGGCTGAAGCAATCGGTGTTCAAGAACTCCACCGGTCTGCCGGCGGAAGGGCAGGTGGTGACGGCACGCGAACTGGTGCAGCTCGCGGTCCATATCTGGCGCGAATATCCGGAATTCTACAAATTCTACAGCCTGCCCGATTTCACCTGGAACAAGATCAACCAGCGAAACCGCAACCCGCTGCTCACCATGGACATCGGCGCCGACGGCATGAAGACCGGCTTCACCCAGGAATCCGGCTACGCCATTGTCGGCTCGGTTAGCCGCGGCGGCCAGCGGTTGTTCATGGCGATGAGCGGCATGACCAGCGAGCGCGAGCGTGCCGAGGAAGCCCGGAAATTGCTGGAATGGGGCAGCCGCGCATTCCAGAAAACCGAACTGTTCGCCAACGACGAAGCTGTCGGCGAGGCCCAGGTGTTTGGCGGCGAAAAGTCGGGCGTGCGGCTGAAGGCGAAGGGGCCTGTCGCGATCTTCGTTCCGCTAACCAACAAGGACCGGCTGATTGCCCGCATCGTTTACGAAGGCCCGCTGGCGGCGCCGGTCGAGGAAGGCATGCAGGTCGGCACCTTGCGTATCTGGATCGGCGACACGCTGAGCCAGGAAACGCCCTTGTTCACGGCCGAAAGCGTTGGTGTCGGTTCGCTGCACCAGCGCGCCTGGGACGCCGTCGGAGAGCTGCTGGTCGGCTGGATGCGCTGACCCACCGGTATTCGCACAAAGCCGACGCGAACTGTCACGTGAATTCAAACGGAAGTTTTATTTTCATTTCCAGCGCCGGCGGCAATAATGCGGCGGGCGGCGGCATCACCCGAGCGTGTCTCGGCGAGGAGGAGATGAAAAATGCTGCCCAACTGGTTTATTTTCAAAGATAAAAATTCATCGACATTTTCCCGCAGAACGGGGCTGAGATTGCCTTGGCTTCAGGCTCTCACGCTATGCGGGGCCTTCGCGGCCGGTTCTACGATCGCGCCCTCGCCGGCAACAGCCCAAAATGCCGAGCAGGAGGGTTGGATCACCACATGGGCCGCCACGCCCGCGCCGCGCTGGTCGGACGATCTTCCGGCGCCTTTCGGGGTACCGGAGGTGCTTGAAAACCAGACGGTCCGCCAGACTGCCCGCATTAGCGTCGGCGGCAATTCCGTTCGGGTGGTCCTGTCCAATGCTTTCGGCGACAAGCCGCTGACGATCGGCACCGGCAGTGTCGGAATTGCCGGCAAGGACGGCAGCGTCGACGAGGCGACCGTGAAGCCACTTACCTGGGGCGGCAAGAGCTCCGTGGTGGTTCCGGCGGGAGCACCCATCGTCAGCGATCCCGTCGATCTGCCGGCAAAAGCGCTGTCCGAACTCTCGGTCAGCATTTTCCTGCCGAAAAAGACCGCGCTTTCCTCGGTTCATTGGGATGGTGTGCAGACCGCCTACATTTCCGGCCCGGGCGATTTCACCAGGGATGCGACGGTCAAGGTCGACAGCACGCTGAAGTCGCGCCTGTTCCTGAGCGACATCCTGGTGGACGCCGCTGAGGATTCCCGTTCGATCGTGTTTTTCGGCGATTCCATCACGGACGGAAATTGTTCGACGCCCGACACCAACAACCGTTGGCCGGACCTTGTCGCCGAGCGACTGCAGAAGGCAAACCATGCCAACGTCGCAGTGGTCAACGAAGCGTTCTCCGGCAATCGCGTCTTGACCGACGGCATGGGCATCAATGCGCTCGCACGCTTCGATGACGATGTGCTTAGCCATCCCCGCCTGTCGACCGTCGTCCTCATGATGGGCATCAACGATATCGGCTGGCCCGGCGAAAAGGCGATCACCCCGGATGACGATGAACCGACCGCCGAAGACATCATCACCGGCTACAAACAACTGATCGATCGCGCGCATGCCCATGGCGTACGCATTGTCGCCGCGACGCTGACCCCGTTCGCCGACACGTTCAAGGGAGAGCCGACCGAAGGTTATTACACGCCGGAGAAGGAAAGGATCCGCGTCGCGGTGAACGACTGGATCCGCAACGGCGGGGGCTTCGACGCGGTGATCGACTTCGACAAGGTGATGGAGGACCCGGCGAGACCTGGCTACATCCGCGACGACTACGACTGCGGCGACAACCTTCATCCCAACGACGCCGGATACAAGGCGATGGCGGAAGCGGTCGATCTCGACCTTCTCCTCGGCACGGCAAAGTAGCGCGCCGGTCCGCTTGCCGATGGACCTATGGCATCTGGCGGCATAAGACACCAACTATGCTGCATGAAGCGGCGCCTTCCTGGCGCCGCGTTGGACGCGACGGAAGGCCGGCTTGGCGCGCGGATTTTTCATTACCTTCGAAGGCGGGGAGGGGGCGGGCAAATCGACCCAGATCGCCCGCCTCGCCAACAAGCTGCGCGGCCGCGATTTCGACGTCGTGGTAACGCGCGAGCCCGGCGGCTCGCCGGGCGCCGAGGCGGTGCGCCACGTACTCTTGTCGGGCGCGGCGGAGCCGTTCGGCCCGAAAATGGAGGCGATCCTCTTCGCCGCGGCGCGCTCGGATCATGTCGAGCAGGTGATCCGCCCGGCGGTGGAGCGCGGCGCCGTGGTGCTATGCGACCGCTTTCTCAATTCCTCGCGCGTCTATCAAGGCGTTACCGGCGATCTCGACCCGGCCTTCATGGCAGAACTCGAGCGCGTGGCGATCAACGGCATGATTCCCGACCTGACGCTGATACTCGATCTCGATCCGGCCGAAGGACTTCGCCGCGCCACGGCAAGGCGCGGGCCGGACGCCGCCGACCGCTACGAAAAGGAAACGCTTGCGATCCATCAACGCCGCCGCGACGCCTACCTGGCGATCGCTCGAAAGGAACCGGAGCGCTGCGTGGTGATCGACGCCTCCGCTACTCCGGCCAGTGTCGAGAAGTCCATTGCCAAAGCCACCTTCGCCGCTCTCGACAAAGCCGGCGCCCAACCGAAGGCACTGGCCGGCCAATGATTTTCGAACGCCTGGCGCCCGAACAGTTCGACACGATCGAGGGAATCCCCGAACCTGCGGAAAATGCGCGGCTCGTCGGCCACGGGCAGGCCGCGAGGATGCTGGCCGGCGCCTACCGGGCCGGCAAGTTGCCGCATGCCTTGCTGTTCGCCGGCCCCCAGGGCATCGGCAAGGCGACGCTCGCCTTCCATCTGGCGCATCACCTTTTGAAGCACCCGTCGCCGGCGACGGCCCCGGACGAATTCGCGATACCCGATCCGGCATCGTCGCTGTCCCGCCAGATCGCCACCGGCGCGCATCCGTCGGTGCTGCACCTGACCCGGCCGGTCAACGAAAAGACCAAGGCATTCAAGTCGGTGGTGACGGTCGACGAGATCCGCAAGGTCAGCAAATTCCTGTCGATGACCTCGCATGACGGCAGCTATCGGATCGTCATCGTCGATCCAGCCGACGACATGAACACCAACGCCGCCAATGCGTTGCTTAAGAAATCTTGAAGAACCGCCCTCACGTACTCTCTTCATCCTGATCACCCATTCCATCGGCCGGCTGTTGCCGACCATCCGGTCGCGCTGCCAGACGATCCTGCTGCAGCCGCTCGGCGCGGACGATCTGGCGACAGTGCTGGAAGGATTTGACGCCGGTTTGCCGGAAACTGATGCGGCGAAGGCTATGATTGCCGAGCGTGCCGGCGGCAGCCCGCGAAACGCCATCCTGCTCACCCAATATGGCGGGCTCGAAATTTCCGAAGCGATAGACAAGCTGGCCGCGGCCAAATCGGTCGACGTCGCCAAGGCGCACAGGCTGGCTGATGCGGTCGCCGCCCGCGACCAGACGATCCAGTTCGCCATTTTCAACCGGCATGTACTCGACGTCGTCACCGATGCCGCAAGCGAGGCCGCGCGGGCAGGGGACATGGCGCGCGCCGCCCGGCTGTCTGAATTCTGGCAGACTGCGCTGCAGACCATCGACGACGCCGAGACCTACAATCTCGACAAGAAGCAGCATGTGCTCGGCGTCATCCACGCGCTCAACGCCGCGATGCGCGGGTAGAGCCGTAGTTTCTGATTTCGAGCCCATCTTCGATGCCGAAACTGCTGCACTGTAGGAGGACCTGCTTCAGGCAACGCGCGCGTCCGGCGCGTGATCCAGGACCAGGTTCGGTTCGATGCCGTGCTCAAGGTAGAATTTCATGGCTGCCAGGAGATTCGTGAACCCTTCGGTGGAGTTTATCGCTTCGTCAACTCCGCCGGAAAACCCCCAATTCCTGACTGTCACGAAGGTCTGGCCGTCGCCCTTTGCCTCAAACGTCCACTCGACGAGAACTCGGGTTTTCGGGACCGTTCCACTCGATCAGGATTCGTTTATCCCGTTCGATCTCCTTCACGTCGGCGATCGTGTGCACGCCGTACATCTCCCAATCCCACCGGATCCTTTTGCCAACCTCCAGAGGCGCTGCGCCCTTGGAGAACCAGAAGCGGGACGTGATCGCAGGATCGATCAGCGATTGGAAAACTTGAGCGACGGGCTTGCGGATCATCATCTGCGCCTTGGCGACCGGCATCCGAATTCCTTCACTTCACGATTTTGCGGTTGCCTGTTGAACACATATCCGTGGCGAAATGTTCCATCTAGCGCGCGTTGCCCGCATTTCCTCGCCCTGCGAAGCGCGGGAGAGGTGCCTAGCGTAGCGACGCGGAGAGGGGGAATACACCGCAGGGCGGCTTCCCCCTCCCGTCGATCGGGGAAAGCCTCAGCCGCGTCGCGCCGCCTCGATCTTAGCGACATCGATCTTCTGCATCGTCATCATGGCGTCGAAGGCGCGTTTGGCTTCGGCGCCGCCGGCCGCCATCGCCTCCAGCAGCACGCGCGGCGTGATTTGCCAGGAAACGCCCCATTTGTCTTTGCACCAGCCGCACTCGCTCTCCTTGCCGCCATTGTTGACGATGGCGTTCCAGTAGCGGTCGGTCTCCTCCTGGTCTTCCGTCGAGATCATGAAGGAGAACGCCTCGTTGTGCTTGAAATGGGGCCCGCCGTTGAGGCCAACGCAGGGCACGCCGCAGACAGTAAAATCGACCGTCAGCACATCGCCCTCCTTGCCGGACGGGTAGTCGCCGGGCGCGCGTTGCACGGCGCTCACCGCGCTGTTGGGAAAAGTCTCTGCGTAAAAGCGCGCGGCTTCCTCGGCGTCCTTGTCGTACCACAGGCAGATGGTGTTCTTGGCAATCTTCGCCATAACTTGTCCTTTTCGGTCTGGAGCCGGGATTCCGGCCTTGTTTCCCAACATTCTGTAACGGTCTTCGGGCGGGCAGGTTGCCCTGCCTCGTCCCATAGACGAACGGCCGAACGCGATTCCGACAAAATCGTTCAGGAAATTTTCTCACGCTGTTGCGTCGCGCCCTGCAATGCGACGCCTCTTACTGCGAACTTCGGGTGGATAGCCTACGTATCCGCACCCTGTAATCCGATTGCTAGACGAAGGCGTTCCTTGTCCGTCACCCCATTCTGGTAATGGAAATCAGAAAAAATGCGGTATCTGTCGCCGCGACCGAGTTGTGTTCAATGCCCTTTGAGGCACAGAAATCATCGAAAATGCGCTGCAGGAGTCCAAGCTCTTCCGGTTGGATAATGCAGCCGTCCGTCTGGGGGAGCCGAGTTAACATGGCACAAATCCCCGCGGATCTTGGTGCAGTTCCCGCTGTCACCGCTGCCGCAAAACACCGGAAAATATCGGGCTTCGCCCCATTGTCCGCATTGATACATCTCTACGCCCGATGCAAATTTCGTCAATTGCGAACTCTGTCCGAAATCGAACAGTGCGCAAGCCCGGTTACCCGAACAGCCGCTGAAATTCAGCTTCCGGCATCGCGTAGGCACCGTTCGAGGTTTCTTCGAGACCTTGACGGTCCAGGATCGTTATCACACCCCGTTCGGCCCGAATGAGGGCGCTCTTTTCCAGGAGATTAAGCGCAATGGTGACGCCCGGGCGGCGCACGCCAAGCATCAGCGCAAGGAACTCATGCGTCAGCGTCAGTTCGTCGCCATCGACCCGATCGTGCGCCATCAACAACCAGCGGGCCAATCGCTCTTCGATCTTGCTTCGTCCGTTGGCCATCGCCGTATGCGCCGTCTGTACAAAAAAAGCGTGCCCGTAACGCAGAAAAGCGTGGCGCAGACCGGCGCTTTGCTCCATCGCCTCGCGCAGGCTTGCCGCGTCGAGGCGCTGGCCGGCACCTGAAAGCTGCATGAAGGTCTCGTGCGGCGTTCGATCCGTGGCCATTATCACGGCCAGCCCGGTCATGCCCTCGCGCCCGATGAGACCCACCTCGACACCGCGCCCGTCCACCCCGTTCACGACGACCGACGCCAAGCCGCTTTCGATGAAATAGATATAGTCGATCGGCCGATTGCGGCGCTCAAGCGGGAAGCGGACGGGAAGCTCTACCGGCCGCAGATGCGGCGTCAGCAAGCCGATGTCCCTGGGAGCGAGGCGTGACAGAATGCGATTCGAACTCGTGAGAGTTTGCGGGTTGCCAGACATGGCTCTTTCCCATGGAGGGGCAAGAGCACCAGCAAAGTCTCCCAGCCGTCCGCGCCCAAAATCCAGCAGACGATAGAGTTAGCCTACCCCTTTCTGCCTGCATGTCCAATCGCTATGGCCAAGATCCGCAATCCCACCCGATCGCGAGCTCCGAAAGGTACAGCGTGGTGACCGCAAGAGGGCTTAACCGCAATGCTGCTTAGGTGCCAAGCCTCGGATTTTCACCACCAGCGCGCCCATCTCCCATCGCGTATGGCAATCGCCGGCCCGATGCGCTATCTCCGGCGGCTTACGATTGCATTCTGAACCGGCTTCTTCATGTCCCGCGAAAAATTCTACATCACCACTGCCATTTCCTATCCGAACGGCAAGCCGCATATCGGCCACGCCTACGAGCTCATCGCCACCGACGCGCTGGCGCGTTTCCAGCGCCTCGACGGCAGGGAAGTCTACTTCCAGACGGGCACCGACGAGCACGGCATCAAGATGTTCCAGACGGCACGCCAGGAAGGGATTCCGACGCGCGACCTCGCCAAGCGCAATTCTGACGAGTTCGAGCGCATGGCCAACGCGCTGAACATCTCCAACGACTATTTCTTTCGCACTACCGAGAAGCGCCACTATGCCGCCAGCCAGGCGATCTGGAAGGCGATGGAGGCCAATGGCGACATCTACAAGGGAGGCTATGCCGGCTGGTATTCGGTGCGCGACGAGGCCTATTACGACGAGAACGAGACGGAGGTGCGCGCCGACGGCGTGCGCTATGGCGGCCAGGGCACGCCGGTCGAATGGGTCGAGGAGGAGAGCTACTTCTTCCGCCTGTCGGCCTATCAGCGACAGGCTCCTGAAGCTCTACGACGAGCAGCCGGGTTTCATCGCCCCGCCGGAGCGACGCAACGAGGTTGTCAGCTTCGTCAAGTCGGGCCTGCACGATTTGTCGATCTCGCGCACCACCTTCGACTGGGGCGTGCCGGTGCCGGGCGACGAGAAGCACGTCATGTATGTCTGGGTCGACGCGCTGACCAACTACATCACCGGCGTCGGCTATCCGGACGAGAACGCGCCGCTTTGGCATCTGCTGGCCGGCCGACGTGCATGTCATCGGCAAGGACATCGTGCGCTTCCACGCCATCTACTGGCCGGCCTTTCTGCTGTCGGCCGGCATCGAATTGCCCAAGCGCGTCTTCGGGCACGGCTTCGTGTTCAACCGCGGCGAGAAGATGTCGAAATCGGTCGGCAACGTCATCGATCCGTTTGCACTTGTCGAGCACTACGGGCTTGACCAGATGCGCTATTTCTTGCTGCGCGAGATCCCTTTCGGCCAGGACGGCAACTACAGCCACGACGCCATCGTCAACCGCACCAATGCCGACCTCGCCAACGATCTCGGCAATCTGGCGCAGCGCTCGCTGTCGATGATCGCCAAGAACTGCGGCGGCGTGGTGCCGCAGCGCGGCGCCGAAACCGACGCCGACCGCGCCATCCTCGACCAGGCGACTGCAGCGCTTTCGACCGCGCGCAAGGCGATGGCGGAGCAGGGCATCCATCATGCGCTGGCGGCGATCTTCGGTGTGGTGGCGGAAGCCAACCGCTATTTCGCCGGAGAGGCACCGTGGGCGCTGAAGAAGACCGATCCAGTCCGCATGGAGGCCGTGCTCTATACAACCGCTGAGGTGATCCGCCGCGTTGCGATCCTCTGCCAGCCCTACATTCCGGGCTCGGCGGCGAAGCTGCTCGATCTTTTGGCCGCGGCGCCGGAAGACCGCGATTTCGCGCATCTTGGTGAAGAGCATGCGTTGAAGCCCGGCACGCCGCTGCCGGCGCCGGCAGCGGTGTTCCCGCGCTACGTCGAACCGGCGGAACCGGCATAGGCAGGCGTCGAAAAATGCTCGTCGACAGCCACTGCCATCTGGATTTTCCGGATTTCGCCGATGAGCGCGACGCGGTGATAGCACGCGCGGTCGCCGCCGGCGTCGGCCGCATGGTTACCATCTCGACCCGAGTGAAGCGTTTCCCGTCGATCCTCAAGATCGCCGAGAGCCACGAGGAAGTCTATTGCTCGGTCGGCACGCATCCGCACAACGCCGCCGAAGAGTTGGATGTAACCACCGGAGAACTCGTCCGGCTATCGCAGCATCCGAAAGTTGTGGCGATCGGCGAAGCCGGCCTCGACTACTTCTACGATCGCGCGCCGCGCGAGGCGCAGGCGGAAAGCTTTCGGCGTCATATCACGGCGGCCCGCCAGACCGGCCTGCCGCTTGTTATCCACTCCCGCAACGCCGACGCCGACATGGCGGCGATCCTCGAAGACGAAACGGGGAAGGGGGCCTTCCCCTTCATTTTGCACTGCTTTTCGTCCGGGCGCGCGCTGGCCGAGACCGGCGTGAAGCTCGGCGGTTATGTGTCCTTTTCCGGTATTCTGACCTTCAAGAAATCGGACGAACTGCGTGAAATCGCCAAGGAAATTCCGCGCAACCGACTGTTGGTCGAGACGGACGCGCCGTACCTTGCGCCGCAGCCGTTTCGCGGCAAGCGCAACGAGCCGGCCTATGTCGCCTATACGGCGACGGTGCTTGCCGAGACGCTCGGTGTCGATGTCGCCGAGATCGCAGCAATTACCACCGACAACTTTTTCCGGCTGTTCGCAAAAATGCCGCGACCCGCGAAGAAGGCCCTCTGAACCGTGGCCGACCGGCTGCGCTTCACCTTGCTCGGCTGCGGCTCGTCGCCCGGTACGCCGCGGATTACCGGCGACTGGGGCAATTGCGATCCGGAGAACCCGAAGAACCGCCGCACGCGCGCCGCCGCCATGGTCGAGCGCATCGCGGAAAACGGCGGCGTGACGCGGGTCGTCATCGACACCGGTCCGGATTTCCGTGCGCAGATGCTGATGGCCGGCGTCACCCGGCTCGACGCGGCGATCTACACGCACCCTCATGCCGACCACATCCACGGCATCGATGATCTGCGCGGCTACGTCGTCGAACAGCGCCGGCTGATGGATATCTTTGCCGACATGCCGACGCTGGAGCGGCTCAAGGAAGCCTTCGGCTATTGTTTCGATACGCCGCCGGGCAGCTCTTATCCGCCGATCCTGAAGGCCAACATCATCGAGCATGGCGCGCCGATCGTCATAAAAGGAGAGGGGGGTACCCTCACCTTCGAGCCGCTGCCGCAGATCCACGGCGACATCATTTCGCTGGGTTTCCGGATCGGCGGCCTGGCTTATTGCCCGGATATCAGCGACTTCCCCGCGCCCACCGTGCAAAAACTCGCCGGCCTCGATATTCTGATCATCGACGCGCTGCAATACCGGCCGCATCCAAGCCACATTTCGCTTGGCCAGGCGCTTGCGTGGATCGACAAAATCGGGCCGAAACGTGCCATCCTGACCCACATGCACGTCCCGCTGGACTATGCGACGGTGATGAACGAAACGCCGGATCACGTCGAGCCGGGTTATGATAGCATGACGATAGAAATCTCTTTAAAATCATAATGATGAGCGAGAAAGTTCATGGCCGGCAGCATTGATCGTGTCAGCGCCGCCGCCGCCGCGGCCGGGCTTGAGATCGAAATCCGCCGCATGGGCGCGTCGACCAGGACGGCCGAGGAAGCCGCGACGCAATGCGGCTGCACCGTCGCGCAGATCGTCAAATCGTTGATTTTCCAGGGTGAAACCAGCGGCAGGCTGCTTCTGTTCCTGGTCTCGGGTTCCAACCAGCTTGACCTCGCCAAGGCTGCCCAACTGGCCGGCGAAACATTGAAGCATGCCGATCCGCGCCACATACGCGATGAAACCGGCTTCGCCATCGGCGGCGTCGCGCCGATCGGTCATCTCACTCCGATCCTGGCGTTCGCAGACGAGGCATTGCTTCAGTTCGATGTGGTGTGGGCTGCGGCCGGCGCGCACGACGCTGTGTTCGCTGCCGAACCGAAAGCACTCATCGCTGCCGCCGAGGCGAGAACAGCAGCGCTGGCTGGATAACAGCAGCGGCTTCGCAGGCCGGCGCCGGAAGGCGGAAAAGCCCGGAATTTCGGCATTTCCCTCACATGCTCCAGTTCCATAATCTATCTTATGCGACTTTTATGTGTAGCGGCTATTTTAGTAGATGCGACAGTATGAGCCAGTTAGAGATGCGACAGTCGTCGCCTCTTGACATGCTGGTCAATCGTCAACGTTTGGAAGGAAGGACTGACGACCTTCAGCGTGGTCGAGACCATGAGCGTTCGGAGTTGTCATGTCTTGTTTGATCACCATGTCGCAGAAAGAATTGCATCGCCTCGAAGTTATCCAGAAGATCTCGTGAGCGTAGCGCTGAGCTGTCGTCCAGGCGGCCGCGTTGCTCGGTCTCAGTCGCAGTCAGGTGCACCGGCTGTTGCAAGCCTATGACCTGGCCGGCGCCGACGGTCTGGTTTCGAAGAAGCGCGCGTCGGCCGAGCAACCGGCGCCACAGCGAGGAGTTTCGCAATGCGCGCTGGATCTGATCCGCGAGCATTACTGGATTTCGGTCCAACGCTGGCGCGCGAGAAGCTGCTCGAGCTGCACCGGATTGCGGTCAGCAAGGAGACGCTGCGGCAATGGATGACCGAAGCCGGCCTCTGGATGTCGCGTCGCGAACGCAAGAAGCGGGTTTTCCAGCCGCGCGGCCGGCGCGACTGTTTCGGCGAACTGGTTCAGATCGATGGCTCGCATCATTGGTGGTTCGAGAACCGCGGCCCCAAATGCGCCCTGCTCGTCTATATCGACGACGCCACCGGCAAGCTGCTGCATCTGCGCTTTGCCGGCTTCGGAGAACACGTTCGACTATCTGCACGCAACGAAGGCCTATCTGCAGCAATGGGGCAAGCCGCTCGCCTTCTACAGCGACAAGCATGGCATCTTCCGCACGACCCATGCTTCCAAGAAGGACCGGACCAGTGGCCTGACGCAGTTCGGGCGGGCGCTTTATGAGCTCAACATCGACATCATCTGCGCCAACACCCCACAGGCCAAGGGCCGCGTCGAGCGCGCCAACCAGACGCTGCAGGATCGTCTGGTCAAGGAAATGCGGCTGCGCGGCATCGACACGATCGCGGCGGCCAATGCCTATGCGCCGGAGTTCATCGCCGACTTCAATCTTCGCTTTGGCAAGGAACCGCGCAATCCGAAGGACATGCATCGGCCGCTTGCCGCGCATGAGAACCTCGATGGCGCCATGTGCCGCAAGGAGATCCGCACGCTGTCGCAGGCGCTGACGCTGCGCTATGACAAGGTGCTGTTCATTCTCGATCCGACCGGATCTCGCCAAGGCGCTCGCCGGCAAGAAGGTCATTGTCTGCGACTATCCCGATGGCCGTCTCGAGATCACGCACGAGGGTTCGCCCTGCCCTACAGAACCTTCGACACGCTGCGCTCGGTGCACCGCTCCGAGGTGGTCGAGAACAAGCGCCTGGATGACATGCTGGCGATGGTGGCCGAGATGCAGGCCGGACGCGAGCAACAGCGCAGCAAGGGCGGACCGCGCCGCACCGGCCAGACGGACCATATGTTCGGCATTCGCGACGGCAGCCAAAGCAATGGCTACCAAAAGCGCGGCACGACGCCTGGCAGGAAGACGGATTTCACCAATGATCCCGTGGTCATCGCCCGGCGGCAGCAAGCCCTTGCGCAGCTGAAAGCGGCGGAGTGATCGGGGTGTCGAAGCTAAAGTTTATTCTTGCACTTAAGCCATCCGCCGCCGACCGGCCTGCGCAACCCCGACCAGCTCCAGCCGGTCGGCGGCATGCGTCTGCGTACTCTCTAAATATATCAACTTGCAAACGCAGTAATAAGGAATAGGATGATGTCGCATTTCTAAGTTGACTACTTTGTCTCATCTTTAAATTGCTGTGACATTGTGTGTAGCGGCTAAGTTAAAATGTCTGGATTGAGCAAAGTAGGAATGTCGCTTCCGCTTATGCGCTGCCACGCTCCCCGCCTTCGGGACTGTGCGCGTCACTCCGGAAGACCGGCCTTGCGGAAGCCATCGACGAAATGCTCAAGCATCGCTGCGTCGCGGAATGGCTCCGTCGCTGCCCAGTGGCGGATTGTGAAATCAGGGTTGCCGACGAGGAACAGTTCGGCCTCGGCGCGAGCCTCGTCGAGCCGGCCGAGTTGTGCAAGGCTTGCCGCCAGGAAACGGCGTGAGCTTGTACGATAGGTCTCGTCCCTGCGAAGTGTCTCGACAGCGGCTTCGTATTCGCCGGCCGCATATTGTGCCTGGCCGAGCGCCAGATAGTACCAGCTTGCCGGAAAAGGGTTCAGCCGGAACGCCTTGCGAATATGCTCAATGCCCTCCCCAACACGCCCGGCCAGGACCGCGATGTCGGACAATGCCGCCCAGGCGTCGGCCTCGTTCGGGTCGAGTTCGATCGCCCTGGCGAATTCCGCATCCGCCTCGGCGAAGCTGCGCTCATAGGCAAGCAGATAAGCCAGGATCCAGCGGCAGCCGGCATCGTTGGGGTCGATCGCCACGGCCTTGCGCGCCAGTTGCAAGGCAACTTTACGGTCGCTTCCGTTGGTCCGCCGGAATGCACCCATCCCATCCAGTGGTTCATGGCAAGCCAGCGATAGGCCTCGGCGTATTCCGGATCGAGCGAAACCGCGCGCGTGAGCATCAGATGCGCTTCCCGCGCCGACTGCGGCGTGTCGTCCATCAGCTTTCGCGCCCGCACGCAGAGATCGTAAGCCTCGAGATTTTTGGGCCGATTACGCGGCGGCGGTGCGCTGAGCCGGCCGAGCAACGCCTCCACGATCTTGCCGTGACCTCGTCCTGAACGGCAAAGATATCTTCCAGGCTGCGATCGAAGCGTTCCGCCCACAGATGCTCGCCACTCACCGCGTCGACCAGTTGGGCGTTGATGCGCACGCGCCCCGCGGCGCGTCTTGCGCTGCCCTCCAGCAGGTAGCGCACGCCAAGCTCCTCGGCGATCCCGCGCACGTCCATCGCCTTTCCCTTGTAGGCGAAGGTCGAGTTGCGCGCGATGACGAACAGGCCGGAGTTCCTGGACAGGTCGGTGATCAGGTCTTCGGTCAACCCATCCGCGAAGGATCCCTGCTCGGGATCGTTGCTGATATTGACGAAGGGCAGCACGGCGATCGATGGTTTGCCGGGCAGCGGCAAAGGTTTTCGCTTCGCGCCGCCGAGCTGTTCGACGGCGCCCGCGAAACGGTAGCCGACGCGCGGGACTGTGACGATCCATTCACCGCCCGCCATCGCCGGCCGGACCAAGCAGCTTCCTGAGCTGCGCGATCTGGACGGTGAGGTTGCCCTCCTCGACCGCCGTGCCCGGCCACGCCGCGTCCATCAACTCGGCCTTGCCCAGGATTTCGCCGGGCCGTCCGACGAGTGCGGCAAGCAGCTTCAGCCCGCGGTAGCCAACGGCAACGGGGACATCGTTGCGAAGGAGCGTTCCCGCATCCGGATCAAGCACGAACTGACCAAAGGCAAAGCGCGATCCCTGCATGCGGCGTATCTATAGACCGTTTCCCTTTTCGCGAACTATTTGCGGAGACTTCCTGCCGTATCCTGCTGACCCGTAGTCAAGCACGACCAGGCCTCACCTCGAAGGATCGGGTCAATTGCCAACTTGGACCGGAACAATGGCGCCGAGCGCATTGACGAGAAGGCGCCGGCGGTCAGGGCCGACGCCTCAATCGCGGAAAGATCGAGTTCGACGACAAGTCGTAAGCTTGCGACCTGGTCCGGCCTGCCGAGGCCCGCATCAGGTCGATCACTTGGCCGTAGGCTGGCCGCCTGGACGTAGCGCCGCCACGCCCGGCATGATGCCGGGATCGAGGCCGTCGCAGTCGAGGGTGACGACGACCCGCGCCCCCTCCGGGATATGCCGCAGCGCGCCTTCGACGCCCTCGGCGTGAACTTCGCGGGCGGTCACGAAACGGCTGCCATAGTGCCGCGCCGCTTCGATTTCGGCGAGGCGCGCGCTGCCGACGCTGCGGAGCCGACCTGCACGATGCCGGCGACATGCGACATCTCGCTCGCCCGGCGCATCGGGCTCGAATAGCCGTACGTTCGCCATGCACCTCGTCGCGCCAGTCGATATGGAGCGTCGATCTGCAGGATCCAGACCGGCCGTGGCTCCACGAAGCCGGCAAGGAAAGGTATAACCACGGAATCGTCGCCGCCGAGCAGGATCGGTACGGCCGGCAAGCCAGGATCTCGCGCGTCTTCGCCTCGATCCGGGCCGCGGTTGCCGGCATTGTCATGCATCGCGGTCGGGATGTCGCCGGCGTCGATGCATGAGGTCGGCTTGCCGTCGAACAGCGGGCCGCCGAGATCAAAATCCCAGTGCTCGACGAGCGCGACATCTTCCTGGCTCGCAACGCGGATGGCGTCGGAGCCAAGGCATGGCCGCTGCTGTCCTGGCCGGGATAGGTGCTGCCGTGCCCGGCTCGAAGATCACCGCATGGGGCATGCGGCCGTCGGCGAGGCGATCGCGGAAAGCCGAGAAAGGGCGGCAAGGCCCGGTCATTCTTGACCGCCTGGATACTGCTGAGCAAGACCTTGTCGAGAGCCGGTGTAGCGGACGCAGATCTGAAAGTCGCGATATGGTCGCTCTGGAACTTTGTGATGGGCGCCACCATATCCGGGCGAGCTTGACTTCGGACGCGTCAGGGCCCCGCGCATTCAGCCCCTTTCAGTCGGGCCTCACCCGAACGCATAGGACGTTCCAGAACGATACTCTCTGCGTCGGACCACGATTGGGGCGGCGCCTCCGGGAAAGCCCGACATCCGCCAGATGGCCTCTCGTCACGTAATGCACCTTCCTGCATCCCGTACGCAAATAGTTGACGACTGACATGGAGCGAGCGGATGACGCGTTCGCTGGGAACTCGAGCAAATGTCGAAGGACAATCCCCATCTGATCGACGATATCGGTCTGACAAGACGGCAGGTCAAGGCGGAGATCGCCAAGCCCTTCTGGCAAGCATAGGGCGAATGCTGCAATGACTGCCGAAAGCACGACAGCATCTTTCGAGGATCGGATCCCATGGGCTGCGATGGCAGGCCTCATCGCGACCGTCACGTTGGGCGCAGTGGCGGCGGGGGTGACCTATCCGCTTCTCAGCTTCATCCTCGAGCGCCAGGGCACAGCGCCCGGCCTGATCGGCCTATCGGCGGCGATGATGCCGCTGGGCTTCATTGTCTCCGCATACCTCACACCAGCGCTGGCGCGGCGCGTGGGCGAGGCGCGGCTTGCGATCCTGTGTTCGATTCTGGCGGCGGCCACCCTGATCGCGATTGCGTGGACTGAAGACGTCTGGGCCTGGATGCCGCTGCGTTTCCTGCTCGGCTTCTTCACCAAGCCGGCTTACGTGATCAGCGAAACGTGGCTGATCTCGATCACGCCCGCATCGCAAAGGGGCCGCATCATGGGTCTCTATTCAGCGATCGTTTCCGGTGGCTTCGCCATCGGCCCGCTGTCGCTCGGCTTTGTCGGGACGCAGGGTTGGCCACCCTTCATTGTCGCCATCATGGTTCTGCTTCTCTGCGGCCTGATCATGCTTGCGGTGGTGCCGCGCCTGCCGAAGATGTCGCACGATGGCGAGGCAACATCGGTCGGCGGCTTCTTCGCACTGGCGCCGCTCCTGTTGTTCGCGGTTTTTGCCGCAGCCGCGTTCGAGCAGACCCTGATTTCGTTGTTCGCGGTCTATGGCGCGGCGCTCGGCAGTGCCGAAAGCCGCATCGCTTCGCTGATCGCTTGTTTCATCGCAGGCGATGCCGCGTTGCAGATCTTGCTCGGTCGCTTGGCCGACCGGTTCGGCTCCAGGCGGATCATGTTGTTCTGCGCCCTGGCCTCGGTGGCCGGCTGCCTGCTTCTGTCGTCGATCTTCGACTCGTGGCTCATTTGGCCGCTCGTTTTCATCTGGGGCGGGGTTTCGTTCGGGATCTACACCATGACACTGATCCAACTCGGCGAGCGTTTCGCCGGACATGCCTTGATTGCGGGCAACGCCGCCTTTGCGCTCGTATGGGGCATCGGCGGCATGGTGGGCTCGCCCGCGACAGGCCTCGCGATGCAACTGATCGGACATCAGGGGCTGCCAGCGTCCCTTGGCCTGCTGTGCTTTGTGCTTGCGGTGTTTCTGATGGCAGAAAGACGGCGGGTTTGATCGAGGCACTTGCCTCGTGCCGCGTCGATGGTATGCCGTGTTCTACCAATAGGGAGCCAGCGTGATGCGGAATTTGCCCCGTCCTCCGGGACTATGAGTTCATGTATGGAATGGCCACGAGCAATACCCCAAACATAGTGGCGATAAACAGGCCGAACGCGCTGACGCCGGCAACGACAATGATAATGATCTTGGCTACGGCCTGCTTGCGTATGTTGACCGCTCTTCCGTGCATTCTGTTTATGCCGCCTCGTCAATGGTTGCCGCCGTGGGCACATAGTTGAGGATAGGTCCAAGCCAGCGTTCAACATCTTCGACCGGCATCTTCTTGCGCCGAGCATAATCCTCGACCTGATCGCGCTCGACCTTGGCGACGCCAAAATAATAGCTCTCGGGATGTGCCAGATAGAGACCTGAAACCGAGGAGCCGGGCCACATGGCCATACTCTCGGTGAGGCTTACACCTGCATTCTTCTCCGCGTCGAGCAGCTTGAACAGCGTTGCCTTCTCGGTGTGATCGGGTTGTGCCGGATAGCCTGGCGCTGGGCGGATGCCCTGATAGGTCTCGCCGATCAGCTCTTCGGGCGAAAGATTTTCGTCTGGCGCGTAGCCCCAGAACTCCTTGCGCACCTTCTCGTGTATGCGCTCGGCGAAAGCTTCGGCGAACCGATCTGCCAAAGCTTTGACCAGGATGGACGAATAGTCGTCGTTGGCTCGTTCGAAGCGTTCGGCGATCGCCACCTCCTCGATGCCGGCGGTCACCACGAAGCCGCCAAGGTAGTCCGGCTTTCCTTCGGGCGCGACGAAATCGGATAACGCGACGTTTGCCTTGCCGTCGCGCTTCGTGAGTTGCTGGCGCAACGTGAAGAAGGTGGCGAGGTCGCGATCCCTGCCCTCGTCCGCATAAAGCTGGATGTCGTCACCCACCGCATTGGCCGGCCAGAAGCCGATCACCGCTTTCGGCGCGAACCATTTCTCTGCAATGATCTTTTGCAGCATTGCCTGCGCGTCCTCGAAGAGCTGGCGCGCGGCCGGCCCCTGCTTCTCGTCATCGAGGATTTTCGGGTAACGGCCCTTCAGCTCCCAAGTCTGGAAGAACGGCGTCCAGTCGATATAGCGGGCGAGTTCCGACAGGTCCCAGTTTTCGAAAACCTTCGTGCCAAGGAAGTTCGGCTTCGGCGGCTGATAGGCCGGCCAGTCGATCTTCACCGCGTTGGCGCGCGCTTTTGCGAGCGGCAGCCTTTGCTTGTCGGCTTCCGAACGCGCATGCGCGTCGGCGACCTTCTTGTATTCGCCGCGGACGGCCTCCACGTAGCCACCCTTGGCATCGGCGGACAGCAGGCTGGAGACCACGCCGACGGCGCGGCTGGCGTCGGTGACGTAAACTGTCTGCCCCTTGTTGTAGCGCGGATGGATCTTGACCGCGGTATGGACGCGGCTGGTCGTCGCGCCACCGATCAGCAGCGGGATGTCGAACCCCTCGCGCTCCATCTCGGTCGCCACATGCACCATCTCGTCGAGCGACGGCGTGATCAGGCCGGACAGGCCGATGATGTCGACCTTTCGCTCCTTCGCGATTTGCAGGATTTTCGTCGCCGGCACCATGACGCCGAGATCGATGATCTCGTAATTGTTGCAGGCGAGCACGACACCGACGATGTTCTTGCCGATATCGTGGACGTCACCCTTCACCGTGGCCATCAGGATGGTGCCCGCCGTCTGGCGCTCGTCGCCGCCGGTGCCGTTTGCTATATTGGCGAGCTTTTCCGCTTCCATGTACGGAAGCAGCACCGCAACAGCCTGCTTCATCACGCGGGCCGACTTCACCACCTGCGGCAGGAACATCTTGCCTGAACCGAACAGGTCGCCGACGACATTCATGCCGGCCATCAGCGGCCCTTCGATGACATGCAGCGGCCGCTCCGCAGCGAGGCGAGCCTCTTCGGTGTCCTGATCTATGAATTCGGTGATGCCATTGACCAGCGCATGTTCAAGCCGCTTCTCGACCGGCCATTCGCGCCAGGCAAGATCACGCTCCTTCGCCTCCTTGCCAGCGGTTCCCTTGAAGCGCTCGGCGAGTTCGAGCAGGCGCTCAGTGGAATCGCTCCTGCGGTTGAGGACCACGTCCTCGCAGGCCTCCCGCAGGCCCGGTTCTATAGATTCGTAGACGGCGAGCTGGCCGGCGTTGACGATGCCCATGTCCATGCCCGCCTGGATGGCGTGGTAGAGGAATACCGCATGCATCGCCTCCCGCACCGGTTCGTTGCCGCGGAAAGAGAAGGAAAGATTGGAGACGCCGCCCGAGATATGGACATGCGGCAGGTTCTGCGTGATCTCCCGCGCCGCCCCGATGAAGTCGACGCCATAATTGTTGTGCTCGTCGATGCCGGTAGCGACCGCAAAGATGTTCGGGTCGAAGACAATGTCTTCCGGCGGAAAGCCGGCCTGCTCGGTGAGCAGTCTGTAGGCGCGGGTGCAGATCTCGACCTTGCGGGCCTGCGTATCCGCCTGCCCCTGCTCGTCGAAAGCCATGACGACGACGGCCGCGCCATAAGCGCGGCACAGTTTCGCATGATTGAGAAAAGCCGCCTCGCCTTCTTTCATCGAGATCGAATTGACCAGCGGCTTGCCTTGCACGCATTTCAGGCCGGCCTCGATCACGTCCCACTTCGAGCTGTCGATCATCACCGGCACCTTGGCGATGTCCGGCTCGGCGGCGATCAGGTTGAGGTATTCGACCATCGCCTTTTGCGAATTGATCAGGCCCTCGTCCATGTTGACGTCGATGATCTGGGCGCCGTTCGCCACCTGGTCGCGCGCCACCTCGAGAGCGGCCGCGTAATCGCCTGCCGTGATCAGCTTACGGAATTTGGCCGAGCCGGTAACGTTGGTGCGCTCGCCGACATTGACGAAGGGTATCTCGTCCGCCAGCACGAATGGCTCCAGCCCGGACAATCGCATAAGCGGCGCAATTTCGGGAACCGCGCGCGGCGGATATTTCTTCACGGCCTCGGCAATTGCCTTGATGTGCTCCGGCGTCGAGCCGCAGCAGCCGCCGACGATGTTGACCAGCCCTTCCCTGGCGAATTCCTCGATCTGCTCGGCCATGAATTCCGGGCTTTCATCGTATCCGCCGAATTCGTTCGGCAGGCCGGCATTGGGATAAGCGCAGACGAAAGTATCGGCGACGCCCGAAATCTCGTCCAGATGCGCCCGCATGGCGTTGGCGCCCAGCGCGCAGTTGAGCCCGATCGTGAACGGCTTGGCGTGGCGTACCGAATGCCAGAAGGCTGTCGGCGTCTGACCCGACAGGGTGCGGCCGGAAAGATCGGTGATGGTGCCGGAAATCATGATCGGCAGATCGATGCCCTTTTCGTCGAACACCTCGTTGCAGGCGAAGATAGCCGCCTTGGCGTTCAACGTGTCGAAGATCGTCTCGATCAGGATGAGGTCGGCGCCGCCATCGATCAGGCCGCGCAGCTGCTCGGCGTAAGCGATGCGCAAATCGTCAAATGTAACAGCGCGATAGCCTGGATTGTTCACGTCGGGTGAGATCGAAGCGGTGCGGTTGGTAGGCCCGAGCGCACCGGCGACGAAGCGGCGCTTGCCGTCCTCCTGTTCGGCGCGGACCGCCGCGCGCCGCACCAGGCGGGCGCCGTCGCGGTTCAGTTCGTAGACCATGTCCTCCATGCCGTAGTCGGCCTGGGCGATCCGCGTGGAGGAAAACGTATTGGTCTCGATGATGTCGGCGCCGGCGATCGCGTATTTGTAGTGGATTTCCTCGATCGCGGCCGGCTGCGACAGGATCAGAAGGTCGTTGTTGCCCTGCTGGTGGCAGGCGCAGCCGGCGAATTTTTCGCCGCGGAAATGATCCTCGTCGAAGCCGAGCCCCTGGATCTGGGTTCCCATCGCGCCGTCGAGAATGAGGATGCGCTCACGCGCCGCGGCAGTCAGCGCGGCGAGCACTTCGGACCCATCGCGTTTCGCAGCGACGTCGCCGAACAATGCATCGAGCGCGGATTTCGTTTGCGACATAGGTTTTTCCTAATGCGACACGGTCATCTTTGCAATCACATAAAGACATCTTTATGTCAACATACTGCATTTCAAGGTAACTGCTTTGAGGCGGAATGTTTTTCTCCTGGCGAAGCATGGGGCTGGATGTACGGCAGCTGTGGACAAGCAGCCGTCCCCTCGCCCCGCCGGTACCCGTACGCGCGCCGCCGCGCTAGCATCCGCCGATGAAACCTTCCAAAGACATATCCCGCCTGCTCGAGATCATGGCCGCGCTGAGGACGCCGGTCACCGGCTGCCCATGGGACGTCGAGCAGACTTTCGAGACGATCGCGCCCTACACGCTTGAGGAAGCGTATGAAGTCGCCGACGCGATAGCGCGCGGCGACCTCGACGATCTGCGCGACGAACTCGGCGACCTCCTGCTGCAGGTCGTCTTCCACGCCCGCATGGCCGAGGAACAGGGCGAATTCGCTTTCGGCGACGTGGTCGAAGCCATCACCACCAAGATGATCCGCCGCCACCCGCATGTCTTCGGCGACGACGATGCGCGCGGTGCCGGCATGGCCAAGGGCATGTGGAACCGGATCAAGGCGGAAGAGAAGGCCGAGAAGCGCCAGGCTCGCCTCGCCCGCGGCCGCGACGCGGAAGATCACGGCCAGGGTTACCTCGACAGCGTGCCGGTAGCTTTGCCGGCCCTCACCCGAGCGCTGAAGCTCCAGGAAAAGGCGGCGCATGTCGGCTTCGACTGGAAGGACGCCAAGCCCATCCTCGACAAGATCGAGGAGGAGATCGGCGAATTGCGGGAGGCGATGGAAAAACACGACAACGCAGCGATCGAGGATGAATTCGGCGACGTGCTGTTCGCGCTGGTCAATTTCGGCCGCCATTTGAAGATCGACGCGGAGACGTCGCTGCGCGGCACCAACGATAAATTCCGCTCGCGGCTCCACCACGTCGAACGCGAACTCGAAAAATCCGGAAGCAGTCTGGAGAAAGCCACGCTCGACGAGATGGAAGCGCTTTGGCAGCAGGCGAAGGGTAGGAAGTAACTGCCTACCCGCTCGTTTTCCTAACGCCGCTAACCTGTTTTCGATCTCGGCGCGTGCCGCCGCCGTTGCACTTCAGCGTGACGGAGACGCTGCCGTCCTCGTTGTCGGTCCGCGCGACAACGTCGCCGTTGCGGTAGAGCCAGTCGATGCTGCCGAGTTGGCTCGGCGCCAGCGTCACGTCGACGGTTTCGAGGTCACCGGAAACACGATTCTCGACGATTGCGGCGAGCGCGTCGATGCCCTCGCCGGTTATGGCGGAAATCGCGATCGGCGGCCCCTTCTGGCCGCCTGCCGCCTCATCGAGCAGCCTTTCGCGGTTGGCGTCGTCGAGGCGGTCGATCTTGTTCCAGACTTCGATCACCCGCTCGGCGTTCGACGCATCGACACCGAGATCGGCCAGAATCTGCTCGACATCCTCGGCTTGCGCGGCGGTGTCGGGATCGGAAATGTCGCGCAGATGGATGATCAGGTCGGCCTCGACCACCTCTTCCAGGGTCGCGCGGAAAGCCGCCACCAGATGCGTCGGCAGATCCGAAATGAAACCGACCGTGTCGGACAGGATGACCGGGGTGCCGTGCGGCAGCCGCACGCGCCGCAGTGTCGGGTCGAGGGTGGCGAACAGCATATCCTCGGCCAGCACCCCTGCCCCGGTCAGCCGGTTGAACAGCGTCGACTTGCCGGCATTGGTGTAGCCGACGATGGCGACGACAGGAAACGGAACTTTCTTGCGCTTGGCGCGATGCAGGTCGCGGGTCCGCCGCACTGTTTCCAGCTCGCGCTTCAGCTTGATGATCTTGTCCTGCAGGACGCGCCGGTCGGCCTCGATCTGGGTTTCGCCAGGACCGCCGAGGAAGCCTGCGCCGCCGCGCTGACGCTCGAGGTGGGTCCAGCTGCGGACAAGACGACCCTTCTGGTAGTTCAGGTGTGCGAGATCGACCTGCAGCGTGCCTTCCTTGGTGCGCGCGCGTTCGCCGAAAATCTCGAGGATAAGCCCGGTCCGGTCGAGCACCTTGGCGTTCAGCGCCTTTTCGAGATTGCGCTGCTGCACCGGCGTCAGCGGATGGTCGACGACGACCAGTTCCGCCTTCTCGTCCTTCACGATTTCGGCGAATTCGTCGACCTTGCCCGAACCGATCAGTGTTGCCGGCTTCGGATCGGCGACGTTGACGATCGCCGCATGCACCGGGTCGAGATCGATTGCCCGCGCCAGGCCAACCGCTTCTTCCTGGCGTGCCTCCGGCGAGCGCGAAAGCCGCGGCCGCCCGGAAGACTGCATTCTCCTCGGGGCGCTCGCGCGTCAGGATCGGGACGATGATGACGGCGCGTCCGGTCGATCCGCCGGCGCTGTGGCCGGAATCGTTGCCGTTTCTGCCTTGCGCGACTCGACGCCGCGCTTTCCGTTTTGGCCAAAAATCAGGCTTCCCGGCCGTTTTCCTCGCCATCAAACATCTGAACCGGCTGGCTCGGCATGATGGTGGAAATGGCATGCTTGTAGACAAGCTGCGAATGTCCGTCGCGACGCAACAGCACGCAGAAATTGTCGAAGGACGTCACCACTCCGGTGAGTTTGACGCCGTTGATGAGAAAGATGGTGAGCGGGTTCTTGCTCTTGCGAACTGAATTCAGGAACAAGTCCTGAAGATTTTGCGATCGTTCCGCCATTTTTCTTTTCTTTCGCCGATCCCCTGGGCAACGCAGCCAGTGCGCCAAAATAATACGCCGATGTCAAGCGCACAAAATATATCCCCGCCGCTGCTATACGACAGGAAACAAGAGATTAACCAAATGTCTGTTCTGGCGAAGCGGTTATCAGGCTTGAGTTTTTTCCGCAACGTCAAAAAATGCCTGACGCAGCGAAAGGGCAACCGAGCCGGGGTGGCCGTTGGCGATGGGATCGCCGTCGATCGCCACAACCGGCATGGCGATCGTGGTGGCGGAACTGATGAAAGCCTCGCGTGCGGCCTTGGCTTCGGCGACGGAGAAGCCGCGCTCCTCGATCGTCAAGCCGAGCTTTGGCCGCAACCTCGAACAGCGTCGTCCGGGTGATGCCGCGCAGGATGCCGTGCTCGGCAGGCCGCGTGACCAGGAAACCGTCCTTGGTGACGATCCAGGCGTTCGATGACCCGCCTTCCTTGACGTTGCCGTCGGCATCGACGAACCACGCCTCCTGAGCGCCGGCCTCCTTGGCCTGCTGTTTGCGCCAGCACGTTCGGCAGCAGGCCGACCGACTTGATGTCCACCCGGTCCCAGCGATTCTCGGGCACGGTGATGACTTTGATGCCGTTTTCGGCCCGCTTCGCGCCGATTGCGGGATCGACCTTCCTGGCGGTCACCACCAGCGCCGGCCTGATGTCCTGGCCGGGAACACAAAGTCGCGGCCGGCGACCCCGCGCGTCACCTGGAGATAGACCAGTCCGTTGACGACGCGGTTTCGGCCGACCACCTCGCGCAAGACGATTTCGAGCGCTCTTGCGCGTCATCGGCCAGGCGATGCCGAGCTCGTTCAGCGACCGGCCCAGCCGGTCGAGGTGACGCTTCATGTCCACGATATAACCGCGCGCCACCTCGCAGACCTCGTAGACGCCGTCGGCGAACTGGTAGCCGCGGTCCTCGATATGGACCGAAGCATCGGCGTGGGCGACGTAGCGGCCGTTTACATAGGCGATGCGCGGCATTTTTCTGAACCCCTCGGGCTTTCTTCACTGCCCGTCTGTCGGGCTTGGAGGGTAATTACATAGGTGGCCGCCACGGTTACCGCGACGGCGATACGGAAATTCCATCACCTCGCCGTCGGCCGGGATGAGCAGCCTGCTCGCCGGCACGCCCTTTGCTGTCCGCGAAAGCACGCAAAGCGGCGCGATCCACCGTCGCGTGATCGAGCGCTTCCATATGCGTCGCCACAAGATCGCGTGTCGCTGCCGCCTCGCAGGTCGCAACAGTCTGCGCGCCATCCATGACGATCAGCGTGTCGTCCCAGAGCGCCCCGCAGGAATGCGTGAAGATGACGTCCGGCCGGGTCTCGCGGATCGTCCGCTCGACCGGCGGATAGAACACCGTATCGCCCGCCCAGTAGACCGACGGCTCGCCGGGCGCGGACAGGCTGAACCCCATCACCGGACCCATCTTCTCGAGCACGGCGCCGGTGCCGTGCTCGCCCAGCCTGCGTGTGATCTCGATGCCGCGCCACGACAGCGCGTCGGCGAGCGGCGTCACGTCCTGAAATCCCGCCTTGCGGATCGTTTCCTCGTCGCCCGGCCGGCAGATCAGCGGCAGGTGCTTGGGCACGATCTCCTTGGCGACCGAGCAGAAATGGTCGGTGTGCAGGTGGGAAACGATCACCAATTCGACGCCGTCGCAGGATATCGTCGGTCGAAACCGGCAGCTCGGTCATGGGATTGGGCGAGCGGCCGGTGAAGGACGGCAGGCTGTGGCGCGGCGCGAAGTATGGATCGACGAGGATCGTCGCACCGCCATAGTTCATTTTCAAAGTGGCATTGCGAATGAGCTGAACGCGCATTTTCTCTTTATCTGCAATCAGTTGATGGAGCACGCTTGCACCGGCGACACGTCCGAGCGCCGGCGGACCGGCAGTGACCTCAGACGCCGAGCGACTTCAGTTTCCTGTGCAAGGCGGAACGTTCCATACCAATGAATTCGGCGGTGCGCGAGATGTTGCCGCCGAAACGATTGATCTGGGCCAACAGATATTCCTTTTCGAACATTTCGCGGGCCTCGCGGAGCGGCAGCGCCATGATGTGCTGGTCGGACTGGTTCGGCGCGCGAGGCATGACATCGCCGATCTCGGAGGGCAGAAGGTCGGCGCTGATCGGCGCCTCGACATCCTCGCCGCGCACCAGGATCAGCAACCGCTCGATGTTGTTGCGCAATTGCCGGACGTTGCCCGGCCAGTTGTGCGCCTGCAGCACCGCCAGCGCATCGTCGCCGATGCGGCGCGGCCTGATGCCGGCCTGGCGCGCGATCTGGCGCATGAAATGGTCGACCAGGAAAGGAATGTCCTCGCGCCGCTCCGGAAGCCCCGGAACCATCACCGGCACGACTGCCAGCCGGTGATAGAGATCTTCGCGGAAACGCCCTTCGGCGATCATCGCCTCGAGGTTCTGGGCCGTTGAAGAGATGATGCGGACATCGACCTTGACGCGCTTGGTTCCCCCTACCCGCTCGAACTGCTGGTCGACGAGCACGCGCAGGATCTTCGATTGCGTTTCGCGCGGCATGTCGGCGACCTCGTCGAGGTAGAGGATACCGCGATGCGCCTCCTCGAGGGCGCCGACCTTGCGCTCGCCGCCATTCGATTCGGTGCCGAACAGCTCGATCTCCATGCGCTCGGGCGTGATCGTGGCCGCATTCACCGAAACGAACGGCCCGGTCTTGCGCGAAGACATGCGCGTGGATGGCGCGCGCGGCGAGTTCCTTGCCCGAACCGGACGGCCCGATGATCATGACGCGGCTGTTGGTGGGCGCGACGCGCTCGATCGTCTGGCGCAGTTGGTTCATCGCTCCCGACATGCCGATCAGGTCGAAAGTCTCGCCGCTGCGAAGCTTCAGGTCGGAAACCTCGCGCTTCAGCTTCGAGGTTTCGAGCGCCCGCTCGGCGATGAGAATCAGGCGGTCCGCCTTGAACGGCTTTTCGATGAAATCGTAGGCGCCGCGACGGATCGCCGAAACCGCGGTCTCGATGGTGCCGTGACCGGAAATCATGACGACCGGAAGCCCAGGATGCATGACCTTGATCTGGTCGAGCAGCGCAAGGCCGTCGAGACGGGAGCCCTGCAGCCAGATGTCGAGGAAAACCAGCCGGGGAACCCGATCGGCGATCGCCGCGAGAGCGCTGTCGCTGTCAAATGCGCAGTGCGCGTTTCGTGGCCCTTCGTCGCTCAGAATTCCGGCGACCAGTTCGCGAATGTCTTCTTCGTCGTCGACGATGAGAATATCAGAAGCCATTATCGACCTTTTCAGTTTCTTTTTCGTTTGACGGCTGCTTTTCGGTACCTGCCGGTGCGGTTGCGGCCGGGAGGATGACCGAAATCATCGCTCCCTTTCCTTCATGGAAGTCCGCCGGTGCGTCGTGGAGTTCCAGTCTGCCGCCGTGGTCCTCCACGATCTTCTTGACGATCGCCAGGCCGAGCCCCGTGCCCTTCTCGCGCGTCGTCATGTAAGGCTCGAGCAGGCGCTGGCGATTCTCCCGCGGCAAGCCTTTGCCGTTGTCGATGACATCGACGCGGATCGTGTTGCCCTCGCGGCCGGCCCGAACCTGAATAACGCCCGGACGCCCGCTTTCCCGCACGCCGCCCTCGATCGCCTCGGCGGCGTTCTTGATGATGTTGCCGAACGCCTGCGCCATCAGGCGGCTGTCGAACGTGCCCATCAGCGGTTCGTTGCCGAAGGCCCGCTCGAAGCTTATGTCGGAGCGGCTGACCTCGACCAGGAACGACGCCTCCCGCAACGGCTCGCGCAGGTCGAGTGTCTGCATGTCGGGTTTCGGCATGCGCGCGAAGGCGGAGAATTCGTCGACCATGCGGCCGATGTCCGCCACCTGGCGGATGATGGTGTCGGTGCATTGGTCGAAGACCTCGCGGTCCTCGGTGATCACCTTGCCGTAGCGGCGGCGGATGCGCTCGGCCGAAAGCTGGATTGGGGTCAGCGGGTTCTTGATTTCGTGCGCGATGCGGCGGGCAACGTCGGCCCAGGCGGATGTGCGCTGCGCCTGCACGAGGTCGGTGATGTCGTCGACGGTGACGACATAGGACTTGTCGCCCGCCTCGGTTCCTTCCTCGACGGTCACCAGCACATTGAAGGTGCGCTCCGCACCGCCCCGGTAGAAGGTCACCTGGTCGCGATGGACCGGCCGGTCGGATTTGCGGCCGATTTCGAACACCCGGCCGACATGCGGAAGGATGATCGAGAGATTCTGGCCGACGGCCGCCTTCTCCGAAATCGCCAGCATGGTCTCGGCCGAGCGATTGACGATGGTGATGATGCCGTTGGAATCGACGCCGATGACGCCGGCGGTGACGCCGGCCAGCACCGCTTCGGAGAAGCGGCGGCGGTCGTCGATGACGTCTTTCGCATGCAGCAATTCGTTGCGTTGGGACTTCAGCTGCAGGATCATCTTGTTGAACGTGTCGGCGAGCGAGCCGACATCGCCGTCGGAGATTCTGACCGGCACGGACACGTCGAGATTGCCGGTCGAGACTTCGTCGGCGGCGCCGATCAACTGGCGGATCGGCCGCACCAGGCGGTCGGCCACGGCGATGCCGGTCCAGATCGCGGCCAGGATGACGATCAGCGTCAAGCCGAGATAAAGCAGCGCGAAGGCGATCTGGGTCGTCGGCCGCGACGCCTCCAGCCCGCGATACTCGTCGACATTGGAGCGCACGATCTGGCGCGCCTTGATCACCTCGGGATCGACCAGTCGTATCGTGTAGAGATAAGCGTCCGGAATCTCGCGCAGCTTGACGATCGCGCCGACGATGTTGCGGCTGCGCGGCTCGATCAGCACGGGCTGCGCCTCGGTTGCCGACTGGATCCACTCGTCCGGTATTTCCGGCATGTCGAAATCGGCATTGGTGGCGGCGGCCGCGATGACCGAACCGTCGCTGCGCACCAGAGCTGCGTGGGCAAGACCGCGTCCGATGGCTTGCCGGGTTATCAGTTCGCGAAACCCGGTGCGGTCGAGATTGTAGAGCGAGCGGGCCTCGTCCAGCGTGAAGGCCATCGACAGCGTCGTGTTCTGCAGCGTGCGGCCGTTTTCCTGGACGTATGCTTCGGCGATCGACAGCGATTGGTTGATGATCGTCTTGGTGCGGATCTCGAACCAGCGGTCGAGGCCGATGTCGAGCGTGATCGAGGCCACGACCGCCACCAGGATGGCGGGAATCGCCGCGACCAGCGAGAACATCGCAACGATGCGGACATGCAGGCGGGAGGCCGCCTTCCCGCGCCGCCGCGCCATCAGGATGCGGTGCGCCTCGCGGCCGATCAGCGCGATCAGCAACGAGCACGAAGACCGCGTTGACGGCGATGACGCGCGAGCGTTGTTCTCTCGTTCGGCGCGATATACGGCTCGACGCCGCCGAGCAGCACGACGAATGATACCGCCGCGGTCAGCATCGCGCCGACAACGGCGATCACTCCCGGCAAGGCCAGGAGACGGCGCGTTTCGGAACTCGATTTCGGAAACAGCGGCCGTGCCGCTGTCTGGATGTCAGTCGTCATTGCGCTTCTGAAAGCCACGAATTCCGTTGCATCTATGCAACGCATTGTGGCGATTATGCAACAAAACTGTGCTCGGGAAAAATCTTTAGCCGGTAGCTCTGCTTGGAGCCGCGGTAAACGTTGACGCCGAGCTCGCGGATTTTCTTGCGCAACGTGTTGCGATTGACCCCGAGCAGTTCGGCAGCCTTGATCTGGTTGCCGCGCGTGGCGGTCATCGAGGCGAGAATCAACGGATATTCCACTTCCGCAAGGACGCGCTGATAAAGGCCCGGCGGCGGCAGATCGCCCTTGAACAATGCGAAATAACGCTGGAGATAATGCTCCACAGCCTGATTGATCGAGAGATCGTCGGGCAACACTCCTCCGCCGGATGGCGGCGGCGCATCGCCGGTGCGCAATTCGGCGTCGATGATTTCGGCGGAAATCTCGTCCTGTGGATAAAGTGCGGCCAGCCGGCGAATGAGGTTCTCCAGTTCGCGCACATTGCCCGGCCACGGATAGCGCTTCATCAATTCGACGCCGCCGTTCGAAATCCGCTTGATCTGCAGGCCTTCCTTCTCCACCTGCTTGAAGAAGTGGCGGACGAGATCCGGAATATCCTCCGAACGCTCGCGCAGCGGCGGCAGTCTGCAGCGGCACGACGTTCAGGCGATAGAAAAGATCCTCGCGGAAAAGACCCTGGTTGATCAGCGTCCGCAAATCCTTGTTGGTGGCGGCGACGATGCGGACATCGGTCTTGATCGGCGTGCGGCCGCCGACGGTCGTGTATTCGCCCTGCTGCAGGACACGGAGCAGCCGGGTCTGCGCTTCCATCGGCATGTCGCCGATCTCGTCGAGGAAAAGCGTACCGCCTTCGGCCTGTTCGAAGCGGCCGGTCGAGCGGTTCTGGGCGCCGGTGAAGGCCCCCTTCTCGTGGCCGAAGAGCTCGGATTCGATCAGGTCGCGCGGGATCGCCGCCATGTTGATCGCCACGAACGGCCCATTGCGGCGGCGGCCATATTCATGCAGCGCGCGCGCCACCAGTTCCTTGCCGGTGCCGGATTCGCCCGAAATCATCACCGTCAGGTCGGTCTGCATCATGCGGGCGAGCATGCGGTAGATGTCCTGCATGGCGCCGGAACTGCCGACCAGCGGCATCGATTCGGGCTGATCGTCGCCGCGCGGCTCGGCCGACGGGCGTTTCGGCTCGGCAAGCGCCCGATTGACGATGGTCAGAAGCTCGGTGAGGTCGAACGGTTTCGGCAGATATTCGTAGGCGCCGGTTTCCGATGCGCGGATCGCCGTCATGAAGGTGTTTTGCGCGCTCATGACGATGACCGGCAGTTCCGGTCGCGCCTTCTTGATGCGCGGCAGCATGTCGAAGGCGTTTTCGTCCGGCATCACCACGTCGGTGATGACCAGATCGCCCTCGCCCGCCGCAACCCAGCGCCACAGCGTGGCCGCATTCGAGGTGACGCGAACGTCGTGTCCGGAGCGCGACAGCGCCTGGTTGAGCACGGTGCGGATGGCGGCATCGTCGTCCGCGACCAGGATGTTTCCGCGTACGCTCATCGGCCAGCCTTCCGTCGCTCTCGCCGCTGAACGGCGCTTCTTTCCATGCAGGCAGCAGAATGCGGAACGAGGTGCCGCGCGGTGTCGAATCGCACTCGATGACGCCGCCATGCTCGCCGACGATTTTTGCCACCAGGGCGAGCCCGAGTCCCGGAACCGTTCGGCTTCGTGGTGATGAAGGGATCGAACAGGATCGGCAAGATGTCCTCCGGCACCCCCGGGCCGTTGTCGCGGACGGAAAATTCCAGCGGCAGCGAAACGCGGTCCTGACGTGCCCGGCACCGAAACGCGGATACCCGGCCGGAACGCGGTCGACAGCGTAATCTCGCCCTGCGGATCGCCGCCGATCGCCTCTGCCGCGTTCTTGACCAGGTTCAGGAACACCTGGATCAGCTGGTCGCGGTTGGCATAGACTGGAGGTAACGATGGATCATAATCCTCTATAATCTTGATTCCCTTGCCAAAACCGTTCTTGGCAATCGCCTTCACATGATCGAGCACGATATGGATGTTGACCGGATAACGGTCGATTGGCCGCTCGTCCGAAAACACCTCCATGCGATCGACCAGCGAGACGATGCGGTCGGTCTCGTCGGTGATCAGCCGCGTCAGCGCGCGGTCCTCGTCCGAAACCGCGGTCTCCAGAAGCTGGGCGGCGCCGCGGATGCCCGACAGCGGGTTCTTGATCTCGTGCGCCAGCATGGCGGCCAGCCCTGTCACCGAACGCGCGGCGCCCCGATGCGTCATCTGGCGGTCGATCTTGTCCGCCATCGAGCGTTCCTGGAACATCATCACCACCGAACCCGGCAGTTCCGGCACCGGCGCGACATAGATGTCGACGATCTTCTCGATGCCGAGCCGCGGCGAGGAAATATCGACACGGTATTCGTTCACCGGCGCGCTTCCGCTCCCGCACCTGTTCGACCAGCGTCAGCAGCGGGCTGCCGAACGGCACGAACTTGGCACAGCGTGTAGCGGCCGAGCATGGTGGCGCTGGCGCGGAAAAAATCCTCCGCATCGGCGTTGGCGAAGGTGATGAAGCCATCCGCGCCGATCATGATCACCGGGATGGCGGATCGTGTTGAGCACGATCTGCGCGGCATCGGCCGGCCCCGGCATGGATGCTGCCGTCACGTTCATGCGACGTTCCTCAACTGGAGACGGCGCTTTACGGCGAGGAAAGCCTGCCTCAGCTCTGCGATTACACTGCGCGGCTCCAGGCCCGTCATGATCGCCTTGCGGCAGCTCGGCCGAGAACGCCGTCGCGTGACGGTCGAGATACCAGCCGAGATGCTTGCGCGCCTGCCGCAGCCCGCTTTCGATCCCGTAGAGCGACAGCATCGCCTCGTAATGGTCGACCACATAGTCGGCGATTTCTTCCGGCGCTTGCCAGGCATACCTCGCGCCGCCGCACCGCCCGCCGACTGGCAGCAATTTCGGCCGCCGTCCATGGCGCGCCGTAGCTGGCGCGGCCGACCATTACCGCGTCGGCGCCGGACTGTTCGAGCATAAGCGCCGCATCGGCCGCAGAGGTCACGTCGCCATTGGCGACGACCGGGATCGATACCGCCTGCTTTACCCTGCGCGATCGCGCGCCAGTCTGCCTTGCCCTGATAAAACTGGCAGCGCGTGCGGCCGTGCACCGTCACCATCCTGACGCCGGCCTGCTCGGCGCGGCGCGCCAGCAGCGGCGCGTTGAGCGCGCTTTCGTCCCAGCCGAGCCGCATCTTCACCGTCACCGGCACGTCGACGGCGCCGATCACCGCTTCGATCAGCGACAGCGCGTGGTCGGGCTCGCGCATCAGGGCCGAGCCGGCATAACCGCCGGTCACTTTCTTGGCCGGGCAGCCCATGTTGATATCGATGATGTCGGCGCCCTCGCCGGCCGCGATGCGCGCGGCCTCGGCCATATGAGCGGCCTCGCGCCCGGCAAGCTGCACCATATGGACGGGAATGTCCGGCCGCCGGATGCGCCGGTCCAATTCCAGCCGGCCCTTGGCCAGTTCGCCGCTCGCCACCATTTCCGATACGACGAGGCCCGGCGCCATGCACATGCGCGCGCGAACGGAACGGCTCGTCGGTGATGCCCGACATCGGCGCCAGAAACACACGGTTGCGGATTTCGACCGCACCGACGTGCGAGCGGTTGGCCGAGTTGGGAAAACGAGGTCATGCACAAAAACCGGGCAATTTCATTTGCTGCCCATTGCCTAGACAGTTTTGCGGATTTGTGCAACTGCGAAGACGCTCAAAAATTTCGTTAAACGCGCTTTGCGCTGGCCTTTGCGCCCGGCCCGCCGCTATGCGTCTCGGCATGGGTGAAAAGACCAACAAATCCAGGCTTTCAAAGGGCACGGTCGCGGTCGTCATCGTCGCCGCGGGTCGCGGCGAGCGGGCCGGCCAATCCGACGAAGGTCCAAAGCAGTATCGCAAGATCGGCGGCCGTGCCGTGCTCCACCATACGATCGAAGCTTTTGCCAGCCATCCGGCGATCGGCAGCCATCGCCGTGGCGATCCATCCTGACGATAAAGAGCTTCTGATCCGCCGCGGGCGATTTCAGCCGCGAATTCATCGTCGTGCCCGGCGGGCCGACGCGGCAGGAATCGACCCGGCTTGCCTTGCAGGCGCTCGACGGCGAGAAACCCGGCATCGTGCTCATCCACGACGGCGTGCGTCCGTTTGTCGACGCTGCATTGATCGACCGGGTCATTGCGGCGGTCGATGCCGGTCACGGCGCCCTGCCCGCCCTGCCCGTTTCCGACACGCTGAAGCGCCAGGCGGCTGACGGGACCATCGCTCGAGACGGTCCCGCGCACCGGCCTGCACGCTGCACAGACGCCGCAAGGCTTTCCATTCGGCCCGATCCTTGCGGCGCATGAAAAGGCATACGCGGCCGGGCGCAGCGATTTCACCGACGATGCGGCGATCGCCGAATGGGCCGGGCTGCCGGTAAGGATCGTGCCGGGATCGCCGGACAACATCAAACTGACCTGGGCGAAGGATATCGCGATGGCCGACGAGCGGCTTTCCGGCGGACGCAAAAGTTTCCCGGACGTGCGCACCGGCAACGGCTACGACGTGCATTCCTTCGAGCCGGGCGATCATGTCACGCTTTGCGGCGTCGCCATACCGCACGGCAAAAGGCTTTCGGGCCATTCGGATGCCGATGTCGGCCTGCATGCGTTGACCGACGCGCTGCTCGCCACCTGCGGCGCCGGCGACATCGGCACCCATTTTCCGCCTTCCGATCCGCAATGGAAGGGTGCCGCGTCGCATATCTTCGTGGAACACGCGGCACGCGTCGTGCGTTCGAAGAGCGGCCGCATCGCCAATGCCGACGTCACGCTGATCTGCGAGGCGCCGCGCATCGGCCCTTACCGCGAAGCCATGACGGAGGCACTGTCGAAAATGCTCGGAATTGCGAGGGAGCGCATCTCCATCAAGGCGACCACCAACGAGAAGCTCGGTTTCGTCGGGCGCGAGGAAGGCATCGCCGCAATCGCCACGGCAAGCGTGGTCTATCCTGGAGATGTACCCGAATGAGCGAGCTCGGAGAACTGGCGGACCGCTTTCTCAAGGCCTGCGCCAGCCGCAAGATACTTTCCGCCACCGCCGAATCCTGCACTGGCGGCATGATCATCTCCACCCTCACCGACATTCCCGGCTCGTCGTCGGTGGTGGACCGCGGTTTCGTAACCTATTCCAACGACGCCAAGATCGAGATGCTGGGCGTTTCGCCGGTGACGCTCGACGCCCATGGCGCGGTTTCGCGGGAGACAGCGCTGGAAATGGCGGCGGGCGCCCTGGCGCGTTCGCACGCCGACATCGCGCTGGCCGTGACCGGCATCGCCGGCCCGGACGGCGGTTCGGACGGAAAAGCCGGTCGGGCTGGTCTGGTTCGGGCTTGCCGTAACGGGCGCCCAGCCGATCGCCGAGCGTCGTCAGTTCGAGAACAAGGGCCGCGACTTCATCCGCCGCGAGACGGTGAAGACGGCGCTGGAGATGGGCATGAAGGCGCTTGCGAAGCGATTGACTCGTGCCGTCCTGCGAGACACGTCTTCCAACCTTGCTCGGATATTTTCACGGCGCTCCGGTGAGGGCAACGCGCTTCCAGAATGAGGACTGCTGGCGCCGACCACTTAAGCCAGATGTCGGCGAGCTGGTGCCGTAAACACGTGCGTCAAGCTGATAGCACGCCGAGTTACAGGTCCGTGCGCGGGCCCCATGTCCTGGCACAGGCTGATCCTGCTGCTCCGGACCTGACGGGTCCTTATCCAGCGCCTCCGATAGCAGCGGCATCAGCACCCTGGACGGCGGCATCCCGTCATCGCCGTGCGGTGACCGGTGCGACAGCCAACTTCGACAGAGCCGAGTGCTGGGAACTGATCTGTCCGATCGTCGACAGCTATTGCCAGACGGCGAATGGTGGCACGTCGTGATCAGCGAACCAGCTGATCCCTCAGCCGTCTAAGGATCAGTGTCGCAAGGCCCATACACCGCATCCGCACGCTTTTCGAACGCGTTGGTGAACATGCGGAAGGCGCGATCGAACATCGCGCCCATCATGGCGCCGAGGATGCGGCTCTTGAATTCGTAGTCGATGAAAAAGTGGATGTCGGTGCCGCCGTCGGCGCGCCGCGTCGAAACGCCAGATATTGCTGAGATAGCGGAACGGCCCGTCGAGATATTTCACGTCGATGGCGTTCTCGTCCGGCTTCAGGTGCACCTGGCTGGTGAAGGTCTCGCGGATCGCCTTGTAGCCCACCGTCATGTCGGCGACGAGCACGGTGCGGCCGTCACGCTCCTTGCGCGAGCGCACCGCCAATCCCTCGCAGAGCGGCAAAAATTCCGGATACTTTTCAACGTCGGCGACCAGCGCGAACATCTCATCCGGCGGATGGCTGACGTGTTTTATGGTCTCGAACTGCGGCATGATCAGTCCGTATCACGCCTTTCGAGAAGCGCAAGCAGGGCGGCCGCGTCGCCGCGGGAATCGAGAACGAAAACCGGGACATCCGGGCCGTGCTTCTTGAGCCCGTCGAGGATTTCCAGCGCCTGCTTCTTCTCGAAGTTCCAGATGTAGCGCAGGAATTCGAGATCGATCTTTTCCGGGCACCCTTCCGCCATTTCCGGCCGCGACTGCCCGGCATAGCGGATACGCCGTAGAATAACGCGCATGATACAAAGCAGCCGTGGCAGGCGAACCCAGATCACCGCATCAGCGCGCGGCAGCCGCAGATCGAGCGTGGCATGGCCGGTCCCATCCATGATCCATCGGTCTTCCCGGACGGCATCGGCGATCATCGACCTGATCTCGGAGCGCTCGCGCAGCTTCCAGCCGGGAAGCCAGAAGAAGGCTCGATCCATGGAAATGTATGGCAGGCTCAACCGGGCAGACAGCGCTTGCGCCAGGGTCGATTTCCCGCCGCCCGAACAGCCGATGACGAGAACACGCCGCGCGGCAAGCAGCCGTTCGGCGCACGCGGTCAGTTTCTTCAGGCGGTCTGCGAAATCTTCTTCTCCCGGGCCGCCCGCAGCCTGGCGAAATCCTCGCCGGCGTGGTGCGACGAGCGCGTCAGCGGGCTCGAGGCGACGAGCAGGAAACCCTTGGTCTTGCCGATCGTCGCATAGGACTTGAACTCTTCCGGCGTGACGAATTTCTTCACCGGATGGTGCTTCTTCGTCGGCTGCAAATACTGGCCGATGGTCATGAAGTCGACATTCGCCGAGCGCAGATCGTCCATCAGCTGCAGCACTTCGTTCCGCTCCTCGCCGAGGCCGACCATGATGCCGGACTTGGTGAAGATCGACGGGTCGAGTTCCTTGACCCGCTGCAACAGCCGGATCGAGTGGAAATAACGGGCGCCCGGACGAACGGTCAGGTAGTTCGACGGCACCGTCTCCAGATTGTGGTTGAAGACGTCGGGCTTGGCCGCCACCACGATCTCCAGCGCGCCGTCCTTGCGCAGGAAGTCCGGCGTCAGGATCTCGATCGTCGTGTCGGGTGTCGCGGCGCGGATCGCATGGATCACGTCGGCGAAGTGCTGCGCGCCGCCGTCGTCGAGATCGTCGCGGTCGACCGAGGTGATGACGACATGGGAGAGCCCCATCTGCTTCACGGCATGGGCGACGCGTGCCGGCTCGTCCGGATCGAGCGCGGTCGGAATGCCGGTGGCGACATTGCAGAAGGCGCAGGCGCGCGTGCAGATCTCGCCCATGATCATGAAGGTGGCGTGCTTTTTCTCCCAGCACTCGCCGATGTTCGGGCAGCCGGCCTCCTCGCACACCGTCACCAGCTTGTTCGATTTCACGATCTCGCGCGTCTCGGCATAACCCTTGGAAACCGGCGCCTTGACGCGGATCCAGTCCGGCTTGCGCAGCACTTCCTGGTCGGGCCGGTGGGCCTTTTCCGGGTGCCTTACGCGCGGCGGATTGGCGATCGTGTCGAGCAGCGTTACCATTTCTTCTCAATTCACTCCGCTCGCCTTGGCGCGCCCGAAAATCCACAGGATCAGGATCGCGCCGACCGCGGCGACAATCAGATTCCCGAGAAATCCCTGATAGTTGAAGTTCGAGAAGTCCGGCCAGCGTGCCGCCGACGAAGGAGCCGGCGATGCCGACCAGGATGTTGGTGAACAGGCCATGGTCGCGGTTCATCGCCTTCTCGGCGATGTAGCCGGCCAGAAACCCGATCAGCAGCATGCCGAAGAAGCCGACGCCGGGCATGCCCATGATACCGACGCTCTGTTCCATCGTCCGTCTCCTCGCTGCAACTCCGTCCCAACCCGCATATAAGTCAGAAAGGGCGGCCGAAACAGCCCTGCCCGGTGTGGGCTGTCATGCGTTCAGCGCGCGGCCATAGGCGTCGAGCACGCTCTCCTTCATCGTTTCCGACAGCGTCGGATGCGGGAAGATGGTGTGCATCAGCTCTTCCTCGGTGGTTTCGAGGTTCATCGCCACGACAAAACCCTGGATGAGTTCGGTGACTTCCGCGCCGACCAGATGCGCGCCGAGCAGCTGCCCGGTCTTCTTGTCGAAGATGGTCTTCACCATGCCCTGGTCCTCGCCGAGCGCGATCGCCTTGCCGTTGGCGACGAACGGGAAGCGGCCGACCCGGATTTCTTTCCCCTCGGCCTTCGCCTTGGCTTCGGTCAGCCCGACCGAGGCGACCTGCGGGTTGCAATAGGTGCAGCCCGGGATCTTCAGCTTGTCCATCGGATGCACGTTGGGCAAGGCCGGCGATCTTTTCGACGCAGATCACCGCCTCGTGCTCTGCCTTGTGCGCCAGCATCGGCGGCCCGGCGACGTCGCCGATGGCGTAGATGCCCGGCACGTTGGTCTTGCCGTAGCCGTCGATGACGAATCGTGCCGCGGTCGGTCTTCACGCCGAGTTCTTCCAGGCCGAGATTTTCGACGTTGCCCTGCACGCCGACCGCCGAGATCAGCCGGTCGGCGGTGATCTTCTCCACCTTGCCGTCCTTCATCTCGACATGCGCGGTGATCGAATTCGCCGCCTTCTCGACCTTGGTCACCTTGGCGTCGAGGATGATCTTCATCCCCTGCTTCTCGAACTGCTTCTTGGCGAAGGCCGAGATTTCCGCGTCCTCCACCGGCATCACCTGCGGCAACAGTTCGACGACCGTCACCTCGACGCCCATCGTGCGGTAGAACGAGGCGAACTCGATGCCGATGGCGCCGGAACCCATCACCAGCAGCGATTTCGGCATTTCGGGCGGCACCATCGCCTCGAAATAGGTCCAGATCAGCTTGCCGTCCGGCTCGATGCCCGGGCAGCGCGCGCGGCCGGGCGCCGGTGGCGACGATGATGTGCTTGGCCGTGTAGGTGCCCTCGCCCTTGGTGTTCTTCGGCAGCGGCGCCTGCGGCTGCATCGGCTTCTTCGAGGACTTGCCGACGACGATCTCGCCGGCTTGTCGCCGGAAGCCGCCTTGGTCAGCTTCGCCTCGCCCCAGATGACGTCGACCTTGTTCTTCTTCATCAGGAAGCCGACGCCGCCGTTCATGCGCTCGGCGATGCCGCGCGAGCGCTGCGACGACCGCCTTCAGGTCCGGCGTCGACCTTGCCTTCGACCTTCAGCCCGTAATTCTTTGCGTGGCTCGGCCAGTGCATGACTCTCCGCCGACCGCAGCAGCGCCTTGGTCGGGATGCAGCCCCAGTTGGAGCAGATGCCGGCCAGGTGCTCGCGCTCGACGATCGCCGTCTTCAGGCCGAGCTGCGCGGCGCGTATCGCCGCGACATAGCCGCCCGGACCGGAGCCGATGATGATGACGTCGTAATTTTCGGCCACAGAAACTCTCCTTGAAAATCAAAGCTCCAGCATGACGCGCACCACCGGCGCCAGTGCTGTGCCTATGGCGCGCGTGTTCTCGGCGTCGAGATGCACGCCGTCGAGCGGCGTCGTTTCGGCCACCGAACCGGCATCGAAGAACCCGCATCCGACCTCGTCGGCGAGCTGGCTGTAGAAGCCGGCAAGCTTGCGCGACGCCGCGTCCCCGCCGGCGAACATGCCGGCAAACTCGGCGTTCTCCGTGCGGCTCACCGGCGGCGGCGAAACGAGCAGCACTTGCGGCGCCTCGGCCTCCAGTGGGTACGGCATGGCTGCGCACGATCGTCACCAGCCGCGCCATGCCCTGCTTGGCGGCGAGCGGATTGCCGTGGATCCACGGCTTCATGTCGTTCGAGCCGAGCATGATGATGACGAGATCGAGCGGCGAATGCATGCCGAGCAGCGTCGGCAAGATGCGCGTGCCGTTGCGGTCTTCGCCGGCCAGATGATCGTCGAAGGCGGTGGTGCGGCCGTTCAGTCCTTCGGCGATCACCTGCACGTCCGGCCCGAGTGCGGCCTGCAGCACGCTCGGCCAGCGGTCGGCCAGCGCGTGCCGGCTCGGTCCGACGGCATGATAACCCCAGGTCAGCGAATCGCCGTAGCAGAGAACGGTTTTCATGAGTGCGCCAACCTTGATTCCCCTCCCCCTTGCGGGGAGGGGTTAGGGGTGGGGGTGGTTCCGCCAAGCGCCGCGGCTATGCGATCTAGAACCGACGGCATACCGGTCATCACCTCGTTGTTGGAAAACCTCAATACGCGGTAACCGCCCGCTTTCAGAACCTCTTCCCGCGCCCGGTCATAGCTTTTGACGGCGACACTCTGATAAATCGGTCGCATCGAGTTCGACAATCAGCCGATGCGGCAGACAGCAGAAATCGGCTACATACTGGCCAATCGGAACTTGCCTGCGGAAGTGAGTGCCGGCACCGGCGAAATCACCGCGAAGATGTTTCCAGAGCACTTTTTCGACATCGGTCATCGATCGGCGGAGCTTACGGGCATTGATCTTTGCCGCTGGAGTAGTGAGTTTCGAAGGCGATTGCTTCCACGAGCATCCATCAATCCCCGCTGCGCAGCCCAGCGTCACCACCCCCACCCGGCCCTTCGGGCCACCCTCCCCGCAAGGGGAGGGTCCCGCGCCGAGCGTCCTCACACCAGCATTCCCATCGGGTTCTCGATGTGGCGCTTGAAGGCGCCGAGCAGTTCGGCGCCGAGCGCGCCGTCCACCGCGCGGTGGTCGGTCGACAGCGTCACCGACATGATGGTGGCGATCTTGACCTCGCCGTTCTTCACCACCGCCCGCTCCTCGCCGGCGCCGACCGCAAGGATCGTCGCATGCGGCGGGTTGATGACGGCGGAAAAATCCTTGATGCCGAACATGCCGAGATTGGAAACCGCCGTCGTGCCGCCCTGGTATTCTTCCGGCTTCAGCTTGCGGTTGCGCGCGCGGCCGGCAAGGTCCTTCATCTCGTTGGAAATCACCGACAGCGTCTTCTCGTCCGCCTTGCGGATGATCGGCGTGATCAGGCCGCCGGGGATCGACACGGCGACGCCGACATCGGCATGCTTGTGCTGCACCATGTTGGTGTCGGTCCACGACACGTTGGCCGTCGGCACGTCGCGCAGCGCCAGCGCCATCGCCTTGATGATCAGGTCGTTGACCGAGAGCTTGTAGAGCCGGCACCTCGCCCTTGTCGGTCTTCTTCATCGGCGCAGCGGCGTTCAGTTCGGCGCGCAGTTTCAGCAGCGCGTCGAGTTCGCAATCCAGCGTCAGGTAGAAATGCGGGATGGTGCTCTTTGCCTCGACCAGGCGGCGCGCGATGGTCTTGCGCATGTTGTCGTGCGGGACGAGTTCGTAGGAGCCCTGTTCGAACAGCTTCAGCACCTGCTCGTCCGACATCGGCTTCGCAGCCGGCGCAGCGGCGGGCGCACCGGCAGCCGGCGCCGCCTTCGCAGCTGGTGCCGCCTTGGCGCCACCACCGGCGATCGCCGCCTCGACGTCGGCCTTCACCACGCGGCCATGCGGACCGGAGCCGGTCACCGCGGCAACGTCGATGCCGGCATCCTTGGCGATGCGGCGCGCCAGCGGCGAAGCGAAGGTGCGGTCGTCCGGACTGGCTGATCTCCCCCTCGCGGGGGAGATGGCCGGCAGGCCAGAGGGGGGCAACGCAGAGCCCTGCCCTTCCGCGGATTTGCCGTTGCCCTTCTGCGGAGAGGTTTGCGGGACAGCGCCCCCCTCTGTCGGCTTCGCCGACATCTCCCCCGCAGGTGGGGAGATTGGAGCTTTTTCCGGCTTCGCCTCTGCCTTGGCGGCAGGCGCCGCCTCGCCGGCCTTCGCGGCAGCACTCGCATCCTCGCCCTCGCCCGCCAGCACGGCGATCAGCGCGTTCACCTTGACGCCCTCGGTACCGGCCGGCACGACGATCTTCGCCACCGTGCCTTCATCGACCGCCTCGACCTCCATCGTCGCCTTGTCGGTCTCGATTTCGGCGATCACGTCGCCCGGCGCGACCTTGTCGCCCTCCTTGACCAGCCACTTGGCGAGGTTGCCCTCCTCCATCGTGGGCGAGAGAGCCGGCATGGTGATGTTGATGGGCATCGCTCACTCCTGAATGAATTTGAAAAGGCCACGCATAACGGTCAGCGTGGCAATCACGAAGACTCGGCGGCAGACACGCCTATCTTGAAAGCTGCATCTCGCTCATTTCGAAACGCCATCATGCCCTCTCCTGTTTGGACGCTGCATGCCGCCGATGGCGAACAGGGCCAGGATCCAGCGACGCCGCCCCGCTGATCATCAGCAGGATGGCGTCAAATCTGCTGCTCATCCGAACGAATGAAGAAGGCAACCACGATAGTGGTGGACGATGACGGCAGCCGGAACCCAACAAGACGGCATTGCCACTGCCTCCTATCTGTAGGTGACCGCCTTCACCGCCTCGACCACCTCGCCGACATTCGGCAGCGCCAGCTTTTCGAGGTTGGCGGCATAGGGCATCGGCACGTCCTTGCCGGCGATGGTGATCACCGGCGCGTCGAGGATAGTCGAAGGCGCGCTGCGACACCTGGTTGGCGATGAAGTCGCCGACCGAGGATTGCGGGAAACCTTCCTCGACCACCACCAGCCGGTTGGTCTTCTTCACCGAGGCGATCACGGTGTCGAGGTCCATCGGGCGGATCGTCCTGAGGTCGATGATCTCGGCGTCGATGCCCATGCCGGCGTAGTTCGGCCTCCGCCTTCACCACATAGGTCATGCCGATGCCGCAGGAGACGATGGTGACGTCCTTGCCCTGCTTGTGGATGCGCGCCTTGCCGATCGGCAGCACGAAATCGTCGAGCTTCGGCACGTCGAAGGACTGGCCGTAGAGGATTTCGTTCTCGAGGAAGATGACCGGGTTCGGATCGCGGATCGCCGCCTTGAGCAGGCCCTTGGCGTCGGCCGCCGTATAGGGCTGCACGACCTTGAGGCCCGGAACATGGCTGTACCAGGCGGCATAGTCCTGGCTGTGCTGGGCGGCGACGCGCGCCGCCGCGCCGTTCGGCCCGCGGAAGACGATCGGCGCGCCCATCTGGCCGCCCGACATATAGAGCGTCTTGGCGGCCGAATTGATGATCTGGTCGATCGCCTGCATGGCGAAGTTGAAGGTCATGAACTCGACGATCGGCTTCAGGCCCGCCATCGCCGCGCCGACGCCGACGCCGGCAAAGCCGTGCTCGGTGATCGGCGTATCGACGACGCGGCGCGGCGCCGAATTCCTGCAGCAGCCCCTGCGTGATCTTGTAGGCGCCCTGGTATTCGGCGACCTCCTCGCCCATGACGAAGACGTCTGCGTCGCGGCGCATCTCTTCGGCCATCGCGTCGCGCAAGCGCTTCGCGCACGGTGGTCGACACCATCTCGGTGCCGGCCGGGATATCCGGATCGGCGGCGACCTCGGCCTTCGGTGCAGCGGCGACCGGGTGCAGCTTTCTCCGCAGGCTTGTCGGCCGGCTTTGCTGGCGCCTTTGGCGCCTCGGCCGGCGCTTCCGCCTTGGCCGGCGCGGCATGCGGCGCCTTGCCGATGTCGCCGGCGCTTTCGCCATCCTGCAGCAGCACGGCGATCGGCGTGTTGACCTTCACGCCCTCGGTGCCGGCGGCAATCAGGATCTTGCCCAGCGTGCCTTCGTCGACGGCTTCGACTTCCATCGTCGCCTTGTCGGTCTCGATCTCGGCGATCACGTCGCCGGCGACGACCTTGTCGCCTTCGTTCTTCAGCCATTTGGAGAGATTGCCCTCCTCCATCGTCGGCGAAAGCGCGGGCATCAGGATTTCGATCGGCATTTTCGCGCCCTCCCTTAGAGTACGATGTCGGTCCAGAGCTCGGAAACATCCGGCTCGGGATCGGTCTGCGCGAATTCGGCGGCGTCGGCGACGATGTCGCGAACCTCCTTGTCGATCGCCTTCAAATCGTCTTCGCTCGCCCACTTCTTGTCGAGCACGCGCGCCTTCACCTGCTCGATCGGATCGTGCTCGGAGCGCATCTTCTGCACTTCTTCCTTCGAGCGGTATTTCGCCGGGTCCGACATCGAGTGGCCGCGATAGCGGTAGGTCTGCATCTCGAGGATGATCGGGCCGTTGCCGGAGCGGCACCATTCGGTCGCCATGTCGGCGGCCGACTTCACCGCGCGCACATCCATGCCGTCGATCTGGATGCCGGGTATCTTGAACGAGGCGCCGCGATGCGAGAAGTCGGTCTCGGCCGAGGAACGGGTCACCGAGGTGCCCATGGCGTAGCGGTTGTTCTCGATGACGTAGATGACCGGCAGCTTCCACAGCGAGGCCATGTTGAAGCTTTCGTAGACCTGGCCCTGGTTGGCGGCGCCGTCGCCGAAATAGGTCAGCGAGACGTTCTTGTTCCCGCGGTAGCGGTTGGCGAAAGCGAGGCCGGTGCCGAGCGACACCTGGGCGCCGACGATGCCGTGGCCGCCATAAAAATTCTTCTCCTTGGAGAACATGTGCATGGAGCCGCCCTTGCCCTTGGAGTAGCCGCCACGGCGGCCGGTCAGTTCCGCCATGACGCCGCGCGGCGCTCATCTCCATGGCCAGCATGTGGCCGTGATCGCGATAGGCGGTGATCATCTGGTCGCCTTCGATCAGCGCCATCTTCATGCCGGTAACGACCGCTTCCTGGCCGATATAGAGGTGGCAGAAGCCGCCGATGAAGCCCATGCCGTAGAGCTGGCCGGCCTTTTCCTCGAATCGCCGGATCAGAAGCATGTCGCGATAGGCCGCGAGTTCCTGTTCCTTGGTGAAATCCGCCGGTTTCGGCGCCACAAGGCTGCCTTGGCCCTTGGCGTCCGCCTTGGATTTCGCGGACGTCTTCTTCGCGGCAGTCGCCATACATCACTCCCTGTGGCTGTCTCTTCGCGGACATTCGGGAGGCGTGCGGCAGTGCCGTCTCCTCCCGGCTGAATCGAAAAGCTAGCACGCAAAATGACGTTGGGCCATGCGGAAAAATGCATGGCTGGCATGCAGGTAAACCGTTATAAATACATTGAAATATCAGCGATTAACCGAAATTCAGTTAATTCGCGTCGCGACGATCACGCATGATGGTGATCTCGTCGGAGTGCGAGAAATTGAGCGCCTTGCGCGCCTGCTCGTCGAGCATGTCCTTCTCAAGCGTTCCGTCATGCAGCAGCTGCACGCGATGCTCAAGTTCGACGCGCTCGCGCCTTCACCGTGGCGAGCTCGGCCTCGAGTTCGGCCATGCGCGCCTCGAAGCGGTATTTGGAATAGATGCCGAATTCGCCGTGATAGGCGTGGAAGCCGAAATAGGCGAGGAACGCGGCGGAAATGACCGGAACGATCAGCCGGCCGGTATTTCTTTGTCTGTGCTGGCGTGTCCACATGATGCGCAACCTTTCGCGCCTTTGTCGCCCGATCATGCTTAATGCGAGGTTACGGGCCGGCCGATTTCACGCGGAAATCGAAAAGGGGCGGGAATGATCCCGCCCCTCAACTTCGATCCAATCGGTCCCGATGCTTTATGCCTTGAGCACCGACTTGCCGGCATAGCGCGCCTGCTTGCCGAGCTCTTCCTCGATGCGGATCAGCTGGTTGTACTTCGCGGTGCGGTCCGAGCGCGCCAGCGAGCCGGTCTTGATCTGCCCGCAATTGGTGGCGACCGCGAGGTCGGCGATGGTCGAATCCTCGGTCTCGCCGGAGCGGTGCGACATCACGGCGCGTATAGGCCGCCTTGTGCGCGGTCTCGACCGCATCGAGCGTCTCGGTCAGCGAGCCGATCTGGTTGACCTTGACCAGGATCGAGTTGGCGACGCCCATGCGGATGCCGTCGCGCAGCCGCGCCGAGTTGGTGACGAAGAGATCGTCGCCGACCAGCTGCACCTTCTCGCCGCAGAGATCGGTGAGATGCTTCCAGCCATCCCAGTCGTCCTCGGCCATGCCGTCCTCGATCGAGATGATCGGATAGTCGGCGGCGAGTTTGGCGAGATATTTCGCCTGGGTCTTCGGGTCGCGGCGTCTTCTTCTCGCCTTCGTAGACGTAGTTGCCGTCCTTGAAGAACTCGGTCGCGGCGCAATCGAGCGCCAGCGCCACCTCCTCGCCGGGCTTGTAGCCGGCCTTCTCGATCGAGGCCATGACGAAGTCGAGCGCGGCCTGCGCGCTCTTCAGGTTCGGCGCGAAGCCGCCCTCGTCGCCGACATTGGTGTTGTGGCCGGCGTCCTTCAGCCCCTTCTTCAGCGTGTGGAAGATTTCCGAGCCCCAGCGCACGGCGTCGCGCAGCGTCGGCGCGCCGACCGGCATGATCATGAATTCCTGGAAGTCGATCGGATTGTCGGCATGCACGCCGCCATTGATGATGTTCATCATCGGCACCGGCAGCACGTGGGCGTTCGGCGCCGCCGACATAGCGGTAGAGCGGCAGGCCGGAAGCCTCCGACGCGGCCTTGGCGACGGCCAGCGACACGCCGAGGATGGCGTTGGCGCCGAGCCGGCTCTTGTTCGGCGTGCCGTCGAGCTCGATCATCGTCTGGTCGATATGGATCTGGTTTTCGGCTTCCATGCCGCCGATCGCCTCGAAGATCTCGCCGTTGACCGCCTCGACCGCGCTGCTCGACGCCCTTGCCCAGATAGCGCGGCCCGCCGTCGCGCAGTTCCATCGCCTCATGCGCGCCGGTCGAGGCGCCGGAAGGAACCGCCGCGCGGCCCATCGAGCCGTCTTCCAGCACCACGTCGACTTCGACGGTCGGGTTGCCGCGGCTGTCCAGAATTTCGCGGCCGACGATGTCGATGATTGCGGTCATGTTCGGAAAATCCCTTGGATTGGAGCGGGTTGCAGTGAGCCGCGCCCGTCTTAGCCAATGTCGGGCAAAAGGCAATGCGGCGTCCGGAAAAATTGATATGCCGGCTGCGTTCAGGCTGGCGCAGGCTTCACCGTCGCCTTGAACTTCGACATCAGGTAGGGCCCGGAAAGCACCGGTTCGTAAAGCGGCTTTTCGCCGGGCGCCAGGCAGGATTGCAGGCAGGCGATCTCCGCATGCCAGTTGGGCTGATGGAAGAAGGCAGCGACTGGCGGCGCGCAGCACTGCCATCCGCATTGACGACACGGTGCAGCGTCGACACCCAGCGGTCGTTGGTCCAGCGCGCCATCAGGTCGCCGATGTTGATGACGAAGGCGCCGGGCACCGGCGGCACCTCGCGCCATTCGCCCTCCGGCGTGAAGATCTCCAGCCCGCCGCGATCCGTCCTGCGGCAGAAGGATGGTCAGGCTGCCGTAGTCGGTATGGGCCCCGGCCCGCAATTGGCCCGGCTTCGGCGGAACCGAGGTTGCCGGATAGTTGAGCGCCCTCAGCGCGCTGACCGGCGCATCGATCGATTTCTGGAAAAACTCCTCCGGCAGGTCTAGCGCCACCGCGAACACCCGCATGATGCGGGCGGCAAGGTCTTCCATGGCGCGGTAATAGGCCTTCCAGGCTTCGACGAAACCCTTCGGCTCGGCCGGCCAGATCGTCTCGGCATAACAGAAGGCCAGTGCCTGCCGGGATCGGTCAGCCCGGCCGGCACCTTCAGCGGGCCGCCATTGAAACTCTCCTTGAGATCCGGCGGCGTGTTGACGCCTTTCGACTTCGCCAGCGCCTCGGCGCCGCTGCCGAGATAGCCGTAGGGATAGCCCGGGAACGGCGCCCGTACTGCGTCCTTCTTCTCCTGCGGCAGGTCGAAGAAATCATGCGCGGCCGACCAGACTGCGTCGATCGTCGCGCTGCGGCACGGAATGGCCGCTGATGGCGAGAAAGCCGGTCGCACGGCAGATGCCGTCGACCTCGTGGCCGAGCCGCCGACGCTCCTGCGGGCCGGCTCCTTCGAAGCGGGAGAGGTCGAAAACGGGAAACGACGCGGACATTCTGGGCACTCCGATCGAAACGGCGGCAGTCTAATGCATGTCGCCCGAAAGTGTCCTCGGTTTCGGGATAACGACATGCATCAAATCAACGCATGTCAAATCAGGAATCTGAAGCGCGGCCGCCGAATCCTATTCGGCGCGACGCGCTTATGCCAAGCCTTCCAGCGGTCGAGCCAAAAAAGATTCACGTTATCGACAAGCGCTGTCATCATTTGTCATCGAACGCCGGGCCGACGCGAGCCGCTTTTTTGTTATGATTCGTATTGCGTGGGGGCGAGCAGGAGGAGTTTCGCCTGTGTCCCAATTAGCTGGTATCGTCAGTCTGTTTTTCATCGCGGCTGCTTTTCTGACATCCTGCAACAACCCGCAACCAACTCAGGGCTTTACCAATCTGTCGGTTCTCCAGGCAAAGGACTGACAGTCAAACCGCAACAAAACGGCCCCGTCGGGGCCGTTTTCGTATCCGCTTCTGCCGGTCACCAGTACGGATCGACTTTGTAATACGCGTAGGAAGCGTCGCGCGCCGTCTGGCCGTCATTGCCGGTCAGTTCGTTGATCGAATAGGCGGGCGCCGCCTTGAGCTGTTCCTTGGTGAACGGCACCACATAGCCGCCCTTGTCCGGTTCGTAGTCGAGCACCGACCATGGAATGGCATGGAATTTCTCACCGATGCCGAGGAAGCCGCCGAAGCCGATGACGGCGAACATGATGCCGTTGGAGGTCTTCTCCAGCATCACGTCCTCGATCGTCCCGATGTGTTCGCCGGCGGTGTTGTAGACCTCGGTGCCGATGACGCGCGAGGCGGCAATGGCGTCGGTATGTCCGGTTTAGGTCGTCATTTCAGAACTCCTCCTGTTGTCGATGCGATGCAGGGACAATGAGGAGGCACCGCCAAGGTTCCGAGAAAGTCGCGGCGATCCCGTTATCCGGGCCGGACTGAATTGATTGGCCACGCTTAATGAATGTCGCCCGAAAGTGTCCTCGGTTTCGGGGTAACGACATGCATCAAATCAAGGAATTTGAAGCGCGGCCGCCGAATCCTATTCGGCGCGACGCGCTTTAGTCTGTTGACATGTACGGAATAACTGTCGGCCGACCTTCCATTTTCGCCTGCTGTCCTTCGGAGACGATCAGGCTGACGGCGCCTACCATCACGAAGACAATCACCGCAAGGAATTGGGCGCGCATTACCTGCAGTGTCCAAAAAGCAAAACGATCCCCGCGTGCCGCTAGGCGCTTTACTTCTTCGTACATTGTAAACGTGGTGACCTGCCCGAAGCAAAGTTTCGCGCGGCCCTCTTTTACCGCGTCGTAGCCAGCATTGTATGCATAGGATAAAAATGGCATGCCAAAAATCATGGCAACGAGTGGAATATAGAATAGCCAGGTCATGTGCGCACGCCGGATTCAAAATACATCTAGAACTGGCGTGGATTAATATTGATTGAAATTCATAGATAGCCTTCTCTGCATCCGAAATTTTTGCCGTCAGCGCCCAGCCCGGTTCAAATCACCGCCGAATTCACCCATGCTCTTGCTGAAACCGACACTGTCGCACCTGCCGCCCTGCGTGCATGCAGAAGAACTCGCCGGGGTGAACCACCCCGCCCTACCCCCGGCGAGCCCTACATCCCCGACATGATACACAGTCAGGACCGGCAATCGCCGGCAACCGGCCATATGCATCACCCATGCCAGCAGTCCTTTCCCAAAACGGGACACCTCTCGCCCGTTGCATAGCCGAGTCACGGTCTTGTAGCGCCGGCTGCCTACGGTCCGGCGACTTTCACGGTGGACCTGCCATGCAACGCTTCTCGATCTGGTCGCTCTGGGCATCTCGCTTGCCGCCGGCTTCGGCGTTTTCTCGCTCTGGGCGAGCGCAAGCGACTGCGGTCTTGCCTGCCTGTTGAGTCCGGGCCCGGTGAGCGGTCAGCTCACCCCTTCGCCACCCTGTCGAACGCCATCAGCCGTTCCAGCAGCGCCGGCATGTCCTTCAGCGGCACCATGTTCGGGCCGTCGGAGGCGGTTGTCGGGGTCCTGGTGCGTCTCGATGAAGACGCCGGCCACGCCGACCGCGACCGCCGCCCGCGCCAGCGTTTCGACGAAGCGCCGCTCGCCGCCGGTAGAGCCGCCCTGCCCGCCCGGTTGCTGCACCGAATGGGTGGCATCGAAGATCACCGGCGCGCCGATCTCCGCCATGATCGGCAGTGAACGCATGTCTGAGACGAGCGTGTTGTAGCCGAAGGATGCGCCGCGCTCGGTGACCAGCACGTTGGCATTGCCGGAATCGGTCACTTTGGCGACGACGTTCTTCATGTCCCACGGCGCCAGAAACTGCCCCTTCTTCACATTGACGACCTTGCCGGTCTTCGCGGCGGCGATGAGAAGATCGGTCTGCCGCGACAGAAAGGCCGGAATCTGCAGGATGTCGACCACTTCGCCGACGATGGCGCACTGTTCCTCGGTGTGGACATCCGTAAGAACCGGCAGGTCGAATTCCTTGCGCAGGTCGGCGAAGACGGGCAGCGCCGCATTCAAGCCCGGCGCCCCGCTTGCCGGAAAGCGATGTGCGGTTCGCCTTGTCGTAGCTGGTCTTGTAGACCAGTCCGATGCCGAGCTTTTTCGTCAACTCCTTCAACGCCCCGGCCATGTCGAAAGCATGCTGGCGCGATTCCAGCTGGCAAGGGCCGGCGATCAGCGCCAACGGCGCGTCGTTGGCGAAGCTGACGCCGCCGGCAACGACGGAGTGGTTCGGTTTGCTCATGTTGTAGCCTCGAAAATGAAAGTGGCGCCCTGTCCCGGTGCGGGCGGCACGATGATCCGGCGGTCGCGCTTCTCGTAGGAGATCGCATTCGCCCTGAAAAGCTATTTCCGTCGGTTCGAGCGTGGTCACGCCAAAGATCGCGGCGCAGAGCTGAAGCGTATGGTTTCCAGTCGCCTCGATGCCGTAGCGCACCTTTGCTGTTTCTGGATCTGCCACCAGAACGGTGCCGATTGTCCGGCATCGATCTCGAAACCCGAAATCGTCCCCGGTCATGGCATCGGCGCCGGTGAGCGATTTGCAGGAATTCGCGATGAGCGGCCGTATTTTCCGCAACCAGCACCACGCCTTTCAGCCCCGAAACGCCATTGGCGTGTCGTTCGAGCCCCGAACGGTCCACCTTCGGCGCGTTACCCGCTCGCATGCGAAAAAGAAAGTTTCGTCCGCGCCCGGTTCCGCGGCGAAAGCGAGCCTGAAGGAAGCGGTGTCCGTCTTCCCGGTCGCATCGGCGAAAGGCCGCGAAAACTCCAGCATCTTTCCTGCCGAAATGCCCCATCGCGGAACCGGCGATCGTCGGCGCTTCGGCGTCAGCTGTGCCGAAGACCAGGGCCAAAAAACCTTTCTCGCCGTGGCAGCGCGGATAGGCGCTGTCGCGCGCGACGAATACGTTGCCTTCGCGGATCGCCACCTCGGCCGCCTCGGTCGCCGATCGCCAGCGGCTCCAGGAACGTGCCGCCCGTTCAGATAGACGCAGCAATTGACAGTGCCGAACGGATGGACGCCGTCCGGGCGCCACGGTGAAGCCCGAGGCCGTGAAGCGCTCTGCGCGCCGCGTCGAGATTTTCGACCGGCAGCACGAGATGATCGATCGGAAGCGTCATCCGCGCATGTGGCTCAAAGTGGTGACTGTTCAAGTGCGGCATCAGTGCACTTCAGCCTGCCGCCCAATGAAGATGGCTAACGATCACTTCATTTCCTCTCTGGCTAACGGGCGTTGCTGTTTCCATTGTCGCCGTTGACCGTTTCAGCTGGATGGTCGTTCGTCACGGGTCGACGCGTCGGCAAGCGAGGGTATCGTGTGCCGCGCGGGGTGCGTCGGTGAATTTCATGGCAGGGCTTTGGGCAGATAACTTTGCTGCCGTCCGGAAGAAGCGAAGGATGCGGCTCTCGAACCGCCACAGGCGCGAGCGCGTCGAAATCTTCAAGTGATTGGGACCGTTGCATGGCTGAGCAATACGGGACGGCCGGCTCGAACTATCGCCGAGGCGAAGGATGAATGTCATGATGTGCCCGAAGGAAGGGCGCGGTCATACTGGTTGTGCACGACGGTCAGCTCGTCAACATCAGCGCCTGGCGCGAAGCCGAGATGCTCGCGTAGATTTTTGACTGTCGACGGCCCATGAAAGTTCTGCGGGCAGGCTGACCGTTCAGTTGTTGGAAGGATCTCATGCAGACGCCTACGTCCCTGTCAACAATCTTCCGACTCCATATACGATCTAGCCGGATCAGAAGAAGACACTGACGATCACTCCGGATCGGGTTCGTGATCCGATCGCGGTAAGGTACTCGCCGGGACCGACGCCGCGTTTAAGGCTTTGCGCACCTGCCAAGACGCTCAGTAGCCGTCGACACGGATGAAGCCAGAGCCGATCTGGAACTCGCCGCGAAAGGCGAGATGGCAAAGGCGTGGACAAAATCCGTGCCATTGCCGCTCCGTTTCCGCCTCCGTCGAAGATTGCGTGCCAGCGATTTCAATCGCTTGGAAGATACCGCAAAAATTCTTCTGCCCACACCCGTTCTCGCCTCCCGCATAATCCGCTGTCATTTCGCCCGCGGGGGAACCGGGTCTGGAACCGGGGATTCGGGGAGGGCGGCGGTCGTCGCGGGTCGGCCGCGCAACGGTAGGCGCGGTTTAGCGAGGCGATCGCCAAGACCGCGGGCCTCGGCGACGGTCAGGCTGGGCAGGCGCAAAAAAGATGCCGCAGCCCGGCCCACCCAGCCGAAGGTGACAAACACCGGCGGGGCCCTGGGAAGGCGCCATATCTATTACTTACGAGGCGCTCGACCCAGCGCCCCGCTTCCCATCTTACCTCAACGGCCAGACGGAAAAATCCGGGCGTGGCGATGGATGAAATTCGTTTGTGCAAAGCCCCTCCCGACTCACGCCGCAACCACGGAACGGACAAGAAAACCCCGTTCCGCATTGAATGTCTTTAAGGCGAAAGCCGGCAAATCACTTCCTTGCCCTTTCCCCAACGTAAGCCCAACCTCCTGGTTAGCGCTCGAGGGGAAACGAGCGCAACAATGGGGATACCGCAATGACCATTCCAGGAGCATCGCCTGCCCTCTACAATGAGGACCTCGCCCCCGCAAAGGTGCGCAACTGGGGGCCGTTCTCGATCTTCAACGTCTGGACGTCGGACGTGCACAGCCTGTGGGGCTACTATCTCGCCGCCAGCCTGTTCCTGTTCTGCGGCAGCTTCCTCAACTTCCTCATCGCCATCGGCATCGGCTCGCTGATCATCTATTTGCTGATGAACATGGTCGGCGTATGCCGGCGTCAGCACCGGCGTACCCTTCCCCGTACTGGCGCGCGCCTCCTTCGGCATTTGGGGCGCCAACTTCCCGGCGATCGTGCGCGCCATCGTCGCCTGCTTCTGGTACGGCGCGCAGACGGCCGCCGCCTCGGGCGCCATCGTCGCGCTGCTCATCCGCAACGAAGGCATGCTGGCCTTCCATCAGTCGAGCCATATGCTCGGCCACTCGACGCTGGAGGTGATCTGCTTACGTCATCATCTGGGCGCTGCAACTGCTCATCATCCAGCGCGGAATGGAAACCGTTCGGCATTTCCAGGACTGGGCCGGGCCGGCCGTCTGGGTGATGATGCTGATCCTGGCCGTCTATCTCGTCATCAAGGCGGGCGGCATCTCGCTGTCACCGGCGACATTCCGATGGAAGTGCTGCTCGAAAAGACCAAGGATGCCGGCGTTCCGGGCGTTCCCGGCTCGTCGACCGCGCTGTTGGCCGTCGCCGCGATCTGGGTCACCTATTTCGTCGGCGCTCTACCTCAACTTCTGCGACTTCGCCGCGCTATGCGCCCGACGAATGCTGCGCTCAGGAAAGGCAACATCTGGGGCCTGCCGGTCAACCTCATCCTGTTCTCGCTGGTCGCCGGCGTCACCACGATCGCCGCCTTCGACGTCTATGGCGAGGTGCTTTTGCATCCCGACCAGATCTCGGCCAAGTTCGACAGCTGGTTCCTGGCGCTGCTTGCCGCGCTCACCTTCGCGGTGGCGACGCTCGGCATCAACGTCGTGGCGAACTTCGTCTCGCCGGCCTTCGACTTCGCCAACGTCTTCCCGAAGCAGATCGACTTCAAGCGGGGCGGCTACATCGCAGCGCTCATCGCGCTGGCGCTCTATCCCTTCGCGCCCTGGGAAGGTGGTGCCGCGCACTTTCGTCAACATCATCGGCGCCACCATGGGCCCGATCTTCGGCGTGATGATGGTCGACTACTACCTGATCCGCAAAGGCTAGGCTCAACGTCGAGGACGCTCTACCGCGAGGACGGCGAATTCCGGTTCCAGAGCGGCTGGCACGTCAATGCCTTCATTGCCGCCGGCGTCGGCGTCGCTGTTCTCGTCGATCCTGCCCAACTTCACCAACTGGCTGCCGTCCTGGTGGGGCGTCTATGGCTGGTTCTTCGGCGTGGCGATCGCCGGTGCCGTCTACTACGTGCTGCGCTCGGCAGCGCTGGGCAGCGGCCAGAAGGTGGCGCGGGCGTAGGCATCAGAATTTCAGCGTTGTGCCGCGGTCACTCAGCCGCGGCACATCCCTCGCGCAAGTTCGTCCGGCCGATTAGGATCGCCAGGAGCCGTTTCGCAGCCGAGGTCAGGAAACGCAACGATGCGGCTGCCGCGGAAATCGGTGCGGACGACCAGCAAGCCCCTGCTCCTCGAAATAGGTCAGAAGGCGCCGCGCGCGGCTCGGCGAATGGCTGCCATAGGCGCGCGCAAGCGCCGCATCCGACGGACATGGCGCGCCGGTAGCGGCGGCCTGCGCGACGATCAGGAAAACGCCCTGGATGTCGTCGGTGAGGCTTTCCGACAGTGCCAGCGCCTGCCGCCAGGTTTCGCCGGCCGCGACTTCCTTGTCGACGCCTGCACGGGCCACCGCGAGCTTCCTGCGGAACGCGGCCAGCACCAAGGGCTCGCCGGGTAGCCGGGCGATGCGGCAGCGCACGAGAAAATCCTGGTAAAGCACGGCGACCGAACGGAATGCAGCATCGGGATCGTCGAGGATGCCGCGCATCACGGTCTCGATCAGGCGGTCGCGCTCTGCCTCGTCAATGACGGGCAGCATCGGCTCGGCCTCGGGCTGGAACCTTGGTTTCGAAAGCTGGGCGAGGATATCGGCAGTCGGTGTCGGTGTGGGCGGAGGCGGCGGGCGGCGGACGATCGCGCGCGCCTCGTCGGGAGCAGGCTTGAAGATCAGGTCGCGCGCATCTTCAGTGGCCTCGGGCAGCGGCATCAGTTTGGGGCTGACAGAACGCGGCGACTGTTTCGACCGTGCCGATCGTCACCGGCAGCGGCCGGCGCGACACAGCGGGTCCGAGCGCCACGAAGTACCCTCGCCCGAGATCGCGGAACATTTCAGCCTGGCGGCGCTCCATGCCGAGAAGATCGGCCGCGCGTGCCATGTCGATGTCGAGGAAGGTGCGGCCCATCAGGAAATTCGAGGCTTCTGCGGCGACGTTCTTGGCGAGCTTTGCCAGGCGCTGCGTGGCGATGACGCCGGCAAGCCCGCGCTTGCGGCCGCGGCACATCAGGTTGGTCATCGCGCCGAGCGACACTTTTGCGCGCTTCGTCGGACACCTCGCCGGCGACCGCGGGCGCGAAGAGCTGCGCCTCGTCGACCACCACCAGCACAGGGTACCAGTGGTCGCGGTCGGCATCGAACATGCCGCCGAGGAAAGCCGCGGCCGCGCGCATCTGCTGCTCGACATCCAGGCCTTCCAGATTGAGCACCACCGAGACGCGATGCTGGCGGATGCGCCCGGCGATGCGGGTGAGTTCCGCCTCGGTGCGCACGGCGTCGACCACCACATGGCCGAACTTTGTCGGCGAGCGTGACGAAATCGCCCTCCGGATCGATCACGCATTGCTGCACCCATGGCGCGCTCTGCTCGAGCAGGCGGCGCAGAAGATGCGACTTGCCGGAACCCGAATTGCCCTGGACGAGCAGGCGGGTAGCGAGCAATTCCTCGAGATCGAGCAGTGCGGGCGTCCCGGCGGACGTCGCCCCCATGTCGATGCCGACCTTCATTTCTTCTCCTCGACAAGATTTCGATTCGGGGCGCTCCGAAGGGCGCTCTGCTCTAGCATCTCGGGACGCATGGCGCGCGCATGGTTTGGCAGAACCCACAGGCCGATGATGCCGATGGCGAGAACGTCGGCCGCGCCGGCGCAGTATCTGTTAGTCAACGCAGAAGTCGATCGTATTCGGCGTGCGTTCCGATCCAGAACCAGTCGAAGCCTTCATTGTTTTCGAGGGCTAAAGCACGATAATTCATGCTGACGCGAACCGACCAAACTTCGCCGACTCGCTTCAGGTGCAATGACGGATGTCGCGGATTCTCTCGCAAGAGTTCAAAACTCTTGTTGGCTTGCGTACGCACGTGTTCGGGTAGCGCTCGATACAACCGCCAAAAACTTGCGGTCGCCCGCTGCTTCACAGAGGGCGAACTTTTCCAGCAGCTATTTCTGCTCGCGCTTTACCGATCAGCTTATCCAGCCGGCCGGATTTGGCGTCATTCTCGATCTGGCGATCCCAGCGCTCAGCCTGAAGCTCGGCGAACCACTGGGCAAAGGCGTTCAGTTCCTCGCTGCTGAGTTCAGCAACCGATTTTCGATTTGTTCAAGCTTGGTCATGGTCGATATCTAACATAGGAAAACACGGCGACAAAGTCGAGGGCACCACGCTGGCCGTGGCCCTAAACCAGCCTCGACTGTTCCACCGCAGCGTTGATGAAGCTGGCGAACAGCGGGTGCGGCTCGAACGGCCGGCACTTCAGTTCCGGGTGGTACTGGACGCCGATGAACCAGGGATGGTCGGGATATTCGACCGTCTCCGGCAAAACGCCGTCCGGCGACATGCCGGCGAACACCAGCCCGCAGTCCTCGAGCCTGTTCCTTGTAGTCGATATTGACCTCGTAGCGGTGGCGATGGCGCTCGGAAATCTGGGTGTCGCCATAGATCTCGGCGATCTTGGAATCGCCGGCCAGCCGCGCCTCGTAGGCGCCGAGCCGCATGGTGCCGCCGAGATCGCCGGCGCCCTGCGCTTCTCCAGCATGTTGCCCTTCAGCCATTCGGTCATCAGGCCGACTACTGGCTCCTCGGTCGGGCCGAATTCGGTCGACGAGGCGTGTTCGACGCCGGCCAGCGATCGCGCCGCCTCGATGCAGGCCATCTGCATGCCGAAGCAGATGCCGAAATACGGCACCTTGCGTTCGCGGGCGAACTTCGCGGCCAGGATCTTGCCTTCCGAACCGCGTTCGCCGAAGCCGCCCGGCACCAGGATGCCATGCACTTTTTCGAGGAACGGCGCCGGATCCTCCTTCTCGAATATCTCGCTTTCGATCCAGTCGAGCTTGACCCTGACCTTGTTGGCCATGCCGCCATGCGACAGCGCTTCGATCAGCGATTTGTAGGCGTCCTTGAGGCCGGTGTATTTGCCGACCACCGCAATCGTCACCTCGCCTTCCGGATTGTGGATGCGGCTGGAAACCTCCTGCCAGCGCTCCATGCGCGGCTTCGGCGCCGGATCGATGCCGAAGGCGGCGAGCACTTCCGAATCCAGCCCTTCCGTGTGGTAGGCCATCGGCACGTCGTAGATATGCGCGACGTCGAGCGCCTGGATGACGGCCGATTCGCGCACATTGCAGAACAGCGAGAGCTTTCGGCGCTCCTCCTTCGGGATCGGCCGGTCGGCGCGCACCAGCAGGATGTCGGGCGCGATGCCGATCGAGCGCAGTTCCTTCACCGAATGCTGCGTCGGCTTGGTCTTCAACTCGCCTGCCGCCGGAATGTAGGGCATCAGCGTCAGGTGGACATAGACCGCCTGCCCGCGCGGCAGATCGTTGCCGAGCTGGCGGATCGCTTCGAGAAACGGCATCGCCTCGATGTCGCCGACCGTGCCGCCGATCTCGCACAGCACGAAATCGTAGTCGTCATTGCCGCCGGTGACGAAATTCTTGATCTCGTCGGTGACGTGCGGAATGACCTGGACCGTGGCGCCGAGATAATCGCCGCGCCGCTCCTTCTCGATGATGTTCTTATAGATGCGGCCGGTGGTGATGTTGTCGTTCTGGTTGGCTGAACGACCGGTGAAACGCTCGTAGTGGCCAAGGTCGAGATCGGTCTCGGCGCCATCATCCGTCACGAAGACTTCGCCATGCTGGTAAGGCGACATCGTGCCGGGATCGACGTTCAGATAGGGGTCGAGTTTTCGAATGCGCACGCGATAGCCGCGTGCTTGCAAGAGGGCACCGAGTGCCGCTGCAGCAATGCCTTTTCCGAGGGAGGAAACCACGCCGCCTGTGATGAATACATATCGCGCCATGGGAGTCAGGGCTTAGCGCGGCGGCGATGATTCCGCCAGAGAAAAATGGAGGTAAGTGGGTCGTTTTCAAAAGACTGCGGATTCCCGATCATAGGTTCTGCGGCAACAAAAAAGGCCGGCGGAGCCGGCCTTCGCTGGTATGGCTGGATTGCGTTAGATGACGACCACTTCGGTGCCGACCTTCACGCGGCCGTAGAGATCCTTGACGTGGTCATTGACCATTCGGAAGCAGCCGTTCGAGGAGTTGGTGCCGATGGTCTCGGGCGATTGGTGCCGTGGATGCGGAGATGCGTGTCCTTCTTGCCCTCGTAGAGATAGATGGCGCGGGCGCCGAGCGGGTTGTCCCGACCGCCGGGCATACCGTCCTTGTACTGGCCGTATTTCTTCGGCTCGCGCTCCTGCATCTCCTTGGTCGGGATCCAGCGCGGCCACTCCTGCTTATCGCCGACCTTCGACCTGCGCCCTTGTATTCAAGCCCCTTCGGCCGACGGCAATCGCGTAGCGGCGCGCCGACGACGAGCCCTTCGACCAGATAGAGGATATGCGTGGCCCGGTATCGATGACGATGGTGCCGTGCGTGTAGCCCGAAAATCGACGACTGCGGCTCGAATTCGGCTCGTACCCTGAACTTCTTGCGCAGCTTCCCTCTGAGCGAGGGCCGCATCGAGGGTCACGGGTCTGCGGCAGCATGACCTGGTCGTCGCCGAATATCGCGCCGAAAAAGCCGGAGCGCGGCATTGTCTGCTCGCTGCGCAACTCGCCTTCGTTTCCGCGTGCCGTCAGCTCAACTGCCGGCAGCGGCTGCAGTGGCTGCAATCGGGCGCAGGATTTCCTTGCCGTGCCACCTGTTTCTGCACCTTTTCCCTGGCCTTCATCCCGGCCTTGGCATTCAGCTTCAGTTCGGGCTTGCCTTTGGAATTCGTGCTTTGCCGTTTCGTTCTGCGGCTTGAACAGGGCGGCGAAAAGGCCGACAGGCTTGGCTTCCGCCTCTTCGCGCTCCTCGACTTGCTTGGCCGGCTTCCTGGCTTTGCCCTTTCGCTGTCGTCTTGTTCTTCTTGTTCATCTTGTTGACCGCCTTTGCTGCGCCTTCGCCTTCGGCTTTACCTGCTCGACTGCGGCTGTCTTTGTGGTGGCGGTTTGCGCCAAGTGACGGAAGGAGACGCCGAGCAAAAGTGCGGCGCCGATGCCAAGAAGAACGAGGCTGCGAGAAATCATCTGTGTTACCCGAATATGTTTTGGAGAGGCGGGCGCCCGCTTTGAACGCACTAAACGCGTACCGCCACCCAGACTGCCCTTGGCCGCTTTATAAGCGATTAACGGCCAAGCCCTCAAGCACAACCGGGCCGGACGTGCCGGCAAAACACTCGGCCGATTACTGCATTGGCGGCAAGTGTGTCGAAATAACAACAGTTTAGCGCAGGCAAAGAGAGGCGACTCCTGCCGGCAGGCTTGCATCTCGTCACTGAAAGGAAAACGGTCGGCCGGAGCAGCCGCTCAAGCGCATGGTTACTGACCGCTCGGAACCTGCGGGCCGGCCGGCGCGGCCGGCTGCGCCGGGGCCGCGGTTGCGTGGCCGGATCCGCGGGACTCGGCGCTGCAGGCGCTGGCGTAGCGGAACCGCCAAGCTGATCGAGCACGCCCTTGCCGCCGGTGCGCCGGGCTGCTGCTCGCCGGTCGCGGCGGGCACGCGGTCGAGAATGTCGATCGGCCGCTCGCCATAGCGGGCCATGATCGAGAGCGCCAGCGAAGTGGCGAAAAAGGCGATCGCCAGGATGCCGGTGGTCCGCGTCAGCGCATTGGCCGCGCCGCGCGCGGTCATGAAGCCCGAACCGCCGCCGATGCCGAGACCGCCGCCCTCGGAGCGCTGCAGCAGCACGACGCCGACCAGCGCGAGAACGACCATCAGGTGAATGACGATAAGAACGGTTTCCATTGTGCAATCCGGCAGTTTTCAGAGGCGGCCGAGCGCACGCGCCAGCTTTGAAGTCGGGTCAGATACACGGCTTTCGTGGCATTTCCAAGCCCGTCGCGGAATATGGGTGCGTCAGACCTGAATGCAACGCCGAAATATTCAACGCCCTGGCGAGCCGCCATTTGCGGGCCGGCATCACCTGAACCTCAATGCACCTTAGCCGATCCCTTGATAGGATTCGGCGATGCCGAGGAAATCCGACGCCTTCAGGCTGGCGCCTCCGACCAGCGCACCGTCGACATTGGCGATGGACAAGCAACTCGCGCGCGTTGGATGGCTTCACCGAGCCGCCATAAAGGATGCGCATCCTGACCCGCCTCGGCTCCAGCTTTTCGCGCAGCCTGGCGCGGATATGGGCATGTGCTTCGGCGACGTCGTCCGCGGTCGGCGTCAGCCCGGTGCCGATCGCCCACACCGGTTCGTAGGCGATCACGGTATTCCTTGCCGTCGCCATGGTTGCGACGGAACCGTCGATCTGGCGCGACAACACGTCGAAGGTCGCGCCCGATTCGCGCTCGGCACGGGTTTCGCCGATGCAGATGATGGCGACCAGTCCGGCGCGCCAGGCCGCCTCGGCCTTGGCGCGCACGGTAGCGTCGTCTTCGCCGTGATCGGTGCGGCGTTCCGAATGGCCGACGATGACGTGGCTCGCGCCGGCGTCCTTGAGCATCTCGGCTGAAATGTCGCCGGTGTGGGCGCCGCTTTCCTTGGCGTGGCAATCCTGCCCGCCAGATTTCACCGGCGTCTGGTGCAGGATTTCCGGGCCGCGGGTAGAGCAGCGTCGCCGGCACGCAGATCAGCGCCTCGGTTTCGGCGTCGAGGCCGTGCATGAAGCCATGGCCGATGGCATGCAGTTCGGTGAGCGAGGCGCTGGTGCCGTTCATCTTCCAGTTCCCGGCGACCAATGGACGAATTCCCGGCGTCATCCCGCTTCTCCCTCTTTTTCCTTGATGTTCGACGGCCCTCCCTATCAAAATCAGGCCACAAAGCAATCGACACTGGCGGCGAAGGGCGCTATTGCCCTTCGATGACAGAGGCGCATTCGATCGCGCCAAACCGGATTTGACCATGCTTGACACCTTGCGGAATGCGGCCGGAACCTGGGTCGCCAAAGCCCTGCTTTTGATGCTCGTCGTGAGTTTCGCGGTATGGGGAATTTCCGGCCAGCTTGGCCGGCGGCATCGGCGGCAACAACGTGGTGACGGCCGGCAGGACGACGGTGTCGACCAACGAATACCGCCTCGCCTACGACCGGCAGATTTCCGTCCTCTCCCAGCAGTTCGGCCAGCGTATCACGCGCGAACAGGCGACCGCATTCGGCATCGACCAGCAGGTGCTGGCGCAGTTGATCGCCGGAGCCGTGCTCGACGAGCAGGCGCGCAAGATGGGTCTCGGCCTCTCCAAGGACAGGCTGGCCGACCTGACCCGGCAGGATCCGGCGTTCCAGGGACCTGATGGCCAGTTCAACCGCCAGCAATTCGACTACGTGCTGCAGCAGGTCGGCATGCGGCCGGACGATTATCTGACCAGCCGCAGCAAGGTTGGCGGTGCGCCAGCAGATCGTCGAAGCCGTGTCGGACGGGATGAAGGCGCCGGATGCATTCCTGCGCGCGGTAGCGCTCTATCGTGGCGAGGACCGCACCGTGGACTATATCGCGCTGCCGAAAACCCTTGTCGAGCCGATCGAAGAACCCGCGGCAGAGGTGCTGGCGAAATGGTTCGAGGAGAACAAGAAGACCTACGCCGCACCCGGAATACCGCAAAGCTCTCTTATGTGAAGCTCGAACCGGAGGACATCGCCGACACGACCGTCGATCACCGACGAGCAGATCAAAGCCGACTACGAAACCAACAAGGCGAAGTTCTCGACGCCCGAAACCCGCACCATCGAGCAGATCGTGTTCAAGTCGCCGGAAGCCGCGAACGCGGCCCGCGGCAGCATCGATGCCGGCTCCACTTTCGAAGACGTCGTCAAGGCGGAGGGCAAGACGCTGCCCGATACCCTGCTCGGCACCTTCGCGAAGGACAAGATGGCCGACAAAGCCGTTGCCGAGGCAGCGTTCAAGCTGCAGGCCAATGAAGTCAGCCCACGTGATCCAGGGCGCCTTTGGCGCCGGTGCTGATCCGGGTGACCGAGATCAAGCCGGAAGTCGTGCGGCCGCTGGCCGAGGTCAAGGAAGAGATCCGCAAGGAGCTGGCTCTGGTCGAGGCCAACCGCGTGCTGCTCGACGTTCATGACAGCTACGAGGATGCCCGCGCCGGCGGCGAATCGCTGCGTGAGGCCGCGAACAAGCTCAAGCTGAAGGTCGTGACCATCGACGCAATCGATCGCGCGGCGCTCAGGCCGGACGGTTCCGTGGTCAACGATCTGCCTGCTTCGCAGAACCTGCTCGCGCGGCGCCTTCGAGACCGAAGTGAATGTCGAAAACCCGGCGCTCAATGTCGGTTCCAACGGTTTCGTGTTCTACGAGGTCGAAGGCATCACGCCGGCGCGCGACCGCACGCTCGACGAAGTGCGCGCCAAAGTCGTCGCCGACTGGAAGGCCGCCGAGACCCAGTCGCGGCTGTCCGCCAAGGCGGCCGAGCTGGAGAAGAGGCTGAAGGACGGCACAACCTTCGATGACGCTGGCGACGGAGCTCAAGCTCGAGAAGCAGACCAAGCGCGGATTGAAGCGCGAGGCTGACGACGTCGATTTCGGAAAGCCGGGAGTCGCCATTGTCTTCGGCGTGCCGCAAGGCGGAACCGGACCTGTTGCCGTCCCCGCAAGGCGACTGGGCAGATCCTCTTCAAGGTGACCGAAGCCTTCGAGCCGGCGGGCGCCGGTCCGGAGTCGGTGCCGGAAGAAGCACGCAACAGCTTCGCGTCGGGACTTGGCCGACGATCTTCTCGACCAGCTCGTCGCCCGGCTGCAAACCGAATACGCGGTCACCGTCGATCAGGCAGCGGTCCAGCGCGCGCTGGCCTTCTGACGGCGGCGATGAGCGAACTCAAGAACCATATCGCCAAGGTCGCCTCCGGCGCGGCACTTTCCTTCGAGGAAGCGCGGGCGGCGTTCGACATCATCATGTCGGGCGAAGCGACGCCGAGCCAGATCGGCGCCTTCCTGATGGCGCTGAGGGTGCGCGGCGAAACGGTCGACGAGATTTCCGGCGCCGTCGCCACGATGCGCGACAAGATGCTCAAGGTCGAGGCGCCCGAAGATGCGATCGACATTGTCGGCACCGGCGGCGACGGCTCGCACAGCGTCAACATCTCGACCGCCTCGGCCTTCGTCATTGCCGGCTGCGGCGTGCCGGTGGCCAAGCACGGCAATCGCGGCCTCTCCTCGCAGACGGGCGCCGCCGACGTGCTGATGGCGCTCGGCGTCAAGATCGACCTGCCGCCGGAAGCGATCGGCCACTGCATCCGCGAGGCGGGCGTCGGCTTCATGTTCGCGCCGGCGCACCATCCGGCGATGAAGCATGTCGGGCCGACGCGCGTCGAACTCGGCACGCGCACCATCTTCAATCTGCTCGGCCCGCTCTCCAATCCGGCCGGCGTGAAGCGGCAGATGGTCGGCGTGTTTTCGCCGGAATGGGTGGAACCGCTGGCGGAGACGCTGAAGGCACTCGGCGCCGAGCGGGCGTGGGTGGTGCATGGCGACGGCTTCGACGAGATCACCACGACCGGCGAAACCCGCGTCGCCGAGCTCACCGACGGCGCCATAAAGAGCTTTTCCGATCGTGTCCGGAGGACAATCGGCCTGTCGCGGCATACGCGGGAAATCGCTGAAGGGCGGCGATTCCGCCTATAATGCGCATGCATTGCGCGAATTGCTCTCGGGCGCGCCGGGCGCCTATCGCGATACGGTGCTGATGAATGCCGGCGCGGCATTGGTGGTCGCCGGCACGGCGGCGACGCTGCAGGAAGGCGCAACCGCCGCGGCGAACGCCATCGACAGCGGCCAGGCGGCAAAGGTGCTGGACACGCTCGTTCACCGTCTCCAGCGGATACGATCATGGCTGATATCCTGCGCAGAGATCGAAGCCTACAAGCGCGACGAGATCGCCGCGGCGAAGAGCCGGCTGCCGCTCAGCGAAGTGGTGGCCAGGCTGGGCGACGTGGAAAAGCCGCGCGGGTTTCCTGGCCGCGCTCGAGAGCTCAGCGCGCCGCCGGTGCCATTTCGCGCTGATCGCGGAGATCAAGAAGGCCAGCCCGTCGAAAGGACTGATCCGCGAGGATTTCGACCCGCCGTGCTCGCCAGGCCTATGCGGAAGGCGGCGCCAGCCTGCCTTTCGGTGCTGACCGACACGCCGTCCTTCCAGGGTGCGCCGGAATTCCTGACCGAAGCGCGCGCGGCGGTGACGTTGCCGGCGCTGCGCAAGGATTTCATGTTCGAACCTTATCAGGTGCATGAAGCGCGGCTTTGGGGCGCCGACGCGATCCTGCTGATCATGGCGAGCCTCGGCGACGACGACGCAAGGCGGCTCGAGGAGACGGCGTTCGAACTCGGCATGGACGTGCTGGTCGAGGTGCATGACGAAGCCGAGACGGAGCGCGCGCTGAAACTTTCCTCGCGGCTGATCGGCATCAACAACCGCGACCTGCAGGACCTTCGAAGTCAGCCTCGACACGTCGGAACGGCTGGCGAAGCTGGTGCCTGGCGACCGGCTTCTGGTCAGCGAAAGCGGCATCTTCACCAATTCCGACTGCCAGCGCCTGGCCGGTCATGGCATCGGCACGTTCCTCGTCGGCGAAAGCCTGATGCGGCAGGCCGATGTTGCCGCCGCCACGCACGCGCTGCTCTACGGCGTCGCCGAAACGGCCCACTGATCGGCATGACAGACAGACCGTCCCTCACCCATATCGGCGCCAAGGGCGAGGCGCATATGGTCGATGTCGGCGCGAAGGCGGAAACCGAACGCACCGCGATCGCCGAGGGCGCGGTGACCATGCAGGCGGCGACCCTCAAGATGATCCTCGATGGCAATGCCAGGAAGGGCGACGTGCTGGGCACCGCGCGCATCGCCGGCATCATGGCCGCCAAGAAGGCGCATGAACTGATCCCGCTCTGCCATCCGCTGCTCCTGACCAAGGTGAGCGTCGACATCGAGGCGGACGAAGCGCTTCCCGGCCTGCGGGTGAAGGCGCTGGCGCGCGTCACCGGCAAGACCGGGGTCGAGATGGAAGCGCTGACCGCCGCATCGGTCGCCTGCCTGACCATCTACGACATGGCCAAGGCCGTCGACCGCGGCATGAGATCATCGGCAGCGTGCGGCTGGTCGAAAAGTCCGGCGGCAAGTCCGGCGACTACCGCGCTTCGGAAGGCTGAGGCCGATGGCACTCCTCCCTGTCGACGAGGCGCTCGCGCGGCTGTTGAGGTGACGCCGAGGCAGGGCCGGCCGAAAGCGTGCCGCTCGCGGAAGCGGCGGGACGCGTACTGGCCGAGCCGGTGATCGCGCTGCGCACGCAGCCGCCCTTCGCCGCTTCGGCGATGGATGGCTACGCGGTTCGCGCGGCCGACGTTGCAAAAGTCCCGGCGCGGCTGAAAATCATCGGCCAGGCCCCCGCCGGCAGGCAGTTCACCGGCGCAGTCGGCCCGAACGAGGCGGTGCGCATCTTCACCGGCGCGCCAGTGCCGGCCGGCGCCGATACGATCCTCATCCAGGAGAACGCGCGCGCGCTCGGCGACGGCGAGGTCGAAGCGGTCGAAACTGTCGCCGCCGGTCGCCACATCCGCAGGACCGGGCTGGATTTCGTCGAAGGCGAAGAACTTCTCGACAAGGGCCGCCTGCTCGATGCCGCCGCGCTGTCGCTCGCCGCATCGGCCAACCACCCTCGCCTGCCGGTGGTCAAGGCGCCGCTGGTCGCCATCGTCGCCACCGGCGACGAATTGCTGCCGCCGGGCAGCGTGCTCGGGCCGGACCAGATCATCGCCTCCAACGGGTACGGGGTTGCAGCGATCGCCCAGTCGGTCGGCGCAAAAGTGCTCGATCTCGGCATCGTGCCGGACCGGCATGAGGCGATCGCGGCGGCGGTCAAAGATGCGCTGGGCGCGGCGGCCGATGTGATCGTGACCCTTGGCGGCGCTTCGGTCGGCGACCACGACCTGATCCACGAGGTGCTGACCGGCGAAGGCATGACGCTCGATTTCTGGAAGATCGCGATGCGTCCGGGCAAGCCGCTGATGTTCGGCAGGCTCGGCGAAACACGCGTCGTCGGCCTGCCGGGAAACCCGGTCGCCAGCCTGGTCTGCTCGCATCTCTTCCTGAAGCCGCTTCTGGCAAAACTCGGCGGCCGGGAGCACACGCCCGACCTCCGCGAGGCAGTGCTTGCAAGCGCCATGGCCGCCAACGACATCCGGCAGGATTATGTACGCGCCAGCGTGGTGGAACGGGACGGAAAACTCGTCGCGACGCCATTCGCCGTGCAGGATTCGTCCATGCTGAAAACACTGGCCGCAGCCAACGCGCTGATCGTCCGCGAACCTTTCGCCCCGGCGGCATTGGCGGGCGATGTTTGCCACCTGCTGATGTTACGCTGAACAAAGCGTCAACATATTCATTAAAATTTAAACGGTTGCGGAACACAACTGGAACAGATAGTGTTTGTTCTGGTTTTGTTTTTCATCTGATTCCTTGGGGTAACTCGATGCTGACGCGCAAACAACATGAACTCCTGATGTTCATCCACGAGCGCCTGAAAGAGGCTGGAATCCCCCCGTCCTTCGACGAAATGAAGGAAGCGCTCGACCTCGCTTCGAAGTCGGGCATCCATCGGTTGATCACGGCGTTGGAGGAGCGAGGGTTCATTCGCCGGCTGCCGAATCGGGCGCGCGCTTTGGAAGTCCTGCGCCTGCCAGACTTGATTGCTCCCGGACTGGCGCCCTCTTCCAGAAAGTTCTCGCCGAGCGTCATCCAGGGCAGCCTCGGCAAGAGCGCCGAACCGGTGCGCAAGCCCGCGGCCAGCAACGATGACGATGTCAGCGCCGCGGTATCCATACCGGTCATGGGCCGGATCGCCGCCGGTGTGCCGATCGACGCCATCCAGCACAAGACGCATTCGATCATGGTGCCGCCCGAGATGATCGCCGGCGGTGAACACTATGCCCTTGAGGTCAAGGGCGATTCGATGATCGAGGCCGGCATCTTCGACGGCGACACGGTGATCATCCGCAACGCCAGCACCGCCAATCCGGGCGAGATCGTCGTGGCGCTGGTGGACGAGGAAGAAGCCACGCTGAAGCGTTTCCGCCGCAAGGGCGCCTCGATCGCGCTGGAGGCTGCCAATCCTGCTTACGAGACGCGGATCTTCGGGCCCGATCGGGTCAAGGTCCAGGGCAAGCTGGTCGGGTTGATCCGGCGGTACTGAGGATTCGAAAGCCGGCTATCACGCCGCGCTCTAGCGCTGAAGCCTCCCTCTCCCCGTCCTTACGGGGAGAGGGTAGTTTCGATCTAAATCGAAATATCCAGCTGGCCGTTCGGTGAACTCACAACATGCTTTATGAAGTCGGATCAACCATTTGATTTTATTCACTTTCGGCTGATTTTTCTTTCTCGCCACGACGGTAAGGCGGTAGCCCTCGCGCCTCCCGCGAAAACCGGCGCTGCGCATGCCATGGCCCGTGGGGCTGGCTGACGGCGAAGTCGATGACCGGGGCCGCATCAGCCGAGAGAAATACCTCGGCGCTCCCTTGCTGCGCCAGGTCGCGTTTGGTGACGATCGCGACCGGCTTTCCGCCGCAGAGATTTCCCGCAGTAGCATCGTCGACGACGATCAGGCTCGCTGTCGCACAGGCTGTTTTCGCGCTTTCGGCACTCTCCGCATGGGCAACGATCACGCCGGTGCGGTGGCGGGCGAGACAGAGACCGCCGTCGCAGAAGAAATGCGTTTGTTTCGGTTCCCCCTCCGCCATGTTCGGAAACGGCTGCCTCCCGGGTTTCGCCAGATCTTCGGCCTGCAACACGCGCTGCCAGTTTTCCATGGTGAACGAACTCGGTCGGCTGCGATTGATGGCGACCTGTCCGTCGTCAAGTTGGAGCGCGACAAGGCGCCCATCCTCCGAGATCAGCACATCCGGCATTTCGCGCCCGCCGATCCATAGCAATCCAACTGCAAGAAGCGGTAACGCCGCCAAACGCAGCCAGGTAGTGCAGAGCGTTGCAATCACCAGCGCTATGGTGAGAACCACAACCGCACCGGAGGGCACGATACCGACCGCGTCGAGCGGCGAGCGTTCCGAAAACCATTCGGCGATTGCCAGCATCGCTGCGAGGCCCTTGCCCATAAGGTCGAAGATCGGGCCGTCGAGCCCGAACGGCATCGCCACCATGCCGAGCACCGCGGACGGCATGACGATCGCCGAGACGACCGGCATCGCGGCGAGGTTCGCCAGGAGGCTGAGCGGCGACACGCGCTGGAAATGATAAGCGCCATAGAGCTGTCGTCGCGGTGCCGGCGATCAGCGAGGTCAGCGCTAGTCCGGCCGCATAATAAAGACCCTTCCGGACGATGCGATAGGTCAGCGAGCCATGCAGGTGGGATGGCGGAACAACGCGCTCCGCCTGCCGGTTGGACCACCATGCATAGGCGCCGATCAGCGCCGCCGTGGCGGCGAACGACATCTGGAAGCTCGGGCCTACCACTTCATGCGGCGACCAGACGATGATGGCCAGGGCGGCAATCGCCAGATTGCGCATGGTGAGCGCCGCGCGATCGAAGAGCAGCGCCATCAGCATCACCGCCAGCATGACGAAGCTGCGTTCGGCGGCAACGGCGGAGCCGGAAATGAACAGATAAGCGGCAATGGCAACCAATGCTGCAGAAGCGGCGTATTTCTTGACCGGCCGACGCGACGAGAAATCCGGAAAACCGCGAAGCCGGCGCGCAACGTGCCCATGATGGTTGCCGCAACCAGCGCCATGTGGAGCCCGGAGATCGACAGGATGTGCGCGAGGCCGGTGCGGCGCAGCGCCTCGTTCACCGCTTCCGGAATGCCGGCGCGGACGCCGACGACGAGAGCCGCCGCTATTTCGCCTTCGACGCCACCGATGCGGTTCCGGATGCGCGCCGCAAGTGCGGCGCGGACATTCTCCACGGATGCGGAAAATCGCGCCATCGGCCCCGGCGCTGCCGGCGTTTCGACGAGATCGGGCCCGCTCAGGAAAAAGCCGTTGGCGCCGATGCCGTCGAAATAGCTTTCAAAAGAGAAATCGTAACTGTCCGGCCGCACCGGTCCGGTGGGTGGCCGCAACCGGACAATGCCGGTAATTTCGGATCCGGCGACAATGTCAACCGGGATTTTGCGCGCCGAGACGCGCACGCGCTCCGGTGCGTAGCGCAGTTGCGGGCGTTCCGTGGCGATCACATCGATGGTCAGCCGGGTGCGGCCATTGGCCTGGTGCTCCACCAGTTCGACCCGGCCGGTCAGCCGGGTAGAGATCTCGCCGCCGAGCACCTTTGTCCCGGCGCGCCAAGTTTCGAGTTTGGCGAACGACACCCCGAGAACGACGATCAGCGCGACGATAAACGCCAGTTGCAGCAGCCGGCGCGTTCTGGACAGCACCGCCAGGACGGCAAGTGTGACAGCGCTTGCCCAGAGAGCATAGAAAGCGGCTCTCCCGGCGCAGTGAAATAGGCGAGCGAACCGGCGGCAAGCAGGATCGGAACGAACAGGAACAGCGTGCCGCGATCGGCTTCCGTAGACAGCGCCAGTTGCAAGGCGGAAAGCCCGCCGGCGCTGAAACGGGCCGCCATGCCCTTGGGAGACGATACCGGCGCCGGCGGAACGTCCAGGATTGGCGGCGAGGCTATGGACGGAACCCTCGCGGGTGAGACCGGTTCGGCAATCCTCGCGGGCACTGTGCCTTCCGACGGCGCGGCGAAAAGCGAGCGCTCGCTGACAACCTTCAGCACCGTGTCGGCCGCCCTGCGGGCCACCTTCGTCCCCAACCCCTTGCACCCCGGTCCGCCTATGCTACATGAACGCCACCGAAACGCCATCGGCGCCCGGCCCGTTGAGTTCAACCGGCCCGCCGCGCTGGAAGAATCCTCCGGGAAATTTGATGTCCGACACCGTCGTCACCCGTTTTGCCCCCTCGCCCACCGGCTATCTGCATATTGGCGGTGCGCGGACGGCCCTGTTCAACTGGCTTTATGCGCGCCACACTGGCGGCAAGATGCTGCTGCGCATCGAGGACACGGACCGCGAACGCTCCACCGAGGCGGCGACGGCGGCGATCATCGACGGACTGACCTGGCTCGGCCTGCATTGGGAAGGAGAGCCGATCTCGCAATATCGAGCGCGCGCCGCGTCATCGCGAAGTAGCGGAGGAACTGGTGCGGCTCGGCAAAGCCTACTACTGCTATGCCTCGCCCGAAGAGCTCAATGAAATGCGCGACAAGGCGCGCGCCGAAGGACGCCCGCCGCGCTATGATGGCCGCTGGCGTGACCGCGATCCGTCGGAGGCGCCGGCAGGCGCGAAAGGGCGCGATCCGCATCAAGGCGCCGCAGGACGGCGAGACGATCGTGCGCGACCGCGTGCAGGGCGACGTGCGTTTCCCCAACAAGGATCTCGACGATTTCATCATCCTGCGCTCGGACGGCAATCCGACCTACATGCATGCCGTCGTCGTCGACGACCACGACATGGGCGTCACCCACATCATTCGCGGCGACGACCATCTGACCAACGCCGCGCGGCAGACGGTGATCTACAACGCCATGGGTTGGGATGTCCCCGTGATGGCGCACGTGCCGCTGATCCACGGTCCCGACGGCTCCAAGTTTTCCAAACGCCACGGTGCGCCCGGCGCCGCAGGATTATCGCGCGATGGGTTACCTGCCGGCGGCGCTGCGCAACTATCTTGTCCGTCTCGGCTGGAGCCATGGCGACGACGAGGTGATGAGCCTCGACGACATGATCCGCTGGTTCGAAATCGACGACATCAACAAGGGCGCCGCGCGCTTCGACATCCAGAAGCTGGAAGCCCTCAACGGCATCCATATGCGGCAGATGGACGATGCCGCGCTGCTCGAAGCCCTGGTCTCCACCCTGCCCTACCTGGAGAACGGCAAGCCGATCGCGGACCGGCTGGACCAACAAAAAAAGGCGCAGCTGCTGCAGGCGATGCCTGGCCTCAAGGAGCGTGCCAAAACGCTGGTCGAACTCGCCGACGGCGCCGCGTTCCTGTTTGCCGAGCGCCCGCTGCCGCTGGACGAGAAGGCAGCGGCGGTACTCGGCGAGCCGGCGCGCGCCATCCTCAAGGGAGCAAAAGACCGCACTCGAGAAGATGGCGGGCGACTGGACGGCTGCCTCGGCCGAAGCCGCGATCCGCGAATTTGCCGGCCAGAACGATCTGAAGCTTGGCGCTGTCGCACAGCCGTTGCGCGCAGCGCTTACAGGAAGAAGCACCTCGCCGGGCGTTTTCGATGTGCTGGCCGTCCTTGGCCGCGCGGAAAGCCTGGCCCGCATCGGAGATCAAATCGATTAGCTCGGTTCGGCCCTCCTGAATGAGCATTGAAATGCGCCTGTTGCGGTGCAACATTGCATCCCATGGGCTAACTTGGCAGGCACTGACAAATGCGCTAGCACTTCCGCGCATTCAGCTGCATTTGCCTTGCTGGCTGCAGGATTTTTGCCTTCCAGGCACTGATGAAACGAAGGAGTTTGCGATGACCGAAACAGCAACAAAACTGGAATTTGGCGGCAAAGCTCCTGAACCCACGGCGAAACTGGAATTCGGCAGGCAAAACGCACGAATTCAAGGTGCGCAAGGGCTCGGTCGGCCCGGACGTCATCGACATCGGCGCGCTCTACAAGGACACCGGCGCATTCACCTACGATCCGGGCTTCACCTCGACCGCGTCCTGCGAATCCGAGATCACCTTCATCGACGGCGACGAAGGCATTCTGCTGCATCGCGGCTATCCGATCGACCAACTCGCCGAACACGGCGACTTCCTCGAAGTCTGCTACCTGCTGCTTTACGGCGAATTGCCGACCAAGGCGCAGAAGGAAGATTTCGACTATCGCGTCACCCGCCACACGATGGTGCACGAGCAGATGACGCGGTTCTTCACCGGTTTCCGCCGCGACGCGCATCCGATGGCGGTGATGTGCGGCGTGGTCGGCGCGATGTCGGCCTTCTATCACGACTCGACCGACATTTCGGATCCGCATCAGCGCATGGTTGCGTCGATCCGCATGATCGCCAAGATGCCGACGATCGCCGCCATGGCCTACAAGTACCATATCGGCCAGCCGTTCATTTACCCGAAGAACGAGCTGAACTTCGCGGCCAACTTCCTGCATATGTGCTTCGCGGTGCCTTGCGAGGATTACAAGGTCAACCCGGTGCTGGCGCGCGCCATGGAGCGCATCTTCATCCTGCATGCCGACCATGAGCAGAACGCATCGACCTCGACTGTGCGGCTTGCCGGCTCCTCGGGCGCCAATCCGTTTGCCTGCATCGCAGCCGGCATCGCCTGTCTGTGGGGTCCGGCGCACGGCGGCGCCAACGAGGCGGCGCTCAACATGCTTTCCGAGATCGGCACCGTCGACCGCATTCCTGAATTCATTGACCGCGCCAAGGACAAGAACGATCCGTTCCGGCTGATGGGTTTTGGTCACCGCGTCTACAAGAACTACGACCCGCGCGCCAAGATCATGCAGAAGACGGCGCACGAGGTGCTGGGCGAGCTCGGCATCAAGGACGATCCCATGCTCGACATTGCCATGGAGCTGGAGAAAATCGCCCTGACCGATGAATATTTCATCGAGAAGAAGCTCTATCCCAATGTCGATTTCTACTCCGGCATCACGCTGAAGGCGCTGGGCTTCCCGACCACGATGTTCACCGTGCTGTTCGCCGTGGCGCGCACCGTCGGCTGGATCGCGCAGTGGAAGGAAATGATCGAGGACCCGCACCAGAAGATCGGCCGTCCGCGCCAGCTCTACACCGGCGCCCCAGAGCGTGATTACGTTGCGATCGCCAAGCGGTGATCGCGGCGAACGAAGCAATGAGAAAAGGCGCCCGCGGGCGCCTTTTCTTTGCCGCACGCAGGGCTCTGAACTCATAAACGGGGCGTTGGCGCGAGCTGTTGTTCGGAAAGTTCTACGGCAAGCCCTCCCAAACCGGTCATTCGCGAACTGTCGATAGGTGTCCGCAAACGCAGACCTGCGTCAACAAGCACACTAAAAGCGTAGGTCTCTGACTGCGCTTCTTCTAGCTTGCAATTTGTTCGGCGACAGCTTCTTCGAGGCCAGCTGCCGCTTGGGCGGCAAGACCACGGGCCGCTGCTTGTAAATCTTGAAATTCCTCTAGTGCATGGACTCTGCCCCACCGCAGGGTGAACACGTGGAGACCACGGTTGACATACGACGTATCGCCGTTGAGTAGCGTTGCGGTGCCGTCCCACTGGGCAAACACGGTGGTATGCCACGGCCAGCCCTGCACCCAGATGTGGTTGACCGTGAGATGGAGAGTGGGCAGGACGCGGCCGAGGCGCTCAAACCAGCGGCGCAGGGCTTCTTTGCCGTGGCGCTCGCCACCAAGCGCGTGGGCGCCGGAAACGCGGTGATGCACATGCGGCGCGACTGCTTTCACCGCCTCATCCCAGCGATGGTTGTTGACGTGGTCGAAGGTCTTTCGGATTTCTTTCTTCACAATGTAACTGTATAGCATTTGACTTCTCCTCCAAAGCGACCTGCTCCGGCGACCCGATGGGGCCATTACTCGGTGATGGCCCCAATTGACTGGTTGGACATCGACCCCGCCTCGGTGACGGTAAGCTTGTCGCCCGAGCGCAACATCTCAAGCCTCTGATCAGGCTCGCCCAACTTGCCCGGCACCGATATCGTAGCCGACTGGCCTTCAGCGAGGGTGGCCGAGAAGCGCATCGGATCCCCGGCCTCACCATCCGCCAGCGTTGCGATCACCCGATAGCCGTCATTTTCGTTGGTGTAGTAGAGGACGCCATGAAGACGGCCGAGGTCGACACTCTCCCCCGCCATGGCGGATAGCTCACCGGCATGCAGCGGAGACACGGCCAGGCCGAATGCCGCCACACCCCCGATGAGGTTGATCATCGCGAGGCCCCGCCTGGAACGTTCCGATCCCGGCTGGTCCGCAGGGACATGATGCGCCGATTGCGCGCGTTTATGAGTAAAGGCTGGACGGGTTCCGATTTCATTTGCAACGGTGGTCATAGCAAGCTCCAATGTTGACGGCGTTAACTTCCGGGTATTGACATAGGTCGGAAAGTAGGCGATGTCAACATATGTTTCTGATGACAACTTTGTGAGGCAACATGCGGGATACCACCAATCGCCCCTATCACCACGGCGACCTGAGGCGCGCGGTCATCGAAACCGCCATGGCAATGCTGCACGAGGACAAGGGCTGGCAGTTCACTCTGAGGGAGGTGGCGCGCCGCGCCGGCGTCAGCCATGCTGCTCCTTACAAGCACTTTCCGGACAAAGCCGCCCTGCTTTCCGAAATGGCGCTACTGGGATTCGACAGGCTGCATGAGGCGATGACGACGGCGAAGCCAAAAGGGGCAAAGTCCTGGCGGGACGAATTCTTCGCCGTCGGGCAGGCCTATGTCAATTTTGGAACGTCAAATCCTGGCCTCTACCGGCTCATGTTCAGCGCGGAGGCCGGCAAGGCAACGGACGTGCATCTGAGCGAGAGGGCGGTCGCCCCGCTGGGCGTGGTGGTCGCACTGCTGGAGCGGGGCCAGGCCGAAGGCGTGCTGCGCAAGCGTGAAGTGCGGGGTCGGGCGGCAGCCTGTTGGGCTCAAGTGCATGGCATCACCATGTTGACCATGGAAGGCTTGTTCCTGCTTGAAAAGGTCGGCCCAAATCCCCTCGACGCCGCCCTCGCCACGCTGCTCGAAGGTCTGGAGAACTGACTATTACTGGTTGGGGCTGCCGCTGCGCGCTGACCGTTATTCGGCGGGGACAGCGCGAATGGGGCGGGTGCCGACCTCGGCTCCGGTGACGCCATCCACGACCACCGGCTGAATTTCCCGTCCGGTCTCGGCGTCCAGGAACCGCGTCAGCCTGCCCTCGCCGCGATGCTTGCGTCCCCAGGCGCCGATCATGAAGAGCACCGGGAGGAAATCCCGCCCGGCAGCCGTCAGCAGATACTCGTCACGTGGAGGCCGTTCGGAGTAGCGCCGCTTTTGCAGCAATCCCTCCTCGGTCAGCATCGCCAGCCGCCGCGTAAGAATGGTGGGCGCTATGCCCAGATTTTTCCGGAATTCGTCGAAGCGGGTAAGCCCCAAACTCGCGTCCCGGAGGATGAGCATGCTCCAAGCATCGCCAATACAGGCGATGCCGCGCGCGATCGGACAGGTGCCCTCGGAAATATTTTCAGCGTTCATATCATTTCGATAGTGACTTCGTATCGAAATGATAGTAACATAGCTCTCAATATCATTCCACCCCAAATGAGAAGGAAAAACGATTGTGAACAAAGCCAATCTTGGCGTCGCGCTCGTCACAGGAGCCTCCTCGGGCATCGGCCGCGCCAGCGCCGAGACCCTGGCGAAGGCGGGATTCACCGTCTTCGGCACAAGTCGCCGCGCGATCGAAGATGGCCCTGAAGGCGTATCCATGCTGACCTGCGACGTGACCGACAACGGTTCCGTCGACGCACTCGTTTCGAGCGTTCTCTCGCAGACCGGACGGATCGACCTGTTGGTCAACAACGCCGGTATCGGTCTGGTCGGCGGCGCGGAGGAGTCCTCGGTCGCCCAGGTGCAATCCCTGTTCGACGTCAATCTGTTCGGCGTCATCCGGATGACCAACGCGGTGTTGCCGTCGATGCGTCAGCGCGGCGAAGGGCGCATCATCAATATCGGCTCGATCCTTGGTGTCATACCCGCACCATACCTGGCTCACTATTCGGCGGCCAAGCACGCGATCGAAGGATATTCGGAGTCGCTCGATCACGAGGTACGCGCCTTCAACGTCCGCGTCTCGATCATCGAGCCGGGCTACACCCGCAGCAGCTTCGAACAGAATGGGCTGGAGCCGGATTCGCGTTTGAAGGATTACGATCGGCCCCGCACCGGCATCCGCGCGCTCATTCGGGATGTCATGACCACAGCCGATCGCCCCGAGACGGTTGCCGACGCGGTGCTCCTGGCGGCGACCGCCGAGCATCCGCGGCGCCGTTATGCCGTCGGCAAGTTGGCGCGGCAGGTCAGCGTGCTGCGTCGCTTCGTTCCGTCAGGGATGTTCGACAAGAGTTTGCGCAAGCAGTTGCGCCTGCCGGCCTGAAGTCCCCGGCCGGCACGTCAGTTAGGAGAATCGATGCGTCGCATAGTTGTCACGGGAATGGGGGCGGTCAGTCCGCTTGCCTCGGGAGTGGAGGCGACCTGGTCGCGCCTTCTTGCCGGAAAATCAGGGATTCGACGTCTGCCCGACGAAACCGTCGCCGATCTCGGCTGCAAGATCGGCGGAACGGTGCCTTCCAGGACGGATGACCCCACAGCGGGATTCGACCCCGATCGGATCGTTTCGCCGAAGGATCAGCGCAAGATGGATCGCTTCATCCTTTTCGGCTTGGCGGCAGCGGAGGAAGCGATAGCGCAGTCGGGGTGGAAGCCCGAAACGGCGCTCGAACGGCACCGCACGGCTACCGTCATCGCCTCCGGCATCGGAGGGTTTCCAGCCATTACCGAGGCTGTGCGGACAACGGACCAGCGCGGCGTGCGGCGACTCTCGCCCTTCACGGTTCCCTCGTTTCTCGTGAACCTTGCTGCGGGCCACGTGTCGATCCGCTACGGGTTCAGGGGACCGATCGGTGCGCCGGTGACAGCTTGTGCTGCCGGCGTCCAGGCGATCGGCGATGCCGCACGGCTCATCCGGGCGGACGAGGCCGACATCGCGATCTGCGGTGGGACGGAAGCTTGCATCAATATCGTCAGCCTGGGCGGTTTCGCCGCCGCACGCTCTTTGTCCACGGGCTTCAATGAGACACCCTCTCGCGCCTCCCGGCCATTCGATGCCGCCCGCGACGGCTTCGTCATGGGCGAAGGCGCCGGCCTCATCGTGATCGAGGCGCTCGACCATGCCCTTCAGCGAGGAGCGACGCCCATCGCCGAACTCGTTGGATACGGCACGACTGCCGATGCCCACCACATCACCTCCGGTCCGGAGGATGGCGCCGGCGCTCGCCGCGCCATGGAGTTGGCTATCGCGCAAGCGGGAATCCGGCCACTCGACATTCGTCATCTCAACGCCCATGCGACGTCGACGCCTGTTGGCGACAGCGGTGAAATTGAGGCGATCAAGTCGATCTTCGGCACCGGAGGAGAAATCGCCGTCAGCGCGACGAAATCCGCGACCGGGCATTTGCTCGGGGCAGCGGGCGGTCTGGAAGCGATCTTCGCCCTGCTTGCCCTGCGCGACCAGACAGCCCCGCCAACACTGAACCTTGAGACGCCCGACCCCGCTGCGGACGGCATCGACTTCGTGGCAGGGCAGGCGCGGCAGATGGCGATGGACTACGCCATTTCCAATGGTTTCGGCTTCGGAGGCGTGAATGCCAGCGTTCTTTTTCGCCGATGGACGGAATAACCGGGCGCCTAGGCTGAAATAGCATCGTCTGAGGTCGATAGCGTGAGGGCAACAACAGCTTTCCCGACCTTTGGAAGGGCCAAGTCCGGCCATTGCCCGCGACGCACGAGGTCCCGGGCGAGCTCAGCATCAAGGACGACCCATGCTCGACATTGCCATGGAGTTGGAGAAAATCGTCCTGACCGACGAATATTTCATCGAAAAGAAGCTCTATCCCAATGTCGATTTCTATTCCGGCATCACGCTTAAAGCGCTTGGCTTCCCGACTACGATGTTCACTGTGCTGTTCGCCGAGCCGCGCGCACCGTCGGCTGGATCGTGCAGTGGAAGGAAATGATCGAGGTCCAGAAGATCGGCCGGCCGCGCCAGCTCTACACCGGCGCCCAAAAGCGCGATTACGTGGCGATCGCCAAGCGATAGCCGCGCGTCCCTGCACGGAAAATCCGCGAAAAGAAAGGCGCCGGCGACGGCGCTTTTTTGTTGCGCTCGCCGCATGGGACGGGGCATCGGCTGTTTCACCCCCGTCGGCCGGGCTCTTGAGCCGGCAATCTGGCGTCCCATGGACTTCAGCGATCGACACCCCAAAGGTGCGGAGTCTGTTCGAAATACTCGATCAGCAACTCGGTGAGGACCCGTACCTTGCGCGCGGGATGCTGGCCGGGCGGGCGGACAACATAGGCTCCTGCCGCAGGCGGCGGATAGCGTGTCATGATCGGAACGAGCGCTCCGGAGGTCACATAGTCATATGTGATGCAATCGGGAAGCCAAGCGATGCCGAGCCCTGCCACTGCGGCGGCGGCAAGCGCCGTAGCGTTGTCGGCCTTGAACCTGCCCTGCGGCTGAACCGTGACGATCTTGTCGCCATCCATGAACTGCCAGGCTTCCGTTCCCTGCATGAGTGCCTGATGGGTGACGAGCTCATCTGGCGTCTGAGGTGAACCGCGCGTTTTGATATAATCCGGACTTGCGACGAGCTTTCCATAGATCGGTCCGATGCGCTTCGCGATCAGGTTGGAGTCCTGAAGGTACCCGACCCGGATCGCGCAGTCGAAACCCTCTGCGATGAGATCAACGAAGCGATCGCTGTAGGAGGTATGGATCTGGAGCTGAGGGTGCTGATGCGCCATTTCCGCAAGCACGGGGGCGAAGTGGGTCGGGCCGAAAGAAAGCGGCATGGCAACTCTCAGACGGCCGCGAAGATCGCCGGTTGGGAGGATCGTTTCCCTGGCCGTGTCGATCTCGGCGCTGGCTCGGGCCGCATGATCCCTGAACGTGATCCCCGCTTCCGTAAGCGCGGCGCCGCGGGTCGTTCGTGCAATAAGCTGAACGCCGAGTTCTGCTTCGATCCGGAAAAGCCGCCGACTGACGATTGACTTGGAGACGCCGAGCCGGCGCGCGGCGGCCGATACGCCCCTTGCATCGGCCACTGCGACGAATGTCTGTAGATCTTCGATGTCCAATTCGGCGTTCCTCGTTTCGCGACACAGCTTGCCTGATTATGGCACTACCGCATCACCAAAAGGAACAGCAAATTGCGTCCAGGCAACGTCGCCCGGCTGGCGCATGTCTGCCGTGAACCCATTGCCGTCCATAGCGGCAGAGAAAGGAAGCCTTGATGACCCCTCGTAACGGCCTTGATTCGCTTCTTCGCCCCGAAACTCAGTCCTCGTCCTTATCGACCACCAGCCCTATCAGCTCACAAACGTGAACAGCCACGAACCACAGATGGTGGTCAACAATGCGACGGCTCTGGCGAAGGCCGCCAAGGCCTTCGGCGTGCCCACGATTTTGACGAGCGTGATCGCTGATCGCGGCGGTCTCATCTTCCCCCAGATCACGGATGTCTTCCCCGGTCAGGAGGTCATCGACCGGACGTTCATCAACACCTGGCAAGATCAGAAGGTGGTCAACGCGGTCAAGGCCACCGGCCGCAAGCAGCTTATCATCGCCGGCCTGTGGACCGAGATCTGCGTTGCGATGCCGACGATCCAGGCTCTCGGCGAAGGCTGGGACGTGACAGTCGTCACCGATGCGTCCGGCGGCACTTCGGTCGAGGCCCACGAGGTCGCCATCCAGCGCATGATCACGGCCGGCGCGAACATGATGACCTGGCTGGCGGTGGCTTCGGAATGGCAGCGCGACTGGGCCCGCACAGAGCATGCCGCTGAGCTTTCGGAGCTGCTTGTGCAGCATGCCGCCGGCAGCGGCATCGCGTTCCTGTGGGAGCAGCAGTTGCTCAACACGCCGGTGCCAAGCGCCGCGGGCTGATCTGTGAATGGGAATGACGAGTATGCTGGGCGATGCGTTGCGAAGCGGATTGTTTGACGATCCTCGTCATCCCTTCTTCAGGAAAGACCGAAGCACGCCTGCCGGCATCGATAAGTGATCGGCAGCGTGCTTCGGGGTGATGCCGAAGGCAGAAGGACCGTTCTCCGGCCCAAGACAGCACGCTCATCGTTTGAAAAGTTTGGCGTGGGCTGTCGGCGAGGCAAGCCGCCTGCAGGGTCCCGCCACTCCCTCTCTTTACGGCTTGTCGCCCCTCACATGCCCCAGCACCACATCCGCCGCGGTCACCCCCGGACGTCGCGGCGTTGCCATGCGTTTCTTGACCGCGGTGAAACCATTGAGCTGCAGCCGCCGCGCGTCGCTGTCGGGGGTCATCAGCTGCTCCAGCTGCCGGGCCATCAGGCCCGGCCGAATGAACATGTCATAATATTCCGGTACCAGAACCTTGTCTGCGATCAGGTTGGGCAGCGAGGCGGACCAGGTGGTGATCAGGCCCATGAACAGCCGCATCAGACGGTCCGACCTGTAACAGGCGATGAGCGGCACCCGGCAGAGCGCGAGTTCCAGCGAGACCGTACCGGACGCGGCAAGTGCGGCGTCAGCCTCGCCGAATGCCTGCCATTTGCGCGTCGGATCGAGGATGATGTCGGGATGCTGCGGCCATTTCGCGGTTTCTTTCTCGACCAGGTCGGCGACATGCGGCACGGTCGGCATCAGAAGCCGCAGCCGGTTGCCGCGCTCGCGCAGAATCGCAATCGTTTCGCCGAAAGCGCCGATCAGTCCCCTCACCTCGCTCTTGCGCGAACCGGGCAGCACGAGAAGCGTCTTTTCATCGTGCGACGAAGGCTTCTGCCGCTCGGACTGATCTTGCGCCGCGTGCAAAATGCCCGCGTCATGGGTCAGGCGGTGGCCGACATAGGTGCCGGGCGGCCCGCCAAGCCGCCTCAACTCATCCACTTCGAAAGGCAGCACGCACAGCACGTGGTCGACATAAGGCCGCATCTCCGCGGCCCGCGAAGGACGCCAGGCCCAGACGCTGGGGCAGACATAGTGAATGATCGGGATGGACGGGTTCCTTGCCCGCACTTTTTTGGCGACGCGCAAGGTGAATTCCGGGCTGTCGATGGTGATCAGGCAGTCCGGAGCCGCGTCGGCGATCGTGCGCGCCGTGGAGCCGATGCGCGCGATCAACCGCGGCAGATCCCTGACGATCGCCGAGGCGCCCATCAGCGCGATTGCGGCCGGATCGAACAGCGACTTCAGGCCCATCGCCTGAAGATGGCGGCCGCCGACGCCGATCAGTTCGACGTCGGCGCCGCTGGCCGATTCCAGCGCGCGAATGAGATCGGCGCCAAGCAGGTCGCCGGATTCCTCGCCGGCGACGATCGCGATCTTCAATGGGCGTTCCGTACTCATGGCTTTGCGGCTCTGTCGATGCCGACGACGAAAAGGCCAAGCTTGTCGGCAAGCTCGATCGTCTTGGCGAACTCGAGGACGAAAGCCCGGTCCGTCTCGACGGCCACGCCTGCCAGACCGGCGGCATGGGCGCGTTCGACGGTTGCCGGCCCGATGGAGGGAAGGTCGGCGCGCAATTCCTGGCCGGGCTTGGCGCATTTGACCAGGACGCCGCGCCGGATGCCGGCGATGCGGCCGTTGCCGCGCAAGTTCCTTCATGCGTTCCAGCAAGCCGTCGGTTCCTTCCACGCCTTCCAGCGCGACGGCCCGGCCGCCGACGGCCACCGCGGCCTGGCCGATGTCCAGCCGGCCGATGGCCAGCGCTGCCTCGAGCGCTGCGTCGATGTCGCGCTGATCCGAGGCCAGCGGGCGGGTTTTGGTCATCACGCCGCGCCTTGCCAGAAGATCGGGCAGGAATTCATGCGCGCCGACGACTTTGAGGCCGTTTTGCTCCAGATGCGCCACAAGCGCGCTCAGCAGCGCATTGTCGCCTTGCCTCAAGGCATAAACTGCTTTCGGCAGGAACCGCAGCAGCGGCAGGCTCCATTTGATCCGGCGCGAAATTTGGCCGGCTCGAAACGCCGCCCGCCATGACGACATGGGTGATGCGGTTGCGCTTCAAGAGCGGGATCAGTTCGCCCAGCGCCTCGATCGCAACGATGACTTGTTCGTATGGCTGGAAGGCGACCGGATCAACCGCCTCGCCCCCGATAATAACAACGAAAGGCGGCTTGCCAGCCTTCGCCAGTCCTTCGGCGACGTCGACGGGCAATTGTCCGCTGCCGGCGATCAGCGCGATGCGATCGGTCGGTCCGAGCGCGATGCCGCCAACCTCAGCCGTCGTCATCGGTGCCGTCATCGCCAGCATCGTCGAGAGGAGGAGTTACGAAATAACGCGTGCCGCGCCTGGACAGGAATTCGACCAGGCTGATGGCAACCGGCGAGTCGGCAAAATCGCGTCTGGCAATTTCGAGATTTTCGGCCATCGGCCGCGCCCGGTCGAAGATCGTGCGATAGGCTTTGCGTACAGTCTGTATGTCGGTCCTGGACATGCCCGAACGGCGCATGCCGATGACGTTCAAACCCCTCAGCTTGGCAAGGTTGCCGCGGGCGAAGCCGAATGGGATGACGTCTCCGGGGATTGCGGAACATCCGGACAGAAAAGCGTTGTTGCCGATACGGGCAAACTGGTGGACCGCCGTCAGCCCGCCGATCACGACATTGTCGCCGATCTCGCAATGGCCGGCCAGCATCGCGCCGTTGGCGAGCGTCACATTGTTGCCGACGACGCAGTCGTGGGCGACGTGCGAATAGGCCATGAAGTAGCCGTTGTCGCCCACCGTGGTCGCGCCGTGGTTGGTATCCGAGCCGACATGCATGGTGACGCCTTCGCGGATTCGTGAATTTTTGCCGATAGTTAGCGTGGTTCGGCTACCGCGATGCTTGAGGTTTTGCGGCGCTGCGCCCAATACCGCCTGCGGGAAGACCTTGCTCCCCTCGCCGATCGTGGTCGCGCCCAGAATGGAGACATGGCTGATCAGCTCGACATTGTCGCCGATCGCCGCATCCTGACCAATATGGCAGAACGGGCCTATACGCACCCCTGCCCCGAGCCTGGCCCCGGATTCCACCACGGCCATCGGATGAATGAATGTTTCAGACTTGCATCAACGTTGCTGCCGGTCAGCCGGCTTGCCCTGGAGACATCATCGCTGAAATCTCCGCTTCCGCGACCTTGGCGCCGTCGACCATGGCCTCGCAAGCAAATCTCCAGATATTGCCGCGTTTCTTCTGCTTTTTGACGTGGATTTCAAGCCTGTCGCCGGGCACGACCGGCCGCCGGAATTTCGCGTTGTCGATGGTCATGAAGTAGACGAGAGACGGCTTGTCGCTTCCCAGGCTCTTGAGGCAGATCATGCCGGCCGTCTGCGCCATCGCCTCGACGATCAGGACCCCCGGCATCACCGGCTGCTCTGGAAAATGGCCCTGGAAATGCGGCTCGTTGTAAGTGACGTTCTTGATGCCGATGGCCGAATTGTCGCTGTCGATCTCGATGACGCGATCAACCAGCAGAAAAGGATAGCGATGCGGCAGAAGCTTCATCAGCTGCATGATGTCGACCGTCTCAAGAACGGTTCTGGCGCTGTCAGCCATTGCTATCGCCCTTCTTGGGTTTGGTCAGGCCGCGGATAGCGGCAACTTCACGGAAAAATTCGCGCATCGGACGCGCCGGAGACCCTGCCCAGCGTTCGCCTTGCGGAATGTCATGCATCAAGCCGGCTGAAGCTGCAACCTGCGCGAACGAGCCGATCGAAATATGGTCGGCGATGCCGACGCGCCCTCCCAGCATCACGAAGTCGCCCAGTGTCACCGAACCGGAAAGCCCGCAATGGCCCGCGATCACGCAGCCGCGCCCGATCCGCACGTTGTGAGCGATCTGCACGAGATTGTCGATCTTGGTGCCTTCGCCGATGACGGTATCAGCCATGGCGCCGCGGTCGACGGTCGTATTGGCGCCGATCTCCACATCGTCCTGGATCACGACACGGCCGATCTGCGGAATCCGCTCCGGGCCGCGTGCGCCCCCGACAAAGCCGAAACCGTCCTGGCCGATCTGTGCTCCGCCGTGAACGATGACGCGGTTGCCCACCAGAGCGTACTGGATGGTGACGCCGGGGCCGATGAAGCAGTCGCGGCCGATCTGCGTGTCCGCCGCCGATCACTGCATTGGGCGAAATGATGGTTCCGCTGCCGACCGCCGCGCCCGGTCCGACAGCCGCTCCAGCCTCGATGATCGCGCCGGCCTCGATGATGCGCATCCTTGGAGACATGCGCCTTCTTCGAAATGCCCTTCTCGCCGGTCAATGACCGCGGGACTGGCGGCGGTTGGATGAAGAAGCCGGCCGATCTGGGCGAATGCCTGCTGCGGCCGTGGCGTCACCAGTATCGCGATGCCCGGCGGAACCTGCTTGACGACATCCTCGGTGCAGAGAATTGCCGCGGCAGTCCGGCCTTCGAGAAGGTTGGCGTTGCGCTTGCCATCGACGTAGACAAGCATTGCCCTCGCCGCCCACGGTGGCCGATGCGATGTCTGTGACGATCACGTCGGCCTGGCTGGGGTCAAGCAATTCGGCGCCGGTCAGGGCGGCTATCTCAGCGGCGGAATACCGGCGTGACGGCGCAAAAAAGACCGGGTCTGTCATATGAGCCTTTTCTTCCGGGCCAGAACGGCCCGGAAGCACAGCCCCGACCGCCTAGAAGCGGGTCGAGATACCGAAATTGAAATTCTGCTCTTCGTCGCTGTCCTCTTTCATGACGGGCACAGCGTAATCGACGCGCAGCGGACCGAACGGCGAAGCCCAGATCAGGCCGGCACCAACGGACGCGCGCCATTCCATTGACGTCGCGAGAGTGTCCGCTTCACTGCCAGTATCGTTGCCATAAAGCGTCGCCGCATCTGCGAAAACCGCACCCTTCAAGCCGAAGCTCTCGGGGAACAGCGGCATCGGGAACTGGGCCTCCGCCGAAGCATGGAAATAGGTGGTGCCGCCGAGGTGATCGAACGAGCCGTCACTTAGCGATCGACGCCGGGCCGATGCCGTTGATATTCGAAGCCGCGGATGATGCGGTCGCTGTTCTTGAAATAGTCGAACACGCGCAGGTCGCTAGTCGCCGGTGGCGGCGATGTGTCCGGCGCCTGCGGTCAGCAAGTCCGACAAGGTTCATTTCCTCGGAAAGCGTGTGGTAATAGGTTCCGCGGCCGGTGACCTTTATGAATTCGGCGTCGCCGCCAAGACCGGCGAACTCGGTGGTGAACGTCGCATAAAGGCCGCTGTGCGGGTTCTTCATGTCGTCGATGTTGTTGTAGAGCAGCGTTCCGCTGACCGACGACTTCACCCACGGGCTGTTTGCCACACCGTCCACGATCGCGGTCGAAATGTTACAGCTCGGATCCGGAATCGCGTCCACCATCTGTCAGGCAGTTGTCCCGCAATTCGTACTCTTCCTGCGAGTAGTTGTAGGCAAACTGCGTCGACAAGGTCTCGGTGATCGGCAGGCCGAACCGAACGGTTGCGCCATTCGTCTCGCTCTCGTAATTGGTGTACCGCCGGGTCTGCCGGAAGATGTCGAAGCCGGCTGCGATGCGGCGACCGAGGAAATAAGGCTCGGTGAACGACAGCATGAAATCGCGCGAATTCTCGCCACCGCCGGCGGAAAGCCGAATGTACTGGCCGCGGCCGAGGAAGTTCTTCTCGGTGATCGAGCCTTCGATCGAAGGACCTGACGTATCGCCACCGGTCGAATAACCGGCGCCGATCGAGAATTCACCGGTCGACTTCTCGACCAGATCGACAACCAGGATGACCTGATCCGGCTCGGAGCCGGGCGCCGTCGAAATTTCAACAGTTTCAAAGTATCCAAGTTTTTCCAGCCGCCTCTTCGCGCGCTGGATGAGGACCTGATTGAAGGCGTCGCCCTCGCTGACGTCGAACTCGCGGCGGACCACATAATCGCGAGTACGCGCATTGCCGCGGATTTCGATGCGCTCGACATAGGTGCGCGGACCCTGGTCGATCGTGTAGGTGACCGAGATAGTGTGGTTTTCGAAGTTGCGGTCGCCGCGCGGCGTCACCTGCGCAAAAGCGTAGCCAAGGCCCGGCCACATGCTCGGTGAGCGCGATGATGGTGTCTTCCACTTCCTTGGCGCTGTAGACGCGGCCGGTATGCGTCTCGCATGAGCGAACGGAGCGATTCGCCATCGACACCCTCGATGGTGCTTTCGACCCCGACGTCGCCGAACGTATAGCGGTCGCCCTCTTCGACGGTGATCGAGACGACGTATTCATTTGTCGCCTCGTTCAGTTCGCCAGTGGCGGAGATCACCTGGAAATCGGCATAGCCGCGGTTGAAGTAAAAGCGGCGCAGCGCCTCCTCGTCGGCGCGCAGGCGGTTTTCGTCATAGACGTCGTCGCGCAGCAGGAAAGAGAGGATCGTCGAACGCTTGGTCGAGATGACGTCCGCGAGCCGGCGATCGCTGAACGCGCTGTTGCCGTTGAAATCGATGCGGGCGATCTTGGTGCGGCCGCCTTCGGTGATCTCGATAGACCACGTTGACCCGGCCTTCGCCGAGATCCATCGACCGGGTATTGACGGTGGCGTCGTCGCGGCCGATGCGGCTATAGGCTTGGCGGATCGCCTCGGCGTCGGCTTCCATCGCCGCGTTCGAGAAAGCGGCGCGCGGCTTCAGCTGGACGGCCTGTGCGAGCTGCGCGTCCTTGATCTTCTTGTTACCCTGGAAGAGCACCTGGTTGACGATCGAATGTTCGTCGACCTGAACGACCAGCGTCGATCCGGACTGATTGATGCGGACATCCGAGAACATGCCGGTACCGAACAGCCGCTTCACTGCCTCGTCGATATCGGCATTGGAAAAGGATTGCCCGGGAGTGATCCCGAGATAGCTGCGGATGGTTTCCGCATCGACGCGCTTGATTCCCCTGCACATCAATGCTGCTAACGACGGCGGCTTGGGCGACGGAAACAGATGCAAACTGGACCGCCAACGCGCCTGGAACGACCAGCGCCGCGGACAAAGCCACCGCTGAAGCGGCGCTCATAAAACTGGAAGCTGCCTTCATTGAGCTCTCAAAACCTTTTTCTCGTAGTCCCCACGGCGAGAAATCCGGACGTCGCGGTAAAATCAAGATACCGTATTAGCCAGATTTTCCTTACACGCAAGGCTTCTGGTTAATTTGTATTTACTAAAGCGAAGAGCGTGACATTCGGGTCACGCATATCAGCCGTGATGGTAAACGCAGTCTCAATCCGGGTCATCCCGAAGCCCAATTCCTTCATAATTTCAACATCCAAAGAGATCGTTCCAGAAAACGAACCCCATGAATCCGAGCACCATCAGAAACCCCACGCGATAGACCATCTCCATCGCCCGCTCGGATACCGGACGCCCGATAGCAGCCTCGACGGCGTAGAAAACAAGATGGCCGCCGTCAAGCGGCGGAATTGGAAGAAGATTCAGAAATCCGATTCCCAGCGACAGGCCGCCACCAGCTGCACCAGCATCTCGAAGCCGAGATTTGCCGCCTTGCCCGGCCATGTTGGCGATCTTGATCGGCCCGCCGAGTTGGCATTTGTCCTCGCGCCCGACCGCAAACCGCTTCAGGAAATTCCAGGTGCGCTCGAGACTGTGTCCCGTCTGCCGCACCGCTTCAGCGAGCGCGCCCGGCACGCTGTAGGTTATGATGCGCGGCTGGCCGAGTTCCGGGCTGTTGACGACGCCGATGACGCCGACCTTGATCTTGTTGCCGAGCGCGTCCTCCTGCTCCATCACTTCAGGCGTCGCCTTGAGCTCGATCTCCTTGCCGTCGCGCAAGCATAACGAAAATCAGCGGATCGCCGGTCCGCCCGGAAACGAAGCGCTGAACATCGCGCGAAGGTTTCCACCCGGTTGCCGTCGACGCTGACGAAGCGGTCGCCAGGCATGAAGCCGGCCGCGGCGGCGGGGCTTCCGGCGCGCACCTCCGCCACCATCGGTTCCGATACGACGCGGCCATAAGCTGCGAAAAACACTGCGAAAACGGCGATCGTCGAGCAGGAAGTTGAACATCGGCCCGGCGAAGACGGTCAGTGCCCGCTTCCAGACCGGCTGCGTGTGGAACGCGATACGGCGCTCCGCGGGCGTGAGCTTGTCCAGCTCTTCGGCGTCGGGAGTGCTTGTCGCGTTCATGTCGCCGACGAATTTGACGTAGCCGCCGAGCGGAATGGCGCAGAGCTTCCAACGTGTGCCGCGCCGGTCGTTGAACCCGATCAATTCGGGGCCAAAGCCGATGGAAAAGGCGCTGACGCCGATGCCGCACCAGCGCCCGACGAGGTAATGCCCCATTTCGTGAACGAAAACGACGACCGTCAGCACGAAGAGGAACGGAATTATCGTTCCGATCGAGCAGGCTGTCCGAACCAAAAAGCGATGCAAGGAAATCGGTCAAGACAGGTCCTCAGTCAAATCCACGACGCGAGGCCGCGCGACGTCACTACCCACGCCAATGCCGGCAAATCCATGGCGCACCGCGTCGATCAGATAACGCGGCAGTGATTGTGGTTTTATTACCGGTCAGATCGGGAAACAGCACGCGAGCGGGATGATCCGCACTGCCAAAGCCCAGCCGATGAGGTACAGGGCAAAAGCCGCCGCGACAAGCCCGTCAACGCGGTCCATGACGCCACCGTGGCCCGGAATGAGGTTTCCGGAATCCTTCACGCCGCTTGCGGCGCTTGACCCATGATTTGAAGAGGTCGCCGGCTTGCGAAACCGACCGACAGCAAGAACGCGATGAGAATCAGACCGAGGGAGACGCCGGCACCGGCGAACGCAGCCAGAATGATCGCCGGCGACGACGCCGCCCACCGCGCCGCCGATGGCGCCGCTCCACGTCTTGCCGGGCGAAATCGACGGCGCCAGTTTCGGCCCGCCGAATTGCGCGCCCGACGAAATAGGCAAGAATGTCGGTCGCCCAGACCACGGCGAAGAGAAACAGGATCGCCAGTGAGGCCGGCATTGTCGCCGTCGCGCAGCAACGCCAGCGAAATGCCTGACAGCGCCGCATAGGCGAAGCCGGCGGCCTCCCATCGCCCTGCCCGCCTGTATCATGCGCTGCGACCAGCAGCACGCGCCACCGCGATCGGCAGCGTCAAGCAGCAGCAATATCCAGGCCGGCGCTCCGCCGATCAATGCGCCGATGCAAGCGAGCATCAGCGCTTCCGGCAGAAGATCCAACCTGGTCCCGCCGCTCCGGCGCGGGACATGCGTCGTCCATTCGTAGAAGATGGCGCCGGCGATGCCCGCGGCGAGAAGCCTGAACGGCAATCCGCCAAGCCAGGTCAGGCCAAGCACCGCGATACCATGACCACTGCCGAAATGACGCGAAGCTGAAGATTGCTCAATTGTCTTGGCTGGCCGCCGCCGGCACCGCCGGGCGGCGCATCGGCGCTGCCCGTCATGACGCGACGCCGCGCGCGGTGACGCCGCCGAAGCGGCGTTCGCGGGCCGCAAAGGCCTGCAGCGCCTCGGCCAGATGGGCGCGGCCGAAGTCCGGCCAGAAGCACGGCAGGAAGACAAATTCGCTGTAGGCAGCCTGCCAGAGCAGGAAATTCGAAAGGCGCAATTCGCCACTGGTCCGGATGACCAGGTCCGGGATCGGGAATGTCGGCGGTGTCGAGGAAGGTCGCGAACGATTCGGCGGTGATGGCGTCCGGCTTGACCTCGCCGGCAGCAGCGGCCTCGGCGATCTTGCGCGCCGCCCTGACGATCTCGTCGCGCGAGCCGTAATTGAAGGCGATCACCAGGTTGAGCGCGGAATTGCCTGCGCGTCAGCGTTTCTGCCTCTTCCAGCAACACCTTGATGTCGCCGTCAAGGCCGGTGCGGTCGCCGATGATGCGGACCCTGACCCCGCTCTGATGGAGTTCGGCCAGATCGCGGCGGATGAAAAGCTTCAACAACCCCATCAGGTCGCTGACTTCCGATTTCGGCCGCGACCAGTTTTCCGAAGAGAACGCATAGACCGTCAGCCAGGAGACGCCCAGTTCGCCTGCTGCCCGCACCGTCTGCCGCAGCGCCTCGACGCCGGCGCGATGCCCGGCGACGCGCGGCAAACCTCGCGCCTTGGCCCAGCGGCCATTGCCGTCCATGATGATTGCGACATGCGCAGGCGTTGTCATGAATGGCTTTCCGACCTCCGGCGATTCGAGCCGCCGGTCCGCCTCAAACCTGCATGATCTCGGCTTCTTTTTCCGTAAGCAAGCTGTCGATGACGGAAATCGTCTCGTCCGTCATCTTCTGGACGCGATCGGACTGGACCTTGTGGTCGTCCTCGCTGATGACATGGTCCTTTTCGGCCTTCTTCAGGCTGTCCATGCCGTCGCGGCGCACGTGGCGCGCGGCGACCTTGGCGTTTTCGGCATAATTGTGCGCGATCTTGACCAGTTCCTTGCGCCGCTGCTCGTTGAGTTCCGGCAACGGAATGCGCAGCGTAGTGCCGTCCATGATCGGATTGAAGCCGAGATTGGCTTCGCGGATGGCGCGGTCGACGGCGCCGACCATCGACTTGTCCCACACCGAGACCGAGATCATGCGCGGCTCGGGTACCGATACCGTAGCGACCTGGTTGATCGGCATGGTGCTGCCGTAGGCCGGCACCTGGATCGGGATCGAGAAGATTGCTCGAGGCGCGGCCGGTGCGGAGCGACGCGAGGTCGTGCTTGAAGGCATTGATGGCCCCGTCCATGCGCCTTTGCAGATCCTTGAAATCAACCCCGTTCGTCATCGCATGTCTCCTTGTATTCTTTTCTTGCTGCCTTTGCCGCGCGCCTCAGCTGTCCGCAACGACAGTGCAGTGGCCTCCGCCTTTCAAAATTTCGCCGAACCCGCCCTGTTCGTGGATCGAATAGACGATTATCGGAATGTGGTTTTCGCGCGCAAGAGCAATGGCTGCGGTATCCATGATCGTCAAGTCCGCGCTTCAGCACGTCGTCGTGGCTGATGCGCTCGTAGCGCGTAGCGCCTCGGCGTTCTTCTTCGGGTCGTCCGAATAGACACCGTCAACCTGCGTTCCTTTGAACAGTGCGTTTGCGCCGATTTCGGCCGCGCGCAAAGCGGCTGCCGCAGAATCTGTCGTGAAAAAAGGATTGCCGGTGCCGCCTGCGAATATTACCACCTTGCCCGCATTCATGTAGGCCGTCGCCTGGCGCTGCGAGAAGCTTTCGCAAATCTCCGGCATGGCGATGGCGGAAAGCACCACCGCGTCGACGCCGATCTTGACCAGCGAAGTTCTGAGAGCCAGCGAATTGATGACGGTCGCCAGCATGCCCATGTGGTCGCCGGTCACCCGATCGCCGCCCTTGGACGCCACCGCCACGCCGCGGAAAATGTTGCCGCCGCCGATGACCACACCAACCTCGACGCCGAGTGCTCCGCGCATCGGCGATATCCGCGGCGATGCGGTCGACGACCGAACACGTCGATGCCGAACCCCTGTTCGCCCATCAGCGCCTCGCCGGAGGCCTTCAGCAATACGCGCCGGTAGAGGGGGTTCGCCCGTCATCGTGTCCTCGTCATCGCTGGTTCGAGACACGCGCATCCGCGAACCGGCCCGGCTTTTGCCCAGCCTCTTTCGGATAATCCGATTTGACCCGATACACGAAGGGCACCGCGATGTCACGCGGCGCCCCTGATGCAATCCCAAGAAGCTTTTGAAGCGGCGTTACTTTTTGACGGCCGCCGCAACTTCGGCCGCGAAGTCCGACTCTTCCTTCTCGATGCCTTCGCCGAGCGCGAAGCGGAGAAGCCCGGTGATCTTCGCCGGCGCGCCGATATCCTTCTCGGCATCCTTGAGCGCCTTCTCGACCGTCACGTCCGGGTTCATGACGAAAGCCTGCTTCAGGAGCACGACTTCCTCGTAGAACTTGCGCATGCGGCCTTCGACCATCTTCTCGATGATCATTCTCGGGCTTGCCCGACTGGCGTGCCTGGTCGGAGAAGATCGCCTTTTCGCGCTCGACCGCGGCCGGATCGACTTCTTCGGCCGTCAGCGCCAGCGGGTTGGTCGCGGCGATGTGCATGGCGACCTGACGGGCGAAAGCGCGGGCCGCTTCCTGGTTGCCGGTCGTCTCGATGGCGACCAGGACGCCGAGCTTGCCGAGATTGTCGGCGACCGAGTTATGCACGTAGGTCGCGACCACACCGTGCTCGACCGCAAGCTTGGCCGAGCGGCGGAAGCCCAGATTTTCGCCGATCGTGCCGACGGCATCCTTGATCGTCTCGGTGACCGACTTGTCCGAACCCGGATACTTCGCGTTGGCAACGATCTCGGTCTTGCCGCCGAAAGCCAGCGCAACCTTGGCGACGTTGCGCACGATCTCCTGGAAGGCGGCGTTGCGGGCGACGAAATCCGTCTCCGAGTTGACCTCGACCACGGCCGCTTCGCGCAACCCGCAATCGATGCCGATCAGGCCCTCGGCAGCGGTGCGGCTCGCCTTCTTGTCGGCCTTCGAAATGCCCTTCTTGCGCAGCCAGTCGACGGCTGCCTCCATGTCCCCGCCGGTTTCGGCAAGGGCGGCCTTGCAGTCCATCATGCCCGCGCCGGTCAGCTCGCGGAGTTCTTTGACCTGTGCTGCGGAAATGCTCATTGTCGCCTCTTTGTTTCGAAATGCGAGGGCGCACCATCGAAGCTCGATGATGCGCCAGTCGCAGGCGCTGAATAGCGCGCCAAGTCCAAGATTGTGTGAAGGCCGACGAGAGCGGCCTTCGAATGGATTACGCGGCGGGGTTTCGCCCGCCGGGGTCTCGTCGAGCGCCGGCTCGACCGGAGTTTCGGCCGAAGCGCCGATGTCGACGCCGAGCGCACCCTGCTGGCGGGCGATGCCGTCGAGTGCGGCCTTGGCGACCAGGTCGCAATAGAGCGAGATGGCGCGCTGGGCGTCGTCATTGCCGGGGATCGGGAAGTCGATTTTGTCCGGATCGCAGTTGGAATTGATGACCGCAACGACCGGGATACCGAGACGCTTGGCTTCCAGGATGGCGATCGCTTCCTTGTTGGTGTCGATCACGAACATCAGGTCGGGCGTCGAGCCCATATCCTTGATGCCGCCCAGAGCCTTGTCGAGCTTCTCGCGTTCGCGGTCGAGATTGAGACGCTCCTTCTTGGTGAAGCCCTGGGCTTCGCCGGCCAGCATCTCGTCGAGCTTGCGCAAGCGCTGGATCGAATTCGAGATCGTCTTCCAGTTGGTCAGCATGCCGCCGAGCCAGCGGGAGTTGACGTAATACTGTGCCGAACGCTGCGCGGCGTCGGCGACGATCTCCGAAGCCTGGCGCTTGGTGCCGACGAACAGCACGCGGCCGCCCTTGGCGACGGTGTCGGAAACCTGCTTCAGCGCCTGGTGCAAAAGCGGCACGGTCTGCGAGAGGTCGATGACGTGAATGTTATTGCGGGCGCCGTAGATGTAGGGCGCCATTTTCGGGTTCCAGCGGTGGGTCTGGTGGCCGAAGTGAACACCAGCTTCCAATAGCTGGCGCATGCTGAAATCAGGCAGAGCCATTCTTTTCTTTCCTTTCCGGTTTGCCTCCACGGACAATTGACGATTTTGACGGATCGAACAATACGCTTTTCCGGGTTGCCTTACCGCCACCGGCGGTCGCCTCCGGATTTCTCCCGGTCAGAAACCAAAGTCCGTGTGTGGAATGAGCGCGCATATAGAGGCTGGGCGGAACAAAAGCAAGCCGGAAGGCGAAACACCCGCCGCGATATGAAAGCATCCGCGTATTCGAACTTAATACCGGACCGGGCCACTTCCAGCTTCAGCCATGGAACGGGTTCGGATAGATTTTCAGGCGACCTTGCGAACTGAGACCTGCGTTGATGGTGTCGAGAGACGCCTGCATGCCCGAGCGAATGATTTCCAGTGCGGCGTCGTCCGTCTGAAGAAACTCATGCATGGCCATGGGTTCGGGCACGCGGATATGTGCCGTCCGTGGTCCAACTGGCTGAGGAATGAAACGATTGAGGATGTCGCGCAACCCGCTCTTCAGATAGTCGTTCCGGATGCGCTTCAGGTGTTCCGCCAGGCCTTCCTGCGAGACGGTTCCGGCGGCAAATGCAAATTCCCAGAGGCGAAGATTGAGTTCCAGCATGTCGGTGGCGGTTTTCAGTTGCATCGCGTCACCAGGTCCGGCGTTGCGACTTTCACGCAGTTTCCGGCGCGCGGAACGGAGCAGTGCGACGGGTTCCGTCGTCTCCGGGCTTTGCTCGAGCATTCCGGCAAGTTGTGCGCACAGCGCCTTGACCAGATTTCGCTTCCGATCGGCGAAGGTCGCGTTCGGGGAAACCTGGATACCGGTCGTCTTCTCGTCCCGGGCAAGCAAGGTTTCGTAAATCCGATAGATGCGCTGCGGCAATTGCATTCCACCTGAAGGCGGCGTCATCTTCAGGCGGCGCTCGACGTAAGCGCATTCCTTGAGCAGGTCAGCCTCGACGTCCCGGTCGAAGGTCAGCTTCCACACCACCGGCGCGATCCATACCTGCAACGCTGGATTGGGCTGCCGCCCGCGCCGCAGTGCTTCGCGCGCCATCTCGACCGCCCCGGCCATCAATGGGGCGACGTAGTCGCCGTGCCAGCCGACCACGCCTTCCGGATGCAGCAGCAGGCCATGTCCCTGCAGCGCCCAATAGATCGAATGTTCCCGCGCCGGGCCGCTGTTTCCCGGTATCTGTGCGATCAAATTGTTGGCCAGCCAAAACTTCTGGGCCAATCGACCAAGCCCGTTGACGACGCTGTTCGTCGCCCAGAATGCGGCCTTCGGACAGACCCTGGAAGCCAGTTCCTTGTCGATCATCCAATCGGTGAAGAATTCGGGATGGTTCGGGGTCAGGAATGTCGCTTTGCCGGCACCGACGACCGAAGCGAGCCTGGCACGGTCGGCCTCGGGAAAGTCGAAGTGGCGTATGTTGGCGATGCCGCGCAGACCAGCCAGACGATTGAACGGCGCCAGATCGCGCAGCCCCACGATGCCTTTCAGCATCACTGCCCGATTGATGTAGGTCATTGCGCCGATCAACGGAAAATTGGGTTTTGGCGCGATGAAAACGTCAAGCCTGCCCACTGTCGCCTCCCTGTAGTGCACTGAAATTTAGTGCTCGGATCGGAGGATGTCGTGAGATCGTGGCACGATCAAGGAAAAATGAACATCGTTCAAGATATTAATGGGCATGGAAGAGCGAACGCTCGACGGGATCGCATCGTGTGAAAGCGACCGCCCGCCACGGATCGAGAACCCCCTCGCCTTGTGGTTAGGCCAATCTCCCCTGCGGTGCTGGCGTTACTGCTGGGTCGTCACTTGCTACGGATCGCAACGGCCGCCCGCACCGTCTGAGTGGATTTTGGCATCTTGCCGTTCTTGACGCGAACCCGGCGAAAGACCGCGACTATCTGCTCGCGGGTGCAAGGTACGGCGCCCAGCGCGATCGCGCGTTGCCTTCATACGCGGTTATGTCGTAATGCGGCGCCGATGTTTTCGGCGGTCCCTGATAGATCAGGCGGTGGATGCCGAGGCGCGACGCGAACCGATGAAGCTCGTCGCTGTCGTCGGCCATCAGATGGCACCAGCTCTTGCCGACCCATCTCCAGATTGCGTCATCGACATAGACGGCCATGCCGATCGCTATTCCGGCAACGCTATTTGGTGCAGGGTTTCGGTTTGTCGAAGAGCGACAGATTGACGAGCTTTCCCTTCATCGAGAAGTCGTTATAGTCCATCATAAGGTCGCGCGTCAGCCCGTTCTGGTGCATCTTGAAACTGATGCGGTATTCGGGCAGTTCCTCGCCCGCCCTCCTGCGTTTCGTCGAAATAGGCGATGTCGACGGGCCAGTAGGCATCCTTCTGCAGGCTTGCGAGTGCCGGCAGTTCGGGATCGTTCTTCTCGGCGTTTTCCTGCTTGCCGATAACCACGGTCGTGGTCATCACCTTGTCGGCGTCCTCGGATCCGTCGAACAGGTTCGTCTCGTAGAAGCTCTCGCCTCTTTTCGGCCTTGTCGAGGAGCTCGATCAGATGCTGCGTCGGAAATTGCGTCGGGCCGAGGTCGACCACTTCCTGCTTCGGCTTCTCGATATCGACAGTCAGGCCCGACGATTCGCGGGTTGCGGTGCCTTTCACCTCGCGGTCGAGGTTCTGGTCGACGAATGATTTGGTCACGAAACTGAACGTCTTGCCATCGCCATCCTCGAAGGTGGTGGTCTGCTGGTCGGTCACTCGTGTCGAATCGCCGGTATCTATTCGGGTCACGAAACGGAACGTCACCGTGTAACCCTCGCAAGCCGAGCCGTTGAATTCGTAGACCATGCGCCCGGAAAGACCGGTAATTCCCGAGCGATCCGATGCCCTGTCGAGCACCAGGTCGTAGACGGCGCGGTGCGGCGCAAGAAACGGCGCCGAAATGGCAGGCGCAGTTGCAAGGGCCGAGGAGGCAGCGAGGGCAAGCAAGGCAAGGCGCGATGCGCTCATGAAAACGACTCCACTCGGCGCGACCGTCCAACAGCCGCCATCAAAGATGGCCTACAATAAAAAAACTCATGGCGGAAGCGAGGCAAAAATAGCACCTTCGGCTGCTTCCCGATACCAACTTCCATGAAAACAGGACGATGCGATGGGTGACACAATTGAAAACCGGCTGGGCGGAACTCGGCGTTTCGCTTCCGGCGGCGGCCGCGCCGGCGGCGAACTATGTGCCGTATATGGCGAGTGGAAATCTCATCTTCACAGCCGGCCAGCTGCCACTCAAGGATGGCAAGCTCGCCGTCAGCGGCCTGCTCGGCCGCGATGTCGACGTCGCCGCCGGCAAGGAAGCCGCGAAACTTTGCGCGATCAACATCCTCGCACAGGCCAAGGCAGCACTCGGCGACCTGGAAAAAATCCACAGGCTGGTGAAAATTACCGTGTTTGTCGCGTCGTCGCCGGATTTCACCGAACAGCATCTGGTCGCCAACGGTGCCTCCGATTTTTTGGTCGCAGCCCTTGGCGAGCGCGGCAAGCATGCGCGTGCGGCGGTCGGCACGGCATCGCTGCCGCTCAATGCCGCGGTCGAGATCGAAGCCATCATCGAAACCGAATGACTGCAGATACGGCAGGCAACTTATGAGCGACATTTCCTGGCTGACCAAGCGCCCGGTAGCGCATCGGGGCTTTCACGACCTCAACAACAAACGATGGGAGAACACGCTGCCGGCGTTCGAAGCGGCCGCCCAGCGCGGCTATGCGATCGAGTGCGACGTTCGTCTGACCAGCGATGGCGTTCCGATCATCTTTCACGATCAGGGGCTGCAGCGGCTTACCGATACGCAAGGCGACATCTGGCAGCGTACGGCCGCTGAAATTGCGGCGCTGAAAATCGGCGGCACCGACGACCATCCGCCAACGCTTGCGGAAATGCTCGTCTGGTCGACGGCCGGGTACCGCTGGTCGTCGAGTTGAAGGGCATTCCGGGGCACGATGAGGGGCTCGTCGAGCGTGTGTGCGACATGCTGCGCGCCTATGGCGGCAAGGCAGCTATCATGTCCTTCGACCACTGGCTGATCCGGCAGTTTCCGGCGCATGCCAAGGATATCCCTACCGGCCTCACCGCCTGCGGCTCGCTCACCCACGAACTGGAACAGCATTTCTCGATGCTGGGACACGGCATTTCGTTCGTCTCCTATGGGGTTTTCGACCTGCCGAACCGTTTCATCAGCTTCGTGCGCGAGCGGCTCGGCATGCCGGTGATCTCATGGACGGTGCGGGAGCAAGCGGATGTCAGCAAAACCTTCGCTGCATGTCGACCAGATGACCTTCGAAGGGTTCGAGGCGGATCCGGCCCTCATATCATGATTCGGCGGCCTGTCCGGCCTTGCACGGGATCGACCCGACAACGTATCTAAGGTCAATGACGAACAACGGCGACTGCGGTCAGAAGAACAGGCGGATGGCGATTACGCCATCCGTGCCGCCGCCAGTATTGGAGCGTTCTCCGAAGATGGAGTGGAACGGCCTCGCCGGAACCACTCGCGGCGATTTAGTAAACTGGCTATAACCCTTTTGTTTCATACGATTTTTTGAAAATCACTGGAAGAGTCCGGCTGCGCCATCGGCACGCTCCGGCTGGCAGGGCCATCATTTGCGGCTGGAAGCGCCGGACGGATCGCTGCTCGGCGCCGTGCCCTGCTACGTGAAATCGCACAGCCAGGGCGAATATGTATTCGATCACGGCTGGGCCGACGCATTCGAACGCGCCGGCGGCCGCTATTATCCGAAGCTCCAGATCTCGGTGCCGTTTACGCCGGTCACCGGCCCGCGCCTGCTGGTGCGCCGCGAGGGTGCCGAACCCGAGCGTGGTGAAAACGGCGCTCGCGGCCGGGCTGAAGGCGATGACCGACCGGCTTGGCGTTTCCTCAGCCCATGTAACCTTTGCGCAGCAATCGGATGTCGCAGCGCTCGAAAGCGCTGGCTTTCTGCACCGTACCGACCAGCAGTTCCATTTCTTCAACGACAGCTACGCAAGCTACGACGACTTTCTCGGCACGCTGGCCTCTCGCAAGCGCAAGGCCTTGAAGAAGGAGCGGCGCGAGGCGCTGGCCGCAGGCATCTCCATCGACTGGCTGACCGGCAGCGACCTGACCGAGCGGGTCTGGGACGATTTTTTTGCCTTCTACATGGATACCGGCGGCCGCAAATGGGGACGCCCCTATCTCAACCGGCGTTTCTTTTCGCTTGTCGGCGAGCGCATGCGCGACGATATCTTGCTGGTCATGGCCAGGCGCGGCGGCCGATATATTGCCGGCGCCATCAATTTCATCGGCTCGGATGCGCTCTATGGCCGCAACTGGGGCTGCATCGAGGACCATCGCTATCTGCATTTCGAGGTCTGCTACCACCAGGCGATCGACTTCGCGATCGAGCAGGAAGCTGAAAGTCGTCGAGGCAGGAGCGCAGGGCGAACACAAGCTGGCGCGCGGCTATATGCCGGTGACCATGCATTCGGCGCATTACATCGCCCATGCCGGCCTCCGGAATGCCGTCGCCGACTATCTCGACCGCGAGAGCGGCGCGAAGTCGCGCGCATGTCGGCGAATATCTCGAGGAACACGGCCCGTTCCGCGAGGGCACCATTGCAAATAGGCGACCTGCCTCCATCCACATGTCAAACGTTGCAGGCGGCCATTTCGTCGCATTCGGAAGTCGCTGCTCGCGAGTCATTCCTGCGAGGCCCCATGTCGACTTCCGCTTACGACGACGACCAATGTCTTCGCGAAAATCCTGCGCGGCGAGATGCCGTCTCACAAAATCTACGAAGACGCCGACACGTTTGCCTTCATGGACATCATGCCGCGCGGCGATGGCCATTGCCTGGTCATCCCGAAAAAGCCATCACGCAACATCCTCGACGCATCTCCCGACAGCCTTCGGCGGTGATGCTCACGACTCAGAAACTCGCGCGCGCCGTCATGAAGGCATTTTCGGCCGACGGCGTCACCGTCCAGCAGTTCAATGAACGGGCCGGCGGCCAGGTGGTTTTCCACCTGCATGTCCACATCATTCCGCGCTTCGAAGGGATCGCTCTGAAACCGCATGCCGGACCGATGGAGAAGCCGGAAATCCTGGCCGCAAACGCGGAGAAGATCACGGGCCGACACTCAGCGCTTCGTCTGAGCGCCCTATAAATTCCGCTGTCTTGCCACAAAGTGCAACGCAATCTCGTCACCCATGCGAGGACGACGATTGCGAAAGGAAAAAGCGATGTCCGCACCCCCACGACGCGTGCGTCCGACACGGATCATCGGCGCGATCAATGTCTGAATCGCATCGCCATCGGCTTCCGCGGTGTTCACCCCGGCGAGGCCAAACTGCAGGCGGCCTGACCCGGCGCGATTGCCTGGATGACTGAAGAAAAAACCGCCCGGATGGGGCACATGCCGGGCGGTCGAATTGGGCGCGGAAGTCCGGACAATCGATCTCGTCCGCCGTACACATAAACCCCGGCCCGTGTGACTCGCGCGTGAAAGCAAAAACCGTTCGCCTAAAGTGCCAAGTGCTTAATCGGCAAAGAAAAAAGCCGCCGGGCAGACTACCGGCGGCTTTTGTTTTTCGAGACCTGTCGCGACCGCCTACTGCGCGGCGTTCGACATGTCGGCCAGCATCGGATCGGCGACTTCCGCGCCGGAGGCCTTGCGGCGCTCGTCGAGGATCAGTTCGTCGCGCGCCGTGGCGATGCGCCGGATCTGGCTCATCGTGCCGCCGGTGCCGGCCGGGATCAGCCGGCCGACGATGACGTTTTCCTTCAGGCCCTGCAGCATGTCGGTCTTGCCGGCAACCGCCGCTTCGGTCAGCACCCTCGTCGTCTCCTGGAAGGAAGCGGCCGAGATGAAGGACGGCGTCTGCAGCGAGGCCTTGGTGATGCCGAGCAGCACCGGCTGGCCTTCGGCCGGCTTCTTGCCGTCCTCGACCAGACGCTCGTTGACCTCTTCCAGCTCGATCACGTCGACATGGTCGCCCGGGATGTAGGTCGAAGTCGCCCTGCACCGTGATCTCGACCTTCTGCAGCATCTGGCGAACGATCACCTCGATGTGCTTGTCGTTGATCAGACACGCCCTGCAACCGGTAGACCTCCTGGATCTCGTTGACGAGGTAGGAAGCCAGAGCCTCCACGCCCTTGATCGCCAGGATGTCGTGCGGCGCCGGATTGCCGTCGAGGATGTAGTCGCCCTTCTCGATGGCGTCGCCGTCCTGCAGATGGAACGGCTTGCCCTTCGGGATCAGGTACTCGACCGGCTCGAGCTGCTCGTCATGCGGCTCGATGATGATGCGGCGCTTGTTCTTGTAGTCGCGGCCGAACCGGATCGTGCCGTCGATCTCGGCGATGATGGCGTGATCCTTCGGACGGCGCGCCTCGAAGAGTTCGGCAACACGCGGCAGACCGCCGGTGATGTCCTTGGTCTTGGCGCTTTCCATCGGGATACGCGCCAGCACGTCGCCGGGCTTCACCATGCGCGCCCGGCTCGACCGAGAGGATGGCCTCGACCGAGAGCAGGAAGCGGGCGTCGCCGCCCTTGGCCAGCTTGCCGACCTTGCCCTTGGCGTCGAGGACGGTGATCGCCGGCTTGAGGTCCGAACCGCGCGGCGTCGAACGCCAGTCGATGACCTCGCGCTTGGTGATGCCGGTCGATTCGTCGGCGGTTTCCTGAACGGAGATGCCGTCGACCAGATCCTCGAACGCCACCTTGCCTTCGATTTCGGTCATCATCGGGCGGGTGTACGGATCCCACTCGGCGACGCGCTGGCCGCGCTTCACCTTGTCGCCGTCGTCCACGAAGATGCGCGAACCGTAGGTGACGCGGTGCGTCGCGCGCTCCTTGCCGGCCTCGTCGAGGATCAGGATCGCCATGTTGCGGCCCATCACCACGAGCTGGCCGTCGGAGTTGCGCACCACGTTGCGGTTGCGGATCTCGACCTTGCCTTCGTACGAGGCTTCGAGGAACGACGAGTCGACCACCTGCGCCGTGCCGCCCATGTGGAAGGTACGCATGGTGAGCTGGGTGCCCGGCTCGCCGATCGACTGCGCGGCGATGACGCCGACAGCCTCGCCCTGGTTGACCGGCGTGCCGCGCGCGAGGTCGCGCCCGTAGCAGACCGCGCAGACGCCGGTCTTGACTTCGCAGGTCAGCGCCGAGCGGATGCGGATCGACTGGACGCCGGCCTTCTCGATCTGCTCGACATCGCGCTCGTCCATCAGCGTTGCCGGCCTTGACGATCAGCTCGCCCGAGACCGGATGATTGATGTCGTCGAGCGCCGTGCGTCCGAGGACGCGCTGGCCGAGCGAGGCGACGACCTGGCCGGCATCGACGATCGGCTGCATGGTGAGGCCCTTGTCGGTGCCGCAGTCGACGCGAGTTGACGATGCAGTCCTGCGCCACGTCGACGAGACGGCGGGTCAGGTAGCCGGAGTTCGCCGTCTTCAGCGCGGTGTCGGCCAGACCCTTGCGGGCGCCGTGGGTCGAGTTGAAGTACTCGAGAACGGTCAGGCCTTCCTTGAAGTTCGAGATGATCGGCGTCTCGATGATCTCGCCCGACGGCTTGGCCATCAGGCCGCGCATGCCGGCGAGCTGGCGCATCTGGGTCGGCGAACCGCGCGCGCCGGAGTGCGACATCATGTAGATCGAGTTCATCGGCTTCTGGCGGCCGTTGTCGTCGAACTCGACCGCCTTGATGCGGGCCATCATCTCGTCGGCGACCTTTTCCGAGCACTTCGCCCAGGCGTCGACGACCTTGTTGTACTTCTCGCCCTGGGTGATCAGGCCGTCATTGTACTGCTGCTCGTATTCCTTCGCGAGCGCCTCGGTGTCGGCGACCAGCTTCGTCCTTGGTGTCCGGGATCAGCATGTCGTCCTTGCCGAACGAAATGCCGGCGCGGCAGGCATGGCGCGAAGCCGAGCGCCATGATGCGGTCGCAGAAGATGACCGTCTCCTTCTGGCCGCAGTGGCGGTAGACGGTGTCGATCATCTTGGAGATGTTCTTCTTGGTCATCTCCTGGTTGGCGGTCTCGAACGGCACGTTGACGTTCTTCGGCAGCAGCTCGCCGATGATCATGCGGCCGGGCGTCGTGTCGTAGATCTTCGACACGAGCTTGCCGTCCGCGTCGACCGTCTTGAAGCGGCCCTTGATCTTGGCGTGCAGCGTGACGGCCTTGGTCTCCAGCGCATGCTGGAGTTCGCCCATGTCGGCGAACACCATGCCCTGCGCCCGGCTCGTTCTCGTTGACGATCGAGAGGTAGTAGAGACCGAGAACCATGTCCTGCGACGGCACGATGATCGGCGCGCCGGAGGCCGGGTGCAGGATGTTGTTGGTCGACATCATCAGCACGCGGGCTTCGAGCTGCGCTTCCAGCGACAGCGGCACGTGAACGGCCATCTGGTCGCCGTCGAAGTCGGCGTTGAAGGCCGTGCAGACCAGCGGGTGAAGCTGGATCGCCTTGCCTTCGATCAGGATCGGCTCGAACGCCTGGATGCCGAGGCGGTGCAGCGTCGGCGCGCGGTTCAGCAGCACCGGATGCTCGCGGATGACCTCGTCGAGGATATCCCAGACTTCCGGCTTTTCCTTCTCGACCAGCTTCTTCGCCTGCTTGACGGTCGAGGAGTAACCCTTGGCGTCGAGGCGGGCGTAGATGAACGGCTTGAACAGTTCGAGCGCCATCTTCTTCGGCAGGCCGCACTGGTGCAGCTTGAGCTCCGGACCGGTCACGATGACCGAACGGCCGGAATAGTCGACGCGCTTGCCGAGCAGGTTCTGGCGGAACCGGCCCTGCTTGCCCTTCAGCATGTCGGACAGCGACTTCAGCGGACGCTTGTTGGCGCCGGTGATGACGCGGCCGCGGCGGCCGTTGTCGAACAGCGCGTCGACGGCCTCCTGCAGCATGCGCTTCTCGTTGCGGATGATGATGCCGGGCGCGCGCAGCTCGATCAGCCGCTTCAGGCGGTTGTTGCGGTTGATGACGCGGCGGTAGAGATCGTTGAGGTCCGACGTCGCGAAGCGGCCGCCGTCCAGCGGAACCAGCGGGCGCAGGTCCGGCGGGATCACCGGGACGACCTTCATGATCATCCATTCCGGACGGTTGCCGGATTCCATGAAGTTCTCGACGACCTTCAGCCGCTTCAGATAGCTTCTTCTGCTTCAGCTCGGACGTGGTCGAGGCGAGCTCGGAACGCAGGTCGCCGGCGATCTTCTCGAGGTCCATGCCGGCGAGCAGATCGTGGATGGCTTCGGCGCCGATCATGGCGGTGAAGCTAGTCCTCGCCGTACTCGTCGACGGCGATCATGTACTCCTCTTCGGAGAGGAGCTGGTTCTCCTTCAGCGCGGTCAGGCCCGGCTCGGTGACGATGTAGTTCTCGAAATAGAGAACGCGCTCGATGTCCTTCAGCGTCATGTCGAGCAGCGTGCCGATGCGCGACGGCAGCGACTTCAGGAACCAGATGTGGGCGACCGGAGCGGCGAGCTCGATATGGCCCATGCGCTCGCGGCGAACGCGCGACAGCGTGACTTCGACGCCGCACTTCTCGCAGATGACGCCCTTGTACTTCATGCGCTTGTACTTGCCGCACAGGCACTCGTAGTCCTTGATCGGGCCGAAGATGCGCGCGCAGAACAGGCCGTCACGCTCCGGCTTGAAGGTGCGGTAGTTGATCGTCTCCGGCTTCTTGATCTCGCCGAACGACCAGGACAGAATCTTGTCAGGGCTGGCGAGCGAAATCCGGATGGAATCGAACACCTGCGCCGGCGCCTGGGGATTGAAGAGATTCATGACCTCTTGGTTCATGCCGTTCTCCTTTGCGGGGCCGGGAAACCCCTTTTCGAACATTCAGCGGGCGTTGTCGCCCATTTCGGTGATCCGGTCGCTAGCAGCGCCGCTTGACGCGCAACTTCCGGATCCATTACCGGCCGCTCGATCGGCCGTAGAATTCGGCCGGCGCGCCGCGAAGGTTCGAGCCCCGCGGCGCGCCGTTTTCCTTACTCGGCCGCGTCGGGCAGACGGATGCGGATTGTCGTCGACCTTGGTGTTCTCCAGTTCGACGTTGAGGCCCAGCGAGCGCATTTCCTTGACGAGAACGTTGAAGCTCTCCGGAATGCCCGCCTCGAACGTGTCGTCGCCGCGGACGATCGCCTCGTAGACCTTGGTGCGGCCGGCCACGTCGTCCGACTTCACCGTCAGCATCTCCTGCAGCGTGTAGGCGGCGCCGTAGGCTTCGAGCGCCCAGACCTCCATTTCGCCGAAGCGCTGGCCGCCGAACTGCGCCTTGCCGCCCAGCGGCTGCTGGGTAACGAGCGAGTACGGGCCGATCGAACGCGCGTGGATCTTGTCGTCCACCAGGTGGTGAAGCTTGAGCATATAGATGTAGCCCATCGTCACCTTGCGATCGAACGGCTCGCCGGTGCGGCCGTCATAGAGCGTCGACTGGCCGCTGGTGTGCAGACCCGCCTCGGTCAGCATCTCGTTGATGTTGGCCTCATGCGCGCCGTCGAACACCGGCGTGGCGATCGAAACGCCGCGCCGCATCTGCTCGCCGAGGCGAACGACGCTGTCGTCGTCGTACTGCGCGGACCGGCTCGTTGCGGTCGTTGGCCGGGATCAGCTCCTCGATGCGTCTTGCGCAGCGGCTTGATGTCGCCGCCGGCCTTGTAGGCGTCGATCAGCTCGCCGATCTTCCTGCCCATGCCGGCGCAGGCCCAGCCGAGATGCGTCTCCAGGATCTGGCCGACGTTCATGCGGCTCGGCACGCCCAGCGGGTTGAGCACGATGTCGGCATGCGTGCCGTCCTCGAGGAACGGCATGTCCTCGACCGGAACGATCTTGCGACACGACGCCCTTGTTGCCGTGACGGCCGGCCATCTTGTCGCCGGGCTGCATCTTGCGCTTCACCGCGACGAAGACCTTGACCATCTTCATGACGCCGGGAGGCATCTCGTCGCCGCGCTGCACCTTCTCGACCTTGTCCATGAAGCGCTGCTCGAGCGCCTTCTTGGAATCGTCGTACTGGCCGCGCAGCGCTTCGAGTTCGCTCTGGAGCTTCTCGTTCTCGACGGCGAACTGCCACCACTGCGAACGCGGATAGTCGTCGAGCGACGTCCTTGGAGAGCTTGGTGCCCTTCTTGAAGCCCTTCGGCCCGGCAATCGCCTCCTTGCCGATCAGCATGTCGGTGAGACGGCTGTAGACGTTGCGGTCGAGGATCGCCTGCTCGTCGTCGCGGTCCTTGGCGAGACGCTCGATCTCCTCGCGCTCGATCGCCATGGCGCGCTCGTCCTTCTCCACGCCGTGGCGGTTGAAGACGCGCACTTCGACGACCGTGCCGAAGGTCCCGGGCGGCATGCGCATGGAGGTGTCGCGCACGTCCGACGCCTTCTCGCCGAAGATGGCGCGCAGAAGCTTTTCTTCCGGCGTCATCGGGCTTTCGCCCTTCGGCGTGATCTTGCCGACCAGGATGTCGCCCGGCTGCACTTCGGCGCCGATATAGACGATGCCGGCTTCGTCGAGGTTCTTCAGCGCTTCTTCCGAGACGTTCGGAATGTCGCGCGTGATTTCCTCCGGCCCGAGCTTGGTGTCGCGGGCCATGACCTCGAACTCCTCGATGTGGATCGAGGTGAAGACGTCGTCGGCGACGATGCGCTCGGAGAGCAGGATCGAGTCCTCGTAGTTGTAGCCGTTCCACGGCATGAACGCGACGAGCACGTTGCGGCCGAGCGCCAGATCGCCGAGATCGGTCGACGGACCGTCGGCGATGATGTCGCCCTTGTTGACCTTGTCGCCCATGCGCACCAGCGGACGCTGGTTGATGCAGGTGTTCTGGTTCGAACGCTGGAACTTCATCAGCCGGTAGATGTCGACGCCGGACTTGCCGGGATCGAGATCTTCCGTCGCGCGGATGACGATACGCGTCGCGTCGACCTGGTCGACGACGCCGCCGCGGCGGGCGCCGATGGCGGCGCCCGAGTCACGGGCGACGATCGGCTCCATGCCGGTGCCGACGAACGGCGCCTCGGCGCGCACCAGCGGCACGGCCTGACGCTGCATGTTCGAGCCCATCAGCGCGCGGTTGGCGTCGTCGTTCTCGAGGAACGGGATCAGCGCCGCGGCAACCGAAACCAGCTGCTTCGGCGACACGTCCATCAGGTCGACGTTTTCGCGCGGCGCCATCATCACTTCGCCGGCGTGGCGGCAGATGACGAATTCGTCGACGAACGCGCCCTTCTTGTCGAGCTCGGCGTTGGCCTGCGCGACGTAGTGCTTGGCCTCTTCCATCGCCGACAGGTAGACCACGTCCATCGGTCACCTTGCCGTCGACGATCTTGCGGTACGGGCGTCTCGATGAAGCCGTACTTGTTGACGCGAGCGAAGGTCGCCAGCGAGTTGATCAGGCCGATGTTCGGGCCTTCCGGCGTCTCGATCGGGCAGATGCGGCCGTAATGCGTCGGGTGCACGTCGCGCACCTCGAAGCCGGCGCGCTCGCGGGTCAGACCGCCCGGTCCAAGCGCCGACAGGCGGCGCTTGTGGGTGATCTCCGACAGCGGGTTGGTCTGGTCCATGAACTGCGACAGCTGCGAGGAACCGAAGAACTCGCGCACGGCGGCAGCCGCCGGCTTGGCGTTGATCAGGTCCTGCGGCATGACCGTGTCGATCTCGATCGAGGACATGCGTTCCTTGATCGCGCGCTCCATGCGCAGCAGGCCGACGCGGTACTGGTTCTCCATCAGCTCGCCGACCGAACGCACGCGGCGGTTGCCGAGATTGTCGATGTCGTCGATCTCGCCCTTGCCGTCGCGCAGTTCGACCAGCGTCTTGACCACGGCAAGGATGTCTTCCTTGCGCAGCACGCGCACGGTGTCCTCGGCGTCGAGTTCGAGACGCATGTTCATCTTGACGCGGCCGACGGCCGAAAGGTCGTAGCGGTCGCTGTCGAAGAACAGCGAGTTGAACATCGCTTCGGCGGTTTCGAGCGTCGGCGGCTCGCCCGGACGCATGACGCGGTAGATGTCGAACAGCGCGTCCTGGCGGCTCTCGTTCTTGTCGACGGCGAGCGTGTTGCGGATGTAGGCGCCGACATTGATGTGGTCGATGTCGAGGATCTGGATTTCCTCGTCGCCGGCGCGCGAGCAGGACCTTCAGCGTCTTCTCGTCGATCTCGTCGCCGGCTTCGAGGATAGATCTCGCCGGTCGCGTAGTTGACGATGTCCTCGGCGAGGTAGCTGCCGAGCAGATCCTCGTCGGTCGCCTTGATCGCCTTCAGGCCCTTGTCGGCAAGCTGCTTGGCCTGGCGGGCGGTGATCTTCTTGCCCTGCTCGACGACGACTTCGCCGGTGTCGGCGTCGACCAGGTCGCTGACGGCCTTCAGGCCGCGGAAGCGATCGACGCTGAACGGGATGCGCCAGTGGTCGCCCGACGCGCTTGTAGGTGATCTTGTTGTAGAAGGTCGACAGGATCTCCTCGCCGTCCATGCCGAGCGCCATCAGCAGCGATCGTCACCGGGATCTTGCGGCGGCGGTCGATGCGGGCGTGCACGACGTCCTTGGAGTCGAACTCGATGTCGAGCCACGAGCCGCGATAGGGGATGACGCGCGCGGCAAACAGCAGCTTGCCCGACGAGTGCGACTTGCCCTTGTCGTGGTCGAAGAAGACGCCCGGCGAACGGTGCATCTGCGAGACGATCACGCGCTCGGTGCCGTTGATGATGAAGGTGCCGTTCAGCGTCATGAGCGGCATGTCGCCCATGTAGACGTCCTGCTCCTTGATGTCCTTGATCGACTTCGCGCCGGTATCCTCGTCGATATCGAACACGATGAGGCGCAGCGTCACCTTCAGCGGCGCGGCATAGGTCAGGTCGCGCTGACGGCACTCGTCAACGTCGAACTTCGGCGCTTCGAACTCGTACTTGACGAATTCGAGCATCGAAGAGCCGGAAAAGTCGGAGATCGGGAAGACCGACTTGAAAACGGCCTGCAGCCCCTCGTCCGGACGGCCGCCCTTCGGCTCGTCCACCATCAGGAACTGGTCATAGGATGCCTTCTGAACCTCGATGAGGTTCGGCATCTCCGCGACTTCGGGGATCTTTCCGAAGAACTTGCGTACGCGTCTGCGGCCATTGAAAGTCTGGGTCTGGGCCATCGTCGCTCCTTGGCTTGCTCTCTTGGGGCGGGCCTCGCCTGGCGCGCCTTGCAAATTCCTCGAGCCGCCGCCGGCGGTCCATCCAAAACGGTGAAAAACCCGTTTCCTGAAGGCCGCTTCCGGCCCTCAGGAAAGAGGTTCTCCAACACTTGCCCCGTTACGCGGGCGCCCTGACCGGCTGGCAGCGGGATCGGCGGACGGCCAGAGCCGCCCGCCGGACTGCAACGCTTACTTCAGGTCGACCTTGGCGCCGGCTGCTTCGAGCTGGGCCTTGAACTTGTCGGCGTCGGCCTTGGAAACGGCTTCCTTGACCGGCTTCGGAGCGGCCTCGACCAGGTCCTTGGCTTCCTTGAGGCCAAGACCGGTGATGGCGCGGACTTCCTTGATGACGTTGATCTTCTGGGCGCCGGCATCGGTGAGGACGACGTCGAATTCGGTCTTCTCCTCGACCGGAGCAGCAGCAGCGGCACCACCGCCGGCAGCGGCAACCGCCACCGGAGCAGCGGCGGAAACGCCCCACTTTTCTTCCAGGAGCTTCGACAGCTCGGCCGCCTCGAGGACGGTCAGCTTCGAAAGGTCGTCTACGATCTTTGCGAGATCAGCCATTTTTCATATTCCTTCATAAGGTTCGAACATGTGTTTGTGATAGCGAGGAACGGCCTCATGCCGCCTCGTCCTTCCGGGCGTAGGCGCCGATGACGCGCGCGAGCCGAAGCCGCGGGCGCATTGACGATCTGGGCGATCCGGGTTGCCGGCGTGGCGATCATGCCAACCAGCCTGGCGCGCAGCTCGTCGAGCGACGGGAGTGTGGCAAGAGCCTTCACCCCATCGGCGTTGAGCGCGGTCGTGCCCATCGCGCCGCCGAGAATGACGAGCTTGTCATTCCCCTTGGCGAAATCGGACGCGACCTTCGGCGCCGCAATCGGATCGTCCGAGTAAGCGATCAGCGTCTGTCCCTTGAACAGATCGATGATGCTCTTCGGATTCCGTGCCCTGAAGAGCGATTTTGGCGAGACGGTTCTTCGCGACTTTGACGGTGCCGCCCGCAGCGCGCATTTTCGACCGGAGGTCGTTCATTTGCGCGACGGTGATACCGGCATAGTGGGCCACGACGACTGAACCGGCGCCCTTGAAGGCGTCGTTCAGGCCCGTGACGAGTTCGCGTTTTTCCGCTCTGTCCACTGCCTATCTCCAGTTGACCGTCTTCCCATTCGCGGGACAGACGGCCGGGTTGCCTTTTGCCGGGCGGGCTATCCAATACTCCGGATCTCCCGAACGGCGCTCGAGGATCCTGCCCCCTTTCGCCACACCGGCAGACTCCGGTGCGCAGACAAAAGGCAAACACGGTTCGAACCTTTCATTGGAGCCTTACGCTCCTTTGTCGGGTCTTCACCCGTCTCATGCAGGCCCATGTGAATTAAGGCCAAGGTGCGGACCGCCTGCAATCTCGGACAGGATGTCCGGAAACTTTCTGGCTTCCGGAATCCGGGCCGCTTTGCGAGGCCCGGAATTCTTCTTAGGATCAGGCTGTCTAGCAGCCGATCCTGAATCTTCAGCATCAGGACGCTGCGAGGCTCGCGACGTCGATCTTCAGGCCGGGGCCCATCGTCGAGGTGACCGACACCTTCTTGACGTAGTTGCCCTTGGCGCCCGCCGGCTTTGCCTTGATCACCGCATCGGCGAAGGCGCGGACGTTCTCTTCCAGCGCCTTGACGTCGAACGAAGCCTTGCCGACGCCGGCATGGATGATGCCGGCCTTCTCGACGCGGAACTCGACGGCGCCGCCCTTGGACGCCTTGACGGCGGCGGCGACGTCCGTGGTCACCGTGCCGACCTTCGGGTTCGGCATCATGCCGCGCGGGCCGAGCACCTTACCGAGACGGCCGACCAGCGGCATCATGTCCGGGGTCGCGATGCAGCGGTCGAAATCGATCGTGCCCTTCTGGACGATCTCGACCAGGTCCTCGGCGCCGACGATGTCGGCGCCGGCGGCCTTGGCCTCATCGGCCTTGGCGCCCTTGGCGAACACGGCGACGCGCACGGTGCGGCCGGTGCCGTTCGGCAGGTTGACCACGCCGCGGACCATCTGGTCGGCATGGCGCGGATCGACGCCGAGGTTCATCGCGACCTCGACGGTCTCGTCGAACTTCGCCGTCGCGCGGTCCTTGAGCAGCTTCAGCGCCTCGCCGAGGCCGTAGGCCTTGTTCGGGATCGATGCCTTCGCGGGACTTGGCTACACGCTTTGCAATCTTTGCCATCGTCTTAGCCCACCACTTCCAGGCCCATCGAGCGGGCGGAGCCCTCGACCATGCGCATGGCCGCCTCGACGTCGTTTGCGTTCAGATCCTTCATCTTCGCGTCGGCGATCTCGCGCACCTTGTCGCGGCTGATCTGTGCCGGCCTTGACCTTGCCCGGCTCCTTGGAGCCCGACTTCAGGTTGGCGGCCTTCTTCAGGAAGTAGCTCACCGGCGGCGTCTTCATGACGAAGGTGAACGACTTGTCCTGGTAATAGGTGATGACGACCGGAATCGGCGAACCCTTTTCCATTTCCTGCGTCTGGGCGTTGAACGCCTTGCAGAATTCCATGATGTTGATGCCACGCTGACCAAGCGCCGGACCGATCGGGGGCGACGGCGTCGCCGAACCCGCGGGAACCTGGAGCTTGAGCTGGCCCGCAATTTTCTTAGCCATCTCTTGTCTGCCTTTGTTTCGTGCCGGACTTCTTCCGGCGGTTGCAGTTTGGTGGTCCGGTTCGGACAGCCGGCTAAGCCGCCCTCGCCTCCCACCAGTTCGGCGAAGATCTGCTTCGCCGCCCCCGCATCGCCAGCAACGCCGGCGGCGGAGACTTCCGGTCAGCCCTTTTCGACCTGACCGAATTCGAGATCGACCGGCACGGCGCGCCCGAAGATCGAAACTTCCACCTTGAGCCGCGCCCGCTCCTCGTCGACTTCCTGGACGAAGCCGTTGAACGAGGCGAACGGACCGTCCGAGACGCGCACCTGCTCGCCGATCTCGAAGGTCACCGACGGCTTCGGCCGCTCGACGCCTTCCTGCACCTGGTGCAGGATGCGCTCGGCCTCCTTGTCGGTGATCGGCACCGGCTTCGAATCGCCGAGGAAACCGGTCACTTTCGGCGTGTTCTTGATCAGACGGAACACCGCATCGGTCAGGTTGGCGCGCACCAGCACATAGCCCGGGAAGAACTTGCGCTCGGCATCGACCTTGCGGCCGCGGCGCACCTCGACGACCTTCTCGGTCGGGACGATGATCTGCTCGATCTGATCGCTCAGGCCCTTCTGCTTGGCCTTGTTCTCGATGTCCTCGGCGACCTTCTTCTCGAAGTTCGAATAGGCGTGGACGATGTACCACCGCGCAGTCATCTCAGATGCTCTCCGTAATCGCCGGTTCAGCGCCCGATGCCGAGGATCAGCTCGACCCCGTAGGCCATCAGCTGGTCGGCGGCGAAGAAGAAGATCATCGCGATGACCGCAAAGACCAGCACCATGACCGTCGAGATCATCGTTTCGCGCCGCGACGGCCAGGTCACCTTCGCCGCTTCCGCCCTCACCTGCTGGAGAAAGGTAAAGGGATTCGTGGTCTTTGACGCCATTTGCCGCTCTTTTTCGAAGCCCGTAGTCCGGAGCTTCTTGTTATGCCCGTTGCCGGGATGTTGCCGCCTGGCCAGAACCCGTCGCCCGAATCAGCGCAATACGTTCCAGCCATGCAATTCGGGCGCGTAAAGCTGGCTTCCCAGCTCCACGCGCCGCGTGTCTGTTCCGTCTACATAAAACCGATTCTCGACGGCAGCGCAAGTGCCATCTGATCCGTTTTATGTATCTAAACGCCGGGTCGGAACCATCCAATCGTCCCTTCCCGCCTATATGGCGCCTTTTGCTCATGACCCCATAACGAGACGTCATACGCCTTGGGCAGTACTTGGCAGGGGCAGCAGGGCTCGAACCCGCGACCTGCGGTTTTGGAGACCGCCGCTCTACCAACTGAGCTATACCCCTATCGCGGCGCATCAACTGCGCGGCAGGCGCTTCCTAAGGATTTCCGGCGCGTCTGTAAAGAGCGCTGTGCACAGATCCGAGTGGTCAAATGCGGCACTCACGTGCCGGACGATGGCTGATATGGCCCGCCAGGCACTCCCCAGCCCCATTGCGGCATCGGCTCGTCCTCGTGATCGGTCCGCCGGATCCAGGTTGGAGTTCATTCGAGCGAACCGCGTGCCCCATTCGACATAGGCCATGAAGGCCGAGCGGAACTCCGGTCGGCCGACAGTTCGGTCTCATTTGCCCCTGTCATAGCCTGCAATGAGAAAGCCCGGCACGAGGCCGGGGCGGCCCGAAGGCCGCCCTTCTTTCAAGTCGCGTCGGTTGTTCTTACTCGACGATGCTGGCGACGATGCCGGCGCCGACGGTGCGGCCGCCTTCGCGGATGGCGAAGCGCAGCTTCTCTTCCATGGCGATCGGCACGATCAGTTCGACGTCGACCGTGATGTTGTCGCCCGGCATCACCATCTCGGTGCCTTCCGGCAGCTGCACGATGCCGGTCACGTCGGTGGTGCGGAAATAGAACTGCGGACGGTAGTTGGTGAAGAACGGCGTGTGGCGGCCGCCCTCCTCCTTGGTCAGGATGTAGGCCTCGGCCTTGAACTTCTTGTGCGGCTTCACCGTGCCGGGCTTGGCCAGAACCTGGCCGCGCTCGACGCCTTCGCGGTCGACGCCGCGCAACAGCGCGCCGATGTTGTCGCCGGCCTGGCCCTGGTCGAGCAGCTTGCGGAACATCTCGACGCCCGTGCAGGTCGTCTTGGTGGTCGGACGGATGCCGACGATCTCCAGCTCCTCGCCGACCTTGACCATGCCGCGCTCGACGCGGCCGGTCACCACCGTGCCGCGGCCCGAGATCGAGAACACGTCCTCGATCGGCATCAGGAACGGCTTGTCGATCGGACGCTCCGGCGTCGGAATGTAGGCATCGACCTGCCGCCATCAGCTCGCGGATCGCGTCCTCGCCGATCTTCTTGTCCTTGTCCTCCAGCGCGGCAACCGCCGAACCCTTGATCATCGGAATGTCGTCGCCCGGGATATTCGTACTTCGACAGAAGCTCGCGCACCTCGAGCTCGACCAGCTCCAGAAGCTCGGCGTCGTCGACCAGGTCGACCTTGTTCAAAAACACCACCAGCGCCGGAACGCCGACCTGGCGGGCCAGAAGAATGTGCTCGCGCGTCTGCGGCATCGGGCCGTCGGCGGCCGAAACAACCAGGATCGCGCCGTCCATCTGCGCAGCACCGGTGATCATGTTCTTCACATAGTCGGCGTGGCCGGGGCAGTCGACATGCGCATAGTGGCGGGCCGCCGTCTCGTACTCGACATGCGCCGTCGAAATCGTGATGCCGCGCGCCTTCTCCTCAGGCGCAGCGTCGATCTGGTCGTACGCCTTGTACTCGCCAAAATACTTGGTGATCGCCGCCGTCAGCGACGTCTTGCCATGGTCGACGTGACCAATCGTGCCAATGTTCACATGAGGCTTCGTACGCTCGAATTTACCTTTTGCCATTTTGTCTTTCCCTGGCGACTGGACTGAGTTCGGTTTCGAATGCGGGGCGATTAGCGACTGCGGCCGAAAAACACAAGGCCTTTGTGCCCGCGGCCGATTCCGACCCGGGCTTCGCACTATCGCCACGCATTTCGTGATTGCCGCCTGATATGGGTATTCTGCACAACAATTGTAAGGCCCGCGCAGCCAATCGGCCATCAGCGGCATCACGGGAGGGAAACGATGCAGTCGCTCTTCAAGGGCATCAATGTCGTGTCGATCTCGGTCACCGATCTCGACGTCGCGCGTGCCTTCTATCGCGACACGCTGGGTCTGGGCGAGCCGCTTTACGACCTGCCGGAAGCCGGCTGGATCGAGTTCTCCACCGGACGCGATGCGGGCAACCTTTCGGTGGTCCCGGCCGAGCCCGGCTGGCAGCCGTCGACGGGAACGACGCTGGTCCTCGATGTCGTGGACTGCCATGCCGCGGTCGAGGAACTACGCCGCCGCGGCGTGCGCTGCGACGACGCGCAGGTCTTCCCCGGCTTCGTCACCTTCGCCAGCTTCTACGACCCCTTCGGCAACCGGCTGCAGATGTGCAGCCCGGCGCCGACGCTAGCCGGCATGCAGCTTGTTCCTGGCTCGTTCTCCGCTTGCCGAAAGGTCGTGGCGAGCCTACTTATATCGACTGCGTGGCAGTGCATTGCGGTCCACTTTGCATAAGGAGGAGCGACATGGACGAATTGCAGTTTTTCGTGCCGGTGCGGATCATTCCGGAGCCCGGCCAACCGGTCATCGAAATCTATGGCGTCGCGGACGCGCTGGCTTTCCTGCGAAGCTGGCCGACCGGCCGTCAGGGGCCTGTCTACAAGGCGGCGCTCAATTGCTGCTCCGGCGCTTTCGACGGCATGATCAGCACCGAAGACGCCCGCAAATCCTTCGCCAATTTCGCCCGTATCACCGGCATCCTGGCCAAGGACGCTTTCGAAAAGATCGCCATCAACAAGGACGGCGAGGTGCTGCCGCTGCCGACGCAGCATTAGACGGAGACGCTGGCGCATCAATTCCTCCGAAAATCGACTCCGATTTTCGCTCCGATGCGCTGTCACTTGGTCTGTTTTGAAGCGCGTTGCCGGCGCAACACTTCGTCCGTCCCCTCCAGCCGCTTCGAGCCTCCAGCGATAGCCGTCGAGAGAACGGCGGGCGGATCGCTCGCCGGAAACGTGTCCTCCAATCCCTCCTGCAGCTGGTCCTCCAGCGTCTGTGTCTCTTCCGATCGCCCTTGTGTCCGGCGCATCCCCATTTTTCAAGAGGCTGCTTCATGTGCGGCGAACGTTTGGCTTCACTCACGATGACATGCAGCTCCTGAACAGCCAATTCCTTGATCGCATCGAAATCAGGCCGGTCCGCCGTCGTTTCCTCGATGAATTTTGTCATCGCGTTCTCGAACTGGTCCAGGCTCTCGCTCCCGCAGACACGACAGAGAAGCAGGAGGGCTTCGCGCAGCAGCAGCGGCGCGAAATAGCATGGGGCCTCGGTTTTGAGCAGCTCCACCTGCTCCTTGGTTGCGCCGGCCAGATTCATAGCTTGCCCTCCGATGTGCACCATCGGACTCACAACGACAAACGGGAAAGGCTGTTCCGAACGAACCGTCAGATTCATTTCGAAGGCCATTCGATGAAGCCGAATCGAGCACGCGATCCGTGCGAGGGTCTTTGTAGCGCAGTCAGAAACTGGAGCGGGTAGCGGGAATCGAACCCGCATATTCAGCTTGGAAGGCTGCTGCTCTACCACTGAGCTATACCCGCGCCGAACTTTTATTCGCATGGCCCTCTCCGAAAAGCGAGAGGGCTTTTCGGAACTGTCGCTGGCTTCCGGTCCGGCAGTGGTGGAGGGGGTTGGATTCGAACCAACGTAAGCTGAGCCAACGGATTTACAGTCCGTCCCCTTTAACCACTCGGGCACCCCTCCAATCTGCCGACGGAGCCATGCAACGAGGCATTTTCCGCGAACCTTCGGTCAAGCGCGAAAGCCCGCCCGAAAACCGCGAAGCGCCTTATGGCGGCAAGGTCCTGTGGTGTCAACCGCAACATCCGGCCATTTCATGCCGAATTTGACGGCGGTTTTCGCAGCCTGCATATCCAACCGCCAGCCAGAGAGCTATAGAGACTGCCATGAGCAACGACAACAAACCCGGCACCCGCAAGGACACCCACTACGCCAAGCTGCGGCGCGCGCATCGCGACCAGAAGGCAGGCGGTCCTGCCCCGCAGTTCCGGCCGAAGAAGCCGCTGCCGCCCGGCGAAAACGCCGCCCGACGGGCAGGTGCGGCTCTACGGCATCCATACGGTGCGCGCCGCCCTCGACAATCCGCGCCGCAAGATCAAAAGAATGCTGGCGACCCGCAATGCGCTGGAACGGCTGGCGATTGCCGACATCGGCGCCCTGCCCTTCGCGGCCGAGATCGTCGAGCCGAAGAGACATCGACAAGCTGACCGGCACCGATGCCGTCCACCAGGGCGTGCTGATCGAGGCTTTGCCGCTTGAAACCCAAGGCGCTCGACGCGCTTGGCGACACGCCGCTGGTGCTGGTGCTCGACCAGGTTACCGACCCGCACAATGTCGGCGCGATCATGCGCTCGGCGGTCGCCTTCGGCGCCGGCGCGCTGATCACCACGCAGCGCCACAGCCCGCACGAATTGGGCGTGCTGGCGAAATCCGCCTCCGGCGCGCTGGAGCATATCGACCTGATCGAGGTGAAAAATCTCGCCGACGCGCTCGGCCGGCTACACGACGCCGGCTTCCAGACCGTCGGCCTCGATTCCGACGGCCCGGCGGAACTGGAAAAGACTTTCTGCGGGTCAAAAAATTGCGCTGGTGCTGGGAGCCGAGGGCAAGGGCCTGCGCCAGAAGACGCGCGAAACCGTGACCGCGCTCGCCCGCCTCGACATGCCCGGCGCGATCCGCTCGCTCAATGTGTCGAATGCGGCTGCGGTGGCGCTTTATGCGGCGCGGAAGTTTCTGAGCGCATCAGGTAGCTTGCGCGTCCTTCGAGGCTCGCTCCGCTCGCACCTCAGGATGAGGTAGGTAGCGTTGGTCCCCCAGATTTTGAGAGGTTTCAGAAATGGGCAAGCTGGCACAACGTCCCTCATCCTGAGGTGCGAGCGTAGCGATGCCTCGAAGGACGCACCTAGATGACAGCAGCGCCCCGCCACTTTCACGCCACCGCGTGGCCCGCCATGCGCTCCAGCGCGCGCACCAGCGCCGAATGATCCTCCTTTGCCCCGCCATTGGCCGCGCAGGAATTGAAAAGCTGCTGCGTGGTCGAGGTGTTGGGCAGTGCAACGCCCAGCGCTTTTGCGCCTTCCAGCGCGAGATTCAAATCCTTCTGGTGCAGTTCGATGCGGAAGCCGGGTGCAAAGGTGCGCTTGACCATGCGCTCGCCATGAACTTCGAGAATGCGCGAATCTGCCAGCCCGCCCATCAGCGCCTGCCTGCACCTTGGCCGGGTCGGCGCCCGCTTTCGACGCAAACACCAGCGCTTCGGCAACCGCCTCGATGGTGAGCGCAACGACGATCTGGTTGGCGACCTTCGTCGTCTGGCCGACGCCGTTGCCGCCGACCAGCGTGATGTTCTTGCCCATTTTTTCGAAGACCGGCTTGGCGCGCTCGAAAGCCTTTTCCTCGCCGCCGACCATGATCGTCAGCGACGCCGCCTTGGCGCCGACTTCGCCGCCCGACACCGGCGCGTCGAGATAATCGCAGCCCAAGCGCATTGATCTTCTTGGCGAACTCCTTCGTCTCGATCGGCGAGATCGAGCTCATGTCGACGACCAGCTTGCCCTTGGAAAGTCCCGAGGCGACGCCGCCATTCGCCGAACAGCACCTCCGCCACCTGCGGCGTGTCCGGCACCATGGTGATGACGATATCAGCCGCCCGCGCCACCGCATCGCTGCCGGTGACGGTCTTCAGGCCCTTGGCGACGAGTTCCTTCGGCGGCGCGCTGCGATGGTCGCTGGCGATCACCTCGTAGCCGGCATCGAGCAGATGCCCCGCCATCGGCGCGCCCATGATGCCCAGTCCGATGAAGCCGATCTTTTCCATTTCTTTTGTCCTAAACTCTTCAGGCAGCTGCGTTTTTACGCGATCTTCGCGGCCTCGCGGAACCAGCCCAGCCCGGCCTCGGTGCCGGCCTTCGGCTTGTATTCGGCGCCGACCCAGCCGGCATAGCCGATACGGTCGAGGTGTTTGTAGAGGAATGGATAATTGATCTCGCCCGTCCCCGGCTCATGACGGCCGGGATTGTCCGCAAGCTGGATATGCGCGATGCGGCCAAGGTTCTGTTCGATGGTACGGGCGAGATCCCCCTCCATGATCTGCATGTGGTAGATGTCGTATTGCAGGAAGAGATTGTCCGACCCGACGCTGCTCGATGATCGCCAGCGCCTGTCTGAGTGTTGGTAGGAAAAAGCCGGGAATATCGCGCGTATTGATCGGCTCGATCAGCAGACGAATGCCGGATTTCCCAAGCTTCCCAGCGGCATAGCGCAAATTCTCGACAAACATGTTTTCAAGCGCCTCGGCATCGATGCCTTGCGGCGCGATGCCGGCGAGGCAATTCACCTGGCCGCAGCCGAGCGCCTTGGCATAAGTGATTGCGGTATCGACGCCGCGGCGGAATTCATCGACGCGGTCCGGCAGGACGGCGATGCCCCGCTCGCCCTTGCCCCAGTCGCCGGGCGGCAGGTTGAACAACGCCTGGGTCGAGACCGTTCTTCTTCAGCCGGGCGGCAACGACCTCCGGCTCGTGATCATACGGACCGATATATTCGACCGCCTCGAACCCGGCGCGGGCCGCCGCGTCGAAACGATCGAGGAAATCATGCTCGGTGAAAAGCATCGACAGATTGGCTGAAAATTGTGGCATTATCTGTTCCAGACAGTCGTTTGAGGAAAATCGGGAGCGTTCTCATAAGCACGGCCGGGAATCAATCGAGCAGCACGATGGCGGTCGGCGCATCCTCGTTCTTCTCGGCGAGCTCCTCGAATTCGACGATAGCGTCGATCTCGGTGCCCATCGAGATATTGGTCACCCGCTCGAGGATGAATTCCAGCACGACCGGAACCTGATGCTCCTTCATCAGCCGCTTCGCTTCGGCAAACCCCTTGGCGAACTCTTCCGGCTTGCGCACGCGCACCGCCTTGCAGCCCATCGCTTCGGCGACCGCGACGTGGTCGACGCCGTAGCCGGCTTCGGCATTGCCGGCGGTGTTGATGTTCTCGAAAGCGAGGCTGACCTCGAAATCCATCGGAAGCCGCGTTGCGCCTGACGGATCAGGCCGAGATAGGCATTGTTCACGACGACATGGATGTACGGCAGCTTGTGCTGCGCGCCGACGGCCAGTTCCTCGATCATGAACTGGAAATCGTAGTCGCCCGACAGCGCCACGATCTCGCGAGCCGGATCGGCGGCGCGAACGCCGAGCGCCGCCGGCAATGTCCAGCCAAGCGGGCCGGCCTGGCCGCAATTGATCCAGTTGCGCGGCTTGTAGACATGCAGGAACTGCGCGCCGGCGATCTGGCTGAGGCCGATGGTCGAGACGTAGCAGGTGTCGCGGCCGAACGCCTTGTTCATCTCTTCATAGACGCGCTGAGGCTTCAGCGGCACCTGGTCGAAATGCGTCTTGCGCTTCATGGTCTTCTTGCGGGCCTGGCATTCCTTTGCCCAGCCCGACCAGTCGCGCAGCTTTCCCGCCGTCTTCCATTCGGTGGCGACGTCGAGCAGCATCTTGAGCGCCGCACCCGCGTCCGAGACGATGCCGAAATCCGGCGCGAAGACGCGGCCGATCTGCGTCGGCTCGATGTCGACATGAATGAACTTCTTGCCGGCGGTGTACTTCTCGACCGTACCGGTGTGGCGGTTGGCCCAGCGGTTGCCGATGCCGAAGACGAAATCGGAGGCGAGCATGGTCGCGTTGCCGTAGCGGTGCGAGGTCTGCAGGCCGCACATGCCGGCCATCAGTCGGTGGTCGTCGGGAATCGTGCCCCAACCCATCAGCGTCGGCACGACCGGAACGCCGGTGATTTCGGCGAATTCGATCAGCAAGTCGGACGCATCGGCATTGATGATGCCGCCGCCGGCAACGATCAGTGGGCGCTCGGCTTCGTTCAGCATCCGCAATCGCCTTTTCGGCCTGCGCGCGGGTAATCGCCGGCTTGTAGGCCGGCAGCGGCGCGTAGGCATCGATGTCGAACTCGATCTCGGCGAGCTGGACGTCGACCGGCAGGTCGATCAGCACAGGACCCGGACGACCCGAGCGCATCAAATGAAACGCCTGCTGGAACGCCATCGGCACCTGGTAAGGCTCCATGACGGTGACCGCCCATTTGGTCGACCGGCTTGGCGATCGAGGCGATATCGACCGCCTGGAAATCCTCCTTGTTGAGCCTTGCGCGCGGCGCCTGCCCGGTAACGCAGAGAATGGGGATAGAATTGGCGGAAGCCGAATAGAGCCCGGTGATCATGTCGGTACCGGCCGGTCCCGAGGTGCCGATGCACAGCCCGATGTTACCGGCCTTGGCGCGGGTGTAGCCTTCGGCCATATGGGAAGCTGCCTCGACATGGCGCGCCAGAATGTGGCGGACGCTGCCGCGCGCCTTGAGCGCCGAGTAGAACGGGTTGATCGCAGCACCCGGCACGCCGAAGGCGCAATCGACACCTTCCTTCTCGAGAACGAGAACCGCCGCATCAACGGCACGCATCCTGGCCATCTTTTTGCCTTTCCAGTCGAAACTCGACTGGATCAGAGAATGCGCTTGGCCGAGGTATTTTTCAATTTTTTCAGAATTTTTTTTCATTATCATCCAAAAATCGTTAGCATGCTGATTTCAAAGCATTTTTCATTTTTCAGATTCTGCGTTATTCCAAATGACGAAAATATTTTTTATTGTAGCCGTGACGGCCGCAGCGAGGAATTTGCGCATGGAAACCACGGAAAAACGGCAGCGCGGACGCCCCCGCTCCTTCCACGGGCCGGCGGAAAACAGTTCGGTGCAGTCGCTGGATCGGGCACTGCGCATCCTGGCCATCATCGCCGAGGGGGATGGCCTGTCGCTCAGCGAAGTAGCATCGGCCTCGGGGCTGGCCGCCTCCACCGCCTACCGCATGCTGACCACCATGGAAGCGCACGGCATGGTCGAATTCGACCGCACCGACCAGCTCTGGTCGATCGGCGTCGAGACCTATCGCATGGGCTCGGCCTTCCTGCGCCGCCGCAAGCTGGTCGACCGCGCCCGGATCGTCATGCAGGACCTGATGGAGAAAACCGGAGAAACCGCCAATCTGGGCGTCGCGGAAGACGATTGCGTGGTGTTCGTCAGCCAGGTCGAAACGCATCAGGCGATCCGCGCCTTTTTCCGGCCCGGTACCCGCAGTCCCTTCCATGCCTCCGGGCATCGGCAAGGCTATCCTTGCCCATCTGCCGGGCGAGCGTGTCGCGGCAATCGTCCGCAAGGAAGGGCTCGAAGCCTACACGCTGAAAACGCTCGCCGATGCCCCTGCCCTCGCCCGCGACCTGAGCCAGATCCGGGCGCGCGGTTTTTCGGTTGACGACGAGGAGCGGCATCCCGGCATGCGCTGCATCGCGGCGCCCGTATTCAACGAATTCGGCGAACCGGTGGCCGGCGTTTCGATTTCCGGGCCGACTGTGCGCGTCACCCTGGAGCGTATCGCCGATATCGGCCCGCTGGTGCGCGAGGCAGCGGCCGAGGTGACGCGGATGATCGGTGGCCAGCCGCCAGGTCGGCCTAAATCGCTGTGGCGGATTTCTTCGCTCCGTAACCTGCCGCATCGCACATCCGGCCGCTTGACAATCAGCCACGTTTGTTCTCTATTTGTTCCGCACTAACGGCCCTCTCAACCAATTGGCCTGACCACTTTCGAAAAGCCGCAGGTGAATGGTCGGGATGGAAACGACAGCCACCATCCTCCACGCTGACCTGGATGCTTTTTATGCCTCGGTCGAGCAACTTCTCGACCCGTCCTTGCGCGGTAAACCGATCGCCGTCGGCGGCGGGGTTGTGCTCGCCGCTTCCTATGAGGCCAAGGCATTCGGGGTCCGCGGCGGCATGCCGGGACGGCGGGCGCGCGAACTCTGCCCGCAACTCATCTTTGTCCACGGCAATTTCAAGGATTACCAGCGGCTTGGCGATGCTGCGATCAACGTGCTCAACGATTTCACGCCGCTGGTCGAGCGAATTTCCATCGACGAGGCATTTGCCGACGTCGCCGGCTGCACCCATCTTTTCGGGTCCCCGACCGAAATCGCCAAAACGATCCGGCGCCGCGTGCGCAACGAACTTGGCCTGCCGATCTCGGTCGGCGTGGCGCGCACCAAGCATCTGGCGAAAATTGCCTCGCAAGTGGCCAAGCCGGACGGGTTGGCGGTCGTCGATCCAGATACTGAACTCGATTTCCTTCACAACCTGCCGGTCGATCTGATGTGGGGTGTAGGCCCGATCACCAGGGCCCGGCTGGCCGAAATCGGCGTCACCACAGTCGGGCAGTTGGCGAAGACCCCTGGATGGTCGCTCGAACGATTGCTCGGCCCGGCCGCAGGAGAGAAACTCGCGGCACTGGCATGGAACCGCGATCCGCGTGAAATCAGGACGCATCGGCGGGCGCGATCTGCCGGAGCTCAGTCCGCGATCGGCAAGAAGCCTGCCGAAGAGCATATTTACCGGCCGACGCTGTTGCATCTGGCGGACCGCGTGTGTAGCCGGCTCAGGGCGAAGTCCCGGCCTGGCCGAACTGTGACTGTCCGCGTCCGCTTCGCTGATATGCGTGCAGTTACCCGCTCCATGACGCTCGACGCGCCGATCTCCGCGACCGCCGCGCTCGCGGAAATCGCCGAGGAACTGGTGCGCGCAGCGCTTGCGGATCATCCTGGCGAGAGGATCATCTCGCTGCTTGCAATCTCGGTTTCGCATCTCGAGGAACATTCGGGACTGCAACTGGAATTGCCGCTCGGGCTCCGAGATGAAAATCGCCGCCCAGGTACCAAAAAAGGCATGACACGCTGGGTGGCCGACCGCGCTGTCGACGCAATCCGCGATCGATTCGGTTGGGATGCGGTCGGGTATGCGTCGGTCGCGCTCGGGATTTCCCGCTCCGTTCCAGATGAATTTCGCGAGCTTGCCGAAAAGGAACTTTAATTCTCCAGACGCAGAACCCGCGGAAAATGCAGCGTCCCTTGCCTGGCCAGCCCGGATTGCTTAGCCCATACCGGTGACGTGACGGAGGTAAAACGCCAGCGCGACGAAACCGGCGGCGAAAGCGATGCCGCTCCAGTCGAGATCGGCGGCTTTCAGGCGCCGCCAGATAGCGCCCAGAACGAGCCAGGTGATGAGGATGAATGCTGCGATAAAAACAAAGCGTATCATCGGCCAACCCCTGAGCGTCTATCCACAGATGAGCCCGGACGCGGTCTAGCGCAAGGGTTTGGCCGGATTTTGGCGTAGTCTGCTATCCTTGGCCAATCGTCCGGCGTTTTCGGTCCACAGGCTGCGGGCTTGCTGGGCAACGTAGAATAGCAGAACGAGACTGGCGTTGAACTCGAACATTTCTTCTATCGCCGAGAGTGCGTTGGAGTTCGCGGCGATGTCGATGGCTTGCGCAAGTCCGATGAATCCGATGTGCAGGAAGATCAGGGTGTGATCCGTAAGCCATGAACGTTTGTCCCCGATCCCGTTCTGCAACTGAACCAGGGCAAACAGCATGATGCCGAGGGAGGCGACGAGCAGAAGCGCCACCCACATCCAGGCCAGGCCCGGACCGATGTCGTGCAACAGCCGATAGGCCAGAATCAGCAGGTCGTGGAAGCCGTCCAACTCGCCGCCGCCATGCAATGCAGGCGGCTGAAATCCGAAACCCCGGGCCCCGAAGCTGGTTTCGTCCATCAGTTCGGCGAACCCGATCACCCCCGCCACCAAAAGCGGCGCATGCAAGCCCCAGACGACGGACGCCGATGCAACTCCAAGCACGACAATTGCCAGGCAGACAACGCTGGCCATTTCGATGATGCCGTCTTCCTGCAGGAGCAAGGGACGGACGCCCGGCATCAGGATCGCGACCGCGGCGGCGGCAAGAGTACAGGTTCCCACGGCGACCAACGCGCAAACGAGCCAGCGAGATGGGCCCATCGATAACGGCGGACGGGAAGTAAACGCCAGGGCTCCGGTCGCCATCTCGGCGTTCCTCCCCTCACCGATGATGGAGGCCATGCTCACTGTCCCCTGTAACAAATCTGTCAAGAAATCGTCACATATCGCCGATCTCTGGCCAAGGAAGGGCAGAGGAAAACAAAAAGCTGGCTAAGGATGTTACAATCGGTGAACGTCGACGTGAGACGTGTTGGCGAATTCTGATTGAAGAGATGAGCTACGGCCGCGGAGGGCCATTCGCGGTTTCAAAAGAAACCGCGAGGCTTGACGGACGGTCCAGGAGAGTTCGGAAATTTATCGAGGCCCGCGGCAGGCGTTTACCGGCAAGATTTTTTCAAGAAGATCATATGCGCTATCTGGAGCCGCCGAAAAACTCGCGCTGCGCGGTCCCCGCCGCCATCCGGAGCTTGCCGACATTGCGAAGCAATCGTCTGGGCCGCTTGAGCGCTTCCCAACTCAGGAAGTATTTGACCAGAAGGCTCGGCGCCTTGCTATGCGATCCTGCGTGGGCAACGCGGTAGACCGCGCCACGGAATGGCAGCGGCGCCAGCGGCGTGCCGCGCTTGGCGAGGATGTCGGCTATGCGGACATGACTGCCCAGCATCGACTTGATCCAGTCGAGCGAGGCATCCTCGAACCGCTCCGGCAGGCCATAAAGGTCCGACCGGACGATCAGCGACGTTCCGCACAGATGGTTGAACTCGTCATATCCCAGAAGCAGCTTGCCGCCGTCGTCCCAGATATAGCCACGCTCGATGGTCCAGCCGTTCGCGTCTGTGTTCTCCGACGCATGCTGGACGATCCGGGCGCTGACGAAATCGTCGTCATCCACGATCATGAAGAAGCGGCTGTCGCGCGCGGCGAGCATGCCTTTCAGCACGCGGCGTCCCTTGTCGGCGCGGAAGGCATCGTAGACGTCCTCGATGTTCGCCTTGTCTATCTCGTGCAAATTGTTCGGAGGAAAGGTGACCCGCTCGACGCTGAAGCGTTCCGGCAGGTCAGGCAGGTCCGCACCTTCATTTGCCACGATGATCCCTCGCCAGTCGTCGTTGGTCTGGTTCGAGATCGAGGCGATGGTCTGGGCAAGGTTCGCCTTGAGAAGGCTCCAATCGCGGGCGTTGTCCTGATGGCGCACGGGGATGATGAAGGTGACGAGGGTCATCGGATGTCACCTTCGCGGGCGGCTGCTTGCATTGCCCGCCCCGTCATGCGGCAACCTCCACGTTGGCCTGGCGACGCGCCCAGGCGATCCCGTCATCGAGCGATGTCGCCTTGTAGGAGAGGTTGGTTCCGCCCGAGAATGCGTTCATGAATCGCCGCACCTTGCCGTAGCTGTTGTCGAGGACGGCATGTGGCCGTCCGAGCAGCAGCGAGCAGATGTGGACGTGCAGGCGATCGGTAACGATCGCACGCCCGCGCGAAATCTGCCGTATGCCGCGCCGAAAGCGGTTGTGCGCCGCCGCGTCGAGCTTGCGCAGCCGCATCTCGGCCGGCTTCAGCGCCACGAACGCCGACCCCGCGCCAAATGCCTTGGAGACACGCACGCTTCTCGCGGATTCGGTGATCCAATCCTCCCTCGGGACATCCGGATAGGCCGAGAGATCGGAATCGCTAGCCTTTTCCCGGTCCGCCCTCAGCATTGCGAGCACGGGGAATTCGGCCGCGGCAGGCTGGAGCGCGCCGATCGAGAACGCCATGTCCGGGCAGAGGCGCACCTGGCAATCGAAATGCTTCTCGGCGAACTCTCTCGATTCCTCGTCGCGGACGAGCAGCACGAAATTCTTGTGACGTCCGATGATGCGGGCGCTCTGATCCACACGCTCTTGCGACTTGTAATGGATCGACTGGGGAAACTGGATGACCTGACGGCCGGGAAACCGCTCGAGCACACGCTCGCGGAAATCCTGGTGCGCGCCCCAGAGATCGCCGAAATTGCCGCCACCGTGGATGAAGATCGGTCCCGTCGGCATGATGCGTTCAAGCTCCTCGGGGGAGAAGTCGTCCATGCGCGAAACATAGGCGGGCCGCTTGCCGTATTTCTTCTCGAGATAGGCCATCTCGCCCAGCCAGATGGCCGAATCGCCGCAGTTGCGGATGTCCGGAAAGTCGAGGATCGCCACCGGTTCGTCGGCCGAGATATAGTCCTTCAGGCAATCGTGTATGTTGCCTTGCAACTTGGCGATCACATCCAGGTTTGATTCTGCTGGCATTTTTCTCACTTCTCCGTCTGGCTGGCAGGGCGGTCGCGTAGGCCCTGTAATCTTCAAGCTGGGCGAACTTTGGACAGGATTTTGCCCAGTATCCTCTGGATCTCCGTCTCGGGGCCGGCCGGCCGCTTCATCGCCATCCAGAGCAAGAAGCTCGACCCGCAATACAAAAAGGCGCCAAGCGCAGTCAGGATGCCCAGTTGCAGCGCGAGCATGGACTTGTCCGTCGTGTAGGTCAGATGGCTGGACGCAAGCGTCACCCCCGCCGCCATCACCACGATGCTCGTCAGCGAACGCACATTCGCCGAGAGTTGCTTCAGCACTGTGACGCCGGTGAACCGCCGCACCAGCAACATGTTGACGAATGCGCTGAACAGCCCGGTAAACACGCGGCCGATGATGACCCCCTGAAGTCCGGCGAGCATCAGGCCGGCGATCATGATCGGAACGCGAACGCACAACATCTGTGCGTCGCGGATGAACAACAGCCGCGTTTCGCCTTTGGCCATTCCGAGCGGTTGAACCAGCGATCCCAGTGTCTGCAGCGCGAAAACCGAGGCGAGCGACTGGATGATGAAGATGATCGGCGTCCATTTTTCCCCGAGAGCCAGCCTGACCAGCGGGTCGGCGACCACCGCGACCCCGATGCCGGCGGGAAGCGCCACCGCCGCGACCAATGCCTGAACACGCTGATAAGCGGCGGCGAGGCGCTCCGGATCGTCGCGAATGCTCGAGAAGCCAGGATAGATCGTCTGGGTGAGCGGCGCGGTCGCCTCGCGCGTCGGCATCATGGCCAGATTGCTGCCGACCGAATAATAGCCGAGCGCCGTGCCGCCGAGCATTTTGCCAACCAGCAGATAATCGAAACGCCAGTTGAGCGTGTTGACGATCTGGCCGGCGGTCAGCCACGCGGAAAAGGAAAAGAACTCCCGCATATGCTGGAAGGTGATCCTTGGCCGGAACGGCAGCACGAGATAGGAGACGACGACGTTTGTCGCCTGGCTCACCAGCGTGCCGGCCACCAGCGCCCAGTAGCTGTGATAGATCATCGCGATCGCCACCGCGGCGACGAAGCCGGTGAACTTCTGCGAGACGGCGAGGACGAATTCCTGCCAGAAGATCAGGTCGCGCTGCAGCATGATCCGGCGCGGGTTGATCAGGCCGCCCAACAGCATGCTGAATCCCAGCGCCAGCATGACGTTGGTGAGCCGCGGCTCCTCGAACAGAACCGACGCCGGATAGGCGCAGGCCGCGAAGAAAAGGCACAGCAGCAGCCCGCGCGTGGCGTTGAGTGTCCAGGCGGCGCTGAAATGCGATTCGTCCGGCGCGCTGTGCCGGATGAGTGCTTCGGTAAGCGAGATCTGGGTGACCGTGTCGACGATCAGAAGCATCGTCATGGCCAGCGCCACGAGGCCGAAATCGGCGGGCGCCAGGTACCACGCAAGCACGAAGGTCGAGAGCGTGGCCAGCCCGTTGACAATCGCCCGCGACAGACCAAGCCACATGCTTCCCTTGACGAGCCGCGTGGTGATGTTGGTCATGTGACGAAGCTGGCCTCGACTATCCGTGCCACGCTCATCGCCGGGAGAACGGTCTTGTTCTTCCAATCGATGTCCATGAGGGCGATCTCCACCGGTGCCAAACCGTACTCCAATCGGAACTGATTGCGGCGACAATCCGCACTTCCGGAATTCTTGCACGCAGTTGAATGATGCCTGCCGACCACGCGGTTAGCCGACGGCGCCGGAATTTACTGGTGCCTATGTTGCACTGCAATAGGAATGCGATCACGGTTGATTTCATGCTTTTGCGATCGCCGTCGAATGGCACCGCAAAGGCTCGGCCGCGCGAGGCACGCCGGTAACCCTCCTCGGCTTGCGTCATCGCGTCGCGCTTGGCGCGACTCTTGCTGATGGCGCTGTTGAGTTACCGGTCAAGCGTCGCGAATGGTCGGGATTTTACTTTGCGAAGGATCAGCGGCGCCGTTTCGGAAACCCGTTCGGCACGACGTTGTCACTCATGTCTTAGGTACAAACTGTTACCTATGTCTCCGGGTCGTACAAGGTGGGGAGTGGTGCCCCCGGCAGGAATCGAACCCGCGACCTTCGGTTTACAAAACCGCTGCTCTACCAGCTGAGCTACAAGGGCACTTCCGAGCTCCGGTTACCCAGAATTGCCGCGCCAGTAAAGCAGAATGTGCATTGCCGAGGCGAGGGTTCCTCAACGGGATCGACGCTCGCGGGAAACGTCCCGCCGTCAGAGCCACTAGCCTCAGCACTCAGCTCTGCTCTTCGATCGTCGTTTCGATGCATTGCATCTTCGGCAGCCAGGGCAGCGCCGAACGGTGCCATATCTCTGTTTTCGGCACGAGCTCGGCCCGCTGGCGCGCCGTGCCGGTGCGCAGGCCATAGACTTTTGGGCCGTCGCCGACCGAAGTGGCGTAAAAATGCGTGCCGCAATCGCCACAAAACGCCTGGGCGCGCTTGTTGCCACTTTCGGCGATTTTCACGTAAATCTTCGGCTCTCCCGAGAGCAGCCGGAAATTTGCTTCGGCGACCGGGACGGTGACGCGGAACGCCGTGCCGGTAAGCGTCTGGCAGTCGGCGCAATGGCAGATCGCCACTTTCGCCGGGTCGACCTCGGCCTCATAGGTGATTTTCCCGCAATGGCAGGAACCGTCGATCTTCATGATGCCCTCCCGTGGCTTGTCGTTTCGCGGGCGCCGTACATGCCCCGCTCTCTTTGCAGCCAGAGTACCGCGTGCTAACCCGGCATCCGTTGACCCGCAATCCTGATGCGACCGGAAGCAATGAACAAGGCCAAGAATACGTTCGCGTTCGTTTCTTCGGAAGCGGAGGATGCCAGGAAGGCGGCCGATCACCTTTCCGCCCGCTACGGCCAGGCGAACGTCGCCGACGCCGATGTGGTGGTGGCGCTCGGAGGCGATGGTTTTTTGTTGCAGACGCTGCGCGAGACGATGGGCAGCGGCAAGAAAATCTACGGCATGAACCGCGGGACCGTCGGTTTCCTGATGAACCAGTACAGCGAGGAAGGCCTGGCGGAACGGATCGCCGCCGCGTCCTCCGAAACCATCCGCCCGCTGGAAATGGAAACCGTTGACGACGGACGGGGTGACATCGAAAGGCGCTGGCGATCAACGAAGTGGCGCTGTGGCGGCAATCCTACCAGACCGCGAAAATCCGCATTTCGATCGATGGCAAGGTGCGGCTCGAGGAACTCTCCTGCGACGGCGTCATGGTGGCGACGCCTGCCGGCTCGACCGCTTACAATCTCTCCGCGCACGGGCCGATCCTGCCGCTCGATGCGCCGCTGCTGGCGCTGACCCCGGTCAGTCCGTTCCGGCCCCGACGGTGGCGCGGCGCCCTCATTCCGGAAAAGGCGACCGTGCGCTTCGACATCCTCGAATGCGACAAGCGACCGGTCAACGTCGCCGCCGATCACACCGAATTCAAGTCGGTGGTGTCGGTGGAGGTCAGCCAATCGACAAAGCAGACGGCGACGCTTTTGTTCGACGCCAGCCATTCATGGAACGAACGCATCCTTACCGAACAATTCCGCTACTAAGCGGGTTGAAGCGAAGACCGATGCGAATTAAGTATAGGTCCATCGCAGGCACCGCTTTCACATCGCTTTGTGTTGACAAATCGCGGACTTGTCCGTAACGCGGTGCTCGATATTGCAGACGCGGGGCGCCTGCCGCGGCAGAATACGTCGCGTCCTTAACCAGCCAAAGCAGCCAAGACACTTGTCCTTAGACGAACAGACCGCTCAAGAAGCGTTGACCTTTGCAGACCTCGGCCTCTCCGCCAAGGTCCTTTCCGCAGTCACCGATGCCGGCTACACCGTGCCGACGCCGATCCAGGCAGGTGCAATTCCGCATGCGCTTGCAAGGCAAGGACGTGCTGGGCATCGCCCAGACCGGTACCGGCAAGACAGCATCCTTTGTGCTGCCTATGCTCACGCGCCTCGAGAAAGGCCGTGCCCGCGCTCGCATGCCGCGCACGCTGATCCTGGAACCGACGCGCGAACTCGCGGCGCAGGTCGAAGAGAACTTCATCAAATACGGCAAGAACCATCCCAAGCTCAACATCGCGCTTTTGATCGGCGGGGTTTCCTTTGAGGAGCAGGACAGGAAGCTGGAGCGCGGCGCCGATGTGCTGATCGCGACGCCGGGTCGCCTGCTCGACCACCGCGAGCGCGGCAAGCTCCTGCTGAACGGCGTCGAGATCCTGGTCATCGACGAAGCCGACCGCATGCTCGACATGGGTTTCATCCCCGACATCGAACGCATCTGCGAGATGATCCCTTCGCTGACGCAGACAGACGCTGTTCTTCTCGGCGACGATGCCGCCGGAAATCACCAAGCTGACCGAAAAATTCCTGCACGCGCCGGTGCGCGTCGAGGTTTCCCGGCGGCATCGCACCGGCGCCAACGTCACCCAGCGGCTGGTCAAGTCCGGCACCAAGCCATGGGACAAGCGCGCAGCGCTGCGCGACCTGATCAAAGCCGAAGAGGAAGGGCTGAAGAACGCCATCATCTTCTGCAACCGCAAGGTCGAAGTGTCGGAACTGTTCCGCTCGCTGATCAAGTACGATTTCGACGCCGGCGCCCTGCATGGCGACATGGACCAGCGCGCGCGCATGGCAGATGCTCGCCAATTTCCGCGACGGCAAGCTGAAGCTGCTAGTGGCGTCCGACGTCGCCGCGCGCGGCCTCGACATTCCCGATGTCAGCCACGTCTTCAACTACGACGTGCCGATCCATGCCGAGGACTATGTCCATCGCATCGGCCGCACCGGCGCGCGCCGGCCGCTCGGGCAAGGCCTTCACCATCGCCACCAAATCCGACGTCAAATATGTCGACGCGATCGAAAAGCTGATCGGCCAGAAGATCGAATGGCACGACGGCGATCTTTCGACGGTGGTCGCCAGCGAAAGTGAAGACGAGGCGCCGAGGCGCGGCCGTGGCGCGCCGCGCCGCGCCGGCCGCAAGGACGAAGGCGAGCGCAAGCGGGGCGGCAGGGAGCGTTCCGACCGCCACGCCGACAAGCCGGCCCGCAGTCAGGAAGCGGCGGATGTCGAGGCGGTCGCCGCCGAAGCACCGGTCGAAAAACGCGACCGCAAGGATGCGATCCGCACCGACAATGCCGAGCGCAAGGCAAAGCCGGAACGCGCCGAGCAGCCGCGCCGCGACGATCGCCACGAGCGTCCGCGCCGCGACGACCGTAACGGCCGCCCGGACCGCACCGAGCAGAATCGCCGCCAGCGCGAGCAGGACGACGACGGCACAATCGGCTTCGGCGACGACATGCCCGCCTTCATGCGGGTCAGCGCCAAAGTCTGAAGCGACGCGCTCTTCCGCGTCGGCTCCTTCTCCGTTTTACGTCAAACCGCAGCATTCGCCGCTAGAAGGCCGTGGCGATGTCGGCGCCTGAGCGCGTCGAAACGGCGAAAAGCTACTTCCCTACCCTCAGCCCGGCCTCGATAGGCTTTGCGCGCCCAGATGGCCATTTCGTCGGGATCGTCGACGGCGCTGTCCGGCACCGTCCAGTACGGCATCGCCACCAGCTTGCCATGCCGCGAGCCGGTGTAAGTCCACTGCTTGCAGCCGGCAGCCACGAAATCCGGCGCACTCTCGGCGTCGGCCTTCAGCATCAGTTCGCCGCGGATCTCGATCGCAACGATCACATCGTTGAAGTAGATTCCCTTGCCTCCGAACATCTTTCGGATGCTGACCGGACCAAGGCCGTGCGAACAGATCGCCGATCGCTTCATTGTCCATGAGCCTCTCCCAAGTCTACTTTGCGGCAGCCAATTCGCCGCCCGCCTATTCGCTGCAATGAAAGGAGACCACCTATGCCGATGCTGCTCAAGGGATCATGCCGCTGCGCGACCAGTCAGCTTCGAGGTCCAGAGCCATACGCCGGTGCCTTTCATGTTGTGCTATTGCTCGATTTGCCGCAAGCAGCAGGGTGGCGGCGGCTATGCGATCAATCTCGGCGCGGATTCGGCAAAACTGAAGATCAAGGGCGAGAAGCATCTTGGCCTTTACCGGGCGGAGATCGAGGACGACGAGCGGCCGCACTGCGAGGTTTCCACCGGCGAGCGCAACTTCTGCACAAAGTGCGGCTCCGCACTTTGGCTCTACGATCCGACCTGGCCGGAACTCGTGCACCCGTTCGCGTCAGCCATCGACAGCGAGTTGCCGGTGGCGCCGGAGCGCGTGCATATCATGCTGAAATACAAACCGTCCTGGGTGGAACCAAACATACGCGAAGGCGACAGGACGTTCGATCTCTATCCAGCAGGAATCGATCGCCGACTGGCACAGGCGCACGGGAACGTGGGTGGAATGATGCGATCGGGTGAACACCGGCCGGCGCAGCACGTCGACGGATTTCTCCCTCGTTCCCACAGATTTCCGCCATCGTCGAAGATTCTTTCTAGCAATTTCAATCACTTGTACGATTTCGGCAAAATACTTCTGTCCACACCCTTCGCTGCCTCCCGCATAATCCGTGTCATCGCCCTCATGGGAACCGGGTCTAGAACCGGGGCTTCGGGAGGGCGGCGGTGTCCGGGTCGGCCGCGCAACGGTAGCGCGGTTTAGCGAGGCGATCGCCAAGACCCCGGCCTCGGCGACGGTCAGGCTGGTAGGCGCAAAAAAATGCCGAGCCCAGCCTACCCAGCCGAAGGTGAAAGCACCGGCGGACGCGGAAGACCGCGCCGTATTTTCAATATTGAGTGAGGCGCGGTCCAGGTGTCCGCTTCCCGCTTTTCTTCTCTCAATAGTCAGACGGACAAAATCCGGGCGTGGCAACGGAGAAGTGCGTGCTCATGCAAACGGCAAGGGGTGCTCGATGAGGCAATCGATCGAGGAGTCAGTTCAATTCAAGCGTCGCGACATCGATCCTCGGCTCAAGGCAGTTGAAGCTCGAAGATTGACGAAAGACGAGAAGGCTCATCGATGAAATTCCCCGCAATTCCCGTGTTGCGCCCTGCCTCACCAGCCTTTACGTGTTGGCGCGACAAACGAACGGCAACGCCAGGATGACATCGCGAAAGGACGTTTTTCAAAAGCGACGCCTCGCCGCCGTCAGCTTGCTTGCCGTGATGCTGTTGGCAGCAATGTATCCTGCTGGCGCCGCTGAACTGGCGATCGGCGTCGCCGCGCCGATCAGCGGGCCGTCCGCGCTGCTCGGCGGACAGGTCCACGCAGGCGCCACCACCGCGGCCGAAACCCTGGGTGCCCGCCTCGAAATCGCCGACGACGCCTGCACCGCCGAAGGCGGCTCGGCAGCGGCCCGGCAGTTCGTTGCCGCACAGGTAAAAATCGTTGTCGGTTTCCTCTGCACCGAGGCGCTCGAAGCCGCCATGCCGGTACTGAAGGACGCCGGCATTCCGGTCATCACCGTCGGAGTACGCATCGACAGCCTTACCGATCGCCGCGACAAGACCGGCTGGCCGGTCTTCAGGCTCGGGCCGCGAGCCGACGGCGAGCAAAAGGCGGCGAGCGACCTCATCCCCAGGCTGTGGCGGACGGAACTTTTCGCGATCATCGACGATGGTACGATCTATGGTCGCGAACTTGCCGAGAGCGTTCGCGCTGCCGCCGAGCAAAGCGCGCTAAAGCCGGTGTTCGTCGATACTTTTCGCCCTGAACTCGACAACCAGGTCGGTCTCGCCGGCCGCTTGCGCAAAGCCGGCGCCACCCATGTTTTCGTCGGCGGCGACCGTGACGATGTCGCAATTCTCGGCCGCGATGCCAGGGGGCTCGACATGTCCCTGACGCTCGCGGGAGGCGAAGCGCTTCGCGCCGCCGCCGGCGATGTCCCATTGCAACCAGGCACGCTGATGATCGGCCTGCCTGAACCGGCTGAACTTGCTTCGCCTGCCGCCATCGCCACATTGAAAGAGCATGAGATCGTTCCGGAAGGTTATGTGCTTCCGGCCTACGCCGCTGTGGAGATTGCGGCGGCGGTTCTGGCAGATGAGGCATCCGGCCAGCCTGCGGAAATCCTGGGTGCCCGCGAATTCCACACCGCCTTGGGAAAAATCCGCTTCGACGCCAAGGGTGACCTTGCCCAAAATCCCTATCGCCTGTTCCGTTTCGACGGGACAAGATTTGCCGAGGTGAAGTAAAAAAATGCCATTCCGTCCGGGACCGCGCAATCTGATCACCGACGTTGCCGGACTGTCGGTCGGCAACGCCGATGACGCAGCGCTCAAATCCGGGGTAACCGTGGTCATCTGCGACGAGCCGGCTGTTGCCGGCGTTCAGGTCCTCGGTGGCGCGCCCGGCACCCGCGAAACCGATCTGCTCGAGCCGCACAATTCGGTCGAGGCGATCAATGCGGTGGTTTTGTCCGGTGGTTCGGCCTTCGGCCTCGATGCGGCGTCGGGCGTCCAGGCCGCTTTGCGCGAAAAGGGCGTCGGCCTCGAAATTCGCGGCATGCACATCCCGCTGGTTCCGGCTGCAATCCTGTTCGATCTGGTCAACGGCGGCGACAAGGATTGGGGTCGTTATCCGCCCTATCGCGAACTGGGGTACGAAGCCGCGCAGACCGCCTCGCGCGACTTCGTCATCGGCACCGTGGGCGCGGGCACAGGCGCCCTTTCGGCCGGCTTGAAAGGAGGTCTCGGCTCTGCTTCGACAAGGCTCGACAGCGGCATCACCGTCGGCGCGCTTGTCGCCGCTAATCCAACCGGCACTGTCACCGTAGGCCGCACGCGGCATTTCTGGGCCGCTCCCTTCGAAATCGGCGATGAATTCGGCGGACTGGGGTTTCCCTCGCCGTTCCCGGCAGACGCACAGGACCTTTCGATCAAATACCGCGAGCTGATGCGCGCCGCGGCCAACACCACTATTGCGGTCATCGCCACCGACGCCGTGCTGACCAAGGCTGCCACAAAGCGGCTGGCGATCGCCGCGCATGATGGTTTCGCCCGCGCCATCTGGCCGGCGCATACGCCGGTCGACGGTGACCTCGTCTTCGGCCTCGCGACAGGAGCGAGCGGCATCACACCTGCTCCTGACACTGCGGTCGATCTCTATGCCGCCGCCGGCGCCACCATAGCCCGCGCCATCGCTCGTGCCATCTTCGCCGCTACACCGGCCGAAGGCGATTTGCTGCCCGTTTGGTCGTCGAGAAAAGGCTGAAACCGTCTTACCGCCGTTAACCCAATTCGCTACCGGTTGATCTACCATGGAACCCACTCGTGATAACGTCACCACGTACCAAAATTTTCTTCCCGGGATCTCTGATGATGAAATTGACGACGCAGGCAATCACCATCTTCCTCCTGCTTGTGGCCCCGATATCGTATGCCCGCGCGGGCGACGCAGCGAATGTCGAGATTCTCGGTTTCAGCGAAAACGGCAAGATCTTTGCCTTCGAGGAGTACGGCATTCAGGATGGCTCCGGCTTTCCGTATGCCAATCGTTACTACATCGACACCGATACCGATAAGTTCCTGCCCAACACGCCGATCCTTGTGCGGCTGGACAACCAGGAAGCCAAGCTGGAAACAGCTCGCTCGCAGGCGCGCACGCTTGGCGAAGCGATCATCGAAGATGCTGTTCTGGCTGCGCATCGCGGCGCCACCGTCGGGATGAACGCCTTGACCGAGCTCAATGCCGACCCGATGCGCATGGTCGTCAATCCGCGGCCGGCTTTTCCCCCGATCGATCCGGTTGTTGAATTCCGCCTTGAGGAATTTCCGCTTGCTCCGCCGGAAGGTTGCGAGTCTCAAGGACCTGCGGCAGGCTTCCGTCTTCTTCGCATCGACGCGCGCAATCACGTGCCGACAAAGCTCCTGCACGAGGACAGCAGCATTCCCAAAAGCCGCAACTGCCCGAACGGCTACCGGATCGGCCAGGTCCAGATCTATTTCGGAAGCGGCAGGCCGGTTTTCGCGGTACTGCTTGCTGTCAGGCAATATGGCTTCGAGGGACCGGATTTCCGTTGGATCGCGGTGACGGGGCGCCTGTGAAATCTTCCGCCGCCAGGCTCGCGGAAGAAAACCGGCTTGGGACTGGACACGGCTTCGGTGCGCGTGTCAGGCGCTCTTGGCCAAGCGCTGCCGAAACATTCGCCGGAGGCGCTATCTGGGCAGCGGTGATGGCCGCGAGCGCCTTCGCCGCCATTTTGACGCAGGATTGGGAGACCACCGCAAAAATCCGTTCCGTCGCCGTGCTTTATGCACTTGGTGGTGCGCTATCTTTCCCTGTCGGCCTGTTCGCGGCGCGCCTGCTGGCGCACGGCCGCTCGGCCGAAGTCGCATTCGCCGCCGCGTTTCTTGCATTCGCCGCAGCCACGATCTCGACCACCGGACTTCTCTTCGCCTTCGACTACCGCGCCTACTACGCCGAATGGCATGCCGATACAGGCTCCATCACCTGGGCGTTCCAACTTGTTTTCACTACGCTCGCCGCACTTTATCAGTTCGCCGTGCTCGGAGTCCGGCTGCTGTTCCCAGTCGGATTTGTCGCATTGTTCGCCGCCAGCATCTGGTTTGCGCGAATGCCGCGTTGAGGATTTGGCCCGCCTCTGTTAGGACCCGACCGTCCGCTTTCCTCGATTTTCAGGACCTGACATGATTCCGCGTTATTCGCGGCCGGAAATGGTCGCCATCTGGTCTCCCGAGACGAAATTCCGCATCTGGTTCGAGATCGAGGCGTATGCCTGCGACGCGCTGGCGGAACTCGGCGTCATCCCGGAAAATGCTGCGAAAACGATCTGGGAAAAAGGCGGCGCCGCCACCTTCGACGTCGGCCGTATCGATGAAATCGAAAGCGTCACCAAGCACGACGTCATCGCCTTCCTCACCCATCTGGCGGAGTTCGTCGGCCCCGATGCGCGGTTCATCCATCAGGGCATGACTTCATCCGACGTGCTCGACACCTGCCTCAGCGTGCAGCTCGTGCGCGCCACCGACATCCTGCTCGCCGATCTCGACGGGCTTCTGGCGGCGCTGAAGAAGCGGGCTTTCGAGCACAAGGATACCGTCACCATCGGCCGCAGCCACGGCATCCATGCCGAACCGACGACGTTCGGCGTCAAGCTGGCGCAGGCCTATGCGGAGTTTTCGCGCTGCCGCGAACGGCTCGTCCACGCGCGGGAAGAGATCGCCACATGCGCCATTTCCGGCGCGGTCGGCACCTTCGCCAATATCGACCCCCGCATCGAGGAGCATGTCGCGGCAAAACTCGGGCTGAAACCGGAGCCGGTGTCGACGCAGGTGATCCCGCGCGACCGCCACGCCATGTATTTCGCCACGCTCGGCGTCATCGCTTCGTCGGTCGAAAGGCTGGCGATCGAAATCCGCCATTTGCAGCGCACCGAAGTGCTGGAGGCCGAGGAATTCTTCTCGCCGGGCCAGAAGGGTTCATCGGCGATGCCGCACAAGCGCAACCCGGTGCTGACCGAAAACCTCACCGGCCTCGCGCGGATGGTCCGTGCCTTCGCCACGCCCGCAATGGAAAATGTGGCCTTGTGGCACGAGCGGGACATTTCGCATTCGTCGGTCGAGCGCATGATCGGCCCCGACGCCACCATCACCCTCGATTTTGCTCTGGCACGGCTGACCGGCGTGGTTGAAAAGCTGTTGGTCTACCCGGACAACATGCTGAAGAACATGAACAAGTTCCGCGGCCTCATCCACTCCCAGCGGGTGCTTCTGGCCCTCACCCAGGCAGGCGTCAGCCGCGAGGATGCCTATCGGCTGGTTCAGCGCAACGCCATGAAGGTCTGGGAGCAAGGCGCTGATTTCCTAGAAGAGCTGCTCGCTGACAAGGATGTCCGGGCGGCGCTTTCCGAGGAAGAAATCCGCGAAAAATTCGACCTCGGCTACCACACCAAGCATGTCGACACGATCTTCCGGCGGGTGTTCGGCACGGCGTAACGGCGGAACCTCGTTCCAATGCAAGGACCAGCGCACCTCGCCGCGAACCTTTTACATTGATCAGGCGAGAACCTTCTTCGGCACGGTCCTGATCACCGTACCCCAGGAATCCTGGACCTCCGTAGACTTTTCAGCCAGCGACGACTGCATCTCGACCCAGGCAAGCCCGGTCCGGCCATTGTCCCGCGGACCGGCACCCCGGCTTCGCCAGGAATTGGCGCCGATGTGATGGTGATAGCCGCCGGAGGCGAGGAACACGGCGTCGGCACCGTATTTTGCCATCGTGTCGAAACCGAATTGCGAATGCCACCATTGTTCGGCAACGACCGGATCGCCAACTCTGAGATGCACGTGGCCGATCACGCTGTTTTCCGGAGCGCCCTGCCAGCCGGCGTCGTTCACGGGAACTTCCCCGACAAGGCCCGGAATGTCGAGCTTGACTGTAGCCATGGCGATCCCATCGCCGTCACGGGCCCATTGTCTCCTTCGCCCGGTCGGCATAAATTTCGATGCCATTGCCCTCCGGGTCGGTCAGGTAGAGGGCTTCGCTAACCAGATGGTCCGATGCGCCGTCGATCGGGACGCGTTTCTCGATGGCGTGTTTTACCCAGCGCCCAAGATCCGCCCGTGTAGGCAGCAGGAACGCGGTGTGGAAAAGGCCGGCACCGCGCGGATCGTCCGGACGTGCCGACGGATCGCTTCGATCTCCAGCAGCGCACGATCGCCGGCGCCGAGCGAAATGGTTCCGTTCAAGCGCGACAATTCCGTCAGGCCGACCACCTCGCGATAATAGTTCGCCAACGCGTCGGCATTCCTGGCTTTCAGCCCAACCCGCGCCGACGCTGATCGGCGTCGTCGCAGCAAATGGCAATTCACCCATGATGGCTCCATTCCGGCGGCGAACCGACCGCCTTCACACTATGTGGGGTTTAAATCTGCCACGACCGAAGAATGCGCAAGCGCTGAAACAGAGAACACGCTGTTCAATGGAAGCATCGCGGCCGTCCATCCTCTAGCTGGTTGCATGACGAGCCAGGGGTGGCTACATGCGCGCCATGAAAGTCAAGGACGCCGATATCCTCATTGTTCCCGGTTATACAAATTCCGGACCCGACCACTGGCAGACCCGCTGGCAGTCGAAACTGTCGACGGCTCGCCGCGTCGAGCAGGCGGAATGGTCGAAGCCGGTGCGCGACGACTGGACCGCCAACATAGTCGAGGCGGTAAATGCTGCGGAGCGGCCCGTGGTTCTTGTCGCCCACTCGCTCGGCGTTCCCGCGGCAATTCACGCAATTCCCGAATTCAAAAACCCCGTCGCTGGCGCTTTCCTCGTGGCGCCACCGGACGTTGCCAATCCGGACATCCGGCCGCGTCACCTGATGACCTTCGGACCCTATCCGCGTGACCCGCTGCCGTTTCCGTCGATCATGATCGCCAGCCGCAACGACCCTTATTGCGCCCTGGAGGTAGCGGAGGATATCGCGGCAGCTTGGGGGGCACTTTTCATCGACGCGGGCGAAGCAGGCCATATCAATGCCGATGCCGGCTATGGACCATGGCCGGAAGGCTCAATGACATTCGCCCAGTTCCTGTCGCGGCTATAGGAACTGTTGCCGCCTCCAGCGGCTGCGCTTGAGGTCGAACCCTGGCCAGCCGGAATTTCTACGCTTCGATCGACTGCTTCACGCTGCTCAAAAGGGTTTTCGCCCCGAGCGCAATCAGCGCTTGCTCCGACCCCATGGCGAGCAGCTGGTAGCCCATCGACACGAAACGTCCAGTGACAGCGGGATCGACAACATAGATGGCGGCATGTTTACCGGCCTTGCGCGCCCTCTCGGCGACCGAGGCCACCGCCTCCATCATGCTTTCAAGGGTGGGATTGATGGTTTCTCCATTCGTCCACGCGATCGAAAAGTCGGCCGGTCCGAGAAAGATCCCGTCGATGCCCGGCATCTCAAGAATGCCGTCAAGCGCGTCGAGCGCTGCCCGTGTCTCGATCATGGCGAAAGCCAGCGTGCGCCGGTTCGAATCGCGCAGCCATTCGGCGAAATCGCCCTTGCCGTGCCGGGGAAATCCGAAGGTCGGTCCCCATGAACGCTCGCCTACCGGCGGATATTTCATCGCAGCGGCGAACCGGCGTGCATCCTCGACGGAATTGATCATCGGCGCGATCACCGCTTCCGCACCGAAATCGAGGGCTCGGCTCGCCATGTCGAAACGCCCGACCGGGATACGCACGATAGCATGTTTCCCGGCGTTCAGAATGGGGACGATGCCGCGCAGGACGCTGTCCTCGTGGTGGCCGCCGTGCTGCATGTCGAGGGTGACAGCATCAAAACCCTGTCTGGCGACGATCTCGACTGTCAGCGCGTCCGGAACACCTGACCAGGCGGTAAACAGCGTTTCACCGGCGTTGAAGCGCGCGACAAGAGACATGGGTGCAGGATCCTGAAAATGGAAGACGCGCACATTCAAACAGAACCCGCTGGAACCGCAAAGAAAAAAACCGCCCCATCTACGGGCGGTTCGGCAAGCTTCGATTGTACCAGGGAGCGATCAGGAATTCTTGACCTGCTCGATCGCTTCGGCAAGCAACTCTTCCATGGTCCGGCGAATCTGGTGATCGGACTGGTCGACCCCCGCTGCATCGAAATCCTTCCGGACCTTGCGGAACACATCGTGATCCCCCGCTTCTTCGATGTCGGCCACCACGACTTCCTTGGCGTAGGCATCCGCATCGGCGCCGCTCTTGCCAAGTTTCTCCGCAGCCCAGAGACCGAGCATTTTGTTGCGACGGGCGACTGCCTTGAACCTGAGTTCCTCGTCGAAGACGAATTTGCGCTCAAAGCCTTCTTCGCGATCTTTCATGCTGCTCATGGCAATCCTCCGGGGGTGGCCGCCGACTCCTCGGCGTCAATATGGGCTCTTCCTGCACAAACCAAAAGGCTGGCGATCGGTCAATATGCTGCTCGTCTTGTGCAGTGCGGCATTTCGGGTCGAAACCCGTTGATGTGGAGAATTGCGGATTGAGCAATCGTCCCGATTGCGGTAGACACCGCGCGTGAGAACCTCCGCCGCATTGCACTGCCGCGCAAAGAAAGGGATCGGTTACTTGCCGCATACCCTTGAAACCAGAGAAAACAATCAATGAACCGTCGCCGCCGCATCTACGAAGGCAAGGCCAAGATCCTCTATGAGGGACCCGAGCCTGGCACCCTGATCCAGTTCTTCAAGGACGATGCCACCGCCTTCAACAAAAAGAAGCACGAAGTTGTCGACGGCAAGGGCGTACTCAACAACCGGATTTCCGAGCACATCTTCACCCATTTGAACCGGATGGGCATTCCGACCCATTTCATCCGCCGGCTCAACATGCGCGAGCAGCTGATCAAGGAAGTCGAAATCATTCCCCTCGAGGTGGTGGTTCGCAATATCGCCGCCGGCTCGCTCGCCAAGCGCCTTGGTATGGAAGAAGGCACCGTCCTGCCGCGGTCGATCATCGAATTCTACTACAAGGCCGACGCGCTCGATGATCCGATGGTGTCGGAAGAGCATATTACGGCCTTCGGCTGGGCAAGCCCGCAGGAGATCGACGACGTCATGGCACTGGCGATCCGGGTCAACGACTTCCTCTCCGGCCTTTTCCTCGGCGTCGGCATCCAGCTCGTCGATTTCAAGATCGAATGCGGCCGGCTGTTCGAAGGCGACATGATGCGCATTGTCGTCGCCGACGAGATTTCGCCGGATTCCTGCCGCCTGTGGGACGTGGCAACGCAGGACAAGCTCGACAAGGACCGTTTCCGCCGCGACATGGGCGGACTGGTCGAAGCCTATCAGGAAGTGGCACGTCGCCTCGGCATCATGAACGAGAACGAGCCCCCTCGCCCCTCGGGTCCAGTGCTGGTTTCTTCCGACAGCGGCAAAGGCAAGCCGCACTGACATCCTAGAACCGCCACAGGAACAGCCAACTTGATCAAGGCCCGCATCACCGTCACCCTCAAGAACGGCGTGCTCGACCCGCAAGGCAAGGCAATCGAACATGCACTCGACGGCCTCGGCTTCGAGGGCGTCGGCTCGGTTCGCCAGGGCAAGGTTTTCGACATCGAGGTCGACGGCACCGACCGCGCCAAGGCAGAAGCCGACCTGAAAGCCATGTGCGACCGGCTGCTGGCGAATACCGTGATTGAGAACTATAGTGTGGCGATTACCTGAGGTTGTGCCGGAGGCACGATGGCGGAAGTCACAAACGAATTGATGTACGAACGGCTTGAAGAAGATCCATGGTGATCGATCGCGGAGATGAAATTAGCGAGTCTACGGCGAGTTGCAATGCCATGACGGATGACTGGCATCCGAAGAAGCGCTGACATGCACAACATTTACGGCATCTCGACCGCCACGATGATCGCCTTGAACGAATTGAGCGTCGCTTGGAACTGCGCGAACTTGCCGAACCTCAAAGGCCATTCGATCCAAAATCATGAAATCAGCCGTCGTCCTGCTCCCCGGCCTCAATCGCGACCGCGACATGATCGCGGCACTGACGAAAATTTCCGGAATTCCGCCGGTGACCGTCTGGCAGACCGACACCGAAATTCCGGATGTCGATCTGATTGTCATCCCGGGCGGCTTTTCGTATGGCGACTACCTGCGCTGCGGCGCGATCGCGGCACGGATGCCGGTCATGCGGGCGATCGCCGAAAAGGCTGCAAAGGGCGTTCAGGTCATGGGCGTTTGCAACGGCTTTCAGATACTGGTCGAGGCCGGGCTTCTGCCCGGCGCGCTAATGCGCAACGATCACCTGAAGTTTGTCTGCCGCGAGGTGAAGCTCCGCGTCGAAAACACCAACACCTCCTTCACCAGAAAATACGCACCGGGTCAGATCGTACGTTGCCCGGTCGCCCATCATGACGGCAATTATTTCGCTGATTCCGAGACGCTGGCCCGCCTCGAGGGCGATGGCCGCATCGTCTTCCGCTATGCTGAGGGCACCAATCCCAACGGCGCGATCAACGATATCGCCGGCATCATCAACGGGCGCGGCAATATTCTTGGCCTTATGCCGCATCCGGAAAACCTGATCGAACCGGCGCATGGCGGCATCGACGGCCGCGCGCTGTTCGAGAGCGCGCTCGGTATCGCTGCTTGAGCAAGAAAACCCTTTCCCGGAAAGAGGTTAGGCCATGAAACTCTACTCGCGGCCGCTGTCGCCTTATTCCTCGATCGTGCGGGGCGTCGCCTATCTCAAGGACGTACCGCTGAAAATCATGACACCGCCTCCGGGGTTTCCCATACCCGAGGAATTTCGCCGGATATCGCCGCTCAATCGCATTCCGGTGCTGATCACCGGATCCGGCGTTACCATCGTCGAATCTATCGGTGATCGCCGAGTATCTGGAAGAGCATTTTCCCGAGCCCCCACTGCTGCCGGTCGACTCGAAGGATCGCGCCCTGGTGCGCATGTTCACGCGAATTGCCGATCTCGACGTGTTGACGCCGACCATGAAACTGTTCGAGCTCTACTCGTCGGCCGCGCGCGACAACGAAGCAATCGACGCGCATTTCAAGACGCTGCGGCATGGATTGCGGGCTGTCGAAGCGCGCATGGCATATGGGCCGTACGCCCTAGGCGACCAGTTGACGATGGCCGATGCCTGGCTCACCCCGATCAGATTCATCTTCAACAATTTTCGTCGCATGACCGGGCGTATCGACCTGCTCGATGCCTACCCCAAGTTCAACGCCTACGAATCCATCGCGACACAACACCCGGTGCTGTCCCTCGTCTGGAGCGAGATGAGTGACGGGTTGAAGGTTTTTCTCTCCGAATTCAAAACGGAACACGTATGACGACAATACTCACCGCTGGCCGCAAGCCTCGCCATTTTGTTCTTGTGACAGCTGTCGCCATCGCGCTTTCGGGCTGCCAGGCCGGCTCCCGCCCCGATAGCGCCTCGTCATCCGGCAAAAGCGCCTCTTTGCTAGCGATGGAACAGGTTGCGATTGCCGCCCACAAATGCTGGTTTGCCAGCAGGGATCCAGCGTTTCGCGGCTATCGCATGGCCAATGAGCTGAACTCGTTCAGCGGTCAGCCGCGCTTCCTGCTCGTCCCAGCCAAAAACTACGGCGGCCTGCCCGCGCTCGTGGTTCAGGCAAGAGGTGGCTCCAGCCGCGTCGAGACGTTTGGTCCGCTGCTCAGCGAAAAGCTCGGCAGCAGGATCAATGCCGACATCGCCAGATGGTCAAGCGGTAATGCCACCTGCGGCGCCACGGCCTGATCTCTCGGCCCCGTTGTTCAATCCCAGAAGGGCCTTGAGGCCTCGCGGCGCGCCTCGCTCCGGCTGATGCCAATATCCTTCAGTTGATCGTCGGTAAGTTCCATCAGGCCGCGGCGGGTGAGTTGCTTCTCCGGCAAACTGTCGAACCAACGCCAGATAGAAGAGAATGCGGTCAACACGGATCTCAGGAAGCTCGTCGCATTTAAATGCCGCCAGCTTTCTCGATTGTCCTGCCGCCGAGCTGTACCCATTGTATTCATCTTTGGGATTACCTTCCACTGGATTGTCTGCTTTTCGTTCGAAATTGTATGTGTATTGACTCGATTTTCGGTGCAATATAGAAACTTGTCACGATGACAAATTGGCTCCCAGATCTCCGCGAAGGCTCCGGCCCGCTCTATCTGCGGCTTGCGAACCGAATTGAAGACGACATCGCATCGGGCGTTCTCCCTCTGGGTGCGAAGCTGCCACCGCAGCGCAATCTCGCATTTGACGTCGGTGTAACTATCGGAACCGTCGGCCGCGCCTATGCGCTCGCACGCGAACGCGGGCTGGTGAGCGGTGAGGTCGGACGCGGCACCTACGTGCTAGGCCATGACGGGCAGGGCGAAATTGACCGTCAGTCGCCGTCTTCGCGGTTACCGGGTACCTACAGTCTGGCCGTTGCACCCATGGGCAAACTGCGAATGGACAGCACTGCCGCCCCCGACGTAGGCCAGGCGACCATACTTGAAAGGCTGATGGGCCGGATCACGCGCGAGCATCCCGATGAGATCGCCGCGTACACACGCACTTGGCCGGCGTCATGGCTGGAAGCCGGCAGTCGCTGGCTTTCCACCGGCAACTGGACACCGGAACCCGCTACGGTGGTTCCAACGTTAGGCGGACATGCGGCGCTCCTGGCTGTTATTGCCGCAATCACCAATCCCGGAGACAAGGTTGCCTTCGAGCAATTGAGTTTCTCGTCGATCTCGCGGAGCACAAACCTGATCGGGCGCCGCAGCATAACAATCAACTCCGCAAGCGGCGTGATCGACACGGAGGGTTTCGAGCGCCTCTGCGCCCAGCAGCATCCGAAAGCCGTTTTCCTGATGCCGACGGTGCACAATCCCACGCTGACGATCATGCCCGAGGCACGAGCGCCGCGAAATTGTAGCGATTGCGCGCAACTACAATGTCTGGCTGATTGAGGACAATATCTACGGCAAACTTCTCGACGACGCCCCGCAATCTGCTTGCCGAACTCGCCCCGGAACGAACCTTCCATGTCGGCAGTCTCTCGAAAACAGTCGCGGCCGGCGTGCGCGGCGGCTGGGTTTCGTGCCCCGCCAACCTTGCCCCCCGCATCTTGACCTCGCACAAGATGGTGACCGGCGGTATGCCGTTCATGCTCGCCGATCTCGCGGCCAGACTGGTTCTCTCCGGCGAAGCCGCCGCGGTGCGCACGAAAGCGAAGGCTGAAATCGCGGCGCGCGAGGCGCTCGCCCGCCAGCATTTTGCCGGCCTGGACTTCACGTCGCAATCCCGACATTCCGTTCCTGTGGATGAAACTGCCGGAACCGTGGCTTTCCGGCAATTTCAAGAAGGCCGGCGAGAACGAAGGCGTGCTGATCGACGACGAGGACGAGTTCAAGTCGGGCCGGTCCGAGCGTGCATTCCACCGGATCCGCATAGCCTTCTCGGTGCCCAAGACCAGGGCGGAGGTTGAAAGCGGCTTTGCAGCGATCTGCCGCCTGCTTGACAGCGGCGGCATCGGTCACGATCCCTACACCTGATCCCCGCTGCCGCCGCGAAGCGGTATTTTTCCTTCTTTTTGCCGGTGTAAACGGCGGCTTCTTGCGCTAAGGGAGCGCGAGCAGCACGCCAACGGAATCGACCGACACCGATGAGCATCTCCAACGACGTCAAGATCACCGACGACCTGATCGCCGCGCATGGGCTGAAGCCCGACGAATATCAGCGGATCCTCGGCCTGATTGGTCGCGAGCCGACATTCACCGAACTCGGTATCTTTTCAGCGATGTGGAACGAGCATTGTTCGTACAAATCGTCGAAGAAATGGCTCCGCACGCTGCCGACAACCGGACCGCAGGTCATCCAGGGGCCGGGCGAGAACGCAGGCGTGGTGGATATCGGCGACGGCGACTGTGTGGTCTTCAAGATGGAGAGCCACAATCACCCTTCCTATATCGAGCCGTATCAAGGGGCAGCCACCGGCGTCGGCGGCATCCTCCGGGACGTCTTCACGATGGGCGCACGGCCGATCGCGGCGATGAACGCCTTGCGTTTCGGCGCGCCGGATCATCCGAAAACCCGTCATCTGGTCGCCGGCGTAGTCGCTGGCATCGGCGGCTACGGCAATTCGTTCGGTGTGCCGACGGTAGGCGGCGAGGTCAATTTCGACGCTCGCTACAATGGCAATATCCTGGTCAACGCCTTTGCGGCCGGACTGGCGAAAGCCGATGCAATTTTCCTGTCCGAGGCTAAAGGGGTGGGACTGCCGGTGGTCTATCTCGGCGCCAAGACGGGCCGCGACGGCGTCGGCGGCGCCACGATGGCGTCGGCCGAGTTCGACGACAATATCGACGAGAAGCGCCCGACCGTGCAGGTCGGCGATCCCTTCACCGAAAAATGCCTGCTCGAAGCCTGTCTGGAGTTGATGGCGTCGGGCGCCGTCATCGCCATCCAGGACATGGGCGCTGCCGGCCTCACCTGCTCGGCGGTGGAGATGGGCGCCAAGGGCGATCTCGGCATCGAACTCGACCTCGACCGGGTGCCGGTGCGCGAGGAGCGCATGTCGGCTTATGAGATGATGCTTTCGGAGAGCCAGGAACGCATGCTGATGGTGCTGCGCCCTGAAAAAGAGGCCGAAGCAGAGGCAATCTTCAAAAAATGGGGCCTCGATTTCGCGATCGTCGGCAAAACGACCGACGATTTGCGGTTCCGCATCATCCATCAGGGCAACGAAGTCGCCAACCTTCCCATCAAGGACCTCGGCGACCAGGCGCCTGAATATGACCGGCCTTGGGTCGAACCGCGAAAACAAGCACCGCTTGCCGCCAGCGACGTCCCGCAAGCCGACATCGCCAACGCACTTTTGAAAATGCTGGGCGGACCGGATCTTTCAAGCCGCCGCTGGGTCTGGGAACAATACGATACCCTGATCCAGGGCAATTCGCTGCAGATACCGGGCGGCGATGCTGGCGTCGTGCGTGTTGAGGGTCATCCGACCAAGGCGCTCGCCTTCTCTTCCGACGTGACGCCGCGCTATTGCGAGGCCGATCCATACGAAGGCGGCAAGCAGGCGGTTGCCGAATGCTGGCGCAACCTGACCGCCACCGGCGCCGAGCCGCTGGCTGCCACCGACAATCTCAATTTTGGCAATCCGGAACGACCGGAAATCATGGGACAGCTGGTCGGTGCGGTTAAAGGCATCGGCGAGGCTTGCCGGGCGCTCGGCTTTCCGATCGTCTCGGGCAATGTCTCGCTCTACAACGAAACCAACGGCCAGGGCATCTTGCCGACGCCGACCATCGGCGGTGTCGGTTTGGTCCGCGACTGGTCGAAAATGGCACGCATCGGCTTTGCCGCCGAAGGCGAACTCATCCTTGTCTTCGGCGCACCGGAGTGGTGGGGCACCCATCTTGGCCAGTCGATCTACATGCGTGACATCCATGGCCGCGCCGACGGCCCGCCCCCACCGGTCGATCTGGCGCACGAGAAAAAGGTCGGCGATTTCGTGCGCGGCCTGATCCTGGAGGGCATTGCCACCGCAGTGCACGACGTTTCCGACGGCGGTCTGGCAGTGGCCCTTGCCGAGATGGCGATGGCGTCAGGAATTGGCGCAAGGGTCAACCAGTTGGAAGCCGGCGATCCGATCCCGCAATTTTTCGGCGAGGATCAAGGGCGCTATATCGTAACGGTCAAGGAATTCCCCGATCTCGAGGACTTCGCGCGGTTCATGGCACGTATCAAGGAAGCCGGCATCTTTGCGCCATGGATCGGCACGACCGGCGGCTCGGAATTGAAACTCGGCAATGCGCGTGCGATATCTGTTTCAGAATTGAACGCCGCCCACGAATCCTGGTTCCCCAGTTTCATGGGGGACTGACGGAGATTTTTAATGGCGATGGATGCCCACGAAATCGAAAAACTCATCAAGGAAGGCATTCCGGACGCCAAGGTGACGATCCGCGATCTCGCAGGCGATGGCGACCACTATGCGGCCGAGGTCGTTGCCGAGAGTTTTCGCGGCAAGACCCGCGTCCAGCAGCATCAGATGGTCTATAACGCACTGAAGGGAAACATGGGTGGCGTGTTGCACGCGCTGGCGCTGCAGACCAGCGCGCCGGAGTAGTTCCGGTTGTCGTTGCTGAACGAACTGATCGGCGGCGCGGTCGATAGCGCGCTCCGCGAAATCCTCAAGAAACCCAATAGCAGCGGAAAGCGGGTTCGTCGTCGCAAGCAGACAACCGGCGCGGCGCGGACTTTGCGCGAGATCGAGAAACTGCTCAAGCCGGCAAAGCGGCAGACCAGCCGCAAACGCACGACCTGGGCGCGGTCGAAGGTACGCCGGCGCAGCTACTGACCTCCTAAGCCTTGTTTCGGGTCGCCGTTGGGTTTATTTGAATATTATGTTTGCGGCCTGACTCCCACAGGCGCGAAAGGATTTAACATGAGCGGTATCAACGACTACATCGACAGCGAAGTGAAGAGCCAGGACGTCGTGCTTTTCATGAAGGGCACTCCCGGGTTTCCGCAGTGCGGATTTTCGGGCCAGGTGGTACAGATTCTCGATTACATCGGCGTCGACTATAAAGGCGTGAACGTACTCACCTCGAACGAGCTTCGCCAAGGCATCAAGGAATATTCCAACTGGCCAACGATCCCTCAGCTTTACGTGAAAGGCGAATTCGTTGGCGGCTGCGACATCATCCGCGAGATGTTCCAGGCAGGCGAGTTGCAGTCCTTCCTGAGCGAGAAAGGTATCGCAGCCAGAGGCGCTGCCTGATTATCACACAAAATCAATAGATTCCGAGCGTTTCCGGAATCTGTTTGGCAAACAATGCGCCGGCTCGCCGGCGCGTTTTGTTTTGGCAGCTGTCGCGAGCAGATGATGGATCAGCAGAGTTCCCAGGAAGTAACAGCACCGGTGCTGCCAATTCCCCGTTGGGAATTCATCGCACTGGCGGCCGCGCTGATGGCGCTCAATGCGCTGGCAATAGATATCATGCTGCCCGGCCTTCAGCAGATCGGCGCCAGTCTGGGCGTCGAGAATGAGAACCATCGTCAATATGTGATCACCGCCTATATTTCGGGCTTCGGCCTGGCTCAGCTCGCCTATGGACCGATCTCCGACCGGTTCGGCCGGCGCACGCCGTTGCTGATCGGGCTGACGATCTACGTGATCGCGGCTTTTGCCGCATCCTTCGCCCCCAGCTTCGCGACCTTGCTCGTGCTGCGCTTCGTGCAGGGCATCGGCGCGGCAGCGACCCGCGTCATTGCCGTATCGGTCATCCGCGACATCTTCGGGGGCCGCGCGATGGCCGAAATCATGTCGCTCGTTTTCATGGTTTTCATGGTCATTCCGGTGATCGCTCCGGGTATCGGCCAGCTGGTGATGATGTTTGCCGAATGGCACATGATCTTCACCTTTATGGCGGCGATCGCCCTGGCGGTCACCATCTGGACAGCCGTAAGGCTGCCGGAAACATTGCACCCGGAATATCGGCGGGCATTTACTGCCGGATCGATCGTTGGCGGTTTCCGCATCGTGCTGACCAACCGGACGTCGCTCTGCTATACGCTGGCCACGACAATCGTGTTCGGCGCCCTGTTCGGGTTCATCAACTCCGCCCAGCAGATTTATGTCGGCATCTACGGTCTTGGAGTATGGTTCCCGGTCCTCTTCGCGGCGGTTGCTGGCATGATGGCGCTGTCGTCCTTCGCCAACTCGCAGCTTGTCGGGCGCTTCGGCATGCGGCGGCTTTCGCATGGCGCCCTGATCGGCTTTGCGACGGTGAATTGCATTCTTTTCGGATTGTCGCTGCTTGGACCCGTGCCGCTGCCAATTTTTGTAGGCCTTTTCACGCTAGCCATGCTCCAGTTCGGCTGGATCGGCTCCAACTTCAATTCGATTGCCATGGAGCCGCTCGGCCATGTCGCCGGCACAGCCTCGTCGGTCACCGGCTTCATCCAGACGATCGGCGGCGGGATGATCGGCGCGAGTATCGGCCAGGCGTTCGACGGCACCGTCACGCCGTTGGCGGCGGGTTTTTGCGCGGTTTCGCTACTCGGGCTCTTGATCGTGCTTTTTGCGGAACGGGGAAAACTGTTCCAGGCTTACAGCAAGCCGTTGACCTGAATTGCCGATGCTTCCATCGTCGGCGTCATTGTTATGAGCGAACTGGAGCCAGTCCGGCAAAATCGAACAGGTTTCGGTCGAGAAGCTGGGACGCCCGGATATTGGTGAGGGCACGGATCATCGTGTCTTTGCGGCCAGGCATCCGCCGCTCGATGTCTTCGAGCATCGCCTTCATCGCATTGCGCTGCAGTCCCTCCTGACTGCCGCAAAGATCGCAAGGAATGATCGGAAAGCGCATGACCTCGGCGAATTTCGCCAGATCCGCTTCGGCGCAATAGCTGAGTGGCCTCAGAACCATCACGTCGCCTTCGTCATTGAGCAGCTTGGGCGGCATTGCAGCAAGCCGCCCGCCATGGAAGAGGTTCATGAAGAACGTCTCCAGAATATCCTCGCGATGATGGCCAAGTACCAGCGACGAACACCCCTCCTCGCGCGCGATCCGATAGAGATGGCCGCGCCGCAGCCGCGAGCACAGCGAGCAATAGGTGTTGCCTTCGGAAATCTTCTCCGTGACGACTGAATATGTGTCCCGATACTCGATCCGGTGCGGGATACCGTTCCGGTTCAGAAAATCGGGCAGCACATGTTTCGGAAAATTCGGCTGGCCCTGGTCAAGATTGCAGACCAAGAGGTCGACGGGCAAGAAGCCGCGCCATTTGAGGTCAAGGATGACCGTCAGCAGCCCGTAGGAGTCCTTGCCGCCCGACAGCGCCACCAGCCAACGGTCACCCGGGCGAACCATGGCGAAATCGTCCATAGCCTGACGCGCCAGCCTCAGCAGCCGTTTGCGTAGCTTGTTGAATTCGACAGACATCGGCACGTCGCGAAACAGCGAGAAATCGCCATCATGTCCGACGTCGTCCGACAATCGCTCGAACGCATTTTCCTGCGTCCGTGACTGGATGTTCATCTCGACCTCATTGGCTCCGCGTCGGAAGCATCGGCATTATCCCGTTCCGTCGTTAACAGCGATGCTTGTCACGACGAGCGACATGCCGCTAATACCCTATCTCAGCTTCGGATGAACTGTTTGAGGTCGGCATTTGCGTGAAAATGTGAAGATTTCGGTCGTCGTCCCTGTTCTCAACGAACAGGAAACGATCGCGCTGTTCGTAAGAACCTGCGCGCCGATGCTCGAATCCGTCTGCCGCGACCAGCTCAAGTCGGGCACTTACGAAATCATCTTCATCGACGACGGCAGCACCGACGCGACGCGGTTGGCCGTGCTCGACGAAGCGAAAGCCAATACCAACATCAAGCTCGTCCGCTTCTCGCGAAATTTCGGCAAGGAGGCTGCCCTTGCCGCCGGCTTCCGGCACGCAACCGGCGACGCGGTCATCCCGATGGACGTCGATCTCCAGGATCCTCCCGAAGTGGTGCCCCGCATGGTGGAGAAGTGGCTCGAAGGCGCTGAGATCGTCAACGCCATCAGGCGGCGGCGCGACACCGACACCGCCGTCAAGAGGTTCACCGCCAAGCTTTTCTATAAACTCTACAACAAGATAGCGGATATTCCTATCAAAGCGGATGTCGGTGATTTCCGCTTGCTCGACCGCGCCGTCGTCGAGACATTGAACGAACTCTCCGAGGGTTCGCGTTTCACCAAGGCGCTTTACTCCTGGGTCGGATACCGGAACGTCGATATCGAATACGACCGCGCGCTGACGCTCCAGCGGCGACACCAAGTGGCCATACCGCCGGCTGATCCGCTTTGCTTTGGATGGGCTGATCGGCTCGACGACGGCGCCGCTGCGCGTCTGGAGCTATATCGGCCTGCTGATCGGTTTTCTGGCCTTCGTCTATGCTGCCTGGGTCATCGTCAAAACCGCCGTTCTCGGTGTCGATGTCCCCGGCTACGCGTCGACGCTCGTTACCGTCCTCTTGCTTGGCGGACTGAACCTCTTGTCGCTCGGCATCATGGGCGAATATATCGGCCGTATGTCGCAGGAGGTGCGGAACCGGCCGCTCTATGTCGTTCGCGAGACGTACGGCTGGTCCAATGAGAACGGCAAGTCCGCAACGCGACCGGCAAAGCCTGCCCCCGAGGCCAAATCCGGCGCTCCAGCCGCGGCAAAGCGCAAATGACCGCCGGACCAGGGGGGCGGCCGCTTGCTTCCAAAATGGTCCGCTTCGGGGCTGTCGGGGCCGTCAACAGCCTCATCGACCTGGCGATCTTCTCCTCGCTGCTATGGCTTGGCGTCATTCCGCTGCTGGCAAATTTTCTGGGATGGTTCGGGGCGGTTTGCTTCTCCTATTTCGCCAATTCGCGCTGGTCGTTCGAACGCGCTCGAAACCTGCGGCGAGGTAGGTCCTTTCTGCGGTTCTTCACGCTGGGCGCTGTGATTACGCTGGGTGTGTCAAGTGGTGCGATTGTCGGACTGGCGGGGTTGATCGGTGTCTTGCCGGCCAAGCTCGTGGGGCTCGTCGTCGCGGCGGTGATCAGTTTCCTGGCGGCCCGCTGGTCGATCGAGGACCGTGTTTTCTGATCCGCGAGCCGGACGAGTGCGTTGGCCTCTCGTTCCCAGTTTGAATTTCAGCCTGCGGCCGCCTGAGCATTATTTCAGGTGTAAACCAAATTTCGTCCATTTGAAATCATCCCGTAGTTCGCTCCCCCGACCATAGCAACCTGGTGACCTCCAATCCGCGCGGAGGAGCAAGAGCTATGCGCTCGACCGACAATCAGCAAACCCGCGAAACCGACGATCTCATATTCATGCGGCGGGAGCCTTTGCTGGCGCTGGAGCCTTGGGCGCGACAGACGCGGGCGGAGACCCTGCGGACTCTGGTCCGTGGTGCCCCCAGTTGGTGCCGCTCCTCGTCACGGCGGCTCGCGTCCCGAATTGCCACGCGCATTTCGTTCGTCTGCACGCGGCGGTCACGAGCACCTGCACAGCGCACAAACGCCGTCGCGGAACGGCGCTCACCTTGGCAGCCCTTGCTTACCAACATGCTCGGGAGACCTGCGATGTCGAACACCCTCTTTAACGTGATAAACACGAACAGCCCCGCTAGCGGAATGGCGGCGTTTTTGACCCGGAAGGCGATCTTTTGTTTCAGTATGGCTCACCGGCACTTACGGCAAGCACGAACCAGAAGAATCCTGCGCTCGCTGAGCGAGGAGCAACTCAAAGACGCCGGCATTGACCGGTCGCTGATCCATGCAGGCCCGGAAGTCGAGGCGGAGGTCTGCGTGAAGAGCAAGCTGATGTCGCTGCGGTGACGGCCACCCGACGACCGCGTCCAATCCGTCCAGCATTGACAGGCAGTACTTTTTCACCGTTCCGGCAGCGACGCTAAATTGCCGAGTTTCACCGTGAGCCGAAACTCCAACTGAGGCACTAACCCGATTGAAACCGGTCTAGGCAGGCCGCCAGCGGTGGGCTAAGGTCGCCGCCTTGCACAGCAGAGGCGTCTGAAGTAGCGCCTGCACATCAAGGAAGCCTGCTGCATGACCACCGAGAACGCGCTATCTTCAAAATTCAAGGCCTTGGGAATGAACCACAACGCGCGAAGTCGGCTGGCGGATTGCACCGGTTCGCTCAACCCGTCGTCCTGATATCAAAATGTTTTTACTCGGCGAAAAATCGCGGGCGAAGCGATGGGCTTTCGCGTCAGCGACGTATAGGCGTTCCGGCTCAATTCGAGACAAACATCCAAAAGCTAGACTAAGGTTGATTTGGCCATGATGCGGCGCTTCGAAGACGCACGAATACTCATGTACAGTCACGACACGTTCGGGCTTGGCCATTTGCGGCGGTGCCGGACTATCGCGCATTCGCTGGTGGAGGACTATCGGGGACTCAACATCCTGATCATATCCGGCGCTACGATCGCCGGCGCGTTCGATTACCGGGCGCGTGTCGATTTCGTCAAAATCCCGAGCGTGATCAAGCTGCACAACGGCGAATACACTTCGCTTGAGCGGCATATCGATCTGCATGAGACGCTGAAGATGCGGCAATCGATCATCCGTCATACTGCGGAGACCTTCCAGCCGGACATTTTCATCGTCGACAAGGAGCCGCTTGGTTTGCGGGGAGAGGTCGAAGAAACCCTCTCCTACCTGAAAACGCACGGCACCACGCTGGTGCTCGGGCTGCGCGAAGTCATGGACGCCCCGCATCTGCTCGAAGCCGAATGGAAGAAGGCCGACGTGATGCGCAAGATCGGGCTCTTCTACGATATGATCTGGGCCTATGGACCGCCCGAATTCTATGACCCGCTGACCGGCCTCGATGTTCCTGCCCAAGTTCGCGCCAAGATGAAATTCGTCGGCTTTTTGCAGCGTAGCCTGTCACATGACGAGATGCCTGGGCACCGTCCGGACGGCGATTACATCCTTGTCACCACTGGCGGCGGCGGCGACGGCGCCGACTTGATCCACAACGTGATTTACGCCTATCAGCAAGATCCCGATCTGCAGCACAAGGCGCTGATCGTGCTTGGGCCCTATATGCCGGCGAAGAAGCGCCGAAAACTGATCAAGAAGGGCGCCAAAATCCCGCAGATCAAAATCATCGAGTTCGACACGCGGATGGAAGAGCTGGTCGCCGGCGCCAAAGCAGTCGTCGCGATGGGCGGTTACAACACCTATTGCGAAATCCTGTCGTTCGACAAGCCGGCACTGATCGTGCCCCGCGTGAGGCCGCGCGAGGAACAGTTGATCCGCGCGCGGCGCGCTGCCGAACTTGGCTTGATAGAAATGCTGCTGCCCGAGGAGGCGGAGGACGCTCCACGTTTTGCGGCTGCGCTGAAGGCGCTGCCCGGCAGGCCCCGCCCGTCGCAAAGCAATCCGAACCTGAGGCTCGAGGGGCTGGCTCACATCTCGGAAATCGTCGGCGACTGGCTGGATCGGCGTGCGCACCGTCATCTTTCCGTCGTCGACGGCACGAGCTGAAGCTTGCCGAACCGCCGCAAGATTGTCGTTGTCCTGAAGGGGTATCCGCGGCTGTCGGAAACCTTCATCGCGCAGGAACTGCTCGGCCTCGAGCGCGCCGGCATGGAGCTCGTCCTGGTGGCGCTTAGGAAGCCGACCGACAGCAAGCGCCACCCGGTGCATGACGAGATCAAGGCGCCGGTACATTACCTGCCGGAATATCTGCATGACGAGCCGCTACGTGTTGCGCGCGCACTGCTTGCCTGGCTGCCGCGAGGCAGGTTCTGGCGAACATTGCGTGCCTTCGCGGCCGATCTTCGCCGCGATCCGACCCGCAACCGTGTTCGTCGCTTCGGCCAGGCGCTGGTGCTTGCCCACGAATGGCCGGACAACGGCGAATGGCTGCATGCTCATTTCGCGCATACGCCAGCCTCGGTAACCCGCTATGCAAGCCTGCTTCGCGATCTCCCATGGACCTGCTCGGCCCACGCCAAGGACATCTGGACGTCGCAGGACTGGGATCTTGCCGACAAACTTTCCTCGGCCCGCTGGATGGTAACCTGCACGAAGACCGGCTACGACCATCTGAAAAGCCTTGCGAACGGCGCATCTCGCGTTCATCTGAGTTATCACGGTCTCGATCTGGCCCGCTTCGGCCGCTGGGACGAGACCCGCCCGAGCCCGTGATGGTTCCGCCGGTTCCGAGCCCGTACTGGTGCTCAGCGTTGGCCGAGCGGTGGAAAAGAAGGGCTACGACATCCTGCTGCGCGCGCTGGCGCTGCTGCCGGCTGATCTTGATTGGCGCTTCGAGCATATCGGCGGCGGCGAACAGCTCGAGCCGGCTCAAGGCGCTGGCCGACGATCTCGGAATTGCCGCGCGCATTTCCTGGAAGGGCGCGCTGGCGCAAGAAGACGTGCTGGAGCATTACAGGCGAGCCGACATCTTCGCCCTGGCCTGCAGAATTGCCGCCGACGGCGACCGCGACGGCCTGCCCAATGTTCTGGTGGAAGCCGCGAGTCAGAAACTTGCTTGCGTTTCGACAGACATATCCGGCGTGCCGGAACTCTTGACGCATGAGGAGAACGGGATGGTCGTTCCTCCCGAGGACCCGCAGGCACTTGCACAAGCTCTTGAGCGTATGATCCGTGAACCGGCGCTGCGAAGGCGCCTCGGCGATGCGGCAGAGCGAACGCGTGCGAGGTCATTTCGATCATCTGTCGAGCATCGGTCAGTTGAAAACCCTGTTCGAGCGGGAGTGGCAGGCGGTTTCGTGATGCAACCGCGTGTTTTCTTCTACGTCCAGCACCTGCTTGGCATCGGTCATCTCGCGCGCGCCAGCAGGGTTGCCAACGCGCTCGCCGAAGATGGTTTTGCTGTGCTGGTGGTGACCGGGGGAGCACCTGTCCCCGGATTTCCAGGCTCTCGAATCACGACTTTGGACCTGCCCCCCGTCACCGCAGGCGACGCGGGATTTTCGGGCTTGGCGGATCTGCGGGGAAACCCGGTCGACGATGCTTTCAAGGAACGGCGCCGAGCAGATTCTGCTGCAGGCGTTCGAAATTTCGCGCCGGACATCGTCATCATCGAGGCTTTTCCGTTCGGACGCCGGCAGATGCGGTTCGAACTTCTTCCATTGCTCGAGAAGGTCGCGCGAAACACGCCCAAGCCACTGCTGGTGACTTCCGTGCGCGATATTCTGCAGGAACGTATCAAACCCGGGCGAAACGAAGAAACCGCCGACCTTGTCGAACGCTATTTCGACCTGGTCATGGTTCATGGCGATCCGTCCTTTGCCACCATCGGCCAGACTTTCCCCCTCGCCCGCACCATCGAAGCCAAGGTGGCATATACGGGTCTGGTCGCGGCGTCCTCGCCCGGACCCACCACTGAGCATTTCGATATCCTGGTTTCGGCTGGCGGCGGCGCGGCAGGCGGCGCTCTCGTCAAATCGACGGTCGCTGCTGCAAGGATGGCGCCGCAAACCCGGAAGTGGTGCCTGATCACAGGCCCCAATTTGCCGGAAGCCGAATTCGAAGCGGTTGTCGCAGACGCACCTCGCCAACCTCTCCGTCTTCAGGTTCCGCCAGGATTTTGCCAGCCTGCTGACGGGTGCCCGCCTCTCGGTTTCGCAGGCCGGCTACAACACCGTCTGCGATGTGCTTCGCGCCGGCTGCCGCTCGCTGCTCATTCCGTTCGCAGCAGGCGGCGAGACGGAACAGAACGACTCGCGCGGAGCGACTTGAAAAGCTGGGACTGGCGACCGTTCTGACCGAATGCGACCTCACGCCCAAAGGGCTTTCCGAAGCAATCGAAGAGGCGTTGTCACGTCCGCCGCCCGCTGGCCATGCACTGGATCTGGAGGGAGCCACAGGCTCGGCGAAATTACTGCGGGAATTGTTGAACGCTACACGGTCCCGATCAGCATGAAGCGGGTATATTTCTTCATCGGCAGCTCGCCGGAGAACCGCAATTCCCTCAGCGCGGCCATTGTTCTCGAAAGCATCCAGCGAAGCCACGCAGTTGATGTGCGTCGGCTCGCTGAAATAGTCGTTCGACTGCAGCAGAACCTGAGTTCCCTGCGGCAGCAGATCGAGCCAGCCGCGAACATCATCGATATGTTCGCAGCTGGTGTTGATCACCAGATCGGGTCGGGCCATCGAATAGTCGAGCGTATACATGTCAGCCGTCAGCGCCCGAAACCGTCTCTCCGGCCGGACGGTTGAGCGTCCGGGCGACCGATGCGACCGCCGGATCGATGTCGATGCTGTCGATCGCCTCGAGGTCAAACCGAGCATCGTCGAACAGCATGGCGGCAAGTACGCCGTACCAACCGCCAAGGATCCAGATACGTTCGAAACGCCCGCCACTGCTCTCGAACAGCTTGTCGCGCGCCCACATCTTGCAGCCGACCTGCTTGTGATTGAAGGCGTTGCCGATATCGGCCTCAGGGTGCTTCGCGATGATCCGCGCGAGACCCTCGACCAGTGAATTGCCGGTGTATAGCGGCGATTCCGCGCGTGAGATCAAAAGCATGCTCGTCGCCAATCGGCGTCCGGGTATTCTGGCTGGGTAGCGTCCATCATGGCCGTGTTGTATGTTGAGATTCCTGGCAACACAACGCAATCTGACCCAATGGACTTGAAGACGTTCTGAAACCGCCTCACCATCGGCGGGCACGGGAGAAGGCCTGTCGCATCTGTCGGGGCCATCTGCCGGGATTCGCCAGGTCGTTGCAGCGCATTTCCTGCGTGACTGTCCGCACATCGTTGAAATCGGTGGCTATCTGACCCCGATTACCGATTATCTGACCCACAGGCCGCAATCGGTCTTGTCCGTCGATCCAAAAACCGCGGCCTACGAAGCGGACGAACTCAACGGCCAGCCCTGCCGCGTCCGTCATATTCCTCGGAAATTCCAGGAAATCGACTACGACTACGCGCCACGCAGCTATGGGCTGGTTCTGCTCGGTTATTCGCTGAAACCTTTCGGCACGCCGTGAGCCGCTGGCGACAGCTGCTTTTCTCGCTGATCGACAATGCGAAGACCGTGGTGATCGACTACGCGCCCGAACTCGACCGCGCCGCATCGCAAGTGCCCGCGATCGTCAGTCGTCCAACTGTTTCAGTGCATTGCAGCTTCGAGCTCGTCCTCGACGACGAGGCAATCGCCGGTTCGCCGTTCGCGAAAAGGCGCTTCTACGTTTTGCATCCCGCAGGTTGATTGGTTCACCGCCGCTCATGGACGAAAGCCTCGCCCGTTACATCTGGAAGCACACCTGGAGGCAGCAGCTCTGGATCTTGATGATCGTCGCCTTGTCGATGATCCCCTATTTCATGTCCTTCGACTTGCCCAAGCTGATCGTCAACGGGCCGATTCAGGGCGACGGTTTTGAAACGCCGGGCGCCACACAAACCTTCATGGATCTCAGCTTCAGCTTGCCGCTCATCGGCACCGTCCAGCTGTTTTCCGGGTTTCAGCTCGACCGGGAGCAGACGCTTGTTCGCGCTGAGCATCGTGTTCCTGCTCCTGGTCATCATCAACGGACTCTTCAAATTCTACATCAACACCTACAAAGGCCGGCTCGGCGAGCGGATGCTGCGGCGTATCCGCTTCGAACTCGTCGATCGAGTGCTGCGATTTCCACCATACCAGTTCAAGCGTGTGAAATCCGCCGAAGTCGCGACGATGGTGAAGGACGAGGTGGAGCCGCTGGGCGGCTTCATCGGCGACGCCTTCGTGCAGCCCGCATTGCTTGGCGGGCAGGCGCTGACGGCGATGCTCTTCATCATTATCCAGAATTTCTGGCTGGGCATGATTGCCGCCGCGATCGTCGGCGATCCAACTCGTCCTTATCCCGAGGATGCGGAAAGCGGCTGATCCGGCTCGGCCGCGAACGGCAACTGACGGCGCGTGAGCTTTCCGGCCGGGTTGGCGAAATCGTCGACGGCATCGGCACGATTCACATCCACGATACATCGAACTATGAACGCGCCGACATCGCCTCCCGCCTCGGCCGCATCTTCAAGATCCGCTACGATCTCTACCAGTGGAAATTCCTGGTAAAGTTCATCAACAACTTTCTCGCCCAGGTCACGCCATTCCTGTTCTACCTGATCGGCGGCTATCTTGCGCTGCAGGGGCGGCTCGATGTCGGTCAGCTGGTCGCCGTGATCGCCGCATACAAGGACCTGCCCGGACCGATGAAAGAACTGATCGACTGGGATCAGGCGCGCCAGGACGTGCAGGTCAAATATGCGCAAGTCGTCGAGCAGTTCAGCATCGATCGCCTGGTCGACCCGAAAATTCAGGCGATAACGATCGACGCAGCGTCGGCCCGATGACCGATCCGTTGGCGGCGGTCAATCTGTCGCTAGTCGACGACAGCGGCGCGATGCTGCTCGAGCGCGTCTCCTTCCAGATCAAGCCAGGCGAAACGGTGGCGATCGTCGGCACCGCGAACGGCGGTGGCGAGGCTCTTGCAGAAGCCCTCGCACGGCTGAACTGGCCGGAAAGCGGAAAGATCGCCGCCGGCGGCGCCGACTTGCTCGAACTGCCGGAAGCCGTGACCGGACGGCGCATCTCCTATGCCTCGTCGGACGCTTATCCTTCCCAGGGAAGCCTGCGCGATAACCTGCTCTACGGGCTGAAGCACGCGCCGCTGACTGACGGTGACTTACGAAGGCGAAACAGGCCAAACAACGCAGTTGGGACATCGACGAAGCGCGCCGGGCCGGCAATCCCGACTTTGATCTGAACAGCGACTGGGTCGACTATGCAGCCGCCGGCGCGACCGGCCCGAACGATCTTTTCGGCGTCATACGCCATATGCTCGACGCAGTGGTGCTGTCGCGCGATATTCTCGATCTTGGCCTGCGCACATCTGCCGATCCGCTGCGTCATCAGCAACTGATCAGACCGCATCGTCGAACTGCGCGCGGCGCTGCGCAAACGGCTCGAAGACGAAGGATTTGAGCGGACTGGTCGTCTCGTTCGAACCGGGCGCCTACAATCAGGGAAGCAACCGTCGGCGAGAACCTGCTGTTCGGCGCGGCGACCGGCCCTGCGCTGGCCGACAAGGCGCTGGCGGCCAATCCCTATTTCTCGTCGGTGCTGAAGGCAGCGGGGCTGGATCAGGTGCTCTACGGCATGGGCCTGGAGATCGCCGAACAGGCGATCGAACTGTTCGCCGACCTGCCGCCGGATCATCCGTTCTTCCAGCAGCTCGCCTTCATGACCGCCGAGGAAATACCCGACCTATCAATCGCTCGCTGCAGAAACTGAAGGGCAAGCCCTACGAAACGGTTCGCGAAGCAGACCGAGCGCCGATCATCACCTTGAGTTTCGCCTATATCGAGCCCCGGCACCGCTTCGGCCTGCTGAGCGACGAGCTGATGGCCAAGATCGTCGCCGCCCGCGAAACGCTTCTACGAGGATCTGCCGGAAGACCTGCAAGGCGCGATCGAACCTTACGACCCGATGCGCTACACCGCCGCAGCAAGTGTCATGGACAATGTTCTGTTCGGCAGGATCGGCCACAACCATCCGGAGGGCCGGAGCGCATCCGCACGATCGTCTACGAGATCCTTGACGAACTCGGCCTTTATGACGACGTTCTCGATGTCGGGCTTGGATTCAACGTCGGCGTCGGCGGCAGGCGCCTGACCGGCGCGCAGCGCCAGAAGCTCGACGTGGCGCGCGCGCTTGCTCAAACGGGCGGACTTTCTCATCCTCAACCGGCCGCTGTCGGCGCTTGACCAGCGCCTGCAGGACCAGATCCTGCGCAACGTGCTTGAGGAAGCCAGACGGGACGACCGCGCGCCCGCGATTATCTGGGTGCTGACCAACCCGGCAATGGCGAAGCTGTTCGATCGCGTCATCGTCTTCAACGCGGGCGAATTGGTGGAAGACGGAACACACGAGACACTTTGGGCAAGAAACGGTATCTTTAAGGGACTGCTGTCATAGTGATCCCTTGAGTAAGGAGTGGGTGAGGTTTGCGATGATGCTGCTCAAGGATGAAGTGGGAATGCTGCGGCGGGTTCCGCTGTTCTCGGGTGTCGAGCCGGCAAAGCTCAAGCTGCTTGCCTTCACGTCGGATCGCGTCAGTTACAGCGCCGGCCAGATCCTCTTCAACCAGGGTGACGAGGGCGACGCCGCCTATGTCGATCCTTTCCGGAACGCGGATATCCTCGTCGACTCCGAGACCGGCCAGATCAAGGTTGCCGAACTCGAACCCAACTCGATCGTCGGCGAGATCGCCATCCTGTGCGACGTCTCGCGTACCGCCACGGTAAGAGCGGCAGGCCCGCTCGAAGCACTGCGGATCCGCAAGGATCATTTCTGAGGCTTCTGAAGGAATTTCCGGAAATGACAATCGAAATCGTCCGCGTCCTGGCCGACAGGCTCAGCCACACGACCGCCGAACTGGCCGACGCACGGAACAGCAAGCATTGAGCGGAACCGCCGCCCCGCAGCGGTAATCGCGAGATGGTTGAAAAACGCGCCAAATGCGTGTCTCGTCTAGGCGCGGCAGGATGGCTAGGGCAGAGGCCAACCGGGGACGCCGCGAAGAGGCATGATGGACGAAGATTTATTCCGGGTGCGTTTCTGGGGGGTGCGCGGCAGCGTGCCGGTCTCGGGACCCCAGTTCATCCGCTACGGCGGCAACACCGCATGCGTCGAGGTGCAGTGCGGTCCGCATAAGCTCTTCTTCGATGCCGGCTCGGGAATACGCCCTGCCGGTGAAGCGCTTATGGCAGCAGGCTATAAACGATTTCGACGTGTTCTTCACCCACTGCCATTACGATCACATCGTCGGCTTGCCATTCTTCTACCCCTTCTACGATCCGAAAACACGCGTCCGGCTCTGGTCGGGGCATCTTGCCGGTCGCATGACCACGCGGGAGATGCTCAGCGAATTCATGCGCCCGCCCTGGTTTCCGGTGCGGCTGGAAATCTGCAGGGCAAATCTCGACTGCAGGGACTTTGTCTCGGGGGATATCCTTCGCCCCCGCGACGGCATCGCAATCCACACGGCCAGCCTCAACCATCCCGGCGGCTGCATTGGCTACCGGGTCGAATGGGAAGGGCGTGCGATAGCGGTGATCAGCGACACGGAACACGAAGCTGGCAAACTCGATTCCGCGATCCTCGGCCTGATCGAAAACGCCGACCTGGTTATCTACGACTGCACCTATACCGAAGAGGAAATGAAGCGCAAACGCGGCTACGGCCATTCCACCTGGCAGCAGGGCGTCAAGCTTTGCAAGGCCGCTGGTGCGCAACGCCTCGCCCTTTTTCACCACGATCCCGCGCGCACTGATGCCCAGCTCGAAGTGATCGAGCAGCAGGCAATCGAGGCGTTTGCCGGGTTCCTTTGCCGCGCGTGATGGACAAACGCTGGATATCCTGCGCCGAACAGTCGGGAAGCGCTGATCAACTAACGGCTTTATTTCGGCCGGCGATCAATTCTCGGACAGAACGCCATTCGCAGGCACCATGACCTACGGTGATCCTGAACAGGCGTTCCAGGAACATCCACGCCGCTTCATCGTGCACAAGATGATGCGTGAGAAGCCCAACCGGCTCACCGCCCTCAAAAGCCCGTACGAAGCTGTAAAACGATGTCCCCAACAAGCAACGCATGATCGCGGCAGCCGCGCGTGCCATGCCAATCCATCAGATCGACATTGCTGTTGATCACGCGGATGGCAGCAGGTCTTGCCGGACCGAACGCAGACAGCGCCGCAAAACCGATCGGTGCGAGATCGGGGACCAAGCCGGCGTCGATCCTGTTCCAAGGCGGAACCAGCAGCGGCACCATTCGCTGTCCATGAAGTTGCCCGATACGGGAAAGCCCCCTCCTCAACTCGTCCACCACAACCGCACGGTCGCGGTGTCGGCCCAGTTCCTGCTTCTTCTCGCCGTCCGGAGCGTGGTTCTCATGCGACCAGCCGTGAACGGCCACCGTCACATGCTTCGCGTCAGCAAGCCGGCTTGCAAGGGCTTCTCCGGTGAACGCCGGAATCACCGCAAGTGCCAGCGGAACGGCAAATTCCTCGGTCAAACCCAACAACCGATCGAGGGCCTCGCCAGGCTCCACGGCATCGTCGTCTCGCAGCCAGAAGTCAGCCGTTCTGCCCGCAGCGCCCCAGCGCCCGAGTTCCGCCAGCAACGGCTGCCAGTCCGGATCCGGGTTCATCGAACAACCATCGCGACTGGAAGCATTGTCATCGAGCTTGGCTGCAGCCGCCTCGAGCGACCGTTCCTCAAAGACAAAACGCCGGGCTGTCTCGCCCATCGCCCGTCGCCTGTCATCGTCGGCCAGCAGATGCGCGATCGCTGACGCAAATGCCTCGACATCGCCTGGCGGCGTCAGAATTCCTGTCTGGCCGTTGCGTACCACTTCCGGCACGCCGGCGGTGTCCTGCGCAATGACAGGCAGACCCGCCGCCTGTGCTTCGAGATAGGCCAGTCCATAAGCTTCGCCGCAACCCGGCCAGACATAGATGCCGCCACCGGCGAGCAGCTCCGGGATTTCGTCAGGCTCCTTCTTCCCCAACCATTCGATACGCTTCTCCGGTAAGCCGGCGAATTCTGAGATTACCTCAGCGCGGCCTGGCCCATCGCCGACGACCGAGAGGGTCCAGGGCGTGTCCGACCAGCCTTTCAAGCGCGCGCGCCAGCATCCGGTAGCTGTCGAGCTTGTCACCCGGCCGCATCATCGCCACCGCGACAAGGCGTGAAGAACCGGCGCGCAATGGAGCGGCGAAAACAGAACTGTCGATGAAGGGCGGCAGCATGGCGAATGGCGCCTCCGGCGCGATTTTTGCCAGCCCTTCACGATCCCTGCGCGTGAAGCAGATGTTAAGCGAGGCATTTCTCACGGCATCCGCGACCGAAGCCTGCATCTCGGCCCAGGAGCCGACATTGCGCCTGCATGGAATAGGACGCTTCGGCGGTGACGTAAGGGATCGCAAAGGCCGAAGCCATCGTTGGCCCGATGAGATCGGGAGCCTTGTAGTAAGGATGGTAGCTGAACCAGAGATCCGGCTTCCGCGTCGATTTCCAAAGCGCCGACAATCTCGAGATTTCCGCCTCAGCATCCGCCGAGACCTTCGCAAAGTGGTCTGCTTCGGGGTGCACGGCGAAGCTGCGCAATTCGGACACCGTGGTCACATCGTGCCCTGCCAGTTCAAGGGCACCGATCAGCAACCGCGCCATCTGGCGGTCGCCTGACGGAACTGGATGGTTGGGCGATTTCAGAGGCGCGTAGAAGGCAATTCGCATCGATGCGAGCCTATCTCCCGAAAGTGTTCGCAAGTCAATTTCGTGGCTGTATTCGAGCGACACTCGCAAGGCGGAATATGCTAATTGTAGGCATGGACAAGACGGCCGCCCAAGACAATTTCTTTGATAACTTGCCGATCTTCGCGAAATTCGAAGGCGTTGCCGACGCGGAAAATTACCGGCCGCTGCCTGACGAATGGGCACTTGCAACGGCGGACATCGTCGGATCCACAAAGGCGATCGAGGCCGGGCGCTACAAATCGGTGAATATGGCGGGCGCCAGCGTCATCTCCTCGCTCCTGAACACACTTGGCCGGCGCGACCTCCCCTTCGTGTTCGGCGGCGACGGCGCTCTGGTGGCCTTTCCGGCAACCATGCGGGAAAAGACGCGTGAGGCGTTGGCCGCCGTCCAGGCCTGGGTTGCGGACGAACTCGGGCTCACCATGCGCGCGGCGATCGTTCCGATGGCGGATATCCGTGCGAAAGGACTGGACGTACGCGTCGCGCGTTTCCAGGCATCCGAAGAGGTTTCCTACGCCATGTTCGCCGGTGGCGGCTCAAGCTGGGCCGAGGCCGAAATGAAGGCAGGGCGTTACCGCATCGACCCGGCGCCGGCCGGGACAAGGCCAGACCTCACCGGCCTTTCCTGCCGCTGGAATCCGATCGAAGCCCGTCATGGCGAGATCGTATCGATCATAGCCTCGCCGAGAGGCTCTGACAGCCAGGCATTCAGGGAACTGGTGGCGGATATCGTTGCGATTGCGGGCGAACAGGATCGCGCCGGGCATCCCGTACCTCTCGATGGACCGGAGTTCGGCTTTTCGTCGAAAGGGTTGGCCATGGAGGCGGCGGCAGCAGCCCCCAAGGGGCGCCGGTTGCTGCCGAAACTTTCCATTCTTGGACAAATCGCGCTGACTGTGATCGCCGACAAATTCGGCTGGACGATCGCGGGTTTCAACGCGGAGCGATACAAGCGCGAGGTCGCCCAAAACTCCGACTTCCGGAAATTCGACGATGGTCTGAAAATGACCATTGATGTCGACCGGAGCGTTGTCGAAAAGATCGAAGCGAGATTGAGGGAGGCCGAGCAGGCAGGTGTGTGCGTATTCGGGCTGCATCGGCAAGATTCCGCGCTGATGACCTGCATTGTCGCCTCGCCCCTGCAGCGGGATCATGTTCATTTCATCGACGGTGCGGCCGGCGGTTATGCGATGGCAGCCGCCAACATGAAGGCCAAGGCAGTCGCTTGAGTCCGCCTGCCCCGCTCTCGCCTTGCGGGAACCTGTATCAGCCCATATCTGATATGATGGATAGCGATCCCGACCCGGATTCGCCGTCGCGACGTTTTGACAAGAAAAGCAGATACTTGAAAACTTTGCATGCAGCACATCTTCGCCTCCCGGCAGCTTGTCAGGCAGACCGGGCATCGGTCGGCCTTGGCGGGTCGTAGTGTCCAGGATCCAACCGGCGATGAGAACCGTCGACATCAGCTATGCGGGACACACCGTCAGGCTGGCGAACCTGCCCGAATATCAAAAATTCTACCGCAAGCTCGCTAGCGGAAACTGGGAAGCGCGCACGTTTCAGACGCTTTCACGCAATCTTGATCGCAACACTGTTTGCGTCGATATCGGAGCGTGGATCGGCGTCACGCCGATGTGGTCGGCACAGATCGCGAAGTCCGTCATCGCGGTCGAACCCGATCCGAAATGCATCCGGATTCTGAGGATTATTGCCGCTGATGCATCCAACGTGACTGTGCTTGAAGGAGCATTGGCCAGCGACCGCAGCGTCGCCATCAATGCGGTGGAGGGTTTCGGCAGTTCGGAAACCAGCATCCTCCAAATCGGCGACGGCGAATGCGCGACTGTCAGAGGAATCGGCATGGACGAAATCATGCGCGAGGCAGGCGGCAGCGAAGTCTTCGTCAAGATCGACATCGAGGGATATGAATTCGCCATCGCTGACGAGATCGCAAAGCTGCGCAAGTATCCCGTTCGCGGGCTCCAGATCGCAATCCACCCCCAGCTCTATGAAAAGACCCTCAAAGGCAATCGCCTCTGGCGACGGATGAAGGCGGCCTGGGCTACCTGGCAATTCGGGCAGTTGTTCAACGGCTTCCTTCCTGGCCCCGACTTCGCTAAATTCGGCAGCCTTGCGGACTATGTCGTCAGGGGGGTTTTGTTTCGCCGTATACCTAAAGGAGCAGACCTCGTGTTCGAACGACCGGTTCGGACCGAACCTGAAATGACCATGAAAGCTTTGCAAACCGACGTTTCCACCATTCTCATGGACAAGGTCGGCGACTGGCTGACAAAATCCGCCCTCGCCGGCGACGACCTTAAACTCATGGTTCGCGGTTTCTGCGAACGGCTCGCCGCCGCCGGCCTGCCGCTCGTGCGCGTGCATTTGAGCTTCTCGATGCTGCATCCGCTTTATGACGCACTCAGTTTTACCTGGGAGCGCGGGAGCGGCATGGAGGTCGAAGGATTCCGAAAGAAAGGTTCGCTCCCGTCGGAACGCTTTCTGAGAAGCCCCTACTATTATCTCCTTTCCAACAACCTGGACTATCTGCGTCGGCGGATCGATCACGACGCAGCCCTCCGAATTCCCGATTTTCGACGACCTCAAGCTGCTCGGCGTCACCGACTATATGGCATTCGTCCAGTCCTTCGGTGAAAATTCGAGCCAAGGCATGATCGGATCGTGGTCGACCGACAATCCGACCGGCTTCAGCGAAGATATGATCGCCGCCCTCCTGCGCCTCCAGAGCAATCTCGCCGTAGCGACAAAAATGGCGGTGCTGAACAAACTCGCGGACAACATGCTGACGACGTATCTCGGCGGCGATGCCGGCAAGCGGGTGCTGAACGGCCAGATCAAGCGCGGCGAAGGCGACACAATCAGGGCCGCGCTCGTTATGGCCGATATGCGCGGTTCGACCAAATTGGCCGAGTCGATCCGGCCGCGAGGTTTATATCGACACGCTGAACCAGTTTTTCGATGCGATAGCAGCCCCTTTCAATCGCGCGGGAGGCCAGATCCTGAGCTTTCTCGGTGACGGCTTTCTGGCGGTCTATCCTTGCGAACGGCATCGCGGACCGTCCGAAGTGGCGTGCCAGGCCGCGCTGAACGCCGCCTTCAAGGCGACTGCGAGAATGACCGAGCTCAACAAGCAGAGGCGCCAGAGGAGGTTGAACGAAATCAGCTACGGCATCGGCCTTCATGTCGGCAACGTGATGTTCGGCAATGTCGGGTTGACAGATCGCCTGACATTTTCCGCCTTCGGGTCCGCGGTCAACGAGGTGCAAAGGCTGCAGGCGACTGACCAAGAAGTATCCGCAGAGTTTGATCGCCAGCAAGGACTTCGCAGCCTATTGCGGTGGCGGCTGGATGACGCTCGGCAAGGAAAAGCTGGCCGGGGTTCGGCAGAAACTCACCATTCTCTCTCCCGATACATCGGATATCGGAGCGTTCGAGGAAGACGGCGGCTTGGAAGCCACCTACGACCGGATGTCCGATGCGGAACAGGTTATCCTGCTGCATCGCGACACCAGGAGAATTCAGTTGGCTGCCGAAGAACCGAAGAAAATCCAATGAGAAGCAGGAGCATCCGTATGGCTGGTCTGGCTGCCGCTGTCTGCATATGTGTTCCCGCCGGAGCCGGCGCCGGATCGCAGATTTTGGAGGACGGCTTTGATGGATCGGATTTCTCCGAAAACGGCGGCCTCTACTACAAGGAAAATTTCGAACAGAGCGCAGGCATCGTCGAATTCCAGAAGGATGTGGCGCGCAATGGCGGCGGCGCGCTCAAGCTTAGCGTGAAGCCGCTTTGCCCCGCGACAAATACCTCCTGCAGCGAACGCGCGGAAATCTGGGAAAAGACCAAGCTGCGCGTGCCGTACAATGAAGGTGTCTGGTACGGTTTCGCGGTCAAATTCGCCGATCCGATCCCCAGCGACGACCATCGCTACCTGATTGCCCAGTGGAAGCGGGAAATAGACCCGGGTGCCGACGGCGATTTCAGTCCGTTCCTGGCCCTGCGGCTGAGGCAGGGGAAACTGTTTGCCACGGTCGAGACCAACTATATAGCCCCGGCGACCAACGTGGTCAGTGCCGGACCAGCTTCCTGCGCCGATGGCGGAACGCCGGTGTGGTACAGGCCGGAAATCGAACCAGATGCGCGCACTGGTTGCGACGGACGCCGCATGGACAGCCGAAGACGGCGCTATCTTCGACGCTTGCACCGACGCGATCTCCGTCACCGATCACGGCAACAAGCTCCCGGTGCCGGATTCAGGCTGGATCGATTTCGCTATCTTCACGAAACCTGGTCCGGACGGCTCGGGGCACATCGAACTGTTCGCCAACGGAAAGCCGATCGTGACGGTGAAGGGGCACATCGGACATGCCGATCAGGGCCTGGGCAAAAACCAGTATTTCAAGTTCGGCCCCTATAGAGCCGCGCACACGACCGACTGGACCCTTTATTATGATGATTTCCGGCGCTCGCCAAATTGCGCCGATGTTCTTCGCGACGGATCCTGCCCCGCTGAATAATGCGGCTGACGCTTTGTCGAAATCACTGGCGAAAAGACAGTCTAGGCAGGCTACCGGTGGTACGCTAGTCTCCCCCTCGACTGGGTAAAGCATTGCATGTTGCGATGCTCCCTGGGCGGGGACCGGGTAGGGATGGATTTAGGCACAGATCTGTTGAGGATCGAAAATCTTGGCATATCGTTTGCCATCGTTGGCGGGCCGATTTACGCTGTGAGGTCCGCCAATCTGCGCGTCTTGCCAGGCAAGGTGACCGCGCTTGTCGGCGAATCCGGTTCCGGAAAATCCGTTATCAGTCAAGCTGTCATGGGAATATTGCCGAGGACCGCACAGGTCCACGGCAGAATCCTGTTTTCCGATCCCGAAACTCCGGGCAAGACGGCCGATATCCTGGAAATGCCGCGCGACGGCAAGGAGATCAGATCGCTCAGGGGCCGCCGCATCGGCAAGATCTTCCAGGAGCCAATGACGTCGCTGTCGCCGCTTCACACGATCGGCAACCAGATCAGCGAAGTGTTACAAATCCACACCGATCTGTCCTCGGTCGAACGCCGCGAACGCACGGAGGAAATGCTGGGGCTGGTCGGCTTTCCCGATCCGAAGCGGGCCTACGACAAATATTCCTTCGAACTTTCCGGGCGGCCTGCGCCAGCGCGCCATGATCGCCATGGCGCTGATCTGCCGCCCCGCCTTGCTGATCGCCGACGAGCCGACGACGGCTCTCGATGTGACGATCCAGGCGCAGATCCTGCAGCTGCTGCGCGATCTGCAGACTGAAGCTGAACATGGCCATGCTTCTGATCACCCATGATCTCGGCGTGGTAGCCAACGTGGCCGACGAAGTGGTGGTGATCTACCATGGCGAGATCATGGAAGCCGGCCCTGTGGAAGCCATCTTCCGCAGACCCAGCGCACCCCTATCTCAAAGGGCTGATGGCCGCCGTGCCGCATTTCGACATGAAGCCGGGCGAACGGCTGAAGGCGCTTCGCGAAGTGCCGGTGAATGTCGAGAACCTGCTCGAACAGCGGCTTGCATCGCCCATCGACGGACCGGAAGTGCTGTTGTCCGTCAGGGGACTGACCAAGACTTTCACCACTCGCAGCTCCGGCTGGTTCGGCAAGGGCACAGGCACGAGGTTCGTGCCGTCGACGGCGTCAGTTTCGACATCCGGCGCGGTGAATGCCTGGGGCTGGTAGGCGAAAGCGGTTGCGGCAAGACCACTGTCAGCAAGATCCTGATGCGGGCGCTGACGCCCGAACACAGGCTCCGTCGTCTACAACGGAACCGATGGTCCCATCGACGTGCTGGCGGCCGAGGGCGCCGAGCTGCGCGCACTGCGCACGAAAATCCAGATGGTGTTTCAGGATCCCGTTTCGTCGCTGTCGCCACGCATGACGATCCAGAACATTCTGACGAACCGCTGGAAATCCATGACCGCGGCGACGCCCGCTCCCGGCTGGAAAAAGTCAAGTCGCTGATGCAGGCGATCGGTCTCGACAAGCATTTCCTGAACCGCTACCCGCACAGCTTTTCAGGCGGCCAACGACAACGCATCGGCATCGCGCGGGCCTTGGCACTCGGCCCCGACCTCATCATCTGCGATGAACCGGTGTCCGCGCTCGATGTTTCCGTCCAGGCCCAGATATTGAACCTTCTCAAGGATTTGCAAAAGAAACTTGGACTGACTTATCTGTTCATCTCACACAATCTGGCGGTGGTGGACTACATGGCAGACCGCATCGCGGTCATGTGCGGCGGGCGCATCGTCGAACTCGCGCCGCGCGAAATCCTGCTGCGAAAACCGGTTCACCCTTACACGCGTTCGCTGCTTGCGGCCGTGCCCTTTCCCGATCTCGACCGGCCTCTCGACTTCAAGACCCTGCATGCCAGCGGAGCATCCGACATGCGCGCATGGGGCCCGCAGTTTCGTGACGATGGCGTCGAAAATGCCATGGAACCCGCCGATCTCGGCGGCGGACATTTTGTCCTTGCTCGGCGAAAGGCCGATGCCAGGGAGCTGCGGTCATGACGATGAACAGGCGGACGGCGATCGGCGTAATCGCATCGGCTTTGATACCCGTGACGGCGCGCGCCGCCAGCCTGGAGCCGGATTTTTTGCAGTCGCGGCTCGACGACAAAAGCCTGCCCCCGCTGGCTGAACGCCTGCCGAAGATACCGCGCGTTGTAAACGTGGCCGCGATGGGCAGGGAACCGGGCAAATACGGTGGCGTCGTGCGCACCCTGATCGGCAGCCAGAAGGATATCCGGCTTATGACGATCTACGGTTATGCGCGGCTGGTCGGCTTCAACGAGAAGCTCGGCATGCAGCCCGACATCCTGGAAAGTTTCGACGTCGTAGAGGACCGTGTTTTCACGCTCAAGATACGCGAAGGCCACAAATGGTCCGACGGCAGCCTGCTGACCGCCGAAGATTTTCGCTACTGCTTCGAAGACGTGCTGCTGGATGAAGACCTGTCGTCCGGCGGCCTTGCGAACGCCCTTCTGGTCGATGGCAATGCTCCACGCTTCGAGATTCTCGATCCATTGACCGTCCGGTATTCCTGGGATGCGCCGAACCCCGACTTCCTGCCGAACCTCGCGGCCGCGCAACCGCTCAGCCTCGTGCTGCCAGCAGCCTACATGAAGCAGTTCCACAAGAAGTATCAGGAGCCTGAGCGTCTTAAGGAACTGATGAAAAAGAACAAGCAGAAGAAGTGGACCGGACTGCACATCCGCATGTCGCGCCAATACCGGCCGGAAAACCCGGAGTTGCCGACGCTCGATCCTTGGCGAAACACCACGAAGCCGCCGGCCGATCAGTTCGTGTTCGAGCGCAACCCGTTCTTCCATCGTGTCGACGAAAACGGACTTCAACTACCCTATATCGACAAGTTCGTGCTGAACGTCAGTTCCTCGTCGATCATCGCCGCAAAGAGCGGGGCCGGCGACAGCGACCTGCAGGGTGTGGGAATAGACTTTGCCGATTACGCCTTCTTTAAAGATGCCGAAAAGCGTTATCCGATAAAAGTGAAACTGTGGAAGCGGACGCAAGGCTCGCGGCTGGCTCTGCTACCCAACCTCAATACGGCGGACGAAGCCTGGCGAAAGCTGCTGCAGGATGTTCGCATGCGCCGCGCATTATCGCTGGCAATCAACAGGGAAGAGATCAATAAGGCTGTGTTCTACGGCTTGGGCACGGAGAGCGCCGACACCGTACTGCCGGAGAGCCCCCTTTATCAGCCTGGATTTGCCCAAGCCTGGGCGGCCTACGATCCCGCGGCCGCCAACAAACTGCTCGACGAGATTGGCCTCGAACAGCGCGGCGACGACGGAATCCGTATCCTTCCCGATGGCCGCACGGCGCAGATCGTCGTTGAAACGGCCGGCGAATACATGATCGAAACGGACGCTCTCGAACTGATCACCGACCATTGGCGCGACGTGGGCATCGCGCTTTTCATCCGCACCTCCCAGCGTGACGTCTTCCGCAGCCGTGCGATGGGCGGAGAAATCATGATGTCGATGTGGTCCGGCATAGACAATGGCGTCCCGACAGCCGACATGAACCCTGGCCAGCTTGCGCCGACTGCGGACGACCAGTTGCAATGGCCGCTCTGGGGCGCTCACTATATTTCCCGCGGCCAGGTCGGCGAGCCGCCCGACCTGCCTGAAGCAGCGGAATTGGTCCGGCTGGTAGAGCAGTGGCGGCATTCGGCAGAACTGTCCGACCGTACCAAGATCTGGACGTCCATGCTCGCGCTCTACACCGATCAGGTGTTTTCGATCGGCTTGGTCAATGCCACCTTGCAGCCGGTCCTGTGCTCGGCACGGTTGCGCAACCTGCCCGCAGAGGGGCTCTACGGCTTTGATCCGACCTCCTATTTCGGAGTCTACATGCCGGATACGTTCTGGTTAGCGGAAGAGGCCTGAGCGTGCTGCGATACATACTCTGGCGCATCGCCGTTATGGTTCCGACATTGCTGATCATCTCCGCGCTGGTGTTCACCATCATTGAACTGCCGCCGGGCGATTACTTCGACAGCTACGCGGCGGAGATGAGGGCGCAGGGCGAAGGCGTCGACATGGACAAGCTCGAAGCGCTCCGCGCCGAGTACAACTTCGACAAGCCGCCGGTTGTCCGTTACTTCTACTGGCTCGCTGGCATGCTGCAGGGTGATTTCGGCTATTCTTTCGAATACGAGCTGCCGGTCAGCGACGTGATCGGCGATCGAATGTGGCTGACCATTCTTGTGTCGTTCGTCACCATTGTTTTCACCTGGCTCATCGCTTTCCCGATAGGCATGTATTCCGCCACCCACCAGTACAGTTGGGGTGACTATGGGCTGACGTTCCTGGGGCTGCTTGGCATCGCCATCCCGAATTTCATGTTGGCGCTTATCCTGATGTATTTCGCCAACATCTGGTTCGGAACCTCCATCGGCCATCTGATGGATCAGAGATTTCTCGGCGAGCCGATGAGTTGGGAAAAGGCCAAGTCTATCCTCGAACATCTGTGGATTCCGGTCATTATCGTCGGCACTGCCGGCACGGCCGGCATGATCCGCCGATTGCGCGCCAATCTGCTCGACGAATTGCAGAAGCAATATGTCACAACCGCGCGTGCGAAGGGTCTCCACCCGTTTCGTACCCTGGTCAAATATCCGCTGCGGATGGCACTCAATTTCTTCATGTCGGACATTGGCTCGATCCTGCCGGCAATCATTTCAGGCGCCGAGATCACCGCGATTGTGCTCTCCCTCGAGACCACCGGCCCGATGCTGATCAAGGCGCTGCAGAGCCAGGACATGTATCTGGCCGGGTCGTTTCTGATGTTCCTCGCTTTTTTGACAGTCGTCGGCGTGCTGATCTCCGATCTGGCGCTGGCGGCTCTCGATCCACGCATCCGGTTGCAAGGCGGCAGCACCAAATGAACTCACCGCTCCCCTCGCCCGGCGGCAATCTTGGCCACTATGTTTCGACCGCCCCGTTCGACCCGCTTTCCGTCGAGGCGATGACCGAAGAACAGTCGCAGGTCTATCAGGCCTCGCAACTGAGATTGATGTGGTGGAAGTTCAGGCGGCACAAATTGGCGGTGGCCTCCGGGATTTTCCTTGCGGCGCTCTACGCAATGATCCTCGTCTGCGAGTTCCTGGCACCGTACAATCTGCATACGCGCAATATGGATTTCATCTATGCGCCACCGCAGCGCGTCCATTTCTTCAACGATGGCCAGTTTGTCGGGCCGTTCGTCTATGGCCGGAAGATGACGCTGGACATGGACACGCTGAAGCGCGACTACGCCGACGACAAAAGCAGTGTGCAGCCGATCCGGTTTTTCTGCAGGGGCGACGACACCTACAAATTCTGGGGGACGATAGAAAGCAACTTTCGGCTCGTCTGCCCTGCGAAGGGGGGCCAATTGTTCCTGCTTGGCACCGACAGGCTTGGCCGGGACGTGCTGTCGCGCATTATCTATGGCGCGCGCATTTCGCTAACCATCGGACTTGTCGGTATCGCCTTCAGCTTCATCCTCGGCATCGTCATCGGAGGGCTGGCCGGCTATCACGGCGGGGCATTCGACCTCGTGGTGCAGCGCGTCATCGAGGTTTTGCAGTCGATCCCCAGCATTCCCCTGTGGATGGCGCTTGCGGCGATCATGCCGGTCACCTGGAGCCCCATCCTAATCTATTTCGGAATCACCATTATCCTTGGGCTGCTCGACTGGACCGGTCTGGCGCGCGCCGTGCGTTCGAAACTCCTCGCCTTGCGTGAGGAGGACTATGTGCTCGCTGCGCAGCTGATGGGCGCGAGAAGCAGCCGCATCATCGGGCGGCATCTGGTTCCTGGCTTCATGTCGCACCTGATCGCTACAGCTACGATCTCCATCCCAGGAATGATCCTCGGAGAAACCGCGCTGAGCTTTCTTGGGCTCGGCCTCCGGCCGCCAATCACCAGTTGGGGCATCCTGCTGACCGAAGCGCGCGGTGTGAGCGTGATCGCATTCTATCCGTGGCTGCTGTTTCCGATGATCCCCGTCATTCTGGTGATCCTGGCCTTCAACTTCCTCGGTGACGGCCTGCGCGATGCCGCCGACCCCTACCGATAGGCGCTCAAGCGACTTCGCGTTTCAGTGAAACAGTCGGCACGGCACCGTTGCGGAGAACGGAATCGCCCCGGCCGACAGCGTAGTAGAGCAATCCGTGCTGCCGTACCTGCTCGGGATCGTAGAGATTGCGCCCGTCGACGATTACCGGGTGGAGCAGATTTGCTTTCAGCCAGGAAAAATCGACTACCCTGAACTGCCTCCATTCCGTGCAGATCGCCAGCGCGTCCGCCCCGGCAGCGGCTTCATGCGGGTTGGCCGCAAGAAACAGACCCGGTCGCTCCCCATAATGGCGGCGAGCCTCGCCCATCGCTTCAGGATCGAAGGCCCGCACATTGGCACCCGCATTCCACAGCGCCTCCATCAAAGTGCGGCTTGGCGCCTCCCGCATGTCGTCCGTATTCGGCTTGAAGGCCAAACCCCATACCGCGATGGTGCGTCCGGCCAGATCGCCATCGAAAGCCTGCGAAAGCTTTTTAAAAATCATATTCTTCTGCGCATCGTTGACGCGCTCGACCGCCTGCAGGAGGTCGGCTTCCAGACCTGCATCATTGGCTATGCTGGCGAGCGCACGGACATCCTTGGGGAAGCAGGAGCCGCCGTAGCCGCATCCGGGATAGATGAACTGGTACCCGATGCGCGGATCGGAGCCGATGCCTTTGCGCACTTCCTCTATGTCAGCGCCAAGCCGCTCGGCAATGTTCGCCATCTCGTTCATGAAGCTGATCTTGGTGGCCAGCATGGCATTGGCGGCATATTTGGTGAGTTCGGCAGAGCGAACGTCCATGTACATCAGCTTGTCGTGGTTGCGGTTGTACGGCGCATAACAATCGTGAAGCTTCCTCCGGACGACCTCCGATTCCGTGCCGACGATAATCCGCGCCGGTTTTGTGAAATCCTCGACCGCGCTGCCTTCCTTCAGGAATTCCGGGTTCGAGCAGACTTCAACCGTGTGTTTGACGCCGCGCGCTGTCATCACCTCGGCGATGGCGGTGCCGACCTTTTCCGCCGTACCGACCGGAACCGTCGATTTACCGACAACGATCTTGTCGCCGTCGATATGTTCGCCGATGGTCTTCGCAACGTCGAGAACATGGCGCAAGTCGGCCGATCCGTCGCCGTTCGGTGGCGTGCCGACCGCGATGAAGATCAGGTCTGCGAACAGCACGCCCGCGCGCGCGTCTGTGGAAAACGTCAATCGGCCGGCCTCGGCGTTGCGAACGACAAGCTCCTTGAGCCCCGGCTCGAAAATCGGAACCTCGCCCCGCTTCAATGTCGCAATCCTTGTTTCGTCGATGTCGACGCAGAACACATCGTGTCCGACATCGGCAAGACAGGCAGCGGTGACCAGACCAACATAGCCGGTGCCGAAAATCGTCAATCTCATAAGGTATTTCCTTGAATAAGCGGCCACTCGGAGGTCGAGGCGAACCAACTCAGCGGCCAGCCGGTCATTGCAAAATCCGTCGTTCAATCCTATCCGTCGCTCTAGATAGACGCGGCGCGGGTGATTTGCCACATCGCCTCGCAAAACAAGGCATGACCGCGGGGAGCCGATGAAAGTTCTTTTGACCGGCGCAGCCGGCTTCATCGGCTACCATACCGCACACCGGCTTCTCGACCGGGGCGATCACGTCCTCGGTATCGACAACCTGAACGACTATTATCCGACGAGCCTCAAGCATGACCGTCTGGCATTGCTTCTTTCGCAAAAGCGTTTCCGGTTCCAGCACCTCGACATCGCAAGGCGCGACCTTTTCGAAACAATGGGAAGCGAGGTCGCCGATGCCGACGTGATCGTCCATTTCGCCGCGCAGGCTGGCGTCCGCTACTCGGTCGAAAATCCCTTTGCCTATGTCGATTCCAATGTTACCGGCCAAGTGGCGATTTTCGAGCTTGCAAGAAGGCTGCCCAAGTCGCCGCCGATCGTCTATGCGAGTTCGTCGTCGGTCTACGGCGCAGGCGAAACGGTACCGTTCGAGGAGACCGCGCGGGCCGACCGTCCGGTCTCGGTCTATGCGGCCACCAAGCGCGCCGGCGAATTGCTTGCGCACGCCTACGCCGACCTGCACGGCATTCGCTCCACCGGTTTGCGATTTTTTACCGTCTACGGCCGCTACGGCCGGCCGGACATGGCACCCTGGCTCTTCACCGAGGCAATTCTCAAGGGAAATCCCGATCTCGGTGTTCAACCACGGCGAAATGCAGCGCGATTTCACCCACATAAGCGATATTGTCGACGGTGCGGTGGCGGCTGTGGATCGGATTGCCGGCAATCCCGCCGGCACCGAACCGATCTACAATCTCGGCAACAATTCACCCGTAATGCTGCTCGACTTCATCGCCGCCATCGAAAAGGCTGCCGGACGTCCAGCGATCATGGAGATGAAGCCGAAACCGTCCGGGGACGTGCTGCGGACCTTTGCCGATATTTCGCTCGCCGAACGCGATCTCGGATTCAAGCCGAAGACACGCCTGGAAGATGGCATCGCCGATTTTGTCGCCTGGTTCAGAGAATATCCCCGCCTGAACCTTGGCAGCACCTCCTGAGCCGTTTTCACCGTGATGCTCTTCAACCTTTAGGTTAGTGCGCCTATGAGCCGTCTCGACAGTTTTATCCGCCGCATCATCGCCCAGAGGGATATCCTCGACTACATCTCGACGGAAGTTGCGCGGCTGGAAGGCCCAATCCTCGAGCTTGGCCTCGGCAACGGCAGAACCTACGATCATCTGCGGGAGCGCCTGCCGGGACGCCGTATCGTCGCGTTCGATCGGGCGCTCGCGGCGCATCGCAGGTCGACCCCTGACGCGGAAGATCTCGTGATCGGGGAAATCCGTGAGACCGCGACCGCAATGGCCGGAATTGGCGCTGCCTTGGTCCATGCAGATATCGGAACCGGCTATGCCGACAAGGATGCCGCCACCTTGACCTGGCTTCCCGATCTGACAGCAAAACTGCTTCGTCCGGAGGGCATCGCCGTCAGCGGACTACCCCTCGATCACCCCGAGCTGGAGCCGCTTCCCCTGCCCGCATCAGGTGCCCAAGGACCGCTATTTCCTCTACCGTCGCAAATGATCGCATGCCGCGGCTCGATTGAACGCAACCAGGCACCGGCGACGGATTTCGCAATCCGGTTCAAGGGATCGTAAAGACCGGTATCTCGCGCTCGATGCCTCGCAACGACGCCTCGTGCGATACCGGGCTGATGTCCCTGGCGTGGAGCAGGTCCGCAGCCTTCGCATCGTCGACCACGACACCAGTCACGAAAATCGCCTGCGAATTTGCAAGGCCTTGCACGCGCGAGGCGATGTTGACGGTCTGGCCGAAATAATCCTGGCGTTCGTTCATGGTCACCGCGATGCACGGTCCCGCATGAACCCCGATCTTGAGGATCAGATCCTCGCGCCCGCTCTCTTCATTCATTGTCCGCATTGCTTCGCGCATTCTGAGCGCGGCCGCAATCGCCCGATCCGGTGTTGGAAAAGTTGCCATCACGGCATCACCGATCGTTTTCACCACCGCTCCGGCTTCCGCCGCCACGATCTCGTGCAGCACCTGGAAATGCGACCGGACAATATCGAACGCGACCAGATCACCCACTCTTTCGTAAAGCTCGGTCGAGGCCCGGAGATCGGTGAACAGGAAGGTCAGGCTGGTGATCTTGAGGCGCTGGTCGATGTCGAGAGTGTTGGTCCGGTAGAGATCCCGAAACGTCTGGTTGCTCAGCAAACGATTGGCCGTAAGAAACGGCCGGCGCTTGCCCAGCACCCCATGCAGGACGTCTCCGGCGATACAAACGCAAGGCAGCGTGCGGCTATCGGTTCGGTTCTCAAGGGAAATGCGCAGAGGTCCAGGACGCATTTCGATGGCTTGGCTGTGCGTATGTTCCCTGTCGAAGACCAATGCCAGGCTCTGACGCTCGCTGGTCTGCTCGCCCTTGACGTCGAGAAACTGCGCACAATGCGTCACCGGTTCGAACACGATGATGAACTCTGGCGGGAGTTGCAGCGAAAGAACGGCCTTTTCTCCAGCCGCCAGTTCGACATCCTCGAGCATGAAGGCATTGGCCAGCGCTTCGAAATTCTCCTCCGGAAGATCGACGCCCGAACCCCAGTAGATTTGGCGGAAGTACTCGATCACCGGCAATTCGTTGGGATTGTGCGCCGCGATCTTGCGAACACGCGGACTGACCGTGAAGGTCACCTCAACCATTTCGTCGAGCGTCGGAGAATAATTGTCGGCGCATAAGGAGCAGACATATTCGTCCTTCTGGATCGTCTTCAGTGTGGCGTTCGAATCGAGAACCCCGCCGCAGCCGGGACACAGCACATTCCACGAAATGTCGAAAATGCCGAGCTGCACCGCATGAAGGAATGTCGCGATCGCGCGCTCCTCGTCGAGATCGTGCCGAGCCGCAAAAGCCAGTGCGTTGATCCGGCAAAGGTGTCGGTCCAGGCCATTAGCGACGACCTGTTGAATTGCATCGACGGCGTCCGCAGAAACGCCGGCGGATTGACGTAGAAGCGAGAACAAAGTCTGAACTTCGCTCATGGCGTGACCTCATGCAAGCACGCGGCAAAGCGGCAATTTCCGATATGTCGCCGGTGTTCCTGCTTTACACCCGTTCGGTCGCGGCAGATACCGTCGAATTTCGAGCGGTCCATCACGAGCAATGAAGAGTACGTGAAGATGACGGGGATCGGTCCGTCAGCAGAACTTCCAACCCACCACACGCGGCGTCACAAAGATCGGAGCGCTCGATCAGCAACCGCCGGCTAGCGGCCGCTGTCAACGGCCGGGGTAACGCATCAGCAGCGTGGCTTCCCAGTAGGGAGGCCTGCCCGCTCCTTTCATTGCGGGAACCTGCATAGCCTCTTCCCCATCGATGCGTCCGAACAAGTTCACTACCGTCTCCCGGCAAGCGTCGATTGGCGTAAGGACGCAAATGTAGGTGCCGCCTGCCTTTTCGATATCATCCTCGGTGATCCAAGGAGTTAACTTGAGCGAGGATTGCTGGATCGCCTGAGGCCGGTCGGACGCATAGAAAGACACCGCATTGGCGACCATGTTGTCCCCGGCGACGATCATCAACGGCTTTGTCGTCGCAGCACGCCAGCGCGTCTGAACAACGTCGGCAATCGCCTCGACCGGCGTGGTGCTATTGCCACGCGCGCGTTGCATTGCCCGCTCCCTGATCGACGGCGCGAGCGCGAGCAGGGTTGTCCCATAAACCGCCATGACAAGCGGCACGACAAATTTCTGGCGTGCCGCGAGCTTGCGCGGCAATATCGCGACAAGGAAAAACGGTATGAAAACAAAGAACGGTATCGCCCATAGCGAGGAGACCTTCGCGTTGAGCAACAAGCCGAATACGACAGTGGCCAAGGGGGGCAGCACCGTCACGAACACCAGCGCCCTGCCCGCAAGCGTTTCGCGAAACGCACGCCATTGGTTCAGCGCGAAAAGTGGCTGCCCGTCATTCCGATACCGATGCGGGATCAGCAGCAGAAACGCGGCAGCGCATAAAGGAGGATCGCCAGCGGGAAGCGTGTGGCATAGGCGAGCGCGTCAGTCCAATTGCCCGAGCCTTGCTCCGAGGCATAACGCACCGTGATGAAATCATTGCCTATCATCCACACGAGGTGGGGGGTCAATGCCAACCCGCCCGCCAGCACGGTAAGCCACGGCAAGGGCGTCCTGAAGATCGGCCGAACCTCCCGGTCGACCATGGCATGCGCGGCAATCGCCAGCAGCAACACCGAAGAATGGTATTTCGCCAGAATCGCCAGAGCTGCAATAAGGCCGAGCAGAATTGCGTCGAGCGGCGAGCGACGCTCTATCAGCCGCAGATAGAACAGAAACGTCAGCGCCCAGAGCGGCAACATTGCCGAGGTAGCATTGTAGTTCTGGGCAAGAAACGTGAGTGGTGGCAGGAAGAAGACCGACGCCACCACGAGAATCTGCTGATTCCGATCGAAAACTCGCGTCGAGATGCGCCACATCGCCCACATCGCTACCGCGACGCTCGTCGTCGATAGCAGATAATAGAAAACGTTGGCTCGGGGGAAGACCAGGAACCAGACCGCCGACATCCAGGCGAAGAACGGCGGATGCTTGTAATAGCCAAGCTGCCAGCCTATTCCCCACGCGAAATTTTCGACCATGTCGCCATGGGCGTCGAGATTGATGCTGCTGAGCGTGGTCTGCAGCGTCCAGAACACCACGTAGACGACGATGACCAGGAAGACCGCCAAGGCTGCGGTCGGGTGACGGCCGTCGGACGCTGGATTGCCAGGTGATGGGCGGCTGTCCATGGTCGGCCCTGTTCTAGAGCATCGAAGCCGAAATGCGTAGCGGTTTTCGGTGAGAGCGCCTGCCTGGCGACGCAGTCGGAAGCGGCCTAGATGGCCGCCTCCTTGGTATTCGCTCGGCTAAGCCGGATTGAAATGACTAGCGCGAGTAGAACTCGACGACCAGGTTCGGTTCCATCTGGACGGCGAACGGCACGTCGGACAGGCTCGGGAACACGAGCGAAAGTCGCCGTCATCTTGTTGTGATCGGCTTCGATGTAGTCCGGCACGTCGCGCTCGGCGAGCTGGACCGATTCCAGCACGATCACCAGCTGCTTCGACTTTTCGCGCACTTCGACAACGTCGCCCGGCTTGCAGCGGTACGAACCGATGTTGACGCGGCGGCCGTTGACATTGACGTGGCCGTGATTGACGAACTGGCGCGCAGCAAAGATCGTCGGGACGAACTTGGCGCGATAAACGACAGCGTCGAGACGCGACTCCAGAAGGCCGATCAGGTTTTCCGAGGTGTCGCCCTTGCGGCGGTTTGCCTCTTCATAGACTTTGCGGAACTGCTTTTCGGAGACGTCGCCGTAATGGCCTTTCAGCTTCTGCTTGGCGCGCAGCTGCAGACCGAAATCGGAAAGCTTGCCCTTGCGGCGCTGACCATGCTGGCCAGGACCATATTCACGCTTGTTGACCGGGGACTTCGGGCGACCCCAGATATTTTCGCCAAGACGGCGATCGATTTTGTACTTCGCGGATTCGCGCTTGCTCATCGCATTCCCTTTCAAAAAAATACACCCGGAACCTCATGTTCCGAGTGAAGGAAACGCGCCCTCCTCTGGCCTCCGTTTTCGAAGCCTGACAGGATTTTCCACGCACGCTTTGCGGAAAAACCCACGGGACACGTCAATAAGACGCCGGACATTGCTGCCCGGCGCTGGCGTGTGACTAGTCCAACTGCCGACCTTTGTCAAATCCCGGTTTTCCAGACCAGCACGACCCTACGCCGCGTCGTGGAAAATGATCCCCATCGTGAACCTTTCACCCGACCGTACCCGGCTGACCCCGTGCCGCATCTTGACGCGGTAATCGCCACGGCTTCCGGCTTTCGGCCGGTCATTGACCGCAAACAGCGCGCCGTGTCCCATTCGAAGCGGCACCACCTCGGCACGCGATTGCATGCGCGGGCGCTGTTCGGTCAGCACGAACTCGCCGCCCTCGAACTCCTTGCCCGGATCGCTCAGCAGGATCACCAGCTGGATCGGAAACAGATGCTGCCCGTATACGTCCTGATGCAGGCAATTGTAGTCGCCCGGCCCATATTTCAGCAGCAGCGGCGTCGGCTTGGTCTGGCCGTCGGCGTGACACTCGGCCAGGAAAGCCTCGAGGGTTGCGGGATAGCGTCGGTCGATGCCCATGCGCCGGTTCCATTCGTTGCCGATCGGTGCCAGCCTCGCATAGAAAGCGTTTCTTAGCTCGACTATGCGGGGAGGAAGCGGATTGGCGAAGTATTTATACTCGCCAGCGCCGAAGCCGTGCCGCTGCATGATGATGTGGCTGCGGAAACGGTCCGGCCTCTCATAGAGCGCCCGCAGTTCCAGGCATTCCTTTTCGCTCAGGATCGGTCCGGTCAGCGCGACGCCGAACTCGTCGAGCTCGCTCGAAACCGAACTCCAGTCCATGCCATTCAAGCCGTGAGTAACATCCATGTCGGTTCACCTCGCTGCAAGAGCGTGAACCTAGGATGCGATATTCCGTACCGCATTCCGTTTCTTGCGCGAGCGGCGTCAATCCTTCGATTTGTGTTCCGGCTTGCCCTTGCGCTTGGTCTCCGCCATTTCCTCGAGTTCTTTCTCGCTCATGGATTTCGTACATCCCTCTGGATGCACCCTGGAGTTCGCTCTTCTTGGTCTCGCCGCGCTTGGCCGAGAGCGCCGCGCCGGCGGCTTTCTGCTGGGCTTTCGATTTGGCTGGCATGTCCATGCCTCCTTGTTGTGACCGATGGGAGGCAAAACGCGGAGTGTGATACACGGTTCCGTAGGCCTGCTGGCCTAGACGTCCGGCGCCAACTGCAAGCCGAATCCCTGCATCAGCCGCACCGTCGCGAAATGCGGCTTGCCCGAAGTGAAAATCGCGACATCGCGGCCAGAAACCAGCGCGGCATGTTGCTGGCGGGAGGCAGTTCCCAGAAGCGACAGCACCCGCCGAGCGATGGCCTCGGCCGGATCGAGCCAATCGACCGGCCAGGGTGCTGTTTTGCGCATGCGATTGACCAGAAACGGATAGTGCGTGCAGGCGAGAACAACGATGTCCGTCCGCTTGCCATCCTGCTCCAGGAAGCATGGCGCGATCTCGGCGCGCACGGCCTCTTCGTCGACGAAGCCTTCCCGCATGTAAATTTCGGCCAATGCGGCCAGCCTGGTGCTGCCGACGAGGCGGACATGGCATTTGGAGGCCCATTCCGTGATCAGGTCCCGCGTATACTGGCGCTTCACCGTCCCGGGCGTCGCCAGCACCGAAACAAGACCCGAGCGGGTGCGCTCCGCTGCCGGCTTGATGGCCGGAACCGTTCCGACGAAGGGCACCTGCGGATAGGCCCGGCGAAGGTCGCCCAATGCCAGCGTCGATGCGGTATTGCAGGGAATGACCGCGATCTCCGGCTTGTAGGTTTGCAGCAGCCGGCCGAAAAGCTCGATCAACCGGGCCCGCAGCGCGTCTTCCTCCCAGTCGCCGTACGGAAACGCCGCGTCGTCGGCCACATAGACGAAACGGCGGTCGGGCATCAGAACCCTTGCCTCGCGCAGCACGGTCAGGCCACCGACGCCGGAATCGAACATCAGGATCGGCCTGTCAGTCATTGTCGTTCTCCCCGGTCTTCGGCCGCGGAGAAGTCACGGTTCTGCCGGCCTTGGCTGCCTGGTCGGCCTTTGCCTTGCGTTCGGGATAACCGGACCCTCTTGGCTGCTTCGGCGAGAAATAATCCAAGCGACGCCACCACCCCCCGCAACACCTTGATTTCCGCCGCGGCAAAACCGGCGCGCGTCAGCACGGCGCGCAGATTGTCGACCATTTTGGGTTTTTTCGAAGCCGGCCGGAAATAGCCGCGCGCGTCCAGAGCTTCCTCCAGATGCGACATCAGGCCGATCAGTTGCTCCTTCGGTGCGGGCGTCATATCCGGCCCGGCAAACGCGGTGTCGGTTTCGGATTCGAGCCCGGATTTCATCCACTCGTAGGACATCAAGAGCACCGCCTGGGCGATGTTCAGCGACGCGAAGTCGGGATTGACTGGAAAGGTGACGATCTCGTCCGCCAGGCCCACCTCCTCGTTGCTTAAGCCGAAGCGCTCGCGGCCGAACAGGATGCCGGTCGCCTGCCCGGCCGAAGCTCTTTCCCGCAACATCCGGCCGGCCTCCACCGGCCCCCGCACCGCCTTGAAGCCGTCACGTTCCCGCGCCGTGGTCGCGAAGACGAAAGTAAGGTCGGCGATCGCCGCCTCCAGTGTATCGAACACTACGACACCATCGATGACATGATCCGCCTTGCTTGCCGCAGCGCGCGCTTTTTCGCTCGGCCAGCCATCGCGCGGCTTGACCAGTCGCAGGCGCGACAGGCCGAAATTCGCCATGGCGCGTGCGACCATTCCGATATTTTCGCCGAGTTGCGGTTCGACGAGAATGACAACCGGCCCTTCGACGATGGGCGTGCTGTCGGTAGTCTTGGCTGTCATCGGGCGCCTTCGATTGCGGCTCTTGCGCGTCCCTGACATATTCGGCGGGGAAAATGAAGCTTTGGCAAAGAACCGGCAATGACTGACGATCTGCCCGACCGCATTCGCTCGGAAATCGGCGATGATCCGAACGTCGGCGAGATCCGCATGTTTGGAGGCATTTGCTTCACCCTCAACGGCAACATGCTTGTCGGCACGATGAAAGGCGGCAAGCTGATGGCCCGCGTCGGCGAGGGCCAGGAGGCTGAAGCCTTGCGTTTGCCCGGTGCGGCGCGGATGAATTTCACCGGCCGCGAGATGAAGGGTTTTGTCATCGTCGACCCTGAGGCGCTCGACGATCAAGCCCTGAGACGATGGATCGCGATGGCATCCGCCTACGTGGGCGCGATGCCGCCAAAACAGAAGAAATGAGCGTCTACGGCCGCCCGCCGAGAAACAACCTGATCGCTTCGGCAACTTCGGCCGGCTTCTCGTGCAGGATCCAGTGGCCGGCCCCGGCGATCTTGCGGATCGTCAGGTCAGGCGCATAGCGGTCCAGATTTTCGAGGCAAACCGGCAGCAGAGCCTCATCGGCGTCGCCCCAGATGACCAGATGCGGCATGCGCACCGTTACCCGTTCGTCGGGCACCGACAACAACGGCGCGTCGGAAATCTTCTCGTCGGGTTTGGGCACCAGGACCGGCGACGAACTGTACCAGTGGAGCATCGCCTGCATCGCGCCGGGCTCTGCCCAGGCGGCGCGGTACTCCGCCGTTATATCCGGTGTCATCCAGCCCGTTTTCGAGAAGCCGGCGATCATCTTCATGGTGCGGGCGAAATCGTTCTCGGCCATGCGTTCAGCGGCGCCTGCCGCGCGCAGCTTGTGGAAATACTGGCTGGCTTCGCGTTGCCGAGCATCCCGGAGGATCGCCGACTGGAAGCAAACCGGATGTACACCATTGGCAACGATCAGATGCGTCAGTCGCTCCGGATGCCCGAACGCGTAGGCATAGGCGACCGAAGCGCCCCAATCGTGACCGGCGAGGATAAACGGCCGGTCTGGCGACAAATGGTCGGCAAGCGCAGCGAGATCGGCGCCCAGCAGCTTCGCGCGATAAGCTTCCTCGCCGTCCGGTTTCGAGGAAAGATTGAAGCCGCGCTGATCCGGCGCGACGACGAAGAAATCACGCGAGAGAGCCATCATCACCTCGCGCCAGCCGGCCCAGTATTCGGGAAAGCCGTGCAGGCAGATTATCAGGGATTTTGCCGGGTCCCCGGCCGCGGCATAATGCAAGTCGACGCTGCCCGTCGCGTGAAATCCGAAACGTATTCCGCCGTGCTCGTCCGACATCTTTTCTTCCCGGAAAATCCGCCGCCGCCATGGCTTTGCCTCTACGGCACACAGTGCTATAGGGGCCGCGACTCCTGACGCAGATCTCTTGGGACAGGTCCGTCCCACATCCCCAGCAACGAGGCATTTCCCATGGCGAAGATCAAGGTGCAAAATCCGGTCGTCGAGCTCGACGGAGACGAGATGACCCGGATCATCTGGCAATTCATCAAGGAAAAGCTGATCCATCCTTATCTCGACATCGACCTCAAATATTACGACCTCGGCATCGAGCACCGCGACGCGACCAACGATCAGGTAACGATCGACTCCGCCAACGCGATCAAGAAATACGGGGTCGGCGTCAAGTGCGCCACGATCACGCCAGACGAGCAGCGGGTCGAGGAATTCGGCCTCAAGAAGATGTGGAAATCGCCGAACGGCACCATCCGCAACATCCTCGGCGGCACCATTTTCCGCGAACCGATCATCATGAAGAACGTGCCTCGGCTGGTGCCGGGCTGGACCAAGCCGATCATCGTCGGCCGCCACGCTTTTGGCGACCAGTATCGCGCCACCGATTTCCGTTTCCCGGGCAAGGGCAAGTTGACGATCAAGTTCGTCGGCGAAGACGGCAAGGTGATCGAGCATGATGTCTTCGACGCACCCGCCTCTGGCGTCGCCATGGCGATGTACAATCTCGACGAATTCGATCCGCGAATTTGCCCGCGCCTCGCTGAATTACGGCCTGCTGCGCGGCTATCCCGTCTATCTCTCCACCAAGAACACCATCCTCAAGGCCTATGACGGCCGCTTCAAGGACGTTTTCCAGGACGTCTACGAGCAGGAGTTCGAGACGCAGTTCAAGGAAAAGAAGATCTGGTACGAGCATCGCCTGATCGACGACATGGTGGCTTCGAGCCTGAAATGGTCGGGCGGCTATGTCTGGGCCTGCAAGAACTATGACGGCGACGTGCAATCGGACACCGTCGCGCAAGGGTTCGGCTCGCTGGGGCTGATGACCTCCGTGCTGATGACGCCGGACGGCCAGACGGTGGAGGCTGAAGCCGCGCACGGTACGGTGACGCGTCACTATCGCCAGCACCAGAAAGGCGAAGAAACCTCGACCAACTCGATCGCCTCGATTTTCGCCTGGACCCGCGGACTGGCGCATCGCGCCAAGCTCGACAGCAATGCCGAACTGAAGAAGTTCGCCGACACGCTGGAGAAAGTCTGCATACAGACGGTCGAGAGCGGCTACATGACCAAGGACCTGGCGCTCCTGATCGGCGCGGACCAGCCTTGGCTGTCGACCACCGGCTTCCTCGACAAGATCGACGAGAACTTGCAGGCAGCGATGGGTTGAGCCGATCGGCGGCTTGATCTGGCTTCGACGTGAAAGGCCGGCGGCCCGCAAGGACGCCGGCGCTTCCTCAGGCGGCTATGTTTTCAATCGCCGCCCTCACCGCGGCGATCGCATCTGCCGCCTTGGCGGCATCCGGACCACCGGCCTGCGCCATGTCCGGCCTGCCGCCTCCGCCCTGACCGCCGAGAGCCGCGGACGCGACGCGAACGAGATCGACGGCGCTGAAGCGGCTGGTCAAATCGTCGGTCACCGCGACGACGACGCTCGCCTTGTTGTCCTCGCCAGCCCCGACGAACACGACGACTCCGGAGCCCAGCGACTTCTTGCCCTCGTCCGCGAGCGGCTTCAGATCTTTCGGTGAAACACCGGAAACGCTCCTGCCGAGGAAGCCGACACCAGCGACGGTCTCGCTCCCGCTGCCGGAGGCGGCACCGCTCGAACCGCCGCCGAGCGCCAGTTTCTTGCGTGCGTCGGTCAGTTCACGTTCGAGCCTGCGGCGCTCCTCGACCAGCGCCTCGACGCGGGCGAGCACGTCGCCCGGCGCAACCTTGAGCACCGCGGCAACCGCTTTCAGCCGGCGGTCCTGTTCATCGAGATGGCGGCGGGCCGCCTCCCCGGTGAGCGCCTCGATGCGGCGCACGCCGGCGGCGACCGGGCTGTCGGAGACGATGCGGACCAGACCGATGTCGCCGGTCGACTTTACATGCGTGCCGCCGCAAAGCTCGACCGAATATGGCCGGTTGGCCTTGGCGCCATGCAGGCCGGTGCCCATCGACACGACGCGCACCTCGTCGCCGTACTTTTCGCCGAACAGCGCCATCGCGCCTTCCGCGATCGCGTCGTCGACCGACATCAGCCGCGTCGTGACCGGGCTGTTCTGGACGACGATCTCGTTGGCCATCTTTTCGACCTGCTCCAGCTCCTCGGCCGGAGATCGGCTTGTTGTGGGAGATGTCGAAACGCAGACGCTCGGGCGCGACCAGCGAGCCCTTCTGGGCGACATGCGTGCCCAGAACCTCGCGCAGCGCCTCGTGGATGAGGTGCGTGGCCGAATGATTGGAGCGCAGGCGGGAACGGCGGGCATGGTCGACCTCCATCTCGACGGCCGCGCCCGGCTTCACCGTGCCCTTGGTCACCTTGCCGAAATGCACGAAAAGGCCGTCGCCCCTCTTCTGGGTGTCGGTGATCTCAACGGCGAAACCCTCGCCTGTAAACATGCCGGTGTCGCCCATCTGGCCACCGGACTCGCCGTAGAACGGCGTCTGGTTGACGACGACGGCAACCTGCTCGCCCGCGCCGGCCTCCGCGATCTCCTTGCCGTCGCGGACCAGCGTCAGCACGATGCCTTCGGCTTTCTCGGTGTCGTAACCGAGGAACTCGGTGGCGCCGGTCCTTTCTTTTATTACGAACCAGACCGCCTCGGTGGCCGCCTCGCCTGAGCCGGCCCAGCTCGCGCGCGCTTCCGTCTTCTGGCGTTCCATCGCGTCGGTAAAGCCGGCAAGATCGACCGAGATGTTGCGCTGGCGCAGCGCATCCTGCGTCAGATCGAGCGGGAAACCGTAAGTGTCATAGAGTTTGAACGCCGTCTCGCCGTCCAGCATATCGCCAGCACTGAGCTTTTCAGTGGCGTCCGCGAGCAGGCCAAGGCCGCGCGCCAGCGTCTTGCGGAAGCGGGTTTCCTCGAGCTTCAGCGTCTCGGCTATCATTGCCTCTCCGCGCACCAGTTCGGGATAGGCCTGGCCCATCTCGCGCAGCAGCGCAGGTACGAGCTTCCACATCAGCGGCTCGGAGGCGCCAAGAAGCTGCGCGTGGCGCATGGCGCGGCGCATGATGCGGCGAAGCACGTAGCCGCGCCCCTCGTTCGACGGCAGCACGCCGTCGGCCACAAGGAAGGACGCGGAGCGCAGATGATCCGCGATGACACGGAAGGACCCGACGTTCTCCTCATCGGGACCGCGCCCGAGAACGGAAGACGCCGCGTCGATCAGATGGCGGAACAGATCGGTCTCGAAGACGCTCTCCACCCCCTGCAGTACGGAGGCCATGCGCTCTAGCCCCATGCCGGTGTCGATCGACGGGCGCGGCAGCGGCACCCGCTCCTCCTTCGTCACCTGCTCGAATTGCATGAAGACCAGGTTCCAGAATTCGAGGAAACGGTCGCCCTCCTCCTCGGGGCTTCCGGGAGGACCGCCCCAGATGTGCTCGCCGCGGTCGATGAATATCTCCGAGCACGGCCCGCAGGGGCCGGTATCGCCCATCGCCCAGAAATTGTCGGAGGTCGGAATGCGGATGATGCGGTCGTCCGAAAAGCCCGCGATCTTCTTCCAGAAGCCGGCGGCCTCGTCGTCCGTGTGGTAGACGGTGACCAGAAGCTTGTCCCTCGCCAGCCCGAACTCCTTGGTGATTAGGTTCCAGGCGAGCTCGATCGCGCGCTCCTTGAAATAGTCGCCGAAGGAGAAGTTGCCGAGCATCTCGAAGAACGTGAGATGACGCGCGGTATAGCCGACATTGTCGAGGTCGTTGTGCTTGCCGCCGGCACGAACACTTTTCTGGGCGGTCGCGGCCCGCGAATAGGGGCGCGTCTCCAGGCCGGTGAAGACATTCTTGAACTGCACCATGCCGGCGTTGGTGAACATCAAGGTCGGATCGTTGCGCGGCACGAGCGGGCTCGAGGCGACGATCTCGTGGCCGTTCTTCTTGAAATATTCCAGAAATGCCGACCGGATTTCGTTGACGCCACTCATGCTGATGCCTTTGTGAAAATTCCGCCTTGCTGCCGGGGCGGAAATGGACATGGCCTTTTATCGTCAGCACCCTGAACTGTCCAGAAACACCGGAGGTCGCGCAATACCGGCGATGAAGGGCAATTTCGCGGCGCCAAACAAAACCGCCGGCATGAAGCCGGCGGTCGTTGCCTGAGGAGGGAAACCGATCACATTTCGGCGGCGTCATCCTCAATCTCGCCACCGCCGTTCTCCAGGAATTTTTCGGCAATGAGACCGGCATTCTGCCGGAGTGCCGTTTCGATTTCGCGCGCCAGTTCGGGATTGTCGCGCAAGAAGAGTTTTGCGTTCTCGCGGCCCTGGCCGAGGCGCTGCGAATTGTAGGAGAACCAGGCGCCCGACTTCTCGACCACGCCGGCCTTGACTCCAAGATCAACGAGTTCGCCCGTCTTGGAGACGCCTTCGCCATACATGATGTCGAATTCGACCACCTTGAAGGGCGGCGCCAGCTTGTTCTTGACCACTTTCACGCGGGTCTGGTTGCCGACAACTTCTTCGCGGTCCTTGACCGAACCGATACGGCGGATATCGAGGCGCACCGACGCGTAGAACTTCAGCGCGTTGCCGCCCGTCGTAGTTTCCGGCGAGCCGAACATGACGCCGATCTTCATGCGTATCTGATTGATGAAGATGACCATCGTGTTGGAACGCGAAATGGATGCGGTGAGCTTGCGAAGCGCCTGGCTCATCAGGCGCGCCTGCAGACCGGGCAACGAATCGCCCATCTCGCCTTCGATTTCGGCGCGCGGCGTCAACGCCGCGACCGAATCGACGACCAGGACGTCGATGGCGCCCGACCGCACCAGCGTGTCACAAATCTCCAGTGCCTGTTCGCCGGTGTCTGGTTGCGAGATCAGCAGATTTTCAAGGTCCACGCCGAGTTTGCGGGCATAGACCGGATCGAGCGCATGTTCGGCATCGACGAAGGCACAGATGCCGCCCTTTTTCTGCGCTTCCGCAACCGTGTGCAGCGCCAGCGTCGTTTTGCCCGAACTTTCCGGCCCGTAGATCTCGATAATGCGGCCGCGCGGCAGGCCGCCGACCCCGAGCGCGATGTCGAGGCCGAGCGAGCCGGTGGAAACCGTGCCGATCTCGACCACCTGCTCGTTGGCGCCGAGCCGCATGATCGATCCCTTGCCGAAAGCGCGTTCGATCTGCGAAAGCGCGGCGTCGAGCGCCTTTGTCTTGTCCACCGAATTATCCTCTACAAGCCGCAATGAGTTCTGAGCCATGATACATCACCCCGTGGTCGTCAATGAAGGCCGGACTATCCGGTGTCTTGTTCAATGTGTACCTGTTTTGTTCTAATTTGGCAAGAGGCACGAACCTGCTGTTTTCATTCGATAATCGTCTTTTGTTCCATTTTTGTTTACATCCGCCCGCAAATCGGCCACTGAAACCGGCCTCCAGACAGTGGCACGAAAACGGTCCGCCAATTCGTCCTGCGCCGTGATTGCAGCGGTACGAACCGCCACCTATTGTCCGCCTCCGTTACACATCGGATATTTCCCCTCATGACGTCCAAACACCTCCTCGCCGTCGGCGGCGCGCACATCGACAGGCGCGGGCAGGTTTCCGGCCAATATGTGCCCGGCGCGTCCAATCCCGGTATTTTGGCGGAAGAAGTCGGCGGCGTGGTGTTCAACGCACTGCGCAACGCGGTGAAACGCGGCATTTCGGCATCGCTGATTTCGGTGCGCGGCGGCGATGCGGCCGGCGAGAACGTCGCCCGCGCCATCGCCCGGGCCGGCATCGAGGATCTCTCGGTGGTTTTCCTCGACCGCTCGACAGCAAGCTACACTGCCTTGGTCGACCGCGATGGCGAGTTGATCGCCGGACTGGCGGACATGGGGCTCTACGAGTTGGCATTCGCCAAGCAGCTCGGCCGCTCCAAGGTGCGCGATGCAGTTGCCGCGGCGGACGCCGTACTTTGCGATGCCAATCTGCCGGAAGCGGGACTGGCCAAACTCGTCGCGGTAGCGAAGGATAAACCGGTGTTCGCGATTGCCATTTCGCCGGCGAAGGTGGTCCGGATGGCCCGGCTTCTGGACGGTATCTCCTGCCTCTTCATGAACCGCCGCGAAGCGGCAAGCCTTTCCGGCCTCGAGGGAGCAGCGGTGGCCAAGCTGCGGGAGATGGGCCTTGCCAGCGGCGTCATCACGGCGGGCGGCGAGGCGGTGACCGGGTTCGATCGCGACGGAGAATTTTCCATCCGGCCGCCGCACGCCAAAAGGATAGCCGACGTGACTGGCGCGGGCGATGCGCTGGCCGGGGCAACGATCGCCGCGACAATGAAGGGCCTGGCCTTGCGCGATGCGTTGCGCGAGGGACTGGCGGCGGCGATGCTGACGGTCGAGAGCCAGGCAGCCGTGGCGGATTTTTCCGCCCGGGAATTCGCCGCAGCACTCGCTCTTGTGCCGCAAGCCGAAGAGATGGCATGAGCAGCGCGATCCTCCGGAGAGCACGATGACACCCGAAACCGCCCGCTCCTTCACCGATATCCACGCGCCTGTCGCGGAGGCACTTGCCGCCGGCAGACCCGTCGTCGCACTGGAAAGCACCATCATCACCCACGGCATACCCTATCCCGACAATGCCACGATGGCGAAGGACGTGGAAAAGATAATCCGCGACGGCGGCGCTGTGCCGGCGACGATCGCTGTGGTGGACGGCCGGCTGAAGATCGGCCTGCCGGACGGGGAGCGCGAAAAGCTTGCCAAGACGACCGGCGCAATGAAGCTCTCGCGGGCCGATCTCGGTTTTGCGGTGGCGGAAAGGCGCACCGGCGGCACCACGGTGGCGGCGACGATGATCGCCGCGCACATGGCCGGCATCAAGGTGTTCGCCACCGGCGGCATCGGCGGCGTGCACAAGGGCGCCGAGAAGAGTTTTGACATCTCGGCCGATCTCGACGAACTGGCGCGCACGCCGGTGATCGTGGTTTCGGCCGGCGCCAAGGCAATCCTCGACATCGAGAAAACGCTCGAAGTGCTGGAGACGCGCGGCGTGCCGGTGGTCGCCTACGGCTCGGACGTGATACCGGCCTTCTGGTCGCGAAGCTCACCCCACAAGGCGCCGCTCAGGCTCGACGAGCCGGCAGCGATCGCGGGTTTCTTCAGAACGCGCGCCGCGCTCGGGCTTGGCGGCGGCATGCTGGTGGCCAACCCGGTGCCGGAAAAGGATGAGATCCCCGCCTCCGTGATGGCCGGCCACATAGCCGCGGCACAAGAAGCGGTTGAGAAAAACGGCATCTCCGGCAAGGCCGTGACGCCGTTCCTGCTTTCGACAATCCTCGAACTGACCGCGGGCGCCAGCCTGAAAACCAACATCGCGCTGGTGGAGAACAACGCCCGGCTGGCGGCAAAGATCGCCGGAGCGCTTTAAGCCCATCTTGAGGTAGCGGCGATCCCGCAAGGCGAATTCGGGGTGGTGGGCAGGTCGATGTTACGCACTGCCGCCATGACCCCACCCCGATCCGCTTTGCGGATCGACCCTCCCTTAAGGGGAGGGAAATCAGGCGTTGGTGAGCGGCGACAGCTGAATCTCGACGCGGCGGTTCTGGGCGCGGCCGGCAGTGGTCGAATTGTCGGCGACCGGACGCGTCTCGCCAAAGCCGGTGACGGCGAAGCGCCGCGAATCGACACCCTGTCCGGACAGGTAGTTGGCGACCGACAACGCGCGGCGCTGCGACAGATCGTAGTTGTACTGGTCGTTGCCGGTCGAATCGGTATGGCCGTAGACGTCGACGACCGTCTGGTTGAACTTCTTCAGCACCAGCGCCACGGAATTCAGCGTCGGGTAGAAACCCGACTTCACCGAATCCTGGTCGGTCGCGAAGGTGATGTCGGACGGCATATTCAGGATGATCTGGTCGCCGACACGGGTAACGCTGACGCCGGTCCCTTGCAGCTGCGCACGCAGTTCGGCCTCGTTGCGGTCCATGGTCACGCCGATCGCCCCGCCGGCAAGCGCGCCGATGCCGGCGCCGATCAGCGCATTGCGGCGGTCGTTGCCCCCCGCCATCATGCCGGCGAGCGCGCCCAGTCCGGCGCCGATCGCAGCTCCGCCCGCCGTGTTGGAGACCTTCTGCTCGCCGGTGTAAGGATCGGTGGTGCAGGCGGCGAGCATGGTTGCGGCAACGAAGGCGGCGACGATCTTTTTGGACATGTTTCCCCTCACATGAAAAGCGCCGCGGCGCGGCGCACAAACGTTGCAGCCGCCTTGTAACCCAATTGCGGCGAAATGCGGGTGCGCGGCATTTTGGCGGAAGGCCGACTTCAAGTGCTGAAGCCTTAGCCGAGGACCGGGCGATTGCCAAGCATCGCACGCCAGCAGGAAACGACCAGGCTGCCTGGACATTGCTAGCCTGCCCGCTTCCCGTCCTTGTCGAACCAGTGGAGCTTTTCGGCCTTTGCCACCACCTTGAGCGTGTCGCCGGGATTGGCGGGCGAGCGGCCGGAAACGCGGACGATGATCTTCTGACCGCCGGCCGCGCAATAGAGGAAGCTCTCGGCGCCGACCGGCTCCACCCCTTCGACGGTGGCGGGCAGCGAGAAACCGCCAGCCGACGCGGCGGCGCCAACGGCGACGTCGGCATCTTCGGGACGGACGCCGAGAATTGCCGCCCCTTTCGGCGCCTGCGGCACCGCTGTTCCGTCGGGCAGCGCCGCACCGCCGGCGCCTTGCATAAGCGGCAAAAGGTTCATCGGCGGCGCCCCGATGAAGCTCGCCACGAAGGTCGAGGCCGGCTTCTCGTAGATGTCGAGCGGATTGCCCATCTGTTCGACCAGGCCGCCGTTCATCACCACCAGAACGTCGGCTAGCGTCATCGCTTCCAGCTGGTCGTGGGTGACATAGACGGAGGTGACGCCCAACGCACGCTGCAAATTCTTGATCTCGACGCGCATCTGGCCACGCAGCTTGGCATCGAGGTTGCTGAGCGGCTCGTCGAACAGAAACACTTTCGGACTGCGCACGATGGCGCGGCCCATGGCGACGCGCTGGCGCTGGCCGCCGGAGAGCTCGCGCGGACGGCGCTCAAGCAAGGCGCCGAGTTCCAGGATCTTCGCTGTATCGCGGACCCTGCGGTCGATCTCCTCCTTGCCCATGCCCCGGTTGCGCAAACCGTAGGCCATGTTGTCGTAGACCTTCATGTGCGGATAGAGCGCGTAATTCTGGAACACCATGGCGATGTCGCGCTCGGCCGGGCCGATTGCGTTGACCACCTTGCCATCGATGGAGACGGTGCCGCCGGTGATCGTCTCCAGCCCGGCGACCATGCGCAGAAGCGTGGACTTGCCGCAGCCGGACGGCCCGACCAGCACGCAGAGCTGGCCGTCCGGAATGGCGATCGAGACGCCCTTCACCGCGGCGACATTGCCGGCGTAGGTTTTTTTCACATCGTTCAGGTCGACGGTCGCCATGTCTTCGTCAGCTCACTTCTCGGTTTCGACCAGGCCCTTGATGAAAAGGCGCTGCATGAAAAGGATCACCAGCACCGGCGGCAAGGCGGCCAGGATGACCGCCGCCATGACGAGGTGCCATTGGGGATCGGCGTCGGCAACGACAGCCATGCGTTTGATGCCCATGACGATGGTGTAGTATTTCGTATCCGTGGTGATCAGCAGCGGCCACAGATACTGGTTCCAGCCATAGATGAAGAGGATGACGAAGAGCGCCGCGATGTTGGTGCGGCTGAGCGGCAAAAGGATGTCGCGGAAGAACTTCAGCGGCCCTGCCCCGTCGACACGCGCCGCCTCGAGAAGTTCGTCGGGCACGGTGAGGAAGAACTGCCGGAACAGGAACGTCGCCGTCGCCGAGGCGATCAGCGGGATCGACAGGCCGGCATAGGAGTTCAGCATGCCGAGGTTCGCCACCACCGCGAAGGTCGGGAAGATGCGCACCTCGACCGGCAGCATCAGCGTGACGAAGATCGCCCAGAAGGCCAGCATCCGGAACGGGAAGCGGAAATAGACGATCGCGTAGGCCGACAGGATCGAGATGGCGATTTTGCCGATCGAGATCGACAGCGCCATGATCAGCGAGTTGAGCATCATCGGCCAGATCGGCGGCGAGCCGGATGTCGTCATGCCGCTGTTCAGCATGGTCGAATAGTTCTCGATCGCATGGGGGCCGGGCAAAAGCGGTATCACGCCGGACAGGAAGTCCGCCGCGCCGCGCGTCGAGGCAATGAAAGCGACGTAGACCGGGAATACGACGATGAACACGCCGAAGACCAGCGTCAGGTGCGTCAGGAAGGTGAGGAAAGGCCTGTTCTCGACCATGGCGACCTCAATATTGAACGCGCCGTTCGATCCAGCGGAACTGGATGACGGTGAGGATTACGACGATCGCCATCAGCACGACTGACTGCGCGGCGGAGGAACCGAGGTTCAGGCCGAGCTGACCGTCGGCATAGACCTTGTAGACCATGATCATGGTCGAACCCGACGGCCCGCCTTCGGTCGTCGCGTGGATGACGCGCGAACGTGTCGAACATCGCGTAGACGACGTTGACCACCAGAAGGAAGAAGGTGGTCGGCGACAGCAGCGGAAAGACGATGGTCCGGAAACGCTTGAACGGCCCTGCCCCATCGATCGCCGCCGCCTCGATCAGCGAATGCGGGATCGACTGCAGGCCGGCGAGGAAGAACAGGAAATTGTAGGAGATCTGCTTCCAGCTCGCCGCCAGCACCACAAGAATCAGCGCATCCGTGCTGTCGACGCGGTGGTTCCAGTTGATGCCGAACCACGCCAGCAGGTAGGGCAGGATGCCGATGGTCGGGTTGAACATGAACCACCAGAGCAGCCCGGCCACCGCCGGCGCGACCGCGTAAGGCCAGACCAGCAGGGTCGTGTAGGCTTTGCCGGAACGGATCAGGCTGTTGACGCTCACCGCCATCAGCAGCGACACGCTCATCGACAACAAGTGTCACCGCGACTGCAAATGACTGCGGTGATCGAAATCGAGTTCAGATAGGCCGGATCCTCGAAAAGCTGGATGTAATTGTCGAACCAGACGAAGGTCGATTTGAAACCGAAAGCGTCCTCGCGCAGAAATGACGTCCAGAACGCCTGACCCGCCGGCCACAGGAAAAAGACGATCGTGACCAGAAGCTGCGGCGCAAGCAGCAGATACGGCAACAGCTTGTTTGGAAAGATCGTTCGTTTGGCCTGCATGCCGGACGCCCGCCCTGTGCGATAGATGAGGCCCGCGCCTTGCGGCGCGGGCCCGCAGACGGTTCGGGTCTAGTTGGCGCTTTCGAAGTCGCGCAGGATCTTGTTGCCGCCCGCCACGGCAGCGTCGAGCGCTTCCTTGGGCGGTCTTGGAGCCGGCCAGCATGGCTTCGAACTCCTTGTCGAGCACGTCGCGCGCCTGGGTAAGATTGCCGAAGCGAAGGCCCTTCGAGTTGGCGGTCGGCTCGGTGCGGGTCATCTGCTTGATGGCGATGTCCGAGCCCGGCGTCTTCTCGTAGTAGCCCTGGCTCTTGCCGAGGTCGTAGGCGGCGTTGGTGATCGGCAGGTAGCCGGTGAACTGATGCCAGTCGGCCTGGACTTCCGGCTTGGAAAGGTAGGTGAAGAACTTGGCCACGCCCTTGTACTCCTCGTCCGGACTGGCCGTTCAGCGTCCACAGCGTGGCGCCGCCGATGATCGAGTTCTGCGGGTTCTGGATGATGTCGTCGTAATAGGGCAGCGGCGCGAAGCCGACCTCGAAGTCCTTGGCGTTCTTGACGACGGCGGCGCGCGCTGCGGACGAGTTCATGTAGACCGCGCATTCCTGCGAATAGAAGAGCGGCGGCGCGTCATTGCCGCCGACCGGTCCGCCATACTTGATAGAGGCCCGCGTCGTACCACTTCTTCAAATTGCCCCAATGGCGCACGTGCAGATCGTCGTTGATAGACGAATTCCGCGTCGAGGCCGCTCGAAGCCGTTGCCCTTGCGTACCGTAGGGCTTGTCGTGGATGGCGGCGAGGTTTTCGGTGTGGATCCAGGATCACCCATGCGGTGCTCAGACCGCACTTGGCGGCGCCCGATTCCTTGATCTTGGTGATCGCCGTCTCGAACTCGGCCCAGGTCTTCGGCGGCGTCTCGGGGTCGAGCCCGGCCTTTTTGAAGACGTCCTTGTTGTAATACATGATCGGCGTCGACGAATTGAACGGGAAGGACAGGATGTTGCCGTCCGGATCCGAATAGTAGCCGACGATCGTCGGGAGGTAGCTCTTCGGATCGAAGGCCTCGCCCTGGTCGGCCATCAGCTTGTAGGCCGGATAGACGGCACCCTTGGCCGCCATCATGGTGCCGGTGCCGACTTCGAACACCTGGACGATGGCCGGCTGCTGATTGGCGCGGAACGCGGCGATCGTCGCCGTCAGCGTTTCGGGATAGGTTCCCTTGAACACCGGGACGATCTTGTAGTCGGCTTGCGATTCGTTGAATTTCCTGGCGACCTCTTCGAGCTTGACGCCAAGCTCGGCACCCATCGCATGCCACCAGGCAATTTCGGTAACGGCATAGGCTGACGTGGTGGACAGAACCGCTAGACTGGCCGCGAAACCGGCGGCAATTACCTGATGTTTCATCGTTTTCTCCCGTTTTTCGTTGGCGAAATAGTGAGTTCCGCAGGAGGGAGTATCGGCGGTATGTGACAATCCGACAACGGTTTTGTTTCAATACCGCAAAAAAATCGGGGATGATCGTAACCGAGCGAACCCGATGCGAAGATTTTGCGCAAGCTGCCGGCGCGATCATTCGCCGGCTAAGGCGAGCCGGCAAAGCGCTTCAGAGTGCCTTCAGCACGTCCTCCAGCTCCCGGTAGGCCGCGACTGCGGATGGATAGGAGATCTGCGGAGGGCGGCGTTGCGGCCGTGCAATCATCCAGGCGACCGCGGTATCGGCCTGCCGGATCCTGTCCGCCCATTCGACGATCCGGGCATGCTCGGCGCTGGCTTCAACGGCTTGCCGCGCGAAGCCCGAAACGCTATCGCCGCCTGTCCCGGAGACAGGTGCCGAAGCAGCGAAAACAGTACGCGCAAGAAACATCGCATAAACCCCGGAGATCATCCAGGCAGCGATCATCGTCGAGAAAGATCGGAAATCGGTTCCGATCGGAGCTTCAATTTGATTCAAAAGGAAAGCGAACGAAGCGCGGTATCCGACTTGAGAACTTCGTTGAATTCGTCCAGATCGACATAAAAAACCTTCGTCATCTCGACGATGATTTCATCGGGGCGGTAACCCCGCGACCTGAGAATGTTGACGGCAGTCAGAATGTCGACGCGATCCGTCAGGCGACGTTTGGATTCATCTTCGACAAAATGCAGCATTGGTTTCCCCATTCGACCAACCCGCTGGACCCAGAAAGAACAAACTCCCTGGTTTGTAGTCTACGAGCCTTGTGCGAAGCCGAACCCGCGCTGCCAAACCAGCCGAATCCGCCTTGAAAGGCTCGGACCGGCAACTCAACTACCCCCAAAGGAAAAGCATACCATTCAGGACTGCTGATGCACGTGCATCGATGCGTTTTCCACCGGCGGTAATGGCTCTTGCCAGAGTCCTCATTTTCGGTAAATCCGAGTCGCTTCGCGCCCGGCGTTACTGGTGCTGGTGTGGCGGCATAATCGACGTGCCGCACTCTGACGCAATCGCGACAGTCAATGCCGGCGGGCCTGAACCAGATAGCCCAGGATCGTCTTCTCGCCGAGCCATTTGCAGGCTTCCAGCCGGTGGAGGCCTTCGACGAGGATATGCCGCTTGCCGTCGTAGCGAACCATGATCGGCGACTTCAGACCGTTCTCAAGGATGTCTTCGGCGAGCAGCCGCACCGTCTCCGGGTGCAGCGTCTTGCGGCGCGCCGCCGGCACGTAGATATCGTCGATCGTGAACTGCTGCGTTCTCAGCATTTTTCCGCCTGCGGCCAACGCGGCCTACTCCATCAATAAAGGCTTCGTGCCGGAAGTCCACGCCGGCGCCGGCGGCTTCCTCCGGTTTCTCTTGGCCACCGGGGCGGCATGCGTATAGTTGGCGCGGGCCAGGGCACAATAATGCAGGAAGGAAACGACCTTGGCTCATTCGCCAGCTACCATTTTTTTCGCGAGGAGCCGCATCGCCGGCGCCAGCCTCATCGCTACAGCCGCCAGCCTTGTCGCTGCATGTTTGATAGCCATTTCGCCGTTGCCGGCCACGGCACAGGAGAGCTACCCGGACAAGGTGATCACCATCGTCGTGCCCTTCCCGGCCGGCGGCACCACCGACATCCTCGCCCGCGTCGTCGGGCAATATCTGAGCGATGAATTCGGCCAGCAGGTGATCATTGAAAATCGCGGCGGCGCCGGCGGCAACATCGGCTCGCAAGCGGTCGCGCAGGCCGAACCGGACGGCTACACGCTGCTCATGGGCACGGTAGGCACCCACGCCATCAACGCCAGCCTCTATGCGTCGATGCCGTTCGATCCGGTCAAGGATTTCCAGCCGCTGAGCCGCGTCGCCATGGTGCCGAACCTGCTCGTCGCCAACCCGCAGCAGCCGTTCAAGACCGTGCAGGAACTGATCGACTACGCCAAGGCCAATCCCGGCACCATCATCTATGCCTCCTCGGGCAACGGGACCTCCATCCACCTGTCGGCCGAACTCTTCAAGACCATGGCGGGCGTCGACATGCTGCATGTGCCCTACAAGGGCAGCGCACTGGCATTGACCGACCTGCTCGGCAACCAGGTCGCCATCATGTTCGACAATCTGCCGAGTGCGATCCAGCATGTGCGTGCCGGCAAATTGCGCGCCATCGCAGTCACCTCGGCCAGCCGATCGCCGCAACTGCCCAACACCCCGACGATCGCCGAAGCGGGCCTGCCGGGCTACGAGGCGACCTCATGGTTCGGGCTGTTCGCGCCTGCGGGAACGCCGCAACCGGTCGTCGACAAGCTCAACGCTGCAATCGTCAAGGCGATCGCAGACCCGAAAGTCAGCGAACAGTTCGAGCAGCAGGGCGCCGAACCGCATCCCGAAACGCCGGCCGAATTTGCCGCCTTCATCGAAGCCGAACTTGTGAAGTGGGGCAAGGTGGTCAAGGATTCCGGAGCCCGGGTCGACTGAAGCGACGGTTGAAGAGCAAGACCGCCTTGAGCCAGCTAGGCTGCCTGCGGCAGCGCCGCCGTGGCGTTCCTGACTTCCTCCAGCACGATTCCGGCAAGAAGATCGGCCGGCGACCCATGATCGAGGTCACCCCGACACAGCGACCACGCCAATGATGGAAGCTTGGGCAAGCCACCCTCGCCGGCACCCAACGCACGCAATCCGGCAGGCAGGCCGATGCCGGTGCGGACCGTATAGCCGAGACCGGCGGAGACCGCCGCCCAAAGACCGCCGAGGCTCGGGCTGGTGAAGACGACGCGCCAGGGAATGCCTGCGCGGTCGAGCGCCGCGGTGGCCGCGGAACGCACGATGCACGGCGCCTCGAACACCACCAGCGGCAAGGGTTCGCCGCTTCCCGCCTGCCAGATGTGATGTGCGGCGGTCGGGCCGATCCAGCGCAGCTGCACATCGGAGACTGTTTCGCCGCGCGTGGCGCTGCTGCCGTCGTTCCACACGAGCGCGAGATCGAGACGATTTTCGGCAGCCTGACCGAGCAGCTCGGCGTTGCGCGCCACCCGCGCCTCGATGCGCACCTTCGGATGGGCACGGGAGAACCGGCCGAGCACGTCCGGCAGCACCGCCTCGCCGAAATCCTCCGGCATGCCGAGCCGCACCCAGCCTTCGAGGTCGGCGCCGCGCATCGCGCCGGCCGCCTCGTCGTTGAGATCGATCAGCCGGCGAGCATAGGCGAGCATCGTCTCGCCGGCTTCGGTGAGCGCCAGCCCGCGCCCCGCCTTGCGGAACACCGCGGCTCCCGCCTGCGCTTCCAACTTGCGCAACTGCGCGCTGACCGCCGAGGTGGAGCGCCCGAGCCGGTCCGCGGCCTGCGCGAAACTGCCGAGTTCCACGCCGGTGACGAAACTGCGCAGCACGTCGAGATCGAAATTGATGCGGGTCATGGTAACAATCCTGATTTTCGGGATCATATGTACAAAACTTCCGAATTTTCAGGATGATCGTGCGCAGCTATGGTCCTTGTGTCAACTTCGATCGGACCATCAACGGAGGACAAAAATGCCGTTCGCACGCGTCACGCTTCTCAAGGGCAAGCCGGATGAATACATCGCCGCCGTCTCCGACAGCATCCATCAGGCGCTGGTCGACAAATACGAGGTGCCGCCGACCGACAAGTTCCAGGCCTTCCATGAACTGGAGCCCGGCCGCCTGATCTTCGACCGTCACTATTTCGGCGGGCCGCGTTCCGACGACTTCCTGGTCATCGCCATCACCGCAGGCCGGCCGCGCACGACCGCGACCAAACAGGCCTTCTACAAGCGGCTGGTAGAGTTGCTTGGCGACAAGCCGGGCGTGCGCAAGGAAGACGTGATGGTGATCATCGGCACCTCGGAGCGCGATGAGTGGTCATTCTCCAACGGTGAAGCGCAGATGGTCGCCAGCGCCTGAAAGTCAGTCGCCTTCCAGCACGTCCTTGACGACGGTCGCCAGCTGCTTCAGCGAAAACGGTTTCGGCAGGAAACCGAAATGCGCGTCTTCCGGCAGGTTCTTGGCGAAGGCATCCTCGGCATAACCGGAGACGAACACGAATTTGATATCCGGCTGCAGCTTGCGCAATTCGCCGAGCAAGGTCGGGCCATCCATCTCCGGCATGACGACGTCGGAGACGACAATGTCGACCTTGCCATCGAGTTCGTTGAATATCTCCAGCGCCTCGACGCCGGAGGATGCCTCGTGCACCGTGTAGCCGCGCGAAGTGAGCGCGCGAACGCCACCCATGCGAACGGCGTCCTCGTCCTCGACCAGGAGCACGGTGGCCGAACCCGACAAATCCTTGGCGGTGTCCGGCACTTTTGGTGCGACCGGAGTTTCGGTGCCTTTCTCGGCCTGCTCCCTCGCATCGGCGACATGGCGCGGCAGGAAGATGTGGAAGACCGTTCCGGAACCGACCTCGGAGGTGCAGAAGATGAAGCCGCCGGTCTGCTTTATGATGCCGTAGACCATGGACAGGCCAAGCCCGGTGCCCTTGCCGACCTCCTTCGTGGTGAAGAACGGCTCGAAGATCTTCTTCAGCACGTCCGGTGCAATGCCGGTGCCGCTATCCTCGACTTCGACCAGCGCGTAGTCAGCCGGCACCAATTCGCGGAAAGCATAGGTTTTGCTCTCTTCGGCGGTGACGTTCTTGGTGCGGATCACTAGATCCCCGCCATCCGGCATCGCGTCGCGCGCATTGACAATGAGGTTGACGATCACCTGCTCGAACTGACCGATATCGGCTTTGACCGGCCAAAGGTCGCGGCCGTGATCCACCCGAAGTTTTATCGACGTGCCAACCAACCGCGACAACAGCATCCTCAAATCGGCGAGCACGTCGGTGAGGTTGAGAACTTCCGGTCGCAGGGTCTGCTTGCGCGAGAAGGCGAGAAGCTGGCGGACAAGCGAGGCGGCGCGGTTGGCGTTCTGCTTGATGTTCATGATGTCGGGGAACGACGGGTCCGACGGCCGGTGGTTGGTGAGCAGGAGATCCGACGCCATGATGATGGCGGTGAGCACGTTGTTGAAGTCGTGCGCGATGCCGCCGGCGAGCTGGCCGACGGCCTGCATCTTCTGGCTCTGCGCCATCTGGCCCTCGAGCGCTTTCTGCTCGGTGGTTTCGACGGCATAGACGATCGCCGCCTCCTCGGCCCCTTCGGTTCCGGCGCCGTCGGCGATGGCGTTGACGTAGAAGCGCATGTGACGCTCCTCGTTGTCTGGCAGCACCGTGTCGATCGGCGCGATCTCGGCCTGATGCTGCTTGGCCTTGTCGAGGGCAGCGGCGAAGGCTGGCCGGTCGCGCTCGTGGATGACGGTATCGAGGCGAACGCGGCGGTCGACGGCGTCGCGGTCGACCACCGTCGAGAACAGCGACAGGAAGGGCGCGTTCGTGCGCAGGATGCGTCCGTTCTGATCGACACCGGCGATCGCCATCGGCGTCGAATTGAAGAAGCGCGTAAATCGTACTTCCGCCGCCCGCAGATCTGCGGAAGCGTCCTCGCCCTGGGTGCGGTTGAGCACGATGGTGCGGCTCGGGCCGGGCAGACCTTCGCGGCTCGCCGTCACCCGGTGCATGAAACGGACCGGCAGCGCCTCGCCCTTTACCGTCGCAAGATCCAGATCGATGACGGCGTTGCGTGTCGTGCCGGGATCAGCCTTGACCGAACGGATCAGAGCTATGCCGTCTCCGGCCACGATTTCGCGCAGGCTCGTCGAACCCGGTGTGAAGCTCGCCAGGTCGAGGCCCAGCCACTCGGCAAGCGTTGCATTGATATAAGTGACGCGGCCGTCCTGGTCGGCGGCGAAGAAGCCGGCGGGCGCGTGGTCGAGATGGTCGATCGCCTTCTGCAGGTCGAGGAAGAAACGCTCCTGCTCGGCGCGCTCGGCCGAGATATCGGCCAGCTGCCAGGCCAGCAGCGGCTGCCGCTGGCTGGGAATGTTGAATGTGCGAGCCCGGACCCGGTACCAATGCGCACCGGCGTCGGAACCCGGCCGGATCGACTGCTGGACGCGGAATTCGCCATCACCTGCCTGGCCGTCGCGCAAGCCGGAAGCCAGCCGGTAGATGACGGGAGAAGCCTCGGCCACATCGGAAAGCAGCCCTTCGACCGTCTTCACATCCGCCGCCGAAGTAGCGCCGGTCATGGCTGCATAGGCGCGGTTGGCGTAGACGATGCGGCCCTTCGTGTCGGTCACGACGAGACCTTGCGACATGGAATCGACGAAGGATTTCGACAATTCGTCGGCGGTCGAGCGCGGCGCGATCTGGACAAAGCCGATTGCCGTGGCGAACAGGTAGCCGACGCCGATCATCGCCAGGATGCCGAGCATGCCGAGCAGGAATGGATCGCCGAGACGATCGCGGAAAATCCCGAAGATGATCGCGGAACCGGTCAGGACGACGATGAAGACGATCAGCCGCGTGATGACACCCGGACGCATGTTCTGGTCGACGATCGGTACCGGATAGAAATCGTTACGGGTTTCCCTCGCCATCTGCCTGCCTGTGATTCCCGGCGCCCCGGTGTGCCCCTGCCGGGGTCCGGTTGAATCACATTCTATCAGCCCGGAAAAGGCCTCGGCAGAAAAAGCGCTGGAAAAACCGTGCTTCGTTCTTCACGCGTTAACATCGTCGGTGCAATGGCTGAATGGTAACTTGCAGTTGCCTGTTGCAACGGCATAAAGTGCCCCGCGCTGAACGTACTTCTGGAGGGCTCGATGCGGGAGTGGCTTGAAGGGCTAGCTGGCCCCGAATACGTCATGGCGCTGCTTTGGACGCTGGTGGCGCTTATCCTGCTTGCCGTCGTATTGGTGGTTATCAGGCTGGTCCGCAATCTGACGTTCGGGACGTTCGTTGCGGGCGGACGCAACCGCAAGACACGGCTTGCGGTTATGGACGCAACTGCCGTCGACAGCCACAGGCGGCTGGTGCTGGTGCGCCGCGACGATGTCGAACACCTGCTTTTGATCGGCGGCCCGACAGACGTGGTGGTGGAACAGGATATCAAGCTGCACGTGCAGCAACGCCGGCCGGTTCAGCATGCCGAACATGAGCAGGCGCCGCGCCCGACCGAGCGCACGCGGCCTACGGAAGTGCCGCAGCCCGCACCGCAAAGGATCGAACCTCCGCGCGCACAAATTCCACCGGCTCCCCCGCAGCCGCAACGGGCGCCGGAGCGACACGCACCGCAACTGGTACGCCCGCAGCCCGAACATATCCCTCACACTTCCGCCCCCGAAAAGCGGACACCGCCGCTGGCTCGGATTCCCCCCGCCGCAAACGCCGCACCGACGCCCTATCTCGGTTCGCGCGCAACGCCGGTTGCAGCGCCAAAACCGCAGCCGCGCGACGACATCGACGACGCCTTGCTTGAAGAACTGGAAGTGAGCCTGGACAATGGCGCCGCCAAGAAGCCGGCGAAACCGGAATTGTCGCTCGAGGACGAGATGACCAAACTTCTGGGCGAATTGTCCAGCCACAAACGCTAGGCCTGCGAAGACAGGCAGCCAGAAAAGCGAAAGGCGGCCATCGGCCGCCTTTTATCGTTTTCGGTCCAATACCCGGTATCAGTCGTCGCGATAGACTTTTTCGCGGCGCTCGTGGCGCTCCTGCGCTTCGATCGACAGCGTTGCGATCGGACGGGCATCGAGACGCTTGAGCGCGATCGGCTCGCCCGTCTCCTCGCAATATCCGTAGGTACCCTCGTCGATCCGGTTCAGCGCCGCGTCGATCTTCGCGATCAGCTTGCGCTGGCGATCACGTGCCCGAAGCTCGATCGCGCGATCCGTTTCCGATGAAGCGCGGTCGGCAAGGTCGGGCAGATTGGCGTTTTCCGTTTGCAGGATTTCGAGCGTCTCGCGGGCTTCGCGCAGGATGTCATTCTTCCAGGAAACCAGCTTTAAGCGGAAATATGACTTTTGCCGTTCGTTCATGAACGGCTCGTCCTCCGAGGGTACGTAATGGGCATCAACGACTTCGTTCATTCGACTCACCCTACCACCTCAATAGGGCGCCTATATATTCGGCGACCTAAGGCGGCACAAGATCAATCAGTACGCGAGTCACGGATTTGTTAACGTTCGATCTAACGCGCCTGGACCGGATTCGTTGCGTGCAGACGCCATGCCGATTCGGTGCGGTTCCAGTCCATCCTTGGTCTAAGGGCCGTGTTGCAGGAATTGCACCGCGCCACTAAACCGTCTGGATTACGAATGGATCGCCTGCACGCAACGGTTGACCATGACCAGGCTTTTTCTCCTGAGACACGCCAAGGCAGGCTGGGCGGAGCCCGGAATGCGGGATTTCGACAGGCCGCTCGACGCGACCGGCAAGGCAGATGCGGAAGCGATGGGCGCGGCGATGCGGGCCTGTGGCTATGCTCCGGAACTGGTGCTCTGTTCCTCGGCAAAGCGAGCGCGCGAAACGCTGGACGGGCTGCTTCGGCATTCCGCGATCGATCACCGGCGCGTTTCGCATCTGGATGCGCTCTATACCGAAGACGCGCAGGGATATCTCACGATCATCCACGAATATGGGCAGAAGACGGCTTCGATGATGATCATCGGACACAACCCGATGATGGAGGATCTCGCGATGGCCATTTCGGGCGACGGCGAGGACCAGGCGCGCGGCGCCATGATCGGCGGCTTCCCGACCTCCGGTCTCGCCGTCATCCGTTTCAACGACGGCATCGCAGAAGCAGCACCCGGCAAGGGCTATCTGGAAGCTTTTTTCACGCCTGCCGATCTCTAGCGTCGTGATTTCGAAGTTCCCATGAGTTCGACAATCACGCTCGGAGCGAACTTCGAAATCAAAACGACACTAGAAAATCAATGAGTCGCTAGTGTCCTTTTGATTCTGAAATTCGCACTACCCTTGATATCGAACTCATACGAATTTCAGAATGGGACTCGAGGATCCCGCGAGACCAATGCTTGCGGGCTGCCGCGGATGCCGGCCATTTTCATCCACCGCCGCGTTCTCTATACCGGGAGCCAAGATTGGCCGGAAACGAAGCATTTGCCGTCTCTGACTACCTACACCGATGAGGCGCGGATCGCTCTCGACACGCTGGCCGATCGGACCGCAGGGCTTTTGTCGCCAACGCTGCGGCTCGGCGTGACCGGTCTTTCGCGGGCCGGCAAGACGGTGTTCATCTCCTCCTTCGTGCACAACCTGATCCATGGCGGCCGCCTACCGCTGTTCGAAGCGCAGAAGTCGGGACGGATTTCACGTGCGTTCCTCGAGGAACAGCCGGACGACGCCGTGCCGCGCTTCCAGTACGAGGATCACATAGACGCGCTGGTGACGAGCCGCGTCTGGCCGGAATCGACACGCGCGATCTCGGAACTTCGGCTGACCATCGAGTATGAATCGGCTTCCGGCTGGAACCGGCTGTTTTCGCGTGGCAGGCTTTCAGTCGATATCGTCGATTATCCCGGCGAATGGCTGCTCGATCTCCCGCTTCTGGGGAAAACCTACCGCGAGTTCTCACGCGAAGCCTTCGAAATGGCGGAATTGCCGATACGCGCCGATCTCTCCGCGGATTGGCGCAAACTGTCGACGACGATCAATCCGACGGCCGCCGCAGACGAGATGGTGGCGCGGAGCCTCGCAGAAAGCTTCTCGGCCTACCTGAAGGCATGCAAGGAGGACGGCCGCGCTCTGTCGACGCTGCCTCCCGGCCGTTTCCTGATGCCTGGCGATCTCGACGGCTCGCCGGCGCTGACTTTCGCGCCGTTGCCGAGATTGGCCGAAGGCCGCGCCAGGTCCGGTTCGCTGCAAGCGATGATGGAGCGCCGCTACGAGGCCTACAAGACCCATGTGGTGAAGCCGTTCTTTCGCGAACACATCACCCGGCTCGACCGCCAGATCGTGCTGATCGACGCCTTGCAGGCTCTGAATGCCGGTCCGGGCGCGATAGCCGATCTCGAACGCGCGGTGATGGAGATTCTCGCCTGCTTCCGGCCCGGGCGCGGCAGCTTCCTGACCGATCTTTTCTCGCGGCGGATCGACCGCATCCTGGTCGCCGCGACCAAGGCCGACCATCTGCACCACGAAAGCCACGACAGATTGCAGGCGATCGTGCGGCGCCTCGCCGACCGGGCAATCCAGCGCGCCAACTTTTCCGGCGCCGAAGTCGACGTGCTGGCGATGGCGGCGGTGCGGGCAACGCGCGAAGGCACGGTGAAGCAAGGCCGCGAAACATTGCCGGTGATCATCGGCACCCCGCTGAAGGGCGAGACGATCGGCGGGGAAAAATTCGACGGTGACACCGAAACCGCAATATTTCCCGGCGACTTGCCGGCAAAAATTGACGCAGTATTCGAGCGAAGCGATGATGATGAGGCCGGCAATCCGGAATTGCGCTTCGTGCGCTTCCGGCCGCCCAGGCTGGAAAAGACCGCCGAAGGTGTGACCCTGTCATTGCCGCATATCCGGCTCGATCGCGCGTTGCAGTTCCTGATCGGAGACCAACTGGCATGACGGGAGATCGCAAACCCGCTGCATTTCGGCTCGAGCCCGAACCGCGACACAAGCCGGAATCCGCAGCTTCCAAGCATACCGCAGCAACGGAAGCGTCACGCAAGCCGCGCGCGCTGAAGGCCGTGGTGACGCCAGACGCGGTCGATGCGTTCGACGAGCCCGATATCGCGACGAGCGAGCCGCCGCCGGCCACGGCGCCAAAACGACGTTCGCGGCTCGGCGCCATTTTCCTCGGCGCCTTCGGCATCCTTTTTTCGCTGGCGGTCGGGCTGTGGACCGATCGGCTGATCCGCGACCTTTTCACGCGCGCGGACTGGCTGGGATGGGTCGCGCTGGCCGCCGCCGCGATAGCGCTGCTGGCGCTTGTCGTCATCCTGATCCGGGAATTGCTGGCTCTGACGCGATTGGCCTCGGTGGAAAAATTGCGCGAGCGCGCCAGCGACGCGATCCTGCGCGACGACCCGAAGGCGGCGCGTGCGGTCGTCGACGAATTGTCGTCGTTCCTTGCCGGCAAGCCGGAAACGGCCGCCGGGCGCCGGATGCTCGGCGACTTGCGCGACGAAATCATTGACGGCGGCAATCTCGTGCGCCTTGCCGAAACCGAATTGCTGTCGCCGCTCGATGCCAAGGCAAAGGTCATGATCCTCGATGCTGCCAAGCGCGTTTCGCTGGTGACGGCGGTCAGCCCGCGCGCGCTGGTCGACGTCGCCTATGTCGTTTTCGAGGCCGGGCGGCTGATCCGCCGCCTGTCGGAGCTTTACGGCGGCAGACCGGGCACGCTCGGCTTCTTCCGGCTCGCCCGCAGCGTTCTGGCGCATCTCGCCGTGACCGGGTCGATCGCCGTCGGGGACAGTTTTGTCCAGCAGATCGTCGGTCACGGGCTCGCCGCGCGGCTTTCGGCGAAGCTCGGCGAAGGGGTGGTCAACGGCATGATGACGGCGCGAATAGGCATGGCGGCCATGGAAACGGCGCGCCCCCTGCCCTTCAGCGCGGTCAAGCGGCCGGGCATGGGCGATTTCCTTTCGGCGCTGACCTCTTTCGCATCGGCGCGGCAAGATGAAGTAACCAAGCCCGAAAAATAATGTTGCAGCGACCGGCGCATCGCCGCATGGTGCACAACGGGTGGAAATAGACGAAGCATTAACCAATCTTGTTCATGGTCGAAACGAGTTCGTTCTCCAGTCTCTGTTGCCGGGTGTCCCTTGATGAAACGCGCAATCCTGTCCGCTTTCCTGCCACTCGTGGCCGCCACCGCAACCGCAGGAATGAGCGACGCCGCCGAACGGCCCGGAGCGCGACAAGAAATTCTTCCAGGCGGTCGAGGGTGAGTGGGTAGGCCCCGGCGAAATTGTCGCCGGCAAGTACAAAGGCACCAAATTCACCTGCACCTTCACTGGTTCGACGCCCGATGTGAAGGTCGGCATGACGCTGGACGGCGCCTGCCGTGTCGGCATGTTCACCCAAAAAATGAGCGCAACCGTCGAACGCAAGGGCAAGGGTTACACCGGGAAGTTCCTGGACGGCGCCGCCGGCAAGGGCCTCGATGTCGTTGCCGGCAATGTCGACGGCCGCAAGGTCGTGCTGTCGCTCAACCGCAACCAGTTGAAAGGCGCCATGCTCGCCCGTCTGCCCGACGAAAACACGATGAACGTGACGGTTTCGGTCAAGGTTGAAAAGCAGATGGTGCCGGTGATCGGCATGAGCCTGAAGCGGGTGGATGCCGCCGCTGTCGGCTCGGTCGCCCAGCAGTAGGGCTTTTTCTCCTCGGGGACCATGATGAAGCCGGGCGCCTGCCCGGCTTTTTGATTCCGCGATCGACGTCACGCCGCTGCGTTACTGCGTCGTCTCACCATGTTGACTGCTACGCTTGTTGTGTGCGGTTCCCCGCAACGAGACATGCTCCCAGATCGCAACCACGATCAGGATCAGTGTCGTTGCAATGCCGAGCGGCAACGGGTCGAGCATCGGCCCGACTGCCGACAGCACGGCCAGCATCGCAAGCCCGCCCAGGTGCGAGAGCGGTGCCCGGCCATAAATTGTCCATTTGAACAGGAGGTTGCCGGCCAAATAGAGCGCCGGGCCACCGACCACCGCCAGGACCGTCGGAAGATCGGCATGGTGGCCGACCGGATGCGCCAGTACGAGTTCGTCGGCAACAGCGGTGACGATGATACCCGCCACCAACAGCACGTGGATATAAGTGTATGCGAGGCGCGCAAGACCGCCGGGATCGTCGGACTTCTCGATACGGTGGCGCGCGTAATCGGCACCGATATTGAAATACACCCACCACATGGCGGCCGTCGCCGCGAAAGAAGCGATGAAGGCGGCAATCACCGCAGGCGACCATTCCAGCCCGCCGAATGTCGCGCCGATGACCAGCACGGATTCACCCAGCGCGATGATGATGAAAAGCCCGCAGCGTTCGGCCAGATGACCGCCCTCGACATCCCAGTCGGCGGTGTTCGAGGCGCCATACCCAGGTGTCCAGAAGCCGAGCGCCGGCGCACAATATTCGATCGCCAGGGCAATGATCCAAAGCACGACAAGGGCTCCGCCTCCGGCAAGCGCTCCAGCGATCCAGAACACGCCGGAAAGGACCAGCCACGCCGAAATGCGGATGAAGTTCCGGTAATTTCCGGTGTTGTGGTGGCGCAGCGCCCATACCATGAACAAGGACCTGCCCACCTGCATCGCGACATAAGCGATCGCAAACGACAGCGCCCGCTCCCCGAACGCTTGCGGAATCGAGGTCGAAAGCACCAGGCCGGCGAACATCAGGACGAAAAGCATCAGCCGCACGGCCGATTGGCGCGGGTCGATCCAGTTCGTCACCCATGAGGTGTAGATCCACACCCACCACATCGCCATGAGCAGGAAGACCGCCTCGAAGACGCCCGTCAAGGTGAGGTGCTCGAGAAGGGTGTGGGAAATCTGGGTGACCGCAAAGACGAAGACGAGATCGAAGAACAGCTCGATGAACTCGACCTTGGTTTCCTCTCCCGTCCCGCGCTCGCGCTGAAGGTCCTTTCTGGATCCGAGTATCGCCATTCGCTCTCCTGATGCCGCCCACCGGGCCGGGCACCTGGCCCCCGCTCGTCGCGCCAATAAAGTTTCGTTTCGGCGCGATGGCAAGCGGCTCACCGGCCGAAATGTCAGGGCTGCGCATCCCTCCACCAGTCGCGGCCGGGAAGCCGCTCGATACCGCCGGCATCGAGCTTCGCCAGATGAGCGCTTACGGACGCGCCGTCGATCCGGAAGTCGGCGGCAATTTCCGCAAGCGGCACCAGCACGAACGCGCGCTCGAAGCATGCGCGGATGCGGTATTTCGAGCCCGGCCTCGTGGATGACGCGGTCGCCGAACGTCAGTATGTCCATGTCGATGAGGCGCGGACCCCAGCGTTCCTTGCGCACGCGCTTCAACCGGCGTTCCGCGTCGAGGCACAGATCGAGCAGACCGCGCGGCGAAAGGCTGGTGCGGAGTTCTGCGGCGGCATTGAGGAAATCCGGCTGGTCAGTCTTGCCCCAGGGCGGCGTCCGGTAGAGCGATGATACGGCGATGACTGTGGTATCCGGGTCCGCGTCAAGAATGCGCAGTGCCGTCGGCCATCGCCTTTGCCGGCTCGCCGATATTGCCGCCAAGGCTGAGGAATACACGTTGCGGGCTGTTGTCAGGCAATGGTGTCACCCCGTTGACCAGCAAGATACCGGCGCGAGCAAAAAAGCATTCGATTTCAAAATATTCAAAGGAATTCTTCTCATTTCTTCCGGGTCGACGGCTGGCGTTCGAGCATGGCGTCGGCGACAACCAGCGCATCCATGTTCATCGCGACGTTGTGCACCCGAAAGATGTCCGCACCCTTGAGACGGAGAACCACACTCGTTGCGGCCGTGCCGGGATCGCGCGTGCTCGGATCTCGGCCGGTGACGTGGCCGACAACCCGCTTGCGCGACGTGCCGACCAGCCAAGGGAACCTGAGCCGCTGCAACTCCTCGAACCGCGCCATCAGTTCGAGGTCTTCCTCGTAATTCTTGGCGAAGCCGAAGCCCGGGTCGAGCACGATCTGGGCGTCGGCGACGCCGGCATCGCGGGCGATCTCAAGCGATCTTTCGAGGAAAACAAACTGGTCGGCGATGACATCGGCGAGCTTTTCGCGGTCGCGGCCGGTATGCATGATGACAAGCCCGGCCCCGGTTTCGGCGGCGACCCTCGCGATGCCGGGTTCGCGCTGCAATCCATGCACGTCGTTGACGATATGGGCGCCGGCGGCAACCGCAAGACGCGCCGTTTCCTCGCGGTAGGTATCGACCGAGATCAATGTCTTGCCGGCGGAAGACAGCGCTTCGATCACCGGCAGGATGCGCGATTGTTCTTCACTTGCCGTCGCCGGGGTGGCGCCGGGACGTGTCGATTCACCGCCGACATCGACGATCGCCGCGCCCTCGCCGATCATGCGCTCGGCCTGTGCGAGTGCTGCATCCGGCGTTTCGAACCTGCCGCCGTCGGAGAAACTGTCCGGCGTGACGTTGAGGATGCCCATCACCAGCGCCTTTGCGCCGAGGTCGAGATGGCGGCCATGCGCCAGTTGCCAGCGTGTCATATGGAAAGTCCACGGCGTGTTGCGTGCGGGCTTCTTGTCGCCGTGGCCGGCGAAAAATCAAGTGGCAAAAGGTATTGGGCAGGGATCGTCGAGTCTCAGTCCGGCAGGTCGAACTGCCTGAAAATCCACGATATCTGATAGATCAGGCCTGCCGTGACGAAGCCGGCATGAAAGCGCCGGTCGTCGGTTCGCATGGCGAGAAGGCAGAGCAGGACAGAGGCAACAGCCCGAACGACAAGTTCGGGTCCGAACTGATCGAAATGCGCACGACCCTTGATCAGTGTGTCGACGAGGTCGAACAAATAGGAGATCGCCAGCAGGCCGAAGAACCATCGCCGCCGCGAGAGAAAGAATTCCTCATAACCCGAATATTCCGCGATGTTGTCGGGAAACAGCAGCGCGCACATCAGGAACAGGATGATGGCGTAGCCGATGAGGAAGAGATAGACTTGGAACGTCCATTGGTTGAGATGAGACAGGCCGAATTCCCACCACCAGAAATGCACGAGCGTCAGCAGAAGCGACAGAACCCAGCCGAGATGCACGAGGTAAATGCGATCCTTGCCGGGATGCTGCACGAAGCGGGCGGCGCCGGTCAGAAGCCGCGTTATGCCGAGACCGATCACCATCCCCATCACGATGCGGATGTGGACGAAGACTTCGACGGCCGGAGGCTCGGGTTGCATGGCGGGTTCCGCATCGGACAGGTGGTCGGCGCATCCTAGAGAATCCGGACAGCCGATCAACGCAAGCAAGAAAAAGCTAGATGCCGGGAATTTTTTATTGCCTGGAGAGAAGTGCAGGCGCAAGGTCGTGAAAACCGAGGCGGGCGCATGTTCCGAAAATTCCTGCTGACAACCCTTTTCACCGCCGGCATGACATTGCCGGCAGCGGCAGCCAGCGTGAACAAGACCTACAACTACTTCTCGATCGGCGGCAAAACGTTGGAGGAAATCGAGACGGAACTCGGCAAACGCGGCCCTCACGTGAAAAGCACCGGCAAACGGCATCCGGGCGCCACCCAGATGGAATTCACGACGCGGCTGGCCTATGCCGAGAGCAACGGCAGTTGCACCGTCGTCAAGGCATCGGTCAGCGTCAGGGCAAAGATGATCCTGCCGCGCTGGCGTCAGCGGGCAAGGGCCGACGGCGATACAAGGCTGATCTGGGACACGCTGTCGTCCGACATCAAGCGGCACGAGGAAAGCCATGTGGTGATCGCCAAGAACCACGCGCGCGAGCTTGAGCAGGCGCTGAAGGCCATCGGCCGCCAGCAGAATTGCCGGGTCGCGGCGACCAAAGCAAAGACGACGTCGGAAAAAATACTCGCCCGGCATGATCGCGCGCAGGACGAGTTCGACAGGGTGGAAGGCATCAATTTCGAAAGCCGCATCATCCGGCTGCTGCGTTACAGGATGGAACGCATCGAGGCCAACAAGAGGCCATGACAGCGGACGGGCGAAGGAGGAAAACTCCTTCGCCCCCAGCTGCTTAATTCCAGTTCTTCAATCCGAGCAACTTCTCGCCGAGGTCGGTGAGCCTGGCCGTTTCGTAGCGGGTCTTCTCCCATTCGCGCGGATCGCCGGGAAAGGCCGCGCGCTTCGGCGATTCACGGTTCTTCCAGCTATCGATGCGTATCTGCCGCTCTTCGGCATTTTCTTCCTCGGCCGGCTGCATGGCGATGTATTGCGCCATGCGAACACGGTTTTCCGAGCGGTTCGGCCGAATTCCGTGCGCCAGAAGGCTGTTGAAGATCAGAAGGTCGCCGGGGTTCATGCTGATGTTGGCGATCTCGAAACCTTCGATGTTCGGCGCCTTCGGATTGCGGTCGGCGGGCTGCGTCTTGATCCATTCCTCGAGGTTCTGGAAGAGCTCGGGGATGCACTGGAAGCCGCCGACGTCGCCGTCCTGCTTGACCAGCGACAGCACGCCCTGGACGCCGATCGGCAGCGGCTTCAGCGAGGTGTCCGCATCCCAGTGGATGAAGCCGTTCGTCGAGCGGGCGCCCCTGTTGGGCGGGTTGAGGTTGGCGCGGTCGATGGTGACCCAGAGCTCTTCCATGTCCCAGATATCGACGAAGGCGTCGTAGACACGGGTGTTCTGCCGATTATCCCAGAGAAACTGGTGATTGTAGATCTCGACCATGCCGGTGTTGTTGAGCTCCTTCATGGCGTGGTCGCGCAGTTGCGGCTTGTACCAGCTTTCCGGATCGTTCGGATCCATCTCCTGGAATTCCCAGAGCAAATCCGTCAAGCGCTTCACATTTTCCGCAGGTACGGCATTGCGAACGATCACATAGCCGTTCGTCGTCCAGTGCTTCCAGTCCTCGGGCGAAAGCACCCGCAGCGGCAGTTTTTTTTGGATATCCTTGAGCTGCGTGGTGACGCGGCGGGTAGTCGGGTGGCTGTCGGTCTTGACGTCGAGAGCTGCGCTCATCTGGTTTTCCTCCGTAGAAACTTGATGAGCCACCATAACGCGGCCGGAAAACCGGTGTTGGCGACCAAGCGCGAAAACTGATACTATTATGGCGTCAAGCGCAGATGGCTGCGCCGTTTTGGCGTAATGGAGGGGTTTTGAGACCGCTACTGGAAAAGGTAACCGTAGCGGAAGGGACGTCATGGACGTTGCTCAACCGCCGGCTGGAAACCGAAATCCCGTTTCAGTGGCATCATCATCCGGAATACGAGCTGACGCTCACGCTCAACAGCCGTGGCCAGCGTTTCATCGGCGACCATATCGGCAGTTACGACGACGGCGACCTGGTGTTGCTCGGGCCGAACCTGCCCCATACCTGGTGCTCCGCCGAAAAGATCGATCCGGAGCGGCCGCACGTCGCGCTGGTCATGTGGTTCACACCGGAATGGGCCGAGCCGCTCGCCGACCTGCTGCCGGAGCTGAGCACTGTGCGCATCATGCTGCGGGGCGCCGGCCGTGGCATTGCTTTCTCGAAGGATACGGTCGGCAAGGTTCGTCCGGCAATCGAGGCGATGCCGGATTTGCCGCCCGACCAGCGCCTGCTGGCGTTGATGCAGGTCTTGACCACGCTGACCCGTGATCCGGCGCCGATGCAGCTGGCAAGCCCGGCGGCCGGCCGCGCTCCCGCCACTCCTGCCGACCGGCCGCGCATCGACCGCATCCTGGCGCATATCCACGCGCATTATCAGGACGAGATTTCGATCCCCGAGCTGGCCGACATTGCATTCCTCAGCATTTCGGCTCTGCACCGGCTTTTTCGCCGCCACACCAACCTGACGGTGATGCAGTACGTGGCGCGGCTGCGCGTCGGCGAAGCCTGTTCGCTGCTGATCGGCACCGAGCGCCCGATCGCCCACATCGCGGAGGCAGTCGGTTACTCCAACCTCGCTAATTTCAACCGGCAGTTCCGCGCCATCAAAGCGCAAACACCGCGGGCATTCAGGGCGAAGTTCAAAATGGGCCGAACTTCGCCAACACCGATCGGTAAAACCGCTTGAGAGTCAGCCCGTAAAATACTGTCCAAGGTAAAAGGCTACAAAACCCCAAGCTTCTTCTGCAGGCTGGTCGACGAAGTCGTGTACTGGAAGACGATCCGCTCGCCCGGACTGACGATGCGTTTGGCCGCCTGCGCCATCAGCGCCACCTCATGGAAACCGGACAGGATGAGCTTCAGCTTGCCGGGATACCAGTTGATATCGCCGACGGCAAAGATGCCGGGCACCGAGGTCTCGAACTTTTCAGTATCGACCGGGATGAGGTTCTCGTGGAGATTAAGGCCCCATTCGGCGATCGGCCCGAGCTTCATCGTCAGCCCGAAGAACGGCAGCATGCGGGTGCACGGTATTTCGATATCGCCTTCCGCGCCCTTTATGGTGGCTGATCTGAGCTGGCCGCCCTCGCCCGTCAGGCCGGTCACCTGCCCGACCTGGAATTCGAGTTCTTTCATCTCCTGCATGGCGAACATCTTGTTGACGCTGTCGGGTGCTGCGCGGAATTCCGGCCGCCGGTGGACCAGCGTGACGCTTTTCGCGACGGGCTGCAGGTTGAGCGTCCAGTCTAGCGCCGAATTGCCGCCGCCGACGATGACAAGGTCGTGTCCTCGGAACTCCTCCATGCGGCGCACCGAATAAAAGACGCTCGTGCCCTCGTAAGCTTCGATGCCGGGGATCGGCGGGCGCTTCGGCTGGAACGAACCGCCGCCAGCCGCGATCACCACGACTTTCGCCTCGATCACCTCGTTTTCGTCGGTCGTCACGCGGAAACCGCCGTCCTCCAGCCGTTCCAGGCCGGAGACCATGCGGTTGAAGGTGAACTGCGGATTGAACGGCGCTATCTGCTCCATCAGCCGGTCGACAAGGCCCTGCGCCGAGATCTTCGGCCAGGCCGGAATGTCGTAGATCGGCTTTTCGGGATAAAGCTCCGCGCACTGGCCGCCGGGCCGGTCGAGAATATCGATCAGATGGCATTTCATGTCGAAAAGACCGAGCTCGAACACGGCGAACAGGCCGACCGGCCCTGCCCCGATAATGACGACGTCGGTCTTGGTGGTGGTCATGCTGTTCATCCGGCAATCCTGGGCTCCCAGCGCCGGCACTCTTTCAGAAGCGGCGGTGCAAGGCCAGCAGGCCAGCGGCGGAAAGTGATTGGACCCGGCGAAGCGCCGCGCTCAGCCTTGGCGCTCGGGTATCTGCACCACAAGGCCGTCGAGTTCGTCACGCACCTTGATCTGGCAGGACAATCGCGAGTTTGGCCGGACATCGAACGCGAAATCGAGCATGTCCTCTTCCATGGCTTCCGGTTCGCCGACGACGTCGGTCCATGCCTCGTCGACATAGACGTGGCAGGTCGCGCAGGCGCAAGCGCCGCCGCATTCCGCCTCGATGCCCGGCACGGCGTTGCGAATGGCATTTTCCATCACCGTCGAGCCGTTCTCGGCCTCGACGTCGAAACGGGTGCCGTCGAAGGCGATATAGGAAAGCTTGGTCATGCGGCGGCCTTCTGATGCGCGGTCCCGGAAATCCTCCGCCGAGATAATCACTCCGGCGCGCAAGTCAACTGCGGCTGAAAAGCGCCGCCAAATGGCGTATTTGCGGGAAAGTCCGCCGAAACGATATCAGCGGCTGACCGCGGCGATGAAGTCGCGGACCTCGTCGATCAGCAGCGGCGAGACGTTTCAGTGCGCTGGGGTCGTCGGGACGCGACTCTATCTCGCCGGCGCAATCGGCCAACGCGAAGGCGCCGATGCCGCGTGCGGAGCCCTTTAGCCCATGCGCGAGGTGGAAACGTTCGCTGGCGCTGGCGTTCAGGATCCTGTCCCGCACGATAAGCGCCTGGGTCGCGAACATCGCCAGCACTTCCTGTTCGACTGCGCGATCGCCGAGGGTCTGACGCGCGAGATGCTTAAGATCTATCGGTCGCGACCGCGATGAAACCGACGATTCGCCTCCCGGGCGGTCAAAGGCGACGGCCCTGGAATTTTGCAATGCCATCGGCATCCCACTCCTGAAATTTTCGTAGCGATAATCGCTCAAACTACGTCAATCATGTGGACAACGAGTTAATGTCTGCGCTCTATAGAGTTCGGCGGGATGGAACTTGCCGGAAAAGGCCTGAAAGGCCGGGGTGTTAACCCTATGTTTAAACTTTTACGCATGTGGCCTAATGCGGGTTCCCTTTACCGTTGTGTGCCACTACGATACGGCAAGACCATAACAAGCCACGCGCGCGGCCGACGAGGAACCACGTTTGGTTCGGCTGCGCCTTTTTGTACAGGGTAATGGCGGCATGGCGCGAAAGACATCGACGACACAAAATCTTGACAGCGACGTTGCCAAGGAACTGGAGGAGGCGCTCGATTTCGATCTGACTGGGGGCGTTGACGGCGATCTCGATATCGCTGCTTCCATGGAAGATCTCGAGGCGCAGATTTCACAGGCCGCCGACGAACTGGCTCGCGAGAGCCGCAACGGAACCACGCCTGCCGCCGCCGCAGCCGGAAGCCGAGAACGGCAAGACAGCACCCAAGGCCGAAAACGGCAAGACGTCGTCCAAGATCGCCAAGGAGAAATCCGAAACCGAGCCGCATCTGCCGATGGGACTTCGGCCGGTGGACGAGCCTGAGGAGTACACGCCGCCGCCGGCAAAGGGCTTCACGCCCGCCAATGACGACCGGCAGAAGGATTTTCGCGCGGCCGTCAACGGCCTGAACCGGCGTTCCTCGACCGCGCCCTACTGGACGGCTGCGCTGTTCACCGTCGCCTGGGTCGGCGGCGGTCTCCTTTTGGCACAGATGCTGTTCGGCCCGGAGATCTGGCAGATCCGCACCGGCCAGCAACTATCGCGCGGCCATATCTGGTCCTGCTCGCCGTCGGGACACTGCTTCCGGTGATCTTGTTCTGGGCCTTTGCCGCGATGATGCGCCGGGCCCAGGAAATGCGCATGGCGGCGCGGTCGATGACCGAATTGGCGTTCCGCTTCGTCGAACCCGAAACATGGCGCAGGACCGGGTCATGATGGTCGGCCAGGCCGTCCGCCGCGAGGTCGCGGCCATGGGCGAAGGAATCGAGCGCACGCTGGCTCGTGCCGTCGAGCTCGAAACCCTCGTCCACACCGAGGTCAATGAACTGGAGCGGGCCTATTCGCAGAATGAAATGCGCATCCGCACCCTGGTCGACGGACTGGGGAGCGAACGCGACGCGCTGATCAGCCATGCCGAACGCGTCCGCAGTTCCATCTCCGGCGCCCATGAAACGCTGCGCGACGAACTCGGTTCTGCAACCGACATGATCCGCGACAGCATCCTGGCTGCTTCGACCAAGCTTTCGATGACGATCACCGATTCCGGTGGCACGCTGATCGATCGCATCAACGAGAGCGGCTCGTCGATCTACGATTCGATCGACCAGCGGATGGATACGATTTCGGAACGCATCACCACTTCCGGCGAAGCCTTCGCCAGCCTTCTCGACACGCGCATTGCAACGCTCACCCAGAGCACCGACGACGTCACCCGCTCGCTGTCGCAGATGCTGGACGAACGCGCGACTGGCATGGTTTCGCTGCTCGGCGGCGCAACGGACAGTCTGAACGCCGAACTGGAAACACGCCTGAAGAGCATCGAAACCACGCTCGCCGAGCGTGGCCAGGCGCTGATCGGCGAATTCCAGACCCGCGCCGAGGCTCTCGACACCGGCACCCAGAAGCTGAATGCCGCGCTCGAAGCACGCGCCCGCCAGATCAACGACACACTGGTCGAACGCGCCCGCGAGATCGCGAACACCTTCACCAGCGGCAAGCAGGACTTGTCGGCCATGATCGACGAAGGCAAGGCGCAGATCGGCGCCGAAATGGCCGATATCGTCATGTCGACGTCGACCATGCTCGAGGCCCGGGCCTCGGAGTTTGCGCACCGGCTGGAGGCAGGCCGCAATACCATCGGCGAAGCCTTCGAAGCGGACATCCAGAAACTTGCGGAAGCACGCGCCGATATCGACGCAGCGGTGGAGAACCATTCCCAGAAACTCGCCGAGAGCCGCGAGCGCATGGCAGCGTCACTGCATGAGGACCTGCAGAAATTTGCCGACGGCCGCACCGAGATCGACCTGGCGATCGGCTCGCACCTGCAGAAGCTCGCCGAAGGACGCACCATCCTTTCAAGGGCTCTCGACGACGACCTGCACAAGATCACCGAGCAGCGCGCGACGATCGACGCGGAACTCGGAGGCCAGCTCGAGCGGCTGGATGCCGGCCGCAGCGCGCTGGCGCGCGCCCTGAGCGAAGACTTGCAGAAGCTTGGCCAGACCAGGGCCGCGATCGACGAAACCATCACCACACACGTCAGCAAGCTCGCCGAGGGCCGCAATATCCTTGGCCAACGCGCTCGAAGCCGATCTGCAGAAGTTGCAGGAAAGCCGGGCCGGCATCGACAATATCGTCGCCGGCCAGGTCGGAAAGCTGGCCGAGGGGCGCGACATCCTTTCGCGCGCGCTGGAAGCCGATCTGCAGAAACTCAACGACAGCCGCGCGGACATCGACAATATCGTCGCCGGCCAGGTCGAAAAACTCGCCGAAGGCCGCGATATCCTTTCGCGCGCGCTTCAGGCGGATCTGGAAAAGCTCAACGAGAGCCGCGCCGGCATCGACCAGATCGTCGCCGGCCAGGTCGGCAAGCTCGCCGAGGGCCGCGATATTCTTTCGCGCGCGCTCCAGGCGGATCTGGAGAAACTCAACGACAGCCGCGCCAACATCGACCAGATCGTTGCCAGTCAGGTCGGCAAGCTCGCCGAGGGACGAGACGTTCTCGCGCGCGCCCTCGAAGAAGATCTGGAGAAACTTGCAGAAGCCCGCTCCGGCATCGACGAGACGATCGCCGGCCATGTCGGCAAGCTCGCCGAAGGCCGTAGCATGCTGACACACGCTCTCGACGACGATCTCAGGCGCCTTGGCGAAACCCGCGCCGACATCGACAATGCCGTGGTCGCGCATATCCAGACGCTTGCCGATCGCCGGGCAGACATCTCCGAAGCGCTCTCTGCCGACGTCGAGAAGATCGAAGAAACGTTCCGGCGGCAGACTGGCGTCATTGAAGAACGGACCAGCACGATGGAACGTGCGCTGGCGACCGGCATCGATAATGTCCGGGGTGTTCTCGAACGGAGCGCCGGCGCAGTTGCCGGGGCGTTGCGTGAAAAGGTGCTAGCGATAACCTCGGCGCTGGGCGAGGAGGCCGGCAAGGCCATTGTCGACGCCGACGAACGGATCGCCAGCCGGGCCGAACAGACCGCCGAAGCTCTCGCCGCGCGCGCGGCCGAGATTGCGCAAACCTTCGACCAGGCCGACGAGCGGCTTTCGGCGCGTGCGCTGGAATCAGCAGGTTCGCTGATCAATCGCGTAGCCGACGTGACCCGCACCTTCGAGGAAGCCGACCGGCGCCTCGTTGCCCGCGTCGACGAAACCGCCGAGGCGATCGCAGCGCGGGCGGACACGGTCGTCCAGGCCTTCGACGCCGCCGATCAGCGGCTCTCGACACGTGCAGAGGAAACTGCCGGAATGCTGGTCTCGCGGGTCGAAGAAACGGCTAGCGTGCTCGCCGCGCGGGCCGATGACATCGCCCGCAGTTTCGACGATGCCGATCAGCGCCTGGCATCCCGGGCAGAGGAAACCACCAACGCAATTTCGGTGCGGGTGTCCGAGGTCGCAGGCTCGATTTTCGCCAAGGCGGCCGATATTGCCCGCTCGTTCGACGATGTCGATAAGCAGTTGGCCACACGCGCCAGCGAAACCGCCGAGACATTGCAGGCCCGCGCAGAGGAAATCGCCCGCACCTTCGAGGAAGCCGACCGGCGCCTTGTTGCCCGCGCCGAGGAAACCAGCGGCGTCATTGCCGCCCGTGCTTCCGAAGCGGCCGGCTCCATCGTCGCCAAGGCGGCGGAAATCGTCCGTTCGTTCGACGATGCCGACCAGCGTCTGGCAGCACGCGCCGGCGAAACAGCAGACAGCCTGATAGCGCGCACGGGCGAAATCGTGCGGTCCTTCGACGACGCCGACATGCGCCTGTCGGCTCGGGTCAACGAAACCAGCGACCTCCCTGGAGGCTCGCGCCGCGGAACTCGCACGCACCTTCGAGGCCGCCGACCAGCAACTGGCTGCGCGTGTCGGCGATACCGCCTCCGCCATCACGGCACGTGCGGCGGACATCGCGAATGTCTTCGACGAAACCGAGCAGCGCATCATCGCGCGGACACATCAGACGTCCGCCGAACTCGACGCACGTGCCGAAGCCATCAGCGAAGCTCTGGCCGCGGCCGACCAGAGGCTTGCAGCAGGCGTGGATACCATCGCCATGCGTGTCGCCGGCCACGCCGCGGATGTCGAAACCCGCCTCGCAGCGAGCGCCGAGACGATCGGCCAGAAGCTGAACGAAAAGGTCGCGGAAAGCGAATCCCGCCTCGTCCAGCGCGCCAACGTGATCGCCGAAACATTCTCGGCCGTCGGACAGCACATCAGCCAGCGGACCAACGAGGCCGCCAAGTCGATCGGCGAGAACACACGAGAACTGAATGCCATGCTGGCAAGCCGTTCGGCCGAGATCTCCAAGATCCTCGACGAAACGGCCAGGCCGCTGGTCGAACGTTTCGCGGAAAGCGGCGGCGAACTGCAGAAGAGCCTCGAAGATGCCACCCAGCGCGCGACCGAACGGCTGCGCACGGAAAATGCAGCGCTCGTCAACGCGCTGGCCAACCGCACAGCCGAAACGCTGACTGCCGTGGAGGGCGCAAAATCAAGTCTCGCCGAGAGCGTCACTGGGCTGATCGACCGGCTGTCGAACTCCAACTCGCAGCTGAGCGAACTGATCGAAAAGGCCGCGGAGAACCTGATCGGCGTCGACGAACGGCTGACTTCGACGACCCGCAGCTTCGCCGTCACCACGGAAAAGGCGGCGCAGACCTTCGCCAGTTCCGCTCGCCTGATCGACGCCAATGCAGGCCGGTTGACCGACCTGTCGTCGAACACGCTGAAGGACGTCGCCGCGATCGCGAGGCAGGTTCGAAGAGCACAGCAAGCTCCTGTCCACGGCCTCCGACCTGCTCGGCAGCGCCCAGACCAACCTCGCCTCGACGCTCGACGAACGTCAGGGCGCCTTGGAGGAACTCGCGGCCGGCCTGGTCAAGAAGTCCGAGGACATCGAACGCATGATGCATTCGTTCGATAACATCGTCGCGCGCGCTCTCGAGACTGCGGAAGGCCGCACGCGCAAATCGACCGACCAGATCCGAGCCTCGATTTCGGAGGTCGTGGAATCGGCCACGCAGCGTTTCGCGACCGCAACCGACGAGATGCGGCGCACAGCCGGCAATATCCGCGAGGAGTTGGAGCAGACCCGCGCCGAGCTGAAACGGGGCGTTCTCGACATGCCGATGGAGGCCAAGGAATCGACCACCGCGATTCGCCGAGCCGTCACAGAGCAGATCAATGCGTTGAAGGAACTGTCTGAAATCGTTGCGCGTTCTGGCCGAACGGTCGATGTTTCGGACGGTCGGTCGAACCGGCCTGTCGTGTCGGCGCCGCAGCCGCGGCCGGCCGAGCCGGCCCGTCGCCCGGCCGAACCGGCACCGCTGCCGGAGCGCCGTCCCGCGGCCGCGCCCGCATTGCGCGGTGCGATCGACGTTCCGACGGCGGTTCAGCCCCGCAACAACGGGCAACAGCGCGCCGGCGGATGGGTCAGCGATCTCTTGACCAATGCTTCGCGCGACGAGGCCGAGGCCAAGCCGGCCGAGGCACCGCGCCCGGCGGCCAGCCAGCGCTCGCCGCTCCACGTGGTCGAGTCGCTGAATTCGCTGTCGGTCGATATCGCCCGCGCCATCGATCATGAAGCCTCGATCGAGTTGTGGGACCGTTACCGCCGCGGCGAACGCGATGTGTTCACCCGGCGCCTGTATACGCTGAAGGGCCAGCAGACCTTCGACGAGATCCGCCGCAAATATCAGGCCGACGCCGAGTTCCGGGCCGCCGTCGATCGCTACTGCGACGACTTCGAGAAACTGCTGAAGGATGTTGCTCGCAACGATCGCGAGAACATCATGACGCAGACCTATCTCACGTCAGACACCGGCAAGGTCTATACGATGCTGGCGCATGCCAGCGGCCGTCTGCGGTAAACCGCTCGACTGCCGGAAAACAAAAAAGGCGGGAGATTGTTTCCCGCCTTTTTGTTTCGTCCTGGACCCTGCCGGCTGGGTGTTTTTTCGTCGCCAGACTTCCCAGCTGGGGTGCATGGCAACGACTACATCACGGAAACCGACCAGCCGACGATCTCCTCCGCGACGTTGCCGAAGGCGGTGTCGAGGGCTTTTATGTAGTCGTCGTTGCCCTTGCCGCCGCCAACCGGCACGCTGCTCTCGAAGCTGCGCGATGCGCGGACAACGCCGTTGCGGTCGTTCAGCACTTTGACGAAAATCTCGACATCGGCAGTGCTTCCCTGGCCGACATCGACCTGGAAGGCGCGGATTTCCGTGATCACCTGGTAGTCGATGGCAAGCCCCTCGCCCGGTTTTCCGATGCCGCCGAAGCTGCCGGAACGCTGGAACGATTCGGCCAGACGGGCCTGGATGACCTTGGGCAGGCGGTCAGCCCATTGCGCGCCCTTGAGATACTGGATGACGCCCGGCGCCGGCCTGATGACGATGTTCTGGCCATCGAGAGATTTCAGCGCGGAAGGTTCGGCGATCAGTACCTGGGTGCCGCGGCGGCTGCGGCCGGTATCGGGCTTGCGCGCCGACAGTTCATAGGTATCGAGGGGCGCTGGTCCGCCACCGGGCAATGCGGCACAACCTGAGAGAGCAAGGATCAGAAAGGCCGCCCCGGACAAAAGCTTACCAGATTTCACCTGCGGCTCCCCGGAGACTCATGAATTCAAGGCCTTGCATCCCCATCAAGGTTCTCTCTTGATGGGTGGCGCCGCCGATGTCAACGGCGGGCGCGGCCGTCATACTGGCGAACCTCGCCCTCTCCACCGCTCAATATGCGCTGCGGGTTGCGTTCGAGATCGCTGACCGCCTCCTCGATGCGGTTGATCGACCGGCGACTGTCGCGCGCCAACGCCTCGATCTCGCGCAGCCCCTGATTGGAGAAGCGCGCGAAACCGTCAGTGATCGTGCCGAGGCGCGCGTTGAGTGTGTCGGCGACCTGCTTGAACGACTTCAAGGTCTGGCTAGCATCCGACATCACTCCCTCCGCCTCGCCGGAACCGAGCAGACTGTCGACCTTGGCCAGCACGCCATCGACGCGAAGCGAAGCCTGGTTCAGCCGTTCGGCAAGCTGTTGCGCATCGCTGATCATCTGGTCGACGTCGTCGGCCCGGTCGCCGAACTTGTCGGTCACCTTGGCTACGTCCGCGGCGGCGCGATTGGCGGTTTCGCTGGCTTTGCCGATGTCGGTGAGCGCCTGACGAACTGTCGCCGGATCGACCGCCCCGATCACCCCGTCGACCTTTTCGAGCGTGGCGCTCGCCCTGCCGGCAAACTCGTTAACCGATTTGACCGTGGTATCGACGCTGGCAACGATTCTTTCGAGCTCGTCGCTGCTGTCGCCCAAGCTCTTGGTGAAGGTCTCGACATTTTCGACGATCGTGGCGACCTTGTCGCGGTCGACCGATTTCAGCAATTGTTCGGCGGCAGCGAGCGTTCCGTCGAGCTTGCCGGAGACGCCCGCCAGTTCATCGGAAAGCGCGCTGACGGCGGAAAGGAATTTTTCGACGCCGTCGGCGTTGGCAGCCAGCGCGTCGGAAAATTTCTGTGCGTTCTCGACGGTCTGGGTCAGCGGGCCACGGGCATCGCCCACGAACCCCTCGAGTTGCGACAAGACATTGTCGGCACGCTTGAAGATATCCTGGGCGGTCTGGAGAAGATTAGTGACCGCCGATGGATTGGCGACGATTTCGGCGACTGTGCCGTTCGCCTCAGCTTCGTCGAGGATGTTGGGCTCCTTGGAATCGGCGCCCTTCAATTCGATATTCGCCTGACCGGTGAGGCCGGCGAGGCCGATATCGGCCTGGGTCGAGCGGGTGATCGGCGTATAGCGGTCGACGAGGGTATCGGCGATCGCCACGCTCGGATTGTCGACGTCGATGAAGACGCGCTGGACATCACCCACCTTCACGCCGTTGAACAGGACCGCGCTGCCGCGGCCCAGGCCGGACGCCGAACCCGGAATGCGAACGCGCAGTTCGATCGTTTCGCCACGATCGCCGATCGCCGCCGTCCAGTAGACGAAGCCGAATGCAGCGAGAATCGCGGCGAGCGTGAAAATACCGACGATGACGTAATTGGCTTTGGTTTCCATGCGCCCTAGTTCCTCGCCGCGAGGTCGAGTTGCCGCGCCCTCTTGCCGCGGAAATAGGATTTAACCCAAGGTTCCTCGCTTGCCAGCATGTCCTTGACCGTGCCTTCGACGAGAACCTTCTTCTTACCAAGTACTGCGATTCGGTCACAGACCGAGAACAGGCTGTCGAGGTCGTGGGTGACCATATAAACGGTCAGTCCCATCGTGTCGCGCAGCTTGGCGACCAGTTCGTCGAAATCCGCGGCACCTATCGGGTCGAGGCCAGAGGTCGGTTCGTCGAGGAAAACGATGTCCGGATCGAGCGCCAGCGCGCGGGCCAGAGCAGCACGCTTGATCATGCCGCCCGACAGTTCCGAGGGAAACTTCACCGCCGCGTCGCGCGGCAGCCCGACAAGCTCGATCTTGAGCAAGGCCAGTTCGTCCATCAGTTTTTTCGGCAGATCCAGATATTCGCGCATCGGCACCTGGACGTTCTCCTGGACGGTGAGCGCCGAAAACAATGCGCCATGCTGAAACAGCACGCCGAGCCGCATGTCGAGCCGCTGCCGATCCAGTTCACTCGCCTTGTCGACATCGATGCCGAACAGCTTGATCGTGCCGGAACTTTTCTTGGTGAGGCCGAGGATGGTTCGAAGCAGCACGGATTTGCCCGCGCCCGAAGCGCCGACGAAGCCGAGAATCTCGCCGCGATAGATATCGAGCGACAGCTTGTCGAGAACGACCTTGTCGCCGAAGGCGACCGTGACATCGCGCACGGACAGGACGACCTCGTGCTGACCATTCGAACGCGGTTCGTCTTCGATGATCCTCTGTTTCCTGCTGCGCATCCGCCGCCCTAAAAATCGATCGCCGCGTAGAACATCGCGAACAATCCGTCGACGATGATCACCACGAAGATGGACTTCACCACCGAAGACGTCACATGGAGGCCCAGCGATTCGGCGCTGCCGCCGACCTTCATGCCTTCGACGGAACCGATGATGCCGATGATGAGTGCCATGAACGGAGCCTTGATAAGGCCGGCGAAGATGGTCGAAAGATCGATGCTGGCGCGCATGCGGTCGATGAACGCTTCCGGCGGAATGTTCGAGTAGAACCATGCAACCGCGATCGCCCCGCCTATTGCCGCGAAGTTCGCCGCGATCGTCAGGCAGGGCAGCGCGACCACCAAGGCGACGAGGCGCGGAAAGACCAGCACGCCGACGGGGTTCAAGCCGATGACGGTCAGCGCATCGACCTCCTCGCGCATTTTCATCGAGCCTATTTCGGCGGTGATGGCGCTGCCGGAACGGCCGGCGATCATGATGGCCGTAAGCAGGACGCCAAGCTCGCGAAGGACGAGAATGCCGACCAGATCGACGACGAATATCTCGGCGCCGAAATAGCGCAGCTGGAACGCACCCTGCTGGGCAACGATGGCGCCGACGATTGCCGCCATGAGGACGACCACGGGAATCGCGCCAACGCCCATGCGGTCGATCTGCGCGACGATCGCGGCCATGTTGATCGCATTCCCCCGGCCCAGTTTCATCTGCGCGCCACGGATCGTCGAACCCAGAATGTGCATGCCGGCGATGAAATCGTCGCGGCCCGCATAGACCGAGCGCCCGACCATTTCGAGGAAGCGGATGACGATATTCGACGGAACCGGCGCAGATGGGACTTCCTTGCCCCTTGTCGCCTCTCCCACCGCATTGAGGAGGACGCTCGCTGCCTCGCTCTTGCCTTCAAGGGTCGTCTCGACGCCGCGCGCGGCGTTCGCCGCAAGCAGGCGCTCGATGAGCCAGGCGCCGGCCGTGTCGATGCGCTGGATTCCCGAAACGTCCAAAGTCATCGTCTTGATGTCGCGGCGCGATTCCAGCGCACGCATCTCATCGTCGATGAAATGGACGCGGCGCGTCGTCCAATTGCCGGAAATCGCGCACACCAGCGCATTCCCCTCCTCGCGAATCTCGATTTGAGGATGATTCTGCGAGTCCGGCGTGCGGCTTGCTTCCAGGGGAGCATCATTCAACATGGCGTGAAGTCTTAACCCGTCGCCTTCGGTCTGTCACTTTGCAGCAACCTACCGCGCTGATTCCAAGGAAGAAAAATATGCCGCGTGACATTTCCGTCGAGGCCGAGCGTTTTCCGATCGCCGGAACCTTCACCATTTCGCGCGGCTCGAAGACCGAGGCCGAAGTGCTGACCTGCACGATAAGCGACGGCAAGCATCGCGGACGCGGCGAATGCGTTCCCTACCGGCGCTATGGCGAGACGATGGAGAGCGTTCGCGAGGCGATCGAAGCGGCACGGCCGGATATCGCCAACGGCATCAGCCGCGAAGCCTTGCTCGAAGTGATGGCGGCCGGCGCAGCACGCAATGCCGTGGATTGCGCCCTATGGGATCTGGAGGCGAAGATCAGCGGCAGGCGTGTCCACGAAAGCGTCTGCAGGGAGGCACCTGCGCCGCTTGAAACGGCTTTCACCCTGTCGCTCGGCGAACCGGAGGCGATGGCGGCGCAAGCCAGGGAAAATGCCCGGCGGCCGCTGCTCAAGGTGAAGATCGGCGGCGACAGCGACATCGCCCGCATCCGCGCGGTCGTCGAAGCCGCACCCAACAGCAAGATCATCCTCGATGCGAATGAAGGCTGGAGCGAGGAAAACATTCGCGAAAACATGGCAGCGGCGGCAGAACTCGGTATCGCGCTGATCGAGCAGCCGCTGCCCGCCGGCAAGGACCAGTTGTTGCGCCATATCGCGCGCCCGGTGCCGATCTGCGCCGATGAGAGCGTCCATACCGCCGACGGGCTCGATGCGCTGACGGGCCTCTACGACGCCGTCAACATCAAGCTCGACAAGGCCGGCGGGCTGACCGCCGCGCTCATGCTGCGCGACCGGGCACGCGAACTGGGCTTCGGCGTGATGGTGGGCTGCATGGTCGGCACCTCCCTGGCGATGGCGCCGGCCGTGCTCCTGGCGCAAGGCGCCGATTTCGTCGATCTCGACGGACCGCTGTTGCTCGCCCGCGAACGCTCGCCCGGCCTTGTCTACGAGGGATCGCTGGTATCAGCGCCAGAGCCCGCGCTTTGGGGCTGAGCGGCGCGCCATGATCGCCAGCGCGAACCCGCCCAGCGCGGTTGCCGCCATCACATAGAAACCGTCCTCTCCGATCGCCTCGTAGAGAGGTCCGGACAGCAAGGTCATGATCGCCAGGCCGAAGCCGCTGGCGAAATAGTTGACGCCTTGCGCAGCACCCATGCGTTCTTCGGACACGGTTTCGGCGATCATTTTCTGCAGGCTGAGCAGGATCAGGCCAGTGGATACCGCATGCAGCGCCTGGACGACGAAAAAGCCGGCGACACCCGCCCCGCTCGGCCAGACTAGCGGAAAGGCGATCCAGCGAACCGCCGCGGCAATCGAAGCGATGATCAGGGTAGTCGTGGCGGGCACCGAGCCGAAAAGCCGCGTGAAGACCATGAACATGCCAACCTCGGCAACCACCGCGAAGGCCCAGAGCATACCGATCGTCGAATCGGAAATACCGAGCGATTTCCAATAGATGGAGACGAATGCGTAAAGAAAGCGCATGGCTGGCGACGGTGACGCCCGCGCTCGCTACGAAGTAGAGGAAATACGGCCGCATCAGCGACGGTGCGGCCTCCGGCAGGTCGGCGGCCGACAGCGGCGACGCCCGGCGCGGCCGGCCGAGGCGCGGCGCCATGAAGGAGGAGGCGAGGCCGGCGGCGAGCCCTACGGAAATCATCACGGGGACGATGTTCTCGCTGGTGTACGCGATGATCACGCCGCCGAAGAAGTTCGCGCAAAAGAACACCACCGAGCCCCATATGCGCATTTTCGAATAATCGCAGCCGAAACGCCGCACACCGGAAAGCGCCAGCGAATCGACGAGCGGCGAATGCGGCGTCCACACGATCGCCAGCGCCAGCGACACGCCGAGCACAGCGCCGTAGCTTGGTGGCAGGAAATAACCGGAGGAAAGCGCCAGCGACGCTCCGCAAAGCCCGATCAGCACATCGGCGCGATCGATGGCCCGGTCGGCCAGCGTCGATATTATGGGTGTCGTCACGACGCGCAGGAACATCGGCGCGGCAAGAATGACCGCTATTTCTTCGGCGTTGAAGCCGTTTGCTTCCAGCCACACCGGGAAATAAGGGAGATGGACGCCGGACGAAATGAAGATCGCCATGAAAATGAGCGAGATTCGCAGCTCGAAATGGCGCGGTTTGACGAGCTGTTCAGGCGTTAGCGGCGGGAGCGACATCGAGGAAGCCGGAGGGAGCAGGCGCGGCCGGGCAGCATGTTTGCCGGCCTTCACGCTCCATATCATGGCCTCCACAGGCTGGAAACCATCTGGCCTAATCGATTTATGTCTAGGATCGGCCGACGGAATAGTGCCAGCTGCCATGGGCTTTGACCGGCCGCGCCGCCCCTCACCTGCCCCCTGAGCGAAGTCGAATGGGCGGCATCCTCTCCCTGTGAGGACGGGGAGAGGAGAGATGGCCGCAACATCGGCACTCCGGCTCAAGCCGCGGTTGGCAAGGATGTCGGACGATGAGGGGCCGACACCTCCTGCTTCGGGTTTTGCCGTTCGAAAATTTCGCGCTTCGGTCCAACTTCGAAACAAGGCGACGTCCCGAGCACGCCGAATTCGCGACGCGTGCCGGCAAGCGGCCGACGGCTCGCGGTTCCTGGCCAGGGGGGCGTCAAACGCCAGCGTTTTCACCTTCTGGAGGTGCATCGTCGGTTTGCGGTGCATGGCAAGGGCTCAGGCGGCTTCCGCGGCCTCGCCGTCGACGACGACGGGAACAAAGCGGCCGCCCGAGATCGGCGCGTCGGCAAGCACATGCGCCCAGTGGATGATTTCCATCGACCCGTCGAAATTTTCTGCTACTGCCGTGCAGCTTTCGACCCAATCGCCGGTGTTGACGTATTCGACGCCTTCAATCCGCTCCATCGCGGCATGGTGTATATGGCCGCAAATGACGCCATCGACGTTCGAGCGGTGGGCTTCCTGGGCGACGATCACCTGGAAATGGCTGATGAAATTGACCGCTTTCTTGACCTTCACCTTCGCCCATGACGAAAACGACCAGTAAGGCATGCCGAACAGGCGGCGGAACCGCGCCACGATCCGGTTGACGACGATCGCCGTGTCGTAAGCCTTGTCGCCGAGATAGGCGAGCCAGCGGACGTTGTGGACGATGGAATCGAACTGGTCGCCATGGATGACCAGGAAGCGCCGTCCGTCGGCGGTCTCGTGGATCGCCCGGTCGGCAACGACGATGCCGCCGAAATGCGTTCCCTGGAAATTGCGCAGAAACTCGTCGTGATTGCCGGCGATGTAGGTGATGCGGGTGCCCTTGCGCGCCTGGCGCAGCAGTTTCTGCACGACGTCGTTGTGCGACTGCGGCCAGTGCCACGAGCGGCGCAACCGCCAGCCATCGACGATGTCGCCGACGAGGTAGATCGTCTCGGCTTCGTGGTGACGCAGGAAATCGATCAGGAACTCGGCCTTGGCGGGCTTCGAGCCTAGATGGACATCGGAGATGAACAAAGTACGGAAATTGCGTGTGTTCTCGCCGGACATCGAGCTTTCCCAACCGGTTGCGGCGCGCCTGCTATGCCCCAATTCATGCAACAGGCGTGTGACGGTTGCGGTTGAAGCACCGGGCGGGATAGGTTGCCGCGGCATCGAAAAGAGGAGTGCATCATGGATCTCGGCATCCGGGGAAAGAAAGCCATCGTCTGCGCGTCGAGCAAGGGGCTGGGCCGCGGCTGCGCCATGGCGCTGGCGGAAGCCGGCTGCGACATCGTGGTCAACGGGCGCGACGCAAAGACCGTCGCCGCCACCGCAACGGAAATCCGCGACCGCTTCGGCGTGACGGTGGCCGAAGTGCCGGGAGATGTCTCCAAACCGGAAATCCAGAAGGCGCTTGCTCGCCGCTTGCCCGGCGCCCGACATCCTGGTCAACAACAATGGCGGCCCGCCGCGCCGCGATTTCGCCGACCTGACCCGCGCGCAGATCCTCGAAGGCGTGACCAACAACATGGTGACGCCGCTGGAACTCATCCAGGCGGTGATCGGCGGCATGGCAGGCCGCGGCTTCGGCCGCATCGTCAACATCACCTCGCTGTCGGTCTATGTGCCGATCCCGGGTCTCGACGTTTCTTCCGGCGCGCGCGCCGGGCTGACCTCGTTCCTCGCGGGCGTCGCGCGGACCGTCGCCGACAGGAACGTCACCATCAACAACCTCCTGCCCGGCAAGCTCGACACCGAGCGGCTGCGTGGAAAAGAACCGCGCCGGACACCAGTTGACCGAGGACGAAAGAAGATGCTCGCCGACATCCCCGCCAAACGGCTCGGCACGCCCGAGGAATTCGGCCAGATCTGCGCCTTCTTCTGCTCGGTGCATGCAGGATATCTGACCGGCCAGAACATCCCGGTCGACGGCGGCAGCTATGTCAGCGCGTTTTAAGGGCCGGCAAAGCTGATCCGGACTTAATTGTTTTGCGAACATGCGGCGCTAAAACCTGAAATTACAGGTTTTGTGACTGTCATGACGGATGCGGCTTTTTCTGCCGCCGCATCTCGCGATTTCGTGTTCGCGTGCTAAAACCTGAGCAGGAAATCGTGCGAGCGGAGCGCCGGGAAATGAACATCGAGACCAAGAAGACCGAGCGCTCGGATCTCGACGAGGCGGCACTCTTCTTCCACAAGCACCCGACGCCCGGAAAGCTGGAAATCCAGGCGACGAAGCCGCTTGGCAACCAGCGCGATCTGGCGCTCGCCTATTCGCCGGGCGTCGCCGCCCCCTGTCTCGCCATCAAGGACGACCCGGCGACGGCCGCCGACTACACCGCGCGGGGCAATCTGGTCGCCGTCATCTCCAACGGTTCGGCGGTGCTTGGCCTCGGCAATATCGGCCCTCTCGCCTCGAAGCCGGTGATGGAGGGCAAGGCCGTCCTGTTCAAGAAATTCGCCGGCATCGACGTCTTCGACATCGAGATCGACGCGCCCGAAATCGACCGCATGGTGCAGACGGTAGCCGCACTGGAACCCACATTCGGCGGCATCAACCTCGAAGACATCAAGGCGCCAGAGTGTTTCGAGGTCGAGGAACAATTGAAAGCCCGCATGGGCATCCCGGTGTTCCATGACGATCAGCACGGTACCGCCATCATCGTCGCCGCCGCGGTGCTGAACGGGCTCGAATTCGCCGGCAAGAAGATCGAGGATATCAAGATCGTCACGTCGGGCGCCGGTGCCGCCGCCCTTGCCTGCCTCAATCTTCTTGGTCTCGCTCGGCGCAAAACATGAAAACATCTGGGTCACCGACCGCCACGGCGTCGCCTACAAGGGCCGCCTCGACGAGATGGACCGCTGGAAGGACCCTTACGTCAAGGAAACCAATGCCCGCACGCTGGCCGATGTGATCGGCGGCGCCGATGTTTTTCTCGGGCTTTCGGCGGCCGGCGTGCTGAAACCCGAATTGCTGGCCGACATGGCGGAAAAACCGCTGATCCTGGCGCTGGCAAATCCGACGCCGGAGATCATGCCGGAACTGGCGCGTACCGCGAGGCCGGACGCGATGATCTGCACCGGCCGGTCGGATTTTCCGAACCAGGTCAACAACGTGCTCTGCTTTCCTTACATTTTCCGCGGAGCGCTGGATTGCGGCGCCACCGCCATCAACGAAGAGATGAAGATGGCGGCGGTGCGCGCCATTGCCGCGCTCGCCCGCGAGGAGCCCTCGGACATCGCCGCCCGCGCCTATGCGGGCGAAACGCCGACCTTCGGACCGGATTTCCTGATCCCCTCGCCGTTCGATCCGCGCCTGATTCTCAGGATCGCGCCCGCCGTCGCCAAAGCCGCGTGCGAAAGTGGCGTCGCCAGCCGGCCGATCGGGGATTGGCCGGCTTATCTCGATCGGCTCAACCGCTTCGTCTTCCGCTCCGGCCTGGTCATGAAACCGGTGTTTTCGGCAGCCAAGAGCGCCAGCGCCAAGCGTGTCATCTATGCCGACGGCGAAGACGAGCGGGTGCTGCGCGCCGCGCAAGTGGTGCTGGAGGAAGGCACCGCGCAGCCGATCCTGATCGGCCGTCCGCATGTCGTCGATGTCAGGCTCAGGCGCTACGGGCTGAAGATCAAGCCGGGTACGGATTTCGAATTGATCAATCCGGAAGACGACCCGCGCTATCGTGGTTATGTCGACCTTCTGATCGAACTCGGCGGACGCCGCGGCGTCACCCCGGAGGCTGCACGCACGCTGGTGCGCACCAACACCACGGTGATCGCGGCGCTTGCGCTGAAGCGAGGCGACGCGGATGCCATGATATGCGGGCTGGAAGGCCGCTTCGAACGGCATCTGCGCAATGTGCAACTGATCATCGGTCCGCGCGAGGGCGTGCGCGACCGCGATCTCTCCGCGCTGTCCATGCTGATTACGCAGCGTGGAGTGGTGTTTTTCACCGATACCTATGTCTCTGTTGACCCGACAGCGGAGGAAATCGCCGAAATGACCGTGCTCGCAGCGGAGGAGATCAGCCGTTTCGGCATCGAGCCGAAGGCCGCGTTGCTGTCGCATTCGAACTTCGGCTCGCGGGATTCCGCCAGCGCGATGAAAATGCGGGAGGCCGCAAAGATATTGCAGCGGATCGCACCCAACCTTCAGGCGGATGGCGAAATGCACGGCGATTCAGCGCTTTCGGAGCATCTGCAGGCATCGCGTCAATCCGCATTCCATCCTGAAAGGCGAAGCCAATCTTCTGGTTTTCCCGAATCTCGATTCGGCGAACATCGCGCTGACCACGGTCAAGCAGATGATGGACGCGCTGCATGTCGGTCCGATCCTGCTCGGCACCGCGAAGCCGGCGCACATCCTGACGCCGTCGGTCACTTCCCGCGGCGTCGTCAACATGACGGCGCTTGCGGTTGTGGAAGCGGCTCAGCAGGCGCAGAAGCCGTCCTGACCAACCGGCTGGTTGTCGGTAACCATGCCTCCTAAGCGACGGTTTACCGGCCGGTGGTACCGGGTATAAGCTTTGAGTTGCAGCGTATCCCTGGCACAAGGCTTCTGGAGGGGCGAATGGCTGCGGGAATGGAGAGGCTGACGCGGCTTGCCGCAGTGATCGCGGCCGTTGCCGTCTATGTCTTCCTCGACACCAGCATCGCCTTTGCCGACGCACGGCTTTGCCGGCAGCTCGAAGCCCAGCTCGCGGCACTTCCTTCCGGCGGCGGTGGAGCACAGTACAAAAAATACGACAAGGCGGTGGCAGCGCAGCGTGCCCAGCTGCAGCGGGCACGCGGACAGGCGCGCGGAGCCGGCTGCGGCTTCTCACTCTTTGGCCGTGGTAGCGACCGCTGCGGCGGGCTGAACCGCACCATCGACCGGATGGAGCGAAACCTCTCCGCCCTGCAAGGCAAACGCACCGAATTGGCCGGCAATGGCGGCTCGAAACGGCAACGGAACCGCCTACTTGCGTCGCTTGACGCCAATGGGTGCCGCAACAGGGCAACAGCGCAGCATCAGGTCCGACGCCCGATCGAGAAGACCGATCGCGGCGGCGCTCTCTTCGACCGGCTCTTCAACGGCGGCATCAGGCCGCTTGAAGAATTCCAGGCGGAAACGCCTGATGACGTTCGCCGTACCGCCACTCCATCCGGCAGGCAGTACCGCACGCTCTGCGTGCGCACCTGCGACGGCTATTATTTCCCGATCTCGCCATCGTCGTCGATGCGCGACTTCGAACGCGACCAGCAGAACTGCGAAGCGATGTGCCCGGGTACCGAGGCACATATCTACTACCAGGACGCTGGCGACGAAAACGCGGAAGCCATGGTGTCCACCGTCACCGGCGAACGCTATGCGGAATTGCCAGCGGCATTTCTCTATCGTCAGCCGGGAACGCCGCAGCCCGCGCAATGTGGCTGCAGATCCGGCCAAGAACTTTTCGATCATCGCGGGAAATCCGCCCTCGAACTGGACGACCATCGACACCGAGGCGGAGAGCGCTGTGTCGACTGAGGGCAGCATAACCACGCTCGGACAGAAACCCCAGAGCCCGCCGCCGAAGCGCCAGCACCCGCAACGACCTTGCCGCCGCCGGGCGAACGCAAGGTCAGGGTCGTCGGGCCAGTGTTCCTTCCCGACCCAGAAGGGGCAATAGATCTGCGAGCTCCGGCCCGGAAGCAAGTCCAGTAAGCGCCAAGCCGCAACGGCATGAAGAGGGCCTTGCCCTTGCGGCCGGTCTTTTCCTTTACCTGATCGGTCCAGACCTTCCAGGTGGATCGATCCCACGGCTCCTCCGGCAGAAGATCGAAGGCTTCACGGACAAAATCGCGATCCTCGCCGGAAAGCTCTTCGCCCTGCTCCGGGTTCTGGTCGATGATCCGCCACCATTTTTGGGCGTCGGCCAGCGTATCCAGATTGCCGCGCACCGCGAGCCAGAACGGTTCCGCCCGGTCGCCGTCGATCCCAAGCGCCATAAGCCGCATCCGGACTTCTTCGAAAGGCATCGCGTGCAGCAGCACCCGGTTCAGCACGCCGAGTTCGGCCGGGTCGAACTTGGAGGCGGATTTGGAAGTCGAGGCCGGATCGAACTTTTCAGCAAGTTCTTCCATCGTCCGCACCGCGGAGACATTTTCCGAGGTGCCGATCAGCACTGCCAACGATGCCACCGCCATCGGCTCGATGCCCGATTCGCGCAGACCGGCGACCGACAATGCGCCGGTGCGCTTCGACAGGCCTTCGCCCGATGCGGTGGTGAGCATATTATGATGCCCGAAGGCGGGCGGCTCGGCGCCCAGCGCCTGGAACAGGGCGATCTGAACACCAGTATTGGTGACATGGTCGTCGCCGCGAATGATGTGGCTCACCCCCATGTCGATGTCGTCGACGACCGAGGGTAACGTATAAAGATAGGTGCCGTCGGCCCGAACCAGCACCGGATCCGACAGCGACGCCAGATCGACGGTTTCCTCGCCCCGCACGACGTCGTTCCAGTGAATTTCGGTCCGTTCGATCTCGAACGGGTCGGACCGGAAATTCGGCAACAAAAACCTCCAGTGCGGCTGCCGGCCCTCGCCTTCCAGATCGGCCTTTTCAGCCTCCGTCAACTTCAGCGCTTCGCGTCCGTAGACCGGCGGCAAACGACGCGAAAGCCGCACCTTGCGCCGCAATTCCAGTTCTTCTGCCGTCTCATAGCAAGGATAGAGCAGGCCCGCCGCCTTCAGCCGCTCGACCGCGGCATCATATTCGCCGAAGCGCTTCGACTGATATTCTATCGCATCCGGAAAAACGCCCAGCCAGCTAAGGTCGTAAAGAATGCCGTCAGCATATTCCTGCTTCGAACGGACAAGATCTGTATCGTCGAAGCGCTGGATGAAGCGGCCTTTGTTCTTGAGCGCGAACAGCCAGTTGAATAGGGCGGTACGCGTGTTGCCGATATGGATGTGGCCGGTCGGCGACGGGGCGAAACGAACGGTGACTGTCATGGCCGCGGGGCGTAGCCGATGAGTTGGGCCTTGGCAAGGCTGGCCTTCGCCCCGGGCTCGGCTACGCGGCCATGGCGAACTTCACGCAAGGGGTGCACCTCAACCGTTACATGCGCCAGTTCCGCCATGCCGGAGAGCCTGGATTTATAGTGCTCCGGCACTTGCGGCGACGAAGAGACAATCGAGATGATCGCTGCGACATGCCCCGGACCGACGCGCCATACGTGGAGGTCCGCGATCCGATCGCCATCATGCTCCAGCACTTGCCTTATCTGCTCCGGCAAGCGGGGATCGGGCGTTGCATCGACAAGCACCGCACCTGCGCCGCGGAGAAGCCCCCACGACCACCGGGCTATGACGACAGCGCCAACGATGCCCATCAGCGGATCCATCCAGAGCCAGCCATAGGAACGCCCCACCAGCAACCCGGCTATGGCAAGAACCGAGGTCAGCGCATCGGCCAGAACATGAAAATAAGCGGCGCGTAGATTGTGGTCGGTGTGGCGATGCTCATGGGCGGCGGCGTCGTGAGCACCATGAGGATGGTCGCCGTGCCCGTGATGGCGGTGATCGCCGTGTCCATGATGGTCGTGATGGTCCCCATCGTGCAGCATCCATGCGCTCGCCAGATTGACGACAAGCCCCAGGACGGCCACCGTTATGGCCTCGTCGAACCGGATCGTCACCGGCTCCGCCAGCCGCATCAGCAATTCAAATCCGATCAGCAGCGCGATAACGGCAAGAATGACCGCGCTGGAATAACCGGCCAGTTCACCGAGCTTTCCGGTGCCGAAGGCAAAACGCGCGTCATGCGCATGGCGGCGGGCGTAGAGATAGGCCAGGGCAGAAATCGCCAGCGCGCCGGCATGGGTGGCCATATGGAAGCCATCCGCGAGCAGGGCCATCGAGCCGAATATCGCTCCGGCGGCGATCTCCCCAACCATCATCAGCGCGGTCAAAGCGATCACGAACCAGGTACGCCGCTCGTTTCGCGCGTGGTGGTCTCCCAGGAAAACGTGCTCGTGCCGAAAAGCATCGATCGAGCGGGATGCCATGGCGGTCTCCTAAAGGTACTTCGTGATCTCGCGGAATTTGGCGATCTGGTCCCGCGTTTCCGTGGAAAGCGATCCGGATGCCTCCGCCAGATGATGATCGATATGGTGCAGGATCAGCATCTGCTTGGATTTCTCCAGTGCCTTGATCACGGCCTGCATCTGCTGGGCGATCGCCAGCGCGTCGCGCCCTTCGGCCACCATTCTGACCACCGTTCCGAGGTGACCCTCGGCACGGCGCAGGCGGTTCAGGAATTCCGGATCGGTGGCGTGAGTCATGGCCGTAACCTATCCTCCTGGAGGGGATATGGCAACCGGAAAAGGCCGCGCGAGGTCGCGCGGCCTTGAGAGATTAAAGGAGACCCTTGGTCAACTCCAACGCCTGCCGTTCGAACAGCCGGCGGTAGATGCCGCCGTCAAGCCGGACCAGCTCGTCATGGTTGCCTTCCTCGGTGATCCGGCCGTTGTCGAACACCAGGAGCCTGTCGAGCGCCCTGACCGTCGACAGCCGGTGCGCGATGACCAGCGTCGTGCGCCCGACCATCAGCCGCTCCATCGCCTGCTGGATCAGCACCTCCGATTCGGAGTCGAGGCTGGACGTCGCCTCGTCGAGGATAAGGATCGGCGCATTGGCGAGGAACGCTCGGGCAATGGCGACACGCTGGCGCTCGCCGCCCGACAGTTTCACGCCACGCTCGCCGACCAGGGTGCCATAGCCCTTGGGCAGGCGCATGATGAAGTCATGCGCGCTGGCGAGCCTTGCCGCTTCCTCGATCTCCGCCTGGCTGGCTCCCGGCCGTGCGTAGGCGATGTTCTCGGCAAGCGACCGGTGGAACAGGATCGGCTCCTGCTGCACGATGGCGATCTGCTGGCGCAACGAGGCCTGGCTGACGTTGGCGATGTCCTGGCCGTCGATCAGGATGCGGCCCGACCGCAGATCGTAGAGACGCTGGATCAGCTTGACGAAGGTCGTCTTGCCCGAACCCGAATGACCGACAAGCCCGACGCGCTCGCCCGCCTCGATCGTCACCGAGAAGTCGCGATAGAGCGGCAAGCGGTGATGACCGTAGTGGAACGTCACGTTTTCGAACTCGATCCGGCCGGCGCCAATGCGGATAGGCTTTGCGCCGCGCCGATCTGCGATGCCGAGGGGCTGGCTCTGGATATCCACCAGTTCCTCCATGTCGTTGACCGAACGCTGGACGTTGCGCACATGCATGCCGACATCGCGCAGATAGCCTTGCAGCACGAAGAACGAGGTCAGAACGAAGGCGATATCGCCGGCACTCGCCTGGCCGCGCGACCACAACAGCAGCGCAAAGCCGATCACCGCAGCGCGTAGCACAAGCAGCGTCGTGCCTTGCGTGGTGCCGTTGATGGTGCCGCGCACCCAGGTGCGGCGCGTCCGGTCATGCCACTTGCCGGTCACTCTGGCGAGACGGCTGTCCTCGCGGTCCTCGGCGCCGAAACCCTTGACCACGGCGTTGCAGCTGATCGCGTCGGCCAACGCGCCGCCAAGCCGCGTGTCCCAGCTGTTGGCGAGGCTCGCGGCCGGCGCGACATAGCCGAGCGACAGCGAGACCGTCAGCGTGACATAGACGATCGACCCGATGGCGATGATCACGCCCATCATCGGCCAGTACCAGCCGAGCAGCAGCGTCGAGCCGATCAGCATGACCAGCGACGGGAACAGTGCGACCAGCAGCGTATCGTTCAAGAGGTCGAGCGCCCACATGCCGCGCGTCACCTTGCGCACGGTCGAACCGGCGAAGCTGTTGGCGTGCCAGTCGGTCGAGAAACGCTGGACGCGATGGAAGGCGTCGGCCGCGATATCCGACATCATGTTCAGCGTCAGGTCGATGATCGACATGAAGGCGATGTGCCGCATGACGATGGCGCCGCCAGCCAGCGCAATCAGCATGGAGAACGCCGCGACCGCGGCATTCCAGGCGACGACATCGGTCGCCGCGCCGCCGGCGACGGCATCGACCAGGCGGCCCGAATAGAGCGGGGTCAAAACGTCGGCGAGCGTCGACACCAGAACGGCGGCCATGATGACGGCGAGCCGACCGGGCTGGCGCCGCCAATGCGTGCCGGTGAATCTGAAAACGCTGCGGAAGGCGCCGCCGCGCAAGTCGATACGAAAACGAGCCATGATTTTTTCGGGTGCAATAAGCGCCCGGTCCCAACAAAAGCTGAAAATGAAACGCCGCGGAGAGGACGAAAAAGTCGCTCGGAATGCGGAGTACGAAACAGATTTGGCGACCAGCCTGTCAATTCAGGCGGTGACCGGGGCCGGTAGATGCCCGTCCTGCAGCATGGCGCTCCCTGTGAAGCGCCGCCTTGGACCTAGGCCTCGCGACCTCGCATAGCGATGTTGAATTCTGCCATTCGTACCTCCCGCAAAGAAATTGCGGAGAAGCGCTTATAAAAGAGGCGACCCGCTTTGCCAACCTCCACTCGGCTCGAAATCGATGCTGGCACAAAAGGTGCGGCAGCTTTGCAACAGTGGGCGGCGGGAGCGGCGAATTCAAACCGGGATGGATGCCAGTGCGGAACCCTCCGCCGAACGCTTCCGTACGTACCGCGCGACATGGATGAGCATCGCCGAGACAACGAAACAATAAATGCCCATGGCCATGATCTGCAGCAGATAATCGACACCGGCATCGATCAGGTAACCGGTGAGGCCGGGTCCGACCGCCGAGGCGAAGACGCTGGCGGCAACGATCAGGGCACGGATCGCGCCGAGATGCTTCAGGCCGTAGACCTCCGGCCAGACCGCGCCGAACAGCGTCGTCGTAAGACCGCCGGAGACGCCAAGCAGCGCCATGAAGGCGAAAGCGCTCCACTGCTGGTCGAAGACGCCAAGCACCACGCAAGCAAGGCCGAGCGGCAGCAGGACGAAAGGCAGCAGCGCGATGCCGCGAAAACCGGTCGATCAGGTACCCGGAAATCAGCGTGAAGACGGTGTTGACGATCGCCGCGACAGCGAATGACGACGCAAACACACCAAGCGACCAACCACGCAATTCCACCAGATAGACCTGGTGGAAGAAGACAGTGGTGATGATGAAAGCCGGCGCCATGACGCCGAGCAGGATCAGGTAGAAAAACGGATCGCGGACGACTTCCGCCCGCGTCCAGTCCCGGGCATCGACAATGCGCGGCGCCGGATCCGCGGCACGCGGCTTCCGGTCGACTGCCACCAGCAAAGCAATCGATGGCAGCGCCACCAGCAGTAGCGCTGCGGCGGCAAGGAACCAGCTCTGCCGCCAGCCGATCGCCGCGGTGATGGCAACAAACAGGGTCGGCATGATGGCGTCGCCGGCGTTGTGGCCAAGAATGATCGTCGACAATGCGCGGCCGCGCTGCGCCGAAAACCAGCGCGCCGTCGCGGTATAGGCGGCGTGCACCATCATGCCCTGCCCGAACAGCCGCAGCAGATAGATGGCAACGAACAACAGGATGAAATGATGAGACAGGCCCATCGCAATCGCCGCCACCGCAAGCAGAGGCACCACGCAGACAGCGATCTTTTGCGCGCTGTGGCGGTCGACGAGTTGGCCAAGCCGCGGCAAGGTAAGCGCGCTGGCGAGCGTCGCTGCCATGTAGATCGATCCGAACTGCCCATGCGACAGCCCGTATTCCTCGCGGATGTGTCCGGCCGACAGTGCGATGAAAGACGTCTGGCCGAAGGTCGAGAAAAATGTCAGCAGAAAACCGCCGGCAAGCCAGCGGGCGTTATCTCTCAGGAAGGCGATGAAAGGCATTAAACCAGACGTTCCGGTTCGGCGCGCGGTTCACGCACGAGGCGCATGTACATGCCGTCGTTCTGGATCACAAATCCGAAATGGGCATAGAACTCGTGAGCATCGGTGGTGCGAAGGCTCCAGCCGTCGACCGACGCCAGTTCGGGATGATCGAGCAACGCCCGTATCAGTTTCTTGCCGATGCCGGCACCGCGGTGCTCTGGCCAGACAACGATATCGGCCAGATAGGCGAAATGCGCATAATCGGTAACGACTCGCCCGAAGCCGACCTGCTTTCCGTCGAGATAGGCGCCGACGCAAAGCGAGTTGTCGAAAGCGCGGCGGTTGCGTTCATCGCTGCGGCCGTCACCCCAATAGCTGGCCTTGATCAAGTCGGAGGTCGCCCGGAAATCGATGCGTGACGGGTCGAAGCTGATTTCGAGATTGCTCATGGGTCTTTCTGGAAATGATATAGGCAATCAGCGCCGCAGGACGAGCGAAATCAATGGGCTAGGTAGCTTATCCGATTGTGCCTGATGCACTCGCAATCTTCCGGATGCCGACATTGTCGAGGCAACATTCGCGCCATCGCCGCCGAAGCGTGCTACTTTGAGCCAACCACGACACGAACGGCATGTGCGATGGCCAAGCTTCAGCACGACAGTTTCGAGCGTTTCTACTACGAGAAAATCGGGCTCGGTGAAGGCTGCGGCTGCGCCGAACATGTTATGCGCATTCGCGACCTCGATGCGATCGGCGAGCGCATGGCGTCGGGCCGTGACCAGCCAGGCGCGCTGTCCGCCGCCATTGCCTGGCTGCGAAATATCGCGTCCTGATCGCACGCAGACATGCAGCGGGATTCCTCCGGCAAATCCGGCGAGGGTACCGCCTATCCTCCATCCCTGAACCGGTTGGTGATCGGATAGCGGCGGTCGCGACCGAAATTCTTTTTGGTGATCTTCACGCCCGGCGCCGCCTGCCGGCGCTTGTATTCGGCAACGTAGAGAAGGTGCTCGATGCGAGTGACCGTCTCGCGCGGGTGGCCTCTCGCCACGATCTCGTCGACGCCCATCTCGTTCTCCACCAGGCATTCCAGAATATCGTCGAGCACCGGATAAGGCGGCAGCGAATCCTGGTCGGTCTGGTTTTCGCGCAATTCCGCCGATGGCGCCTTGGCGATGATGTTCTTCGGGATCACTTCCCCCGACGGACCGAGAGCGCCAGGCGGGACCGTGGTGTTGCGCCAGGCCGCCAGCGCATAGACCTGCATCTTGTAGAGATCCTTGATCGGATTGAAGCCGCCGTTCATGTCGCCATAAAGCGTTGCGTAGCCGACCGACATTTCGCTCTTGTTGCCGGTGGTGACGACCATCGAGCCGAACTTGTTGGAGATCGCCATCAGGATGGTGCCGCGGGCGCGGCTCTGCAGGTTTTCCTCGGTGATGCCTTCCCTGGTGCCTTCGAAAAGCTGCGTCAGCGCATGCGAAAAGCCCTCGACCGGCTCGTGGATCGGCACGATATCGTAGCGGCAGCCAAGTGCGCGGGCGCAATCCTCGGCGTCCTTCAGCGAGTCCTTCGATGTATAGCGGTACGGCATCATGACGGCGCGCAACCGCTCCTCGCCCAGAGCGTCGACGGCAAGTGCCGCGCAGATCGCCGAGTTGATGCCGCCCGAAAGCCCGAGCACAACATTCTTGAAGCCGTTCTTGTTCACATAGTCGCGCAGGCCAAGCATGCAGGCGCGATAGTCCGCCTCTTCCTTCTCCGGAATTCTCGACATCGGCCCATCGATGCAGGCCCAATCTTCGGATTGGCGTTTCCAGGTGGTGACGACGACCGCTTCCTCGAACTGGCTCATCTGGAAGGCGAGCGTCTTCCCGGCGGAAATCGCGAAAGAGGCGCCGTCGAAGATCAGTTCGTCCTGGCCGCCGAGCTGGTTGGCGAAAAGCATTGGCAGGCCGGTCTCGATGACCTGCCGGATGGCAACCTGGTGGCGGACGTCCAGCTTGCCGCGATAATAGGGCGAGCCGTTCGGCACCAGCAGAATCTCGGCGCCGCTCTCGGCAAGCGTCTCACAGACTCCGAGATCGCCCCATATGTCCTCGCAGATCGGGATGCCGAGCCGCACGCCGCGGAAATTCACTGGCCCCGGCATGTCGGGGCCGGCCTGGAACACCCGCTTCTCGTCGAACTCGCCGTAGTTCGGCAGGTCTACCTTGAAGCGTTCGGCGATGATCTTGCCGGCATCGGCGACGATCACCGAATTGTGGGTGCCGCTCTTGCGCTTGAGCGGCGTGCCGATGATGATGCCAGGCCCGCCGTCGGCCGTTTCGGCGGCGAATTCCTTGACCGCGCGTTCGCAGGCAGCGAGGAACGCCGGCTTCAACACCAGATCCTCCGGCGGATAGCCGCAAACGAAGAGCTCGGTGTAGAGCACAAGGTCGGCGCCATGCCGCGCCGCTTCGGCGCGTGCTTCGCGCGCCTTGACGAGATTGCCGGCAACGTCGCCGACTGTCGGGTTCAGTTGGGCAACGGCAATACGGAGGACATCAAGGCGCTTGGTCATGGGAGCGGTTTAGCGCGGCGGCATTCGACCGGCAATGCCGTTCGCTTGTGCCACTGACCTTCCAGAAAAGTCGGCAACTTTCCGGGACGGAGCTCAGATGCCCATATATTCCCGCAGCACTTCGGGCGGATGGTTTTCCCCGATCGACATGGAGAGAATACGGGAAAGATGCCGATAAGGCAGGCCGGTTTCTTCGGCCCAGGCATTCATCTGCTCCTGTATGCGGGCGAGATCGCGTTTCGAGCTGGGGGTTTCGGCGACGGCGAGGCCGCTGTCGCGCATTGCTGCGACCATATCGCGCGAGATGATGAAGGCATCCCAGCCGACCCAACGCAAGAAATACTGGCCGGTGTTGCCACCCAGGCGACTGCCGTGCTTGCCGAGATAGGCCATGAGGCCGATCTGGTCGTCCTTCGGCCATTGGCTCAAGAACTTCCCGAAGCCGCCATGCTCCCGCGATAGCCGATCGACGAAGGCAGCGTTCTCCCTGACCGATTTGATCTTCTGCGGATTGCGCACGATGCGCTTGTCGGCAGCAAGTTCGTACCAGAAATCATCCGGCTGGAAGAGCAGGCGCTTTGGTTCGAAACCAAGGAAGGCTTCCTCGAAACCCGGCCATTTCTGCTCGATCACGCTCCAGACGAAACCTGCCGAAAAAACCCGTTCGGCGATCGTTGAAAGGATGCGATCGTCTGTAACATTTGCCACTGAGGCATTGTCGGGGACAGGTCCAAGCAACGACTGAAGCTCTTCTTCGCCACCCTTGCGCCGCGCCGCACGGGCCCGAATCCTGGCGAAATCGGACATCTTGTCTCTCCCCTGGGTCACCAAACCGCGCGCTTGCGGGGTGGCATGCCACGGCATCTTCATATAGTCGGGCCATGACGCGCAACCGGAATGCCTACCGTACGAGGAGCGTGATGAACAAGACAGTGGCCGATCTGGCCCTCCGCTGGCTCACCCGCAATGCCAATTCGCTGAGTGACGCCGAACGACGGGTACTGCAAAGCGCGATCGACAGGAAGCCGGTGTCACGGGATCGGTATCGGGCGCCTGCCGGCGACCAGAAAATCGGCGACCGTATCGCCGATTCGATCGCCAAGGTCGGCGGATCCTGGACCTTCATCATCAGCTTCCTGATTTTCCTTGCCGCATGGTCGATCCTGAACACGGTCCTGCTGGCGACCGGCGCCTTCGACCCCTACCCTTACGTCTTCCTCAACCTCATCCTGTCGATGCTGGCCGCTCTTCAGGCCCCGGTCATCATGATGTCGCAAAACAGGCAGGCCGAGCGCGACCGCCTCGACGCTGCGCACGACTATGAAGTCAACCTCAAGGCTGAGATCGAGATCATGGCGCTGCATGAAAAGCTCGATGAATTGCGGCATGGCGAGATGCTGGCGGTGCGCGACCAACTTACCGGCCTGACCAGCGTCGTCCGGCGGCTCGAGGAACGCCTCACGGGGCAGAGCCAGCCTGAATGACCGAAACCTTTCATTTCCTGATCACGAAGTATGGCCTGCTCGCAGTGTTTGTGGGCTGCTTCGCGGAAGGCGAAAGCGCCGCCATTCTTGGCGGCTTCTTCGCCCATCAGCGGGTATTCGTACCCTGGCAGGTCTTCTCGGTGGCCTTTGCCGGATCCTTCCTCGGCGATGCGGCGCTGTTCTTCCTCGGCCGGCGCTATTCCGGCCACCCGTTTGTCCTGCGCATGCGCAAGAAACCCGGCTTCAGTCACGCGCACCGTCTGGTTACCGCCTATCCCAACAGTTTCGTTTTCTTCAATCGCTACGCATACGGCATGCGGGTCGTCGGCGGCGTAACAGCAGGATTGTCAGGCATTCCAGTGGGGCGCTTCCTTCTCCTCAACGCGTTGTCCTCGCTGGTTTGGGTCACCTTGTTCGGGTCGATCGGCTACATCGGAGGCCTGGGCGCCGAAAAACTGCTCGGCGAGGCGCTGGTTGAGCATCAGCGCCTGATCTTCGCGTTCGTCGGAGGATTGGTGATCACAGCGCTTGCCTGGTACGCTGCCCATCATTTCTTCCGCAATGGCAGGAAAAATGGCAACGGCTAACCGATACCGAGACCCTGTTCACCGCGGTCAAGGATAAGCGGGATGATCAGGTCTTCTTCGTCGGCGAGATGCCGGGTGAGCATGGCGATCAGCCGCGTGTTCTCGTTGGCATAAGCATCCGCCGCGAACCGCTGCGCGTCGGCGTTCTCCTGCAGGGCGCGCAGAAAACCATTGGCGGTCTCGGCATTGCGGTCGAGCGCTTCGTGGATGACGTGATGATCCGCGTCGAGAATGTCGAAACCGCGTTTCAGGCGGATTTCGGCTGCGGCGAAAATCGGAAAATAGTGCTGGTCCTCGACATTGTGGTGGCCGTCCAGCTGACCAAGGAAGAATTGCAGCCGCGGCGCGAAGAAATGCGCGAATTCCGGCGCGGTAGCCCTGCCCTCGCGATAATCCGCGATGGCGCCGGTGAGCAGGCCGCCGAGCTCGCGGAACATGTCGTGCCGCTGCAGCCACATGCCGGCCATGCCGCCGATGTTGGCGTGACCCTGCCACGTCTCGCGAGGATATTTGCCGACCAGGTAACGCAAGTCATCCGGTAGGCCGGCGCGGCGTTCGAGCGCAAGGCTGGTTTCGTTGGCGGCCATATTGGTCTCCTTTGGTAACCAGCGTATAGACAACGAAGTGCTAGATCGTAAGGCCCGTGAGGCGTTCGACGATGGCGATGCACCAGACGCCAGCGGCAAGCACGACCGAAATCAGCACGGCGAGCGAGCCACAATCCTTGGCGAGCTTGATGTCGATGTTGAATTCGCGCGAGACCGCATCGCAGGCGGCCTCGATGCCGGTGTTCAGGACTTCGACCATGATCAGCAGAAGCACCGAACCGACGAGAAGCGCATAACCGCGCCAGGTCGTCGCGACAAACCAGCCGAGCGGCAGCGCCAACACGAGCAAGGCAAGCTCCTGCTGAAACGCGGCTTCGTGGCGTATAAGATGCTGCGCCGCGCGCATCGAGTTTTGAAATGCCTTGATCAGCCGTTCCATTCAGCCGAATCCTCTGCGAATTCCCGAAACGGGATCATGTACCGCAGAAAATGGCACCTGGAACAGCCGGGAATTGTTGGCGATGAGGCTAGCCGGCATCGCATTCTCGCCGGCCGCCGTTACGCCGATGCAAGTGTCCGGAGCTCCGTGTCAGTCGTCCGCAACGCGAATGGACGGCGTGGACCGGCTGTAACGCGGCAGACCATCGTCGATTTCGTAGTAGTCGCCCTTGTCCGCGACGAAGATATGGCTTCCACCCATAAGCCCGGACGGTCGATCGAACGCTCCTGCCAGTACCGATGTCTCGGCAAGTTCATTGTGTTTCCAGAACAATGCGGAGCCGCAGGTCTTGCAGAAACCGCGACGAGCGAAGTCAGACGCCTCGTACCAGGTCAGGTTCTCAGCACCCGTAACGTCGAGATCGGCGTCGGCGACATTCGTTGCGGCATAATAATGGCCAGACTGCTTGCGGCATTGCGAGCAGTGGCAATAGACCACGCTGCGCAGCGCGCCGCTGATCGTGAAGCGCACCGCGCCGCAAAGACAGGAGCCGGTGTGGATGCTGGGCACTTTTTCCTCCGTCGTGAACTAGGCTTCCTCGCATGTCCGCCCGCCGACAAGAATCGCCAATTTTTCAACAAAGGATCAGATATTTGCGACATGGCTTGCCCCAAGTTCGCATCCGGCAACACGGAAAGAATTGGCGCAAAATGAATATCTGCGCACCGGCAGTATAAATGCCGCCCGATACTGTCTTCAAAATGGGCACCCGCGCTGCCGGCTTAAGAAAACTTTAGCGGCGCTGCCCTATGTTGCTGTTCGTGAAATCGCATTTGGGACACGGCGTCGCCGCTTCGGAATGCGCAAGGGGTGGGCCTGCAATTCTTCCTTCCATGGGCGATCGCCATGGAACATTGCAGGCCTGAGAGGTCGAGCGGGACAGAATGCAACCAGCGAGTGCAGCGGAGGGTCGCGTGACCGACGTCGCGACGACCATCGCAGTCACGATGCGGCAGATGGGCGTGCTCGGCCTGCCCCGCAACTATGAAATCTTTTACGAGGCATTGACCGGTTCGAACCACGCACTGAGCCTTGAACTCGTATCGCTGGGCAACCGGCCGACGCAGGAGGATCTCGACAAGATCGGGCGCAGGTTCTTTGCACAGAATCACGGTCAGGGCATTGTCGAAAATGCGCGCGAGGTCATCGCCAGGGAACTCGAGGAAATCGCCTCGATCATCCGCAATGAACGAAACCACCTGGAGAAATATGGAAAAATCCTTGGCGAGACCTCCGACGGTCTTGCCAGTCGCGACACGGTGACGAAGGATCTGCTCCAGAAGATCGTCAGCGTGATGTCCGTCGCGACCAGTTCGACGATCGACCACGGCATTCAGGCGGCAAGTTCACTCGGTGACAAGAGCGCCGAACTCGAAACGGTGAAGTCGAAGCTCGAGGAGTACAAGAAACTCGCGGACACCGATCCGCTGACGCATATCTGGAACCGCCGCGCCTTCGACAAGCGGATCGCAAAAATCTACGACAACAAGACCGGAATATTGTTCAACGCGCTGATCCTGGCCGACATCGACCGCTTCAAGGAGGTCAACGACCGCTACGGCCATCCGGTCGGCGACAGGATACTGCAGATCATCGCTGAAATCCTGCGCGAAAATGTCCGCGAGGGCGCCTTCGTCGCCCGTACCGGCGGCGAAGAATTCGCGCTCATCGTCGAGGGCGCCAGCGAGGAAGCAACCTTCGAGCTGGCGAACCGCATCCGCGAGGCGATCCACCAGGCTCCGTTCGGCAATATCCAGACCGGCGAGAACTACGGCCCGATCAGCATATCCATGGGCATCTGCATGGCATCGGAAGCCGACGGGCCAGAAGACCTTTATGCCAAGGCCGACCGCGCCATGTACCGGTCGAAGGTTGGCGGCCGGAACCAGGTGACGAAATACTCCACCGCTGCTGGGGGAAAACCGGGCAAGAACTGGCTGCTCTACCGGCGGGACTAGGACCGCGAAAAATCCGCATCAAGCCTTTCCATAGGAACTTTTATGCACTATATTTCCTCTGGAAAGGAGTCTGTCATGCTTAGGCCAGCCCCACGGGCCACATCTCCCGAAAATGCCGTCGTCACCAAGGCTGCCCTTCGCGCGGCCGACCAGCTCGATGTCACGGCCCGCATATTTGCCGCGGTAATCGGCGTATCGGAAGCCACGGTTTCCAGAATGCGCAAGCAGGAGTTCGCGCTCGAACAAGGCAGTAAACCGTTCGAACTCGCCGTGCTGTTTGTTCGCCTGTTCCGCTCCCTCGATGCGATAACCGGCGGCGACGAAACCGTTTCGCGTGCTTGGCTGAAGAACTTCAACACCGATCTCGACGGCAAGCCGCTCGAAAAAATCCTGACGATTCCGGGCCTCTTCAATGTCATCGCCTACCTGGACGCCCGCCGCGCTCTCGTCTGAGGCTATCCGCCTCGAAGGCAAGTGCTGGCGCATGGTGGAGGCGCAGCATCGCGTCTCGACGCTGAAGCTGGTCGACAATCTCGACGAGCAGGCGTTGCTGGAAGACCTGATCGAAGAGACCAAGCCCATCATACCGCCGGAATGCCGGCACCTCGACTACCTTCTGGCGACGCCGTTCCGTTATGGTTCGCCCTATCCGTTCGGTTCGCGGTTCCGGAGGGCGGGCCGAACCAAGGGCATCTATTATGCGGCGGAGAACGTCGCGACCGCCGTTGCCGAAATGGCATTCTACCGCTTGCTGTTCTTCGCCGAGTCGCCCGAGACGCCATGGCCGAAGGACGCCGCCGAATACACGGCGTTTTCCGCATCGATCCGGACGGAGAGGGCAATCGACCTCACCCGGCCTCCGTTGGACCGGGACCGCGAACAATGGACGCGTAAGACCGACTATGCGGCTTGCCAGCAGCTGGCCGACACCGCACGGGAGGCCGAACTGGAGGCGATCCGCTACCACTCCGTACGTGAGCCCGCAAGGGCACGCCAATATCGCCCTGCTCTCCTGCCGCGCCTTCGCAAAACCCCGGCCGGTCGATCGCCAAACCTGGCGCATACGCCTCAGCTCGTCGGGCGTGCAGGCGCTTTGCGAATTTCCTGAAAGGCGTCTCGGTTTCGATCGCGCAGCTTTCGCTGATCCGCGGCTGGCGTCGCTAGGCTGGGACCGCAAGCGTTGATCGCGTCGCCTCGGCCTCGGCGATGATCCAGTCACGGAAGAGCTGGACCTTGCGCGAACGGCGGCGGGCCTCAGGATAGACCAGGAAGTAGCCGCGGCCGTCCTTCACGATATGTGTGAAAGGCTGCACCAGCCGGCCGCTCTTCAGTTCTTCCGCGAAGAAGGTTGGAACGACCATGGCGACACCTTGCCCAAGCAGCGTCACGGCCACATCCATCGCCTGGACGCCGAGCACCAGACCCATCCGGTTGCCTTCGTCCATGTTTTCCACGCCAGCCTCCGTCAGCCAACGCCGCCACCAGTTCGGCGAACCGAAGCGGCGAACCGCCAGCAGATCGGATGGCTGGGTGAGCCGGTTGCGGTCGCGGAATTCCGGCGTGCAGACCGGCGCGTATTCCATCGGGAACAGCGGAAAGACGTCGTTGCCCGGCCACGCGCCATCGCCGCTGCGCACCACCATATCGACATCGTCCTTTGCGAAATCGACAAGATCGTTGGATGTGTGCAGCCTGATCTGGATGTTGGGATTGGCCGCCTGGAACGACGCAAGACGCGGCACCAGCCAGCCCGAAGCAACTGTCGGCAAGATCGAGATGGCGAGATTGAGACGGGATTTTTCGGCGACTTCGGCAAAGGCGGCCCCGAGCAGATCCAGCGCCTCGGTAACCTTCGGCGACAATCTGCGGCCCATGGGGGTCAGCGTGACCTGGCGCGGCTCGCGGGTGAAGAGCGACGTTCCGACCCGGTCCTCCAGCAACCTTATCTGGTAGCTTACCGCAGCCTGGGTCATGCCGAGTTCCCCGGCTGCTTTGGTAAAGCTCTGGTGGCGTGCGGCGGCCTCGAAGGCCCTGATGGCGGCAATTGGCGGCAGCTTCATGCTCATACATAAGCATTCTTTATGGCAGATGGCGATATTTCGCTTTGTCAGTTCCTAGCGCAATCCCCATTTTCCCTCTCGGCAAGCGATCTGCATGAATGAATGCGAGGTGAGGAATGAGCTTACTGAGGGAATTCTTTGGCATTTTCCGAAGCCGGGGACGAAGGGGTTCAGCCACCCTGGACGATTTGAACGACAGCCAGCTTCGCGACATCGGCCTTTTGCGCGACAGCGAGCACACGTACCGCAAACTACGGGAACCCCTCACGCTGGAAGCCCTGTTTCCGAAGGCAGGCGGCATACCGGCCAGCGAGGAGCACGATTTCCAATCAGGTCCGCCAAGGCATCGCGGGACGACAAAGCGGCGTGCCGATGCAAAGGCATTCTCGCCGCCTGAAAACAATGACCGGCCGGCGCGTGTGCCGAACCTATAGCTCGGTCTAAGCCGCCTCCATTGAGCCGTGAATAAAAAAGGCGCCGATCGACGGCGCCTTTTTCTGATTGGCAGCAAACCTCTAAGGAAAACCGACCTACTCGGCTGCCTGCGTATGCGTCTGGCCGACATGCCCCTTCTTGAGAAGGTCCGACACCAGGAAAGCAAGCTCGATCGCCTGATCGGCGTTGAGGCGCGGATCGCAGTGGGTATGATAACGGTCGTGCAAATCCTCGGCCGAAATTGCCCGGGCGCCGCCGGTGCATTCGGTGACGTTGTTGCCGGTCATCTCGACATGGATGCCGCCCGGATGCGTGCCTTCCGCGCGGTGGACCTCGAAGAATGCCTGCACCTCCTTCAGGATACGGTCGAACGGCCGTGTCTTGTAGCTGTTCAGCGTGATCGTATTGCCGTGCATCGGATCGCATGACCAGACGACCTTGCGGCCTTCCTTCTCGACAGCCCGAATGAGCTTCGGCAGATGCTCACCCACCTTGTCGGCCCCAAAGCGCGCGATCAGCGTAAGCCGACCGGCTTCGTTCTCCGGATTGAGCAGGTCTATGAGTTGCAAAAGGCCGTCCGGCGTAAGCGACGGACCGCATTTCAGGCCAAGCGGATTTTTGATGCCGCGGCAGTACTCGATATGCGCGTGGTCCGGCTGGCGGGTGCGGTCGCCGACCCAGATCATGTGACCGGAAGTGGCGTACCAGTCGCCGGAAGTCGAATCGACGCGGGTCAATGCCTCCTCGTAGCCAAGCAGCAAAGCCTCGTGGCTGGTGTAGAAATCGGTCTCTCGAAGCGCGTAGTTGGTCTCCGAAGTGATGCCGACCGCCCGCATGAAATCCATGGTTTCGGTGATGCGGTTGGCAAGCGCCTCGTATTTCTCGCCCTGCGGGCTGTCGGCGACGAAGCCGAGCATCCATTGGTGGACGTTTTCGAGGTTGGCATAACCGCCCTGCGCGAAGGCGCGCAACAAATTGAGCGTCGCCGCAGACTGGCGGTACGCCATCTCCTGACGCGCCGGATCGGGCACGCGCGACTTCTCGTCGAAGCTGGTGCCATTGATGATGTCGCCGCGGTAGGCAGGCAGCGTGACGCCATCCTTGGTCTCGTTGTCGGACGAACGCGGCTTGGCGAACTGGCCGGCGATACGGCCGACCTTCACCACCGGCTGCGCACCGGCGAAGGTGAGTACGACCGACATCTGAAGGAAGACGCGGAAGAAGTCGCGAATGTTGTCCGCGCCATGTTCCGCGAAGCTCTCGGCGCAATCGCCGCCCTGAAGGAGAAATGCGTCACCGGCAGAGACTTGTGCAAGCTGCTTCTTCAGCTTGCGCGCCTCACCTGCAAAAACGAGCGGCGGAAAAGTGGCAAGACGGGCCTCGGTCTCGGCCAAAGCGGCCGCGTCCGGATAGGCCGGCACCTGCTGGATCGGCTTTGCTCTCCAGGAATTCGGTGACCATTTCGTCATTGTCGTACCCAACGCTTCTTTCCGTGCGGGCAACGATCGCCCGCCTTTGGCCCCATATGGGGATCGCGGCTCCTTACACGAAGCCGGCCGGCTATTCTAGACCGCTTTTGGGCGGGAAGCGATGGCGACGGCGGCCTGCCGAAGAACACAAGCTTCTCTATCGCCCCCGCTCGCTTCACACGTGATTTTTGCTGCGTTCCTCCAGCAAGGCATCGAACAGCGTCCTCTCGGTATCGCTGAGCATGACGGAACGGGGATAGGCCGGCGCCAGCCGGTCAGCATGGATAGGCGTCTCGAAGCCGTGTGTTTCGGCGATGAAACGGCGCACGCCAGCCTCGCCGTGAACAGCGAGAAAGCCTTGCAGCACGGCATCCAGATAGGATTGCAGGATCCGCGGCGGTTCCGGATGGGCCGGTATCGTCGTGTCGGCCACGTAGACATAGACCGGGCAGTTCCCGGGCAACGCGGAAGCTATCTCGAGTTCGTGCGCGGCAACCGGCAACCGCCGGTAGCGTGCCTCGCGGGTATCGACGGCGGCCAGGTTTTCCAGCCTGTCGACGACTACCAGGCCATCGCAGAAGGCGCCCTCCTCCCGCCGCACGGTGAGCAGCGCGGCCGGAAAGCCAGGCATGTCTGGCCGTGCCCGCCAGAAACGCCGCCAGCCAACCAGCCGAGCCGGAAAAGAATCAACGATTTCCGTTCGATGCGTCGCCTTGTTCACCAACGAACCGTAACCGAAATAGGCAACCAGGGACCTGCCGGCGCGGCCGTCAAAAAGCGTCAATGCCGGATCCCCGTATTTCATTTGAAACGCAGTTTAACCCGGGTCCGCTGCCGGGAGAACATGCCGGGGCGAAGCCCATCGATCGCAGGGCGCCTTTCCCTGACTGTCCACACGAGAAAAGTTTCTTGCCACCGATCGTTCCGGATGATCACTGTGCATCCAAGCGGAGATTGCCAGTCTGCGGGGCGTTTAATCATGGCCAAGGTCGCAACCATCAGGCACCGATCAGACCCGGATGCGGACGCCCGGCTCGCCGCGATCGTCAATTCCTCGTTCGACGCCATCATCAGCAAGGACCTCAACAGCGTCATCACCACCTGGAACAAGGGGGCGGAGCGGCTGTTCGGCTACACCGCCGATGAGGCGATAGGACAATCCATCCTGATGCTCATACCCGACCATCTGCAGAATGAAGAGACCGACATCATAGAGCGGGTGCGCGCAGGCGAACAATTCGCCAGCTACGAGACGATGCGCCGCCGCAAGGACGGCTCGCCGGTATTCGTATCGCTGACGGTGTCGCCGATCAGAAACAAACGCGGCGAAATCATCGGCGCGTCCAAAATCGCCAGGGACATCACCGCGGCGAAGGAAAACGAGCGGCGGATAAAATTGCTGATGCGAGAGGTCAATCACCGCGTGAAAAACCAGTTCGCGGTGATCCTGTCGATCATCAGGGAAACCAGCAAGCGCTCGACCGATCCCCGGGAGTTCGAAGAACGCGTTCGGGAGCGCATCATGGCGCTGTCGCGCTCGCATGATCTGCTTGTCAGTTCCGATTGGACCGGAGCGAGCCTGTTCGAACTCATACAGGAGCACCTGAAACCGTTCGGCCACGAAGAACAGGTCACGCTATCAGGGCCGCTCATCACCTTGCAGCCGAATGCCGTCCAGCATCTGGGAATGGCGTTCCATGAGCTTGGCACGAATTCTTCCAAATACGGTGCCCTGGCAACCGACGCGGGGAAGGTCACGATATCATGGCAAGTGACGATCGCGTCCTCCGGTCAACGGACGTTGGAACTCGCTTGGGATGAAACGTCGACCGTGCATGGCGGCGACAACAGCAACGACGACAAGCACCGGGGGTTCGGCAGCATCGTTCTCAAGAGAGTGACGCCGCAGGCCTTGAACGGATCGGCTGTGCTCGAGCGCTCTCCAGGCCATATCAGGTGGTCGCTGTCGGCGCCGCTGGAGGACATTGTGGTCCCGCATATCGTGGCGGAAGAGCCCAGTTCGGCCGGCGATCCGAGTTTCGGGTTATAAGGTTTTCTTGCTGCGGCTTCAGCGCACCGAACCGGCGGTTTCGGCCACATCGATCAAGGTCGACGCAACGGAGCGGCCGTCATGCTGGCCCCGGTTCCAGACATCTTCGAAATCGCCCGAGATGCGTTCGATCCCGTTGTCTTCGCAAAGCCGGTCGAGCGGGCCGCTCCGGAGATAACGGAACTCGCCGACAGTCTTTTCGAAAGGGAAAAGCTCGCGGTTGTCGACCACATGGGTGAGCGGCATGGTTTTGTCGCCCATTAGGTCCCTCCATGCGGTGAGGAAGACGCCGATCAGTCCGGCAAGATCGGCGCCGGTGGTTTCCGCGCATTCGAGGATGTTGCCGACGAAGATTTTCGGTGCGTGGCGGTTTTGCGCAATGGCCTCGCCTACTCCATCCACGAGGAGATGCGGCAGGATGCTGGTATAAAAACTGCCCGGCCCGAATATGATCGCATCGGCGCCGGCGACCGCCTGGTCGATGGCTTCGTTCGCCGCGACCGGACCGCCGTCAGGAACCGACAGTCGGATCCCGGCAATCCCCGTAGCGGCGTCGTCGCCCGACAGCGAGGTGACGAGGTGCTGGCCGGAAAGTTCACGGCCGTTTTTCAAGGTAGCACTGAGCTGAAGGTCGTTGCGGACCGATGCCGGCCAGACAAAACCCTCGATCGAGCATAGTTTCCGGAACACGAAAACCGCTGTGTTGATGTCGGATTGATGCGCGAGGAATGCGCCGGCGAGGATGAAATTGCCGATCGAGCCACTGCGGAAATCGAAGTCTTCCGGGATATGGCGGCTGAACAGGTTCAGGTAGTTGAGGATGGCGCCGCGCAGGCCTGGCTCCATCCTGTGCAGAAGTGGATGCTCGCCACGCACGTAATAGTCGAACTCGGCGTGGGCGTCGGCATTGCCGAGCGCGCCCGACAGCCGGGCATTGCAGATTTTCACCACATCGCCCGCCCGCCCCTCGCCATGCGCCATGGTCATCAGCGCCTGGCGGATGTCGCCAACCGGCAGCATGCCGAACGCTTCGCGAATGACCTTCGAACTGCCGCCGCTGTCCCACGCGGGAACGATCCGGGTCAATTCGGTCGACGCCTTGCAGAGCGAGATGTTGATGTTGCGGCAGGCGCTGCCGCCGGAAAAGAGGACGATCCGCAGCGGCCTGGCGAGTTCGTCGGACGGTCGGGACATCTTCATCGTTGTCATGCCTGTTGCCGGTTGAAGCTTGCATGTCCCGGCGAAGGCGCCGGTGTCAACCGGCCAACGAGCCGACGCTGGTTGCTGGCCATTCAAGCATTACAAGCTTCCAGCCGAGATAGGTCCCATACAACCCACAACCCAACATAACAGAACCGAAAATAGTGAAGACATGAGCTTCCATACCTTGCTTCACACGGTCTGCTGGTGTCGGCCAGCCCGCACAGATGAGCCAACAACCCAAAACCGCAATACCGACAGCAAGAGCGAGGAAAAACGACGCTACAATATGAGGGTGCGTCTGATGAAGAAGCACCCCTCCGACCACCATGATGGGTGGCACGATCCAGCGCATGAAAAAATGAAACTTGCCCCGCCCCACTTGCTCCTCCGCGACTGCCAACTCTTGCAATAGCTGCAAAAGCTAAACGATCGGCTGCCCAACCGTTCAAATCTAAACAACTCACTTGACTTTTACGTTAACGTAAATGTTAACGTTGGGTCATCATTCTGGAGGAGAAGATGCCAAGCCGAAACGAAGCTGGCCGCCAGACGGCGGAAGCCAGCGACCAGAACAGCGCGGCATCGCCAGCGTTTTCCGCTGCTCAGCGCGACATTTTCATCCCCACGCCGGACGGTTTTCCGCTCGCCGGAACGCTGTTCGAAGGTGATGGCAAGAAACCGCTGGTGCTGATCTCGTCGGCAACTGCAGTGCCACGCGGCCTCTACGCCGCCTTCGCCAGCGCAGCGGTGGCCGCCGGTGCCCGCGCCGCGCTGATTTATGATTATCGGGGTACCGGCGGCTCGATCCGGCCGAAAGGCTGGAATCGCCGCATCAACATGAAGGACTGGGCACTGATCGATCTTCCGTCGGCTGCGGCGGTCCTCGATGCAGTGGCGCCCGGCCATGAGATGGTCGGCGTCGGCCAGTCCTTCGGCGGCCAGGCGCTCGGCCTTTGCGGCATTTCGGGACGCTTCCGGCGTTACGGCATGGTGGCAACCATGTCGGGTTACCTGAAGGATCTTAACGACCCGTGGGCTGGGCCGCGCATGACGCTGATAGGCGTGCCGCTCTCCTTTCTGTTCAGCGACGTGCCGCGCTGGATGGGGCTCGGCGAACCGATCCCGGCAAGCGTCTTCCGCGACTGGGCAGCCTGGTGCCGGCATCCCGACTATTTCTTCGGGGACACGTCTCTCGCCGAGACCGCTCGCTACAAAAACGTGAGAACGCCGATCCTGGCGCTCGGGTTGACCGACGACATCTGGGGTACGCCGAAAGCCGTCGCGGCCCTGATGAAACGTTACGAGAACGCGCCAGTCGAAGAGCGCTGGGTTTCACCGGCGGATGCAGGCGGCCACAAAATCGGCCATCTCGGCTACTTCCGCTCGCGTTTCGCCGATGTGCTGTGGCCGCAATTCATCGGCTGGTTGCTCGACGGAACGCCGGTGACGCTCGGCAAGCGAAAAACGGCCTGAAGTTACAGGTCGCGGGCGCCGTTCCTGACCCTGTAACTCGGCGTGTACATAGTGACGAGTTCCTCCGACGCTGTCGGATGCACCGCCATGGTGCGGTCGAAATCGTCCTTGGTGAGGCCCGCCTTCAGCGCAATGCCCAGCAGTTGCGCCATCTCGCCGGCATCCGGGCCGAGCATATGGGCGCCAAGCACCAGCCTGGTATCGGTGTCGACGATCAGCTTGACCAGCATCTTCTCGTCGCGCCCGGCGAGCGTGTTGCGCATCGGCCGGAATACGGAGCGGTAGACCTCGATGTCGTCGAAGCGGACCGAGGCTTCGTGCTCTGAGAGGCCGACGGTGCCGATTTCAGGCTGCGAGAACACCGCCGTCGGCACCGTGTGGTGGTCGGGCTTGGTCGGCTTGTCGCGGAACACGGTGTCGACGAAACACATCGCCTCGTGGATTGCGACCGGAGTGAGTTGGACACGGTTGGTGACGTCGCCAATCGCCCAGATGTTCTTCACATTGGTACGCGAGAATTTGTCGACGACGATCTCGCCAACCTTGCCTCTCTCGACGCCGGCTTCCTCGAGCCCGAGGTTTTCGGTGTTGGCGATGCGTCCGAGCGCCAGCATAACCTGATCGGCGGTGATGACCTCGCCCCCGGCGAGATGCGCGTCAAGCCTGCCGTCGGAGCGTTTGTCGATCGCCGTGAATATCTCCTGGCAGAGGATGCGGATGCCCTTCTTTTCCATGGTCTCGTGCAGCATGCGGCGCAAATCCATGTCGAAACGCTGCAGGATTTCCTTGCCGCGGTAGATCAGCGTCGTCTCGACACCAAGGCCGTGGAATATGTTGGCGAACTCGACAGCGATATAGCCGCCGCCCGCGATAACGATCGCCTTGGGCAGTTCGGCCAAGTCGAACGCCTCATTGGAGAAGATGCAATGTTCGTGGCCGGGCAGCGCGGCGTGCGGATTGGGCCGCCCACCGGTGGCGATAAGGATCTGATCGGCGGTAACGGTGCGGCCTTCGCTTTCGATGCGGACTGTATGCGGATCGATCAGCACGGCGCGGGAATGAAACGCCTCGCCGCCGGCCTTTTCGACACCATGCTGATAGAGACCTTCAAGGCGCGAGATTTCGCGCTCCTTGTTGGCGACCAGCGTGCGCCAGTCGAATTTGGCTTCGGGCACCGTCCAACCGTAGCCAGCGGCATCCTCGAAATGTTCGGGGAACTGAGAAGCGTAGACGTAGAGCTTCTTCGGCACACAGCCGCGGATAACACAGGTGCCGCCATATCGGAATTCCTCGGCGATGGCGACGCGCTTGCCGAGCCCGGCCGTCACCCGCGCGGCGCGGACGCCACCGGAGCCGCCGCCTATGACGAAGAGGTCGTAGTTATAGCTGGCCATTTGATCCGCCCTTTGCGTCCGTGCTGCAGCGCCACAGGTAGAGGTCTGCCGCAAAAAAGAAAAGGGCGCCTTTTCGGCGCCCCCAGACTGCTGACAAACCCCGTCGATTTTGGCGGGGTTTTGTTTCATGGGTCTGATTGCCTTGAGAATTGGCTGTCAGGATTGATTGGCAGGAGGCCGGCGGCGCTGAGGCCGACCTCAGACGAGACCGGGTTTGGGTTTCGGCCAGAGGCAGAGAGCAATTTTTTTGATGTTCTGAGCGGCAGCGGCAAGCAGGCACTGGCAAGCGACGCGGACGCGACTTCGGAAACGGGCATAGCGATGGCCGTGCAGCTGCTTGGCGTCGGCGAAGGAGCGTTCGACGGTCTCCTTTCGGCGGCGATAGATGGCCTTGCCCCAGGCTGTCAGGCGGTTGGCGTCGGTGCGCTCGCGGGCATCTTGCCAGACATGGCGGGTGATCAGCCGGGTGGCGTTGGCGCTTGAGGTGCAGGAGGCGAGCAGCGGGCAGTCCCGGCAGATCGTGGGGTCGCTCTTATAGTGGCGATAGCCAGTGCGGTCGGTGGTGGCGTAGGCAAGCAGTTGGCCCTGAGGGCAGCGATAACCGTCAAGCTCCGGCTGGTAGGTGAAAGCGCTCTTCCTCATCATGCCGGGCTTGGGCGGGGTCGGATTGCGGTAGCCGACAACGCCGCGGATGGCGCGCTCTTCCAGCCCCTTGGCGATGCCCGGCGTGGCATAGCCGGCATCGATGCCGACGGCGCCGACATGGAAGCCGAAGCGCTCCACCTGCCGGTCAAGACGGCCGAGATAGACCGTCGAATCATGCACCATCGGCGTCGTGTGCGTGTCGGTGATGATGGCGTGCGCGGCGTCCACCGTGCGGTGGTCGAGATAGAAGAAGCCCTTCGGCTTGCCCTCGCGCACCATGTAGCCGGCCTCCGGATCGGTGCGGCTGACCTTTGTCTCCTTCACCGCCGGACGCCGCTCCTTCTCTTTCAACGGCTGCTTGCCGTGCGCGAGGCGATCCTCCTCGATGGCGACATCGAGCGCCTCCCAGTAGTCGGCCCGCGACTTGGCGACCACAGCCAGGTCGAAGCGGTTCTTGTTGGCGTTGGCCTTCAGATGCGTGGAGTCGGTGTAGAGCACCGTGCCGTCGACCAGGCCTGCCCAAATCGCCTGCTCGACAATGCGATCGAATATGCCCTGCGCGATCGTCTCGTCCTGATACCGGCGGCGACGGTTCTGGCTCAGCGTCGATGCATCGAATACCTTGTCCGTTAACTTCAGCCGCAGGAACCAGCGGTAGGCGACATTGACCTCGATCTCGCGCACCAGCTGCCGCTCGGAGCGGACCCCGAACAGATAGCCGATGAACAGCGCCTTGAACAGCAAGGTCGGGTCGAGCGGAGGCCGGCCATTGTCGGGCGAGTAGAGCGGCGCCGTCAGATCGTGAATGAAGGAAAAGTCGATCGTACGGTCGATCTTGCGCAGCAGGTGATCGACCGGGACCAACTGATCCAACGTCACAATCTCGAGCGCGGTCTGTTCGGCAGCGGGTCGCTTCAACATGACCCAGTGAATCAAAAACCCCCGGCTAACGCCGGGGTTTGTCAGCAGTCTGAGCCCGGCGCAGAGCCGGGCTTTGTCTTTCTTTTGAGGCCTAACTCAACCGAATTGATCGATCAGTTGGAGGTCCCTTCCGGAGCCGGCGCGACTTCGGGGACCGGCAGCTGCGTGCCGGGAGCGCCACCTTCAGGGGCAGGAGCGACCGGCGGGGTCGCCTGGCTACCATCCTGGGCCGGAAGTTCGAGCGGCGCCATATCCTTCAAAGTAGCGGTGAGTTGTTCGCCAACCCCCTGCGCCAGATCGCGGGCAACGCCGTTCTGCCAGATGTTGGCGGCCTTGATCAGTTCGCGGGTAACGATGGGACCGTCGGAGAGAAGCTTGAGACCGGCCTCGGACTGGTAGAAAGCCGCGATTTCGCTGCACTGCTTCTCGTTGAAGACACGCGCATAGGCAAGCGCTGCCTCGCGCTCGAGGTCGCCGCGGCGCGAAACCATCTTGATCGTCTGCTCGTCGACCGTCTTGATGATCAGTTCCTGCAGGTCGGGGTTCTTCTGGATAAGCTGGGTCTTGAGAGCCTGCGCCGCCGCCGGCAAGATATTGTCGTACTGGTCGGTAGCGTTGATCGCGTCGACCGCCGCGCGGGCAGCCTTGAGGTGGCTTTCGGAAATGTCCTGGGCAAATGCCGCGCCGGAAATCGCGAGGCTGGCGGCTGCCGCAAAGCTTAGGGTGATGCGGCGGGCGCGCTTGGCAAAGGTCATGGCAGATCGAACTCCTGTTTAGTGGGCCGCGTGCAAAGTCTGGATACCGTCAACGCCCGCGAGAATGACCACGGTCGCCAGGCCCAGAAACAGACCATGCTCGACGACGCCGGGAATGGCGTGCAGAGCCTCGGACAGCGCTCTTGTATCCGGAATGCGGCCAAAAGATGCATCGAGGATCAAATGTCCGCCGTCTGTAACAAAAGCTTCGCCCTTCGTCATCCTCAATGTCACCTCGCCTTCGAGGCCGAGTTTTGCGGCAGCGCGGACAATCGCCAGTTCGGTTGCCTTGAGGCCAAAACGGTTGACTTCTATCGGCAGCGGAAAACGGCCGAGCGCATCGACGAGCTTGGAGTGGTCGGCAATGACGATCATCCGGGCTGATGCCGCGGCGACGATCTTTTCACGCAGCAGCGCGCCACCGCCGCCTTTGATGAGCGACAGGGCCGGATCGACCTCGTCGGCGCCGTCGATGGTCAAATCAAGTTCGGGCAGTTCGTCCAGAGTGGCGAGCGGCACGCCGAGTTCCATGCAGAGAGCCGCCGTACGCTCGGACGTCGGCACACCAATGACCTTCATGCCGGAAGCGACTTTTTCGGCCAGGAGCCGTACGAATTCTTCCGCCGTGGAACCGGTGCCGATACCGAGCCGCATGCCGGTTTCCACGTAGCCGAGCGCTGCTCGTGCGGCTTCGATCTTCAGCGCTTTTGCATCCATGAAAAAATACTTCCGGACCGGACGACACCGCGCGCTCGAATGAAGGCGCGGACGCTATGGCAAACGTTGAGTCGACGCATGATCCTTTCCGAAACTTGCTCAGTTCCTTCGAGGGTAATGCGTTGGTAACGGCGCGCTCCTAGCATCTTTGGCGTGAACGGCAAAGGCTTTCGCCGCCGCATCCCGGCCTCAAGCGCTTGCCTATCGGAATCATGCGGGCTATCCGGCTTGACGGAGAGCAATTCGGTCGGAACAGGAAGAATGAGCAAGCCAATCGTGGTATTCGACCTCGACGGAACGCTGATCGATACCGCGCCCGACCTGATTGATAGCCTGAACCATAGCCTGGGCGCCGGCGGTGTCCCGCCGACCGATCCGGCAGGTTTCCGCGGTTATGTCGGGCACGGTGGCCGCGTCATGATCGAGCGGGCCTTCGCGGCACAGAAGAAGGCGCTGGAAAAGGAAGAGCACGACAGACTCTACACGCTGTTCCTCGACCACTACGGCGGCAACATGCCCGGCAAGTCGCTGCCCTACCCCGGCGTCGCCGACGCGATCCGGCGGTTCGAAAAGGCCGGCTTTCTGATGGCGATCTGCACCAACAAAACGGAAGGCTTTTCGAAGAGGCTGATCGAGGCGCTCGGCATGAGCCGACATTTCGCGGCAAATTGCGGCCAGGATACGTTTGCGTTTCGCAAACCCGATCCGCGCCATCTGACCGCGACCATCGAACTGGCGGGCGGCGATCCGGACCGCTCGCTGATGGTGGGCGATTCGCAAAACGACATCGATACGGCGAAGGCGGCCGGCATCCCGGTCGTCGCCGTCGATTTCGGCTACACCGACCGCCATGTGCGAGAATTCGAACCCTCGCGCATCATCTCGCATTTCGACGAATTGACGGTGGAACTTGCCGAAAGGCTGATCGCTGCGGCCCGCGGTTAGGAACCGGCATCGGGATTGCGCGGGATCGACCCTCAGAATTCAAATCGCGATGGGTCCCTGTTGAGGATTGCCATCCTGGGTGCGGCGGCCCAAATCGCGCGGAGTTCGGCTGCCAGCGTTGCGACCAGCTTGCGGACATCGTCGGGCGCAGAAGCGTGCATCGCTTCGGCGACGATCAGCACCGTGCCGGTTGTGGCGCGGATAGCGGAATGGCCGCTTTGCCGGTTTGTCCAGCGCCGGGCGTGCGCCCTGCCGGCATTGTCCGCGAAAATCACCTCATCTGCATCCGGGTGTTCCGTTTCGCCCGAAAAGGTCAAATAAGTTTCTGCGCCGCTCGCATGGCGAACTTCGAGGTCACCGTCGATCTTCGCTACGTCGAAGACGGCGATGGGAATCGCGAAAGCCAGCGACAGCGCATTGCAGAGATCGACCAGCGGATGCAGCCGCGGCAGGGATTTTTCCTGCCGGAACCGCCGCAAGAGCGACTCCGAGGCGCAACGGTATTGCGTCGGCTTAAGGCCCATGCGCGAAAAAGCACGCCGCCAGGCCTGGATCTCCGGCATCTCGCTTTCCGAACTTGTGGCAAGGCGGGATTCGGCGATCACGTTGAACGGAGCGATCTGCGCGTCGACGGAGACGCCACCGGCTATGTTTTCGGCGAACAGTACGCCTGCAACAAGCTCCGGAAACTCATCCCAGATCCGCGTCGAGTGACGAAAATGCATGACTTACCCTTCAGCAGTGGTTTCGCTCTTGATCGGGACCGGTGTCTGGACAGCCGGATCGTGCGTCAAACCGAGACTGAGCACGGCAACCAGCACGCAGCCTATGCCGATTACCTGGTTCAGGCCAACCGGCTCGCCAAGCAAGGCAACGGCGAACAGCACGGCCGACACCGGCGCAAGCGCGGTGAACAGCGAGGCCTCGGCGCCGCTGACCCGCGCCGATCCGGCATACCAAAGCAGGAAGCCGCCTACCGTAGGGATCAACGCATAGTAGATGACGGCGGACAGCGCTTCGACACTTACTACTATTGTCCACGGCATCTCGAAAAGCGCCGGGACGATGGCGACCGCGAAAGCTATGCCGGTCATCAGCGCCGACAGGGCGAGCGGCTGAACATCGGAACTGAGCCGTTTGTTGAGCAGGATGAACAGTCCCTCGCAGACGACTGCGGCAAAGATCAGTGCATCCCCGACGAACGAATGGTCGCCGGTCCCGTCAGAGCTGAATGTGATGGAAAGCACGCCGATCGCGGCAAGCAGAATCGCCATCAGCAGGAAACGGTGCGGCCGTTCGCCAAGCAGCAGAATGGCGACTGACGCAGAAACGATCGGCAGCGTGCCGATGATGACGCCGGCGTTTGCCGCCGAAGTCAGCTTGAGGCCGGAAATGAGCAATGTCGTGTAGCCGACGCTGCCCGCGCCTGCCTGGAGGATGAGCAACACCCAGTCCCGCCGTCCGGGCCTCGGCCACACTGTTCCGGTGAACCGCATAAGCACGACGAAAAACGGCAACGCTACCGCAAAACGCAGAGCGGTGGCGGTGAACGGCGGCAGGCCGGCGGCAATTAGCTTGCTGGCGATCACCGTGCTGCCGACCAGCACCATGGCCGAGGTCAAATAAAGATAGCCCTGAACCTGTCTCGACATTTCGGTTCGCCGCCTGTCCTGATCGAAAGGCTGCAAAAGAACTGAAATGCGCCAGGCCGTCTTGAACGGAATTGCAGGCAGGAAATTTCAGGTCGTCGCTTCGGCGTAGACGCCGGGGGAGAAGCCGTATGTGCGCACGAATATCCGCGTCATGTGGCTCTGGTCGGCAAAGCCGCTGGCAAACGCCGCCTCCGCCAGTCCGGTGCCGCCTGCAATCAGCAGCCGTGCGCGGTCGATTCGTCGCTGCACCATATAAACGTGCGGCGTGAGCCCGGTTGCCCTGGCAAAGCCGCGCAGCACCTGAAACCGGCTCAAGCCGCTTTCGCGGGCGAGGTCGGACAGGCTGATGGGTGACGCCGGATCGTCGTCGATCATGGTTTTAGCGAGAAGGATCGCGCGCGGCAGCGTTCGATCGATGACGGCATCGCCTTGCTCGCCCATGACCTCCGCCAGCAACGCCAGCAGTGCTTCCTCCCCGCCGGAGGCGGCATCTGCGTCGTTGTCGGCCGTCAGCGCGGCGAATAGTCTTTTGAAGCGGGCGGCGATGCCGGCATTGCGCATGACCGGAAAGGAAAATTCGAAGGTGCCAGTCCTGCCTTCGCTGATGTCGGAACGCGCCTTGGCGACGAGCGGCGGATCGAAATAGAGCATCTTCCAGGCGCGGCCGGTGTCTCCGATCGGCGCGCCGTCATGCACCTCGCCCGGATTGACGGTAATCGTGTCCCCCGGCCCGGCTTCGACCATGCCGCGGCCGCTCAGCGATTTCTGCGCTCCCCGAAAAATGACGCCGATGCCGAACTGCTCGTGCGTATGCCGCGGAAAGACGTGGCTCGTCTCGGCTGCCACCGCTTCCACGCCGGCAACCGCGCAGCGCAGCATTCTGAACTGGCCTTTTCTCATTCGGCCACTTTCCGATCCTTCAGTCCGCGAGGCAGAGTGTAGCTCATGGAACGTGTCGGGGGAATTCGGCGGGACATCCGCATCATCCGGAAATTCGCTTTCAGCCGGAGCGGTCCGATCACCGTCCTTGACTTCAGTGCGATGGGTCCCCTATACCGCCGCCTGTTCCGGGCCATCGGCTTTCGGACGGGCGATTAGCTCAGCGGGAGAGCACACCCTTCACACGGGTGGGGTCGCAGGTTCAATCCCTGCATCGCCCACCATTTTTCTCAATGAAATCAACGGTCAGGACGCTTTAGCACAGCGTCAACCGACCTGATCTTGCAAGATCGTGCAGGAACATGCGGTGAACGGAAGGCATCTTCCCGTACAAATCCCGTACACGGTTTCAGCTTTTGTTCGCATTCCCCGTCAACGGGAGACCGATATCGAGACCCGGAAACCGGGTTACACTCGATAGGATTCCAATCAATCAGGGGTGGGATTCCGCGCAGGCGGCGGATCATCGGAGTTGCAGACTGGAGGCCTCGCCCGGAATGCGTCAAGCTTTTGCGATCGTTGCAATCTCAAAAATCCCCGGGAACAGTGGCCACGCCTTGCATAAGGGGACCCCGCGAGAAGTTCATCCGCGAGTTCCTACAATCTCCCTGAAAATGTGGCAATCGGCACTGGCGAAATCATCGATGCGAAGTCTAGACCCGGCGTTCAACGGAACCAATTCGACATCGTCCTCTACAAAAAGAATTATCCGAAACTCGACTTTGGCGGAGGAATATCTGGGTTTTTGATAGAGTCCGTAATCGCGACGATCGAAGTAAAATCAACCCTCACGCAGGCTGAACTTTACAATGCAGTGAAGGCTGCGAAAAATGCCAAGGCGCTCGTTCCCAGTGTGGTGAGCAGTTTCTCGACCGGATACATCCCGCCCAAGGTCATCAATTTCGCCTTCCCCGAGGTCAGGATGATCCCGATCTTCCTGCTTCCGCATGTTGGGCACCACAGCTTCGGCGTCAGATCGTCATGCATGATGGAATGGTCGAAGCCGAGCCAGTTTCCCAGCTTCTGCAGGTCGACCTTCCGGCTGTGGTTCTTGTCGCACCACATGGTCAGTTCCTCATCGTGGTCAATCAGCGCCTGGATCGTGTCTATTACGATGGCCATCGGGGACTCCATTTCCAGAAGGAAATAGGAACGTATTCCTTTGCCGGTCAAGACCGTCTTGACATTTTTGTTCTCATTTCGTTCACTGTGGAAAACTGAGTATCGAGCTGGGCCACGATGCCAAGCTGAAGGAGAAAACCCATGGCTGAACAAGTTCCGGGCGTCTCGCCAACGGAATGGGCGCGCGTCTTCTATTCTTTGGAAACCGACGAAAGGGGCCGCATGTCGATCGATCTGGAAGGCCAGTCGATCCCTTCCCTTCCCGGCATCCAGTTCGCTTTCAGGCTTACGCCTGGCACTACGCCCGAGCAGGCAGCAAAGCTGGTCGAAATGCTGGAAGAGCACTGCCCTGTGTTCATGGCAGGGTTTCTGGACCGCCTCGACGGCGGAGACGACGAGCTGATGGAACTCTACGACGACGCGGGCTACCTCAACCCCGACCGTCCGCTCGGTCCCGGTGATGCGATCGAAAGGAAATGAGCGAGCCAGCAGCTGCGGTCGCGCGTTATTCGGAACACTATCCGGAGACTACCGATCGGGCGCCGATCGGCATAGTCGACCACTATTGCGAACATCCCGGATGCCTTTTGTGGGGCGGATGGGGTTTTGCCCGCGGTAGGGGTAAGCCGGCATGGTTCTGTTACAAGCACCGCGAAGATGGCGAGCGGCACCTTTGATAACGAAAGTTCACAAAAGCTTAGTTTCTGTCGTTCGTCTGGATCGTTCCAACGAGCAACGAGCGCCAGAAGCCGTCGCTCGCTCGCACACGAACGAACGGCTGCTTCGTGTGCCAGGAACGGTCATTCGCGCACACCGGAGGGGTCATTCCGGTAGACCCGCCATTAGATAGCCATCCACGAAATGCTGGCGATCTGCGTCGCCGCGGAACGGCTGTGTGCTCGCCCATTGCCGTATAGAAAAATGCGGGTTGGCGGCGAGGAATTTTCGTGCTTCCTCCTTGGCCTCGTCGATCCGGCCAAGCTGTGCAAGGGCGGCCGCCAAAATCCGTCGCGACCCTGTCCGGTAGGTTGTTTCATGCCGAAGGGTGTCGACCGCTTGCTCGTATCGGTGCGCCGCATATTCCACGTATCCGCGCATCCAATAGTATCGTCCGGGTGGGTAGGGATCCAGCCGGAAGGCATTTTGAATGCACTCGATCGCCTCGACCGGGTTACCGAGATGCGCCTTCAATTCAGCGAGAAAGATCCAAGAAAGTTCGGCGTGATTGGGGTCGATCCTCAGCGCTGTCGCAAATTCCGCCGCTGCCTCATCCGCCTTAAAGTCGAAATGTAAAATATAACCCAGGATCGAGTGCGCCCCGGCGTTCCCAGGATCAAGCGACACAGCCCGCTCAGCCTCCGCTCGACCAAGTGAACGGTGCTCCTCAGTCTCTCCCCAGTGCATCCAACCAAAGACGTGTGACATCGCGAGCCAAGCATGGGCCTCCGCAAAGCCCGGATCGAGCTGGATCGCTCTTTCGAGGAGCGGACGCGCGGTTTTGTTCGCGTCTGGCGACTGCGTCACCAAGGTCCGTCCGCGCACCAGAAGCTCGTACGCTTCGAAATTCGACGCCCTCTGCCGGGGCATCGAGCACGCCGAAGGCAACGAGCCGGAAAGTGCACCAACGATCTTACCAACAACCTCGTCCTGCAAGGCGAAGACATCGGCCAGGTCGCCGTCGAAGCGGTCGGCCCAGACATGCGCATTCTCACGCGCGTCGATAAGCTGCGCGTTGATTCGGACACGCGCCGCCGCCTTCTGCACACTGCCTTCGACAACGTAGCGGACGCCGAGATCCTTCGCGATCGATCGGACGTCGACCGACCTTCCCTTGTAGACAAACGAGGAGTTGCGCGCGATCACTAGAAGGCCGGGGACCTTTGACAGGTCCGTGATCAGATCTTCAGCCAATCCCTCGGCGAAGAACTCCTGCTCCGGATCGCTGCTCATGTTGGCGAACGGTAAGACGGCGACGGCCGCCCTGTCGGGCAATTCCAGCGATGCCGGTCGACCGGCCGGAGTGGCTCTCGCAGGCTGCAAGTTCACGCGATAGCAGTATATCGGCTCGGCTATATTCTTCACCCGCTGCCCGCCCATGGGTTCGAACTCAAACGCCAGCTTCCTCTCGACCTCTTTGGACACCTTTTCTGAAACGCAGATGCCGCCGGGATCCGCGAGCTGCTGCAGGCGCGCCGCGACATTGACACCCTCGCCGTAGCGATCCTCCCCTTCGACGATCACTTCTCCCAGATTGATCCCGATGCGGACCTCGAAGCACTTGCTTTCGGGGACGCTCGCGTTGCGTTCCGCCATGCCGCGCTGAAGTGTCACCGCACACTCGACAGCATCGACTGCACTGCCGAATTCCGCCAGCAAACCGTCGCCCATCAGCTTGAAGATGCGCCCGTGATGCTTGTTGATCTCCGGCTCGAACAGCTCCTTACGGCTGGCCCTGAGCCGTTCGAAGGTCCCTCCCTCGTCCGCCTCCATCAGGGCCGAGTAAGCTACGACGTCGGCGGCGACAATGGCCGCAAGCTTGCGTTCCATAGGACCATGGTGGCGTCATGGCCAAGAGTGTCGCGCCAAATGCGCTCAACTCTGACGATGCGATCGCCGGAACTCTAACATAGCCGGAGCTTCCGGGCTAATCCGCTGTCCGCCGAACGACCACTTCAGGGTCACGACTTCGCGTTGAGCAGCGACGGGCCGCGGACCCTTTACCCCTGACCACCAGGGGCCTCTCATCCGCGACCCAACGCCCGCTACGGAAGGCGGAGCTGCCCCCTGCCCGCTCCAAAGCGCCCGACCGTTCACGACGACCGAATCCGATTTGCCGCGTGGCGCCACGTTGTCGGCGAAAAGCTGTTGTCGAACCGCAAGAGCAGCGGAATGTCCGGAATGGGATACGAAATCGTTGCAGTGTGCTCGTTCAACGGGAACGTCCGACTAGGGTCAACTTTTCCGGTACTCGAACAGGAAGGGTTGCGCCATCTCCGGACACTCGCGAACTCCGCCACGGAGGTCCAACTCGACCGAGAGCGGAAGTTCAGGCGAACTTTGGAGCACCGTTGTAGTTCGAGATGGCTTGGTGAATCTCCAGCGTCCTCTGACTTGGACGAGAGCAATTATCAGCAGCGGGTGACCCCTTTTGAGCCCTAGCTCAGAGCGTCTTGCTCATCATCAGGATCGGCACCGGAGCGCCGCCACGGTCGTCGAAGAATTTCTCGGCGGGATGATGGCCGCAGGCTCGATACAGTGGCTCACCTGCCATGGTGGCTGCCAACTCGACACGAGCAAAGCCCTCGGCCTTGGCTGCGTTTTCACAACGGGAAAGGATCAGTCGACCGACACCGCATCGGACAAAGTCCGGATGCGTATACATGGCTCTGACACGCGCCGCGTCCTTGGTGGGGTCAAGCAGTGCCGCGTTACGCCCAGGCGACTGATCACCACCATACATGGTCGCGCGCCAACTCCAGCCTCCACACCCTGCCAAGACGCCATCGTGCTCCACGACGAAATAGGTGCCATCATCGACAAGCTGCGTGTCCAGCCCCATGATTGCGCGGCTGGATCGGATCTGGTCATCGTCGAGAAACGGTTTCTGGAGTTCGGCGATCGCCGCATCCATGAGTGCAGTCATGGTGGCGAGGTCCTCGCGTCGTGCTATTCGGTGCCGAAAGCCTCCACTGGCCATGTTCAAGCACATAGTGATGGGAACAAACGCACGATATGGCGAGTGCGTTCGTTGCAGAAGAAACCATTAGCCAATGTTTGCCGCTGCGGTCAGTTCCCTGGGGCGCCTGTCGATGGCGGCCGCTGCGAGCTATAGCCCTGGAGCGCATTCGGCCCAGGTATCGGAGGTATAGCCAACGCGAGTCATTCCGGAAGCCCCACCAAGCGATAGCCCTCCACGATATGCCGCCGCACGTCTTCGGCCGGGAAAGGCTGCGAAGCCGACCAATGCCTGATTGTGAAGTGCGGATTGCTTATCATGAACATTTTTGCTTCCCAGCGCGCTTCCTCCAATCGGCCAAGTTGCGCAAGGCTTGCCGCAAGCAGGCGTCGTGAAGTCGCGCGATAAGTTTCAGGCCTGCGCAGCGTTTGAACCGCGGATTCGTAGTCGCCGAGGGCATATTGGGCCTGGCCTAGCATCCAGTAATACCAACCGGGCGGGTGAGGGTTGAGCCGGAGCGCCTTGCGCACCTGCTCTATGGCCTCGGAAGGCCTGCCCTTTTCCGTCGTCAGTTCAGCCTGCATCGCCCAGGCGTCGGCGTGATTGGGATCCAGCTTGTGGGCAGCGTCGAATTCGGCATCCAATTCCGCCCATCGACCTCATGGCCCAATATGACGCCCGATACCCATCGGTTTCCGGCGTCGTTCGGGTCGAGTTCGACCGCCTGCTGTGCTTCGGCAAGCGCCCTCGCCCGGTTGGGATCCATCGGTTCGTCCCAGAACTCCCAGCCCAGCCAGAGATTGAGTGCTAGCCACCGGTGCGCCTCCGCATATTCCGGATCGAGCGCGATTGCCCCATTCAGCAGGAAAATGGCTTCTTTCGCGGTGATCGCCGTTTGCAGGCCCAGGGTACGCGCACGCACACAGAGATCATAGGCCTCCAGATTGCTCGGTCTGTTGCGCACTGGCGCGGCGATCGGCGGCCCACCAGGGCCTCGACAATCTTGCCGGTCACCTCGTCCTGGACGGCGAATATGTCTTCAAGGCTCCGGTCGAATCTTTGGCCCAAAGGTGGTCGCCCGAGATCGCGTCGATCAGTTGAGCGTTGATACGCACCCGTCCGGCGGCCCGCCGTGCACTACCTTCAAGGAGATGGCGCACTCCCAGTTCGCGCGCGATTTGACGCACATCTACGTGCCTTCCTTTGTATGCAAATGCCGAGTTGCTGGCGATGACGAACAGCTCGCTCGTCCTCGAGAGGTCCGTGATCAGGTCTTCGGTGAGGCCGTCGACAAAAGCCTCCTGCTCCGGATCGTTGCTCATGTTCGTAAAGGGAAGGACGGCGATGGAGGGCTTGGCGGGAAGCGGGAGCGGCGCTTTCTCCGCCGGCCCGCCATCTTCCGACGCGGCCGACGACCAAATCCGGTAGACGGGCACCGGTTCGGCGACGTTCTTTATCGCTTGCGGACCGAGTTCGTCGAAGCCGCAATCAAGCTTCCGCTTGACTTGGTCATAAACGCTGCCGGAGACACAGATATCTCCTGCCCCGGCCATTGCCTGAAGTCGCACGGCGACAACGACGCCGTCGCCGAACGATCGCCGTCCTCGACAACGACATCGCCCAGATTGATGCCGATATGCAGGTTGATTTGCCGGCCGACAGCCAAACCTTCGTTCGCGGCCGCCATCCGCTTGTGGAGCTCGACGGCGCATGACACGGCGTTCACCGCGCTTGCGAACTCGACAAGAACGCCATCACCCATCACTTTCACGACACGGCCTTGGCGGTCGCGGACCAGTGGTTCGAGGATCTCCTTCCGCCGCCCCCTTAACGCGGACAACGTTCCTTGCTCGTCCATGTCCAGAAGTCGACTGTAGCCCACCACGTCGGCAGCCATGATGGCTGCAAGACGGCGTTGGGCGCGTACTTCGGACATTTCGCATTTGCTTTCACGAGAAAGCAGGGCAACGGATTGTATTGACGCCCATTTCAAAAGTCTATCAGGCTGGACTTAGAAAACGGTTGCCAAGCATCCAAGTGGGTAAGCCGATGACCGATTTCCCGCTTGATCTGGTCGTTCGTCGGCGCCAATGAGAACGTCGCCTTGGGGTCATGACGTCACGTTGATGGCTTTGCGGTAAGGGTCAGCAACGAGATCGAAAACACGACAAAATAAGCCGCTGTCAGCAATTTCTCCATTCTGGAATTGCTGCCTCCGCCCCGCAATGCCAGATTGACCTCATGTGCGGACGCCACAGCCGATATCTCCTCTGGTCTGAAATCCACCGGCTCTACCACTTGAACGCGGCGCGAAACGGTGAACTCGCTAGGCGTCGCGGCCTATCAACCCTTGAGACGATCCCGGATCTTGTCCTCGGTCTTGCCAAGGCCCTTTTTGGTGCTTTCATCAAGCTCGACGGTAGCTGAACCCTTGAGGCGATCCCGGATCTTGTCATCGGTTTGCCAAGGCCCTTTTTGGTGCTTTCATCAAGCTCGACGGTAGCTGAACCCTTGAGGCGATCCCGGATCTTGTCCTCGGTCTTGCCAAGGCCCTTTTTAGTGCTTTCATCAAGCTCGCCGGCAGCTCCGGCCACGCCAGCATACTTTTCACCAGTCGGCGCTTTGCCGATCTTTTGCTTGTCTTTGGCGCGCTTCGCGGAGCCTTTCACTTCATCCTTGTTCATGGCTCTCTCCATAGCTAGCGAAAAACAACATGCGCGCTAACTAAAAGTTCCACGAGTTCGCACGCTCGGCGACACTGGAACGTTCGTTGATGTTTGGAAGTTCTTAGTTAGCACCGAAGGGACGGTTTTTGAGGAGGCTGGCATGGGCCCCTTCGAGAATAGTGACGTCCTTCAGGCCATCCGCATCTGTGCTCGCGGTAACTCCAGTGGAATGCTTATATCGACGTCTCAAGCAGTGGAGGCGCTCCGAGTTTTGTCAGGAGATTTTGTCGCGACAGATGAAGACATGGCGAACGAAATAGCGAAGGCCGCCGTAAGCTTGGGATACGCCGTTGTGTTCGACGAACGAGCGGGCGCTGAAATGAAGTTATGCTAACTTGCAGGTGGCACCGCGACGAGGAATCCTGACAAAGGAGCTATACCTCTTTAGGTCAGGGTACTGGAACAAATAGGCTTCGCGGCTATTCTGTCGCTATGGGCGGTCAGGCAATCACCCATCCGGAATTGGCTACCGCAGCGGAAATCCGGCGGCGAAATTGCGATTGCCAAGGCCAAGCTCGGCAACGATTGGCATCTTCAGTCGGTCGTCAACAGTTGGGGCGATAAGATGGACGACCGCGAGACGCTTCAAGCGATCCGGTCCTTAATCGCACCGGTTCGATGTTGGCCTCCATCATTTGCACGGTGCAGTGATGCCGCCTCGTAAAATCGACAAAGGTGACAAGCTGACCCTCGAGGTTGAAGTGCTGTCGGCCTGGGCGGATGGAACTGTTACGTTTTCGCTTTTCGGCCATCCGGGGCTGACGACGATCCCCGGCGATTCTCCGCAGATCGTCGCTGTTGAGAGGGTCAAATCGCCTGCGAAGGCGTCACGGCGGCGGACGGATGCATGAAGTGGCCGCGTAGAGCTACCGCCGCGCGAGACAAGCCGAGCGTGCCGGCCGGCGTCATCCCGCCGATGCATCCACCTGGTCGACCAGGTCCCTCGGGGACCGAACTGGCTTCACGAGATCAAATGGGATGGCTACCGCATCGGCGTCTATCTCGACGACGGCAAGGTTCGCATCCTCACCCGCAACCTGCATGACTGGACAATCAAGTTCCCGACGATCGTCAAGGCGGTTGCGGGACTCGATGCCCTCGAGGCGGTGATCGATGGCGAGGCTTTCGTCGCCGACGAGCGTGGCATGTCGCATTTCAATCTGCTGCAGCGGGCTCTCGGCGTCGGCGGTCGTCGGCATGACATCATGCTGGCCGTTTTTGACCTGCTCCGGCTAAACGGCAAGGATCTTCGCGAGCTGCCGCTGAGCGAGCGGCGGAATGTGTTGAAGGTGCTGATCGGCAAAACCCCGCCTGAAGGCATCGTCTTCAGCGATTCAATGGAGGGTGACGCCGGCAATCTCCTCGAGCAGGTCTGCGCCTTCGGACTGGAAGGCGTCGTCTCGAAGCGGCTGGACAGTCCCTACCGTTCCGGCCGGCGCGAGGAATGGGTGAAGACGAAATGCGTCCAGAGCGACGAGTTCATCGTCATCGGATATGAGCCCGGGAATAGTTATGGCGGGCTCGGAAGCCTGCTCCTGGCCACGGCGGAGCATGGCAAGCTCGTCTATGCCGGTGGCGTCGGCACCGGTTTCAACAGCCGCACGGGGCCGGCGATGAAACAAATGCTGGATGAAATCCAAACCGCAGCGTCACCGGTACCGGGCCTCAAGATCAAAGGTGCCGTTTGGGTGCGACCAGAGGTTATCGTCGAGGTCGCGTATCGCGGCATCACAGAGGACGGCCAGCTCCGTCATCCATCATTCCAACACGTCCGGCAGACTGGTAAAACAGCAGCCTGATCAGTGTCTACCCTCAGGGGCGCACTCCACCTAAGGGGTCAACTTTGCACGCCGGTTCACAGTTTTTGCAGAGAATTCTGATTTTACTCTAGCCGTGTCCCCATTTGGGTGGTTTGTGACTACCCAGTAGGCGTGACGCCAAACCTTCACCGCCGAGATGACGATGATGGCAACGAGCGCTGGTGACAGGGCGTCTGCAGGGATGACTCGTCGCGCGTAGAATAAAGGTCGCGAGGCCGCCGCGATTTCTGCGTAGGTCGGCATTTCTGCTACAATGGGGCGCTCGACCGGCGGTGCGAACGGACGGCGCTGCCTGTGCCCAGCTTGACGGCCGCATGCGGCGGCCCGATCCTGACGCCGATTCGTGGGGTGGTTTTGCGATATCTTCCGAACATAAGGTTCGGCACCGAGCGCTATCCGGAAAAGGTGGCGCGGCGGCTGCGCGCCATGAACATCGCGGCGTGGATTTGCGCCGCGCAGGCGGGATTTTTTGCGATCCTGCGCATGCTCGACCCGGCACCCGGGATGTTCAGGCGCGGGCTGATCAACGCCGGCTTTGCGGCCGCATTCGCCGCGCTGCCGCTGCTGCACCGGTTCAGCCCGCTTGCGGCGCCGCTGGTCTTCTCGCCGTTCGTCTACGCGATGATCTTCCGCTCTTCCTACCAGTTCGGCACCGGTGGCGGCAGCCACATGTTTTATTTGACCGCGACGGCGCTCATCGCGCTGCTGATCGGCACCGAGCATGTCGTGCTCGGTGCCCTCGCCGGCGCGATTGCGGCCGGCCTGATCATCCTCCTGCACCTTGTCACGCCCTACAACACCGGGCTGGTCTCGCCCGAATTACAGTTCTGGACCAATTTTGTCACCAGCGCGGTCATCAACACAGTGGTGCTATTCACCGTGATGTTCTATGCATTCCGGCAAGTCGCGCGCGCCGAGGCGACGGCGGAGCGCGAGCACCAGCGCTCGGAGGGGCTGCTGGTCAACATTCTCCCCCGAAGGTCGCCGAGCGCCTGAAGGACCGGCCCGAGACGACGATCGCCGACGCCTATCCGGCTGCGTCCATCCTGTTCACCGATATGGCCGGCTTCACCGCGCGCGCCAGCGATACGACTCCGGAGGAGTTGGTGGCGTTTCTCAATGGCGTCTACACGCGCCTTGACGGCCTGGTCGAACGCCACGGGCTCGAAAAGATCAAGACCACGGGCGATGCCTATATGGTGGTCAGCGGGGTGCCGGAGCCGCTATCCGACCATGCAGCGCCGCTCGCCGCGCTCGCGCTCGACATTCGCGATGCGCTTGCGGGGCTCACTGATCCCAAGGGGCGCGCGGTGCCGGTGCGCATCGGCATCGCCTCCGGCCCGGTGGTGGCGGGCGTCGTCGGCTCCCGCAAGTTTTTCTACGACGTGTGGGGCGATGCGGTGAATACCGCCTCGCGCATGGAATTGACCGGCGAGGCCGGCAAGATCCAGGTGGCGCCAGCAACGCGCGAGCTGCTGGGGGAGCGCTTCGCCTTCGAGGAGCGCGGCGTGGTCGAGGTGCGCGGCAAAGGGCCGGTGCGCACGTGGTGGCTGCTCGGCCAACGTGCGGAAGGGCCGATCCGCAATGCAGGGGCTGGTGCGCGATAACGGGACGGACGACAGCAACGCCGCAAAGCTTCTCTTACGCGCTGCGGCCACGCTGAAATTGTCAATGTTTGCGGACTCGCGAGCGAATTTCCGCACAGCGGTGGGCCGCGCAGAGCTCGAAATTCTCCGCCCATTTCTATGAACTACCCTCTGCCACCCAATGGTTCTTTCGGCTTTGGGATTCCTTGGAGAAGGGAAGTGTGATTTACCGTATGCGGAGGTGGATCATGGCTCATTCGGAGGATTTGCGGGTTCGAGTGACTCGCGCGGTTACGGATGGACAGTCGCGTCGCGCCGCCGCGCGACGCTTCGCGGTAAGCGCCAGTTCCGCGGTTCGTTGGGCGGCGCGGCCAGCAGGGTTCGACGAGACCACGGCGCCAAGCGGTCGGCCCGCAGGCAAAGGCCCGCTGTCCGACCATCTGGACTTTCTGTCGCTGCGGTGGAAGAGAAGCCGGACATGACGATGCCGGACCTGGCCGGGCGGCTGTTGCAAGCCCGCGGCGTGGCCGCCCATGCCGCCTCGCTGTCACGGCTGCTGTGCCGAGCTGGGTTCACGTATAAAAAAACAACTGATGGCATCGGAGTGCGCACGCACTGACGTTGCCGAGAGGCGCCGGGCCTGGATCGAGCGGCGCCAGCCTTGCATGCGCCGCCAGCCCGGCCGGCTGGTCTTCGTTGACGAAACCAGCATCAACACCAAGATGACCCGCCTGCGCGGTCGCGCGCGCCGCGGCCACCGGCTCAAGGCGAGCGCTCATTATGGCAAGTGGGGCACACAGACGCTGATCGCCGGCCTGCGCCATGAGTGCCTGAGCGCACCCTGGGTGATCTAGGGCGCCATGAACCGAACCGCCCTCAACGTCTATATCGAAACCCAGCTCGCCCCGACGCTGAAGCCTGGCGATGTCGTCGTCCTCGATAATCTCAGCGTCCACAAGAGCGCCAGGGCAGAGGCTGCCATCCGCGCCAGAGGGGCATGGCTGTTCTTCCTGCCGCAATACTCTCCGGACCTTAACCCGATCGAGATGGCGTTCTCAAAGCTCAAGGCACATTTGCGCAAAGCCGCAGCCAGAACCTACGATGCCCTCTTCAACGCGCTCGCCGATATCTGCGCCCTGTTCGAACCCCACGAATGCCGTAACTACTTCAAGGCCGCTGGATATGCACCATAATATCGGCACGACGCTCTAGATAAGCGAAATCACGGGCATAGATGCACCGGAAACCGGCGGTCGAGCCAAGTGCGAGCGGGTACGCTTTCTCGGCAAGGAGGCAAAGCGCGGATGGCGGCCTTGCTACGAGAGCCTGGGGTGAAGATCGAGGATTTCGGCGTCCTGGACAGAACGCCTGACAAACGTCCCTTGGTACGCGTCCGGATGGCGGACGGACGACTGGCCGAAAATATCCTACTGCAGGAAGGTCACGCGATCAGGTGGAAGCCGAAGATGAAGCGGTCGTGGTGCGCTCTTCGGAAAGGGAATAATCGCCGCAGATCGTGTTTGATGTCCTTGCGCTGCTGGCCCTGCGTTGACGCTGTTCTGCCTTTCGTTGGGTATTTAGGCTGAGTATAATTCAGCCATGGCGATCAATCCCGACGAATGGCCCGGCGGCTTCGACCCCGAAAGGGCGATGGAAGAGCTCGTAACCGAGGGCTATTTCGACGCCGGCCGGCCGGAAGACGAGGTGGTATTCAAACTGACCGACGCCGAGATCGGCGATCTCTCCGACGAGGACCGGGAGCTGTTCGAGAGCCAGGTTCTACCGCTGCTGATTTTCCAGTTCTTGAACCCGGGAGAGTTCAAGCGGGAATATGCCAAGCGCCGTGGCAACGACTTCCTCGGGCCGGAAAGCAACCGGCCGATGCCCAACAATTGAGCGCTAGCCTACCCCGACGGTCATCGTTATAACCTTGACACCGTCCGGAGCCACACCCAGCGGGTACGGCTCGTCGAGCAGCTCGCGCAGCTTGGCTACCTCGTGCCACTCTGGCACCTCGCCATCACCCGGCGCGTAAACTTCACCGAACCCGCCGTTGATGACGGCCTGGATCTTGGTGTGGTCGTTCGATCGAACCGCGTCCACGTACGCGGCAGCGTGTTCACCCCAGGTCTTGAAGGGGCTTGCCAAGCCGGAAGCCCAAAACGACACCGTCCAGGATTCCGGTGGCAAACCGTGGACGGTTCCGTCGGGATCGACCCTCTGGCCGGGAGCCACATAAACGCCCTTGGCGTTCATCTCCTCCCGGTGCTCGTCAGTGATGACGCAACCGTTGCGCGGGCAGACCAAATACGCCGTCTTCGCCGCAAGCGCCGGCGTCGACGGGAGATCCTTGCCGGTCGAGCCTTTCGGCTTCTCCCATCCCAGGCAACGAAAGCGCGGAATGAAAAACTCGCCGCAATGCGGACACGGCCACGACCAGTGATGCCGGGTGCCTGAAAGCCATAGCTTCCAGATAGTCGACTCTACTTCGCTCTGATCGGCATCCGACCAGAACTCCAACCCGCTTTCTTCGTCGACTTCCACTTCGGACGGGCCTGTGCTCGGCGTTGAGACGATCGCGTGAACTCGGCGTTGAGACGATCGCGTGAACAAAGTCAGCATAGGTCTGACCGCGCATATCGATCAGCTCGATGGGGTTGCCCTGCCCCTTCACGTTCGCCATCAGTTCGTCCGCCTCGTCGGTAAGGGCGAGACCGAACGGGTCCGACTTCAAGGCCGCCGAAGATCCGGCATGTGCGAGGCGGAACGGAACGCCGGAAATGATCTTCTTGGTCTTCGTCATCCGCTTGCCGCGGGTGACCTTCTTGCGCAGTGAGGCCGCCTCATCGAGCAGCTGCATGACGCGCGGTTCCCACTGCTCGGTGAGCATCTGCTTCGTGGGACCGACGTACAGCATCGGCACCGGAGCGGTATCGAGCCGTTCACCGATCACATCGAGCAGAGAATCCGACTTGCCCATCTGAGCGCCGAACACGCCGACCACCCGACGATTGAATGGCCCTGGCGAACGGTATTGCGTAGGGTGTCAGCTCAGGCTTGCGAGGTCCGGGAACGCCCGCGGTTGCCGGGTAAACCCGGTTCGTGCGCGCCCAATCGTCAGGCGTCGTCCTCGTCGTCGGCTTCGTCAGCCGATGCGCCCGTTTGAACAGCTCGGACCGATCGAGCAAATTTGTCAGCAAGGCGGAGTCGCTCTTCGTCGCAAATTGCTTCGATGCGCTGTCGTTCACGAGGAATCCTTGTGATGCGCGCAGGCAGGCCGGAGATCAACTCCAGATAGGTGCCGACCACTTCCTCGAGACCCGCCATCGCTTCGTCGATGTGGATGAGCTCGCGTTCCTGCTTCGCCGTCCGGATCTCGATTTCGCGTGCGCGCTGATCGCGCAGCTTGTCTGTCGACGACGATTGGCTGTGCCGCTCGACGCCCTCGATCCGCCACTTGATGTAAGCTTGGACGCTTCCGCTGAAGGAGAAGGCGCCTCGTCCTTGCCGGACGAGGATGCCTTCCTGTGCGAGCTGTCGAATGCGAGCCGTTGTCAACCCGAGATGCGCCGCGAGATCCGTAGTGGAAACCTCGTCGGCGACAGCGCCCTTGCGTTTGACTGCCATCAGAACTTGATCAACCTCGCCATGCGCTTCATGACCTTCTCCTCAAGGAGCCGCGGGCCGACGCGCTGAAACGTGGCGAGCAATTCATCCATCGGAATTTCCTTCCGGATGGCCGGGCCGTAGAGCCGCCGGATCGGACCGTATTTTTTTCCAGACTTCGCGAACCGCCCACCTCCATCGCGTGCCTGATCCGGCTTGTGGCCGAAGGTCCAGAGGGCCTTCGGCGCCGTCGACCGAGTGCCCGGCAGCATCGCGAAGAAACCGCCGGCGGCGGCGAACGATCGCTTGAAGACGCGAGGAGCATTCCACGCGCCCGATCGGACGAGACCGCGATCGACGGCGATCCGGCCCTCATTGTACGGCGCCTGGGTCCGCCCTTTGCCCGACAGAGCCTGCAGACCCCTGTAGAGCTCGATCGACTGACCGCCCTTCAACGCGTAGATTTCGTAGGCCAGATCGGCTTGGCGAGGCGTGCCCCGGATGTTCGCGATGACGAACCCGTATTTCTTCGTCGCCATCTGATGGTGGACGGCGCGTTGCACCTGGGTCTTGGTCAGTCGGCCAGCGTCGACCACACTGCGGAACGCTTCGGTGCGCCAGCGCTTGCTCTTCAGTAGCTCCGCTCGTTCCTGCATCGTCAGGATGAGATGCACGTTGTGCTTCTTGACGACGAAACGCATGCGGTCAGTTCCGATTGCGATTGCAGTGGCGCGGCTAGACCGCTCGCTGCCTAACCGGTTTGTCGAGCGGCTTGCGTGGTCCTCGGCTGCTGGAGGATCCCGCCCCCGAACTACTGACTGCCTCTTGGCGCTGTCGTGCTCGGCAGCGCTGTTTGGCCTGCAGGAGCTGTAGTGACTTCTGTACGAGTTGAGATAACAAAGAACCGATCTGCGATCAGGATCAGAACCAGAACAGTCAGGAGCAATAGGAGAACGGGTATCCAAGCTGGTATCGCATCGGACAACAGTGCTCCAGGCCGTTGCGTCGGCGGCTGGCTCGCAGGCGGTCTTCTCGTTTCGGTGACCGCCATTTCCATCGCACCGATGTCCGCCGCCAAGTTGGGCATGGCATTCAAGGCATTCGCGATCGCACGTCGGAAAGCAACCCTTATTACCTCACCGATTTCTCCTCGAGCGGCTTCCAGCACAAGTGTTCCAGCCCAACTCAATAGAACGACGCTTCCTTCCAACAGCAACGAGCCTTTTCGGAAGCTCACTTCGGCCTGAACCGTAGTCCCGGTATGTGCTGGCAGCATTCTCCTCATTTCGCTCTCTATTGAGGCTGCGATCTCTTGAGACTGCTTGTTGAGTTCGCTCGCTACCGCACGTTCGAGCTCAACGCGTTTTTCCTTCTCGTCAAAAGTCTTTCCTTCAGGGGGCCGGGGCCGACGTGGCAACATGTCGACGCTCCCGGAAACTGAGAAGGCACAAAGCTGAAGCTCATCCGGCATCGGTGCACCGCAATCTTGGGATTACAGTATGTATTCTAGGCCCATTACTTTCCCGATGGAAGCCTACGCGAATCTCACTCGGAACGGCGATCTGGCGGATCAAGTGCAGTCGTTTTAACCTAGCAGGCCCAAAAACGCTCATTTACTGCGCTGCGCCGACCCCGCGGATAGGGCCCGGGCGGGGGAAGGACCCATACCGGGGGGATGCAGGTCGCGCGTGATCATCTGACCATTGATCGCGGCTACCGCCATTAAACATCTATGAAAGCTTAGAGCCGGTTGCCTTGCCTCTCCCCGCGAAACGGTTCCCGCGCTCGTTGGGGAACCCTCAACGCTTATGCGCCGTTAAGTCGATTGCCAGGGAGAATCGCCATGAATAGCGCGGACCCGATCCACCGCATTCAACCTGAAGTATGCGCCGCAATTAGCGCCTTCCTCAACGAGGTCCAAAGAGACCTGAAACCATTCGCTCTCTCGGAAGCCCTGGCAGCAACGCTCGGTTATGCTTGGTGCCCGTCGCCGTATCGAACAGCTTTCCCTGATCATCGTTGGCCGCGCTGACGCCAAGTTCTGGGACGGCGGTTATGTACTTGGCAAACCAAGTGACTGGGATCGGTACAGCGGCTTGGCCTAGTTTTCTCGTTTGCCAACAGACGAACTCAAAGGCTATTGGATATCATCATGAGCGACGAAATACAGTCTTCTGGACTGGCAGAGAAAATCGGGACGGCCGTCGTTGTGGTGATGACCTTCGCGATGCTCGCTTGGGTCGTTCTGCGGGGAATGTTTTGATGTCCAAAGGTGACGAACCCTACATCAAATCACCCTTCGTTGGGTGGCTCGTTTTGTTCATCGGGGTGCTTGCGGTCTTCGCTATTGCGGCCCTGATCAGTCCGGGTTGATCTGAGCCAAAGTTTGTTGAAACGCGACGTGGATTTTGAGAAAATTGGCGCTCGTTTTTTGAGGTCGCTGCAACGCCACAGCTACATGCGCGCGGCGTTGTCGATCTCCTGGGTGCCGCAGACCACGTTGACCGCCTGACACCCGACGAAACCAAAGTTCTTCTGAACGAAGCAGCAATTGTGCTGGGTGAAATCCTGAAGCGCGATGTTCCCGAAGTACGCCCTGACGCGGATGATCTTCAAAAGACCCTCGATCAAGGTGCAGGTTTGTCAAATGTATAATCGCCTCTGGGACGCATACCGCGCCTCGGGCTGAACCATTATGCCTCCTTCCGCCGCTTTCCCTCTTGCAGGGCGCTAGTCCCGCCCTGTCGCCGGCCTACTCTCTTGCCAGCTCGCGCCAAGACCGTTTACCTAGGATGGTATTCAACCGAGCCGTCGGAACCGGGAGGTAGGCCTTGATCGCAAACTACATCGATCAGATCATTATGTTTTGCGTGGGCGCTTGGGTCACTGCAGTCGGGTTCGGATATCTACCTCTGCCAGGGAATGCCGCTACCCAGCCACCTTGGGTCTTAACGATCGCAGGCCATTTCAAATGGATGGGTCCGCTACTCCTGATCATTGCGATTGTGCTTGCTGTCGCCTCGTAACCGGCCCGGCCGGGATCAATTTGCGTCGTCGTGTGTTGAAATGGCTAGAACCAAAAGGAGTGTGTGTCATGCGCGACGACAAATCAAAAACGAAGGAAGATCGAAAGCTGGTCGCTAGCGAGGAAACCTACGAGGTCGCAGCCTTCGCCAAGAAATTCGGAATTCCGCCGAGCGAAGCCACGACAATTATCAAAAGGTACGGTCCTTCACGAAAGAAGCTGGATGCTCACATGGCATCTCGGCAGGCTTAAGCAAAACCCTTCTACGCGCCCTCTTCCGCTTCGCCTCTTGCTGGCGCCGGCGCTCGTAGCTCAACTGGATAGAGCACCGGACTTCGAATCCGTAGGTTGCAGGTTCGAACCCTGCCGAGCGCGCCATTTGCCGATCAGAGGAACAATTCTCAGTCCGACCTGTTATCCACGCAGGAGGCACTCCAATGGCCAGAAAAACTCAAATTCCGGTCGATGTTCGCGAAGCGATCGGGGCGTTTCTGGATGAAGCCCGACGGAATGCGACGTCAATTGCGATGTCTGACGCTATCGAATCTGTAAGGCGCATCTACCCCGACCCGGAAGTTTCTGACACCGATCTTCTCGCCGCCATTACAAGCGAAGCCTTGGCCGCGGACGTCCGCCTAGAGTTCGACGTTTCCGAGCCGAATAATCCCGGTTCACTCGAACGATGGGACAACGAAGGCGGCGCCATCAAAAAGAAGGCGACCGGACCCGAGCGCCGGGAGGCACGGCGTCGAACAGTCAACGACACGGACGGAACCAGGCGCAGGGCCAAAGAAACGAAAGATCGTCATCGCCTGGTCTAAGCTGCTGGTGATTCCAGGGCTGATCTCTAAGCCGTTTGCTTCCGGCGGGCCTGCTCTCTCCGGCGGCGCAGTTCGTTGCGCTTTGTCGCCCATGAGAAATCGTGTTTGGTATCCGCGAGGAAGGACGCGAACGCGTCGTCTGCGGCCCAGCTATTCAGGCCGTCCCTGCGGCCCGCATCTTCCTCGACTGTAGCCGAAACATCCCCGATTTGGTCGCTGCATGACAACACCCTGATTTCGGCACTTTCGTTATTCTGGAACGTCCTGCCGCGAAGAGTGGCCGAAATTTGCTCCAAGGCCCGATCTTTTCGGCGCCGGCCGGTTTCCGGATGGATGCCCTCGACCTGAAAGCACCAGCGTCGGAATGACTTGCCGCCAACCTTCGATCGAGCCCATGCCAGGAGGGCACGGCGTTGCTGTTCGTTGCCCACTGCGGTCAGCCAGTCATGCAGCGCTTCCAGTTCTGCCAGCTCATGCGCCGTCGGCATGATGCCGATCCGTTCCCAGAACGCCTTGCGCTCCTCAGCAAGTGGATCTTCGCCTTTCAGGAGCTTGTCGCCGATCTCCTTCCGCCATCCTGCCTTGTCGGCGAACGTATGGACATACGGCAGCTGCTGGGCGCGCAGCGCGGTCGGGCCGACATGCTCATGGCTGGCCCGCTCGACTTCCGCCGCTCGAATAAATTTCTCCGCAATCTCACCGATGTTCATGCCGCGGCGCCTTTTCTTCGCTGTTCTGTTCCTCGCCGCCATCCGGGCGATTAATCGTCACCGTGCATGTGACGAGAGTGTTCCAGTCGGGGCCGTGTTCGATGATGTTGTGAAGCTCGGAAATCTCTTCGAAAAAGTGCTCGATGGTGATCGGGCCGTTCTCGTGATGGTAAATCAGGACCGCCTTCCAGCGCTTGTCACCGTGTAGTGTTACGACGTTGCTCATGCCGACTGTCTCCTGCGGTCGTCGAACAAGTCCGGCTGGATTGCTCGGGGGCCAAACGCTCTGACTATCCTTTCATATAGCATGCCGCCGAGTGCGAACCGCAGGGGCACGACGCCGCGAAGATCCTGCGCCGCATACTGCAATTCTCCCACCGGGCAGGCATCCCACATGGCCAACCAGTCGCCGGCGCGACGCTCGATGATTTCCGGGCAGCCCCGCACCATGTCCGATGCGGCCCAGAACAGCACTTCGTCGAGCTGGCCCTTGTTGTTGTCGGTCTCCGCCAACGTGGACAGCACCAGGCGAAGGTGCCCTTCCCCGTAACGGCGCAGTATGCGCGCCAACGTTTCGACGGCGCGCGTCTCTCCCGGCTCCGGATATCGATGCTTGTCGACGATCCTGATGCCGAACTCGTCACAGATCCTTTGGATTTGGGCTGGGATCATGCGGACACCCAAGCTGCGGCACGACAAAGTGGAACATTTCCCGGCAAATTGCCGTTGAAGCGAAACGGAGGCCTGTTATGGACAACCAAGTCGACGTGCCGTTTCGATCCGGTAGTTGCATTTGTCGCGGCGTGACGTTTCGGGTGACGGGCGATCCCCTTCGGGTGGGCATTTGCCATTGCACGGATTGTCGTAAGACGAGTGGCGCTCCGTTCGTGGCATTTGCGATTTGGCCGCGCGCGGCTTTCGAACAAAAATCTGGTTTCACAAACACCTACGCTGGCAGAAGCTTTTGCACCACGTGCGGCGGTCGCACCTTTTCTGTGTCCGACGAGGAGGTGGAAATCATGATTGGAAGTTTCGACGAGGCTCCAACCGATCTCACTCCCGAATATGAACTGTGGATCGGGCGCCGAGAGACGTGGATTGCCCCCCTGCCCGATACGGCTCAGTTTGAAGGTGATCGGGAACCTCCTAATCATTCGCAAGCTCCTGGCCCCGAAAAGGGCGATAACGGCGCTCAACCTTGACTTGTCTGCCCTTGACGATCACTGCGCCGAATGCGGCTTGCTGATCCTGCGCAGCCTGCCCTGCACGCTGCCGGTGCCATGCATCGACACCGAGAATGTCCTGAACGACTTCCGCCTGTTCCGCATGGATCTTTGGATTGAGGATCGCCTTGACGCATTCCTTGGCGGCATCGATGGCTTGGCTCACCGTGTCGCACTCGACCGGAACGCCATCTTTGCGAACGTATTTCCAGCCGCTGTCAGCAAACAGGCGAAAGAGCGGCCTGTACCGGCCGTCGATCTGCATCGTCGAATAGTCAGGCAAAAACGACGTCATTCCAGAAACCCTTCAAAGGCTGGCGGCAGTTCGCTTTGGGCTGACGAAAACAGCGTATATTCGGCCTCAAACTTGATCGTCTGCTGCTGTCCTGGTTCGCCGCGCCGGCGCTTGTGGTTGATCAGGTAGGCCATGCCCTTGCTTGTCTCGTATTTCTGACAGAGCTCGTCGCGCTTGGCCGAGTTGCGCTCGTTCGGGATTGCCTCTTTCAGGATCGGCTCCGGACGATACAGCGAGAACCAAACATCGAGGCTTTGCCGCACGCTCGAGCCGCCATAGGCATCGCCCATCATTGGCCGGGCCGAGCCGCCAGTGCGCATTCGGGCTTTCCATTCCTCATTACGCTGGATCAGGATGACGATCGCCACGTTGAGCGACTTCGCGATACCTTTGAGCCCGCGATAGAGCGCATTCACCCGCTCAGCGAACAGTTCACCCGGCTTGCCCGGCAGCGTGATCATCTTGGCGTGGTCGATGATGACGAGATCCAGCCCGACCGACTTTTTCAGCGCTTCCGTCTTGATGCGGATATCGGTGAGCGAGCATTCGGCAAACGGGACGATATCGAACGGCATGTCGACCGACCGCATCATCTCGGCCTCGACATCGTCCTTTTCCTTGCTGTTCAGCGTGAAGGCGTCGAGACGGCCGAGGCTTATCCGGCTTGCCTGTGCGGCAGCCGAAGCGCGGCCTCATCCTCCGTGATCTCAATGGAGTAGAAGGCGCTGCGGAAGCCGTTCAACGCCGCGTGGCGGGCCTGCTGCAGGCTGAATGAGGTCTTCCCCCCGCCCGAATCTGACATGAAGCCGATGAGATTGCCGCGGCGGATATCGCCCGCCACAGACGTCACCTCCGGCAGGAACCAGGGAATGAGCGCCGATGCCTCCATGCTGGCCTTGGCAACGCGATCGATGGCCCGTGGCAGTAGCACGCCATATTTGAGCGATGCGGCCCGCTCGTTGCCCCCCTGGGCGATCTGCGTCAGCCGGTCAGCGGTCGCCGATATGATCTTCTCGGGCGTCATGTCGACCGGCATGTTACGAGCGAGCGCGTCCATGTCCTGAGCAGCACTGATGAGTTGGTGACGACACCACATTTCGATAATGGCGCGGCCATACTCATACGCGCCCGAGATGGTCACCGCTTCCGACGCCAGTCGCACCACATATGCAAACAACGGCACGTCGCCGATGAGCTGGTCGGCAGGCAGATATGGCTTGATGGTGATCGGATTGACCGCCCTGCCCTCCGTGATCATCGTGCCGGCCGTCTCATAGACCAGCGCGTGGATCTTCTCCGGGAAATGATGCGGTTTCAGGAAGCCAGCGACACGCCAATAAGCATCGTTCGAGACGAGAATGGCGCCGAGCAGCGCTTCTGCCGCTTCAATGGCATCGGGCAGAGGTGGCCGGAAATCGCGGGCGTGGGCGTTCACTGTGAATTTCTCCGGAACAATGCCGTGGCCCACACGTTCGCCCTCCCATGCAGGAGGCCACCTTTCAACCACCGGTTCATATTGCGTTCGGCCGACCCGCCGCAGTCCACAGTGTGACGACAGTGGAGGAAGCGGCACAGCATCTGCTTAGCCGGCGATGGCCGAAAGGGCCGATGCGGGAAATGGCAGCCCTCGCGCTGATCGGTGTTAACGAAGGGAACATCACTCCCGACGAGGCTCGGCAAGCGTTCGTCGATGCAGCGATTGAGGCTCGCGTTCTGCTTGCGGCCAGTGCCACAAACTGAAGCGCGCGTTATCTGCCGGAACCGCCCAGTCCATCGAACGTTCTCCCCCACATGGAACGGATCATTTTCGAGCCGCCCGTTGGCATCTACCTCGGGAAGCTCGGCCGGATCCGAATTGTGAACTCGCTGCAGGATGCAGCGGAATGCCTGATGAGTGAGACATGGCCGAGCCACCGAGGTGCAGCCTTTGAGTATGCGATACTCACACTTATCGTTGCCACCGAAGGCTGCATGAGCGCCGCTCAGGCGCGCCAAGCTTTTACCAGTGCTGCCGCCGAAGCCGGAATCCTGGCAGAGCGGAAGCTCATGATGCGCTGACATCAGAGCGCCTCCATCATCCGAACAAGGCGAGCTGCGCCGGCGGAGCCTCTGCCGCCTCGATGGCGTTGGCAGAGACAGACGGAGTTCGCGGGAATGGGCGTTCATGCCGCGGCCCTTGCGTGAGAGGTCGCCGAACTTCTATGCTTGCTTTGACTAACGGGTGTCGGGTGGAACCTATGAGCAGCGGTGAGACGACGTCCGAAACTCCGGTCGAGATGCTGAAAAGAGTTGATCTCGCACCCGGCAGTGCTCCACCCGAAAATCAGACGATTGCGATGTTCGAACGCTTGATGACCGCTTTCGTCGAAACCAGAGCTCCGGATGTCATTGACCGGCTTAATCGAGTTGCTGCCCAGAGTGCCGAAATTAACAGGTACATCGACACCGGCGACAAGCGGCTTCGGGAAATGAAGCTCAAAGTTGAGAGCTTCTACGACAGCATTGGCGATCCGCACATTGCTCTTGCCGGCTTTAAGGCGTCCATAACCGAGGAGCTCAAGCTTCAGCAGGCGAGAAAACTCTGGACCGACGCAGCTCGGAGCGCCGGCCGCGCGTACAGAAATTCCTGGTTTGCCCTCGTCATTCTCTTGATCGGCGTCCCATCGTTGGCCATTTGGCAATCGCACGAGATATTTGCGTTTTTCCGCGTAGTTGGCGATGCAGTTCTCGTCGATCTTCCTGAGAACGCGTCTGAGACTGCAATCTTGATCGCGGCTATTAGCCGCCTCGTTTTGGTCGCGATGCCCATCGTCCTTTTTGTTTGGCTGATAAAGCTTGTGGTCCGTTTTAATGCGCGATCGTTGTTGCTTATGGACGACGCGAGGCAGCGGAACACGATGCTTGAGACGTATCTTCACCTTGTTGAGCAAGACAAAGACGTGAAAGCCGACCGTCCGCTGATCCTCGAGGCGCTCTTCCGGAGAACGCCGGGACACGGACCGGAGACAATCGAACCACCAACCTTGGCAGAGCTTATTCGTATGGGTCAGCCTGGAGTGAAACCCTAACTGCTTCATGCGGCCCTCGCTAAGATCATTTTGAAGGTCTGGCAGGCCTCACCTGCCATTGCGATGCCGACAGCCTCTGCCGCGTCCGCGTTCCTTACGTCGATCTTGAACACCCGGCACCGCTCGACCGCGGCGCGCTTCCATGTCGCCCGGTCAAAGCCCGGTGAACGCCCCATTCCGAGGAAATGCTTGCGCCAAGTTGACGACGGAACTGTTTCCCACGGGATGCGATAGGCCGCGACGATAGCCACAGCGGCGCATACCAAGCCTTCAAGCTGCAATGCATTAGGATTTATCGTCTGCTCGTCGACTGGACCGGCAAGCGTCTGGCGCGTCTTCTTGAAAGACACGACGTTGCGCATCGGCTGCTCGATTGCCACGAAATCCGGCCGGCCGGCCTTGAACATTGCGACGAGCTGCTGAGCAAGCGATGCTGCCTTTTCTTCCGCGTTGTCGCCTACTGCTTTAATGATGCCGGTCTTGATGGCCGACAGCGATGTCTGCGGACCTGGCTCATACCAAGCAAAGCCAGTAACAGTAGCGATGTCCAATCCCAAAATAATCATCCGCGGCACCGGAACATTGAGGACAAATTGTTGTTGTTGCCGGCATGGCAAGGATAGATTTCGATCAACCTGTTCGGATTTATTTCGGCAAGCCGGGACGGTCGCGCACCGTCAGCACGGTTTTTGAGGCCCTGCATTGCCTCAAGAGCGAGAAATGGCCCGGTCGGAGTGCGCCGATGTTCCGAATGGCTATGGCTGCGCTGGATGAGGCTCGGGCAGGCCACATCACACCGGCCGAAGCGCGACGCGCGTTCGCCGAAGCTGCCATGGAGGCGCACATCCTTGTGCCGCGCGAGAAGAGGCGCTGACGTCATTCGGCGGCCTCCGAGAAGAGCGGGCCGAGATCGAATGCTTTCGGCTTCTGCGGCGCTCGCCATTCGGTTTCGATGATTTGCAGCATGGTTGTCTCGTCAGGAAATGGATGCGCGGATAGGCTCCGCGCCGGCCACGCGGTTGTTACTCTGCTGCTTGTTTCGCCGGGTCGGCGGCGTCGAACTCGTCTTCTTCGTCGCCGAACGGATCGCCCTCGGCGCCTTTGATGACTTCTGTCTCAGGCTCTTCGAATTGGCTGGCGAGTTCCTTGTTGATGAACTCGGTGCCGTCGTTGAAACCGCGCTGCCAGGCTTGGCCCTGCGGGCTGTCGGCGCCGTACGGATTGGCGTTGTCGCGACGCAACTTTCCGGCGGCCAGGCCCTCGCCATAAGCGCGCTCGTCGGCCGGCGTGCGGTCGCTGTCGAACATCTCGATCTGGCGGGCGACACCGTGGCCAAACATGCGAGCGATGCGCAGCCGGCGGGACATGGTCTGAATGATCTCGACGGCGTCTTTTTCGTCGAGCTCCATCGCCCATTTCACGTCGGCCTTGGTGAAGCCTATGTTTTTTAGCCGGTCATAGATGCCGGAGATTTCGCCCATGGTGCCGGCAATCTCGGACTTCGCGTCTTTGATCTGGCGGAACCCATTGAGGAACTGTTGCTCCTCCCACATCTCACGTTCGGTCTGACCGTTGACCGCGCTCTTCGCTGCACTCGCCTTGGATTTAGTCATTGCGTTTCCTCTTCGTGAACAGTTCTGCCAGCCACAAAATCAGCCAGCCGAACGAGCGCCGGATGGGCATTAGTTGTTTTCCTCTTTTCCTCGTAAGCGGCGTCCGCCTTGGCGCCGAATTCCTTCCAGTGGACGTAGAAGACGGTCATCCAGCGCGAGACCTTCATCTCGCGTGGCGCTCGATTCCAGCACTGGAGAATGATCGGGGCGACGCCGACCCTGTGCCTCATCTGAAGCCGATAGGCCGCCGCCTCGATAGTGTCGCCGATCGGCCGCTTCTCCTTGTTTAGAAGCTCCGTCGCCATGCGCTTGGCTTCGCCGCCAAGCCAAACCGGGTCATCAATACTCGTTACAAACATTTTGCTGTCCCTGTCAGAACACTTGTCACGCATGACATTTCCTTCTCGCTATCTCTGTGCGTGTCAGAGGGAGCGACTAAGCCGGATTTCCCGGCGAACCGCGGATGGACGGCCGGCATTTCCGGCCACAGTGGAAGCTTTTTGCGGCGCTTGGGCGCTGGCTCCTCCGGCGGAGCGGTGAAGTTGATCACCATCACGCCGCGTCCTCGACCTGGGAAGGAGTGGCGGGCCGAGCGACGTCTTGTGGCCAAGCCGCATCGGCTGGCCAATTGGTGGATAGCCAGATCAGGGAGGCATTGAACCTACCGACAGTGATGTCGGCACCGTTTCGCAACGCTGCGAGTTTCTTGCTGTCGGAGAAGAGGCGATGACTGAGCGTGACATCCTCAAGACCGGTCGCCTTTTTGAAGGCGTCGGCTACGGCAAGGAGATGGCTGATTTCGGACATAGCGCAAGAGATCGGTTAATTTACCGCTATTGTCAACGGTTATCTTACCGATCGCGCGTTTTGCTGGTGATCGGTAATTTCACCGCATGGATATGAAAGACATTTTGGAGCAGATCGAACGTCGATTGGACGAGCTCAAGCTCAAACCAGCGACGGTTTCGCGTGAAGCAACGGGTTCGACCGACACTATCCGCAATTGGCAACGGGCGGTGAAGGACGGTAACGAGCCCGGCGGAACGGTGAAATCGCTATTGGCGATTGCAGACGCATTGGGTCTCGAGCTGCGTGTGATGACTAGTGCCGGGCAATCCCTTTTCGCAAGCGAACCGAAACCATCGCCAAAACCGGCGCCAACTGAGAATCAGATGATTGTTCGGCTTTGGGAGTTATTTGACCGCGTCCGCAAAGCCGATTCTGATGTCCAATTACAAGTGATTAGATTGATCGAAAGCACGCTGGGTCCCGGTCAGGCGCCTGCGCGAGAGGCGAAATCACGCGCTACCAAGACAAAGCCCGCGTCATGATCGACATGAATGTTCCAACGTCCCCCGTGAATGGCCTTCATGGTCGCGGCAATAGATTCGCTGTCGCGTTGGATAGGGTGTACCTGATCGGCCGCCGTAGACCGCGACGAGGCCATCGCTCGCAAATCGGCCATGGCTCTTTCGTTCGGCGCCTCGGTTCGAGGTGCAATCCTGATCATGCTAGTGCTCCGCTCTTCAACCCAAGCGGATAGGAACAATTTCCTCTTTTCGATGTCAATAGGCGGCGGTTCGGCGGTTGTGGAATAGCTCTGGGGGAGGGCTTGGGGATGAGAAAGCTGTTCTTGGTCTTGATGGCGACGTCCCTTTGCGCGTTTGCTGCCGGATGCGGGGATGAGCCACCAGTTGTCGACGGACCATCGCTCGAACTTCGGATAGTCGACAGCGTAGATACAAGCTCGTCATGCAATGCGGACGAAAATTTACTCAGCGCGTATTGCTTCTCTGATGCTGGCCGTAGCGTTTCGTCAAGCGGACCCGCTTTGCAGGCCGATGAAGGTCGCATCATTGCGTCGTGCCTGACCGGGGGTCCCCACCTTCGACTGTTTTGCGTAAAGAAATGATTCTCGCCCCAACGGGAATTATAATGAAAAAGCCCGCCGCAGCGGGCTGGTGGACGCAACGGCATGTTGCCTGATTCCCTCCGCCCAGTTGCCTGGCCGGTTCGCCGCCGTGCGCGATGGACATGAAAGAAATGGGGCGGAACCTCCCGCCGCGTCGTCCGTTGGGCCCTTTATGGAAAGAAAAACCCGCAAAGTCGGCAACACAGGCCAGCAGCGAGGCGATGCACCTATTCAAGAATTGGATGGCAAGCTTCGCAAATTTGCCGAGCGCAACGCGATCAGCCTGGTGACAGCGCGCGCCTTGTTCGCTCAGTTAGGACTAGGGAGCCGGCCATCGCTCCCCTAACATCGGTCGTGCATTCCCACCGCTGCTTCGCCTGGATGGAACCTTTCGGCCCGCCCGGCGCTCTATTTGCATGTACGATCCATACACTCGAATAGCGTTCGGCATGGCCATCGGCGGTGCCGTGGGCGCGGCCATGGGCGGGTTGGTGTTCGGCAGTGTTTCCATAGGTATGGCCATCGGCGTAGCGCTTGGCGCCATCGCCGGCGTGATGCCGCTTGAACACTGAAGGAGCCAAGAAACCGCGGCCCGGAGGCGCGGTCATCGGATAAAGGCTGATCGCCTTTTTGGCGGGCAGACATGCCATTGGCTTCCTTAAAGAAGGAACTATTCGCCATGGGGAGCGTTGGCCGAGGTCGGCGATGTCCAACCATAGCCCCCCGTACGTCGATGTCGCCGACATTTGCTACAGGGAGGAAGTGGGAGGACCGGTTTCTTCTGTGGGCCGGTCTTTCCTCTTATCCAGATATGTACCCTAAGATAACTGTTTGGATTCGAAGCCAACGACAGCATTCAACGCGCCAGCTATTTGAGATGTGGGTGGGCGGGAAGGCACAGGCGGCCGGCATCCAAGAAGAGGTAACGGCCGCCTGTGCCACATCATCCAGCAATGAAAAAGCCCGCCAATGCGGCGGGCTCCCTCTCTGGTGGTGGTTTGGTGCGGACTAGGCAAACACAGGCTCCGGAACGAGGCCCGTATTGTAAAGCAGGCAATCGCGCCAAGCGGCCTCGTCGATCGGCCGTAGGCTTTCCCCAAGTATCATGCGATCCCGCTGCCGATCCACGGCGGCAAACGAGCGCACGCCGTAAAGCTCCACATGCCAAATCCCGTCCAATGACATGCTCAATGAGCGTGCGCGTCGCCCAGGGAGGCGTAGGGAAATCATCCCGGCTATCCTTCGCGTCGTACCTTTGCGCCATAACAGCATGTGACGTGTTTTGCACTGAATTGTCCGTTATCGCTCTCACCTTAGACCGCTTCTCGCGAAAAAGATTCTGCGGATTCCAGTTTATTTTCGCGACTTATAGGGCTGTGCCTACACCAATCTGACGAACCGTTCACGAACCGCCCGAACGTCGTAGTTGAAGCCCTGCCAACCGGCGCGACGGGCGTTGGCACTCAGCGGTGAGCGCATCAGAAATAGCTCGGGAGGTTGGAGATCCGCCGACTGCGCGAGATATCCGCAAAAGTCGCAAATCACATCCGCGCATTTGAAATTGGGGGGCAACCTCACCAAAGTCCGACTGCGTTTGCACTTTGGGCAAGAACAATTCTTAACAACGGTTGTCTCGCCGAAAACACCAAGATCCTGCCGAATTGTAGGCATCGGTTTCCTCCCTCAAACAGCTATCCAATACAGCAACTGTGGCGGCAATCGGTTTTGAAGGCTGCGGACCGGGTTCGGGCCATATTTCGCCCAATCAAGAGGTCCTCCCGAAGGTGCTCTACCCAGACTGGGGTGGCCACGCTGGGCGCGATGTTGGTACTATCCCTGCATGCTCATTCGAATTCTTCGTTGTCGCGGCGCTCCTCGCCGCTTTCGCCTATGGATTCGCGGAACTCGTAGAGCGCTACAGCGGAAGCCTTGACCAGCCCTCTCCATGTGAAGAATGGTCAAATCCAGATTGTGTTAGACCAGTTAATCCTCCTCCAGAGTAGTAGTTTCATACGTTCCGGTCGCTGCCTGTTTTTCTGGGTTTTTGAAGGCTGGTGAGGGAGGGTTCCGGCCACAGCTTCCCCCTACCCCATGAGCCGAGCCCAAGGAGCGAGAGAGCTATGGCCGGTGTCCTGAAGGCCGGAGCCGGGATGGGACACGTGCCAGGACGCCTCTCGGCAATCCGTCCTCACTTTCAGGCAGCACGGTAGGACTTTCGCTTCCCGCGCCTGCGGCTTCACCTGCTCCGGAATTGCACCGGGTCGCCGCTTATCTCGCCGGTCGGATCATCGAGCCGGGCCTTCCCTTTTGCGCGCCTTCAAATCCCGCGTCAAATTTTCGGTTATTTTACCGCTTTTGTCTTGCATGTCGGTTTTTTAACCGATCGTGATTCCATACCCGCCACGAAGAAGCCCAACGACCCGATCTGGCGGGAATGGAGAGAACCGATGAACACCCTCACCTCGATCGACGCGACCGACGCTATCCAGTTCCGCAAGCATCCGAGGCAGATCGACACCTGGAATGTTTCGGTGGACGGCGAGGAAGCCGGCACCATCGAGCGTGACGGCAGGCGGTTCATCGCCCGCTGCGGTCGGCCCCACTTCACTCGCACGTTCAATCAGGCGCTGGACACCATTGCGGAGGTTGTCAGGCACTCTCGCGCCCTTGAGGTCTCGACTGCTGCCGGTCTGAGCGACAAGGAAGTCAAGATAGCCCGACTGGAGCAGCAGAAAGCTTGTCTCGCGATCGGCGCCGCCTCATGTGTCGATGTAGCGGCCCGTTCCGAGGCAATCGACCGCCGCATCGTTCTGGTCCGAGGAGCGGTGCTGTGATGGACGCGCTCTTGAAACGAACCGTCAAAGAAAACGGCCTCACGTCGATCGGCGTGAACTTCTGGACCGAAATCCCGGGTTTGCCGTTCACGGTCTACGTCCATTGGGACGGTCGCTGCAAGTGCGGCAACGGCAAGACCGTCAAGGACGCGCTTGCGTCAGCTCTTGAGCAAATGCGCGAGTTACGCGCGGGTCGGGAGGCGGCGTGATGGGCACGCTCTACGACGCAGCCTGCAATTGGCTCGCCATCCATCCGTGGCGCACCTGTGTCGGTGTCGCCGCATGGTGCCTTCTCATCGGTCAAGCGTGGCCGTCATGAACCGCCCGCCGTCCTTCTCCGAGCGCGCCTTGAACGTGCTCGAAGGCAAAGAGCCCGATCAGCAACTGGCGCTCCTTTTCGAATACGTCCGGCAGGGCGAGATCGACCAGATTGCCGGCGACGGCCCGTCAGACGACGAGATCAACATCCTGCGGCGCCGGTACGTGCGCATCGCTTCCGAAATCTACCGAACCAACAGGAGGGCGGCATGAACTCACACGTCGACGTCGACCGCGACATGTTCGAGAACGCCGGAGTGATCGCCGATCGGGTTCTGAAAGGTCACCGCGGCGAACGCCTGTGGGACGGCAAGCCGATCTCGGAACCCGGCATCTACCGGAAAATCCCAATGGAAGCTTATCACGGCCAACTGACTGTCGCGCCGTCGATCAGCTCGAGCGGGCTTCGCGAAATCGAGAACCGGTCACCGCTCCATTATTGGGCGACGTCGTATCTCAATCCGGATCGACCGGAGGAAGACAGCACGCCGACGCTCGATTTCGGCCGCGCCGTTCATACCCTGCTTTTATCGGAAGACGGCTTCCGCGATGACTACGTGACCCGACCGGAAAGTTATCCGGACGACAAAACCGGCGAGTTCAAGCCGTGGAGCGGCAATTCCAAGGTTTGCAAGGAATGGCTGGCCGACCGGAAGAAGGAAGGCAAGACCGTGCTTCTAGCCAGCCAAGTCAAAGATATTCAGGGCATGGCCGAGCGTCTGTCACGCGATCAGACCGCAGTGGATCTTCTGCGCGGCCGCGTCGAGCGCTCGATCATCATCAAAGACAAGACCGGGGTTTACGTGAAGTCGCGGCCCGACAGCATTCCGGCCGATGCGATCATTGCCGATCTGAAAACTTGCGCCGATGCGTCACCGATCGCGGTCCAGCGGTCAATCATCAACTACGGCTACCTGCAGCAAATGGCCTTGGCGATTACCGCCATGGAAACCGTCGGCGCGGTCAAGGTGTCCGAGTCCGTCCTGCTGTTCGTCGAGAACAGCTATCCCTATGCCTACAACATCAAACCGCTCGACAACGGCGATGTCTACACGGCGATGCGGCAGAACCGCAGGGCGATCGACACGTTCGCCGAGTGCCTTCGCAACGGGGACTTCCCGACCTATGCCGACAACATGCTCACCTGGTCGGCGCCGAAGTGGTGGACAGACCGGCACGAGAACGACAGCAACCCTCCCCGAGATTAAAGGAATTGCAGCGTGAACCAGATCGTTCCCGTCGAGGAAAAGACGAAGCGCCAGTTGATAGAGGTCGTCGACCCGGTTCCAGTGCTTGATACCAGCCGCTTCGAACACATGCAGCGCATCGCGACTGTGATGGCGAGGTCATCGCTGATCCCGGATTCGCTATGCACCTATAAGGGCGACAGCAGGCAATTGATGGATTTGCCATATGAGCAAGTGCTGTCGAACTGCTTCCTTGTGGTCAACCAGGCAGTCCGTTGGGGCCTTGATCCTTTCGCGGTCGCGCAATGCGTCTCGGTCGTGCACGGCAAGCTTTGTTATGAGGGCAAGCTGGTTTCCGCTGTCCTCGACGCGAAGCTAGGATTGCGCCTACATCACCACTTCACCGGCGAAGGCGAAGCGACGCGCATCTATCTCAGCGACCGCGAGTTCGACGAAGAGATCATCGCCGAACTGTTTCCGGGATTTCGCAAGCCGGGCTGGCGGCTGTTCGACGGGTCGGTTGCCGAATGGAAAACGACCGGAGCCGGCACGCCATGGACGCCGAAGAACTTTGTCCGGATGCTAATCTACCGTGGCACGCGCGACTGGACCCGCATCTACGAGTCCGCGCTTATGCTCGGTGTCTACACGCCCGATGAAATGCTCGACCTCAACGAAAATGCGCGAGCGCTCCGGTCAAGAAATATCGGCAACAGCTCGACGTTGGCCGACCGTCTTGCAATCGCCAAAGCGGAAGGCAGCGGAACCCAACATGAGGTCGAAGGCTTCGACCGGGCTCATGTGACCCGCGAGACCGCAACGCTGTCTGGCGAGCCTGAAATCGAACAAGAGACATCGGCAGACGCCCTTCCCGCCGGTGAAGGCACCTCCGAGTCCGCCCAGGGCCAACTCAGAGGCGCCAATCTTTCCGCTGACCCTGCATGTGAGAATCCAGGCGAAGCGGCACGGGAGGCCGGTGACATTGGAGCGCAGGCAGATCCTGGCGCGTCATTGGCCTCCGAACTCTTCGACCAACCGGCATGGCTCCGTGACTTGCCAAAGTGATCGTCGCTTCGATCGGCCCTGATGAGACCGTTGTCGTGAACTCGTCCAAGGGCATGTTCCGCGAGGGTCTGTCGAAAGAAACCAGCGCCAAAGCGAAATCCATCATCAACTATGCCCGCGCCGCATGCCGCGGCGAACTGGAACCTGCTAGCGCCCGGGAGATCATCGCTGGCAAGGCGGGCATTGATGAGAAGGAAATGGCGCCTTGAGCAGCCCTGGCTTCAAAGCGATGGCCCTCCCTACGAGAGATACCCCATCAGCCACAGTATGATGATGATCGGGATCGGAATACCAATCAGCCAAAGCAACCCGCCTTTGAGCATTGAGTCCTCCTGTAAGATCGTCGCCTGGAGCAACGCGGCTGAGGGAACGCGGTTCCTTCCTGTCGAAAAGTGCGCAGGCCTGGATGCCCGCCTCGAGGAGGCAGCTTGATGGCCAGGATCGCTCTCCCGGCAACCGCGTTCTCGCGCCAGCCGAGCGGCAAGAACAGCCGACCGGTAAAGGAAAAGCCCTACCTCGCATGGCTGCACGATCTACCGTGCATTGTTACGGGCAGACTTGGTGTCGAGGCCGCGCACATATCCTACCCGGCACCGGCCTATGGAAAGCTCGGCCGCGGGAAGGGGCAGAAGGAATCGGATCGCTGGGCAGTACCGCTCTGTCCAGAGGAACACAGGAACCAGCACTCCATGGGCGAGCGCACCTATTGGGCGCTCCACGGCATTGATCCATGCGTGGTCGCCCTGGCGCTGCACGGCGCCTATCCCAACACCGGACTTGCCCTGCTCGTGATCCAGAGCATCGAACGCAAGCCCTCCATCGGGGAGGTGCGAGCGTGATCGCCGTTTTAGCGCACCGGTGGAACGGGGCTGATTGGTCCCGGCGCCGGCGGATCGCCCGGCACCGGCTTTGGCGGAGTTGGTTGCGGAGGTATCGGTTCTGGCGGATGAGGTTGTTGATCGGTCATCGAAAACAACTCCTTCCGGCATGCAACGCAAGCCTTCAACGGCTGGTTCCCTTAAGCGACCGGGCCTGTGCTATCGCGCCTGAGCTGTGCAACACCAAGGCTGATCCCTCCGTCTTAGATCGGGAGGGCGGCCGTGGTTGAGCCGGCACGCCCCTACGTCTTCCGGTGGGATCGGCATGGCCGCAAAGGCGAACCGTGTCGGGTCACCGCGCGATCGAGGGGTCACGCGGGAGAAACGCCGTTGCTCGCCTTCGGCCGGCCGGCAAGCCCGCGCTTCAATTCAGTCCGTATCGAGTTCGCCGACGGCTTCGTCACCATCAGCAGCGGCAACGCCATAAGGAAGGCCGCGCCATGAATCCGGCCATCCTTGAGCATGGCCGGACACCGGAAGAATGGGTCGACGCCTTCGCCGCTCGCGGCGTGAAAGTCTCCGAACGCGAGTTGCGTGCCGCAGCCCGCCGGCTCGGCGCTTGCCATTCCTTCGGCAAGGCGCTGATATTGATGCCGGAACACATCGACCGAATCTTTGCGGAAAGCGAGCCGAAATGTCCCTCACTCTCTACGAGCGCGACGGATGGTGGTGGTTCAAAGGACGGATCGACCGGATACCGGGCAGCCGATACTACCGGCAAAGCCTTGGCGCACCTTCAGAAATGCCGGAAACAGAAGTCCGCCAGCGGCTCGCGGAGTTCGAGACCGGCGAGGTCAAACGTCATTACCTTGGCGACGAAAAGGCCCTGACCTTTTCCGAGGCCGTCCTTCTCTACCCTGCATCGGAGAAGGAGGCGGACTATCTTACAAGGATCGTGCCCGAGATCGGCGGCCGGCCGGTGGCCGAGATCACGCCGCAGGAGGTGCGCAATCTCGGCGCCCAGCTCTATCCGGCGGCTTCGACCGACACCTGGCAGCGCCACGTCGTGACGCCGGTACGCGCCGTCATCAACAATGCCCACGATCTTGGCAGGTGCCCGCCGATCCGCATCAAGGCGTTTTCAAAGGCCGAGCGGCTGCGTCAGGACAAGGTACGCGGCAAGCCGAGCCGCGTCGAAAAGGTGCCGGGCAGCTGGGAATGGCTCACAGCTTCCGCGCCCACGCTAATCCCTATCTGAAGGCGATGGCACTCTTCATGTTCGAGACCGGCAGCCGTATCACCCAGGCGATTTCGCTGACCACGGCCGACCTCGACCTCCAGAACGCGCGCGTCTAGATGACGGAGGCTAAGGGCACCGAGGCGCAGTGGGTGACGATCTCGATGGAGCTGGTGGTGGAGTTGGCCAATCTCCGGCCACGTAGGCCGCGCAAGGGGCCGCACGGGGCGACGCGCCCGAAGGGACATCGCGTCTTTGGCTACGCCAACAGGAACGGCGTCTACGGTGCCTGGCGCACCGCCTGCAAGGATGCTGGCATCGACCCGATCATGCCGCACGCGGCCGGCCGTCACGGTTTCGGCACCGAGATGCTGGTGCGCCAGCGGCTGGACCCGGCGACCGTCGCCAGCGCCGGACGCTGGGCCGACATGGGGCTGATGCTGCGTACCTATGTCCACGCCGAGGACTCGACAGCCAAGGTCCAGGAGGCGCTGCGCGCCGGCCGTGAACGCGTCGCCGGCAAAGGCGTCTCCGGTACAAATCCCGTACAAGCAGTCGCGAACGACCGTGGCAAGCGCCGGAAATCATGAGAGAAAATAGCGGTCCGTCGCCGCCCTTCACACGGGTGGGGTCGCAGGTTCAATCCCTGCATCGCCCACCATTTTCCTTTCCGGCTATTCAGCACAGACGCGCGATCGAGCGCGATCGGCACCCGCAGCACAACGCTTTCAATTTACAGCGTCGGCCCCGGTGACCGGGTCGAACTGCGCATTATCGCTCTGCCCATGGTCATCCAGCGGCAATTCGCCGGTAGGCATGTCGGTTTCCGGAAGCGGGTCGGTGCCTGACACCGGCGCCGGGTCGAGCGTTGGCGCAAGGTCGGTCGATGATACGACAGCCGGCAGCCGCAACGCGTCGGTCCGTTCTATCGCCTGTTTCAGCCGCGCGTCGCGGTCATAGACGTCGGCGAAATATTCGACCTTCCCGGACGCATCCGGCCATGCCGTGAAATAAGCGACATAGACCGGGATCTTGCGCGTCACCTTTTCGGACGAATGGCCCTGCTTCAGTTTTTCCGCGATGTGGTCGACCGTGGTGCCCAACACGGCGGCCGCCATCTCGCGCGGCTGCTGCAGGCGCACGCAGCCATGGCTGAAAGCCCGCGAATCGCGGTCGAACAGCGCCTTCTGAGGCGTGTCGTGCATGTAGATGGCATGCTTGTTGGGGAACAGTATCTTCAACTCGCCCAGCGCATTGGCCTCGCTCGGTGCCTGGCGCACGGCGAACGGCACTTTTGAGCCATACTGACCCCAATTGATGGCGGACGATGGAATGCGCCGCCCCCTGGAATCCGAGACTTCGTAGCCGGCACGGTCGAGATAACCGGGATCGCGGCGAAGCCGGGGCAGCATCTCGTTGACGATGATCGACTGCGGCACGCCCCAATAGGGGTTGTAATCGACCTGTTCGATCTCGTCGTAGAAGAAGCTGGTCTGATTTGACGGCTTGCCAACGACGACACGCATCTTCAGCTTTTCGGCGCCATCCTCGAAATAGGATGCCGTGTAGGCCGGCTGGTTGATGAACACCCTTGTGCCGCCGAGTTCAGCAGGCAGCCAACGCAATTGCTCCAGGGCAAACTTCACCTTGTCCAGCCGGTCGGCCTTGGAGTTGCCGGCAAGCGCCGATACGGTGCGCGGGCCGATGACGCCGTCGCCTTTCAGCCCTGCCCTCTCCTGCGCCGCCTTGATGACCGGAACCAGCTCCGGCATGTACAATTCGCTGTTGCGGAGGCGTGCCAACACCTCGCCATGTTCGCCGCCAAATTCGTCGCCGACATTGCGGGCGATGAGTTGAAGCAGCTTGGGCAGTTCGGGACTGATTTCGCCGGGTCTCAGGAAAAGCCTGGGATCGACGACGATGTCGTTCTCAGCACTTGCCTCCAGCGCTTCGAGCTCGACCCGCAGCGCCTGATATTCCGGGCTCTGCGGGTGGCGCGATTCGAGGTAGGTGCGCACCTCCTGCGTATGGCCGAGCGTCTTCAGGGTCGCGGCCAGATCGAGCGGTTTTATCGGAAAATCGTGATAGCCGGAGAGCCGGTTGGGATCGACGCGACCATTCTGTGCATCGCGCGCATAGCGCAGCACGCGCGCCGACAGCTTCATCTCGAAACGAATCAGTTCCCGCAAGCGGCCAGCGGTGTCGTCCATCGAAAACGCCGCTGGCGGGATGGCGACGCTGTATTCGGCCGGATCGAGGCCATGGCTGCCTGCTTCGCCGAGCACGCGCACGGCTTCCTGCGCGCGCCCGTTGGCAGAAAGGCCCGAAACCCAGATGAAATCGGGGTTAGCTGTATAATAATCGGAAAGCGCCTTGGCGATGTCCTTCTCGGCGGCAAGGTCGAACCCTTGCAGCCCGGCAAGCGCCTCGCGGAAGAGAGCCCCGGTCAGCACCGGCTCGAAAGGTGCCGGCTTGGCCGTCGAAAGCGTGGTGAAGTCGACGCCCACCAGCGCATCGGTCTTGTAGGTGTAGTAGGACGGACCGCTGATCCTGGGCGATGCGACACGCCGACCAGGTTTCCTTGGAACTGGCGGAAACTCGCCGCGCGGCCGTCGGAACCCGCGCCGGCCCTCGGGATAATCATCGCGCGGCATATATCTTACCCCGCCACCGAACAGCCGGTCGAAAAGACCCTGCGCTTCAGCCTGGGATGCGCCAACCCCGAGGGTCAACGCAATGGCGAGCGCGAAGGAAACTTTTCTGCCAGGATGCTTCATCATCATCGCCCTTCCCGGCTTGTGGCCGCCGGTCTCCCCCGTTCTTCGCCGATCGCTCGGTCGCACGCCCCGCAAATTATAACCGTTCTTCGAATGGCGGATGTGAGGCTCGACTATAATGATTTATACCCATTTCGTTAAGCTTTTATAAATTTTCAGAAAATGCTTCCGCCGCTGCGCTTTCATGAGCGGCTTTGGGATGAACACAACCGGCCACCCAGTTACGGACACTGGGCATCGGGGGTTTCCGGGGGAAAGCTCGGCTACTGGCGCCCCACACGGTCGCCATCCGGATCGTAGTCGCGGTCGCGATCAGCCGGGGGCTTCCGGCCCGGTTCGTGCGACATGCCAACTTCGTCGCGGCTCCAGCCTCCCTGCTGGCGGACCGTGTCCGTTTCGGCGTGCCGCTGCCCTTCGTCGTTGCGTCCGCGGTCGCCTTGCTGGCGCCGCGGATCGTTCTGCGGGTCGTTCTCCTGATGCTGCTGGCCGCCGCGGTTGCGGTCGTTCTGCGAACCCTGGTCGCGCCAGGTTTTGTTGGCCGGGCGCTTTTGCTTTTTGGTCATGACTTCGCTCCTCCTTCGGACGCGCTAGCAATCCCAACGCCGCGCGAAAGGATTTGTTTCAAGGAACCAGGAAACGAATGGCGATCAGGCGTTGGCGCCGCCGTCGATGGTGAGCGCCGCACCGGTGACGAAGCGCGACTCCGGACCGGCCAACCAGGCGACCAGCCCGGCGACCTCTTCCGCATCGCCGAAACGCGGCGTCGCCATCTTCTGACGCTGGTGCTCGGCATGGGGTCCATCGGCGGGATTCATGTCGGTGTTCGTGGAGCCGGGATGCACGACATTGGCGGTGATGCCGCGGGCGCCGAGGTCGCGCGCCAGCGCCTTGGTCAGGCCGACGAGCGCTGCCTTGCTGGTCGAATAGGCGGCGAGGCCGGGGTCGGTGACGCGTTCGGCCAGATTGCTGCCGATCGAGATGATGCGTCCGCCCTCGCCCATATGGCCGGCCGCTGCCTTCGACGCCACGAACGGGGCGCGCAGATTGACTTCCATCGACTCGTCGAAATCGGCCAGCGAGAGGGCATCGACCGGCTCCGCCCGCCAGATGCCGGCGCTGTTGACGAGAATGTCGAGCCGGCCGAACGCCGCTACAGCCATGCCAACCGATTTTTCGATCGCCGCTGCGTCGCGGTTGTCGGCCTGGATGGCGATCGCACGGCCGCCGGCCGCCTCTATCTCCGCGACGACCTGCTTTGCCTTGTCAGGCGTGCTCACATAGGTCAGCGCAACGGCGGCGCCGTCCGCCGCGAGCTTGCGGGCGATTGCCGCGCCGATGCCGCGGCTGCCGCCGGTAACCAGGGCAACCTTGCCGTTCAAGCGGGTGGACGTCATCGATATCTCCTTTATGTAACGATCGACACATAAATCTCTGCCAATCTTGCGCGGGTGCGTCAAGTAAATTATGTATCGATCAATACAGAAAGGGATCTGGATGTCTGAAAGAGGTCGTCCGCGCTCCTTCGATCGCGATGCCGCCTTGCGCAGAGCGATGGAGGTTTTCTGGGCGAAAGGCTATGAGGGAACGTCGCTGTCCGATCTGACCGCGGCGATGGGCATCAATTCGCCGAGCCTCTATGCCGCCTTCGGCAGCAAGGAGGCGCTGTTTCTCGAAGCGACGGAACTTTATACGCGAGTCGAAGGCACCGGCATCTGGACGGTATTAGAGACGGCGCCCACGACCCGCGCAGCGATCGAAGGTTTTCTTCAGGCGACGGCGGCAGCCTATTCGCAGGTGGACAAGCCGCAAGGCTGCCTGATCGCACTCGGCGCATTGCATCACGACACGTCGAGCGACATCATCTGCACCGATCTGAAACGACGACGCGCCGAGAACCTTGCTGCGCTGCAAAGGCGATTCGAGCGCGGCATCACGGAAGGCGAATTGCCGGCAGGCTTTAACTGCACAGCGGCAGCGACTTTCTACGCCACCGTACAGCATGGCATGTCGATCCAGGCCCGCGACGGCGCCACCTATGAAAGGCTGATGGATGTCGCCAACGGCGCCATGGCCGCGTGGCAGACATTGGCCGAGCAGCCTCCGGCGTGACACGCCCTGAGGCTTCAACGCCTACGCGGAAGCCGCGTGGAAGCGCCGGTGCAGTTCGCGCACTTCGTCCGCAAGCTCCGCCACCGGACCTTCGACAATCACACCCGGCGCGACCTCCTGTACCGGCAGCGGCCGCACCGGCGCCGGTGGAACGCCCAATTCCTTAAGCCAGCCGACAAGTTGGCGCGAAGACACGGCATAGACGATGCGGCCCAGTCCGACCCAGCCATGGGCTGCCGAGCACATCGGACAGTGCTCTCCGGAGGTATAGACCGTCGCCTTGGCGCGCTCCTCAGGCGTCATATTGACCGCCGCCCAGCGAGCCAGCTCGAATTCGGGGTGACGTGTGCCGTCGCCGCTGGCGACGTGGTTGTGATCCTCGGCGAGCACCGTCCCGTCGCCGGAGACGAGCACCGAGCCGAAAGGTTCGTCACCAACCTCGAGTGCGCTCGCCGCCAGCTCGACGCAGCGGCGCAGATGTTTCAGTTCGGTGTCTTGCAGCATGGTCGCCCGCCTCTTCAGGATATTCGCAAGAGCATCTTACCCAAGCGATTTGGATATGCCGAATGGAATGCCATCAAAGCTTCGCGTCACTGTGGCCTGTTGGCCGAACGCCAGTTGCCCACCGGTTAAAAGCTCGATCGCATCGGGAATGCCGACTTGCAACCGCGGCGAGGAGGATCCATGCGATTCCCCCATCCACCACATTTACGGCGAAAGCAGCCGGGATTAAGCTGCCATCATGCCCAAGAAGCTTCCCGACACAAGGAAACACCTGGCATCCCGACGCGCGGTGAAACGTGTGCTCGACCGGCAGAAGGTGGTGACTGTCTCCAAGCGATTTGACCACGGCCACGTGACGACGCGCGTCCTCGTGGATGGCGAGTATTATGAGGTCGACAATCGTCAGCTCGACCTTCTCGAAATGGGAAGGTCGCCGGCTCAACTAGGCATCGAGCCTGCGCCATCACTGATCGGACGGGCGCTCACGCCGTCCGCCTTTCGATGCGGGCTCCCGCTAATTCACCAGTTCCGGTTGTTGCGCGCGTTCGGCAACGAACTGCACCGACTCGGACACGACTTCCGGGTCGGCGAGAATGCGCCGGTGGCCGAGGCCTCGCGCCCAGTACAGACGCACATGCTCTCCGGCGGCGGCGAGCATGCGGGCGCTGTCCGGCGAGACTTCGCGGTCGTCCGGCGCGTGGATGACCAGCGTCGGGATCGGCGTCAGCGCCAGTTGCTCGGACCCGACATAATGCGACAATGGCCGGCCGGCGATGCGCTCCACCTGGTCATTTACGGCTATCTGCGAACGCGGACCAAGATTGAGAAAGCGGCCGAAATCCTCGAAGATCGCCGGCATCGAGCTCGGCGCCGCGATCAGGACGAGACGCTCGGTGGCGAGCGGCGGGATGCCCTCGACCGAACCGACCGCGGCATTGACCGCGACGGCGCCACCGAAGGAATGACCTATTACTGCGCGGAACGGGCCGAACCACTCGCCGGCGGCTCGCACCGCGTCGACGGCGAGCACCATGTTCAGCCGGCGGCCGCTTGAATGGCCGTGCCCCGGCAGGTCGAGCGCGATGACGCGATGGCCGGCGTCGCGAAAGCCTTCGACGATCGTCTTCATGTGTTCGGTACGCGAGTGCCAGCCATGAATGACGAGGACGGTTCCTCCGGTAATGCCGTTCAGCGGCCGGAAATCGAATGCCGTCACCGAACCGGATTTGACCGGCAGGCAGTGGCGGCGCCCCTCCGCCATGAAGCGGGAGGCCTGGTCAATCGCCTTCTGCTCGCGCGGCGATGGTGCGTTGGGATTGGCGGTGCGGCAAAAAATTTCGAACGCCGCGCGGCCAGTGAGACGAGGCGCCACATGCTCGGCGGCGCCAAATACGCTACGGATGACCTTGTGACCGAATGATGCCATAGTGATGATCTTTGAAAATGGTTCAACCATGAACATATTAGTTCAAGCATGAACAAAAAACAAGACCTGCCCTGGGACAATCCCCAATTCCGCAACTGGATTGCTTTGGTACGCGCCGAAAAGGCCGTGGTCGGCGCCCTGACCAGGGCGCTGGCGCCGCTCGACCTCAAGCTCGCGCAGCTCGACATGCTGATGAATCTCTACCGACACCCAGGCATGTCGCAGCACGATCTCGCCCGCAAATTGCTGGTCGGCCGTTCAAACATCACCATGCTGCTGCCGCAGATGGAAACACGCGGGCTCCTGCGGCGCGAGAACGACGTCAAGGACAAGCGCATCATGCGGCTGACCCTCACCGAGGATGGCGAGAAGCTTCTGATGGAGGCGCTGCACATCTACACCGAGTTGATCGAACGGGTGATGGCGCAATCTTCCCCGGCCGAATGCGACAAGATGGGCGCAATGATGCTGCGCATCTCGGAGGCAATGAAGGTGGAGTGAGCGGCCCGCCTCACCACATCGTCTTCTTTAGCGCGCTCCGGCCATTCCTTGTCGTATGTATCGCCATCGATTGATTGGCGGCTGGTGGCGGCGAGAATTTGTCCGGGCGTCGGCAGGCTCTTCGGATCGACGTGCTTTTCCGGATTCCACAGCTCCGACCGGTGGATGGCACGGGCGCACTGGAAATAAACGGCATCGACGGCGACCACCGCCACTGACCGCGCCGGCTTCCCTTCGACGGTGAACGATTCGCAAAGCTCGGGGTCGATCGATATCTCGGCGCGGCCGTTGACGCGCAGCGTGGTGCCGGAGCCCGGCACCAGGAACAACAGCCCGACGCGCGGATCGCGGATGATGTTTTTCAGCGAATCGGCACGGTTGTTGCCGCGCCGGTCCGGCATCATCAGCGTCTTCTCGTCATGGATGCGCACGAAGCCGGCGAGATCTCCCCGCGGCGAGCAATCAAGCCCTTCCGGCCCGGACGTCGCCAGCGCCACGAAGGGCGACGCTTCGATGAAGGCCGCGTATTCCGGAATGATGCGGTCGAGTTCCTTGACCAGTGAGGTCTCGCCAGGGACGCCGTAAAGGGATTCGAGCTGTTCGACCGTGGTGATGACGGACATCTTTTGCGTCTTCCGTACTGTTCTTCGCCGGCGCTCCCTTTAGCTGGCCCCTATGAACCGCCGACGACAAGGAGGTGGTTAGCGATCCCGGCTGAGCTTCTTCTCCGCCAGCTCGTCGAGATAAGCCTGCCAGCGCGCATCCTTTTCATGGCCGAGCGTATGCAGGTAGTTCCAGGTGAAGATGCCGGTGTCGTGGAAATCGTCGAAAACGATGCGGACGGCGTAATTGCCGACCGGCTCGATTCTGGTGATCGTCACGTTGCGCTTGCCGGGCACGGTGACACGCTGTTCCGGAGAATGGCCCTGCACTTCGGCAGAGGGCGATACGACACGCAAGAACTCCGCCGGCAGTTCGAACGGCGCATGATTCGGAAAGGTAACCGTCAAAAGCTTGCGGTCCTTCGAGACACGGAGTTCTTTCGGCGCGGTCATTTTTTTCTCTGATGTTCGATGACCCCGGTTACGCCGGTTTTGACGAGAGCGGAAGCTGCAAACACGATCGTTGCGGTCATAAAATTCCATCGCGCCCAAGCACCGCCGGCCAGCGCAAATTGCACTTGCATGTACCAATGTACCAAGATAACAAAGTTTATGACTGTCGAGCGCATCCAGACGGGCGTCCGCCTTGAAAAACGATTGGTGAAGGTTCTTAAGGCCTTGGCCGAGCATCGTGACATGAGCCTTGGCGATCTGATCGAGGGCATCGTGCTGCATGCTTTCGAGGGTCGCAGCCCTTTCTCGGAGGAAACGCTCGAAACGATCGAGCAATTGAAGCGCATCTATGGCCTGCAACTGTCTGCGGCCGACAGCCATCGGCTGAGCGAGGATGAGGGTAAAATGTCATGATTTCATCTCGAACGCCGGCACGACATCCTTCTCGAGGCACCCGTTGAACAGATCTTTCCGCTGTTCACGCCGCTCGGTGAAAAATTGTGGGTGGATGGCTGGCATCCCGAATTCGTTCATCCAAAGGACGGTCAAACGAGCGAAGGCATGGTGTTTCGCACCCGCCACGGCGAGGAAGAAACGCTGTGGGCCTGCGTCGATTGGGAACCCGCCACCCATCGCGTGCGCTATGCGCGAGTCACGCCGGCATCCCGGTTCGGATTCGTCGAGGTGACCTGCCGGGAAGCAGGCCACGGTCACACCGAAGCTTCCGTCGCCTACACGTTCACCGCCCTCACCCCGGATGGGCAATCCTATCTTTCCAACCTGACGGAAGCCGCCTTCGCTGGAATGATCGACGGCTGGCAAACTTCGATCAACGCATGGCTGCGTGAAACCCGCGGCGGTACTGGACTTCGCCCTTCGACGCCGGCATAATCCGATCAACCGCAACGCGAGCCGCAAAGGAGACGCTTAATGATTGTTGCCATCTCCCGACCGGCTGGCGAAGCCGGATAGCGGTGTTGCGTTCTCGCCATTTCCGACCGGCGCGTTTCGCTTCCCACCTACCCTCTCGACCAGCCTGATTTATCCAAGCGCTTCTGCCATCTCGGCGGAGGTTTCCCGATCGTGTCCGCCATCGCGCGGCACCAGCTGGTAAGAGACAAATGACATCCCACAAATCCGACCTGGCCGACTTTGGCTGGAATAATTTTTTCGCATCCCAACTCGACTTTGGCGATGATGGCGTGCCGGCGCGCGTCATGGCCGTTCACCGCGATAGACTGCATGTCACGGGCCCCGCGGTCGACACGCTCGTCACGCCATTCGTTGAGAGCCCGGGCGACGAAGAGGCTTTCGCCACCGTTGGCGACTGGCTGCTGCTCGATGCAGCGACAACTCGGCCGCGCCGGCTGCTTCAGCGCCGCAGCCTGTTCAAGCGCCGTGCTCCGGGGACCGGCCGCAAGCTCCAGCTCATAGCCGCCAATGTCGACACGCTGTTCATCGTTTCGTCCTGCAACGAGGACTTCAATCCGGCCCGTCTGGAGCGCTTTCTGGCACTGGCAAGAGAGGCCGAGGTAACGCCGGTCGTCGTGCTTACCAAGGCCGATCTCGCGGACAGCCCGGGAGACTTTGCCCGCGCCGCGGCAAGGCTTCTGCCTGGCCTGTTGGTCGAGGTTCTCGACGCCCGCGACCCCGACAGCGCGGCCTGCCTGATGCCGTGGTGCGCGCTAGGCCAGACGGTTGCGCTGGTCGGCTCATCCGGCGTCGGCAAATCGACCCTGGTCAATACACTGACCGGCGACAACCGAATTTCTACGCAAGGCATTCGTGAAGACGACGCCAAAGGGCGGCACACCACCACCGGGCGCGCCCTGCACCGGCTGCCGGCCGGCGGCTGGCTGGTCGACACGCCGGGCATGCGTGAACTGCAGCTCACCGACGTAAGTGCCGGTTTGGACGAGGTTTTCGCCGACGTCGTGGCCATCGCCAAAAGCTGCCGCTTCAGCGACTGCCGGCACGAGACTGAGCCCGGTTGCGCCATTCAGGTCGCGATCGCGGCCGGTGAGCTGGAGGCGGGACGCGTGAAGCGCTGGCGAAAGCTCGCCGCCGAGGAGGTCTACAACAACGAGACGCTCGCCGAACGGCACGCCCGCAGCCGTGCTTTCGGAAAAATGGCGAAAAACGCCATGGCCGACAAGCGATTCCGCCGCGGGGAGTAGGCATTTTGGTTCGTCGGCGCGCACTTCTTCTGCCGAAGAGCGGTTCCGGGTATCCTTGCCTCGGAACCGCCAGACCAACGGCTAAAGAGGAGGACAAGGTGATCGAAGCTTCCTGTCACTGCGGCGCGGTGAAAATCCAGGTGTCGGAACTGCCGCCGACCGTAACCTCCTGCAACTGCTCGCTCTGCCGCCGCATCGGCGCTCTCTGGGCCTATTATCTCCAGGGTCAGGTCGCCTTCGCGGCAGGGGCCGGATCGACCGTGGCTTATGTGCAGGGCGACCGCACGCTGGAGATGCATCATTGCCCGACATGCGGCTGCATCACCCACTGGGAGAGCGTCAAGAAGAGCGCTGCCGAGCGGATGGCGGTGAATGTTCGGCTGATGGACCCGGCCGACATCGCCGGCGTGCCCGTGCGTCGTCTCGACGGCGCCGATACGTGGACTTACCTCGATTAACATAAGGTCAGCAGGATTTATCAAGTCGCTCCGTGGGATACTCACCCCGCAAAAGCGCTGACGCCAAGGATACCGCGGCGATTCCATCCGTTGCGCTGCCGGTGCCCGAAATGTTACCAAAGCACAACACCGGCCGCCTTGAACGGCGCGGCGATCTGAACAACATGGAAGCGGTGGCTCCACGAGGCCGCACCCAGGGATCGAGAACGCAACGCATGGCATTCCACGACACCGGCATGATCGACCCGTTCGGACGAGCGATCTCCTATCTGCGCGTCTCCGTCACCGACCGCTGCGATTTCCGCTGCACCTACTGCATGGCGGAGGACATGACCTTCCTGCCCAAGCGGGATCTCCTGTCGCTTGAAGAACTGGACCGCCTGTGCACGGTCTTCATCGAAAAGGGCGTGCGGAAACTCAGGCTCACCGGCGGCGAGCCGCTGGTGCGCAAGAACATCATGCATCTGGTGCGCGAACTGTCGCGGCATCTGCAAAGCGGTGCGCTGGAGGAGCTGACGCTCACCACAAACGGCTCCCAGCTTTCACGTTTCGCGACAGAACTCGCCGATTGCGGCGTCAGGCGCATCAACGTCTCGCTCGACACGCTCGATGCCGACAAATTCCATGCCATCACCCGCTGGGGCAATCTTTCCAAAGTGATGGAAGGTATCGATGCCGCGCAGGCGGCCGGTCTTAAGGTCAAGCTGAACGCGGTGGCGCTGAAAGGTTTCAACGACACGGAACTGCCCGAAATGCTGCGTTGGGCACATGGCCGCGGCACGGATCTCACCGTCATCGAGACGATGCCGATGGGTGAGATCGACGCCGACCGCACCGACCAGTATCTGCCGCTGTCGCTGCTGCGCGCCGACCTCGAGCGCCAGTTCACGCTGACCGACATCCCCTTCAAGACCGGCGGCCCGGCGCGTTACGTCGAGGTCGCGGAAACCGGCGGGCGGCTCGGTTTCATCACCCCGATGACCCACAATTTCTGCGAAAGCTGCAATCGTGTGCGGCTGACCTGCACCGGAACGCTCTATATGTGCCTCGGCCAGGAGGACGCAGCCGATCTGCGCGCGCCCCTTCGCGCTTCCGAAGGCAACGAACTTGTTTCCAATGCGATCGACGAAGCCATCGGCCGCAAACCGAAGGGTCACGATTTCGTCATCGACAGGCGCACCAAGCGCCCTGCCGTCTCGCGCCATATGAGCGTGACCGGAGGCTGACCGGTCACAAGCCGGCCCCGCCCCGGTGGACAATCGCCGTCAAGAACAACAACGGCACCAACGTGCTGACGCCGCAACAATCGCTTCGGTTGGCCCAGTCGAATAGCGTTGCTGTTTCGCGGCTGGCTGCTACATGGCAAGCTGTATCCCAATCTCTGGATGAAGTCCTTGCCTCTCTCCCCTAACCTGCGCGGCGCCTTGTTCATGGCCGTCTCGATGGCGGGCTTCACTGCTAACGACGCCATCACCAAGACGATGACCGGCGCGATGAACTCCGGCCAGGTGATGTTGGTGCGCGGGCTTTTCGCGACGATATTGATCGCATTGCTTGCCTGGCACCAGGGCGCGCTCGGCAAACCGAGGCGCGCCTTGAACCCGATGATGGCGATCCGAATCACCTGCGAGGTCGGGGCCACCGTTACTTTTCTGATCGCGCTGGCGCATCTGCCGCTCGCCAATGTCTCGGCCGTGCTTCAGGCGTTGCCGCTCGCCGTCACCATGGGCGCGGCGCTGATCTTCGGCGAAGCCGTCGGCTGGCGCCGGTGGGTCGCAATTGCCGTCGGCTTCGCCGGGGTGATGATCATCGTGCGTCCGGGCTTTGAAGGGTTTAGCGCCTATTCGCTGCTGGCGCTTCTGTGCGTGGCTTTCTGCGCGATCCGCGACCTGGCGACCAAACGGCTACCCGCGGACATTCCGAGTTTGCTGGTTTCCACCGCGACGGCCGCCTCCGTGACGCTATGCGGCGCCTTGCTGACCGGCCCCATGGGCGGATGGTCACCGCTCACCGGCGGCGAGGTCGGTGCATTGGGGGCAGCTGCCGTATTGCTGCTCGTGGGCTACCAGTTCATCATCATGTCGCTGCGCGAAGCCGAGATCTCCTTTATCGCACCGTTCCGATACACGGCCCTGCTGTGGGCGATCCTGCTTGGCTATCTCGTTTTCAATGATGTCCCCGATCAGGCGATGATCGCCGGCGCCGTCATCGTCGTCGCCTCGGGGCTCTATACGCTCTACCGCGAGCGCATCGTCGGACGTCGCCGGCCGGCGGCGGAAAGCACGGCGCCGGCGATGGCGCCGGAGGGGATGTAGTTCCGGAGGACTGCGGCGCAGCGCGTTCTCCAGCGGGCACTCTTAAGTCTTGAATCCGCGCATCGCGCTTTTGAAAATCGATTACGATTTTTCGGGCCGATGCTGTAGACCAGCCTCAATTCGGCGGAGAATTTCGGAAGATTCGATGGCCAGGACATTTCTCGACCGCAAGAGCGAACCGCATATTCTGACCCTGGTGTTCGCGACTGCCGTCGGCGCGCTTTCGATCAACATCTTCCTGCCGTCGATGCCGGGAATGGCCCGTTACTTCCAGACCGACTATGCGGTCGTGCAGCTTGCCGTCTCCCTCTATCTCGGCGCCACCGCTCTCCTCCAGCTCTTCATCGGTCCTGCATCCGACCGATTCGGGCGGCGGCCGGTCATGCTCGCCTGCATGTTGATCTTTCTCGGCGGCACGTTGGCGGCGATCTACGCGCAGACTATCGAGGTCCTGCTCGTCTGCCGCCTTTTGCAGGCGTTTTCAGCCGCGGGGATGGTGCTGGGGCGCGCAGTCGTGCGCGACACGGTCGATGCCGCGCACGCGGCATCGAAGATCGGCTACGTCACCATGGGGACGGCGCTGGTGCCGATGGTCGGCCCCATGATCGGCGGCTTCCTCGACGAGGCATACGGGTGGCAGTCGACATTCGTGCTGACGCTCGTCTTCGGCCTGGCGGCGATCGCGATCATCTATCTCGACCTCGGCGAAACCAACCATAGCCGCTCATCGAGCTTCGCCTCGCAGTTCCGCACCTATCCGGAACTGTTGGGGGCACGCCGTTTCTGGGGTTATGTGTTCACGGCCGCCTTCACGTCGGGCGCCTTCTTCGCCTTTGTTGGCGGCGGTCCCTTCGTCTCGTCCGAAATCCTGAAGCTGACGCCATCGCAATACGGCTTCTATTTCGGCATCATCTCGGTCGGCTACATGCTCGGCAATTTTTTCTCGGGGCGATGGTCGAGCCGCATCGGCATCAATCGCATGATGCTGGCCGGCAACATGATCGCCGCCATCGGCATGCTGCTTTCCATCGTTCTGTTCTCGATGGGATACAATCACCCGCTTTCGCTGTTCGGTCCGGCTTTCTTCACCGGCGTCGGCAACGGCGTCACCTTGCCCAACGCGAATGCAGGCATCGTCAGCGTCAAGCCGCATCTCGCCGGCTCGGCATCGGGGCTGGGCGGCGCCCTGCAGATCGGCGGCGGAGCGGCGCTTTCGGTTGTCGCCGCAGCGCTCCTTTCGGTCGAGACCGGCCCCTTCCCGCTGCTCTGGGTCATGTTCCTGTCGTCTTCCGCCGCAGTGCTGTCGACATTCTACGTGATGCATGTCTCGCGCGAGATTGGCGAGGGCCGCTATGAGCGAAGGAATTCCGGCGGTCATTCTTGCCGGCGGCCGCTCGACAAGGATGGGCGGCGGCGACAAGGCACTGAGGATGCTCGCCGGACAGCCGATACTGACCCATGTGATCGAACGGCTGACGCCGCAGGCCGGGCCGCTCGCGATCAACGCCAACGGCGATCCGGCCCGCTTCGCGCGTTTCGGGCTGCCGGTGATCCGCGACACGGTTTCCGGTTTTGCCGGGCCGCTCGCCGGCATCCTCGCCGGCATCGAATGGGCATCGCATGTCGCCGATTGCCGACATATCGTGACAGTCGCCGGCGACACCCCCTTCTTTCCCGCGAATCTGGTCGCGCAGCTTCGGGACGTCGCGGGCAAGGACAATAAAATCGCCCTGGCGGGTTCCGGCGGGCGCACGCATCCGGTGTTCGGGCTTTGGCCGCTCGGCTTGCGCGACGACCTGTTGCACTTTCTGACGATGCCAAGACCTTGAAGGTCACTGGCGTTCGCCGAGGCGAGCGGATACGCGGTCGCGGATTTCCCTGTGGCGACCGCCGGCGGCCGCAGCGTCGATCCGTTCTTCAACATCAACACAATCGACGATCTCGCCGCCGCCGAAGCGATATGCGAGGAATGGCGGCAATGACAAAGCGCGTTTTCGGTATCACCGGCTGGAAGAATTCCGGCAAGACCACGCTTACCGAACGGCTGGTGGCGGAGTTGTCGCGGCGCGGTTGGAACGTTTCGACCGTCAAGCACGCGCATCACGATTTCGATATCGACCAGCAAGGCACCGACAGTTTTCGCCATCGCGCTGCCGGCGCGTCCGAGGTCGCCATCGTGTCGGACCGGCGATGGGCGCTGATGCATGAACTGCAAGGCGACGCGGAGCCTTCGCTGGGGAGATCCTGGCACAGATGTCGCCTTGCGACATCGTCCTGGTCGAAGGGTACAAGCGCGAAGCGCACCGGAAGATCGAGGCCCGGCGGCTCGCCGCGAAGGACCGCGCACCGCTTTCGGCGGGCGATCCGCACATTGTCGCCATCGCGGCCGACCATGATGTCGGCGGCGAATCCGTGCCGGTTTTTCCGATCGACGACATCGCGGCGATCGCCGATTTCGTCGAGCGAGCGACCGGACTGACGCCGGCCAAAACATAGTCTTTCGCGTTTCCGGGCGGGCTGCCGCGTCGCGGAAATTTCTTCCCTTGCGGCAGTATGTGCCCGAACGGATGTGCAAATGAGCCGTGCGGAAACCACCGCGGTTTTGCGATTGCTTTTTGCTGAAAAACAATGGGAATATCGAGCCAGCGGGTGACCAAAGCACGCGTCACCCCAAGGCTGCGGCTGGAAGAGCCGCGGCCGGCACCACAAAAGAGAGGAACACTATGCGTATTACCAAGCGTATCGCTCTGGCAGCTTCGGCCGCCGGGTTCGCCCTGTCGCTGGGCGCCGCCCAGGCGCAGGAGTTGAACCTGAAGATCGGCACCGAAGGCGCCTACCCGCCCTTCAACAATCTGACCGCCGACGGCAAGCTCGAAGGCTTCGACATCGATATCGCCAAGGCACTCTGCGAAGAGATGAAAGCCAAGTGCGAGTTCGTGACCTCGGACTGGGACGGCATCATCCCCGCCTTGCAGGCAGGCAAGTTCGACGCCATCATCGCCTCGATGTCGATCACCGACGAGCGCAAGCAGAAGGTGGACTTCACCGACAAGTACTACAACACGCCATCGGCGATCGTGGCGCCGAAGGATAGCGACCTCAAGGGCGTCACCAAGGAGGATCTCGCCGGCAAGACCATCGGCGTCGCTACCTCGACGACGCACTACAACTATGCCGAAAAGACCTTCACCGACAGCGAGTTGAAGGGCTATCCGTCGAGCCAGGAATACATGCTCGATCTGGCCAACGGCCGTCTCGACGCGGCTCAGGATGATGTCGTGGTGCTCCAGCAGTTCCTCGACTCGCCGGATGGCGCCTGCTGCAAGATGGTCGGCATGCCCTCGCCGCAGCCAGTCGAAATCTTCGGTCCCGGCGCCGGCATTGCCGTGCGCAAGGGCGAGACCGACCTCGTCAAAAAGTTCAACGCCGCTATCGAGGCGATCCGCGCCAACGGCAAGTACAAGGAAATCAACGACAAGTACTTCAAGTTCGACGTCTACGGCGCCGAGTCCTGAACAAACCGGTCGGCGGTCCGCAAAGACCGCCGACCGATTTCCGCGGGACAGACAGTCAACACGGACGGGATGATTTGACGCGTGCAGACTCTCTTGAGCTGGGGGGACCAGGGCTGGCTTGACGACATTGTCGGCGGCGTCCTCGTCACCGTTCAACTGGCCCTTGCTACATTGCCGGTCGGCCTTCTTCTGGGTTTTCTGATTGCGCTGGCGAAGCAATCCTCAGAGCCGACATTGCGCATCGCCGGCAACATCTACACGACGATTTTCCGCGGCCTTCCCGAGCTGCTTACCCTGTTTCTCATCTATTTCGGCCTTGCCCTTCCCATCTTCACCTATCTCTTTCCCGGCGCCGGCGACCAGATGACGAGTTTCATCGCAGGCATGATCGCGCTCAGCCTCGTCTTCTCGTCCTATGCGAGCGAGGTCTTTCTCTCCGCCTTCCGCGCCATTCCGCGCGGCCAGTATGAAGGCGGCTATTCGATCGGCCTGCCCCATGGCAAGACCATGCGCCTGGTGATCCTGCCGCAACTTGTCCGCATCGCGCTCCCCGGCCTCAGCAATCTTTGGCTGATCCTGCTTAAGGACACCGCGCTGGTGTCAGCGATCGGTCTTGCAGACATCCTGCGCCAGACCCAGATCGCCGCGCGCGTTACCAAACACGCCTTCCTCTTCTTCGGCTTCGCCTGCCTCGTCTATCTCGTGCTGGCCATCATTTCCTCTTACGGCATCAGCCGGATCGAGAAGGCCGTCGGGCGACAGGACATGGCGAAATGAGCATGGCGAACGAAGTCGACGTCGATCGCCCGCCTGCTGTCGCGCGGCCCTGGACCGGTGCGCGTATCGCCGGCACGATTGCGGTGGGCTGCTGGATCCTGATCGGGATCGGGCTGATCGCCTATCTGGTCAACGCTTGGAACCCGGAGCTCTTCAGCCGCTATGCTCCGCTCTACATGAGGGGCCTGTGGGTCACCATCCGGCTGGTCTTCATCTCGATCATCCTCGGTGCGCTGCTTTCAGTACCGATCGCTTATGCGCGCATGTCGAAGAATCGTTTACTCGGCGCGCTTGCCTACGGCTATGTCTACTTCTTCCGCGGCACGCCGCTCCTGGCGCAGACATTTCTTGTTCTATTATGGCCTGGGATCGTTCCGGCCTCAGCTCGAAGCCGTCGGGCTGTGGTGGTTCTTCCGCGACGAGTGGTACTGCGCTATTTTCGCATTCGCGCTCAACACCGCAGCTTACCAGGCCGAGATCTTGAGGGGCGCGATCGAAAGCGTGCCGCGCGGCCAATGGGAAGGCGCGGCGTCGCTCGGCCTGCACAAGTTGCAGACCCTGCGCAAGATCATCCTGCCGCAAGCCCTGATCGTGGCGCTCAGGCCGTACGGCAACGAGATCATCCTGATGATCAAGGGTTCCGCGATCGTCGCTTTGATCACGGTCTTTGACCTGATGGGCGAAACGCGACGCGCCTATTCGCGCAGCTTCGATTTCCAGACCTATATCTGGGCGGCGTTGATCTATCTCACCATCGTCGAGGTCCTGCGGAATATCGTAGACTGGATCGAGCGCATCATCACCCGCCACCTTATTCGCTGACGCCAGCTGAATCCCGCAGCGGGCGGTGCTCCCTGCCCGCCGAACACTATGGAGAAAAACATGGCAACCGTCGCGTTTCTGGGTCTCGGCGTGATGGGCTATCCCATGGCCGGCCATCTGAAGAACAAGGGCGGCCATGACGTCACCGTCTATAACCGCACCGAGGCCAAGGCCGAGAAGTGGGTCGCCGAGCATGGCGGCGCTTCTGCCCCGACGCCGGCCGAAGCGGCAGAGGGACAAGGACTTCGTGTTCTCCTGCGTCGGCAACGACGACGACCTCCGCGCGGTGACGACCGGCGCCGACGGCGCCTTCGCCGTCGATGAAGAAGGGCGCCATCTTCATCGACAACACCACCGCCTCGGCCGAGGTCGCGCGCGAACTCGCGAGCGCCGCCGCCGAGCGAGGCATCGGCTTTCTCGACGCCCCCGTCTCCGGCGGCCAGGCAGGCGCGGAGAACGGCATGCTCACCGTCATGGTCGGCGGCGAACAGGCGACTTCGACAAGGCAAGGCCGGTGATCGACGCCTATGCGCGCATGGTCGGGCTGATGGGCCCGGCCGGCTCCGGCCAGCTGACCAAGATGATCAACCAGATCTGCATCGCCGGCCTTGTGCAGGGGCTGGCCGAAGGCATCCATTTCGGCAAGAAGGCCGGGCTCGACATCGAGAAGGTCATCGAGGTCATCTCCAAGGGCGCCGCCGGCTCCTGGCAGATGGAGAACCGCCACAAGACCATGAATGCCGGCAAATACGATTTCGGCTTCGCCGTCGACTGGATGCGCAAGGATCTCGGCATCTGCCTTGACGAGGCCGACCGCAACGGCGCGAGGCTTGCCGGTCACGGCGCTGGTCGATCAGTTCTACGACGACGTCCAGGCGATGGGCGGCAAGCGCTGGGACACCTCGTCGCTGCTGGCACGGCTGGAGAAATAGCCGGACGCGATGGCCGAGCTCACCGCCCTCCTCCACCGCCGCCGAGATTGTCGCGCATCTGCGCGCGATCGGCTCGGAGGAGAACCGGCAGGGCATGCTTCGCTACGGCATCAGGATTGATCGCGCGCTCGGCATTTCGCACGGCGTGCAGCGCGCAGATCGCAAGGCGGATCAAACGCAACCACGAGCGCGCATTCGAGCTTTGGGCCACCGGCATCATGGAGGCGCAATTCATCGCTTCGGTGACCGCCGATCCAAAGCGGCTCACCGCCGAGGATGCACGAAAATGGGCGGCGAGTTTCGATTCACTGGGACATTGTCGATGGCGTCTCGGACCTTTTTGTCGATATCGACGCCTGGCGTGAACTGATCGCGGAATTTGCCAGTGACGAGCGTGAATTTGTGCGCCGCACGGCATTTGCCATGATGGCCTGGTCGACCGTGCACCGGAAGAAGGAGCCGGACGCCACCTTTCTTCGGTTCTCTGCCGCTGATCGAGGCCCATGCCACCGACGACCGCAACTTCGTGAAGAAGGCGGTCAACTGGGCGCTGCGCACGATTGGCAAGCGCTCGATGACGCTGCACGCCCCTGCCCTTGCGCTGGCCGAAAAGCTGGCCGCGGCCGAGGACAGGACCGCGCGCTGGATCGGCAAGGACGCAGCGAAAGAACTGACCGATCCGAAGCAGCTCGAAAGGCTGGCCGCGAAGGGTAGATGAGCGGATGGCGGCCGAGTTGCGATTTCAAGCGGCAGCTTGACGCCGGTGTGGCCGTTGGATTTAGTTTCCGGGATGACAGCGGGGAATGTCTGATGAGCTATCGTCCAAGGCTTTTGTTCGGCATCGCAGCCGTGTGTTTTGCCGCTTTCGGCACAAGCAGCGTTCACGCCGCTGCGCAAAATATCTTCTGGAGCGACCTCAGGCCGGCAGGCAGCGTGCCAAAAACACCCGACATGTCGTCCCTGAAGTCCAGCCGCAGCATGATGGCGCGCTGTCTGGAATCTCCAGGACAAGCCGATCTCGCTGACGGGCTATGCGCTGCCGGTCGATCGTGAGGGCGACCTGGTCTACGAGTTCATGCTGTTGCCACTGACGGGCATGTGCAGCCATGTGCCACCGCCCCCGCCGAACCAGATCGTGCGCGTCTCGCTTGCGGAGCCCTTCAGGATGAGCGAAGCCTACGAGCCCGTCTCCGTTACCGGAACCTTGCGCCCGGCCTGGAAAAAACCCAGTTGTTCATCCTTGACGGCGTGACAGTAATCGAATCGGGCTACAGCGTCGGCAAGGCCGAGGTCGCCAAGGCAGACAACGTTCCCGACGCGATGCCTTCGAGCGGCACGATGCCCTGGAAGTTCCTGAAGAAATAGACGGCCGGCGCTATGCCGCCGACGAGGCCGCTTCCTTGTCGAGCACCATGTAATCGAGCGGCAGCTCCGTAGTGTACTTGATCTGCTCCATCGCGAAGGCCGACGACACGTCGCGGATTTCAATCTTGGCGATCAGCCGCTTGTAGAAGGCGTCGTAGGCCGCGATGTCCGGCACGACGACCCGCAGCAGATAATCGACGTCGCCGCTCATCCGATAGAACTCGATGACTTCCGGGAATTCCTGAATAACTTCGGAAAACCGCCGCAGCCATTCGTGGCTGTGCGAATTGGTGCGGATCGAGACAAAGACCGTAACGCGGGTGTTGATCCGCTCCGGGTCGAGAATGGCGACCCGGCGCTTGATGACGCCCTCTTCCTCGAGCTTCTGGATTCGCCGCCAGCACGGCGTGGTTGAAAGGCCGACCTTCTTGGCTATATCCGCGACGGCCAGCGTCGCGTCCTCCTGCAGGAGGCGCAGAATTTTTCGGTCGAGGCGGTCCATGAGGAAGCTCCAGTAGAATGATATGCTATTCTGGCTAGCTTCGAGCCGGCCTGCAAGAAAGAAATTCTCCGTCAATGGCGTCAGCGGGGTATGGTGCATTGCTCGAACGGCCGCCAGGCGATTGCGAATTTCCGTTTTCAGGAAAGGCAGCAATTCCATTTCAAACCATGGATTCCGCTTCAGCCAGCCGGTGTTGCGCCATGAGGGATGCGGCAGCGGCAACGACTTTTGGCGCCGACGTGGCGGCATAGATCTGACGCCAGTTCCTTACTGTCTCGGTCAGCGAGCGCTGCGGGCCGCGCCGATGTGCCACGCCTGGGCATAAAGGCCGATGGTCAACACCAGGTCGATCTGCGGCATCAGCGCCAGCAGCGGCGCGCGCCACGTCGGCGCGCATTCGCGGCGCGGCGGCAGGTCGCTGCCCTTGGCATCCTGGCCGGGAAAGCAGAACCCCATCGGGACGATGGCGAAAAAATCCGGATTGTAGAATTCGCCGCTTGTCACGCCCAGCCAATCGCGCAGCCGGTCGCCGGACGCATCGGTGAATGGAATGCCGGTGACGTGAACCTTGGTGCCGGGCGCCTGACTGGCGATCAGGATGCGCGCCGTCGACGACGGGATGAGTACCGGCCGCGGCTCATGCGGCATCGGTTTGCCGAGCGGCGTATCGCGGCAGATGCGGCAGGCGCGGATTTTTGCGGTCAGGCGCTCGAGATCGGGTGCCAAGGTGCGGCCTCAGGCATTGGCGCTCGGGCGCGTCCGCAGCTCCGCGTACCAGCGTCTCACGTTGCCGAATTCTTCCGGCAGCGGGATCCGCGCCGGCTTCATGAAGTCGACGGCGATCATGCCGGTGATGTCGGCGATCGAATAGTCATCGCCGGCGGCGAACTGCCGGTCGAGAGTTCCTTGTCGAGCAATTGCAGGAATTCGATCGCCTTCGGCTTGTTCGCTTCGCCCCATTCGGGAATCTGCGGAACTTCCCATTCCTTCATCGCGGGATGGATGTGGCGGAAGGCCTGGGCGACGCGCGAGAGCAGGTTGAGTTCCATGCGGCGCTGCCACATCTCGACCAGCGCCTTGCCGAGCGCCCCCTTGCCGAACAGCGCCGGTTCCGGCTGAAGTTCGTCGAAATAGCGGCAGATCGCCACCGATTCGGTGATGACGGTGCCGTCGTCGAGTTCCAGTACCGGCAGACGGCGCAGCGGATTGCGTGAAGCTACCGGCTCCTCGCGATGGCCGAGCGCGCCCATGTCGACCGGCACCAGCGGCACGTCGATGCCTTTCTCGGCCAGGAAGACGCGCACGCGGCGCGGATTTGGCGCCCTGCCGCCATCGAAGAGTTTCATCTCGTTCCTCCGATCAGGCCATGCTCGCAGATACCGCACGTCACGAAAAGTGGAATATCTGACGCAGCCAGTTCAGAATCCTGCCTCTCAGGTCGTGTTCGCTCTCGACCATCCCGCCATGGCTGTCGCGCCAGTCGCGCGGGCGGTCGAAGGAGCCCGCCCATAGGCCGCGTTTTTTGCCGCGCGGCCTGCTCCTGTTCGTCGAAATAGTCGCCATAGGCGACTGCCCAGCCAGCTTCGACCTGAACCCGGTTGAGATCTGTTCCAGCCGCCACGCAGTTGCCGAGCAGCCGCCCGTACCGGTCGCGCTCCCAGCCTGTGCAGGAGACCGGCTTGCCGCGCGATCAGCCGGACCAACGCCTCGCGTGAACGGCGACCGCAAGGATAGGTTGCGCCGTCCTTGTTGCAGATCTGGTTGAATTCCGGCGCGTCGATGCCGCGCAGGCGCACCCGCTCGGCGCCCGAGCGTCAGCGAATCGCCATCGTTGACGACGGCGGCGCCGGTGGTCTGGCGCGTGCCCACCCGGTCGAGCCGTGCCGAAACCAGTATCAGCAGCCCGAGAATCGCGATGGTCAAGCGCGTAATCGAGGAATTTGCGGCAACAGGCTGCGCGGGCGGCCTGTGTAGCGGCGGCGGTATCGCCCCGGCCATGATCGGCTCATATGCGAAGGGTCTCTTAATCATTCGCAACTAGCCTGCGAGATTGTATCGATACGCGCCAAAATAGAAACTCCAGATGCCGTTCCAACGCTCGAACACGGCTGACAAATTCATTGTGGACCGCCGGAAAACGCGTCGCAACAGCGATGTGTCCCGCGCGGTGCGCAAGACGCGCGACCGTCTTTCGCAGCAGGCCGGCAATCCGGCCTTCGAGCGCGAACTCCTGAAACTACACGCCCGCGCCATGATCAACAGCGCGACGGCGATCCCGCTGCTGGTGCTGCTGATCTCCGCCGCCGGGCTGTTCTTCGGCATGAGCAGGGACATCCTGATCTGGGCGCTGATGACCGTTATCTGCTACGCCGGCCTTGCCCTCGTCGCGCAGCGCGTCAACAGAGCGGATGCTCGGCGATATGAAGTCGGCGCGACGCGCGCGCTATTTCCTGGCCGGTCATTTCCTCAGCGGCATCGGCTGGACCTATTTCGCCGTCGCTCGACTGCGACGAGTGCGGCGTCGACCAGTTTCCCGTTTTCAAAGCTGTCGTGCTGCTGCTCGCAATCGCGGCGACAGCGCTGATCGGCTCGTCGCTGCGCGGCGCGCTGATCGCCACTTTTTCTCTTCCGGTTGCCGTCTACACGGTCGTCGGTGCCCGCTTCTGGATGCCGGTCGAAGCCGTCATGGCCGGCCTTCTGATCCTGTCCCTGCCCTTCTTCACCTATGTCGCCGAGCAACATGAACACGTCGGCGGTCACGCTCTTGTCGTTCCGGCGCGAAGTCGACGGACTGATCGCCGAACTGGATACCGCGAAGTCGATGTCGGACGAGGCGCGCCGGCGCGCCGAGGAAGCAAATCTCGCCAAATCGCGTTTCCTTGCCTCGATGAGCCATGAATTGCGCACACCGCTCAACGCCATACTTGGGCTTTTCGGAAGTGATGGCGAGCGAGGTGCTGGGCTCGATGCACAACCAGACCTATCGCGATTACGCGCGCGACATCCACGGCTCCGGCCAGCACCTGCTCGATGTCATCAACGAAATCCTCGACCTCTCCCGCATCGAGGCCGGACGCTATCAGCTCAACGAGGAGCCGGTGACGATCCTGCATGTCGTCGAGGAATGCTGCCGCCTGATGGAACTGAAAGCCCGCAACAAGGACATCCGCATCGTCAAGCAGTTCGAAAACGTGCTGCCGCGGCTGTTCGCCGACGAACGCGCAGTGCGGCAGATCACGCTCAATCTCCTGTCCAACGCTGTGAAATTCACCGGAAGTGGCGGCGAAATCCTGGTGAGGGTCGGCTGGACTGCCGGCGGCGGCCAGTACATTTCGGTGAAGGACAACGGCCCGGGCATCCCGGAGGACGAAATCCCCGATCGTGCTTTCGGCTTTCGGACAAGGTTCGATCGCCATCAAGAGCGCCGAACAGGGCACCGGCCTCGGCTTGCCTATCGTGCAAGGCCTGCTCGCCATGCACGGCGGTGAATTCCAGCTTCATTCCAGGCTGCGCGAAGGCACCGAAGCGATCGCGATCTTCCCGCCGTCCCGGGTCATGGAGGCGCTGCCGGCGATGCCGACAAGAGCGGCCGCGCGAAGCGCGCGCCGCAAGCTGGCTACCTGACCGCCGCAGCCATTCCGGACAACGAAAGTGCCGCCGCCTTGACGATGCCCGCGGCAAGCGCGGCTCCCGTCCCCTCGCCGTGATGCAAGCTGAAGATCGAGGATCGGGCGCAGGCCGAGTTTTTCGGCGGCGCGGGCGTGTCCGGGTTCCACCGACAGATGCGCCAGAACACAATGGTCGAGCGCGGAAGGATTGGCCGCGTGAAGCACGGCGGCAGCCGCTGTCGTGGCGAACCCGTCCAGCACCACCGGCACTTTTTGCATGCGCGCCGCAAGGATAGCGCCGGCAATCGCCGCGAACTCGCGACCGCCGACGCGGCGCAGCGCTTCCAGCGGATCCTTCAGATGATTGCCGTGCAGCGCCAGCGCGCGGTCGACGACCTCCGCCTTGCGGCCCATCATCGTGTCGTCGGCGCCCGAACCGGAACCGACCCATTCCGCGCCATTGCCGCCGAGCAGCGCCGCAAAGAGAGCCGCTGCGACCGTCGTGTTGCCGACACCGAGATCGCCGATGCACAGGAGATCGATATCGCCGGCGACCGCCTCCATGCCGAACGCCATCGTCGCAGCGCAGTTGCGCTCGTCGAGTGCTGCTTCCTCGGTGATGTCGGCAGTGGGCAGGTCGAGCGCCAGGTCGAACACCTTGAGGCCGAGATCGACGCGATGCAGAACTGGTTGATCGCCGCGCCGCCTGCCGCGGTGAGTTCGACCATCTGCGCGGTGGTCGCCGCCGAGCGGGGCGATATGTCGTGGCGGGCGATGCCATGGTTGCCGGCAAAGATCGCGACCAGCGGCCGGCTGACCACCGGAGGCGCTCGGCCGGTCCATGCAGCAAGCCATTCGGCGATGTCCTCCAGTCGGCCAAGCGACCCTTTCGGCTTGCCGGTGCGCGCATAAAGCCCGCGGACGCGGGCGGCCGCATTCTCGTCCGGACCCTCGAGGCGGGCAAGAAGGTTACGGAAGTCGTCGAAAGGAAGGCCGCTTGTCATCTGTTGTCCGCCCGTCCCGGCTCAACGGGCCAGGAAATCAATTATATCACTGCGCATAGAGACGCTTTCTCATGCACACAATCATATAGCTTTGGAAATCGTATGGCGCAGTGACGGCTTTTCAGGCCGGATTTTAAAGGGCTTGCATTGGCTTTGCCGCTGCACCATGTGGGATGAGCGAAAACGGGATCGCCATGACGGCCATCGAATCACCCTGCATTCTTGTCTGCTCGATAGACATGAAGACCGGCTATTGCTTCGGCTGCGGCCGCACGCGCGACGAGATTTCCGGCTGGATCGGCATGACACCGGAAAAGCGCCGCGAGGTAATGGCCACGCTGCCGGCGCGGCTCGAGACAGTCGAACGCCGGCCGCGCCGGGAAACGCGCCGCACCCGCATGGCGCGCGAACGCGGTGCTGTCGGTTAGGCGATGAGCCGCTTCCTCTGGATCATCCTTGCGGTCATCGGCGGCGGGCTGATCCTGCTCGTCCTCAACAATTCCAGCGGCGAGACCTTCGGCATCGGCAACGACGCGATCGGCCGAACACTCTATCTCGGCATATGGGGTGCCGTGGTCGCCGCCGGCATCCTCGGGTCGGGCATGCGGCTCGGCCATGTCGCCCGCAGCCTGGCCCTGTGGATGCTCTTGATCCTGGTGTTCATCGCCGGCTACCAGTACCGCTACGAATTGCAGGACTTCGCCAGCCGTGTTACCGCCGGGCTGGTTCCGGGCAGCCCGCTCTCAATCACCGACAGCGATGGCAACCACGCTGTGATGCTGGAGAAGTTGCCGAATGGCCATTTCGGCACTCGCGCCATCATCAACGGCGCCACTATCAACGTCATGGTCGATACCGGCGCCACCAGCACCGTGCTGACCACGGCAGATGCAAGGCGCGCCGGCTTCGATACGTCGAATCTCAATTTCACCATTGCGGTCTCGACCGCCAACGGTATGGCGCGTGCGGCGCAAGTGACGGCCGACGAAATCTCCATCGGCGCCATCACCCGCCGCCGTGTGCCGATGCTGGTGGCCGATGGCAACGGCCTCGACCAGACGCTGCTCGGCATGAACTTCATCGGCACGCTGTCGGGCTTCGACGTGCGCGGCGACCGAATGATCCTGCGGGATTAGTTTCCCTGCCGGATTTCTCGGGGTCATCGGGCGCCATCAGTCCCGGCACGCCATTCATAGGCAGCGATAGCGGCGCGTTCAGGTCGCGCCGCTCGTAGATATGGTCGACGATGCCCCAGTCGCGGGCTTCCTCGGCGCTCATGAAATAATCGCGGTCGAGCACGCGTTCGACTTCGGCAAGCGTCTGGCCGCAATGTTTCGCGTAAAGCTCGATCATCCGCCGCTTGGTCCTGATGACGTTCTCGGCATGGCGTTCGATGTCGGATGCCTGTCCCTGGAAGCCGCCCGACGGCTGGTGCAGCACCACATTCGAATTCGGCAGCGCGATCCGCAGCCCCGGCGTGCCGGCCATCAGGAGAAACGACCCATGGAACGCGCCGTGCCCATGCACACGGTCGAGATAGGGCTCGATATGTACTGCATGGTGTCGTAGATGGCGAAGCCGCTGGTGACCACGCCGCCCGGCGAATTGATGTAGAGCGCGATCTCCTTCTTCGGATTGTCCGATTCCAGCGACAGCAACTGCGCGCAGACGAGCGCCGAAACGTTGTCGTCGATCGGCCCGTTGACGAAAATGATCCGTTCGCGCAGCAGCCGGGAAAAAATGTCGAAGGACCGTTCGCCACGGCTCGACTGCTCGATCACCATCGGGACAAGATTGTTCATGTGGAAATCTCCTCGAACTCCCGGCCGCTCAAGCGGCGTGGAGCATCATCATTGGCTGGTTCGAATTGGCTGCCGACATGACGTCGGCAAATCGGCTTTCGGCGCGCTGGAACCCGCTGTGGACGATGCGCAGATGAGTGCCGCCCTCAGTCGTGCGCGCCAGTTCGAAGGTGACCGTTGAGATCCAGCGACTGCCGCGGCGCATCTTCGTCGCGCCACGAGTAGCGGATCAACCGCTCCGGCTCGACGGCAAGCACTTCGCATTCGACATCACCGCCCTCGCCCGGCTTGCCGCTGAAGGTAAAACGCGCGCCCTCCTCGGGCTTCATGTCGTTGGGCATCAGCCATGCCGCCACCAGTTCCGGCTACGGTGAGCGCCCGCCAGACTTTTTCAGGCGCATCGGGAAGATCGCATTCGAAGGCGATGCTCTTCTCCTCGGACGGAGTGTTTTCCGTCGTATCGACGTCGGTCATTGGTCCATCTCCTTGAGGACGTCTTTCAACTTCTCGATCTTCGCCGGCCAGAAGTTGCGGTAGCGGTCGATCCAGCCGGCCAACGGCTGCAGGCCATTCGGGTCGATGGAGTAGAAAGCGCGGCGGCCTTCGCGCCGTTCCGCGACGAGGCCGGCCTTTCTCAGCGCCGCCAGATGCTGGGACACCGCCGGCTGCGAGATATCGAAGCCGGACTTCAGTTCGCCGACACTCTTTTCGCCGCCGGCAAGGCTTTCGAACACCGCGCGGCGGGTCGGATCGGCAAGGGCCCGAAAAATTTCCAATTCCATCATGATCGACATATAAGTCGATACTTATCGGATTGGCAAGGGCTGTCGCGTCCACCACTACCGCTGGGTCAGGCAGCCCCGGCGCTTAGTCGAACAGGCTGATGAAGAAGCGCGCCGAGACAAACAGGCAGAACAGGCCGAAGGCGATCTCCAGATGGCGTTTTTTCAGCCAATGCGCGATGCGGACGCCATAAGGCGTGACGATCAACGCGATCGGAGCGATGATCGCCACGGCGAGCCAATTGACAAATCCGGTCGAGGCGAGCGGCAAAAGCGGGTTGCCCCAGCCAGCCCAGATGTAGCCGATCGTGCCGGGGATCGCGATCATCACACCCACGCCCGAAGAAGTGGCCACCGCCTGGTGCATCGGACGCCCGTAAAGCGTCATGAAGGTGTTGTTCATGACGCCGCCGCCGATGCCCATCAAGGTGGAGAAGAAGCCGATCAGCACGCCGATGGTCGGCCGCCAGGGTTGCCCGGAAATTCCGCGCCGATGCGCCAACTTTCCCGGTTGAACAGCAGCTTCAGCCCGACCAGCACGGTTATGACTGAAAAGACGATGCGCAGGCCCTCGCTGGAGATATAGGCGGCAACGATCGACGCGACGATGACGCCGATCGGCACCGGGATCAGGAAGGATTTGAGCAACTCCATATCGACCACGCCTTTCGCGCGATGCGCGGTAAAGGAGCGGATCGAGGTCGGAATGATGATGGCGAGCGACGAGCCGACCGAAAGATGCATGCGCACGCTTTCGTCAACATCCAGCAGCCCCAGGACCTGGTAGAACGCCGGCACCAGCACGGCGCCGCCGCCGATCCCGAAAATGCCGGCGAGCAGGCCGGAGACGACCCCTGCCGCGGCGACCGCCACGACGAACATGGCGATCTCGCTCGCCGCCATCTGCATTTCCGGCATGTCTTTGTCCCCGTCGTCAGTCAAGGGGTGGCTAGCCCGCCCGCCGGCGAATGTAAACCGGCGAACGACAGGCCGGTGCCCCAGGTATCAAAGCGACCGTCAAAGAACTGTGATATGGGTGTGCCAATGGTGCCAATCCGAGCCAGAACCAGCCAGGAGTTGACCATGACCCAGCACCAAAAATCTGACCTCTTGACGCGCTCGATCCGGGCCGAGCTTGCCGAGGACAACGGATCCAACGCGACGCACAACGAAACGATGGGCGATATCATCGCCCGCCGCTATTCGCGCCGCGATTTCATGCGCGGCTCGCTGGCTGTGGCGGCAATTTCGGCAACCGTCAGCCCGCTGGCGATCGTGGCCGCCGAAACCGCTCGCGCCCAGGGTTCGCCGCGTTTCGCGTTCAAGAGGTGGCAGCGGGCGTTGACACCAAGCACCATGTCGCTGCAGGCTATGACGCCGACGTGCTGATCCGCTGGGGCGACAAGGTCTTTGCCGACGCGCCGGATTTCGACCCCTCAAGCCAGTCCGCCGCCGCCCAGGCGAAGCAGTTCGGCTACAACAATGACTTTCTTGGCTTTTTCCCGCTGGGGCAGCGGCGATCGCGGTCTGCTCGTCGTCAATCACGAATATACCAATGACGAGCTGATGTTCCCGACTGGCGCGCCATGAGGACAAGGAGTCGCTTTCGAGGGCATCACCAAGGATCTGGTCGATATCGAGATGGTGGCCCATGGCGGCGCGGTGATCGAGATCGTCCGCGAGGGCGGCAAATGGCGCTATCGTCAAGGTTCGCCAGCTCAACCGCCGCATCACGGCCGAGACCGAGATGGCGATCTCCGGCCCGGCCGCCGGCAACGACCTGCATGAAGACCAGCTACCGACCCGACCGGCACCAAGGTGAGGGGCATGCTGAACAACTGCGCCGGCGGCATGACGCCCTGGGGCACCTGGCTCACCTGCGAGGAGAACATCAACGGCTATTTCTGGGGCAAGCCCGCCGCGGGCCAGCCAGAAGCCTCTCATCTTAAGCGCTACGGCATCCCCGGCGAACGGTATGCCTGGGGCAAATTCCACGACCGCTTCGACCTCGCCAAGGAGCCGAACGAGGCGAACCGCTTCGGCTGGGTGGTCGAGATCGATCCGATCGACCCGAACTCGGTGCCGAAGAAGCGCACCGCGCTCGGCCGCTTCAAGCACGAGGGCGCGGCCAGATCGTCAACAAGGACGGCCGGGTCGTCGTCTATTCAGCGGCGACGACGAGCGCTTCGACTATGTCTACCGCTTCGTCACGGAGGGCAAGGTCCAACGCGGAACGATCGCGCCGCCAACAAGGACATCCTCGACAAGGGCACGCTGTCTGTCGCCAACTTCAACGCGGACGGCACCGTCGAATGGCTGCCGCTCGTCCACGGCACCGGCCCCTGACCGCCGAGAAAGGTTCGCCAGCCAGGCCGATATGCTGATCCGCACGCCGCGATGCCGCCGACATACTCGGCGCGACCAAGATGGACCGGCCGGAGGATGTCGAGGCCAATCCGAAGACCGGCAAGGTCTATGTGATGCTGACCAACAACGACCGGCGCAAGCCGGAACAGGTCGACCCGGCCAATCCGCGCGCCGGAAAATCTGTTCGGCCACATCATCGAGATGACCGCGCCGGCTGGACCATGCCGCCGCCACCTTCAGCTGGGAGATCCTGGTGAGCTGCGGCGATCCTGCGATTGCCGAGGTCGGCGCGACCTTCTCCTCGGCGACGACCAAGGACGGCTGGTTCGGCATGCCGGACAATTGCGCGGTCGACTCGGAAGGCCGGCTGTGGATCGCGACCGACGGCAACGCGCGATGCGACACCGGCCGCGCCGACGGCGTCTGGGCGCTGGAGACCGAAGGCGCGGCGCGCGGCACCTCGAAGCTTTTCTTCCGCTGCCCGGCCGGCGGCGAGCTGTGCGGGCCGATGCCGACGCCGGATGTCGAGACCTTCTTCGTCGCGGTCCAGCATCCGGGCGACGACGGCAAGCCTGGCCGGAGTTCGGCCGATGTCGACTTTCGACGCTCCGTCGACCCGCTGGCCCGATTTCAAGGACGGCATGCCGCCGCGCCCGTCGGTCGTCGCGATCACCAAACGGGCGGCGGCAAGATCGGCGTCTGAAATTTTGAACCGTGCCGGTCAGGCGGCCTCGCTGCCTGACCGGAAATCAACCGCCGCAAAGGCGGCATGCAATACCTCCGGGCCCGCTCCAGGCCTTGTCGCGTCGGTCGAAAGATCTGCCTGTAGCGGCGGGCGCCCGGCAGCCCATGGAACAGCCCGACCATGTGGCGTGTGACATGTCCAAGCCGCCCGCCGCGTTCGATATGACGGGCGGCATAAGCCGCCATTGTGTCGATCACGGCGGCGAAATCGATAGGCTCGGTCGATGCACCGTAGACCCGGAGATCCGCCTCGGCCAGAATGCCCGGCGTGTGATAGGCGGCGCGGCCGAGCATGGCGCCATCCGTTTCTCGAGGTGCCGGACTACCTCATCCAGCGACTGAATGCCACCGTTGATGCCGATAAATCTATTCCGATTTCTGGCTTTCAACCGATACACACGATCATAGTCGAGCGGCGGAATGTCGCGATTTTCCTTCGGCGACAGGCCTTCCAGCCAGGCTTTCCTGGCATGCACCCAGAGTGCGTCAGCCCCGGCGGCGAAAACCTGTCAGACAATACGTCGAGGGCGATCTTCGGGATCCTGTTCGTCGACGCCGATCCGGCATTTGACGGTGACCGGGATTTTGGTCACCGCCCCCTTCATCGCCGCAACGCCCTCGGCGACAAGCTCCGGCGTCTTCATCAGGCAGGCGCCGAACGTGCCGGATTGGACGCGGTCGGATGGGCATCCTACGTTCAGGTTGATCTCGTCATAGCCGAACGCTTCGCCGATGCGCGCGGCTTCAGCTAGCTTTGCCGGGTCGGAACCACCGAGTTGCAGCGCAACGGGGTGTTCGGCGGCGTCGAAGCCGAGCAGGCGCTCGCGAGCGCCATGGATGACGGCGTCGGCTACCACCATTTCGGTGTAGAGCAGTGCGCGCCGCGTCAGCTGGCGATGGAAGAACCGGCAATGCCGGTCCGTCCAGTCCATCATGGGAGCTATGGCAAGAGTCTCTTCCTAACATATTATTTTGTTTAATCTTTTTCTTTCAGTTGGCCCAAGCCTGTATTGGGCAGACATGCAGACCACGAACACAGCACAACTGTCTCGCCTTGTATTTTCAATGGATTGCACAACCATCTTACCGATTGGTCCTATTTTGTAGCCGGCAAGAGCTGGCCTATAGAACAGCACTGCATTACCAAAATGAGCGACGCTGTACCACCACACGACGGTACAACGCCCGACTGAGCACCGCCGGCGCCGGCGCAATACGCGATAACCGATGCTGCGTCAGACGACGCGCACGTCGAGGTCACCGACGCCGTCGACGTGGCCCTTGAGAACATCGCCGCGCTTGACGGCGCCGACGCCGGAGGGCGTCCCCGAAAGGATGATGTCGCCCGGCATCAGGGTGAACAGGCCGGAGAGATAGCTGATCATCTCAGGAACCTTCCAGATCATCTGGTTGAGATTTCCGGTCTGCCTGCGCTCGCCGTTGACGTCCAGCCATATCGCGCCCTGAGCGGGATGGCCGATCGCGCTTGCGGGCACCAGCGGCGAGCATGGCGCCGATGCCTCGAAAGCCTTGCCGACCTCCCACGGGCGGCCCATGTCTTTCGCCTTGCCCTGCAGGTCGCGCCGCGTCATGTCGAGGCCGACGCCATAACCGTAAACGCAACCCAGCGCCTTTTCGACGGGGATGTCCGTGCCGCCGCTCTTCAGCGCTACGACCATCTCGATCTCGTAATGGACATCGTCCGAGGCCGGCGGATAGGGGAAATTTCCACTCAAATCTAGATTGTCGGGGTTTTTCTGGAAGAAGAAAGGCGGTTCCTTGTTGGGATCGTGACCCATCTCGACGGCATGCGCCGCATAGTTCCGGCCGACACAGTAGACCCGGTGGACCGGGAACAGCTTGTCGGTCCCCTGAACCGGCACTGCCGGAATGGCAGACGGTTCGATGACGTAGTTCGAGGCCGCACTTTGGATATTCATTGTCTAGCTCCTGCGTAAAATTCGACTTTGGACTCTGCCCGTTCGATCAATTCGGCAATCAGAAGGGCAAAGGCGAAAAGTATGATGGTGAGGGCCCAGAACTCAGCCATGCGGAAGTTCCGCGAAAAAGTCTCGAAGAGGGCACCGTAACCGACGATGGCGACGAGCAACTGGCCGATGACGACGCCCTTGACGCCGCGGATGAGACCGAGGCGGATGCCCGCGAGGATTTCCGGAAGTGCCGCCCACAGGATGATCTTGGCATAGAGCGCCCGACGCGACGCGCCATAGGAACGCGCCATCTCGATCAGCGATGGCGAGATGTGCCGCACGCCCGCCCGTGTGTCGAGAACGATGATCCAGATCGCGAACAGGAAGACTGCCGCAACGATCGTCTTTTCGCCGAACCCGAACAGGATCATCAGCACCGGCACGATCGCGGAAAGCGGCGCGCTGGAGAAGATATTTACCCACATGCCGAGCAGGTCGTCGGCGATCCTCACCCGCCCCATCAGGATGCCGAGCGGCACGCCCACCACGATTGCCAACATCATCCCCGTGATGAAGGCGCGAAGGGTGGTGAGGGTCGCGCTCTGCCAGGTCGGAGTCTGGACGAGATCGACGGCGGCGGCCAGCACGTCGCTGAGCGGGGGGAGGATGAACATGATGCCGAGCCGCCCAACGATCTCCCAGACGATGCCCCAAACGAGGAGCGACGCCATCATCGGTATGCGATAGCCAAACAGGGTCATGGCAGGTCACTCCACATACTGCTTCAGCCCCTGCCAGATCTCGTCCACCGTATCGAGGTAATGCTTGTCGCGATGAATGCGCTCGGGGTCGCCGGAACGGTCGATGTCGGGCTCTATGATCTGCGAGATCCGGCCGGGACGCGGCGACAGCAACACGATGCGGTCGGAAATGTAGACGGCTTCCTCGATCGAGTGCGTCACGAAGATGAACGTTTTGTTCTGGTTGGTCCTCAGGCGGATGAGATCCTCCTGGAATTTCCGGCGGTTCTGTTCGTCCACTGCTGAAAACGGCTCGTCGAGCAGCAACACATCCGCATCGACCGACAGCGCCCGCGCCAGGCCGACGCGCTGGCGCATGCCACCGGAAAGCTCGTGCGGGTATTTGTTCTCGAAACCTGCAAGTCCGACCTCGCCGATATAATAGCGCGCCTTGCCCTCACGTTCGGACTTGTTGACGCCGCGCAATTCGAGACCGAAGGCCACGTTCCGCATTACGGTCGCCCAAGGCATCAGGGCAAAGTCCTGGAAGACGAAGGCCCGCTCGGGCCCCGGTCCCCTAACCGGCTTGCCGTCGACGGTGACGGTGCCGGCATTGGCCTTGATGAGGCCGGCAATGATCTTCAGAAGCGTTGTCTTTCCGCAGCCGCTCGGCCCGAGCAGGCTGGTCAGCTTGCCGCGGGGAAAGTCGAGGTCGATGCCACGCAGCGCCTCGACGTCGCCATAGGTCTTGGAGATGCCCCTCACCTCCACGATCGAATCGACTTGCGCCGGCATGGGCGATAGTTCCTTTCGCAAGACTGCGCTGCGCATGTCAGGCTCCTCTCTTCTCGGGCCTGAAAATGCGGACTTCCACCCACTGCAGAAAGACGAGCGTGAGGGTCGAAAGAGCAATGATCGAGGCGATTGTTGCGTACATCTCGGCGTAGTCGGCGCGCGAACGGTGATAGGTGATGAGGTCGCCGATGCCGGTCGGCGTGATCAGCAGTTCGGCGAGCACGACGCCCACGAAGCCCGCCGCGACCCCAAGGCGCAAGCCGGCGAAGATCACCGGACTGGCGTCGGGCAGAATGATCCTGGTGACGGTCTGCCAGCGCGTTCCCATGAAGGAACGGCACATGACGAGCAGCAATTCGTTGACGTTGCGCACCGCCTTGTAGGTGTTGAGCACGATCACCGGCAAAGCCAGGATCATCACGGCGAGCGTCTTGGCGGTCATGCCGATGCCGTAGACGAAGGTAACCATCGGGATGAAAGCCGCGACGGGTGCGGCCTGGAGCACGATGAAGACCGGGATCACCAGCCATTCCCCGGTCCGCCAAAGGCCGCAGAGCGTGCCGAGGCCGACGCCCAGGAATGCCGACAGCACGACGCCGAGCACCAGCGGTTGCAGCGTCGAAAGATAGGCGCTTGCCATGCTTCCGTCGGCGATCAGCCCGAACAACGCGATCATCGTGTCGGAAAATGTCGGGAATGCGAAACTCACCGGGATGCGCCCGGCAATCTCCCACAGCCCCGCAAAAAGCGCGATCGATACGAGTCGCAGAAGGATCGGGCGATCCTGCCAGCCGGACGTTTCGCCGCGGCCCGAAAGGGGGGCGAGACCGACCGCCTCGCCCTCTGTTCTGATGCCTGTACTTGTAGCCATCAGGCCGTGCCGCCTATTTCTTGCCGAGCTTGGCGACAGCGCGGTCGGTCGCTGCCGTATCCCAGAAATCTTCGACCTTCAGGCTCGCGGGATCGCCCTCGATCTGGCCCGCGGCAGTAAAGAAGGCGAAGTCGCCCGCTGCCGCCTCGGCGCCACCGCCGTTCAGCGCGAGCGCGCCTGCCTCCACCGTCTCCTTGTAGTATTCCGTGATCTCTGTGTCGGCTTCCGCCCCGAGGTCCGGCAGGAGTTTGTATTTGTTCCGCAATTCGACAGCGACGGCGGGATTTTCGGTGATCTCGCGGCCGGTCTTGATCAGTTCCTCGACCAGGATGTCAACATCAGCGGCGTTGTTCTTGAGATAGTCGGCCGTGGCGAACACCGTCTCATCCGATGCGCTGACATTTTCGACCGGCAGCACGATGAACTTGCCCGGCGCTTCCGCCTCGAGCGCGCGCCGGTTGGCCGCGTCGACAATCGAAGCCTTCAACGTTCCCTGAAGCAGTGCGTTGCGCCGGACCTCGGAGCCCGGAACGTAGCTGATCTGGCCGAGCGTTATGCCGTTGTTCTTTGCCATCAGCAGCATGACCGCCTCGGTGCCCGATCCGCGCGCCTGTACCGCCACCTCCTGCCCATCCAGATCCTTCCAGGTCTTGTAGAATTCGCCGTTGACCACGGGGAAGAAGCGTTGGGTGGAAATCTGCGCGAAAATCCGGATCGGCACGCCAACCTTCTGGATCAGCGTGTAAGGCGCGCCGATGCCGACATCGGCCTGGCCGCCGACGACCGCCTGGGTCGCCAGATCCTCGTCGTTAAGGATGATCAGCTCGACGTTCACGCCGCGCTCCTTGGCACGCTCGATGGCGGCCAGCGTCTGGATCGATTCTATGCCGGGAAGGTCGCCGAATGCGATGCGCATATCGCCGGCGCTTGCGGCCGACAAGGGTGCAGCGCTCCCCAGGACCGCCGCGAAAACCGTTGCAAGGATGGTACGTCTGGACAGGCTGGCCATTGTTGTTCCTCCCGTTTTTGTAACCAATGAGCTGATTGGTTAAATCGTCGAGGCAGATTGGTCAAGGATAATTCGTCTATCGCTCGCGCAAATCCCGCAAAACCTGAATATTGACGGCTCTCGATAATCACTTTAACACCTGCATCTGGAATCAATATGCCAATTGGTTAAAACTGATGGACGATGGCGGAAACGGCGGTCACGCCGCATTGGTGCAGCTCCAGGCCTATCTCGCGCAGATGGATCTTTCCGGCGAGACCCGGCTGCCGGCCGAGCGGGAACTATGCGAGAGCCTCGGCGTGTCGCGCGGCGATCTGCGCAAGGCTTTGGCCGTGCTCGAGAAGGACGGTCGCATCTGGCGTCACGTCGGCAAGGGCACCTTCGTCGGCAGCGGGCCGATCGAGGAGACCATCGGCATTTCCGAGATCGCCGGCCGGACGAGTCCCGCCGACGTGATGCGCGCGCGGCTGATCATCGAGCCGGAGATCGCCCGCGAGGCGGCGCTGCACGCCACCCTCTCCGATATCGCCGCCATGCGGCAATCGCTGGTGCAGACGCGCGAAGCGGCGACATGGCGGCAATACGAGAACGTCGACAACCTGCTGCATCGGCAGATCGCGCAGGCGAGCAGCAACAACGTGCTTCTCGGCCTGTTCGATGTGCTGAACGCCGTGCGCCGCACGGTGGTGTGGGGCCGCCTTCGGTCAGACGGCGCCCGTCCTCCGGCCGACCACCACAGCTTCGCCGACCATGAGCGGATCGTCGAGGCGATTGCCGATCGCGACCTCGGCGGCGCAGCGGCTGCGATGCGCCTGCACCTCCAACAGGTCGGCCGCCGTCTGATCCCGCTTAACGAAGCCGCCGAATAGCCTGGCCCGGGCGACACCCAGCAGTTCGAAGCCTAAGCTGTTTTGCCTTGGTTGATTGACCTCCTCGATACAGGTGAACTACCTTTCGTCTCATTGCAGGTTGAAGTTTTCCGATGCGTTCCCGATCGTCATCCCGTCTGTTGCTGTCTGACCCGGCTGAAAGTGGATTGCTGTCGCCAAGGCTCAGCCGGAGCGCGGCCTGATGGCGACTGGGCAGAAACGGCGCGTAGCGCTCGCCGGCACCGGCCATCGCGGCGCCGGCACATGGGGCAAGGAACTTCTGGCGAATTGCAGCCAGTGGGTCGATCTCGTCGGGCTTGCCGACAAAAATTCCATGCGGCTCGAGCGCGCCCGAGAAGCGATCGGAACGGATGCGCCGATTTTCACCGATCCGGGTGTGATGCTGTCGACGACAAAACCCGATACGCTGATCGTCACGACACGCGACGACACACATGCCGACCTGATCGTCGCGGCACTCGAGGCCGGCATCGACGTGCTTACCGAAAAGCCTATGGCGACGACGGCTGCGATGTGCCGGCAAATTCTGGATGCCGAGCAGCGCACGGGCCGGCGCGTCGATGTCGGTTTCAACTATCGCTTCTCGCCGACCTCCCGAACGATCAAGGAAGTATTGCTGTCCGGGGCGATCGGCGAGGTCGTTTCGGTCGATTTTCACTGGTATCTCGATGTCCGGCACGGCGCCGATTATTTTCGCCGCTGGCACGCCTTTTCCACGCATTCCGGCAGCCTGTTCGTGCACAAGGCCACCCATCACTTCGACCTGCTGAACTGGTATCTGGCGTCCGACCCCGATGAGGTCTTCGCGCGCGGCGCCCTGCGCCACTACGGCGCCAAGGGTCCGTTCCGCGGTGTCCGCTGCAAGACATGCCCGCACGCCGAGGTTTGCCCCTACCATTTCGATATCGGCCAGGACCCTTGGCTCGACATGCTCTACGAAGACCCCTCGCGGGAAGACGGCTATTTTCGCGACGCCTGCGTCTTTCGCGAGGAGATCGACATTTTCGACACGATGAGCGCTGCGATACTCTACGAGAACGGCGCGCAGGTCGCCTACTCGCTCAACACCTTCATGCCGATCGAGGGTCACCATCTTGCCTTCAACGGCGTGAAAGGCCGCCTCGAAATCCGTCAGCATGAACGCCAGCCGTGGGAAACGCCCGACGCCGACGAGATACTGGTGATGCGGAATTTCGGTGGCGTGGAACGCATCCGCGTCCCCCATGCCAGCGGCGGGCATTTCGGTGGCGATGTGGCGCTTCAGCGTATGCTTTTTCAACCCGAGGCCACCGACCCGCTCGGCCAGCGGGCCGGAGCACGCGCTGGTGCGATGTCCGTGGCCACGGGTATTGCTGCCTTCGAGAGCGCGCGGACAGGCCAGCCCGTGAAGGTGAAGCCGCTGTTGGCCCCCGCCAGATAGTCTAAACGGCCCTCCCCCTGGAAACGGTTGATGACAAGTAACCATTGAGTTACTATCGTCGCAATGCGGAGAGCTCAGGGAGGAGCACATGAACAACCGTATTTCGCGACGCGAATTCGGCCGCCTCGCCGCTGCCGGAGCTTCGGCGGCGGTTCTTGGCGGTTTGACCATGCCCGCCTCGGCGCAAACGCGCCTCCGCCTTATCTGGTGGGGCAATCCCGGATCGCGACAAGCGCACCAACGAGGTGGTCGACCTCTACATGAAGACACAATGCCGGACGTGACCATCGACCCGGAAACCTATGCCTGGAACGACTATTGGCCGAAGCTCGCCACGCAGGCCGCCGGGCAGAACCTGCCCGACGTCATCCAGATGGACTACCGCTACATCTTCGAATATGCGCGGCGCGGCCAGCTCGCCGACCTGACGCCGTTCGTCGGCAAGCAGATCGACCTCGCCGACTTCGATCCGAACCAGCTCGAATCCGGCAAGGTCGACGGCAAGCTCTACGGCATCTCGATGGGCGCCAACTCGATGACGCACGTCTACAAGCCGGCGATGCTGGAAGAGCTCGGCCTGACGCTGCCCGATCCGACCAAGTGGACGATCGACGACTACGTCGCGATGGGCAAGGAGGTGAAGGGCAAGCTTCCGGAGGGCGTCTACTTCTCGCGAGAACATGGCCTATCGGGAGCCGCGGCTCGAGACCTGGGTGCGCCAGCGCGGCAAGGCGCTCTACACCGCCGACGGCAAGCTCGGCTACGACCTCGAGGACCTCGAGGACTACTTCGCCTTCTGGTTCCAGATGCAGGAAGACGGGCTGACGCCGCCGGCCGACCTCCAGTCGCAGGCGATCGCATCCGGCAAGATGGAAGACACGATGTTCGTCACCGGGCACGCGGTGTTCGACTTCATCCATTCCAACCAGCTCGTCGCCGTGCAGAAGCTGGTGCCGGACGAAGCTCAACATCACCATGATCCCGAACCAGAAGGACGGGAAGCCCGGGCCAGTACCTGAAGCCCTCGATGCTGATCTCCATGGCCGCCTCGGCGCCGATCCGGAGGCGGCCGCGCAAAGCTCATGAGCTTCTTCATCACCGACGAGAGCGCCAACGACATCCTTCTGATCGAGCGCGGCGTGACCGGGCGACGCGAGCATTCGCGAGCGCATCACTGCCGAAGCTCTCGGACACCGAGAAGAAGATCATCGCCTATCTCGACGTGGTCGGCACGCATGTCGGCGCCGCTGCCGCCGCCGCCGCCGAAGAATGCCGGCGAGCTCGACCGCGCGCTGCAGCCGGCCTGGGAGTCGGTCGCCTTCAAGAAGGTCGACGTGAAGAGGCGGCGAAGGACTACTACGAGAACGCCAAGGCCGTGCTCGAACGCGCCTGACGGCAGGCCGGCCGACTTGGCGACGACGGCCTTCGGCGACATCGGCGATGGAGGGGCGCCGCGTTGCGGCGGCGCCCACCCTCTCGGCGCGCATGGCGCGCGCCTGGCGCCGCAACGGCGCCGGGCTATCTTTTCCTGACGCCCTGGCTGATCGGCTTCTTCGGGCTGACGCTCGGGCCGACGCTCGCCTCGCTCTATCTCTCCTTCACCGACTACGACCTGCTCGACCCCGCCGCGCTGGGCGGGGCTGAAGAACTACGAATACGCCTTCTTCCAGGACGAGCGGCTCGGCCACGCGCTCTCGGTCACGTTCCACTATGTGATCTGGTCGGTGCCGCTGAAGCTTGCGGTGGCGCTGGCGCTCGCCATGGCGCTCGACCGCAGCGTGCGCGGCGTCGGCCGTCTATCGCGCGACCTTCTATCTGCCGTCGCTGCTCGGCGCGTCGGTCGCCATCGCCATCCTCTGGCGGCTGATTTTCGGCGCCGACGGGCTGGTCAACCAGCTGCTCTTCGTGATCGCTCGGCGTCAACGGGCCCGGCTGGGTCACGCATCCCGACTATGCGCTGTGGACGCTGATCGTGCTCGCGGTCTGGCAGTTCGGCTCGCCGATGATCATCTTCCTCGCCGGGCCTCCGGCAGATCCCGCAGGACCTCTACGAGGCCGCGTCGATGGACGGCGCCGGGCCGGTCCGCCAGTTCTTCCGCATCACGCTGCCGCTGCTCGCGCCGGTCATCTTCTTCAACCTCGTCTTCCAGACGATCGAGGCGTTCAAGGCCTTCACGCCGGCCTTCATCGTCTCGGGCGGCAGCGGCGGCCCGGTCGAATTCGACGCTCTTCTACTCGCTCTACCTCTACATCGAGGCGTTCGAGAATTTCCGCATGGGCTATGCCTCGGCGCTCGCCTGGCTGCTGCTCGTGATCATCGGCATCTTCACCGCGATCGCGTTCCTCACGTCGCGCTACTGGGTCTATTACGAGGACGAGGGCCGCTAGATGGCGATGGCCGGCGAATCCCAAAGAGCCGCCGTTCGGCGATCGCTCGTGCGGCACGGGCTCCTGATCGCTGGCGGCTTTCGCCATGCTCTATCCGCTGCTCTGGATGATCGGCGAGCTCGTTCAAGCCGGACAACCTGATCTTCACCGAGCCTGGCCTCATCCCGACCGTCTGGGATTTCTCCAACTACGCCGAGCGGCTGGACGGCGCTCCGCGTCGAGCTTCACGACCTTCTACACGAACTCCTTCCTGATCTCGGCGCTCGCGGTGATCGGCAATCTCATCGGCCTGCTCGCTCACCGCCTTCGCCTTCGCGCGGCTGGAGTTCCGCTTCAAATGGTTCTGGTTCGCGCATGATGATGGGGACGCTGATGCTGCCCTATCACGTGACGCTGGTGCCGCAGTACATCCTCTTCCTGAACCTCGGCTGGGTGAACACCTTCCTGCCGCTGGTCGTGCCGCGTTTCCTCGCGGTCGACGCCTTCTTCATTTTCCTGATGGTGCAGTTCTTCCGCGGCATCCCGCGCGAGATCGACGAGGCGGCGATCATGGACGGCTGCGGGCCGTGGCGCATCTACTGGCGGATCATGCTGCCGCTCTCGATGCCGGTGCTGGCGACGGCGGCGATCTTCTCCTTCATCTGGACCTATGACGATTTTCTGGCGCCGCTGATCTACCTGAACGACATGCGCGCACTACACGGTGCCGCTGGCGCTTCGCGCCTTCATCGACTCGAGCGGCGGCGAGTCGCTCTACGGCGAGATGTTCGCCATGTCGACGCTGTCGCTGGTGCCGGTCTTCATCGTCTTCCTCGCCTTCCAGCGCCTGATCATCCGCGGCGTCGCCCTCGGCGCGCTGAAGCGCTGACGGTAAGCGAACCGCGCTCATGCCCAAAACCGGTTCTGAATTTGCTTTCGGCGCGATCGGCATCAACCACGGCCACATCTACGGCCAGACGCAGGTCATGCTCGACGCCGGCTGCCGGCTGAAATCGCTTCCATGCCGCCGGAGGACGATCTCGCGGCGGCCTACTCGCAAAGCTTTCCCGACGGCGAAGCGGGTAGCCGACGAGCGGGCGATCCTGGAGGACCCGGAAATCCGGCTCGTGCTCGGCGCCGGCATCCTGGCCGACCGCGCGCCGATGGCGGTCGGGCCATGCGGCACGGCAAGGACGTGATGCTCGACAAGCCGGGCGCGACGACGCTGGAGCAGCTCGCCGAGCTCCGCCGGGCGCAGGCCGAGACCGGCCGCATCCTGTCCATCCTCTACTCCGAGCACTACACGCAGCCGGCCACCATCGCGGCCGGCGAGCTTGGTCAAGGCCGGCGCGATCGGACGGGTGCTGCAGACGATCGGCCTCGGGCCGCACAGGATCGGCAATTATCCAGCGGCCGGACTGGTTCTGGAAGCCGCGAGCGCACCGGCGGCATCCTCTCCGACATCGGCTCGCATCAGGTCGAGCAGTTCCTGTTCTTCACCGGCAGCGATGACGGCCGAAGTCGTGGCCAGCCAGGTCGCCAATTTCGATCATCCGGAAAAGCCCGAGTTCGAGGATTTCGGCGACATGATGCTGCGCTCGCGGCCACGCTGCCGGCTATATCCGGGTCGACTGGTTCACCCAGGACGGCCTGCCGATCTGGGGCGACGGGCGGCTCTTCATCCTCGGCACGGAAGGGACGATCGAGCTCAGGAAATATGTCGACATCGCCGGCCGGCCGGGCGGCGATCACCTGTTCCTCGTCGATCGGACGGGCACCCGCCATATCGATTGCTCCGGAACGAAGATCACCTATGGCGAGCAGCTGCGCGACGACGTGCTCAACCGCACCGAGACGGCGATGCCGCAGAAGCACTGCTTTATGGCCACCGAGCTGGCCCTGACGGCGCAGGCGAAAGCGGCACGGATCGGCGGCAGCCGGCCGCAGGGAGAAAACCGCATGAGCAGGCGTCTCAAGGTCGGCGTGGTCGGCTGCGGTGTCGGCGTCGGACCACATCAAGGCCTATCAGGAACTGCCGGACCTCTATTCGGTCGAGGCGCTTTGCGACATCGACCCGGCAAAGGCGCAGAAGATTGTCGCGCGAGCACGGCATCCCGGCGTCTGTCGCAGATTTCGATGACATTCCTGGAGCGTCGATCTCGACATCGTCGATATCTGCACGCCATCGGCGCTGCATTTCGAGCAGGCGCGGAAGGCGCTTCTGGCCGGCCGGCACGTGGTGGTGGAAAAACCCTTCGCCAGCTCGCTCGCCGAAGCCGACGCGCTTGCCGAGCTCGAGCGACGAGACGGGCAAGCAGCTTTGCCCGGTGTTCCAGTACCGCTTCTCCGACGGCATCGCGCAGCTCCTTCATCTTCGCGAGGCGGGTTTGGTCGGCAAGGCCTATGTCGCAACGGTCGAGACGCACTGGCGGCGCCTGCCGGCCTATTACGACAATCCCTGGCGCGGACGCTGGGCGACGGAGCTCGGCGGCTGCCTGATCACGCATGCGATCCACAACCATGACATGCTGACGCACGTGCTTGGCCCGGCACGAAGCGTCTTTGCCCGCGTCGTCCACACGGGTAAATCCGATCGAGACCGAGGACTGTGCGGCGGCCGTGCTGGAGATGGCGGACGGCTCGCTTCGCCACGCTGTCGGTGACGCTCGGCGCCGAGGAGGACATGTCGCGGCTGCGCTTCTGCTTCGACGGCCTGACGGCGGAGAGCAACCACAGCCCCTACAACCCGGGCACGGCGCCGTGGCGCTTCGTCGCCGCCGATCCGGAGCGGCAGCGGATAGTCGACGCGGCGGTTGCCGAGGTCCCGCCTCAGGCCGGAGCGCTATGCCGGCGCAGTTCCTGCGGCTGCACGGGCGCTCACTGAAGGCGGCGAGCTGCCGGTTTCCATCGCCGATGCGCGGCCGTCGCTGGAACTTGTGACCGCCGCCTATCATTCGGCGCGTACCGGCGAGGCTGGTTCAGCTTCCGATCGGCCGCGACCATCCGCTCTATGCGGGCTGGCTGCCCGAGCGGCACAGGGAGTTGGCTTGATGGCGAGCCTGGAACTGCAAGACGTCGTGAAGCGCTTCGGCGCGGTCGAAGTCATCCACGGCGTCGACCTGAATATCGAAGACGGCGAGTTCGTGGTGTTCGTTGGCCCGTCCGGCTGCGGGAAATCCACGCTGCTGCGGATGATCGCCGGGCTGGAGGCGATCTCGGCGGGTGAGATCTATATCGACGGCGACTGCGGTCAACGACGTTGCCGCCGCCAAGCGCGGCCTGGCCATGGTATTCCAGTCCTACGCGCTCTACCCGCATATGTCGGTGCGCAAGAACCTTTCCTTCGGCCTGGAGACGATGGGCGACGCCGAAAGCGGAAATCCGCAAGCGGGTCGCCCAGGCCGCCGAAATCCTGCAGATCGACGAGTTGCTCGACCGCCGGCCCGGTCAACTGTCCGGCGGCCAGCGCCAGCGCGTCGCGATCGGCCGCGCCATCGTGCGCGAGCCGAAAATTTTCCTGTTCGACGAGCCGCTCTCCAATCTCGATGCCGAGCTCAGGGTGCAGATGCGGGTGGAGATCAACAAGCTGCACCGACGGCTGGGCGCGACGATGATCTTCGTCACGCACGACCAGGTCGAGGCGATGACGCTTGCCGACCGGATCGTCGTGCTGCGCGCCGGCATGATCGAGCAGGTCGGCACGCCGCTGGAGCTCTACAATCATCCCGCCAATCTGTTCGTCGCCGGGTTCATCGGCTCGCCGCGCATGAATTTTCTTGCCGCGCAAATGGTAGGTGGCGGGAAACGGCGAGACCTACATCCGGGGCAAGTCCGGCCTGAACCTTGCTTTTCCAATGCCGAGCCAGGAAGGGTCGAAGCACGACAATGTCACGTTCGGCGTCCGGCCGGAGCACCTGAGGATCGTGGATCCGGCGAGCGCAATGCTCGCCGGCGAAGTGCAGATCGCCGAGCATCTCGGCGGCGAGACTTTTGTCTATGTAGCGCTGCCTTCGGGAGAGACCGTCATCGCCGAGATCAAGGGGCAGGCCGAAATCCGCTCCGGCGAACGGGTCGGAATAGAAGTGGATGCGGGCGCCTGCCACGTTTTCGGCAGCGACGGCCTGGTGATCGGGCGCGATCCGGTTCTGACTAACGTGGCCAGGCGCCTTGACCTCGAGGCCGCCGCCGCACGATCATGAAGCGGTGTTGACGAGGCTAATCTTTACAGAAACGGATCAAGGGCCGGCATGACGCAGACGGACCAGGCAAGCACCGGTGTCGGCATGGCGGCACCAGGAGCCGTCGAGGACAAGCCGGCAAAAGGCCGCCGCGGCACCAGCCGCGCAACGCGCGATCCGGAACGCACGCGCGGCGCAATCCTTGCAGCGGCCACGCGCGAATTCGCAGCTGAGGGATTTGGCGGCGCCCGCGTCGACGCGATCGCCGCCCGCGCCAAGATCAACAAGCGTATGCTCTACCATTATTTCGGTAACAAGGAGGAGCTATACCTTGCCGTCCTCGAGGAAACCTACCAAGGCATCCGCTCTGCTGAGCGCAAGCTGCATCTGGAGGACCTGCCGCCGGACGAAGGCATCCGCAAGCTGGTAGCCTTCACCTGGGGCTACTTCCTGAAGCACCCTGAATTCCTGTCATTGCTCAACACAGAAAACATGATGCGGGCCCGGCATCTGAAGCGGTCGAAACGTATTCAGGAACTCCATTCGCCGCTGATTGGTCTCTTGGCCGAATTGCTCGCGCGCGGCAGCCGCCAGGGCCTGTTTCGTTCCGGTGTCGACCCAGTCCAGCTTTACGTGACGATCGCCTCGATCGGCTTCTTCTACCTGTCGAACCGCTGGACGCTGTCGACCATCTTCGGCCGCGACCTCAACGCCGATGCAGCGCTCAAGGAGCGCGGCGACCACATCGTCGACGTCGTGCTCGGCTACCTCAAACCCTGACCTGATTGCCACCAACGCGCGCTATCCCCTTGACGGTCATGAATCGCGTGTCCATTATGTAACTGCTTGGTTACTTCATGGAAGCTGGAACGGCATCGATGAAGTGAGTGCGAAGGGAGGTCGCGAGGGATGGCTGAGCGCCGAATCGGCATTATCATGCATGGCATCACCGGCCGTATGGGCCTCAACCAGCATCTGGTTCGGTCGATCGTCGCTATCCGCGCTCAAGGCGGCGTCGCACTGTCGAACGGCGACCGGCTGATGCCAGATCCCGTGCTGGTGGGGCGCAATGCCGACAAGGTCGCGGCGATCGCCAAGGCGCACGGTATCGAACGCTGGACCACCGATCTCTTTGCTGCGCTCTCCAATCCCACAAGACGAAATATTCTTCGACGCGGGAACGACACTCATGCGCGCTGAACTCATCGGCCGCGCAATCGACGCTGGCAAGCATGTTTATTGCGAAAAACCGATCTCGGATAAGCTCCATGTCGCCTTGGCCCTTGCAAGGAAGGCCAAAGCCGCAGGCATCAAGCATGGCGTGGTGCAGGACAAGCTCTTCCTTCCCGGCTTGAAGAAGCTCGCTATGCTGCGTGACTCCGGCTTCTTTGGCCGTATGCTGTCGGTGCGTGGCGAGTTCGGCTACTGGGTATTCGAGGGCGATTGGCAACCAGCGCAGCGGCCATCCTGGAACTACCGGAAGAAGGACGGCGGCGGCATCATCCTCGATATGTTGTGCCACTGGCGCTACGTGCTCGACAACCTTTTCGGCGAGGTAAAGGCGGTTTCCTGCCTCGGCGCGACGCACATCCCGTCACGGGTCGATGAGCAGGGCCGCAGCTACGAGGCGGATGCCGACGATGCCGCCTACGCCACTTTCGAACTTGATAGCGGCGTCATTGCTCACATCAACTCGTCCTGGGCGACCAGGGTGCGCCGCGACGACCTCGTTACCTTCCACGTCGACGGCACGCATGGTTCGGCCGTGGCCGGACTGACCAAGTGCTGGACCCAGCATCGCGTCAACACGCCGAAGCCGGTCTGGAACCCGGACATTCCGCAGACGATCGACTTCTTCGGTACCTGGGAGGAAGTGCCGGACAACTGGCCCTCCGGCAACGGTTTCAAGGAGCAGTGGGAGCTCTTCCTGCGCCACGTCGCCGAGGACGGCCCATGGAAATACGACCTCGGCGAGGGCGCCAAGGGTGTGCAACTTGCGGAACTGGGCCTGCAAAGCTGGAAAGAGCGGCGATGGCAGGACGTTCCTGCGCTGGGGATATGATGACCGAAATCCGGCTGCCCACCGCCGACCGGCGGATCGAAACTTACAGAATGACTGGTGAACCGATCCGGATCGAACGTCGCGATGCGGCCAAATTCCCGCGCATCGCTTTCGCCGCCGCCCATGTGGTGGCCGATCCCTTCGCCGACAACGATCCCTGGCTGACGCCGGCAATCGACTGGGAAAAGACGCTCCGCTTTCGCCACCATCTGTGGGATCTCGGCCTGGCGGTTGCGGAAGCCATGGATACCGCCCAGCGCGGTATGGGACTCGGCTGGCCCGAGGCGCTGGAACTGATCACCCGCGCGGTGTCCGAGGCCCGAAGCCGGCCCGGCGCGATAATCGCCTGCGGCGCCGGCACCGATCATCTTGCTCCCGCTCCCGACGTCACCATCGACGATGTCGTACGCGCCTATGAAGAGCAGATCGAGGCGGTAGAAGCAGCGGGAGGGCGCATCATCCTGATGGCGAGCCGGGCGCTCGCCGCCGCGGCCAAGCGACCTGACGACTATGTACGCGTCTATGACCGCGTGCCTCTCAGGCACAAGGGAGCCGGTGATCATCCACTGGCTTGGCGAAATGTTCGATCCGGCGCTTCAAGGTTATTGGGGCTCTGCCGACCACTGGTTGGCGATGGATACCTGCCTCGACGTTCTGGCTGCACATGCGGACAAGATTGACGGCATCAAGATCTCGCTGCTGTCGAAGGAGAAGGAGATTGCCATGCGGCGGCGCCTGCCCGATGGCATGCGCATGTATACCGGCGACGATTTCAACTACGCCGAGCTGATCGCCGGCGACGAGGAAGGCCACTCCGATGCACTGCTAGGCATCTTCGACGCCATTGCGCCAGCGGCATCGGCCGGTCTCGCCGCGCTTGGGCGCGGCAGCCAGAACGAGTTCTTTGACATTCTGGAGCCGACGGTGCCGCTGTCGCGGCACATCTTCAAGGCGCCGACGCGCTTCTACAAGACCGGCGTCGTCTTTCTCGCTTATCTGAACGGGCTTCAGGAACATTTCGTGATGGTCGGTGGACAGGAGAGCGCCCGCTCGCTTCTTCATCTAGCCGATCTTTTCCGTCTCGCCGACCGCGCGCGCGTGCTTCACGACCCGGAGCGCGCCGCTGCGCGGATGGCCAAGGTGCTGGCGGTGTACGGCGTCGATTGATGTCGGCGGTAACGCCGGAGGCGGCTCGTCGGGGGAGTATTCTCGTCGGGCCAATGCTGCAACAAGGGAGGAAACCATGTTGAAAAAAACAATGCTTGCGGCGGTCGGCGCGATGCTGCCGCTGGTGGCCGCGGCGCAGGAATATCCATGGAAACCGGAACGGCCGATCACCATCGTCGTGCCATGGGCGGCAGGCGGTTCCACCGACCAGGTGGTGCGCGTCACAGCGGCCGAGATTGAAAAAGCACTTGGTCAGACAGTCGTCATAGTCAACACGCCGGGTGCTTCCGGCTCGATCGGCACCAAAGCGGTGATTGACGCGCCCAAGGACGGCTACACCTGGGGATCGGGTGCCGCAAAAGACCTTGGAACCTATGTGGTGAGTGGCCTTGCCGACACCAAGATCGAAGACTGGAATCTCTATCTCAGCGTCATCAACGTATCGGTGCTCAGCGTCAATCCGGATGCGCCCTACCAGACTGCGTCCGACCTTGTCGCCGCCATGAAAGAGAAGCCCGGTACGATCTCGGTCGCCACCGCTGGAATCAATTCGTCCGGCCATGCCGCGGTCGAAGCGCTCACCCAGGCGCTCGGCCTCACTTACAAGCATATCAGCTATGATGGCGGTGCGCCGGCAGTAAACGCGACGGTTGCCGGCGAGACCCAAGTGACCACCCAACTCGCCGTCGAGCAGGCGGCAATGCTGCGTGCCAAGCGGCTGCGCCCGCTGGCGGTGCTGTCAGACAAGCCGCTCGAGCTTGAGGGTTTCGGGACAATACCGCCGATCACCGAAGCGATCTCAGGCTTCAGCCCGACGGACAATTATTTCGGCATCTTCGTGCCGAAGGGCGTGCCGCCGGAAGTTACGCAGACGCTCGATATGGTCTGGGAGAACACTGTTTCCAAGTCGGAGACCATCAAGGGCTACGCAACCAAGAACGGTGCCATCTTTGCCGCGCCCCATGGCGAAAAGGCGGTCGAGGCCGTGATGCCGGCGGTCCGCACCACGGCCTGGCAGCTCCACGCGGCAGGCAAGTCGAAGGTAGCGCCCGACACGGTCGGCATACCCAAGCCCTGACCTCGATACGGAACGGGTGGATCGCCTTCGCGACGGTCCCCCGCATCTTGGGAACACTGATGGACGACCGTAAGCCCTCCGCGTTCGCTGATTTCCTGTCCGGTGCATTCTGGATCGCGCTTGCTGCCGCAATAGTGATCGGCTCCTGGCGGATGGACCGCTTGGAGCACCTGCAAGTGAGCGTCTACTCCGCCCCCGGCGTGGTACCCGGTTTGATCGGTATTGCCCTCGCGGTCATGGGCGCCGTCTTGATGCTGCGCGCGTGGCGGGCGGGCGCGCTCGCCGAAATCGGCCGGCCAAGCATCGCCTGGCGCGATCAAAAGCGGCTGCTGGCCGCATTGCTGCTGTGTCTGGCTTTCGCGATCGGTCTCGTCGGCCGCGGCCTCCCGTTCTGGCTCGCGGCCGCGATCTTCATCGCGGTCACCGTCTTCGCGTTCCAGTTTTCCGAACGCCGTCACGCCGGATCCCTGCTGCGTGGCGGGCTCATCGCTGTCGTCTATGGCCTGATCTCCGGCTACGCGATCCACTACGTCTTCCAGGAGCTGTTCCTGGTCCGGCTGCCCTGAGGACGACCCGATGTTTGACGGCCTCGTCATGTTCGGTCACTCGATCGCCAGCTTCATCACTCCGACAACCATTGCCTTTGCGCTCGGGGCTTCGCTGGTCGGGCTCATTATCGGAGCGCTGCCCGGACTTACCGCAACGATGGGCGTCGCGTTGATGACGACCATGACGCTGACATTGGAACCCGGCGACGCCATCCTCATCCTGATCTGCACCTATGTCGGGGCAATCTACGGCGGCAGCCGCAGCGCCATCCTCCTCAACATTCCAGGCACACCCGCCTCCGCCGCATCCTGCCTCGACGGATATGCGCTGGCGCGGCAAGGGCTGGCCGGCCGGGCGATGGGCATCGCGACCTCCGGTTCGGTACTCGGCACCTGGATCGGCATGCTCTTCCTGGCGACACTGACGCCGGTGCTCGGCGAAGTGGCGTTGAAGTTCGGGGCTTACGAGTTCTTCTGGCTCGCCGTTTTCGGGGTGGTTATTTCGGGCAACCTCACCGGTGACGACCCTCTCAAGGGCTGGATTGCCGGTTTTCTCGGTCTGTTCGTCGCGACCATCGGGCAGGAAGGGCTATATGCCCAAGATCGGTTCACCTTCGGCTATCACGATCTCTCTGGCGGCCTGGCGCTCCTGCCGGCGTTGGTCGGCGCCTTCGGCTTTGCCGAGGTGCTGACCACAATGCGCGACAGACCGCGCAACGTGGTGGTGAACAGTTTCGACACGGTGCTCCCGCGCATCGGCGACGTGCTGCAGTACTGGCGCACCATCATCCGCTCGGGCGTGATCGGCACCGGCATCGGCATCATCCCGGGTGTCGGCGAGGACGTCGCCGCCTGGAGTTCCTATGCCGCCGCCCGCCGCGCAAGCAAAGAAAAGGAGATGTTCGGCAAGGGCTCGGTCGAAGGACTGATGGCGGCCGAGACCGGTGACAACGCCTGCGTGCCAGGCTCGGTCATCCCGGTGCTGACTCTCGCCGTGCCCGGCTCCGCGCCCGCCGCGGTGCTGCTTGCCGCCATGCTGATCCATGGCGTCCAGCCGGGGCCGCTCATCATGGTCAACTCGCCGCAATTCGTCTTCGACGTGGTAGCGATGATGCTGATCGCGAGCATTGGCATCCTGATCTACGGGCTGACGCTGACGCGCCTGCTGGTCAAGATCCTGCAAGTTCCGCAGACGCTTACAATGCCGGTTATCTTCGTGCTCTGCGTCGTCGGCTCTTTCGCGCTCGCTTCGCGCGTGTTCGACATCTACGTCATGCTGTTCTTCGGCATCGTCGGCTTTCTCATGCGCAGGCTGAACTACCCGATGGCGCCGCTGGTGCTCGGTATCGTGCTCGGAGACCTCCTCGACAAGAACCTGCGCCGGGGCTTGGTGCTCTCCGACGGCGACCTGACGCCCTTCTTCACCCGGCCGATCAGCGTCGTGCTGTTCCTGCTGATAGCGGTAACCGTTCTGCTCAGCATCCCGACCTTCCATCGCGTCGCCACACGCCTCTGGGCGCGTGCGAGCCACCCCTTTCGCCGATCGGAACAGGGCTCCGACCGTCGCTGAGTGAACCATGGAGACCGCATGACTGAGATCGTTGAAGGCCTGTCGATCAATCTCGCGACGGTCAAGACGCAGTGGAATTTCATCGAAGCGGTGGAGGGCTGCCTGCGTCACGGCATACGCGCCATCGCGCCTTGGCGCGACCAGATTGCCGCCGTCGGCCTCGACGTGGCGGCCCGGATTGTGCGCAACGAAGGACTTCAAGTGACGGGGCTTTGCAGGGGAGGCTTTTTTCCGGCGCCGGACGCGGCAGGTCGGCAGGCGGCGATTGACGACAATCGCCGCGCCGTCGACGAGGCGGCGGCGTTGCGGGCCGATTGCCTTGTGCTGGTTGTCGGCGGGCTGCCGCAGGGTTCTCGCGATATTGCCGGCGCACGTGCCATGGTTGCGGAAGGCATTGCCGCTATTCTACCCCAAGCAATCGCAGCAGGCGTGCCGTTGGCGATCGAGCCTTTGCATCCGATGTACGCTGCCGATCGCGCGTGCGTGAACACGCTTCGGCAGGCACTCGACATATGCGACATACTTGACGCCGACAGGACCGGGGCGCTTGGCGTCGCGCTCGACGTTTATCACTGTTGGTGGGATCCGGAACTGGAAGCCCAGACCTTGCGCGCCGGGCCGGAGCGTCTCATGGCTCACCACATCTGCGACTGGTTGGTGCCGACGCGCGATATGCTCACCGATCGCGGCATGATGGGCGACGGCGTCATCGACCTGGCCGCGATTCGTCGCATGGTCGAGGCTGGAGGTTTTTCGGGCCCTCAGGAGGTCGAGATATTTTCAGCCGAGAACTGGTGGAAGAAGCCCGGCGACGACGTTCTTGCCACTTGCGTGGAGCGGTTCTCCACGGTCTGCTGACAACGGTCGCGTTGTCCCCGCGAATTCTCGGACCCGGATGGGCAGCGAGACCTTTCTTCAGCATGGAAGAGCCAATATGAATGCCGGAGAACTGCGTGACCTTCTGGCGATGCCGGTCAAGCAGCCTACCGCTGCCACCATGCTCGAACAGGTGGAGAAGCCGAGATTTATCCTGGAGCATCTCAGGTTCGAGTTTGGAGACAAGGAACCTGTTCGCGGGCTGCTCACGCGGCCTTCCGTTTCTTCCGGCCGGTTTCCCGCGGTGCTTTATTGCCACGCGCACGGCGCGAAATACGGCATCGGCGCATCCGAGCTGATCGACGGCCGGGAAAGCCTGATCGGACCGTATGGGCCGCTTCTCGCCAAAGCAGGTCTGGTGACGCTGTCGATCGACATGCCGACCTTCGGCGAAAGGCAGTTTCCGGGCGAAGATGCGCTGTCGAAGGCCCTCCTCTGGCAGGGCAGAACGCTGATGGGAAAAATGCTCGGCGACCTGCTTGCGGCATTCGACTACCTGACAGCGCGAGAAGATGTCGATCCGCAGAAGATGGCGACGTTCGGTCTGTCGATGGGCGCCACACACGCATTTTTCCTCGGCGCATTGGAGCCGCGCTTCAACCGCATCGCGCATCTTTGCTGCTATGCCGACTGGGCGACGCTGGTGGAGACCGGCGCCCATGACCTGCATGGCCACTACATGACCGTGCCGGGATTGCTGGCGAAAACCTCGGTCGGCGAGATCGCCGGACTGGTCGCACCGCGCCCGCAACTCATATGCGTCGGCGGCGCCGACCCGCTGACGCCGCCCGAAGCGGTGCAACGGGCCTATGGCGAGACGCTGGCGGCCTATCGCGCGAGCGGCGCCGAAAGCGCGCTCCGGCTGATCACCGAACCGGGGAGCGGCCACGTCGAAACGCCGCGCATGCGCGAGGCCGTCGTGGCGTTCCTCGCAGAAATGTAGCGGTACTGCTGATTGCACGCGGTCAGCCCTCACGGCATGTCGAAGACGCTCCTGGAGGCGAACAACGCGTCGGACCAGGTCGTTGGCCGCTCGATCATGCGGTGGACGCGCGGCGGTTCGCTGCCGCTGTGGAGCGCCCTGATCCGTTCGCCGACGACCGCGTCGGCATGGGTGGTGCGCAGATTATGGCGGCGGTATTCGACCCAGGTCGGCAGATGGTAGGTCTCCATCCACGATTGCGGATTCTCGAGATCGCGGGAGAGGGTCCAGTTGCGGGCGCCGTTGCGGGCCCGCACACGCCGGCGCTCGGCCATCGCATCGAGGAACGCATGCGTATCCTTTTCGCTGATGATGTATTCGATCATGATCACGATCGGACCGCTGCGCGGCTTGAGTTGAAGCGCCAGCGGCGGCTCCTTCCAACGATTGAGCGGATCGAGATTAAGCGAGGTCTCTTCCGGCAAGGCGTACTTGAGGCCGAGTAGCGCCCCGACCAGCATCAGCGCGCAGGAAATCAGCAGCGCCTTGTCGGGACCGTATTCGTCCGCTGCCAGTCCCCACAGCCAGCTGCCCAGCGCCATGCCGCCGAAGGTGGCGGTCTGATAGATGGCGAGAGCCCGGCCGACCACCCAGCGCGGGGTGGAAAGCTGCACCGTCACGTTGAACAGCGACAGCGCCAACACCCAGCAGGCACCACCGACCATCAGGGCCGGGCCGGCCTGCCACGGGCTCCAGACGACCGCCAGGCTGAGTGCGCACAAGGCAAAGCCGACGAAAGCCAGGCGGACGATCCATTCGGCCGAAAGACGCTGGCGCAAGCGCCCGCTCAGGAAAGCACCGAAGATCGCACCGACACCGAAACAGCCGAGCATGATGCCGTAGACCAGCGGGCCGCCATTGAGCAGGTCCCGCGCCACAAGCGGCAGCAAGGCGAGGATCGAAATCGCGGTTAGGCCGAAAGCGAAGCTGCGCAGCAAGACCCTTTCGATATTGGGGGACATCGCGACATAACGCAGGCCGGCCGTCATTGCCGTTCCGATCGTCTCTCGCGGCAGCGTGCTTGCCTGTGCAACCGGCCGCCACCGCGCGAGCACAAAAAGCAAAGCGAAATAGCTGACCGCATTGACCGCGAAGGCCGCCGCCGCTCCCGCCGCGGCAACGATGGCGCCGCCGATGGCCGGGCCAACACTGCGGGTCAGGTTGAAGCCCACGCTGTTCAGGACGACGGCAGCCGGCAGGTCGGACCGCGGCACGATATCCCCGACGGACGCCTGCCAGGATGGGTTGTTGAGCGCCGTCCCACAGCCGATCAGGAAGGTGAAGCTCAGCAGCAGCCAGGGGGTGATCAGGCCGAGATAGGCAAAGATGGTGAGACCGACAGAAACCAGCAGCATGAAGCACTGCGCGACCAGCATGACCTGGCGGCGGTTGAAATTGTCGGCGATCGCCCCCGACGTCAGCGAAAACAGCATGATGGGCAACGAGGTGGAGGCCTGGACCAGCGCCACCATGCCGGCCGAGTTGGTGATCGATGTCATCATCCAGGCGGCCCCCACTGACTGGATCAGGCTGCCGAAGTTGGAGGCGAGGCTTGCGGTCCAGATAGCGCGGAAGGTCGCGTGCCGGAACGGTGCAAGCGGAGCAGCCGGAGTTTTGTCGGGGGTATCTGTCATGGCCTCGAAGCGGCGACTCCGAGCCTGCCCGAGTTGCCATGCCGTCACCTTAATAAGCTCGACCTGCCAGCGAAAGCGTTCTTGGCCGCGTCGGCGACGACTGTCGCGAATTCGTGGGGACGCTCTGTTCTCCGACGACCCGCCAATGCTAAACCACCGCCGACCAAGCCGGTTCCCCACGACAGACACAAAGGCAAGAGATGACCGCCAGTACAAATAGCAAAACCTCCCTGCCCCTGATCGAGATCTGCGTCGAAGGCATCGACGGGCTGCTCGCCGCCCAGCAGGCCGGGGCGGACCGCGTCGAACTTTGCGCGAGCCTCGTCGAGGGCGGCATCACCCCGAGCTTCGGTACGGTGAAGCTGGCGCTCGAAATGGCGACGGTGCCGTTCCATGTGATTGTGCGGCCGCGCGGCGGCGATTTTCTCTACAGCGACGCCGAGTATCGGTCGATGCTTGCCGATGTTGAGGCGTTGCGCGAACTCGGCGTGGCCGGTGTTGTCGTGGGCTGCCTCAACGCCGACGGCTCCATCGACGAGACCCGGATGGCCGAACTCACCGCCGCCGCCGGACCGCTCAACGTCACTTGCCACCGCGCCTTCGACATGACCCGCGACCCCGTGGAAGCGCTGGAGGCGCTGATCCGTTGCAAGGTCGGTCGCGTTCTGACCAGCGGGCAGCGCGATACCGCGGTCGAGGGCGCCGAGCTTCTGGCGCGGCTGGTCGAACAGGCGAAAGGTCGCATCGTTATCATGGGTTGCGGCGAACTCGACGCGGAGAACATCGGCGGCGTGCGGCAGCGGACCGGACTTTCCGAGATGCATTTCGCCGCGCTGAAAAACGTGCCGAGCGGCATGCTCTATCGCAATCCCCGCGTCGGCATGGGCGGCGACGATCTCGACCGCGAATACCGGAACACGATTACCGACGGTGCGGCGGTGAAAAAAACCATCATGGCGGCGCGGGCGGGCTGAGGCTGCACAATTCCCATTTTCTCGCTGCAACAGTTGACTTCTCAAATCGATCTCCTCATGCAAACGCCCTATAGGAACGAGCTCCTCCATTGCCACGCTCCGGTTTTGCCGGCCTGGCCATTTGAGGTAGGTGGGAAGCGGGGCGCCGGGTTGGCACCTCGTAAGTAATTTATATGGCGCCTTCCCAGCGCCCCGCCGGTGCTCTCACCTTCGGCTGGGTGGGCTGGGCTCGGCGTTTCTTTGCGCCTACCAGCCTGACCGTCGCCGAGGCCCGGGTCTTGGCGATCGCCTCACTAAACCGCGCTACCGTTGCGCGGCCGACCCGGACACCGCCACCCTCCCGAATCCCCGGTTCCAGACCCGGTTCCCATGAGGGCGATGACACGGATTATGCGGGAGGTGGCAAAGGGTGTGGATGGAAGTATTTTGCCGAAATCGTACAACTGATTGAAATTACTGCGAAGAATCTTCGGCGACCATGGAAAAGAGTGGGAAACGGGGAGATTTTGTCCACACCCTTTGCGGACACTCTGCACCGCCTCACGCTTCCGCGCCATTCAGCCATGGATTCCCGACACGCTCCGCTCGTGCCTCGCTCACGCGGTCGGGAATGACGGATTTCATGAACGCTTCTGCAAATCACCAGCGTTGGCGACTGACGGACGCGGCACAAAGCAAGCCGTCATTCCCGACCGCGTGAGCGAGGCACGAGCGGAGCGTGTCGGGAATCCATGGCTGAACGGTAGCATGTCGGGCGATGCGGGGTTTGGACGGCCAAGCGCCGAGCAGTCAAATGTTATGAAAAAAGGGCTTTGCGGCCCCTTCTTCATCTCAGTTCTGAAGTGTGTGTCAGCCGTTGGCGGCGGCCACCGCGCGTTTCGCCATGACGACGACGAGATTGGCGCGGTATTCCGGCGAGGCGTGCAGGTCGCCCATCATGTCGGAGGCCGACAGCTTGATGCCCTCCAGCGCCGACGCCTCGAATTTCTTCGCCAGCGCCGCCTCGATCTCCTTCGAACGGAAGACGCCGTTTTCGCCGGCGCCGGTGACCGCGGCGCGTACACCGTCCTTGCCCTTGGCGACAAAAACGCCGGTCATCGCGTAGCGCGAGGCGGGGTTCGGGAACTTGGCGTAACCCGCCTTGGCCGGCGCGGTGAAAGAAACGCCGGTGACAATCTCGCCATCCTTCAGCGCCGTTTCGAACAGGCCGGTGAAGAACTTCGCCGCGGCGATCTTGCGCTTGTTGGTGATGATGGTGGCGTCGAGCGCCAGCATCGCGGCCGGATAATCGGCAGCCGGGTCGTTGTTGGCGATGGAGCCGCCGAGGGTGCCCTTGTGGCGCACATGCGGGTCGCCGATGTGGCTGGCGAGATGCGTGAGCGCAGGACAGACCTTGGCAAGCTTTGCATTGGTCGCCACGTCGTTATGGGTAGTGGCCGCGCCAATGGTGACGGTCTTGCCGGAGACAGTGACGCCAGTGAGCGCCGCGATCCGGCTGATGTCGACCAGGTCGGAAGGCGCTGCAAGCCGGGTTTTCATCGCCGGGATCAGCGTCATGCCGCCGGAGAGCAGCTTGGCGTCGCCGGATTTCAGCAGCTTGGCGGCTTCAGCGACCGACGAAGCGCGATGGTAGTTGACTTCGTACATGTGATTTTCTCCCTTTGGGAGAAAGCGAATAGGGAGTAGCGAATAGCGAGCAGGGATTTCTCCCGAAACTGCCGTCCGTCTATCTGACCTCCATTCGCTACTCCCTGTTCGCTATTCGCTCTTGTTCAGTGCTTCGTCGCCGCCTTCAATGCCGCCCACACCGTCTGCGGTGTCGCCGGCATGGCGAGGTCGTTGTTGCCGATGGCGTCGGTGATCGCGTTGATGACGGCTGGCGGCGAGCCAATCGCACCCGCCTCGCCGCAGCCCTTCATGCCGAGCGGATTGCCCGGGCAAGGCGTGTTCGAGGTCGATATCTGGAACGACGGCAGGTCGTCGGCGCGAGGCATCGTGTAGTCCATGAAGCTCGCGGTCAGCAGCTGGCCGCTCGCCGCATCGTAATGCGCGCCTTCGAGCAGCGCCTGGCCGACGCCTTGCGCAATGCCGCCATGCACCTGTCCCTCGACGATCATCGGGTTGATGATATTGCCGAAATCGTCGGCGGCGACGAACTGGATGATTTTCGTCACGCCTGTTTCCGGATCGACCTCGACTTCGCAGATGTAGCAGCCGGCCGGGAAGGTGAAATTGGTCGGGTCGTAGAAGGCGGTTTCCTTGAGCCCGGGCTCCATGCCGCCCGGCAGGTTGTGGGCGGTGTAGGAGGCGAGCGCCACCTGGAACCACGGCACGTTCTTGTCGGTGCCGGCAACCTTGAGCGCGCCGTTCTCGATGACGATGTCGCCCTCGTCGGCCTCGAGCAGGTGGGCGGCGATCTTCTTCGCCTTGGCCTCGACTTTGTCGAGCGCCTTGACGATGGCCGACATGCCAACAGCGCCCGAGCGCGAGCCGTAAGTGCCCATGCCCATCTGCACCTTGTCGGTATCGCCATGCACGATCGACACGGATTCGATCGGCACGCCGAAGCGTTCCGTCACCAGTTGGGCGAAGGTGGTTTCGTGGCCCTGGCCGTGGCTGTGCGAGCCGGTCAGGACCTCGATGGTACCGACGGCATTGACGCGCACCTCGGCACTTTCCCAAAGACCCACACCTGCTCCAAGGCTGCCGACCGCCGCACTCGGCGCAATGCCGCAGGCCTCGATGTAGCAGCTCATGCCGATGCCGCGCAGCAGGCCCTTTTTGGCCGCCGCCGCCTTGCGCTTGGGAAAACCTGCATAATCGGCGGCCTTCATTGCCGCATCGAGCGAGGCGGCATAATCGCCGGCGTCGTAACACATAATGACCGGCGTCTGGTGCGGGAAGCTGGTGATAAAGTTCTGGCGCCGCAGTTCGGCCGGCGAAACGCCGAGTTCCCGCGCCGCCGTCTCCATCGTGCGCTCGATGAGGTAGGTCGCTTCCGGCCGCCCTGCCCCGCGATAGGCATCGACAGGTGCGGTGTTGGTATAGACCGTGCGTACATTGGCGTGGATCGCCGGGATGTCGTACTGGCCCGACAAAAGCGTCGCGTAGAGGTAGGTCGGCACCGACGACGAGAACAGCGACATGTAGGCGCCAAGATTGGCGATCGTGTCGACCTTCAGGCCGATGATCTTGTTGTTCTTGTCGAAGGCCATCTCGACCGTCGAGTGGTGGTCGCGGCCATGCGCGTCGGTGAGGAAGCTTTCCGTGCGGTCGGCCACCCATTTGACCGGCACGCCCGTCTTCTTCGACGCCCACAGGCAGACGATCTCTTCGGGATAGATGAAGATCTTGGAGCCGAAACCGCCGCCGACATCCGGCGCGATGACGCGCAGCTTGTTCTCCGGCGCAACATTGTAGAAAGCGCTCATCACGAGGCGTGCGACGTGCGGGTTCTGCGATGTGGTCCAGCAGGTGTAATGATCTTCCGCCTTGTCGTAATGGCCGAGTGCGGCGCGCGGCTCCATCGCGTTGGGCACCAGGCGGTTGTTGACGATCTTGACCCTGGTGACATGGGCGGCATTTTTGATCGCCTCGTCCGTCGCCTTGGCGTCACCGATCTCCCAGTCGAAGATCAGGTTGCCTTCGGCCTCGGGATGCAGTTGCGGCGCATTCTTCTTCAGCGCCTCGACGGCATCGGTGACAGCTTTCCGCTCCTTATAGGTAACCTCGACCGCCTCGGCGGCATCGCGCGCCTGGCCTTTGGTTTCGGCAACGACGATGGCGACGGCGTCGCCGACATAACGGACGCGATCGACCGCCAGCGGCGACCAGGCGCCCATCTTCATCGGGCTACCGTCCTTGGAATGGATCATCCAGCCGCAGATCAGGTTGCCGATGCCGTCGGCTTTCAATTCGCGGCCGGTAAGCACGCCGATGACGCCCGGCATCGCCTGGGCCGCCTTCACGTCGATCTTCTTGATGTCGGCATGCGCGTACGGGCTGCGCACGAAGGCGGCATGCTTCATGCCGGGCACCACCATGTCGTCGACATAGCGCCCGCCGCCGGTGATGAACCGCTTGTCTTCCTTGCGGGCAACCCGCGCCCCGATGCCTTCGATACCCATGAAAGGTTTCCTCCCTTAGCAGGGCGAGTCGGCAGTAGGCAGTCGCTCTTAGTGAAACGTGACGATCCGAGCTACAGTGCCGCTGCTCCCAATTCCCGATTGCCGACTGCCGGTTGCCGTCAGGCAGCCTTCTTCGCCTTGCCCTTCGCGCCCTTCGCCATCGTCTTCGACGCGGCGAGGATCGCTTTCACGATGTTGTGATAGCCGGTGCAGCGGCAGATGTTGCCTTCGAGCTCGGTGCGCACCGTGGCCTCGTCGAGGCCTTCCGGATGGCGGCGGATCATGTCGGTCGCCGACATGATCATGCCGGGCGTGCAGAAACCGCACTGCAGGCCATGGTGTTCCTTGAACGCCGCCTGGACGGGATGCAGGTCGGCACCGTTGGCGAGGCCTTCGATGGTGACGACGGTCGATCCCGACGCCTGGACAGCCAGCATCGAGCAGGACTTCACGGCCTTGCCGTCGACATGGACGACGCAGGCGCCGCACTGCGAGGTGTCGCAGCCGACATGCGTGCCCGTCAGCCCGACATTCTCGCGTAGGAAGTGAACCAGCAGCGTGCGGTCCTCGACGGAACCTTTCACCTTCCGCCCGTTCACCGTCAAAGATACATCGGACATGATCCCTCCCTCATCATTCGCCGGAGCGCTGCCGGCTGATTTTCTGGCCTCGGTCCGGACGGCCATCGTGAGCCCCGCGCGGCGCCTCCCCGAGATTGACCGGCAGCATGCTGCCGGCCCATTTCGCGGTATATTGTACTTTCGACCGAACGCTCGCCGACATCAAGATTGCAAAAAACGAATTTGCCGGAGATGATGCGGCAAACCGGCTATGCAGAATGCCGGGCGGATAAACGCCTAGGAGCGCCAAGGACCCCGTGTATTCGCGTGCCGAATATGCCTGCGGAATCACCGTGCTGACTTCTTCGGAAGCTGGCGCGGATGCGTTTGCCGAAAAAATTGCCGAAGAGGCAAGGCGTTGCGGCGCCGGCTTCGCGTATCTGTTCTTTTCCATGCAGACCTTCGACGCGCACCAGCTCAACGCGGCGATGCTGAAGCACGCGCCCGGCCTCGAAGTGGTCGGCTGCTCGACTTCCGGCGAGATCACGCCCGACGGCATCGGCGAGGGCCACGCGCTTGCCGTCCTCTTGCCGGCGAGGAACTTCACAGTCGCTGCGGCAACGATAGAGAACATCGCCTCCTCGGGAATGGACGCCATCGCCGAAGAGGTCGACCGGCTGCGGCGCGAACTTGGCGAGAAGACCCGCGGCAAGCCCGGCCAGGAACGCTTCGCCATGTGCCTGATCGACGGCATGTCGTTTGCCGAGGAGAAGATCACCGCGGCCTTGCACTGGGCGCTCGACGACATTCCGCTGATCGGCGGTTCGGCCGGCGACGATCTCAAATTCGAGACATACGCTGCTGATATCGAACGGCAAGGTTTCCGACGGCAGCGCGATCGTCATGCTGGTCTCGACCGACGTCCCGTTCAGCATCTTCAAGACCGACAATTTCATCCCGACCGACGCCAAATTCGTCGTCACCGCTTCCGACCCCGAAAAGCGCACCGTATCGGAACTCAACGCCAGTGCGGCGGCGCTGGAATACGCATCCGCTGTCGGCAAGGATATCGCCGAACTGACCCAGAACGGCTTCGCTTCGCATCCGGTCGTGGTGAAGGTTGGGGGGGAATTCTACTGCCGCGCCGTACGCGGTATCCTGGAGGACGGCTCGCTGGTGTTTGCCTGCGCGATCGACGACGGCGTCGTGCTGACGCTAGCAGAGGCGCGCGGCATGGTCGAAACCACGCGAACCAAATTCGAGGAGATCGAGCAGCGGCTCGGCGGCATCGACATGGTGTTCGGCTTCGACTGCGCCTACCGGCGCGTCGACGCGGAGAACCGGCAGGTGATCCGCAAGATGTCGGAACTCTACCAGCAGCACCATGTCATCGGCTTCGGCACGTTCGGTGAGCAATACCAGTCGATGCATCTCAACCAGACGCTGACCGGCATCGCGTTCGGCCGCCGGCAGCAGGTAGCCGCGCTGCCAACGGCGGCCGAATAGCGGGCGGCCGGATGCCCATTCGCCAGATCGAGGACATCGACAAGCTGCGACGCATCAACGAGGCGCTGGTCTCGCGCGTCGAACGCTCGATGGAGCAGCAGGGCAACGCCTTTTCGCTGTTCCAGACGGCGATCAACCTCGAAACCCGTGTCCGCACCCGCACCGAGGAATTGCGCGCCACGCTGCGCCATCTCGAACAATCGAACCTCGAACTCGTGGCGGCAAAGGAAAGCGCCGAACAGGCCAACCTTTCCAAGACCCGCTTCCTGGCGGCGGCGAGCCACGATGTGCTGCAGCCGCTCAACGCGGCGCACCTTTCGATCTCGGCGCTCGCCGAGCTGCAGACCGGCGAAGAAGGCCGAAAGCTCGTGCGGCAGGTCGAACGCTCGCTGGAGACGATGGAGGACTTGCTCAGAACCCTGCTCGACATCTCCAAGCTCGACGCCGGCGTGGTGCAGCCGGAGATCGGCGAGGTTCCGCTGGAGCCGCTGTTCGCCTCGCTGAAATCCGACTTCCAGCCCTGGGCAACGAACAAGGGGCTGAAGCTCAGGTTCCGGCCGACCCATGCCGTCGTCCGCTCCGACCGCACGTTGTTGCGGCGCATCCTGCAGAACATCATCTCCAACGCGATCCGCTACACCAAGAAGGGCGGCGTGCTTGTCGGCATGCGGCATCGCGGGCCGCTGCTCAGGATCGACATCGTCGACACCGGCCGCGGCATACCCGGCGACCAGCGCCAGGCGGTCTTCGAAGAATTCCATCGCGGCAGCGTTACCGCCGACAGCGATCTCTCCGGCGGCCTCGGGCTTGGCCTCGCCATCGTGCGCCGCATGGTCGATGCGCTCGGCCACCGCGTCGATTTTTCCTCGGAGCTCGGCCGCGGAACGGTGTTCCATGTCGAGGTGCCGCTCGCCATCGGCGCCCACGCCGAACTCGTCGCGGCATCGACCGAACCCGAAAGGCCGCGCGGCTACGGCCTGTTCGGAACCAAGGTGCTGCTGATCGAGAACGACGCGGCCGTGCTGGAGGCCATGAAGCTGCTGCTCGAACGCTGGCGCTGCGATGTCAGGGCGGCCACCTCCACCGACGAAGCCATCGACGCGCTCGGCGACACCGGCTGGGTTCCCGACATCATCATCGCCGACCAGCATCTCGACCATGGCGATCTCGGCACCACGACGATCGCCGAGGCGCGCGACTATCTGCAACGCCAGGTACCGGCGCTGCTGATTACCGCCGACGCCTCCGACCTCTTGGCGCGGACCGCGCGCAGCGGCGGCATCGAATTGATGCGCAAGCCGGTGAAGCCCGCGCAACTGCGCGCGCTGCTGGCGCATTTGTTGGCGTAAAAGAGAGCGAATAGCGAATAGGGAGTAGCGAATAGCGGGAGCGACAAATCCCAACGCACTCGTTTCAGGAAGGCGCACCCTTCCCTATTCGCTACTCCCAATTCGCTCTCTTCAAAATCCCGCCTGCTCCCGAAACAGCTCCGCGTTGTCGAGCTTCGACACCTCGATCACCGCCTGGGTGCGGCTGTAGACGTTGAGCTTGCGCAATATCTCCGAGACATGCGCCTTGACGGTGGTTTCGCCGACCTGCAGCTCATAGGCGATCTGCTTGTTGAGCAGCCCCTGGCGCAGCATCTGCAGCACACGCAATTGCTGCGGCGTCAGCGTCGCCAGCCGGCGGACCATTTCGGCGCGGTCGGCGCTCTCGGCATCGGGCGCCTGCCCGCCATAGTTCTCGGGCACGTGGATGGCGCCCTCCATCACCGAACGGATCGCGTTGGCAAGGTCTGCCTTGCGCACCGATTTCGGGATGAAGCCGGCGGCGCCGTAGGACAGAGCCTCGGAAATGATCTTCGGTTCCTCGTGGCCGGAAACGACGACGATCGGCAACCGTGGATATCGGGTACGGAGCTGAAGCAGCCCCTCGAAACCCTGGACGCCCGGAATGTTGAGATCGAGGAGCGCGAGATCGAACGGTTTCGGCCCTTCGAGCAACTCGAGCGCCTCGGTGACGGTGCGCGCCTCCACCGTGTCGGCATCCGGATAGGTCATCTGGACGGCGCTGTGCAATGCCTCGCGGAACAGCGGATGATCGTCGATGATGAGAAAGCGGGCGGCCTCACTTGCTGCGCTCATCCTGTAGCCCTGCCGTTTCTTTTTACAGGCGGTTCTGTTGCCGCCAGCTTCGCAACGCCTGATACGCCGCGACCGGCTTGCCAGTCGGGTCAGATTACCGGAGCGTCCAGCCGTCTATTATTGGCAAATAGTACACCGGTGAGCCGGCCATGCCAGCGTCGATAGACGCTTTCCAGAGGATTTGACCAAAGGTTTGATGTTGCGAGGCGCTGGCCTCTGAACGGCAGCATGGTCGATGGCGCGCCCCACCCCGACGCCATCGACCCGCCGTTACGCCGCCACCCCCCGGAAGCGGCTGATTCCAGATTCTGATGACAGAAATACCGGCCTCGTTCTGGTAATACCAAATTCCGCGATTTCGTCAACATTTATCTGATAAGCGCGCAACATTGCCAAAACGCGGCAATTCTATAAATTACTTCGAAATAACAATGGCATATGAAAGGATACTCGGCGCTGACACCAGCTTCTTGTCGCGGTCACTGAAATGCGTTAGAACTCCAAAAGTGCCTAATTGGTAGAACCAGATTGCCGCAAACGACTGGAATGCCTTTGGTGAGGAGCATGCGCCGACGCAGTGCGGCGCTATGGCAGGTGAATTCTGGAGAGCAAGGACATGCATCTTTCGACGCACAACTGGATGCGCGCTGAACCGCTGGCGAAGACGCTCGCGCGCATCAAGAAGTACGGCTACGAATTAATCGAGATTTCGGGCGAGCCGGCACAGTACGACGTCAAGGAAACGCGTGCTCTCCTTAAGGAACACGGCATCCGCTGCTGGGGCGCGGTGACGCTGACGCTCGGCGAACGTAACCTCGCGGCCAAGGACGAAGGCCAGCGCGCCCGCTCCGTCGATTACGTGAAGAGCGTCGTCACCATGGTTTCCGAACTCGACGGCGAGATCATCACGCTGGTGCCGGCGACCGTCGGCAAGGTGGTGCCGGACGGCACCGAGGCGGAAGAATGGAAATGGGTGGTCGACGCCACCAGGGAATGCTTTGCGCATGCGCAGAAGAAGGGCGTGCGCATCGCCGTCGAGCCGCTGAACCGTTTCGAGACCTATTTCTTCAACCGCGCCGCGCAGGCGCTGGCGCTGGCCGATGCGGTCAGCCCCGAATGCGGCGTTTGCCTCGACACCTTCCACCTCAACATCGAGGAAGAGGACATGTACGAGGCGATCCGGCTGGCGGGAAAAAGGCTGTTCGACTTCCATGTCGCCGACAACAACCGCTTCGCCGCCGGCCTCGGCCATCTCGACTGGACCAAAATCATCGGGACGCTGAAGGAAATCGGCTATGACGGCGCCGTCACCAACGAATTCGTGGCGCCCGTCGACCGCACCCCGGCCAACAAATATCCGACCATGGTGGAACGCAACCCGGTCGACATCCCGCCGGAGCAGCTGAAGTTCATCCAGGATCACGGCTCCAGCCTTCTGACCGAGGATTTTTACGCCGACCAGATGCGCATTACGGCGGAGACCATCCTGCCGCTGATCAAATAGGTGGGCCGTTGCTGCTTGCTGAACAACAACATGCCCCCGCTCCCGGAATGGCGGAAAGGCCGGGGACAACGATGCGCATCAGCCGGATAGAGGCCTGGTGGGTCCGGGTGCCCATCGAGGCCGGCCGCCAGCACCGAAGCGATTTCGGCCTGGTGGCGACGTTCGACGCGGCGATCGTGCGCGTCGAAACGGCGGATGGCATCGTCGGCTGGGGCGAGGGAAAAAACGCCGCCGGCAGCGCCGGCACCTATGGCGCGCTGGTTCATCTCATCAACCACGAGATCGCGCCGCTGCTGGTCGGCCGCGACGCGCGCGACCTCAACGCGATCTGGGAAATGCTCTACAACGGCGTCCGCCATGAGAGCGCGGCCGCCTCGGGCCACGCGATGCCGCAACTTGCCCGCCGCGGCCTCACCGTAGCGGCGATCAGCGCCGTCGACATCGCGCTCTGGGATATCCTCGGCAAGTCGCTGGGCGTGCCGGTGTGGCAACTGCTCGGCGGCCGCAAGGCCGAACGCATGCCGGCCTATGCGTCGGGCGGCTGGGCGCCGGCAGAAGAGATCGGCGAGCAATTGCAATCCTACGTCGATGAAGGCGGCTTCAAGGCGGTGAAGATGCGGGTCGGCGCCATGGATGGAGCCCCGCATGTTTCGGCCTCCCGCGTGAAAGCCGCGCGCAAGGCGCTCGGCCCGGAGGTCGGCCTGATGGTCGATGCGCACGGCACCTATACGGTAGCCGACGCCAGGCGCTTCGCCCATCTCGTCGCCGATTGCGACCTCGCCTGGTTCGAGGAGCCGGTGATCGCCGACGACAAGGCGGGCATGGCCGAACTGCGTGCCGCCTGTAGCGTCCCCATCGCCGCCGGCGAAAGCGAGGCGACGCGTTTTGCCTTTCGCGATCTCGCGATATTGCGCGCCGCCGACATCTTCCAGCCCGACCTCGGCTTCTGCGGCGGCATCAGCGAGGCGATGAAGATCGCCGCCATTGCCTCCGCCTTCAACCTCAGGCTTGCGCCGCATCTTTGGGCCGGTGCGCCGGCGTTTTTCGCCGGACTGCATGTCTGTGCGGCAGCGGCGTCGAGTTTCATCGTGGAATACTCGCTCGGCGCCAACCCGATGCTGCATGACCTCATTGAAGAGACGGTCGATCTGAAAGACGGTATGATCGCGATTCCCGACGGGCCTGGACTGGGCTTCACCGTTTCGGAAAAATTCCTCGAGGCCCATGCGCTGACTGATCGATGACCGAAAAGAACCTTCTGGCCGAGCTTGCATCCTACCTGTTCTCGTTCTCGGATTCGGAGACCGGGCGCACCCCTTCCGAGCGCGAGCTGGCGGAGCGGTTTTCCGTGAGCCGCGGCCAGATCCGCGAGGCGCTTGCGATCCTCGAAGCCATGCACATTGTTGAGCGACGGGCGAAATCCGGCATCTACCTGACGACGCGCGAGGCAAGCGTCGAGGCGCTGGCGCTGTTCGCCAAGGCCGGCCTCCCGCTCGATCCGGTCCGCATCTACGAGATTGTCGAGATCAGGAAGATCCATGAGATCAAGGCCGCCGAACTTGCCTGCAGCCGTGCGACGGAGGAAAACTACGAGCGGCTGCGCGAGATCCTGAAGGCTTCGGAAGAAAAGATCGCGGCAAACCAGCCGATCTCGCAGGAGGACCGGGATTTTCACCTGGAGATCGTGCGGGCCACCAAGAACACGATGTTCCATCAGATCTGCACGGCCTATTATGTTCTGGGCGAAGGCCGCCTGCCCGTCTATTTCTCCGATCCCGAGCGTGGGCGAAGATCGCATCTCGAGCACCTGCAGATTTTCGACGCGCTGCTGCGCCGCGACGGCAACCTCGCACAGGCACTGATGAGCGCGCACCTGCAGGGCGCCGAAAGCTACTGGAAGGGCCTGATCGAGACGGCGGGCGAAGCCGAACCGAACCTCCAGAATGCCTGACCAGCCGAAGATCCTGTCGACGCATGCGCTGCATCCCGACGCGGAAGCCATGCTGGCCGGCGCCGGCCGACTTGTCGTCGCCTCCGCCCTCGACACGGCAACGCTGGCGCAAGAAGCGCAGGACGCCGATATCGTCATCGTCCGCGCGCCGCTCCCGCCTGAACTGTTTGCCGTGCAGCGCCGGCTGAAGATGGCGGTGCGCCATGGCGCCGGGCTCGACTGGATCCCGATGGAGGCGGCAACCGAGGCAGGCGTGCTGGTCGCCAATGTGCCAGGCGTCAACGCACGCACGGTCGCTGAACACGTGCTGTTCGGCGCTATGGCCGTGCTTCGCCGCTTTCGCATCATCGACCGCGATCTCCGCCAGCATGGCTGGCTTGCCGGCCGCGAGCATTCCGTCCACACCAGCGAGCTTGCCGGCAAGACGATCGGCATCATCGGCATGGGCAATATCGGCCGCAACGTCGCGGCCATCGGCAAGGATGGCTTTGGGCTGACCGTCGTCGCCAACACCCGCGACGCCCGCAGCCTGCCTGCCGGCATCCAATTTCGCACGCTCGACGATTTGGTGTCCGAGAGCGACGTGATCGCCATTTGCTGTCCGCTGACGCCGGAAACACGCGGCATGATCGACGCCCGCCGCATCGCGCTGATGAAGCCCGGGGCGGTGATCGTCAATGTCGCGCGCGGGCCGATCATCGACGATGATGCCCTGATCGCGGCGCTTCGCGATCAAAAGATCGGCGGCGCCGCGCTCGACGTTTTCGCCACCCAGCCGCTGCCGCCTGACCATCCCTATTTCGGCTTCGACAATGTCGTCATCACGCCGCATATGGCCGGCATCACCGAGGAATCGATGATGCGCATGGGCACCGGCGCCGCCGCCGAAACGCTGCGGGTGCTCGCCGGCGAATTGCCGATCAACCTGCGCAACCCGGAGGTGGTCGAGCGATACCGGGAGCGGTTTCCTTAACTGGCGACCACCTTTTCCATTGCCGCCGCGATTTCGAGCAGGCGGCGGTCTTCGCCGTTTTGGGCAAACAGCATCAGCCCGGCCGGCAGCGGTTTGCCCAGCATCGGCAACGAGATCGACGTCAGGTCGAACAGGTTGGCGACCTGCGGATTGCGCAAGAGCATGCCGTCGGTGCGGTTCCATAGAGCGTCGTCGGAAAGATGCGGCGCGATCGGCGGTGCAAGCATCGGCACGGTCGGCAGCGCCAGCACATCGACAGGCTGGAGCCGCTCGTCCATGCGGGCGGCAAGTTCGGTGCGCTTGCGGATCAGCCCGATGTAGTGTGCCGCGGTGATGGCGAGGCGCCGGATCAGCGGACCGGCGACATGCGGGTCGACGCTGGCCGCCTTTTGCGGATCGCCCAGCCAGCCGGCGTGAATTTCCGCCGCTTCGATTCCCGCCAGCGACCCGGCCTTCGTCGCCGCATTCATCTCGGCGACGAGATCGTCGATCGAATGATCAACGAGCCGCGCGCCGGCAGCCTCCAGCATTTTCAGGCTGTGCTGGAACGCTTCGGCGACGGCGGGTTCAAGATCGTCCAGCAGGCGGCCGCGCGGAATGCCGATGCGCAGGCCGGCGAGAGAAAGCGGCGCAAGCGGCGCGAATTCTTCGCCGGCCATCACCGCATCGGCCGCGGCGCAGTCGGCCACGCTTCGCGCCAGCGGGCCGATCGAATCGAGCGTCGAGGAGAGCGGAAAGCAGCCGGCGAGCGGCACCCGCCGCGCCGTCGGCTTGAAGCCGACGACGCCGTTGAGCGCAGCCGGAATGCGCACCGAGCCGCCGGTGTCGGAACCGATGGCAATGTCGCTCGTCCCTTCCGCCGCCGAGACCCCTGCCCCCGACGACGAGCCGCCCGGGATGCGCAACGCATCGGCGGCGTTGGGAGGCGTACCGTAATGCGGGTTGGTGCCGACCGCCGAAAAGGCGAATTCGGTCATCGCCGTCTTGCCGAGGATCACCGCGCCCGCCTGGCGCAACCGCTGCACGACAAGCGCGTCTTCCGTCGCCGACGGCTCATCGCGGCGGATGATCGAGCCGGCCAGCGTCGGCTCGCCGGCCACATCGAACAGGTCCTTGACGGAGATTATCCTGCCGTCGAGCGGCCCCAGCGACACGCCGGCTTTGGCACGCGCATCGGCGGCGTCGGCAGCAGCGCGCGCCGCTTCCGGGTAGAGCCTGGTGAAGACACGCTCCTCGCCGGCCCGCGCCTCAAGGCGCGCAAAAATCTCTTCGAGGCGGTCGCGGGCGGAGGTCGGCATCGTGGGGTCCTGGCTGTGGCGGCATGCGAGAGCTGTCCCTCCTTACCCTCTCCATGCCAAGGTCGGGAAGGGAGGCGCTTTCCACTACCTCGGGGCGAGGAACTGCTGCCGGGCACCGGCGCTTGATCTCCAGCTTGTGTGGTGAAGCAGGGCTTCGAAGGAAACCTACGAGACCGGCAGAACCCGCCTCAGGCGCTGTGCCTGAGGCTCACTCCCGTCCCCTGGTCGAACAGCACCACCCTCTTCTCGTTCCAGGCGAAGCGCACGGCATCCTCGATGGCGACGGAGGTCTGCGCCGGGACTGTCGCGCGCAGGTGCAGATCGCCGACCCGCAGCGTGAGGATTTTTTCGACGCCGTGGTTTTCGACATCGTGGACGCGCGCTTCCACGGGCGCTCCGGGCTCGAGGAAGACATCCTCCGGCCGGATGCCGAAGGTCAGCGGGCGCCCGTCGGTACGGTTGGCGGCAGTACCTGCCGCATAAGGCAGCTCGAAATTGATCGGCGCGATGACGGCGCGGCCGGAGACCAGCCTGCCCTCGAGAAGGTTCATCGGCGGCGAACCGACGAAGCCGGCAACGAACGTATCGCGCGGATTGTTGTAGATCTCGTGCGGCGTGCCGGTCTGGATGAGGCGGCCGTGGTTCAGGACGCCTACCTTGTCGCCCATCGACATCGCTTCGATCTGGTCGTGGGTGACGAAGAGGAAGGTCTGGCCGAGATTCATCTGGATATTCTTCAGCTCGGTCCTCAGCGCCTCGCGAAGCTTGGCATCGAGCGCCGACAGCGGCTCGTCCATCAGGAAGACGCGCGGTTTTCTGACGATCGCCCGTCCGATCGAAACGCGTTGCATCTCACCGCCGGAAAGGCGGTCGGTCTTGCGGTCGAGCAGGTGCTCGATGCGCAGGGTCTTGGCCACGCGGTCGACACGTGTCTTGATCTCGGCCGGCTCGATGCGGCGGATTTTCGGCTTCAGCGGGAATTCGAGGTTTTCACGCACGGTGTAGCGCGGGTAGAGCGAATATTGCTGCAGGACCAGCGCAACGTCGCGCTCGGCCGCGCCCCAGTCGGCGACGTCGACGTCGTCGATGAAAATCTGTCCCTCGTCGGGCTTTTCGAGGCCGGCGATGAGGCGCAGCGTCGTCGTCTTGCCGGCTCCGGTCTCGCCCAGGAGCACAAAAAACTCGCCGTCGGCGATGTCGAGATCGAGATTTTTCAGCGCCGTGTGGGTGCCGAATTTCTTCGTGATGTTTTTCAGCTGGATATGGGCCATTTCTAAAGTCGAATCCCCAGGCTCTGCCCGCTTGCCGTGTCGAAGAAATGCGCCTGCGCCGGGTCTATCCTGGCGAAAACGCGGTCGCCGGCCTTGCCGACGAAACCAGAGCGGGTGCGGGCACGCAGCATCTGCGCGCCTACTTTCAGATCGACGATGTCGTAGGAGCCGAGCGGCTCGATGATCGCTGCCTCGACCGGCAGGTAGCCTTCCGCGGCAGCCTTGGAAACCAGCACACCTTCCGGGCGGATGCCCACCGCCACGGAGCCTTGCACGGCTTTCGCTGCGTCGAGCTGGCCGACCAGTTCGGCCGGGAAGCGAAAACCTTCCGCGGCGCCGTTCACGGTGACCCTGGCGCCGGTGCCGTTCATGGCGACGGACGCGTTGGCGACATTCATCACCGGCGAGCCGACGAACTGGGCGACGAACAGATTGGCCGGATGCGTGTACACCTCCGACGGGCTGCCGATCTGCTGCAAAACGCCCTCATGCATGATGACGATGCGGTCGGCGAGGCTCATCGCCTCGATCTGGTCGTGGGTGACATAGATGGTGGTCGAGCCCTGCTTGACGTGCAGCCGCTTGATCTCGGCGCGCATCTCCTCGCGCAGCTTGGCGTCGAGGGCGCCGATCGGCTCGTCCATCAGCATCGCCTTCGGCCGTCTTACCAGCGCCCGACCGATCGCCACGCGCTGCATGTCGCCGCCCGACAACGCCGACGGCTTCTTGCCAAGCAGGTCGGTGATCTGCAGGACCCTGGCGACCGAGCGCACCTCGCCGTCGATCTCCGCCTTGCTCTTGCGCGTCGCCCGGAGCGGAAAGGCGATGTTCTCGTAGACGCTCATGTGCGGATAGAGCGAAAAGGACTGGAACACCATGGCGATGTCGCGGTCGGCGGCCTTCAGATGCTGGACCGGCTGGCCGTCGATCAGGATGTCGCCCTCGTCGATCGTCTCCAGCCCGGCAATGGCGCGCAGCGTCGTCGTCTTGCCGCAGCCCGACTGGCCGAGCAGCACGATGAACTCGTTGTCGGCGATCTTGAGGTTAAGGTCCTTGATGACCTGGACAGCGCCGAAGAATTTCTGGACGCCGCGAAGCTCGATCTGAGTCATGGCTGGCCCCCACGCTGGCGGCCCTCATGGTGGTCGGAAACATCGAACACGCCGTCGGCCTCTTCCTTGTTGCCATCCGGCTTGCCGAACCAGCCGGTGAACATGAAGGTCAGCAGCCCGACGATGATGATGGTCAGGCCGTAGCGATGCAGGAAGAAATTCCACGGCTGGCAGAGCGCGACGATGCCGAGCACCATCACGATTTCCGCCGTTCGCTGCAATGTGGCGCTGCGGATCATCATTTGCGAATTGCTCCGAACGACATGCCGCGCAGCAGATGGTTACGCAGCAGGAAGGTGAAGATGGCGACCGGCAGCAGGAACAGGAAGGTGCCGGCGGCGATGACCGTCCAGTCCGGCAGGCCGGAACCGACCTGGCTCGGGATGAACGGTGGCGCCGTCTGGGCGCGGCGGTTGGTCATGATCAGCGCGAAGGCGTATTCGTTCCACGCCGTGATGAAGCAGAACACCGCCGTCGCCGCGATGCCGGTGGCGGCTTCCGGCAGCACCACCTTGAAGAAGGCCTGCATGCGGGTGTAGCCGTCGACGAGCGCGGCTTCCTCGTATTCCTTCGGGATCTCGTCCATGAAACCCTTCATCAGCCAGACCGAGAAGGACAGGTTGAAGGCGGTGTAGAGGATGATCAGGCCCCAATGCGTGTCGTTGAGGCCGACGGCGCGGTACATCAGGAACATCGGGATGGCGACCACCACCGGCGGCAGCATGCGCGTCGACAGGATGAAGAAGAGCAGGTCCTGCTCCCCCTTCATCTTGAAGCGCGAGAAGCCATAGGCGGTGAAGGTGCCCATGCCGACGGCAAGGATCGTCGAGGTGATCGCCACGATCAGCGAATTCATGAAGCGGTTCGGATAGCCGGAAAGCTGCACCTCTCCCCTGCCCGAGCGCACGACCTTTTCGCCGCCGTCGAACACCAGGCGTTCCCACCATGGAGCGGCCTCATATTCCTCCGGCGTCGGCGCCGTGCGCAACTGCGAGCGCTTGGTGAAGAGTTTCACGAAGGGCGAGATTTCCGGCGTGAACACCACGGTCGGCGGAATGGTGGTGGCGAGGTTGCGCGGCTTGAACGCCGTCGAGGCGATCCAGTAGATCGGCGCCAGGAAGATCATGGTGACGATCAGCACGCCGACGATGGCGAACTTGTTGAGCGAACGTTCGGCGGAGGTGGTGACAGCGGCCATTCTAGCGCTCCTTCACCTTGTTCAGGTATTTGACATAGATGTTGGTGATGGCGAGCACCATGATCAGGACGATGTAGGCGAGCGCGCACGAGCGCCCGGTCTGCCATTCCTGGAAGGCCATCTTGTAGAGCCGGATCGAGATGACCTCGGTGGTCGGCTGGCTGGTCAGGATGTAGGCAAGGTCGAAGGTCTTGAAGGCCTCCATGGTGCGGAAGATGATGGCGATCATCAGGATCGGCGCGACCAGCGGCAGCGTGATGCGGAAGAAGGTGTAGAACGGCCCTGCCCGGTCGATCGCGGCTGCCTCGTAGAGATGTTTCGGCACCGCCGACAGACCGGCCAGCGACAACAGCATGACGAAGGGCGACCACATCCAGATGTCGGTGATGGCGACCGCGTAAAGCGCCATGTCCGGGTTGGCTAGCCACTCGAAATTGCCCAAGCCCAGCGCGTAGTTGATGACGCCCCAGGACGGATCGTAGAGCAGTTTCCAGAACAGGCCGACGACCGCCATCGACAGCATCATCGGCAACAGAAGCAGCGTCGTGATGAGCCCCTTCAGCGGCATGTCGCGGTTGAGCAGCATGGCAACGCCGAAGCCGACGACAACCTGGCCGACGACCGAAACGATGACGTATTTGGCGGTGATGGCGAAGTTCGTCCAGATGAACGGGTCGTTGAGCAGCTCGCGGTAATTCTGCAGCCCGACGAAATTGGCCGCCGCGCTGGTCGAGGCGCGGAAATCGGTGAACGAATAGCCGAGCGAATAGATCAGCGGAAAGATGTTGAAGACGATCAGGAACACGATCGTCGGGATGATAAACAGGTTGCGGATCGTGATGTCGCTCATGCCGCGGGCCGCGGAGCGCGATTGCGGATCAAGCCGGGTCATGACTGCGGTCGCCAAAACGTCGTTCCTCGCGAAACCGGAAAAGAAAACGGAGGGGGCGGGTCAGCCGTCCCCTCCGGGCGAAGCTGCCGCTCACTGGCCGCGATTGTACTTCTTGAAGGTTGCGTTCCAGTCGGCCGCAAGCGCGTCCAGCACTTCCTTGGCGGTCCCCTGGTCGCCGGTGATGTAGGGATAGACGCGCTGGTTCATCGCGATCAGCAATTCCGCATATTCAGGCGTCGCCCAGAAATCCTTCACCTTGAACATGGTCTCGTAGAAGGCCTTGTTGTAGGGCGTGGCGTTCTGGAATTCAGGCGATTCCAGCACCTTGGCGCTGGCGGTGTAGCCGCCGAGCTCGGCCCATTTCTTCTGGGTCTCGTCCTTGATGAACCATTCGAGGAACTTCATCGCCTCTTCCTGGTTCTGCGAATAGCTGACCACCGAAATGCCCTGGCCGCCAAGCGCGGCGAACTGGTCGCCGTTCGGTCCGGGCGGGTTGGCGAAGAAGCCGGTGCCCTTGGCGTTCGGGTTCGAGGCTTCGTTGACCAGCGCCGGGAAGAACGCGAAGTAGTTCATGCTCATCGCCGCCAGGTTCTCGGTGATCGCCTGGTTGTCCTCGATGAAGAAGCTCTTTGCCCAGCCTGGAGGCGTGAACTTGTAGAGCTCCTTGTAGGCTTCCAGAGCCTGGACGTTCTTCTCCGAGTTGATGATGCCGTCGACCTTGTAGTTGGCATAGTCGCCAAGTTCGCCGCCGAACGAGAAGATGGCGTTCTCGACGCCCATCACCAGCGCGTCATAGGAGTTGTCGGTATAGATGGCGACGCCGTAGCGTTTCTCGTCCGGGCGGTGGAAGAACTCGGCGATGTCGCGCAGCTGCTTCCAGTCCTTCGGCACGCCGAGATCGTAGCCGTATTTCGCCTTGAAGGCTTCCATTTCCTTGGGGTCTTCGAACCAGTCCTTGCGGTAGGACCAGCCGACGGCGTCGCCCTCTGCCGGAACCGACCAGTATTTGCCGGAGGCAGCCGGATATTCGGCGTAATACTTCACCGTCGCCGGGGCCATGACCTCGGTCAGTTTGTGCTTGTTGAAGAACTCGGTGAGGTCGACGTAGTGCCCGGCTTCCGATGCGGCGCCGATCCACTGGGAATCGCCAACCACCATGTCGTAGGCGCTGCCCTTGGCGTTGAACTCGGTGAAGGCCTTGGTCTGGAAGTCCGACCACGGGGTCGTCTCCACGGTGACCTTGACGCCCGTCTCCTTCTCGTACTCGTTGACCAGCTCCTGCAGATAGTTCGCCGGATCCCATTCCGCCCAGAAGATGGTGAGTTCCTGCGCGAATGCCGATGTCGAGTAGGCAAGCGATAGACCAATGCCGGCAAGCAAGCCGGTAAGTTTCTTGCGCATTATCAGTTCCTCCCTGTTGCGCGTCATTCAATTCATCACGCGGATCTGGTTTTCCGCCTCGATGACCCTGCTTGCGCAGGCCTTCCGATCGTCCCGGGTGCCGGTCTCCTCCCTGCATTCCGGGGCGATTTTTTCACGAACCGAGTTCCAGTCCCGCCGGTTCTCGCCGCAATTTCTATCCTTCAATCTGGTAGTACCAACCACCAATTCCGGTCAAGGGCAAACTTGGGAAGTGCTCTGCGGCCGCCAAGAAGACTTCGTTCCAAGCATAGAATTGACTCATTTGTAATCGTTTGCAAGCACCATTCATACAACCGCAATCAGTTGATCGGGAAAATTTGGTCCTACCAGTTTGCCGGCGCCAGATCATGGTCGAGTTTTGCCCTTCTCCGCCGCCGCGGCAGCCACAAGCGCTCCTGCCGCCCATTGCACGACGTCCCGCGCCTCCTCGGCGCTGCTGCCCCAGATATCCTTCATGACCAGCAGCGCTTCGATGCCGAAGAGCAGCGACAGCGCCTTGGTGAGGCGATCGAAGCCGGCTTCGGGAAGCTGCCCGCGCAACGGCGCTACCGCGTCGCGCAGAAGATCGATGCGATGGCCGCGGGTGAAAGGAGGCTCGTTGCCGAGCGTGCCCGCCTGCCGTTGCGCCCACTGGTCGAGCGAAAGCTTGAGCGCGGCGCGGAAGGTGGCCTCGAAGGCATCGATGCGCGGCAGGGAATTCTGAAAAAGATCGCGGACGCGCTCCGCCGCCTCACCCGACGAAGATTCCCAGTCGAGGATCGGACCGAGCGCTTCGCCAACCACCGCCTGAACAAGCGCGGCCTGGCTGGGGAAATAACGGTAGGCGGTGGCGCGCGAAACCTCCGCCGCCTCCGCCACGTCGCTGACCGACGGCACGATACCGCCCTGCATCAGTTGCACGGCGGTATCGAGCATCAGCCGCGCGGTGCGGGCACGGGCGCCGCGCTCCTCGGCTTCGATAGCGGTTCTCTCTTGATTTGAGACGGACATATCAATATGATACGCGCGTCTCAAAAATCTGCAATGCCCTTCGCGATCAAATTTTCGGGCAGCACAGCCGCCGCTTTGCGGACGGCATGAGGACGCGGCGGGAGGACGCCATGAAACGGATCTATGTCGTCGGCACCGCCGACACCAAGGGCGAGGAACTGGCCTTCCTGGCCGATGCGATAGCCGCCACCGGCGCTGCCGTGGTGCGCGTCGATGTCGGCACGCGCGGTGCCGTCGTGCCGGTCGACATCGCGGCAAAGGAGGTCGCCGCACATCATCCCGAGGGGACTTCGGCGGTGCTGGTCACCAACGATCGCGGCACTGCGGTGGCCGCGATGGGCGAAGCCTTCGCACGCTTCATCGACGGCCGAACCGACGTCGCCGGCATCATCGGCATCGGCGGAGGCGGCGGCACCTCGATCATCACCGGCGGCATGCGGCGGCTGCCGCTCGGCGTGCCCAAGATCATGGTCTCGACGCTCGCCTCCGGCGATGTCTCGCCCTATGTCGACATCTCCGACATCGTCATGATGCCGTCGGTGACAGACATGGCCGGGCTGAACCGGCTTTCGCGGGTGATCCTGCACAATGCGGCGCAAGCTATCGCCGGCATGGCCAAGACCCCCGCCTCGGCGGCCGGCGGCAAGCCTTCGCTGGGTCTCACAATGTTCGGGGTCACCACGCCCTGCGTTACGGCAATTGTCGCGGAGATGGGCAACGACTACGACTGCATGGTGTTCCACGCCACCGGCACCGGCGGCCGCTCGATGGAAAAGCTTGTCGACAGCGGGCTCATAGCCGGCGTCATCGACATCACCACGACGGAGGTCTGCGACCTGTTGTTCGGCGGCGTGCTGCCCGCCACGGAGGACCGCTTCGGCGCCATCGCGCGGACGAAAATTCCCTATGTGGGTTCGGTCGGCGCGCTGGACATGGTGAATTTCTGGGCGCCGGAGACGGTGCCGGAAAAGTGGCAGGCCCGCCTCCTCTATCGCCACAACCCGAACGTCACACTGATGCGCACGACTGCGGAGGAATGCCGTGCCATCGGCGAATGGATCGGCCGCAAGCTCAATGCCAGCGAAGGCCCGCTGCGCTTCCTCATCCCGGAAAAAGGCGTTTCGGCACTCGATGTCGAGGGTAGCGCCTTTTTCGACCCGGATGCCGACCGCGCGCTGTTCGAGGCGATAGAAGAAACGCTGAAGCCCGGCGCAAACCGCAAGATCGTGCGGCTGCCGCTGCATATCAACGACCCCGAATTCGCCGGCGCCGCTGTCGCGGCGTTCCGGGAGATTGCAAGCTGAAGGACCAAAAATGCCCGCCATTCCGCGCAAGGACATACTCGATAAATTCCACTCCATGATCGCCCGCGGTGTGCCGATCGTCGGCGGCGGCGCTGGCACCGGGCTTTCCGCCAAGGCCGAGGAAGCTGGCGGTATCGACCTCATAATCATCTATAATTCCGGCCGCTACCGCATGGCGGGACGCGGTTCGGCCGCCGGCCTGCTCGCCTATGGCAACGCCAACGAGATCGTGAAGGAGATGGCGGTCGAGGTGCTGCCGGTGGTGAAGAAGACACCGGTGCTGGCCGGCGTCAACGGTACCGATCCTTTTGTCCTGATGCCGCGGTTCCTGGCCGAATTGAAGGATATGGGGTTTTCCGGCGTGCAGAACTTTCCGACCATCGGCTTGTTCGACGGCCAGATGCGGCAAAGCTTCGAAGAAACCGGCATGGGCTTTTCACTCGAGGTCGACATGATCGCCGCCGCGCATGACCTCGACCTGCTCACCACGCCCTACGTCTTCAACTCCGAGGAGGCGAAGGCGATGGCCAAAGCCGGTGCTGACGTCGTCGTTGCCCATATGGGCGTCACCACCGGCGGTTCGATCGGCGCCACCTCCGCGAAGTCGCTCGACGATTGCGTCAAGGAGATCGACGCCATCGCCACCGCAGCGCGGTCGGTGCGCAAGGATGTGATCGTGCTTTGCCACGGCGGGCCGATTTCGATGCCGGAAGACGCTCGCTACATTCTTGAGCACGCGACCGGCATCCATGGCTTCTACGGCGCGAGCTCGATGGAACGCTTGCCGGCCGAAGCCGCGATCCGCGACCAAACCGCGTCTTTCAAAAGCCTGACGATGATGCCGGCAGCCAACCGGAACTGAAGGCCGCACCTGCAACGAACTGATCGCCGGCTGCGCCAAGGGCTGCGAAGAGGAGGAAAAATGAACAAGGAACGCAATTTCGTCTATCCGAGGGAAGTCGACACTTTCGCCTTCGACTGGGGCAGACTGGCGCTGACGGTGGCGCCGGAGGTGAACGGCGCCTCGCGGTTTTCCGGCGGTGTCGTCGATCTTGGCAAGGGCCAGGGCCATTCGCGCCACAACCATCCCGGCGCCGAGGAGATCATCTTCGTGATTTCCGGCAACGGCGAACAGATGGTCGAGGACGAGAACGGCAATCCGGTCGTGCAGGAAGTCGGCCCGGGCTGCACCGTCTACGTGCCGGAGAGCCGCTTCCACTCGACCACAAATACCGGCGATGGGCCGATGCAGCTTTTCGTCGTCTACTCGCCGGCCGGGCCCGAACTGGCGCTGCGCGAGCTTCCAGATTTCAGGCTGGTGCCACCCGCCGGCTAATTCAGGCTCCGGCTGACGGAAGGAAGGTGGCTGCCCTCCTCCCCGATGTGGGTGATCGCATGTGGCTCACACCCACTCCCCTCCACCATGCTTCGCATGGTCCCCCTCCCCGCTTCGCAGGAGAGAATCTCAGAGCGGCACCACAGGCAAGGGGGCGGGACCGCTAAACGCGGTGGAGGGGCATATGGGATTGCCCTGCCCCTTGATGAGGAGGTGCCGAAGGATGGCGCTCCAAGGACATACAGTCAGTATGTATGCATTTCGGGCAACAGCCTCGCGGCGGCGTGGAGAGCTGCCGCCACGAGGCTTTACGGGCCGTTCCGGCGGATCCTTGCTTGGGAGCGTTGAACAGGAGCCGACGGTTCGTCCGGTTGCGTTCTGCTTATACAAGTTCAAGTAAACTTGAAGTCAAGAGCCGAATGTGATTTTCTTGCCGGCATGACAACCATGTTCACTATCGGCGACGTCGCGCGCCGCAGCGGCATTGCCGCTTCCGCCCTGCGTTTCTATGAGGAGCGCGGGCTGATCACCTCCGAGCGAGCCGGCTCCGGCCACCGCCGTTTTCCGCGTGCCGCGTTGAGGCGCGTCGCCTTCATCGTCTTTGCCCAGAAGATCGGCCTCTCGCTCGACGAGATCGGCATCGAACTCGCCAAGCTGCCGCCGGACCGTGCACCGACCGGCCGCGACTGGGAAAAACTGTCGGCGACATGGTCGGCGCGGATCGACGAGCGTATCGCCGAACTGCAGCGGCTGAAGGCCGGGCTAACCGAATGTATCGGCTGCGGCTGCCTGTCGCTCGACCGCTGCAAGCTTTCCAACCCACAGGACCGTGCTGGCAAACTTGGCCAGGGCCCCCGCTACTGGATCGGCGACCAACCGCAAGGCTGAACGGAATGGCGGGGTGGCAGCCGTCACCGCTTCGTGGCACAAACCTGCCCGGCAAAGAAATCAGCAAGGCGCGCGTAGATGAGCGAGATCGTCCTCCACAATTATTTCCGATCCTCGACGTCCTACCGGGTGCGCATCGCACTGGAGATGAAGGGGCTGACTTATAAATACGTGGCGCATCATTTGCGCCATGGCGAACATCGCGACCCGCCCTACCTCGCCGTCAACCCGCAGGGATTGGTGCCGGCGCTGATCTGGACCGACGGCACGCTGCTTTTGCAGTCGCTGGCGATCATGGAGTTTCTCGACGAGGCGGTGCCGGAGCCGCCGCTGCTGCCGGCCGACGCGCTCGGCCGCGCTCGGGTCAGGATGCTCTCGCAGATGGTTGCCTGCGACATCCACCCCGTGAACAATCTGAGGATACTTACCGCGCTGCGCACGCTTTATGGGGCCGGCGACGACGATATCGCCAACTGGTTTCGTCATTGGGTGAACGAAACCTTCGAACCGCTTGAAACGATTCTGGCTTCGAGTTCGGACACCGGCACGTTCTGCCACGGCGACCAGCCAGGCATCGCCGATATCTGCCTGGTGGCCCAGGTCGCCAACAACGGCCGGTTCAATGTCGACATGACCCCTTATCCGGTAATTTCGCGGATCAATGCGGCCTGCGTGGAATTGCCTGCGTTCCGGAGGGCGGCGCCGAGCAACCAGCCCGACGCGGAGTAGCTGCCGTCAGATCATCGGCTTCGGGGTGGGATTTGGTCCTGGCGCGGGCGGCGGAACGGGCTCCGGCGGAGGGACCGGAGCCGGCCCGGGAAACGGCTCCGGTTTCGGCGGAACGGGATTTGGCTGCGTGGGATTGCTCATCGCGGCATTCCTTTTCGCGACAATGCACGCGCGGCGGATGGGTTCCGCCTAAAAATCAGGCCGCCCTCTGCATCCCGAAACCGTAGAAAGCCTGCTCGCAGGCTTCCATCGCCGCGGTTTCGCTGGCGAAGCCGCGCTCGGAATATTCCGAATCGCAGAAATCGTAGCGGTTGTCCTGGATGCAGTAGCGGTAGCCGCCGTCGAAGCGATGCCTGTAGACGATCAATCGCTTGTTTTCGCTCACCCGCACCAGTTCACCGGTCGGCGAGCGTTCCCAATCGTGCCCGGAATGATGGCCGAGCAGCGCATGTAGCAACTCGAACATTTTCTTAGTCCTCCGCAAGCCCTTCAGCAAAACAACGGAGGAAGGGCCAGCAAAGTTCCAGATGGCCGAGGCTTTCCATTTCGCCTTTGGACGTCACGGCCTATCCGGAGTTCGGCAAGGCTGGCCGCTACAGCGGTTCCGAAACTATCGTTCGCACCGAAACGCGCTGCCGCTCCTTCCCTGTCCTCGCCAAATGCGCCAAACTCGCCGCCGGCCAAACCGGCTTCGAGGGGTTCAGGCGATGAATTTCGTGTTCTTCTCTCCGCATTTTCCCGCCTACGGCGCCGATTTCTGCGACCGGCTGAAAAAAGCCGGCGCCACCGTGCTCGGAATAGGCGATGCCCCCTATGAAGCGCTCGATGCGAAATTGAAGGGCGCGCTGTCGGAATATTACCGGGTAGCAGACATGGAGGAATACGATCCGGTCTACCGCGCCATCGGCCACTTCATCCACAAATGGGGCCGCATCGACCGTTTCGAATCGCTCAACGAGCACTGGCTGGAGCTGGAAGCCAACATCCGCACCGACTTTAACATCTACGGCACCAAGCTCGACTTCGTGAAGAATTTGAAGCGGAAATCGCGCATGCGCGCCTTCTTCAGGAAAAGCGGCGTCGAGACGATCCCGCAGCGCAAATGTTCCGACCGCGCCGGCGCCCTGACTTTCATCCGCCGCGTCGGCTTCCCGGTGGTGGTGAAGCCAGACAGCGGCTCGGGCGCCAGCAACACCTATAAGATCAGCAACCGCAAGGAACTGGACAAATATCTGAAGGAGCGCGAGCCCGACGTCACCTTCGTCATGGAACAGTTCGTCGACGGACTGGTGGTGACTTATGACGGGCTGGTCAACCGCGACGGCGACGTGATCTTCGCCGCCAGCCACCGCTACGACCAGAGCGTCATGGACGTGGTCAACCGCGACCATCACATGAGCTATATCTGCCGCCCGTCGGTCGAGCCGGCGATCGAGGAAGCGGGCCGGAAAATCCTCAAGGCCTTCGACGTGCGCGAGCGCTTCTTCCACATCGAGCTGTTCCAGACCAAGGACAACCGCATCATCGCGCTGGAGGTGAACATGCGGCCGCCCGGTGCCTGGATGACAGACGCGATCAACTATACCTACGATATCGACATCTACGCCGAATGGGCCAATATGGTGGTGAATGACGCCGATGGCGGACCCTACAAGGGCAAATATTTCACCGCCTATGCGAGCCGCAAACGCCACATCCACTATTCCCACGACCACGAGGCCGTGCTAGCCGCCCACGGCGACAAGATCGTGCGCCATCAGCCAATCGAGGACGTGTTCAGCAAGGCCATGGGAAATTACGCTTATCAGATGCGGTCGACGGACCCGAAAGAACTGCGGGCGGCGGTCGACTTCATCCACGCCGAAGAAGCGTGAGCGCGATGCAGATTTCCTACCACAAGGAGCCGAGCATCAATCTCGGCCGCGACATGGAAGTGAAGCGCTACGGCTATGCCGGACGTCCGGTCGTGGTGTTTCCCACCTCGCAAGGACGCTTCTACCAATTCGAGGATTCCGGCGCGGTCGCAGCATTGGGCGAATTCATCGACACCGGCCGCATCCAGCTGTGGACGCTCGACGGCATCGACGGCGAGACGTTTTTCGCCAGGAGCGAGAGCCTGCAAACGCGCATCGAACGCCACGAAGCCTATTTCCGATACGTGCGTGAGGAAGCCCTGCCCGAACTGTTGCGGGTCAGTGAAGAATCCAACAGCCGCCGCAAGCTGAAGCCGCTGTTCGCCGGCTGCTCGATGGGCGCCTTCCACGCCTCCAACTTCGTCTTCCGACATCCCGATCTCGCCGCCGGCGTGATCGCGCTGTCCGGCGTCTATTCGACCAGGGATTTTTTTGGCGCAGCACTCGACGGCCAGATCTTTTTCAACTCGCCGCTCGACTACCTGCCGGGACTGACCGACGGGAAGGCGCTTGCCCAGCTCAAGGCTCAGAGGCTGATCTTCTGCTGCGGCCAGGGCCGATGGGAAGAACGCATGCTGGAAGACACTCGCGCCCTGGAAGATGTGTTGCGGGAGAAAAATATCCCGGCCTGGGTCGACTACTGGGGCGGCGACGTCGACCACGATTGGCCGTGGTGGCACAAGCAGCTTGTCTACTTCATCGGCCGCTGGCTGGACGAGGACTTGCAGAACCGGGTGGCTTAAGCCTCCTGGGTCTGTTTTGCCGGTACCTTGTATGCCATGCCGACCGTGGCCGGTGCTGTTAGCTTGAATCCAAACTGGGCATAGAGCCGGTGAGCTTCGCCGTCGGCCAGGAGGCTGACATAGGCGCTTTCCGGAGCGTTCTCGTCGAGATATCGGCGGATCTCGCGCATGATCTGCTTGCCCAAGCCCTTGCCCTGGTATTCGGGCAGTACCACGATATCGGTGACTTGATAGAAACTCCCGCCGTCGCCGATCACTCTACCCATGCCGATCGGCATGCCCGCATCAAGGATCTGAACGGCAAAGAGGGTACCGGCGAGGCCGCGGCGCGCCGCCTCTTCAGTTTTTGCACTGAGGCCTGCCGCCGCCCGCAACTTTCGATAGATTTCCGTCGACGGTACCGCATGGAGCACGGTGTAATCATTCAATTCGGTCATGGTCATTTCCACTTCCGGCTCACCCGAAAAACAGCCACCCCGCGATGACGAAGGTCGGAATCAGCACCGCGCCCGACCACAGCATGTAACCAAAAAAGCTCGGCATCGCGACGCCGCCCTGGCGCGCGATGGCATAGACCATGAAGTTCGGCGCGTTGCCGATATAGGTGTTCGCGCCCATGAAGACGGCGCCGGTGGAGATCGCCGCGAGCGTCGTGGCGAGCGCCGTCATCAGGTTCTGCGGATCGCCGCCGGCGAGTTCGAAGAACACCAGGTAGGTCGGCGCGTTGTCGAGGAAAGACGAAAGCGCGCCGGTCATCCAGAAATAGGCGAGCTCGTTGGGCGCGCCGTCGGCTCCGGTGACCATCGCCACCAGCGGCGAAAGCGCCCCATCCATGCCGGCCTTCAGGATGGCGATGACCGGGATGATGCAGATGAAGATCGCCGCGAACAGTTTTGCCACTTCCAGGATCGGGCCCCAGTTGAAACCGTTGGCGGCGCGATATTCCTTGCGCGAGATGGCGAGCGAGACCATCGCCAGCGCAACAATGATCACGTCGCGGACAACGTTCTGCAATTCGACGTGCACACCCTGGATGTCGAAGGCAATGCCCGGCTTCCAGATCGCCGAGAGCAGAATGGCGCCGATGACGCCTGCGAGCAGCGGCAGGTTCGGCAGGCCGCGGACGCGCACCTTGGAATCCGGCGTCGGGTCCTTGATCTTCGGCTGGCCTTCCTCGTGATTGTGGAACCAGAGATCGAGGACGAAGAAGGCGACGAGCACAACCGCGCCGACGAACAGCGTTTCGATCAGGAGATGTTGCGTCGTCCAGAAAAACTCGACGCCGCGCAGGAAGCCGACGAACAGCGGCGGATCGCCGAGCGGGGTGAGCGAACCGCCGATGTTGGACACCAGGAAGATGAAGAAAACGATGACGTGGGCGTTGAACGGCCGGTTGTCGTTGGCGCGGATCATCGGCCGGATCATGATCATCGAAGCGCCGGTGGTGCCGACCACCGAGGCGAGGCAGGCGCCAATGAGAAGCAGCAGGCAGTTCATCGCTGGTGTGCCGTGGATGTTGCCGGCGACAAGAATGCCGCCTGAAATGGTGAACAGTGCGAACAGGAGAATGATGAAGGAGAGGTATTCCAGCAGCACCGTGTGCAGCACCGATGTGAGCGCCGTGTCGAAACCGAAGAGGAGCGCCATCGGCACGATCACGAGTGCTGCCCAGACGGCGGCGATCTTGCCGTAGTGATGTTCCCAGAAGTGAGAATAGAGCAGCGGCCCGGTGGCGATCGACAGCAAAAGGCCGGCGAAGGGGAGCGCCCACCACAACGACATCGCCGTACCCGGCAGTTCATGCGCCTCGGCGGCGACGGCAGGCGATGCGGTCAGGATTGGCAGAACGATGATGACGGCAGCCTTGGCCGCACCGCATGGAAATCGCATGAATCCCCCACGTGTTTTACCGCCAAGTGGCACATGGGGGCGCGTCTGTCGAGGATTTTAGGCTCACTCCCCTTCCCGCAGAAACCCTTCGATTATCTTGGCGCATTCCTTCGGCTTGGTGACCAGGAACATGTGGCCGTCGTCGATCAGTTCGAGGCGGGAGTTGGGGATCAGCGCTTTCAGCATTTTCGCGTTGGCGAGCGGCACCAGCGGGTCGTCGGTGCCGGCCATGATCAGCGTCGGCTGGCGCAGCAGCCACAGCCAAGGCAGGCTGGTCCAGCCGGTCATGGCGATGAGCTGCAGCATATAGCCGTACTGCGTCGCGCCTTTCATGGCGGCGGCGTGGCGGCCGATCAGCGTCGGGTCGGTGCGGAAGTCGCCGCCATAGATCTCGGCGGCGATCGAGCGCATGTAGCCGGGATCGGTGTAGCGGCGGGGGCTCGCCATCTTGGCCAGAACGTTCGGCGCGCCGGGCACCATGATGACGCCGGGCGACGTGGCCGCAAGGACCAGCTTGCGGCACAGCGCCGGATACTGGAAGGCGAATTGCTGCGCCAGCCCACCGCCCCATGAGACGCCCGAGACGTCGACCTTGTCGTGGCCAAGCATTTCGGCAAGCCGTTTCGCCAGCCGCGCCAAGGTCGAGGGGCGGTAAGGAAAACCCGGAGCCGGCGAACCGCCGACGCCCGGCACGTCGAAGATGATGCCGCCGGTTTCCTTGAGTTCGGCCATGAACGGCTCGGCGAGCTCTAGATTGGCGCCGATGCCGTTGAACATCATCAGCGGCGGTCGCCCGGCCGGTCCGGGCTTGATGCCGACGCGTAAAAGCTGTCCGTCGACGTCATAGACCTTGATGTCCATTGAGCCGGATGGCTTTGCTTTCTTGGTCGCTGCCATCATGGTCCCGCCCGGCAAATCTGTTTATGATAACGGTGCTTCTCAAATGGAGCACCTCACGCTTCGAACACATACGTACCCGGCGCCGGACCCAGCGGCTTGTATTTCTTGTTGCCCGGCGCCTTTGGCGCCGCGATCTCCTCGCCGGAGTGCTTCTTCAGGAAGTCGGCCCAGTCGACCCACCAGCTGCCTTCCTTCTTCTCGGCGGTCTCAGTCCACGCATCGGGATCCTTTACCTTGGCCGTGCCCTTCACGTACCAGGCCTTCGGATTTCCTGGCGGGTTCAGAAGGCTCTGCAGGTGGCCCGAATTGGACAGGATGAAGGTCGTCTTGTCGCCATAGATGCGGGCGGTCTGGTAGACCGCCTTCCACGGCGTGATGTGATCGGTCGTGCCGGCGATCACGTAGGTCTCGTGCTTCACCTGTCTTCATGTCGATCGGCACGCCGTGGATCGACATTTTTCCCGCATTCATGAACGGGTTGGTGAAGATCAGGTCGAGGAAATCGCCGTGCAGCCGCGCCGGCAGCCGCGTCGTGTCGGCGTTCCAGTAGAGCACGTCGAAGGCCGGCGGCTTGTTGCCGAGCAGGTAGTTGTTGACCCAGTAGTTCCAGATCAGGTCGTTCGGCCGCATCCAGGCGAACATTTTTGCCATTTCGTGGCCGTCGAGGATGCCCCGCGCCTTCGACATCTGCTTGGCCGCCATGATCGATTCCGGCGTCACCAGTGCTGCAAAATCGTTGTCGGTCGCCGCCATCGTGTCCAGCACGCAGACGGCAAGGATGACGGAGTTGATTTTCTTGAGATTCTGGCCGGCGAGCCAGCCGACATAGGTCGACAGGGTGATGCCGCCGGAGCACGAGCCCATGATGTTGACGGTGTCGCTTCCGGTGATGTCGCGCGCCGCGTCGCAGGCCTCGTCGAGGGCCGCGATATAGGTGTCGAGGCCCCAGTCGCGCTGGTCCGGCGTCGGATTGCGCCACGAGACGCAATAAGGCTGGATGCCGTTGGCGAGCAGGAAGCGGATCATGCTTTTTTCCGGCGCAAGATCGACCGAATAATATTTGTTGATCTGCGGCGGCACTATCAGCAGCGGCCGCTGGAAAACCTTCTCCGTGTTGGCCGTGTAGTGGACCAGTTCGAGCACGTCGTTCCTGAACACTACCGTGCCCGGCGTGTTGGCGAGGTTCTCGCCGACCTTGAATTTTGACACGTCGACCGAAGACGGCAGACCGCCGTTCCTGGTCATATCGTCGAAGAAGTTCTTCAGGCCCGCGACCGCACTCTTGCCGCCGCTGTCGACCATCGTCTTCACCGCGGTCGGGTTGAGCAGCGGGTTGTTGGAGGGCGCCATCGCATCGACGAAGATCGAGGTGACGAGGCGTGCCCGCGCCGCGTCGGGCTCCGGCAGATCGGTCCTGGCAACAAGCTCGGTGACCGCCTTGCCCCAGGCGACGTAGGACTGCATCAGCCCCTTGTGCAGGCCGCTGGTCTTCCACGCCGGGTCGGCGAAGCGGCGATCTTTGGGATCTGCCTCGATGTCCGATTGCCCGGTGACGATCTTGCCGAATTCGGTCGCGAAACCCATCCATTGCTGGGCCAGCGCCTGCGGCTGGCTGGCCAGCGCCTTCATCACCGTGCCCGCGGCCTTCATCAGGTCGTCGGTTCGCAGGCCGACCAGCGGGTTGAGCGCTAGCGTGTTCTGGCTGGCGTCCTCGGCGATCTCGTCGGCCAGCGTCTTTTCCGCTTCGGGCTTCTTTGCCATCTGGTCCTCGCCTTCCGCCTATTTGGCCGGCCGCCCGGCGACCAGCATCGCCAGCGTCTCGGCGATCAGCGCGGGCTTCTCCTCGCCATCGATCTCGACGACGTTGTTGGCCTTCATCAGATACTGGCCGCCGCCCTTGTCGTCGAACGACATCAGCGTCGAGCGCAGCCTGACCTTAGAGCCGACGCGCACGGGCGCAATGAAGCGCACTTTGTCGAGGCCGTAGTTGAAGGCAGCCGCTGTGCCTTCCGGCAAGGCGCCGACCTCGTAGCTCATCGCGGCGATCAGCGACAGCGTCAGGTAACCATGCGCCACCGGCGCCCTGAACGGGCTCTCGCGTCTGGCGCGCTCGACATCGATGTGGATCCACTGCTTGTCGCCGGTGCATTCGGCGAACTGGTTGATCATCGCCTGGTCGACGGTCACCCAGGAAGAGACGCCCAGTTCCTTGCCGGCCATTCCGGCCATCGTGTCGAAAGTCAGTGCGTCGGACATTCCGCGGTTCCTTGTGGCTGTTGCGGCGCGCGTCAGGCCGGTTTCGTCATGTTCTTCACCGCCTCGTCGCGCAATTCGCGGCGCAGGATCTTGCCGACATTGGTGCGCGGGAGATCGTCGCGGAACTCGATGTATTTCGGTTTCTTGTAGCCGGTGAGGTTTTCCATGCAGAACTCGGCGAGTTCGTCGCGGGTAAGCGTCGGGTCCTTGCGTACGATGAACATCATCACCGCTTCGCCGGAGTTCTTGTCCGGCACGCCGACGACGGCGCATTCGTGAACGCCCGGATGCATCGCGGCGACACCCTCGACCTCGTTCGGGTAGACGTTGAAGCCGGAAACTAGGATCATGTCCTTCTTGCGGTCGACGATCTTCACGTACCCCCTGTCGTCCATGACGCCGATGTCGCCCGATTTGAAATAGCCGTCCGGCGTCATCACCTTTTCGGTCTCGTCCGGCAGCTGCCAGTAGCCGGCCATCACCTGCGGTCCCTTGATGGCGATCTCGCCGGGCTGCCCGGGTGCAACGTCGTTGCCGTCGTCGTCGATGAGGCGGACGTCGACATTGGGCAGCGGCAACCCGATAGTGCCGGTGTAGGCGTCGTTGTCGGTCGGGTTGCAGGTGATGCCGGAAGAGGTTTCAGACAGGCCGTAGCCCTCGACGATCGGGCAGCCGGTGACGGCCAGCCACTTCTTCGCCACCGCTTCCTGCACCGCCGTGCCGCCGCCATTGGCGATGCGCAACTGCGAGAAATCCAGCTTGGCGAATTCCGCGTTGTTGGCGAGCGCGTTGAACAGCGTGTTGACGCCCGGCATGACGTGGAACCGGTATTTGGCGATCTCCTTGATGGTGCCGGGAATGTCGCGCGGATTGGGAATGAGGATGTTCACCCCGCCGGTGCGCATGGCGAGCAGCCCGCAGGTGATGAAGGCAAACACATGATAGAGCGGCAGCGCGCAGATGAAGGTGAGCTGGCCCTGTGTCGGCTTGCGCTTCATGCCGGGCTGCATCCAGGCTTCCGAGGCCAGCAGATTGGCGATGATGGTGCGGTGGAGCAGCGTCGCGCCCTTGGAGACGCCGGTGGTGCCGCCGGTATATTGCAGCACCGCCACGTCGTCCGGCCCGATCTCCGGTCTGTCGAGCGGTTTGCCGCGGCCGGCGGCGAGCGCGGCATTGAACGTCACAGCACCGGGCAGCGACCAGGCCGGCACCGCTTTCTTCACCCGGCGCACCACCAGATTGACGATCATGCCTTTCGGGAAACCGAGCAGGTCGCCGACGCTGGCGACGACGACATGCTTGATGGGGGTCTCCCGGATCACCTGCTCGAGCGTGACGGCGAAATTTTCGAGGATGATGATCGCGACCGCGCCGGAATCCTTGAGCTGGTGCTCAAGTTCGCGTGGCGTGTAGAGCGGATTGACGTTGACGACGATGAAGCCCGCCCGCATCACCGCCGCGACCGCCACCGGATATTGCAGCACGTTCGGCATCATCAGCGCGACGCGGTCGCCCTTCTTCAGGCCAAGCCCTTGCAGATAGGCGGCGAGATCGCGCGACAGCCGGTCGACCTCGCCATAGGTCATCGCCTTGTCCATCAGGACATAGGCTTTTTTGTCCCTGTATTTTGAGAAGCTTTCCTCGATCAGCGCGACGACCGACGGGTATTGATCGACGTCGACCTCTGCCGGCACGCCGGCCGGATACTGCGCAAGCCACGAACGCGCCATCGCGCCTCTCTCCCATTGGCTCTTTTTCTTTTCAATCTAGACGCGCGTTCGGGGCTTGGGAAGCGGGGGGAAGAGGTCAAACAGGAACGGGAGGTGTTTACGCCGCGGAAGGGAAGGACATCGAGAGCCGGCTGACGCTCGATCGCCATCTACGGCAGAACAGGCTGAACCGTCATCTCTACGGAAATTGAATTGCCTGCCGTTATGCCGCCTCTCCGCCTCACATCCGTCTTTAGAGGCAGGAGATACGTCTCATCCTTTGGAAATAGCGAGGTGTAGAACACGATGCCGCCAATCGCCGCCTCAACGGGTATCATCCCCCACCCATATGTCACAAGTTTCGACAACTGTCTGATTTCTTCGCTATATTGGAGAGGTATCGGCGCGAAGAAGAATGGTGATGGCCCTCTCCAATAGATTACTTTCGCCTCAAATCTAAACTGAACCATAAGTCCTTCCCGGCGCGCGTCATCTGCCCATGCCCTGAGATATGGCTTCGCTCCGGCCGCTGGGGCAAGGTGTCATCACATCAAATCGATATCCGCGAATGGGTCGAAGCTGAAGTTCCAACTAACCCGCCTTGCCTTTCCTATTGATACATCGAATGATCGCGAAAAGGAGGGGCGACCCCGCGAGACCCTCGCAGTCAGGGGAGGAACCGTCATGAAACAGCTCGGCGGCATCGACGCGACGTTTCTCTACATGGAGACGCCGGAAACGCCGATGCATGTCGCCGGGCTGACGCTCTACGAGCCGCCCGAAAATTTCTCCGGCTCGTTCTTCGAACACTTCAAGAAATTCTTCCTCACCCGCATGCACCTGGCGCCGATCTTCGAGAAGAAGCTGGCGCGGACCGTGCTCGAACTCGACCATCCGCTCTGGGTCGACGCCGGCGAGCTCGATTTCGACTATCATCTGCGCCGCGCCACGCTGCCCAATCCGGGCACATGGCGGCAGCTCGAGGAACTGGTCGGCGACCTGCATTCGGTTCCGCTCGACCGCACCCGGCCGCTGTGGCAGTTCACCGTCATCGACGGGCTCGACGATGGCAATGTCGCCATCTATTCCAAGGTGCATCATGCCGCTGTCGACGGCGGCGCCGGCATGGCGATCGCCGCGGCGCTCTATGACATGTCGCCGGTGCCGCGCAATGTGAAGCCGCCGGAACCGAAGAAGAAGGTGCGCAAGCCGTCTATCGAGGAGCGCGCCATTTTAGGCATCAACGACGCCGTCCAGAATGTCATCCGCCAGCAGCTGAACGTCGATGCAGGCGATACCGCAGGTGCTGGGCACGCTGACCGACATGCTGGCGCCGCCGAAAGGCGCCGACGGCAAGCCAGCCTCCAGCATTCCAGGCATTCCGGACGTGCTGGCGCCGAAAACGCCATTCAACGTCACCATCACCAGCCAGCGCTCCTATGCGGCGCGCGCTTTGTCGCTGACCGATGCCAAGCTGGTGAGCAAGGCGACGGGGACGAAGATCAATGACGTGGTGATGGCGGTCTGTGCCGGCGCGCTCAGGCCCTATCTGCAGGATCGCAAGGCGCTGCCGAAAAAGCCGCTGATCGCCTTCGTGCCGATCTCGCTGCGCGAACCGGGCAATGCCGACGCCTCCAACCAGGTGTTCGGCATGCTCTGCCCGATCGCCACGCAGATCGAGGAACCGCTTGAGCGGCTGAAATCGATCCAGCAGACCGCCAACGATTCGAAGTCGCTGGCCGGCACGGTGAAGGACGTGTCGCCGAAGGATTTCACGCTGCTCGGCGCGCCGATCCTTTTGCCGGGGCTGGCGCAGTTTTTCGGACGCACCGGCCTTGCCGACCTGATGCCGTCGACCACCAACCTGACCATCTCAAACGTGCCGGGACCGCCCTTCCCGCTCTATTGCGCCGGCGCGAAAATCCTGGCGATGTATCCGGTATCGATCCCGGTGCACGGCATCGCGCTGAACATCACCGTGCAGAGCTACCAGGACAGGCTCAACTTCGCCATCACCGCCGACCGCCGCGCCGTGCCCGATCCGCAAAAGCTCGCCGACCTGTTCGAACCGGCGCTGGAGGAGTTGAAGCAGGCAGTAGCGAAACTGGCGGCGGCGGAGGCCAAGCCGAAAGCGGACAAGAAAGGCCACCCAACCGCCTGACTTTGCAACGCGCGAGATTTATTTTGCATTGCAAAACAATGGGCTGGACAAAACGATTGACGTTGCGTGACCTGCACAAATCGCCGGCCGCGCTATTTTATTGGGAATTGTACTGCTAGTCTCGCCGGCAAAAGAGTTGCGTGCCGACGCGTACAACCGCAGGCTTCGACGATGAAACGCCGGAGCGTCGCCAACAGGAGTTGGAATGACCGCACAGCCGCACGCCATAAAGCCACCTTCCAGGCTGCTTTTCGCCCTGGAACTGAGGACCCTGCCGGAGCTTGGCGGCTTCGTCGCCTCGCTGCCGCTGCTCACGGCAGTCACGCCGCGCGGCGACGGCCACCCCGTGCTGGTGCTGCCCGGACTGGTCACCAGCGACCGCTCGACGGTCGCCGCTGCGCAGCTTCCTGAAATCGAAGGGGCTACGCCACCTACGGCTGGGAGCTCGGCCGCAACTACGGTCCGCTGCCGGGCTTCGAGGAAAAGATGCTCGGACCGGGTGAAGCAACTCGCCGACAAGCATGGCCGCAAGGTCAGCCTGGTCGGCTGGAGCCTCGGCGGCATCTATGCGCGGCAGCTGGCCAAGATGCTGCCGGACGAGGTGCGCGTGCGTGATCACGCTCGGCAGCCCGTTCAACGGCGATCCGCGCGCCACCAACGCCTGGAGGCTCTACGAATTCACCTCCGGCCACAAGGTCGACGACCGCGAGCGCCACATGGGCGGCGCCATCTCGGATCCGCCGCCGGTGCCGACCACGGCGATCTACAGCCGCAGCGACGGCATCTGCGCCTGGCAGAACTGCGTGGAGAACGAGCGGCCGCTCACCGAAAACATCGAGGTGGAGGCGAGCCATTGCGGCCTTGGCCATCATCCGGCGGCGGTGTTCGCGATCGCCGACCGCCTGGCGCAGCCGGAAGGCCAGTGGAAGAAATTCGACCGCAGCGGCATCAAGGCGCTGTTTTTTCCCGATCCGAAGCGGGGATGACCCGACGGTGGTAAATATCTTCGGCCGGTTTGGGCATGACGGCACCCGCTGCTGACACAGAGCTGTCAGCAGGCTCTGCGCTAGGATGACGGCGCTTAGCTGTAGGGATGCGGGATATGATCGCCAAAGTGGACGAGATCGCCGCCGGACATTTTTCGTATCTCGTCGTTCGCGCCCGATCTGGATTTCACCTTCAACCAGTATCTCGTTCGCGACGAGCAGCCGCTTCTCTATCATACCGGCTTTCGCGGGGCATTTTCCGCCACGCGCGAAGCGGTCGCCACTTTGCTCGACCCGGCAACGATCCGCTGGATCGGCTACTCGCACTTCGAACCGGATGAATGCGGCGCGTTGAACGAATGGCTCGCTGTCGCGCCGAACGCAGCCCCTCTAGCAGGAGTTGTCGGATCGTCTGTGGTCCTGGAAGACTTTTCCGATCGCCCAGCCAAAGCGCTCGAGGACGGTCAGGTGCTGACCACGGGAAGACGTTCTTTCCGGTTCCTCGCCACGCCGCATCTGCCCCATGGATGGGACGCCAGCCTCCTGTTCGAGGAGACGACCCGCACTCTCCTTTGTTCCGACCTGTTCCTTCACTCGGGAGATGGTCCGGCAATCGTCGAAACAGACATTCTCGAACCGGCTCGCGAGATGATGACCGCGTCTCTCGGCGGACCGTTCGCGCACAGCACACCCTGGACGCCTCGCACGGAAGCCATGTTCCAGCGGCTGGCCGGCCTTGAACCCGACGTGCTGGCGGTCATGCACGGTTCCGCCTACCGCGGAAATGGATCGAAGGCGCTTTTGGGCCTTTGCGAGGTCATCAAAGGCCTTTACGGCGCGCGCCGATAGAGAGCCTTGCCGCGCTCGGAGTTTATGCGCTGCCCGCTACTTGCGCTTCTCGTAGCCTTCGCGGATCTCCTCCATCGCGTCGCGGATGCGCTTGCGCAGGATTTCGATGGACTCGGAACTCGGATTTCTTGACGATTTCAGCCACTTCGCCGGCGTTCTTCACCGCCGTTTCAAAGGACTTCCGGGCAAAATCCGCCTGCTTCGCCATCATCTCCTGCGGACTGCCGGGCGCCCGGTAGCTCTGCGCCATATCGGTGATCTCCCGCAGGCGTGTCCTGCAGCATCTCGCGCTGCTTGCGCCATCAGCGAGGACGCCCCGCTGGCCGTCGCCGAAGCCGATTTCTGCAGCGCTTCCAGGTTCTTGCGATGATGCTCCAGGATCGCGTTCGATGTCGACGTTGGGCATTTTCATGTCCTGGCCGAACTTGCTGAAATGTCCATGAAGGATTCGGATTCCGGTTTCTTCGCCATGCCTTCCTCCTCGCCATGCCGGCGCCCGGCCGACCGTTCGCAACCAGAATAGGTGCTTTGGCAGTGCCGGTCAATTCGCGATGAAAAAGCCGCTCGGCGATGTAGAGCAACAGCCCGGCCAGGCCGCCGATGATCATGCCGTTGAAGCGGATGTATTGCAGGTCGCGGCCGATATTGATCTCGATCAGCCGCGTCAACTGCGCCGAGATCCCAGCCCTTGACCTGGTCGGCGATGAAGTCCGAGACGCCGCTTTTCTGGCTTTCGACGAAGGACGCCAGCGCCACGACGAAGCCCTGGTTCATGTCGGCGCGGATCTGCGGGTCGGTCGCCAGATGCCGGCCGACCTCGACGAACATGCCGGCGAGATGTTCGCGGATCATCGATTTTTCGGACGCGGGCGTCCTGCTCGAGGAAGCTGCGCATGCTTTCCCACATGTCCTGCGCCAGTTCGCGCAGTTCCGGGCGCTGGATGAAGTCGCGCTTCATCTTCTCGGCGCGCCTGGCGTAATCGCTGCGAATTGCGCAGCCGGTCGATGAATTTCATGCACGAAGCGGTCGAACTCCGCGCCGCATCGGATGTTCGCGGTCTTCCCTCACCTCTTCCAGCAGCGACGCCGCCGAGGCGACGATCTTCTTCAGCAGATAGGCGTCGGCGCGAAACAGCTTGAACAGCGACGGCAGTTCGTCCCTGATCTTGTCGCGCATCGCGGCCAGCGCTTCGTCGTCGCTCAGGAATCTGCCCACCACCTTGGTGAACTCGTCGAACAGTTTTTGGTGACGGCGGTCGTCGGTGAAGGCGGAGAGCAGTTCGGCGGCGAGCGGCGCCACCGGCATCTTCTCGACCTGTTCGAGCATGCGGCTGGTGATGAAGCCGCGCAGGCCGGACTGCTCGATCGCCGACAGCGTCTGCGGCACCAGCCGCGCCACGAAACGCGACAGGCCGGCGGCACGTTCGGGATCGGAGAGCCAGTCGGCGACCAGCGCGGCGAAGTCGACCTCGTTCAGCTTCTTGCGGATCGGCTGCTCGGCGCCAGGAAATTGACCTCGATGAAGCGGCCGAGATTGTCGGCGATGCGGTTCTGGTTCTCCGGAATGATCGCGGTGTGCGGGATCGGCAGGCCGAGCGGCCGCTTGAACAGCGCCACCACCGCGTACCAGTCGGCGATGCCGCCGATGGTGGCGGCTTCGGCGAAGGCCGCGACGAAGCCGAGCAGGGCCAGCGGTGCTCAAGCGACTTGGCGGCGGCGAAGACGGCCACACACAGCGACCAGCATGAATGTGGCGATCGCCTTGGTCCGGCGCAGCGCGGCGAGCTTTTCGGCATCGGCCGCGGCAAAAGTGCCGGCAAGGGAAGTCGTGGGGGCTGGCGGATGAAGGTCGCTTGACGACATGGAACGGGTCCGTCCTGTTCGAGGCGGGAAGTGGGTCCAGTCATTCCAATAGCGGTTTCAAGAGGCGCTTGGAAAGCGCGGCTGTCCGCCCGACGCCCTGTAAAATTCCGGCGTACAGGCCGATTTGATATGCCGGACGATATTTTTTAAGCAGATATTTCAATGCCTTATGCGAAATATTGCATTGCACCAAAATTCTATATTGCACTGCACAATATCGCTGACTATATGACGGCCATTCCCCGGGTCGATGACGAACGGGGCCAACCATAGCTCCGATGAGGATGGAAAATGACCAAGACCGCAAAGACCCCCGCCGCTGAATCGACCTATTTCGCTTCGGTCCAGAAGGCTTTCGAAAATGTCCAGGGCAAGCTCGAAGTTCCGGCTGCCGCTCGCGATTTCGTGAAGCGCACCGCTTCGTCCGCCAAGGACCGCGCCGAGACCGTTCATACCGGTGCGGCCAATGCCACCAGCACCGTTGAGAAGTTCGCGACCTCGTTCGTCGGCGGTTACGCCAACTTCACCCGCGGCCTGCTCGATGCGACGCTCGCCAATGTCCAGCACGCTCTCTCGACCGTCGAGAAGGTTGCCGGCGCGCAGTCGATCAATGAAGCCGTCCAGATCCAGGCCGATTTCGTTCGCGAGAACGCCCGTGCCAATTTCGATCGCGTCCGCGACGCGGCCGACACCGCCAAGTCCGTCGTCACCGAAGGCGCGAAGAACGCCCAGGCCGAGTTTTCCAAGTTCTATGGCCAGAAGGCCGCCTGAGCTTTCTTCGGAACCGGTACGACCAAAGGCCCGCTGCCAAGCGGGCCTCAGACTGCTGACAAACCCCTGGCGTTAGCCGGGGGTTTTTGATTCACTGGGTCATGTTGAAGCGACCCGCCGCCTGAACAGACCGCACTTGAGATTGTGACGTTGGATCAGTTGGTGCCGGCTGACCACTTGTTGCGCAAGATCGAGCGTGCGATCGACTTTACCTTCATCCACGATCTGACGGCGCCGCTCTACTCGCCCGACAACGGCCGCCCGCCGCTCGACCCGACCTTGATGTTCAAGGCGCTGTTCATCGGCTATCTGTTTGGGGTGCGCTCGGAACGGCAGCTGGTGCGCGAGATCGAGGTCAACGTCGCCTATCGCTGGTTCTTGCGGCTGAAGCTGACGGACAAGGTGTTCGATGCCTCGACGCTGAGCCAGAACCGGCGCCGGCGCTACCAGGACGAGACGATCGCGCAGTCGATCTTCGACCGCATCGTCGAGCAGGCGATCCGGGCAGGCCTGGTCGACGGCACGGTGCTCTACACCGACTCCACGCATCTGAAGGCCAACGCCAACAAGAACCGCTTCGACCTGGCGGTGATTGCCAAATCACGCGCCGACTACTGGGAGGCGCTCGATGCCGCAATCGATGAAGATCGCGCCGCGCACGGCAAGAAGCCGCTGAAGGAGAAGGAGCGCCAGCCGGTGGAGAAAGAGAGCAAAGGTCTCCCGCACCGATCCCGACGCCGGCTACATGGTGCGCGATGGCAAGCCGAAGGGCTTCTTCTATCTCGACCACCGCACGGTCGACGCCGCGCACGCCATCATCACCGACACGCACACCACGGCGGTGGTGCATGATTCGACGGTCTATCTCGGCCCGCCTCGATCGTCAGATCGAACGCTTCGACTTTCACGTGGGGGCGGTCGGGCTTCGACGCCGGCTATGCCACGCCGGGCATCGCCAAGGGGCTGGAGGAGCGTCAAATCAGCGGCGTCACCGGCTACCGCAATCCGACCCCGCCCAAGCCAGGCATGATGAGGAAGAGCGTCTTTCTCCTACGAGCCGGACGCTCGACGGCTATCGCTGCCCGCAAGGCCAGTTGCTTGCCTACGCCACCACCGACCGCACCGGCTATCGCCACTACAGGAGCGACCCCGCGATCTGCCGCGACTGCCCGCTGCTGGCCTCATGCACCTCCAACGCCAAGGCCATGCGCGCCATCACCCGCCATGTCTGGCAGGATGCCCGCGAGCGCAACGACGCCAACCGGCTGACAGCCTGGGGCAAGGCCATCTACCGGCGCCGCAAGGAGACCGTCGAGCGCTCCTTCGCCGACGCCAAGCAGCTGCACGGCCATCGCTACGCCCGCTTTCGAAGTCGCATCCGCGTCGCCTGCCAGTGCCTGCTTGCCGCCGCCGCCCAGAACATCAAGAAAATCGCCCTTTGCCTCTGGCCGAAGCCCAAACCCGGTCTCGTCTGAGGTCGGCCTCAGCGCCGCCGGCCTCCTGCCAATCAATCCTGACAGCCAATTCCAAATGCAATCAGACCCATAAAACAAAACCCCGCCCAAATCGACGGGGTTTGTCAGCAATCTGAGGCCCGCTGCCAAGCGGGCCTTTTCTTTGCGCATCTCCTGAACGTGCGTCAGTCGAGCGCGATTGCCGTGCTCAGGCACAGGAAGGCGGCCAGCACCAAAACCGACCGCGCCAGATGCGAATATTCCCAACGATCGCGCAGTTCGGTCCAGGGTGCTGTGCCGAGATCGCGGGTGCCGAAGCCGAAGAAACCCTTGCCGGCGCCGGCGAGTTCCGTGTCCTTGAGCCAGAAATTGTTCACCGGGTGCGTGACCAGCCAGTAAAGCCCGTGCGCGGCGGCAATGGCCAGCAAGGCCGTCAGCGTCAGCCAGAATGCCGTTCCCTCGCCCCGGAAGACCACCGCGAGCACCAACAGTGCCAACAAGCCGACTGGTTCGGCTATGCCGGCGAAGGTGAAGCCCGGATAGTAGATCGGCTGTACCTTGAGGTAATTCTCCTTGGAAAGCCGCATCTTGCCGGGCAGTTCGAGCGCATGGCCGAGGGTCGTCACCAGCATCAGTGCGACGATCAGCAGCGTCAGAATCTGAAAGGCGGTAAGCATATCGCTGTCCTCCGCGTTAGCCTCGGACGTAGGTTCAACGGAAAACAGCGCGGCAGGTTCCGGGGCGCACGGCTTCTGAATTACGTCGAGGCGCCGACCGTAGAGACGTTGGAGCCGCCAAGCGTGATCGACAGCGAAACCGCGACCGGCGCCAGTTCGATGATGCCCATCGTCTCGCCCGCCTCGAAAACCAGTTCGGCGCCGAATTTGCGTGCCAGCGCCTTCATCGCCGCGTTCTCATGATGGGTCGTGACCAAGAGCCGCGTATAGCCGAGCCCGAGTGCATTGAGGATCAGCCGCTCGAACAGGCGGCTGCCGATGCCGCGATGCTGCAATCCGCGCTCGACGCTGAAAGCGATCTCGCCGGTCGGCACCGCGTCTTCCGGCCGCTCGTGCAATTCCGCCGCGCCTAGCACCTTGCCGCCCTCGACATAGCCGATGACGGTCGTGCCGTCGGCAAAACAGCGCGCGGCATAGACGCCGACGAATTCATCGTCGGTTATTCCATTGAAACGATCGCGGCGGCTCTCCCCGTCCAGCCTCAGGAGATGGTCGCGGAAGAGCGGCAGATCGGAAGGTCTGAGCTGCCGTATCGTACCCGTTGGGGGGACGGCATGGGATGCAATCTTATGCATGTCGCACTCCTCGTGGGTTCCTCCCCGAGTCGCTCGACTCCTGTCGCCGCCAATATTGTGCGCCGCAACATGAATTGCAAGGGCTTTACGTCAACGTAAGGCCGGACGTGAGGTCAACCGGCAGCCCTAAACCATTGTTTCAATTCCCCGCCCAGACATCCAGCACATAGCGGTTGTCGCGCCCCATCTCATTCATCCAGACATCCGCGGCTGCCGAACCTGTATCTTTTTCTTCGGCATACAGCGTCGCCAGCGCGCGTTTGACGTCGGGCTCCATGCGGCTGCCGTCGCCGCAGACATAGATATGGGCGCCGGCCTCGATCAGCTCCCACACCCGTTTGCGGTTCTTGCGCAGGAAGATCCTGCACATAGGCTTTCTCGCCATTGTGGCGCGAAAAGGCGACGTGGAGCTCGACAAGGCCCTTGGCAGCCATCTCCTCCAGTTCCTCGCGATAGAGGAAATCCTGGTCGGGATGGCGGCAGCCGAAGAACAGCATCGCCGGCCCGAGTTTTCTGGCCGACTGCGGCCAGTCGTGCACGCTCCTGCAGAAAAGCGCGGAACGGCGCCAGCCCGGTGCCGGGGCCGACCATGATGATCGGCTTTTCCGGATCGTCGGGCAGCCGGAAGCCGGCCTTGGTTTCCTTGATCGAGGCGTGGATGGTGCCGCCCTCGCCGCAGATCGGCCAGATGGGTCGAGCAGACGCCCTTGAAGATGCCGTTGCCCGAACGGGCCGGACCTTCGATGACGCCGACGGTGACGGCGCAGCGGCCCGGCGCGGCGTTCGGCGACGACGAGATCGAATAGTAGCGGGGGCCATCAGCGGCAGCATTTCGAGATAGAGGCCGAACGGCAGCTCGCAGGCCGGGAACTCTTCCAGCAGATCGAGCACGGATTTGCGCTTGGCAAAGACCTCGGCCTTGTAGAGCGTCGCCGCCGTCCCTCGCCTCCGCCGGCCAGTTTTTCGAGCTTCGGCCTGGTCACCGGGCAGCGTGTGTGCTCGGCCATCGTCTGAATCTGCTTGCGGGTCGCCACATGCTGCAGCTCGACATAGTCGGACAGGATACGGCGCACCGACAGCGGGCCCGTCGACCGGGAAAGGCGCGTGCCGGCCGCCGGTGGTGTTCAGCCTGATCTGCGCGTCGGGCGCGAAGCCGAAGCGCTTTTCGACCCGCTCCACAAGGGCGGCGCTCGTTGACCGGCACGACGCACAGATGATCGCCCGGCCGGTAGGTCATGGCCTTCCGGCAACGCCACCTCGATGTGGCGGGTCGAGCGGTCGGACGTTCGGCCCATCGTTCTGCAATTCGCGGTTGGCGACGATTTTCATCGGCCTGGCGCCGGACTGGCCGATCGACCGGATTGACCGGCGCGCCGGATACGATCTCGACCTTGTAGAGCGGCTCCGCCTTGGCCTGGTCGGAGAAATCGATGTCCGAGTTTCAGCGCCGCGCCGACCTGCGGCCAGAGTTTCCTGAACCAGTCCTGGAACTGGCCGTCGAGATCCTCGCGCGCGTCGGCCTCGCCGCGCGGCACGATGCGGCGGGCGCCCAGCGCCTCCATGCGCTCGTCGAGATGGCGCGGCGTCGCCTGGAAGGTCGAAGCCCAGTCGCGGTTGCCGCAGCCGAAGACCAGGTAGTTGACGCCGGCAGGCCGCGCCCGGCTTCGCCTCGTCCAGCCATTTGACGAACTTCGCCGCATTGTCGGGCGGCGCGCCGTTGTAGGAAGCGCTGGCGATGATGACGGCGCCCTCGGTCGGCAAGTTGCCGGCATAGGCATCGAGGTCGGCGAGCCTGGTGTCGAACCCGTTGAGCTCGGCCGAACTGGCGATGGTGCGCGCCAGTTCCTCGGTCGTGCCGAGATTGGAGCCGTAGAGGATCGTCGCGCGCGTGCCGTGGCTCGGCCGCCGCGCCACTTCGGCGGCCTTCGGCGACTTGTCGTTCTGGCTGGCAAGCGCGGCACCCGGCACCACGGCGCTGCGGGTGCGGCCCGGCCGCGGCTTGACCTTGATGCGGAAAGCCGTCCGGCTTGATCGACAGCGTCTCCTTGATCTTGAGCTGGTACTTCTGGTGGTCGAACAGCTGGAAGCGCTGCAGGATCATGCCGAGCACCATCGTCGCCTCCTGCATGGCGAACTGCCGGCCGATGCAGGCGCGCTGGCCGTTGCCCCACGGCTTGAAGGCATTGGGCGGCCGCGCCGCTTCCGCTTCGCGCGAGAAATTGTCGGGGTTGAACTCTTTCCGGCTCCGGTCCCCACACCGACGGGTCGCGGTGCAGCATCAGCGTCAGCAGCGTGATGAAGGTGCCCTTCCTGATCTTGTACTTGTCCGCCGATCACCTCGTCCTTGTAGGGGTAAAGCCCGATCGCCGGCGCCGTCGGATAGAGCCTGAGCGCCTCGTTGAGGATCTGCTGGACATAGGTGAGCTGGTTGACCTGGCTGATCGTCGGCTGCACTGCGAGATCGTTGCCGAGCACACGGTCGACCTCCTCGTAGGCCTTGGCCAGCACGTCCGGGTTGTTGACCAGGAAATAGAGCGTGAAGGAAAGCAGCCCCGACGTCGTCTCGTGGCCGGCGATGAGGAACGTATTGATCTGGAAGCGGATGTTCTCGTCGGAGAGGCTTTCGCCGGTGACCTTGTCGACGCCGGCCAGCATGAAGTTCAGCAGATCCTTCTGGCTCTGGTCGCCGCCACCGCGCCGCCGCTCGCGGATGATGTCGTCGACCAGCCTGTTCATGAAGGCGACGTCTTCCTTCAACTGGTTCAGCCGCCGGGTCAGGATCACTTTCTCGAACGGCAGCCCGCGCTGCACCATGCAGGTTTCCAGCGTGCGGGTCAGCGCGTCGATGAAGGGATGGTAGTCGCGCCGGTAGAAGGAATTGAAGCGGTAGTCGAAGCCGCAGATGCCGATCGTGTCCAGCGCAAGTGCGGTCATGTCGTGGACGACATCGACCTCGTCGTCGGCATTGAGCCGCTCCCATTTGGTGCAGAGCTGCTCGGCGATGTCGTGCATCAGCGGCAGGTAGCCGGCCATGGCGCGCTGCGCGAAGGTGGGCAACAGGATGTTGTGCGCCTTGCCCCAGTTCGGCTCCTGCGTGTCGCCGGTAAACAGCCCGTCGCCGGCCAGCGCGCGGATGCGGCGCAGCGGCCCGCGCACGGCCTTGTCGAAACGGCTCTCGTCGCAGATTTCCTCCACCAGATCGGCGCCGGACACGACGACCAGCGGCGTGCCCATCATGTTCAGCCAGAAGATCGGCCCATGCTCGCGCGTCAGCTGCATCAGGCTTTGCAGCGGCGCATCGCTGTCGACGGTGAGCATGTTGCCGATGAACGGCTTGCCGGCCGGATTGGGAATGGGATGAAGCGCGTTTGCCGGCGCCATGAGCATGCTCCCCATATTATCCGGCAAGCCGGTATTTCCCCGATTAATCGCGAGATTTTCTCGAAACGCAAGGCGGCGGCGCGGCCTGCCCGGCGGCGGCAGGATGACGCTGCCGAAAGCCGCCCGACAATTCGCCGATCCCGCCGCTCCGGCGTTGAAGCCGCCGCGTTCCCGTGCCATGAGCGGGCATGCCCTTTTTCATCCCGCGAACGATCCTGGCGCTCTGCGCGGCTCTTCTCCCGGCGACCGCCATCCGCGCCGCCGAATGTCCGGTGCCGAAACCGCTCCATTTCGTCGTCGAGTTCAAAATCTCTCGCGGCGTGACCGGCTATACGCAAGGTCTCGAGTTCCGCGACGGCAGGCTCTACGAGAGCACCGGCCGCACCGGCGGTCAGACGCGCCTCAACCTCATCGATCTCGCCGGCAAGGTGACGGTGCTGGCCGATCGCGGCACCTCCGTGTTCGGCGAGGGCCTGACGATCCTCAACGACGAAGTGTTCCAGCTTACCTGGGAGGAGAACCTGGTCTTCGTCTACGATCTCGACGGCAAGCTTTTGCGCCGGATGGACAATCCCCATTCCGGCTGGGGCCTTGCCAACGACGGCAAAAGCCTTCTCTTCACCGATGGAGAGGGCATGCTGCGCTACACCGACCCCGAAACCTTCAAGATCACCCGCGAAGTGCCGTTGCGTACGGCAGGCGACGTTGTGCCCGCCTGGCTGAACGAGCTCGAATATGTCGACGGCAAGCTCTACGGCAACATCTATACGGCGGACTGGATCGTCCGCGTCGATCCTCAAACGGGCTGCGTCGACGCCGAAGCGGACATGTCGCCCTTGCGCGAAATCATCACGCCGGAAGAAACCGACGCCATCGCCGCCAGCCAGGATAACGTGCTGAACGGCATCGCCCGCGATCCTGCCACCGGTCTGTTCTACATCACCGGCAAACGCTGGCCGATGATCTATGTCGGGCGGTTTCGCGAGGCGAAGTGAGCTGCGCCCCGGCGCCGTGGTTTTGAACGGCCGCGTCGGCCCGATTGATGCGCGCTCCCGCTGGTGTATCGAACATGGTCACGACAGAAAAGTTCTATCCTCCAATTGATCCGTTCGATGCTGGGCTTCTCAGCGTCGCCGACGGAAACGAAATCTACTGGGAAATATCGGGCAACCCTGCGGGGAAGCCTGCTCTATTTCTGCATGGCGGCCCTGGCAGCGCTCTTCGTTCAAGCAGCTATCGCCGTCACTTCAACCCCCAAAAATATCGCATCGTGGGGATTGATCAGCGCGGATGCGGGCGAAGCCGCCCTCTCGCCACCAACGCCCTTGGCGAACTGCACTGCAACACGACGGAGGCGCTCATCGAGGACATCGAGGCGGTCAGGACGCATCTCGGCATCGAGACGTGGCTCGTGTCAGGCGTGTCGTGGGGGACGACACTTGCGCTTGCCTACGCCCAGGCGCACCCGGATAGGATCGCAGAGTTGGTGCTCGTCGCGGTAACGGCAACCAGCCGGGAGGAGGTTGACTGGATCACCGACGGCGTTGGGCGCATTTTTCCCGAAGCGTGGCAGCGGTTTGAATGGGATTCTCGCAGAGGCGAAGGTGAACGCATCGTGGAAGCCTATGCTCGGCGGCTTGCCACAGGTGATCTGCCGGACCGACTGCAGGCAGTCCGCGCCTGGAACGATTGGGAATCAACGCATGTTTCGCTTGACCCCAATTGGGTACCGATCGACCAGCGTCTTGACGAGGAACGCCAGCTCGTATTTGCCACCCTCGTTACACATTACTGGTCGAACGACGGATTTCTTCAGAGCGGAAGGGAGATTCTCAGCAACGTCTCTCATATTCCCGCCGTTCTCATCCATGGTCGCCGCGACGTCAGCGGGCCCTTGATAACAGCTTGGCGCCTTCATCAACTGTGGCCGGCTAGCCGTCTATTTGTCATTGAATCCGAAGGTCATGGCGGACCGCAGTCGATGGAACAGATGCGCATCGCGCTTGATTCATCCGCTCGGGACAACGACCGGTCCTAGAGCGCGACGGTTCGAAAGAACGCATTGCAGCCCTTCTGCTGCCCGTCATGCAAGCTCATCTTCCCACCCAAGCGCAACAGATAACATTCCGCCTTGAGATGCTGAAAAATGTGAACGGTTTGTCCGGTTGCACATCGGGACGGGCGAATCGATAAAGGAGGGGCGGCGGCTGTCGGGAGGAAAAATGCCCTCTTTGAGCTCTGTTTACTGGCGCACGCGCCACATGCTTGACGTTTCCCGATTGAGTGCCACGGCGCGGTCGGTGCGGCGGAAGCGCCTCACCTACCTTTCGCCCTGGAGGCTGAGACGTCTCGAGACGGCACTGAAGGAGGTTCTGAAAGAGAACGTGCCTGGCGATATAGCCGAATTCGGCATTGCGCTCGGCGGAAGCGCGATCATCCTGTCCAAGCACGCGAGCCGCCATGGGCGCCGCTTTCACGGCTTCGACGTTTTCGGAATGATACCTCCGCCCGAGTCGGAGAAGGACGACCAGAAGGCAAAAAACCGGTACAAGACGATCGCGAGCGGGAAATCCAAGGGTATCAACGACGATCTTTACTACGGCTATCGCGACAATCTTTACGACGAGGTCTGCCGTTCCTTCACCAAACATGGCCTCACCGTCGACGGGTCGACGATCAACCTGCATAAAGGGCTGTTCCAGAACACCCTCCCGGCGGCAGGGCTAGAGCGTATCGCCTTCGCCCATATCGACTGTGACTGGTATGACCCGGTCACCTATTGCCTGAACAGCCTGGCAGACCGGATGAGTCCGCGAGGGGTCATCCTGATCGATGACTACCATGACTACGGCGGGTGCCGGACGGCGACGGACGAGTTCTTGCAGGCCCGTCCCGACTTCGTGTTCGAAGACGGAGGAAACGTCATCCTGCGCCGGACCGGGCTGAACGGCTGAACGCCGTTTGGCCGGTTTGTCGGATTAGGCGCATCTCGCCCTCGCATCTCAAGACGCCAAGATGCGCCGATGGACGCCATCCAGGCTTTTTGCAAATAAATCAAATACATTCCCGGCCGTGAGTTCGCGCAGGACCTGCTCGTTGATGCCGCCGCGTGTCGCATATTCTTCCGCCAGGTGCATGAAGCCCGCATCCGGCGTTGTTTCCGGAGCGTTCGCCAGCGCCTTGAAAAGGGTGGCTATATAGTCGCGCGCTTTCGCATCCGCGACGCCGTGGTCTTTCAGCCATCCGTGGATCGTATCGAGGTATTTGAAATAGGTGGCAAATGTCGCTGTAACGACGCTCAGCGCGTCGAACTCGCTCGAATCCTCGACCTCGATCACCTTGCCTAGCTTGCCGAAGAATGCCGCCACGTCCGGATCGGGCGGACAGATGATCGTCGCTCCCTGCCTGTAGGCGATCATGGGCATGGGAAGTGCTTTCGTCACCTGCTCCATGGGCGCAATCAAGGCGGCGATCTCCTCGCGGGACAGGATGGCGATCAGGCTGACGACATGATGGCTACGGCGAAACCGCAATTCCGGAAGCACTTCATGCGCAATCTGCGGCCGAATCGCGAGCATGATCGTATCGCAATTGTCGAGAACGGCCTGATTGTCGGGGGCAACGTGCACATCCGGATAGCGGGAAGCCAGGCCGGCGGCGATTTCTTCATTGCGAGGCGACAAGAGAACCGGCACGGAATTGTCCGCCACGGATTTAAGCCCGGTGACAATCGCGGATGTGAGCGCGCCCGTGCCGATGAATCCGAGTTTCATGAGGTGTCCTGTACCGTTGGTTTCTGGATCGTCGTCAGCCGACAATAGTACCAGCGACATCGTCGGCAAGACTTTGGCCGTCGGGTTGGAAAAGGCTTGTGCCCTGACCATTCTGCTTGATGCGCACACGGTTGAAAGCTTATGCGATGCACATCCCCGATTTCCGGAAGGCGGAAAAACAAAATGCACGCTCTGTCTGACGCTTTCATTCCCGAACTTCCCAACCACTACAAGGGCAAGGTGCGCGAAAACTACGACCTGCCGGACGGGCGACGCATCATCATCGCCACCGACCGGGTCAGTGCCTTCGACACCATCCTGACCTCGATCCCGTTCAAGGGAGAAATTCTGACGCAGACGGCCCGGTACTGGTTCGAAGAAACTGCTGACATCTGCCCGAACCATGTCCTTGAATATCCCGATCCAAATGTCGTCGTCGGCACCCGGCTCGACATACTGCCGGTCGAAATCGTCGTGCGTAGCTATTTGGCGGGAACCACCAGCACCTCGATCCTGACCATGTACAGGAATGGCGACCGCAATATGTACGGAATCGGTCTTGCCGGACGGGTTGCGCGACAATGAAAAACTACCCGAAGCGATCATCACCCCGACAAGCAAGGCTTTCGACGGTGGTCACGATGAGCCTCTGTCCAAAGCCGACATCATCGAACACGGCCTTCTCACGCAGGGACAGTGGGATGCCGTATCGGGCTACGCCTTGCAGCTGTTCGCCCGCGGCCAGGCGCGCGCCGCCGAACGCGGCCTGATCCTCGCCGACACCAAATACGAATTCGGCACCGACGAGAACGGGACCATAATTCTCGCGGACGAAATCCACACGCCCGACAGCAGCCGCTACTGGATCGCGGCGAGCTACGAACAGGCTTTTGAGGGCGGCAGACGGCCGGAGAGCCTGGACAAGGATTTCATCAGGTCGTGGGTATCGGCGCGGTGCGATCCCTACAAGGAACCGATCCCGAAGATTCCCGACGAGATCGTCGAACAAGTCTCGCGCGTGTACGGGCAGGCTTATGAGGCGATCACGGGCAAAAAATTCCTGCCTGACGTTTCCGGTCACACCGTGCTGGACCGCATCCGCTCAAATCTTGAGCAATATTTTTAACGTCCACGAACAAGATTGCCGGCATTTCGGACAAAGCGGCGGCGTTCCTCGGCGAATTCTTCTGGCGCGACCTGCGTTCCGCTTTGGAATGCCCGCCGGCCCTCGTCCACAATTCCCTAAGCAGGCCGCCCTTGCAGGAAGCCGGATGCCGCTTCCGGCTCATTTAAGTTGACTTTTCTCTTCAACTTATCCAATTACGTTCTGGAATAATTCTAAACTGTGGTCCATAGTCGGCCCAATCGAAGTGACTCCGAGGACGAGCGATGCGGCTTACCCGCCAGACCAACTACGCAATCCGGATCCTGATGTACTGCGCGGCGAATGAGGGACGGCTGAGCCGTATTCCCGAGATCGCCGCGGCTTACACCGTCTCCGAACTCTTTCTGTTCAAGATCCTGCAGCCGCTGGTCGAGCATGGCCTCGTCGAGACGGTGCGCGGCCGCAATGGCGGCGTCAGGCTGGGCAAGCCCGCGGCGGAGATCAACCTGTTCGACGTCGTGCGCGTCACCGAAGAAAACTTCGCCATGGCCGAGTGTTTCGAGAACGACGCGACGGAGTGCCCGCTGGTCGACAGCTGTGCATTGAACGCCGCGCTGCGCGAGGCGCTCAATGCCTTCTTCGGCGTGCTCGAGCGCTACACGATCGAGGATCTGGTCAAGGCGCGACCCAACGTGCGCGCCTTGCTCGGCATCGACCTGATAGAGCGCCCGGCACTGGCAAGCTGAACGACTGCTCCCGAAGGCGACGCCGCAGACTGTCAGTCCGCGACGTGGCCGATCGTCCGACGCCTCAACTGGCTGATCGAAACCGAACTTCGCCGTTGTTCAGGAAGCACGTCTTGTCGAACAGCGTCAGGTCGAGCGGGTTCGGCAGCCGGACATCTTCGATATCGGGACACGGCTTCGCCGCCGGATCGTACGATCGATCGATCTGGGAGATGAAGACGATGATCAGTCCCCTCTCCCGCGCAAACGACCGCAGAGCGCGGACCTGGACGGTCAATTCCGGGTTTTCGCGCCTCTGATCGAGCAACTGAAGATAATCGATCACGACTAGGGTGCCGCGCGGTGCCAAGGCCAACGACTTCATGATGTAGTCGGCGTTGATGAAGTCGGAATCGTCGAATTCGAACAGGCCGTCGAAACGTGCCGGCTCGACGCCGAGGGCGCGAAACCGGTCCAGAACGTCCTTTGCCGTATATTCCAGCGTGAAGAACACGCCGCGGCCGCCGGATTTCATGGCTTCGACGGCCAGTTCGAGGCTCATCAGGGTCTTGCCGTGGCCGGGCCGGGCGCCCACCAGGACAATGTCACCGGGAGCAAGTCGGGCGAACAGCTTGCCGGCAGGCGCGGTCGCTGACGCCTTGGCGGCGAGCAAACTCCAGCCGCCGAAACCTTCCCCGCCGGCAATGCGGTCCAGGGCTTCATGCAGGGGGATGTTCTTTTCGCGGGATAAGAGTTTGGCTTTGCGCTTCAGTTGGTAAACGGGCGCGGACAGTTGCATTTCAGGAACCTCCTATTGCGAGCAATTATCGCAATCCCTCCTTATGCTTGGTGCTCGGACAGTCGGTTCGCAATGGAATGGCCCCGCACGAATAGTACTTTCCCGATGGAGGGAGGAGGCGTGGGCCGCGCCGGAATCACATCATAGCCCAATCGCTGCCCATCGAAAATTGGATGCGACAAGGCCATGTGAAAAATCCGGCGGGGGTGTCTCCTGCCCCTTAAACCCCCGCCGACTGCGGCAGCACGAACGGCACATTGCCGGCCGGCAGCACGCCGACCTTCAGCCGGCATTCGAACACCCGAGCGATGAGATCGTCGCTCAGCACCTCCTGCGGCGAGCCGGCGGCGGCAAGCTGCCCGCGATGCATCACATGCACGCGGTCGGCATACATGGCGGTCAGGTTGAGGTCGTGAAGGATGGCGACGACGCCCCCTCCCCGTCTGGCGAAATCGCGCGCGATGTTCATGATGATCAGCTGGTGCTTGATATCGAGGCTGGACACCGGCTCGTCGAGGAAAAGATAGCGCGGCGCGCCCTCCAGCACCGGCGCCCACACCTGGCAGAGCACGCGGGCAAGCTGCACCCGCTGTTGCTCGCCGCCGGAAAGCTCCTGGTAGAAACGCCCGGCGAAACCGTCGAGGTCGACCCGCGCCAGCGCGCGATCCGGCAGCCTCTCCGCCTCTCCCGCCAGCACGCCGGATCGGCCGTTGAGCATGCCGAGCCTGACGATCTCGCGCACCGTGAACGGAAACGACAGCGCGGTCTGCTGCGGCAGCACGGCGCGCAACGCCGCCGATTCCCATGGCTTCATCCGTGCGATCTCGCGGCCGTTCATCATCACCGAACCGCCGTGCGGCAGATCGCCGGAAAGCGCCCTGAGGAAAGTCGTCTTGCCGGAACCGTTGGGACCGACGATCGCCGCCAGTTCTCCCGGCCGCACGGCGAAATCGACATTCTGGACGATGCGCTTGCCGCCGATGGAAACCGAGACGTCGCGTGCTTCGATCATTCCATCCCGCCTCAAAGATCGATCAGGCCGCGCTTGCGCAGCAGGCTCCACAGGAAAAACGGCGCACCGACCGCGGCGGTGACGATGCCGATCGGCAGTTCGGCCGGCGCCACGATGGTGCGGCTGACGGCGTCGGCGAGCAAAAGCAGGCTGGCGCCGAGCAGCGCCGAAGCCGGCAGCAGGTAGCGGTTGTCGGGCCCGATCACCAGACGTAGCAGATGCGGCACCACGATGCCGACGAAACCGATGCCGCCGCTGACCGCCACCGAGGCGCCGACCGACGGCGGACACCGCGACGATCGCCACATATTTGAAACGCTGCACCGGGATGCCGAGATGGCTGGCGGCCGCTTCGCCGAGCGCCAGCGCGTTGAGGCCGCGCGCCAGGAAGGGTGCTGCCGCAAGTGCTGCCACCATGATCGGCCCGGCGGTGACGATCTTGCCCCAGGTCGCGCCGGCGAGAGAACCGAGTTGCCAGAACGTCAGGTCGCGTAATTGCCGGTCGTCGGCCATGAAGATCAACATTCCGGTGAAGGCCAATGCCATGGCGCCGAGCGCGATGCCGGCGAGCAGCATGGTGGCGATCGAGGTCTGGCCGCGCCTTGTCGACACCCGATAGAGGACCAGCGTCACCGCCAACCCTCCCCAGAAGGCGGCGACGGGCAGCGCATAGATGCCGAGCAGCGCGGTGAACGGGGCAAGCACGGTTCCGCCGAGCACGATCACCGCCACAGCGCCGAGGCTGGCGCCGTTGGACACGCCGACGATGCCTGGATCGGCGAGCGGATTGCGGAAAAGCCCCTGCATGACGGCGCCGGAAACGGCAAGTGCGGCGCCGATCAGCATCCCCAGCACGACGCGCGGCAGGCGGATATCGTAGATGATGATGCGGTCGCGGGCCGAAAGTGCATCGTCCTGCGAAAACGACGAAAACAGCCAGTCCCGCAGCACCGTCACCGCCGAAGCGTCGGAGGCGCCGGATGCCAGGCTGATCAGCGCGGTAGCGGCAAGCACCGCGCAAAGCAGCACGATCGCCAGCCGCGCCCTGCCGGCACGGTCGCCGTCAAGACTGCGGCCCGCGCCCATCGTCAGCGCGCTCTCGGCGGATCGGTCGACCATGCTGTGTCAGTTCTGCACCGCGCCGCCGTAAAGCGCGGCGGACAGGTCGCGGATGGCGGCGGCGGTGCGCGGGCCGAAGCCGAGCAGATAGGCGCCGTCCATGCGGATCAGTTTTTTGGCCTGGCCGGCCGGCGTCGAGGCGATCGCCGGATTGGCGAAAAGGTCGGCCTCGGAGATGCTCTGGCCGGCGCGGTCCATCATCAGGATGACGTCCGGCCTGGCGGAGACGATCGCCTCGTCGGACAGTTGCTTGTAGCCGGTGAATTCGCTGATGACGTTCTCGGCTCCCGCCATGGCGATGATGCCGTCGGCGGCGGTGCCGGTGCCCGAAGCGAGAATTTTGCCGCCCTGGGTGCTCAGGATGAACAGCACGCGCTTGCGCTCGCCGATCTTGGCGGTCAGCGCCTGGGCGGCGGCGATGTCGGCCTCGACCGATCTCGCGAGCTCCGCCGCCTTTTCCTCTTCGCCGAGCGCATGTCCGACGATCCTGATCTTCTCGACGATGCCGTCGCGGTCGAACTTTTCCGGAACCATGACGAAAGGCACGCTTGCCTTCTTGAGCACGTCGATCGCCTCGCGCGGACCGCTGCCTTCGAGCGCGATGATCGCGTCGGGGTCCACCGACAACACGCCTTCCGGCGACAACTGCCGCATATAGCCGACGTCCGGCAGCGAGAACACCGCCTCCGGATAGACGCTGGTCGAATCGCGGGCGAGCAGCCGCTTCTCCTGGCCGAGCGCATAAACGATCTCGGTCACCGAGCCGCCGATCGAAACGATGCGTGCGGTTTTCGGCAGCACGGCGGTCGTCTCGTCCGAAAGCGCCGGCGAGACGGCAAGAGCGAAAGCCAGCGCGGCCCCCGCAATGCGCGCTCTGATCGATGAAACGATACGCATTCTTTCTCCTCACGCAGCCGTTGAGCGTGGAACGCGCGGCAGGTTCTCGGCGAGGAAGCGCCAGTCGTCGCGCTCGCCCTGGCCTTCATGCCGCTTGCCGAAGAACTGGATGATCATCTTGCGGTCGGCATCGTAGGCTTCGAGCGAGGTGACGTGGCCGTCCCTGGTTGGCTTGCGCACCGCCCACAATTCCTGGATGTGGTCGAGCCTCAGATGCAGGTGGAACGTCTCGTCGAAGATGTTGATCCACGGTCCCATCGGCTTGACGTTCTGGATCGGCCCGGAATGGATCTGGATGCAGCCGCGGTTGCCGACGAAGCACATGATCGGGATCTCGCCCTGCACGGCGTGATTGAGCATCGCGGCGAGCGCGTCGCCGTCGAGCGGCCAGGCGTAGTCCTGTCCTACCATGCGAATGGCTTCGTGACGGCTGAGCTTCAGCGCCTTCAGCATGCCGAAGAACTGGTGGACGTCGGTCAGCCGGCTCCAGCGGTCGCGCAGATCGTCGACATTGGCGGCGCCTTCCGGCGCGTTGTCGTCGTTCGCAGTGTCAACCGGCGCCATCCGCGCCGCTTGCGACTGATCGGCCGACACCAGATCGGCGACCAGCTTCTGATAGGCGTAGAGATTTGAAGCCGGCCTCAGATGCACCTTGTGGACGGCTTCGCCCATTTCGTCGAAGAACTGCAGGCTGTGCCGGATCTCGTCGCCGTCGCGCTTTTCGACGGCAAAGCCGTGCGTCCAGATTTTCGGGAAGATGCGCAGATCGATCTGCTCGCCGAGCACCATCGCATTGTGGTTGCCGGTGACCACCTTGTCGTAGACGCCGATCTTTTCGTGCACGGCGCTCTCGTTGCGGGTCAGCGCCATGACCTCGCCGACCGCTTCCAGCCCGGTCAAAACGTCGTTGACGCGCGGCTCGATGCGGGTGACGCCTTCGCCGACGAAAGCAGCAACGAACTCGGCCTCGGAAATGCCGAGCTGAGCGGCCAGGTCGCGCTCCCGCATCTTCGGGTTGTCGGCACGCGCCTGCCTGATCTCCCGCGGCGCGGGCTTCACCAAAGCATCCATCTCAATCCCCTACTTGTTCAGGATCAACTTGCCCTGACGGGTGATTTTCAGCCTGTAGAGCGAGCCGTGATGCTCGATCCCGATCTCGTGCTCGCCCGACAAACAGCGACTGGCTGGTGAGGACGCGCATCGGTTCGCGCATTGCAGGCATCCGATTTTCGATCGTTGAAGCCGGACGGCGTGGGCTTTGCGAAAAGTGGAATGGATTGTGGCTGTTCACGTGACTGGTCCCTTTCTGCGCGGGGCTTGCATCGGCTTGCTGGGCGGTGTTCGTGAATCTCGAACTGAATTGTTGACACTAATTATCATGTTTAATAGGGAGTGCAATACCGGAGTAATCGAGTCAAGAATTAATCCTCCGGCAAAATGCCAGCACGCCATGGGCCAGCCAGCACGAACCATCGATCAGGAGAGTGTGGGGATATGGGGCTGGTGGCACGGAATGTGGCGGTTCTGCTGGGCGGAGTCGCGATGGTGATAGGTATTGGTGCGTCCGGCGCACTCGCGCAGGAACCTGCGGAGACGGCGCCGCAGCAAACGAATGAAGCGGACAAGCAGGACCGGGTGACGACACTGCAGCGGATCGTCGTCGGCGCAGGCGTGGACAAGGTGGCGATCGACACGCCACAGGCGGTTTCGGTTGTCGATCAGGAAGACATAGACCGCGCGCAGCCGACGACCATCGGCGATGTGTTCGACCAAATTCCCGGCGTGAATGTTTCCGGCAGTGAGCGGGTTTTCGGCGAGACCTTCAATATCAGGGGTATCGGCGCGCCTGAAATCGGCCGGCGAGGAAGGCCGCATTATCGTCACCGTCGACGGCGCCACCAAGTTCTACGAACAGTACCGCATGGGCGGTTTCTTTTCCGATCCCGAACTCTACAAGAGAGTCGAGGTGCTGCGCGGTCCCGCGTCCTCGACCCTCTACGGCTCCGGCGCGCTCGGCGGCGTCATCAATTTTACCACCAAGGACGCCGCCGACTTCATCGCCGACGGAGAGAATGGGGCTCTGCGGCTCAAGAGCGGCTACAATTCAAACAAGAACGGCTGGCTTGGATCGGTCATCCTGGCCCACCGCTTGAACGAAAGCGCCGAATTCCTGTTCGAGGGCAATTATCGCCGCGCCGATTCCTACGTAACCGGTGACGGCACCGAGGTTCCAAGCTCGGATTTCGAAACTTGGTCTGGTCTCGCCAAGGGCACCTTCAAGGTAGGTGACGAGGGCACGCTACGGCTATCCTACCAGCAGTGGGATTCCGATGCCGACGACCAGGATTATGCGCAGGTCGGTACCCAGCCGACCTTCGGAACCGTCGACCGGCACGTCATCGACAGAACGGCGATCATTTCATACGAGGATCCGTTCTCGGACAACGATTGGCTGAATCTGAAGGTTTCGGCCTCGTTCTCCGACACGACGGTGGATCAGACGGATGCTACGGGCAATCCGAGGTTTGGTCTCACCTGCGCCACGAGCCCGCTCTTCTGCGACTCCGAATACGGCTATCGGACCTGGCAATTCAACGCCCAGAACACGACCGAGTGGCAGGGTGGAAACTGGGAGAACTTCCTGACCTATGGCTGGCAAACCGCCTACCAGATACGGACCGCCGACGCGGTGGACCTATCCGGGAACCCCTTGCCAATCACCTTCCACCCGGAAGGCACGGACATCAAGACCGGCATTTTCGTGCAGGACGAGTTCGTGTGGGATGAGAGGCTTACCCTCATCCCGGGCATGCGTCTCGATTGGCACGAGTTGACGCCGGACGATGCGATCACAGGCGCGGAGGAAACCGACGACATCGCCTTCTCGCCCAAAATCGCCGCGCACTACAAATTCAACGAGACTTTTGCGATCTTCGGCTCCGTCGCGCATACGGAACGTTTCCCGACACTCGACGAAACTTTCTCGACCACCTCCTCCAGCAGCATTTTCAATCCGAGCCTCGATCTCACCAAGGAGCGGTCGAACAATTTCGAGGCCGGCTTTGCCCTGTCCGGCTACGATCTCGCCCAGCCTGGCGACACTCTTCAGTTGAAGACGACGGGATTTTACAACGACATCAAGGATCTCATAACCAGGAACCCCGCTCTGGTTTCCGGATTTCAACAACCTGCCCGGCTATGTCAATGTCGCGCGGGCCGAGATTTACGGTGCCGAGGTCGAACTCGCCTATGACGCGGACTACTTCTTCGCAAATGCCGGCTATTCCTATGTCCAGGGTAAGGACAAGGACACCGGCGACTACCTGACCACTATTGCCCCGCACGAATTGTCATTCACGCTTGGCGGCAAACTCCCCGAGTACGATCTGGTATTCGGCTGGAAGGCGCGTTTTGTCGCCAATCCGCAGGATCCCGAACGCCGCTCTTCCGAAGACGACTGGACCGGTACCTCGACTAGGTTCGCCGAGGCCTTCAACGTCCACGACATTTTCCTCACCTGGAAGCCCGCCGAAGGGCAGTTCGCGGGTTTCGAGGCCAATTTCGGCGTCGATAACATTTTCGACAAGCAATACAAGGAGTTCCTCTCGAACGATCCGTCCAAGGGCCGGACCTTCAAGGTGGCGCTCACCAAGCAGTTTGGATGGTGATCATGGCACGCACGGCGACATTCTTCAGTTTTCTGACCGCCGCGGTGGTGATGTCGCCAGTGCCGGTGCCGGCGCAGTCCGGGGATGCCGCGCCGGCACCTGCGCTTACCCTCGAACTCAACGCGTTGCAGCCTTCCGAAAAGGGCTGCCGCCTGACCTTCGTGGTGAACAACGGCCTGGGCAGCGAGCTTGCCAAGGCAGCATTCGAGGTTGCGCTGTTCGACGCGCAAGGCGTGGTGGACCGGCTCACCGTGCTCGACTTCAAGGAACTCCCGGTGGCGAAAACGAAGGTCAGCCGCTTCGATCTCGCCGGCACCGATTGCGCCAAGGTCAGTCGGGTGCTGATCAATCACGCTACGGAATGCACGGGCGCAGGTATCGAGCCGGCAGCCTGCATCCGCCAACTGAAAACCGAGACGAAGACCGGCATCAAGTTCGGACTTTAATAACAGGCGGCGACCCGGGCTCGAACTGGGTTTTGACGACATCTTGTCGCCGGGCCGGTGCTGCCCAACGAACCGATGGAACAAAAATGAACGGACTGAACAGACTGCATATGATCGCCGCCGCGCGCGGTGACGGCCTTCGACCCGAATTGCTCGCGCTCCTTAGCCAGTGCGAGCAAGCCAACGCGGACAGGAAGATCGAGACGCTCGCTTCCTATCGGAGCGACGCTCCGGTGCAAGCCGGACCAAATCCCGTCACCCGCCTCGGCGAAACGTTGCCGGAAGGCGTGCTTGCATTCCCCGCCAGCAAACACCCATCTGTCGAGATGCGCGGCAACACGCCGGCACGCAGCAAGATCTGAGGAAACCGCCATGTACATAGCCATGAACCGCTTCAAGGTGCAGAACGGCTCCGAAGAAGCCTTCGAAAACGTCTGGAAGAACCGCGATTTAAGCCTGTCCGAGATGAAGGGTTTTCAGCAATTCCATCTGCTGCGCGGTCCTATCAACGAGGAGGAAGGGTACACGCTTTTCGCCTCGCACACGGTCTGGTCTTCTTACGAAGACTTCATCGCCTGGACGAAGTCGGAAAACTTCCGCGCCGCGCACAAGAACGCCGGCCAGAACAAGCCTCTCTATATCGGTCACCCGCAATTCGAGGGATTTTCGGTCGTCGAAGGAGCCTGAGGATTTCGTGCGGCACTAGCCTGCCGTTCAGGCCAAATCGGTTTCCGCGAAATCATTGCCCTTGTAGAGCAACGGCATTTGGCGCGCCTTCGCGCAGGCGTAAGCGAAGCAATCGACGAAATTGAGGTCCGCCGCGTGCCCGACGGCTTTCCCGTAACGCATGGCGGTTTCGAGAGCGCGATCGCCGATCTCGGCGGAAATGACCATCTCCTCCGCTCCGACACCTTCGATTAAGGCTTCGACCGCGCCGGCCCCCGATCGTTCAAGGCACGGCACCGCGGTCCGTGTTGCGCGTACGGTGCCCAGCAGGTCGACATTGATCCCCGCGGACCAGGCGGCTTCGTCGTCACCCTTGCCCGTGCCGGACGCGTTGTTGACGAGCACGTCAATGCCTCCGAGCGCGGCAGCCGCATCGGTGGCAAAGCTGGTATTGGAGGCTTCGTCACCGAGATCGCAAACCGCCGCGTGTGACTTTGGAGCGTAACGCGCAATCTCTACTGCCGCGGCGTCCAGTCCCTCCTTGCCTCGCGCGCATATGGTGACACGGGCTCCAGCGCGCGCGAAACCAAGGGCAATCGCCAGTCCGATACCGCGGCTGGCACCGGTGACGACGACCGATTTGTTCGCAAATGAGAGCTGCATGAGAGTTTTCCTCCAGGCTCGCGGCCCTTCTTCGAAAAGCTGCCGAGCGTACTGTCATGCCGCCGCCAGCAGGCTGGCGTTGCCGCCGGCAGCGGTCGTGTCCACACAGACGGCGCGCTCATGCGCATAGGCTGCCGGGTTGATGATCTCCGTCACCAGCGACACGATCGGGCCCTTCCGGTCCGCCAGCGCCTGCCGCATCGCGCGAAGCGTTTTTTCATCCGCCGAACTCGCCACCACATCGATCGCCAGGCCTTTCAGGTTTTCCGCCTCGATGCCGCCGTCAAGCGCGGCGATCGGCAGCCCCTTGCCGGTCAGCGGCGACAGCGCAGCGGCAGCACCCGCCGCCACGGCCAGCACGGCATTGCCGGCCGCCAGCGCCTGGATCGCCTGGGCAAGCAGCGTATCGGCATCCGGCCCGAGGCAGAGCACGCGGCCGCGCGGATGCAAGGTCAGCGTGTTCGCCTCGCCTGTCGGCCCGGGCAGGTCGACAGGACCGAAATCGATGCCCGCCGCCGCCGCGATTGGTTCCGCGCCCTTGCCGCGCAGGTGTTTCCTCAGGATCGCGATGCGGTCGGGCCGCGTCGCCCAGCCGCCCAGCGCCGGGTCGGGCAGATGCTCGGCGAGCACCTTGCCGGCGACTGCCGTCACTTCCGGCTGCTCCGCGCCGGCACTTGCCGACTTGCGGAAACGGCGCAGATAGTGCGGGCCGCCGGCTTTCGGCCCAGTGCCGGAAAGTCCTTCGCCGCCGAACGGCTGCGAGCCGACCACCGCACCGATCTGGTTGCGGTTGACGTAGATATTGCCGGCATGCACCCCGTCGACGATATCCTGCACGCGTGCCTCGATACGGGTATGCAACCCGAAGGTCAGCCCGTAACCCTTTCGGTTGATTGAGGAAATAACCTTTCCGATATCCTCGGCCTCGAATGTCGCCACATGCAGGATCGGCCCGAACACCTCCTTCTCCATGTCCTGGATGCCGTTGACGTGGAAGACCTGCGGCGCGACGAAACGGCCGCCTTCAGGCGCCTCGCGTTTGGCGACCAGCTTGCCCTTGGCGGCGAGTGCGGCGCTGTAATCGTCGATCGACTTCTTGGCCTCGTCGTCGATCACCGGGCCGACATCGGTGGAGATCTGCCACGGATCGCCGACCGAAAGCGCGCCCATCGCCCCTTCCAGCATCTCCAGTATCTTCTTCTCGACGTCTTTCTGCACGTAGAGCAGCCGGAGCGCCGAGCAGCGCTGGCCCGCACTCTGGAACGACGAGGCGAGGATGTCGCGCACCGCCTGTTCGGGAAGCGCGGTGGAATCGACGACCATCGCGTTGAGGCCGCCAGTCTCGGCGATCAGCATGGCACCGGGCGCGGCGGTTTCGGCCAGCTGCTTTTCGATCAGCTTCGCCACCTCGGTCGAACCGGTGAAGCACACGCCGGCGATGCGCGGATCGGCCGTCAGCGGCCCGCCGACCGACGGACCGTCGCCTGGCAGAAGCTGCAGCACGTCATCCGGGATGCCCGCCTCGCGCAGGAGCGCAACGGCGCGCGCGGCGATCAGCGGCGTCTGCTCGGCAGGCTTGGCGATGACCGAATTGCCGGTGACCAGTGCTGCCGCAATCTGGCCGGTGAAGATGGCAAGCGGAAAATTCCACGGCGATATGCAGACGATGACGCCGCGTGCTTCGGTACCCGCTTCCGCCTTCCCGGCCTCGGCGGCGTAGTAGCGCAGGAAATCGACCGCCTCGCGCACCTCGGCAACACCGTCGGCCAGCGTCTTGCCGGCCTCGCGCGTGGCCAGCGCGAAGAACTCGATGGCGTTCGCCTCGTAGAGATCGGCGGCGCGGCGCAGCATTGCGGCGCGCTGCGCGACCGGCTTCGCCGCCCAGGTTTTTTGCGCCTCGAGCGCGGCCTTGACGGCGATCGGCGCCTGGCTGGCTTTTGCCTCGTGAACCGTGCCGACGACATCGTCCGGCTTCGCCGGATTGACGATTTTCCGCGCCGAGCCATAACCGGCGGCGCGGCTCATCGGCTTCGCCGACCAGAAATCCTGCGCGGCAAATGCCGCCCTCGCCTTCTCGATCGTCTCCAGCGTCACCGCATCGGTGATATCCCAGCCCTTCGCATTCACCCGCCCGGCGCCGAAGATGTCCGACGACCTGGCTATGTTCGGGTTGGCGGCCGGACCCTGCTCCTCGATGGCTTCCAGCGGGTCCCGCGCGATGTCCTCGGCTTTCACGTCCTCGTCGGTGATCTGGTGCACAAAAGAAGAATTGGCGCCGTTTTCCAGCAGGCGGCGCACCAGATAGGCCAGAAGGTCGGAATGCGCGCCCACCGGCGCATAGATGCGGCAGCGCGTGCCCTCCACCTTGCGCACCGTCTCGTGCAGCGCCTCGCCCATGCCATGCAGGCGCTGGAACTCGAACGAGTTGCGGTCGCTGCCCGCCATGGCGAGCACGGCGGCGACGGTGTGCGCATTGTGGGTGGCGAACTGCGGATAGATGCGGTCGGTCATGCCGAGCAGTTTTCGCGCATTGGCGATGTAGGAAACATCGGTGTTGGCCTTGCGGGTGAACACCGGGTAGCCCGGAAGCCCCATCGCCTGCGCGCGCTTGATCTCGGTGTCCCAGTAGGCGCCCTTGACCAGCCGCACCATGATCTTGCGGTCGAGCTTTTGCGCCAGCGCATGAAGCCAGTCGATGGCGAAGGCGCAGCGCGGACCATAAGCTTGCACGACCACGCCGAACCCGTCCCACCCTTCCAATTCAGGGCTGGCAAGCACGCGTTCGATGACGTCGAGCGAGAGATCCAGCCGGTCTGCCTCCTCGGCATCGATGTTGAGGCCCATCCTGGCATCGCGGGCAGCGATGCAGAGCCCGAGCAGCCGCTCGGCCATCACCGGCAGCATGGTTTCTTTCTGCGCCACTTCGTAGCGCGGGTGGATCGCCGACAGTTTCACCGAAATGCCGGGGTTCTTGCGGATGTCGTCGCCTTTCGAAATACGCTTCAGCGAAGCGATGGCCTCGGCGTAGGCGCGCAGATAGCGCAAGGCGTCAGCTTCCGTCCGCGCCGCCTCGCCAAGCATATCGTAGGAATAGAGGTAGCCTTTCTGGGTGAACGGCTTGCCGCGCTTCACCGCCTCGTCGATGTTGCGGCCAAGCACGAACTGCTCGCCCATCTCGCGCATCGCGGCGGCGACGGCCGTACGGATGACCGGCTCGCCGAGCCGCCGCACCATGGCGCGCAGCGTCCCCTCGATACCGCCCTCGCCTTCCTCCAGCACTCGGCCGGTCAGCATCAGCGCCCAGGTCGAGGCGTTGACGAAGATGGAACTCGAACCGCCGGAATGCGCCGACCAGTCATGCGGCGCGATCTTGTCGCGAATCAGATCGTCCATGGTCTCGGCGTCGGGTACCCTGAGCAGCGCCTCGGCAAGGCACATCAGCGCGACGCCTTCCTTGGTGGAAAGGCCGTAGGCCGAGAGAAAAACCTCCATCAGCCGCGGATCCGACGACGAGCGGACAGCGCGGACGAGATCGGCGGCGCGCTTGGAGATCGCCTTGCGGTCGCCGGCGGAGAGCTCGGTCGCCTCGGCCAGCCTTTTCAGCGCTTCCGCCTCGTCGGGCAGGTAGTTGGCGCGGATCTGTTGGCGAATGGCGTCGAGTGGCTGGGCTTTCATGGCGTTCCCCGTCGGTCGATTGAGAGTGGTCCGGAATCCGCGCGGCGGCAAGCCGGACGATGGCGGCGTCTATAGCATGGCGGCTTTCCGCACGGCGGACTGAAGAACTGGAAATTGCGGCCTGAACGCTCTATCCTGACGGCAATATAAAGTCATTTGGGCCACAAACTTGATGAATTCAGATCAATTGGACCGCATGGATCGCAATGTTCTTGCTGCGCTGGCGCGCGACGGCCGCCTTTCCATGGCCGAACTCGCCGCCAGGGTCGGCCTGTCGAAGACGCCCGTGCAGGCGCGCGTCCGCCGGCTGGAGAAGGAGGGCTATATCCGCGGTTATTCGGCGGTCATCGACCGCGAGCGCATGGGCGAAGGCCACGTCGCCTTCGTGCAGGTGAAACTCTCCGATACCCGCTCACTGGCGCTCGGCGAATTCAACCGCGCTGTCCAGGCGGTGCCGGAGATCGAGCAATGCCACATGATGGCGGCGAGCTTCGATTATCTCTTGAAGGTGCGCACCCGCGACATCGCAGCCTACCGCCGCGTGCTCGGCGAACGCATCTCGGCATTGCCCCACGTGGCGCAGACTTCCACCTTCGTGGCGATGGAGACAGTGAAGGACCGGTAGAGCGCGATAGGTTGGTCTATTGCCGTGCTCGCGATTTAGGCTTTTCCGGCTCGAAACTGATGCGCAGGCGCGATCCGGTCGCCTTGGCGAAGCGCTGCAAGGTGCGAGTGGACGGCATGTTGCGGCCGCTTTCCAGGCGGGCGATAACCGCCTGTGTCGTTCCCATAGCCTTCGCAACTTGCTCCTGCGTCATATCGGCCTCGCCGCGCGCCTTGATCAGCGCGGCGGCAAGAGCGAACTCCTCCTCCAGCGCCTCGTACTCAGCTGCGAACGCGGGATCTTTGAACCAGTCCTTCGCGGCTTCCTCGACAGGAACGTATTTGCGGCTCATCTGACCTCCTTCGCCCTTTTTCAGAGCCAGTTCGATTTCGCGACGCGGCGTTTTCTGCGTCTTTTTCGGGAATACCCGTACCACAACCACCCGGCGTCCTATCGCGGTGACATAGGCAGCGCGAGCAATACCGTCCCTGCCCTTCATGCGCATCTCCCAAAGCGAGCAACAGGCGGCCCTGTCGCTTCACCGAACCCGCAATCTTCTGGTCAAGCAGCGCACGCAGCTGGTCAACATGATCCGCGGCCTGCTGGCCGAGTTCGGCATCGACATCCCCGAAGGTTTGGAGCGGGCGCTTGCGCTGGCGCGCGAGATCGCCGTCGAAGGAAACGACGCCGGATGTGCCGGCTCAGTGGCAATGCAGATTCTCGGCCTCCTGTGCGGTCAGGTACTCGATACCCATGTTCGTCTCCAGGGGATCGACCGTTCGATCTGCTTGCCCTGCAAAGATCTGACGAGGTGGCACGGCGCTTGTCGACAATCCCCGGCATCGGCCCGGTAGGCGCCACAGCATTTGCCGCATCGGTTGCCGATCCGGGACTAGTTCCGCTCGGGTCGAGCAGTTCGCAGCCTGGCTTGGGCTCACACCATCGCAAAACTCGAGCGGTGGAAGGACCGGCTCGGCCGTATCACCAAGATGGGTGACCGGGATCCGCGAAAACTCCTTGTGATAAGACCCTCGAGATGCTTCACATAAGGCTCATGCACTTTTTCGAGTCCTTCGACTTCGATAAGCCGAGATATCCGCAAGAAACTGGCAAGGATATCCTTGGGTAGAGCCTCCAGCTCCCGTCTGACATCATCGTTCAGAAACTGGACCGACCATTTCATTGGCAGAATATATCTTTTTTGCAATACTCTTCAAGTGGTGGACAGGCTGCACGCGCCTACTCCCCCAGCGTCCTCAAAAACGCGATCAGCGCGGCGCGTTCCCGCTCGGAGAGCGTCAAGGGTTTCACCTCCGACGTACCGCTCGGGGCGGCGGGCGCACGCGAATAATGGTCGAGCACATTTTCGAGGGTCTTGATCTGCCCGGCATGCATGTATGGCGGGCGACCGGCCGCGCCGCGCAGCGACGGCGTCTTGTAGGCGCGCTTCAGCGCATCGCCCGCCGTCACCATGAAACGCAGTTCGCCACAGGCGCTGGCATCGGCATCGCTGAATTTGCCGAGGCAGTTGAACGGATCGGCGGCAACCTCCTTCACCGCCGTCTCGCGGCCGAGATCTTCGGGCAGCCCGACCACAGTCGGCACACCGGTGTTGTGGAAATGATCGTCGGTGAAGCGCGCCCCGTTATGGCAAGTCACGCAGTTGCCCTTGCCGATGAAAAGTTTCAGCCCGAGCATTTCCTCGCTCGAAAACGCAGCATCGCCCTCCGGCGGCTTGCCGGCGGCGAGTGCGGCGGCAAATCGGTCGAACCGCATTTCTCCGGGAACGATGGAGCGTTCGAAGGCCGCGATCATCTTGCCCATGTTGGAAAACACCCGGCCGACATCGTCGCGGTCGGCCTGGCTCATCGCCTCCCATGCGGCTTTTTCGGCCTCGCTGCCGAACGGGCCGGCATTTTCCGGCACGCCGGAAAGATCGGGCAGCGGCCCGAAGATGCGCTCGTAGCGGTCGCGGAAATTTTCGGCGATGAAATGCGCGTAGGCGGCGCGGTTGCCGCCGTGTTCGACCGGGTTCTCCATCGGCACCAGCGCCTGCGCCCAAAGGCTGTCGCGGCGGCCGTCCCAGAAAAGCCAGGGGCTCCAGGCGACGCCGGCAAGCGGCATCGTGCGGCGGTTGGTGGTGCCGATGCCTTTCGCGAGCGGCAGATCGTCCTGAAACTGCCGGTCGATCAGGTGGCAGGTCGAGCAGGCGACGCTGCCGTCGCGGCTCAGCCGCGTGTCGAAGAAGAGCGTGGCGCCGAGAGCCGCGGCGGCCGGATCGTTGGCGACCTTGTTGGTCGGATCGTCCGGCAAGGGCGGCAAGGCGGTCAGCGCCAGCGAGGAAATCATCTCCTTTTCCGCGTCGGTGAACCCGGCGGGCTGGCACCCGGCCACCGCGATCGACGCCGCAAGGAAGGCGCCGAACCGGAGGAAGGGAGCCGTGGCGCGCATCGCTGCCTCAGAGCACCAGGTTGAAGGTTGCACGATCGTCGCCCAGCGGCGCCGAAATCGCGAATTTCAGTTCCCACCAGCCGCCCATGTTGAACTTCACGCCCTCGATCCTGTAACGCCCTTCGCCGAGATAGGTGGTCATCTGCGGATTGGTCGGCAATCCATGTCCATGCTGCGGCATGCCGCCGTCTATGGAAACCTTCGCGCCTTCGACCGGCTTGCCGTCCGGTGTCGTCAGGGTCAGCACCCAGGCATGCAGTTCGCCTTGCCGCAACGGCTCGGCTTCCGGCGAAACGGCGGCGACGTAGATCTTCCGCTCGCTCGGCTTCGAGCGCGCCAGATCGAGATCGCCCGGCGGCGCCATCATCATGTTCAAGACGAACGCTCCGATGGCGACGGCGGCGATCGCGACCGCAAGGACGATCCAGTGGGTGCGGGTGAGTTTCATGCGAATTTGCCTCGTACGATCGGTCGGTCCGGCATTTGCTTAGCTCCTCCCGCCTGTGGAAGGTCAAGCACCATTTTTCAAGCACAACGCTGGCAGGAACCCACAGCTTCCCGGCGCTTTGCCATGGCCCCGTTGCGCCGTACAGTATAGAGCAGGTGCGACAGAGGAGGAGCGGCTCGATGGCGCAAGGAATAGCGGCGGTCGGCGAATGCATGCTGGAGCTTTCGGGGCAGACCGGCTCGAGCTGGCGCATGGGTTATGCCGGCGACACGTTCAACACGCTTTGGACGATCCGCGCGCTTTCGCCCGGCCACCATGTCGACTACGTGTCCGCATTCGGCGACGACCCGTTTTCCGAAGCGCAGATCGCATTCCTTCGGGAACACGACATTGGAACGGCTCACAGTCCGGTCATCGCCGGAGCCCGTCCCGGCCTCTATGCCATCACCCTGACGGGGGCCGAACGATCCTTCACCTACTGGCGGTCGGATGCGGCGGCGCGGCAACTCGCCAGCGACCCGGACAAACTGGCAAAAAGCCTTGAGAACCGGGCACTTATCTACTTTTCCGGAATCACTTTGGCAATTCTGTCGACGCAGGCCCGCGAAACCTTGCTGAGCGCCATCGCCGCCGAGCGGGCGAAGGGTTGCCACATCGCCTTCGACCCGAATTACCGGCCCCGGCTCTGGCCGGACGCGGTCGCCGCCCGCAATACGATAGCCGAGGCGCTGGAAGTGACCGATATCGCACTGCCCACCTTTCCCGACGAGGAAATGCTCTATGGCGATGCCTCTCCGGAGGCCACGGCGAAACGCCTCGAGCGCGCCGGCGTCGCCGAGATCGTCGTTAAGAACGGCGACCAGCCGGCGCTTATCTCGCATTACGAGAAGCTGGAGACGGTGCCCGCCACCCAGGTCCCGGTACCGCTCGACACCACAGGCGCCGGCGATGCCTTCAACGGCGCCTATCTGTCGGCCAGGCTTCTGGGCATTCCGCCGGTCGCGGCGACCAAGCGCGCCCACCGGGTCGCCGGCGCGGTCGTCCAGGTGCGTGGCGCACTGGCGCCGTTCGACCTGCTCAAGATGGCCTTCGACCGCTGAATTTTGCGGATGCGCATTCAGCAGGATCCCGAGATTCAGATCAGGCCGGCCTCATCTGAATATCCTCAGGGCAGCTTGAATCGGTATTCCGTGGTCTGGCGGTAGATTTCGCCCGGCCACAACACGGCCTGCGGGAAATACGGGCGGTTCGGTGAATCCGGCCACACTTGCGGCTCGAGACAGAAGCCGGCATGCGCCCGATAGCGCCGTCCGCCGTGTCCCGGGGCATCGGGCGCCACCATGTGGCCGCCGTAGAACTGGACCCCCGGCTCCGTCGTCCAGACTTCCATTTCGACGCCCGACGCAGCACCTTGCGCCCACGCCGCCTGATGAAGCGGACCGCGCGCCGCGGCGAGGCAGAAATTGTGATCGTAGGGCAGTTGCTCGCCCCCCGTGCGTATCGGCCGCGCAAGTCGGAAATCGAACGGCGTGCCGTCGACCGGCTGCACGACGCCGGTCGGGATCAATTCGTCATCGACCGGCAGATAGGCCGAAGCGTTGAGCATCAGCCGGTGATCGAGAATGTCGCCGTGGCCGCCGTCGTCGAGATTGAAATAGGAGTGGTGCGCCAGATTGCACAGCGTCGGCTCGTCCGTCGTGGCGGTGTATTCGATCGACAGCGTGCCCGGAATCTTCAGCCGGTAGGTGCAGGTGACATCGATGGCGCCGGGAAAGCCCAGCTCCCCATCGGCCGCATGGAGCGATAGCGTCACATAATCGCGGCCGCGCAGGGCAATGTCCCAGACCCGCGTGCCGAAGCCCTGGGAGCCGCCATGCAGCATGTGCCTGCCGAGGAAATTGGTATCGGCCTGGTAGCGCTTTCCGGCGATGATGAAGCGCCCATCGCGGATGCGGTTGGCATAACGCCCCACCGTGGCGCCCATGTAGGGCGAGTGCGCCGGGTAATCCTCGAACCGCTCATAACCCAACACCAGCGGCGGTTCGTGACCGGCAAGCCGCAGGTCCTGGAGGGTGGCACCCCAGGACATGATGCTGGCTTTGAGCCCGCCGCCGGCGATGGAAAACCGCTGGACGGCCTCGCCTTCTTCAGTGGTCCCGAAGACTTCGCCGTCCATTTGCATCGCAGTCGCCCCGGGTGTGTGAGATTCAGATCAGGCCTATATCATCTGAATATTGGCACACCTAAAGACCGAGGCCGCCGAGGCAGACATATTTCGTATCGAGATAGTCCTCGATACCCTGATGTCCGCCCTCCTTGCCTATGCCGGATTCCTTGACGCCGCCGAACGGCGCTTCCGGCGTGGTGATCAGGCCTTCGTTGACGCCCACCATGCCGTATTTCAGCGCTTCCATCACGCGGAAAGCGCGGCCTAAGTCGCCGGTGTAGAAATAGCTGGCGAGGCCGAACTCGGTGTCGTTGGCGAGCCGCACCCCTTCTTCCTCGGTCTCGAACTTGAACACCGGCGCGACCGGTCCGAAAATCTCTTCCTTCATGAACATCATGTCCGGCTTGGCGCCCGAAATGACCGTCGGCTCGAAGAAGGAGCCGCCCAGCGCATGACGCTTGCCGCCGGTCACCACAGTGGCGCCTTTGGCCTTGGCGTCGGCGACGAATTCCTCCGTCTTCTGCGCCGCCTTCTCATCGATCAACGGGCCCTGCTGGGTGCCTTCCTCGAGGCCGGAGCCGACCTTCAGCTTCTTTGTCGCTTCGGCCAGCTTCTCGACAAAAGCGTCGTAAATGCCGGCCTGCACGAAGAAGCGGTTGGTGCAGACGCAGGTCTGGCCGGAGTTGCGGAACTTCGCCACCATCGCGCCTTCGACGGCTCGGTCGAGGTCGGCGTCGTCGAAAACGATGAAGGGCGCGTTGCCGCCGAGTTCCATCGATACCTTCTTTACCGTCGAGGCCGACTTCTGGATCAGCATCTTGCCGACCGGCGTCGAGCCGGTGAAGGTGATCTTCTTGACCAGCGGGTTGGCGCAGATCTCATCGCCGATCTCGCCGGCGGCGCCGGTGACGATGTTGACGACGCCCTTCGGGAAGCCGACCTCCTCGGCCAGCACGCCCCAGGCCAGCGCCGAATAAGGGGTCTGCGTCGCCGGCTTGACGACGGCGGTGCAGCCGGCGGCGAGTGCCGGCCCGAGCTTGCGGGCAAGCATGGAGGACGGGAAATTCCACGGCGTGATCGCCGCGATGACGCCCACCGGCTCCTTGGTCACGATGATGCGGCGGTCGGCCCACGGCGACGGCACCACGTCGCCATAGGTGCGGCGCCCCTCTTCGGCAAACCACAGCACGTAGGCGGCCGACATGCCGACCTCGCCCCGCGCCTCGAACAGCGACTTGCCCTGCTCGGTGGTCAGGAGTTCAGCAAGCACATCCTGGTTGTCCATGATCGCGTCGTGCAACTTGCGCAACAGCTTCGAGCGCTCCAGCGCCGACGTTTTTTTCCAGGTCAGGAACGCCTTGTCCGCTGCCTCGATGGCGCGGCGTGTCTCGACCGCGCCGGACTTCGGCACCGTGCCGATCTTCAGGCCGGTGGCCGGATTGATTACGTCGATGGTCGCACCGGAATTGGCCTGCACCCACTCACCGTTGATGAGGTTGGCCTGTTTCATGAAATGGCTGGTTTTCTGGAGCATTTTTGCCTCCTTTGCAGCACCGCCGAACGGGTGCTGATGGGTTCGGATTGTCTCAGACGCGCTCACAGGCCGAAGGCCTCCCACGCGTTTACGCGCAAGCTCTTACCCTACGAAACGCTCGGCAAGCAACTGCGTTCATCGGATTGTGATGGCCGGTCTGCCTCAACCGCCTATCGCGCAATCAGCGTCGCGAAGTTCTCGTCGATGGCGCGGTGCACGAGTTCGCTGTAGTGCGGGTAGCGCGCGTGGCCTTTTTCGATGCGGCCGAAGTTCGCCCGCGCGGCGAGCCTTTTCAGCGGCGCCAGCACGATCGGCGTCGATACCGGGAAAAGGTTGGTGCCCCGGCCCGACTGCAAAGTGGTCAAGAGGCCGAACATCTCGCCGGTGATCGTCGGCCGCGAGACGACGATCATCCGGTACTGGCCGAACTTGTTGGTGACGAGGTAGATGAAGCCGGACTGGTGCGGGATCGAGACGTTGCCTTGCTGGGTGAAAGCGGCGTCGATGCGCTCCGACTCGGCAAATACCAGGTGGGAGCTTTCATCGTTCCAGCCGATGTCGGTCAGATAGGCGTAGATGGCGCCCGGGCTGGAGAACGACGGCCTGAGCGTCAGGTAGCTGCCCTCGATCCACGACACCGCCGGGCGCGCATAGGAGCCAAGTTCCTCCGGCGCGACGCCATTGGCGCGGTCGGCCGATTTCGCCTGGCTTTGTGGGCGCAACGGGACGCCGAGGGCCGCTTCCAGCCGCACGATGCTGGCCAGCGTGAACGGCCGCTGACCGGACAGCGCCTTCTCCAGCGTCGACAGGCTGATCTTCGCTTGGTCCGCCAGATATTGCCTCGTGATGCGCTGTCTTGCCAGCGCCTCGCGCACGGTGCCGGACACCGTGTCGTTGTCGGCGGCGGAAAGCGTCTGCTCGGTCATCGGGAGGTGCCGGGTGCGTACATTTCCGCACATTTCCACATCTTGTTTCCGGCAGCAATGCGGCGCGGCGGAAACCGGCAGAACAAGGCCGAAGAAGACCGCACTTCCCGCTCGAATTCGAACGCAATCGGACCACAGATCGGTCCTCAGCCGCACACAATGATTTGCGCAGGTGCGGAAGTGGGAGCTGAAACATGAAACGATTGTTGATTGCCTGTCTCGCCGTCCTTGCGACGGCTATCGCGGCGATGGCCGCGACTTTTGTGAAACCCAACGACATGGGTACCGGGGCGCTGCTCTTCAAAAGCATCGAACCCGGCCAATTCGTCGAGGCGCCACGCGTGGCGACCGACTTCGACATTGCCGTCACCGGCCAGATCGCCAGAACGCGGGTGACGCAGCAGTTCCGCAACCCCGCCAATGGCTGGGTGGAAGGCGTCTACGTCTTCCCGCTGCCGGAAAACGCCGCCGTCGACACGCTTAAAATGGTGATCGGCGACCGCGTCATCGTCGGCGACATCAAGGAGAGGCAGGAAGCCAGGCGCATCTACGAGGAAGCCAAGGCCAATGGCGAAAAGACCGCGCTGCTCGAACAGGAGCGGCCGAACCTCTTCACCAACCAGGTCGCCAACATCGGCCCGAACGAAACGATCGTCATCCAGATCGAATACCAGCAGCCGGTGCGCCAGTCGGGCGGCGTCTTCAGCCTGCGCGTGCCGATGGTGGTCGCCCCGCGCTACAATCCGGCGCCCGAGCTTGTCGCATCGGCGTCAGCCGAAGCTGTCGAGATGTACGCCGTCTCCGACCCGGTTCCCGATCGCCAGCGCATCGAGCCGCCGGTGCTTGACTCGCGCAAGAATGCGCCGGTCAATCCCATCACGCTGGCTATCGACCTGAAACCCGGCTTCGACCTCGGCGAGGTGAAAAGCTCGTATCACGACGTCGCCGCGACGGGCGACGCATCCGCGAGGAAGATCGAGCTGAAAAATCAGGAATTCGCCGACCGCGATTTCGAGCTGACCTGGACGGCGAAAACCGGCAGAGAACCGGCGGTCGGCCTGTTCCACGAAAAGGTCGCCGGCAACGACTATGCGCTGCTCCAGATCACCCCGCCCGAACCTCAGGCAGGGCAGAAGCGGCTGCCGCGCGAGGCGATCTTCGTCATCGACAATTCAGGCTCGATGGGTGGCCCGTCGATGGGCCAAGCCAAGGCCAGCCTTGTCTATGCGCTCGACCGGCTGGAGCCCGGCGACAGGTTCAATGTCATCCGTTTCGACGACACGATGGAGACGGTGTTCGCCAATGCAGTAGAGGCGAGCCCGGAAAACATCAATTACGCCAGGAGCTTCGTCAGCGCACTTGAAGCATCCGGCGGCACCGAAATGGTCGAGCCGCTCAGGGCAGCGCTGCAGGACAGCAAGGCCGGCGACGGTTCGATGCTGCGCCAGGTCGTGTTCCTGACCGACGGCGCCATCGGCAACGAGCAGCAGATGTTCGACATTTTGGGCACCATGCGCGGCCGCTCGCGTGTGTTCATGGTCGGCATCGGCTCGGCGCCGAATTCCTTCCTGATGAACCGCATGGCCGAACTCGGCCGCGGCAGCTTCACCCAGATCGGCGAAGGCGGCCAGGTCGAAGAGCGCATGCGCGAGCTGTTCTCCAAACTGGAAAATCCGGTCGTCACCGAACTGAAGGCAACTACCAGCGACGCAGCGGTCGAGGTGACGCCGAAAACCTTGCCCGATCTCTACAAGGGCGAGCCGCTGACCCTGCTGGTCCGGGCGAAGGAGCTCAACGGCGACATCACCGTCTCCGGCACGATTTCCGGTCGCCCCTGGACCAAAACCGTCGCCCTCGACACGGCCCTGCCCGGCTCCGGCATCTCGAAACTGTGGGCACGCAGCAACATCGACGACGCGGAGGTGGAGCAGAGCCTTGGCCAGTTCAGTCCCGAGGACGCCGACCGCCGCATCCTGGCGCTCGCTCTGGAGCATCATCTGGTCAGCCGCGTCACCAGCCTGGTTGCGGTCGACAAGACGCCCGCGCGCAAGCCCGGCGAGAAGCTGACGCGCGCCGACATGCCGCTCAACCTGCCGGCCGGCTGGGACTACGACAAGGTGTTCGGCGAGCAGCAGCCCGTGCTGGAGCGCGAAGCCATGCTCGACCCGACGCTGATCGCCTCGACCCGCAACGCGCCCGCCGCGCAGTCTCCCGATGCGGCGCAGCAGATCGACCTGCCGCAGACGGCAACGCCATCCGAACTGCTGATGATCGCCGGTGCGCTGATCATGGCGCTGGCGCTCCTCCTGCAGCTCTGGTCGCGCCGCGTGAGAGCGGCATGACCGGCGCACGATCCCAAAAGTGGAAACCGGTTTTTGGAAAAGATCATGCTCAAACAAGAAGATAGAGCTCCATTCCGTTTCAATCGGGATGGGATGGGCTCTCGGCGGATGATGAAATGGAGCGCGGCGGCCATCGCCGCGCTCGGCCTGACGATCTTCGCGCAAGGCGCGTGGATCCAGGCCAAGGCGATCCTCGCGCAATATCTGCTCGAGGATGCCTTCGCCGAAAGCATCGCCACCGGCAAGCCGGTGAAGCCGTGGAGTTGGGCCGACACCTGGCCGGTAGCGAAAATCGAGTTGCCGCGCATCGGCCGGTCGGCCATCGCGCTCGAAGGTTCCAGCGGCCAGGCGCTGGCCTTCGGGCCCGGCCATCTCGACCGGTCGGCGGATGCCGGCGAAGCGGGGACGGCGGTTTACGCCGCGCACCGCGATACCCACTTCGCTTTCCTTGGCGAGGTTCGGCCGGGCGACGACATCGTGGTCACACGCGCCGACGGCAGGATATTCACCTATGAGATGACCGGCTTCGAGATCGTGCGCTGGGACAATTCAGGCATCACCGCCGACGCGCGTGGCTCCGAGCTTGCGCTCGTCACCTGCTGGCCGTTCGACGCCAAAACCCGGGGACCTCTGCGCTACGTCGTTCACGCCACGCTGAAGGAAGCGAATGTTATGCCGGCGAAGTTCAACGTCGGCAGCCGCATGCACTGAGCCGGATCAGGCCGGAACGCCTCCGCGCCCCACCTTTGGAGCAGTCATCCAGGGCGGCGTGGTGGTAACGTCTTCGAGGATCTTCGCCGATCGGGCCCAGCTTGCGAATGCTTCCCTGGCCGCGCTCACCGGATAACGGCCGTCGTGCGCGGCATGCAGTGCGCGCTGCGCGGTCTCGTATATGACGCCGCGCCGGTTCTGCGGCCATTCGTCGAGGAAATCGAGGGCATCCGCCACCGAATGGATTTCCTGGATCACGAAACTCCCGTCCTTCACGAAAACGGGGCTGCCGAAAGTCTTGTCGTTCATCTATTCCTCCAGACTTTGAACGAGTGTTTGAGTAATAGGGACGGCCTTTTTCCGACAGCGGATACGGCCGGCAGAAAAATATGAGGCCGGTGTTTTCGACCGTCAAGATTTTCGATGGCCGGGGCATGCTGCAAACTTGGGCTAACGCGTTTTGGCGACCATCCGGAATTGGGGGAGCGGCGGTTCGCCCCTAGCCGAACACAACCTGCGCCACCGCCAGCCAGAACGCGGTGGACACCACGGCAAACACAGTGGCGATCGTCATCTGGTTCGATGCAGGCGCCTGACCGGTGCCGAACTGCATGGCGATCAGATAGGAGTCGATTTCGGAGGCGAAAAAGCCGCATTCGTATCATAGAGTGATACTTCTGATTGACTTTTTGGAACGTATCATGGGATGGTACGTTTATGATCAGGTCTTTCAAAGCCAAGACCACGGAAGCAGTAGCTTCCGGCAAGACTCCGAAAGAATTTCCGTCCGATTCTTATCCGTGCCGCTCAAAGAAAACTGTTCATGATCCAACAGGCTAACGAACTGAAGGATCTGGCCTCACCGCCAGGAAACAAACTCCATGCTCTCACGAAGGATCGTGAGGGCCAACATGCCATCCGCATTAACGATCAGTTTCGAATCTGCTTTCGCTGGGTCGATGGTCACGCAGAGGAAGTCGAAATCACAGATTACCACTGAATTCCGCTTATCAGTTGGGCCATCGTGCCCGCCACCTATGAGGTCAATCAGATGTCCGCAATCACTCTAACCCCATTCCATCCTGGCGAGATACTCCGCGAAGAGTATCTCGCACCGCTCGGCCTCAAGGCGTATACGCTGGCAAAGAAGCTGCATGTGCCGCGGACACGCATTGAGCGCCTTGTTGCCGAGCAGACGCCGGTCACCCCCGACACGGCACTTCGGCTGGCCAAGTTCTTCGACACGACGCCTCAGTTCTGGATGAATATGCAGGCTGCGTACGACCTTGCGACGGCTGAACAGCAGATGACGGACCTGCTTGCAGAAATCGAACAAATGAATGCCAGCGAGCCTGAGACGAGCGAAAACTATGCGAAGGCGCGTCGTAGCGCCTAGGGTGTGTTGGAGATTCAGGTCAGGCCGAGCCGGAGTTCGAAGACGGGCGCGAAGCGACCAAACAGGTGGATTTCGAGAACCGGAACGGAGTGTACGTTCGGCTACATGAGGACCGGAAGCGCAGAAAGCCGCCATTTGCAGGCCGGCATCACCTGAATATCAACAGACCCTAGCCGAACACAACCTGCGCCACCGCCAGCCAGAACGCAGTGGACACCACGGCGAACGCAGTGGCGATCGTCATCTGGTTCGAAGCAAGCGCCTGACCGGTGCCGAACTGCGTGGCGATGAGATAGGAGTTGACGCCGGACGGGAGGGCCGCCGCCGCGACCGCCACCTTGGCCGGCAGCGGCGGCAGGCCGAGCAGCCAGGCCATGCCGAGCGCCACCGCCGGCATCAGGAACAGTTTCAGCGCCGACAGCACGACCGCCGGCGCGACGTGCCCGGAAATACCGAATTTCCGCAAGCCCAGTCCCATGGCGAACAGCGCGAGCGGGGCGGCGATGTCGGCCAGCGCATCGACGAAATGCGCTGCGAGGCCGGGCAGCGGAATGCCGGTTGCGCGCCACAGCCAGCCGCAGAGGATGCCGATCACCAGCGGGTTGGTGCCGATCTTGCGCAGGAAATCGAGGATCATGGCGCGCGGATGGACGCCGCCGTTCTTCCGCCGCCCGAACACCTCGAACAGGATGATCGACGCCATCAGCATCGTCGGCAGGTGCACGGCGATGATCAGCGACAGTATCTCGAAACCTTGCTGGCCGAACACGCCGAGCATAAACGGCGCGCCGAGCAGCACCAGATTGGAGAAGGCGGTCGCCACGCCGCCGACCACGCCGGCCTGCCCATCGCGGCCGAAGATGCGGGTGATGGCCAGATGCCCGGCCGTCCAGGCGACGATGACTGCGGTGAAATAGGTCGTCCACAGCGCCCAGGGTGCGGTGCCGTGGAAATCGGCGTTGACCATGGTGCGGAAGAGCAGCAGCGGCAGCGCCACCCCGACCGCAAAGGCCGAAAGCGCGTCGCCGACCTCGGTCTTGAGATAGCCGGTCAGCCCGGCGAGGTACCCGAGCGCGACGAGGCCGAAGACGAAAAGCACTGTTTCAAAGAGCGGAGACATGCCGCCTGATAAGCAACGCTTCCGGGAAGCGCAATCGCCACAGGCTTGTCTTTCATGCCGCTTTCCCATCCCTATATCCGGGAATCGGGAGGAATTTGATGCTTCGACTGGCCGCGGCCCTGTTCGCGCTCCTTCTGCTGACGCAGGCGCACGCCACGGAGGCCGGCTGGGCGCTGCTGCGCGACGGTGGCCATGTCGTGCTACTACGGCACGCCATGGTGACCGGCAGCGCCAATTCGGCCGGCTTCGATGTCGAAAAATGCGCTAGCCAGCAAAAGCTGTCGGAGCGCGGCAAGCAGCAGGCGCGCAAGATCGGCGCGCTGTTTGCGACGCGCGCCGCACCCATCGAACGCGTCCTGTCGAGCCGCTACTGCCGGGCGTTCGACACCGCCGGCATCGCCTTCCGGGACAACGACGCCGAAAAATTCGAACCGCTCGATCTGCTCTCCAAGGATCCAGCGAAGGCCGAAGCGCAGAATGCCGCCGTGATCAAGGCGGTCGGCGACTTCACCGGCGACGGCAACCTTGTGCTGGTCACCCATCTCGAAAACATCATGGCGCTGACCGGCGCCGGCGCCCGCGAGGGCGAAGCGGTGATCGTCGGCCTCGACGGCGAAAAACTGCGCGTCCTCGGCCGCATCATCTTCAACTGAACAACGTTCCCCTACCGGCCGCAGCGTGGTTTCCGGGACGTTTGGCCGCCGCCGGAATGCGACTCGCCAAAATACAACTCACTAAAGAAGCTCGCGGATCTTGCGGGCGCCCCAATGCGGCTTGTCGCGCTTGGCCGCCACGATCATCCGCTCGATCGGATCCGGCAGCTGGTTGGCGTAGCACAGGCCGGTCACGAACGGTCGCTGAGCGCGTCGACGCCCTCCTGCCCTGTAACGATTGACGATCTTGTAGCCGGTCTTGCGCGAAATGCCGCATTCCCGGCACACATCGCTCATAGCCTCGCCGCTCCAGAGATACGGCCGACAAAACGGACACAGTTCAGTCCAGGTCACCGAACACTCTCTCCACGGCATCAACACCTCCCGCCAAAAAGCGAAAAGTGTTACCTATGTGTCCGGTACGTTCTGTCACCTATGTCTCAGGCCGCTCAGCTCCAGTTGCGATAGAGCGTCAGACTTACGCATCTGAATGTCGAAGGTCCGAATCCTTCTCCACGTTGGTCTCGAAAACCAGCAGCACCCTTCCACGGTGTTATCTGAACGACGGTCCGGGGACTGGAATGCGGAAGGCCTGACGACGGGTTCCGATCCCCATGGGCACACCGACACTCGACACAGAAGCTACGGCTTCCCGCGCCCGTCGAAAATGCCCCGTGGTCCGCTCCCCGCCTGCCCGCCACGGAAAGATACCACCGGTTCCCCGGATCATTCATGCCGGGAATGAAAACGGAAAACGAAAAGGAAGATCGACGCATGACTTAGCCATGCCCGACAGGAGCGAAGAACATGATGACCATTCTCGACAGGATTCTTTGGGCGCCAGCGCGTCCTCGTAAAGGAAAACGAACGTGCCGATCGCCCTCTACAAGGGCGAGATGCTGGGCATTCTCGGCCCGGGCGAACATTAGCTTTGCCCAACCGCCGCAACCGCCTCGACATCTTCCGGCACGATCTGAAGGGACCGGAACTCGTTTCGGTGTTCGAGAAGGCGTTGTTCGACAAGCTCCCGGACGTGGCGGCGCGTCATCTGACGGTGTTCCGTACCGGGCAGACGCGAAGTGGCGATCGTCGAGCGCGACGGCCAGGTGCATGCCGTGGTCGCGTCCCGACCGCAAGCTGGTGGTCTGGACCGACGCCGGCCCGTGGGCGGCGACGGTGATCGACGTCGCCGGCGATCTGGCGGTCGAGCCCGCTGTCATGCGGCGCCTCGCCCAGGCCGGAAAGGCTGGACTGATGTCCGTTCACACGGTCGTGGACGGCCAGGCGGGCCTGCTCTTCGTCGACGGCGCCTATGCCAGGACGCTCGGCGCCGGCGTGCATGGCTTCTGGAATGTCGGCAAGACGGTGCAGGTGAAGGTGATCGACCTGAAGCGCCAGTCGCTCGACGTGGCCGGACAGGAGATGCTGACCAAGGATCGCGTGACGATCCGCGTCAACATCGCCGCCGAATACCGCGTCGTCGACCCGCTGAAGGCGGTGGCGACGGTGAAGGACTTCTCCGAAGCCCTCTACCGCGCCCTGCAGTTTGCCTTCCGCAAGACGCTGGGCGCCCTCACGCTCGACCAGATCCTTGAGAAGAAGGTGACGGTCGACGAGGAGGCCGCGTCCAAGGTGCGCGCCGACATGGCCGGGATCGGCGTCGAGGTCTCCGATATCGCTTTGAAGGACGTGATCCTGCCGGGCGAGATGCGCGAGATCCTCAACCAGGTCGTGGCGGCTGAAAAGCAGGCCGAGGCCAACGTCATCCGTCGCCGCGAGGAGACGAACGCGACGCGTTCGCTGCTCAACACGGCGAAGGTGATGGCCGAGAACCCGGTCATGCTTCGGCTGAAGGAGCTCGAGGCGCTGGAAACCATCGCCGGCAAGGTCGAGCGCCTGACGGTGCACAACGGCACCGGCGGATTGCTCAACGACCTGGTGAAGCTCCGCGACGCGTGAGCGTTGTGCGCAATGAGAAGGGCCGCCCGTTTGCGCGGACGGCCCTTTGTTTCTATCTGATTTAGCGTCGTTAGCGGGTGGACGGTAACATTTCGCCCTTTTCCTGCCGGACAAAACCGATTAGAGAGCCCGACAAACTTCATCCTTGAATCCGACCCTATCGAGGGAATTGCCTGTGTCCACCACATTTGAAAAAGTTGCGAAAATCATTGCCGACACCAGCGAGATCGACATCGATTCGATCACGCCGGAGAGCCATACGATCGACGATCTGGGCATCGACAGCCTCGATTTCCTCGACATCGTCTTCGCCATCGACAAGGAATTCGGCATCAAGGTGCCGCTCGAGAAGTGGACGCAGGAAGTCAACGACGGCAAGGTTTCGACGGAAGAATATTTCGTCATGAAGAACCTTTGCGCCAAGATCGACGCGCTGGTCGCGGCCAAGAACGCCGCCTGACGGCGCTTCGTGCCGAACAACAATCGGACAAACATGAGCGCCCGCGACGTCGTCATCACCGGCATCGGCCTCGTCTCCTCGCTGGGCGAAGGCGCGGACGCGCACTGGCGAAAGCTTTCCGCGCCGGGCGTCAGCCCGGTGGTCGACGAGACGCGCTACGCGCCCTATATCGTGCATCCGATGCCCGAAATCGACTGGAGCCTGCAGATCGCCAAGCGCGGCGACCAGCGCCAGATGGAAAACTGGCAGCGGCTCGGCACCTATACGGCCGGCCTCGCGCTCGACGACGCCGGCATCAAGGGCAACGACGACTACTGCTCGACCATGGACATGATCGTCGCCGCCGGCGGCGGTGAGCGCGACGAAGCGGTCGACCAGGCTATTCTCGACGCCTCGGCGACGCGCAACGACCGCGATGTACTGCTCAACGAGAAGCTGACGACCGAGCTTCGCCCGACACTTTTCCTGGCACAGCTTTCGAACCTGCTCGCCGGCAACATTTCCATCGTGCACAAGGTCACCGGCTCGTCGCGCACCTTCATGGGTGAGGAAGGCGCAGGCATTTCGCTGCGGTCGAGACCGCCGCGGCGCGTATCCGCTCTGGCCGCTCGACTCACGCCCTGGTCGGCGGTGCCTTCCAGACGGAACATTCCGACATGCTGCTCGCCTACGAACTGGGCGGCTACCTGCATCGCGGCGCCTGGAAATCGGTATGGGATCGTCGAGGCGCGGAAGGCGGCGGCGTCGTCACCGGCTCAGGCGCGGCGTTCCTGGTACTGGAATCGCGCGATCATGCGGAAAAACGCGGACATGCCGCCTATGCGGCGCTCGGTCCGGTCGCTTCGGGCCGCACCAGGCGTTCAGGCGACGGACTTTCAGCGGCGTTGGCGGAACTCGTCAAGGCGACGGGCATCCCCTCCGGGCAGCTTCTTGCTCTTTCCGGCGCCTCGGGCGCCCATGCCGCGACCGCGGCGGAAAAGGCAGCGCTCGCCACAGCCGGCGACCTGGCCGTGCGGGGGATTTCGACTGTCACCGGTCACCTGAAAGAGGCGCAGTTTCCGTTCGCCATCGCGCTGGCCGCCCTTGCCGTGAAGAACGGCGCCGGCTATCCGGCCTTCGACACGGCTTACGAGGCAACATTCGACGGCATAGCCCGAGGCTGCACTCGCCACGGCGATCGGCTATCATCGCTTCGAAGGGGCAGCGCTCGTCAGCCGGGCGTAGTCAAGGAAAAGATCATGGCAAGAACCAAAGACCATCTCGGCAGGCCGGTCGTCGCGGTCACCGGCATCGGTGTCGTCACCTCGCTCGGCGTCGGCAAGAAGGACAATTGGGCAGCCCTTACTTCGGGTCGCTCCGGCATCCACATGATCACCCGGTTTCCGGTCGATCACATGAACACCCGCATTGCCGGCACTGTCGATTTTCTCGGTTCGAGCAACAAGGGCGCGACCGCACTCACTTACGAACTGGCTGAAACCGCCGCGCGCGAAGCGCTGGACGAGGCGGGTTTCACCAACGGCCATTTCGGCGGCCCGCTGTTTCTTGCCTCGCCGCCGGTTGAAATGGACTGGCACGACCGCTTTTCACTCTACAATTCGGTCAAGGAGCCGGAAGGCTATCAGCGCCTGCTCGCCGCCGGCCGGAACCTGAACACGCAGGACATTTTCGAGACGACGCAGTTCGGCTCGATTGCCGACCGGCTGGCCGACCGTTTCGGCACGCAAGGCCTGCCGGTTACGCTGTCGACGGCCTGCGCCTCGGGAGCCACCGCGATCCAGCTCGGTGTCGAGGCGATCCAGCGCGGCGAAACCGAACGCGCCATCGCCGATCGGCGCCGACGGTTCGGCGACCGCCGAAGCGCTGATCCGCTTTTCGCTGCTGTCGGCGCTTTCGACCAGCAACGACAATCCCGAACGGGCCTCCAAGCCTTTCTCGAAGGACCGCGACGGTTTCGTGCTCGCGGAAGGTTCGGCAGCACTCGTGCTGGAATCGCTGGAGAGCGCGGAAGCGCGCGGCGCCGACATCCTCGGCATCCTGCGCGGCTGCGGCGAGCGTGCCGACGATTTCCACCGCACCCGCTCGAAGCCCGACGGCTCGCCGGCCATCGCGGCGGTGAAGGCAGCGCTTGCCGACGCTGGCCTTGCGCGACGATGAGATCGACTACGTCAACGCGCACGGCACCTCGACGCCGGAAAACGACAAGATGGAGCATCTGTCGCTGTCGACGGTGTTCGGCGAGCGCATCCGCTCGATCCCGGTATCGTCGAACAAGTCGATGATCGGCCACACGCTCTCGGCGGCCGGCGCGATCGAGGCGGCGTTCTCGCTGATGACCATGCGCGAAGGCGTCATTCCGCCGACGATCAACTACGACAATCCCGACCCGGCGATCGAACTCGATGTGGTGCCGAATGTGAAACGCGAGGCGCAAGTGCGCACCGTGCTTTCCAATTCCTTCGGCTTCGGCGGCCAGAACGCCTGCCTTGTCATGGCGCGGGAACCGGTCTAAGCGCGCACCGGCTTCCGAAGCTGCCGTCTTCATCGGACAGGAACCCGACATGCGCGCATTGCAACTGGTCGAGGACCGCAAGCTCGAGATCGTCGATCTGCCGCCGCCGCCGCCGCCCGCTCGCGGCGAGGTCACGCTGCGCATCAAGGCGGTGGCGCTGAACCACATCGACGTCTGGGGCTGGCGCGGCATGGCGTTCGCCAAGCGCAAGATGCCGCTGGTTATCGGCGCCGAAGCGTCCGGCGAGGTCGACGCCGTCGGCGCCGGAGTCTCCGGCCTTCTGCCCGGTCAGCTCGTCTCCATCTATGGCGCCCGCACCTGCGGGCTTTGCCGTGCCTGCCGCGAAGGCCGCGACAATCTTTGCGAACACGTTTCCGGCGTGCATGGTTTTCACCTCGACGGCTTTGCCCAGGAGAAGATCAACCTGCCGGCAAGGCTGCTCGTCCCTGCCCCGCCCGGCGTCGAGCGACGTCGCGGCCGCCGTCGCCCCGGTGACCTTCGGCACCGTCGAGCACATGCTGTTCGACAACGCGAAACTGCAGCCCGGCGAAACGGTCCTCGTGCATGCCGGCGGCTCCGGCATCGGCTCGGCGGCGATCCAGCTCGCCAAGCGCATGGGCTGCACGGTCATCACCACCGTCGGCTCCGACGCCAAGATCGAGAAGGCCAAGGCGCTGGGCGCCGATCACGTCATCAACTATCGCGAGGACCGCTTCGAGGGCGTCGTCCGCAAGCTGACGAGGAAAAAGGGCGTCGACGTCGTCTTCGAGCATGTCGGCGCCGACACCTGGGCCGGCTCCATGCTGTGCATGAAGCGCGGCGGGCGGCTGGTGACCTGCGGCTCGACTTCCGGCGTCTCGACGCAGATGAACCTGATGCAGCTCTTCCAGCAGCAGCTGAAAATTCTCGGCTCGTTCGGCTGCCGCATGGAGAACATGGCCGACGCCATGCAGAAGATGGCGGCCGGCATCGTCAACCCGGTGATCGACACAGAAGCCGGCTTCGACGATATCGACACCGCGCTGAAACGCATGGAAGGCCGCGACGTCTTCGGCAAGATCATCCTGCGGGTAAGCTGAATTCCATGATCCCGAAAAACGGAACTCCGGTTCGGGCAAGCTGATGGTCGACAGAAACTGATGCGGCCGATCATCGCGCGCCTGCTGCAAGGCCTGAAGCAGCTCAATTACTGGCTGATCGCGCAGCTGGCGCTGGCCGCGCTGACCGTGCTGCGCCTGCTGCCGCCGGACAGAGCACTGAACTTCGCCGACCGGGCGGCGCGCAAGATCGGCCCATGGATCGGCCGCCATCGCGTGGCGCTCGACAATCTGCAGAAAAGCCTATCCGGAGAAGACCGAGGCCGAGATCGAAGCGATCGCGCTGGACATGTGGGGCAACATGGCTCGCCTCGCTACGGAATACATCTTCCTCGACCATCTGTTCGACTACGTGCCGGATGTGCATACCGACGGCCGCATCGAGGTTTCGGGCGAGGAGACCTTCCACAAGCTGGCGGCCGAAAAAGACAGGCCGCACATCATCTTCACCGGCCATCTCGGCAATTTCGAGCTGCTGCCGGTGGCTGGCGCCGCCTTCGGCCTGAACGTCACTGCGATGTTCCGGCCGCCGAACAACCCCTACATCGCCGAATATGTGTTTTCGACGCGGCGTTCGAAGATGGGCGAGTTGCTCGCCTCGCGCGCGGGTGCGGCCTTCGCGCTGGCCCGCATCCTCGATGCCGGCGGCAACATCGGCGTTCTGGTCGACCAGAAGTTCCAATATGGCATCCGGACGCAATTCTTCGGCCGCGAATGCGAGACCAGTCCGCTGGTGCCGAAACTCGCCAAGCAATATGACTGCGACGTCTACCCGGCCCGCTGCATCCGCTTGCCGGGCAACAAGTTCCGGCTGATTCTTCAGGAAAAGCTCGAACTGCCGCGCATCGGCGACGGCCAGATCGACGTGGCGGCGACCGCGCAGCTTCTGACCGACATCGTCGAGCGATGGGTGCGTGAAGATCCCGGCCAGTGGATGTGGTTCCACAAACGCTGGAACATCACGCCGCCGAAGCCGAACCGGGCGAACGCGCCGGCTGAGTCCCTAGCCGCCGTAGTAATTCATCACCGCGTGGCGGGCCTCGGCGAAAAACAGCCAGCGTTCGGTCAGCATGCCGAGAACGTGAGCGATGACGGCGACCGCCATGGCCAGCGAGGCCACCAGCCCGCCACTGGCGCCGGCGATTGTCGCGACCAGCAACAGGAAAACCAGCGCAGCGGGCAGCAGGCCGCCGAGCAGCAGCGCCAGGCGCCACAGCTTCACGGCATGTTTGCGGGCGATGCGAAAACCCATTTCGCGGGTCAGGTAGTTTTCTGTCATGTGCGGCCGTTCGAACAGCCGCACGCGGCCGATATCGCCAAGGCCGGTGGCGCTTTCGGGCGTCGACAGCGGGACCAGTGCGTCCATATTGCCGCCGCCAGGCGATTTTCGCCACCCAGGCAGCGATGGTGAAGGCGAACGCCGTCAGCAGCAGCAAGAGCACGGGCCCGCCGCCCGCCATTGCGAAAAAAACGCCGAGCAGCAAGCCGCCTGACGCTGAAAAAAGCAGGTAGCACAATGGCGTCAGCGGCGTGTGCCATGCCTGCACGGATTTCAGCGAGGCATAGATCATCGCCGTGCAATAGACGGTGACGCCGGCGAGCACAGCCCCGAGCAATCCCGGGAGCGGAGCGTAACGGTCCGCGAAAACCGCCGAACCGGCCGACCAGGCCAGCGGCAGGAAGGTCAGGATCGCCATCACGCCTTCGCGCGACAGCCAACTCGACCGCCACTGGCTCAGTGCCCGCCAGGCGCGCTGAGGGTTGCCGAGATGCAGCGTCGAGGACAGGAGCCCGATCGCGATCATCAGCAGGGCCAGCACATGCGCGATCTTGGTGAAGGTAAGCGACGGGTCGAGCAGCCCGAGCCCCAGCACCGCGGCAAGGCCGTAGCCAAGGCCGGATAATGTGGTGAAGACGATGATCGACGGTGCCGGGATGCATTCAAATCCGATCCAGCACGCCGTCCAGCCAGGCGAAGAAGCCTGTCGCGCCGTCCGTGTTCTCGGCCGGTGGCAATGCCCCTGCGCTTGCCGCGAGGCTCTTGCGCGGGCGCGGCGGCAGATATTTGTTGACGGGCCGCGTGCCCTGCTCCGGCATCAGATCCATGCCGCCACGTTCCATGACCATGATCGAAACAGCCGATTGCGGGATCGGAAAAATCGCCGAAATGGCGGGCATTGGCCGGGCAGGTACGGACGCAGGCGGGCTGGCGGTCTGCCTCCTCCATCGTCTCGTTGTAGATGCGGTCGATGCAGAGCGTGCATTTCTTCATGACGCCGGCTGCGAGGTCCATCTCGCGCGCGCCATAGGGGCAGGCCCAGGCGCACAGCCCGCAGCCGATGCATTTGTCCTCGTCGACCAGCACAATGCCGTCCTCGGCCCGCTTGTAGGAGGCGCCGGTCGGGCAGACGGTGACGCAGGGCGCGTCCTCGCAGTGCAGGCAGGATTTCGGGAAATGCACGATGCGCGCCTCACCGGCTTCGCCGACGATCTCGCCACCCTCGGGCACCACTTCGAAGGTGTGGACACGGTTCAGCCAGGCGCCGGAAACGTCGGCGCCGTAGGGATCCTGGTCCGACAATGCCGATCCATAACCGCCGGTGTTCCATTCCTTGCAGTTGACCACGCAGGCGTGGCACCCGACGCAGACATCCAGGTCGATGACGAGGCCAAGCTTCTTCGGGGTCGGCAGCGCGGGAAGCGAGGTCATTACGCCCACTCCTGCCCGTAGCGGATTTCATCCGGCCGATCCTGAGGCCTGCCGGGCTCGGCAACCGAAGCGAAATGGGGTTCGCTGATCTTCGCCGGTTCAGCCTTCTCGATACGCACCCTAAGATCGTACCAGGCCGCCTGGCCGGTGATCGGATCGGAATTCGACCACCGCAGGCCGTCGCCTTTCGGCGGTAGAAGCTCATGGATCAAGTGGTTCATCAGGAAGCCTTTTTTGGCTTCCGGCACATTGACGTCAAGACCCCAGGTGCCCTTGCGTTTGCCGATGGCGTTCCACGTCCAGATGGTGTCCCGGTTGACCGCCTCGCTGCGGGCGATCTCCACCTTTATGCGGCCGTGGTTTGAAATAACCCAGATCCAGTCTCCGTCCGAAAGTCCCATCTCGTCGCAGATCGGCCCGGGCACATAGAGCGGGTTGCGGGTGTGGATCTGCCTGAGCCAGGCATTCATCGATCCCCAGGAATGGTACATCGCCGCCGGCCGCTGCGTGATTGCGTGATAGGGAAATTGTTGCCGGTCTACAGCAGCTTCCTCGAATGGCCGGTACCATTCCGGCAGCGGGGAAAACGTGTCGAGAATACGCTGGCGATGGGTTTCGGGTGCTTTCGGTTCGCGCAGACCCTCGGCCGAGAGCCGGAATTTCTGCAACGATTCCTGATAGAGCTGGAAGGTGACGGGCTTCGGCTGATCGAAGAAGCCCATGCGCACGGCAAAATCCTGATACGCCTTGTTGGCGTGTTTGAAGAACTGCGCCTCCATTGGAATATGCGCCGAGAAAAACGACCCGTTCTCGATGTAGCGTTTCAGCTGGTCGGGATTGGCCGCGCCCCTGCCCGTCCGGTCACCGTCGACACCGCGGAAACCGGCCAGTGGCCCGATACCCGGCCGCCGCTCATGACGCACGATGTAGTCGGCGTAGTCCTTGTAGAGCGCCTTGCCCCGATGGTCGACGAAGCCGTTGAGCCTCAGCCGAGCGGCAAGATCGAGCAGCACAGTCTGGAAACCACGCACGTCGCGGTCGGGTTCGATCACCGGCCAGCGGATCGCATCCTGCACCGCATCCGGTTCCGAAATCGGGCGGTCGAGCAGCGAGATGCAGTCGTGGCGCTCGAGATAGGTGGTGTCGGGCAGCACGAGGTCAGCGTAAGCCACCATTTCCGAGGCATAGGCATCGGAATAAATGATCTTAGGGATCTTGTACTCGCCGGTGGCCTCGTCCTTGTCCTCCAGCATTTTTATCACGCCGGCCGTGTTCATCGACGAATTCCAGGCCATGTTGGCCATGTAGAGGAACAGCACGTCGACAGGGTACGGATCGCCGGCATGTGCGTTGGCGATGACCATGTGCATGGCACCGTGGACCGCGAAGGGCGCATCCCAGGAAAATGCCTTGTCGATGCGGTTCGGCCGGCCCTCGGCGTCGATCAGCATGTCTTCCGGTCCGCGCGGGAAACCAAGGTGCGGGCCGGAGAGCGGCTTGTTGGAGCCGAAATGCTCGGCGCGGCCATGCGGAGTGGGGTGCGCCTCGACGGGCTTGGGATAAGGCGGCTCGAAGCGGAAGCCGCCGGGGCAATCGACCGCGCCGATCAAGACCTGCAGCATGTGCAGTGCGCGCGCCGTCTGGAAGCCGTTGGAATGGGCCGAAAGGCCGCGCATTGCGTGAAAAGACACCGGCCGTCCGATGTAGTTCTCATGGCGCTCGCCGTGAATGTCGGTCCACGGCTGGTCGATGGTGATCGCCTCGTCGAAAGCGACACGGGCAATCTCGGCCGCAAGACCGCGGATGATGTCCGGCGCAATGCCGGTTTCCTTGGCCACCGCCTCCGGCGCATATTGCGGATCCAGATATTTTTCGGCCAGCAATTGAAACGACGGCACCGCGAAACGGCCGTCACCGAGTTGGAAGCGGCCCGACAGCGCCGGCCGCGCCCCCTTTGTGCCTTCCGCGACGGGCCGTTCGGTGACCGTCTCGAATATCAGCGCCTTGCCTTCCCCATCGCATGCGAAAAGGCCGTGGTCGGCGGTGCCCGGCGCGTCGATGACAAGCCATGGCGCGTTCGAATAACGCACCAGATAGTCGACGTCGATCTTTCGCGCTTTCAGAAGTTCGTGGACGACCGCCAGGATCAGCAGCCCATCCGTGCCTGGCCGGATGCCGATCCAGTTGTCGGCGACCGCCGAATAGCCGGTGCGCACCGGGTTGACCGAAACAAAGCGGGCGCCGTTCTTCTTGATCCTGGCGATGCCCATTTTGAGCGGGTTGGAATCGTGGTCCTCCGCCACCCCGAACATGACGAAAAGCCTGGTCCGCTCCCAATCGGGCGCGCCGAACTCCCAGAAGGCGCCGCCGATGGTCATGATGCCGGCGGCCGCCATGTTGACCGAGCAGAAGCCGCCATGCGCGGCATAGTTGGGCGTGCCATATTGCTGCGCCCAGAAACCAGTCAGCGACTGCGACTGGTCGCGGCCGGTGAAGAAGGCGAGCTTCTTCGGATCGCTTTCCCTGACCCGGCCAAGCCAGTCCGTCGCCAGCGCGAGAGCCTCGTCCCAGGAGATTTCCTTGAATTCGCCGGAGCCCCGCGGTCCGGTGCGCAGCAGCGGCGCCCGCAGCCTCGCCGGCGCATAATGCTGCATGATGCCGGCCGATCCCTTGGCGCACAAAACGCCCTTGTTGACCGGATGGTCGCGATTGCCCTCGATATAACGGATCTTGCCGTCCTTGATGTGGACGTTGATGCCGCACCGGCAGGCGCACATGTAGCATGTGGTCTTGCGGACTTCGTCGCCTACTGGCTTCGACAGCGCGACTCGCGGAGAGGACTTCATCGACTGGGCTCCCTGAGACGAGAATCCTATCGGGCAGCCGAGGGAAAGGAAATGCCCGCAGGCGTCTTTTCAGGACGTCCTGGCTAAAATTTGTATATACTTTATTGGCCGCAGCGATGCCCATCCCTGCCGTCGCCCGGGAGCAACCGATCAGTTGACGACGACGATCCGTGTATTCTTTCGCCCGGCCTGCTTCACCAGCGAATAAAATTGAGCGGCATTGCCCGTCGCCAGACGTACGCAGCCATGCGACGCGGGACGCCCGAGCTGCTTCACATAGCCGGTGCCGTGGATCGCATAGCCGCCACGGAAGAATACCGAATACGGCATTGGCGACATGTCGTATTTGCGCGAATACCACATCCTGTGAAGGCGCGTTGGACGGTAGGTACCGCGCGGCGTGACGTAACCCTTGCGCGCGGTTGAAATACGCCAGCTGTGAATGACCCGCCCATACTGGCTGACCGTCATCGTCTGGCTGCCGACATCGATGCGGGCGACAAGACCGGCTGCCCACCCCTGCACTGTGGCGCCAAGCAGCATCGTTACTAAAGCTATTATCGTGAGAACCGATTTGCTCATGAGACCAACCCCTATCCTACCCATTTTTGGAACTAAGCTTGCTTTTCTGTACGGCAGGCGAGATGAGACTACACTAGTTTCTTAAGAATTTCCTGATTTCGACCATCGGTTGCGAAACACTTGTTTGTGAGTGTTGCCGGCTTACCACGCTTCTGGACTGGCCCAACCCGTAACCGCCTTGCCAAACGGCACACTTGCCTGCTCAATTCGCGCCCATGAACGAAAGACTGAGCAAAACAATCGACGACCGCGTCGAAGACCTGGTTGCCCTCACGGCGGAACTGATCCGCTTCCCGACCGTCAACCCGCCGGGCGAAGCCTATCGGCCCTGCGCCGAATACATCGCGGCACGGCTGAAGAAGCGGCGTTTCGAAACCCGGTTCATCCGCGGCGAAGGCGCGCCCGGCGACACAGACCGCTATCCGCGCGTCAATGTTGTCGCCCGTTTCGACGGCCGGAGCAGCGGTGCCACCGTCCATTTCAACTCCCACATCGACGTGGTGGAAGCCGGCGACGGCTGGAGCGTCGATCCGTTCGCGGGCATCGTGAAGGACGGCAAGGTCTTTGGCCGCGGCGCCTGCGACATGAAAGGCGGCCTCGCAGCGTCGATCATCGCGGCAGAAGCCTTCATTGACGTCTATCCGGACTTTCCCGGCGCGATCGAGATTTCCGGTACGGTCGACGAGGAATCCGGCGGCTTCGGCGGTGTCGCCTACCTGGCCGGGCAAGGCTTTTTCTCGAAGCCGCGCGTCGACCATGTGATCATCCCCGAACCGCTGAACAAGGACCGCATCTGCCTCGGTCACCGCGGCGTCTGGTGGGCGGAGATCGAGACGAAAGGCGAGATCGCGCATGGCTCGATGCCCTTCCTCGGTGACTGCGCGGTGCGTCATATGGGTGCGGTGCTGCACGCCTTCGAAGACGAGCTTTTCCCTGCGCTTGACCGCAAACGGACAAAAATGCCGGTGGTGCCGGAAGGCGCCAAGCGCTCGACCATGAACATCAACTCGATTCATGGCGGCCAGACCGACGATTTTTTCCCCGGCCTGCCCTCTCCCAACGTGCCGGATTCGGCAAAAATGGTGATCGACCGACGGTTCCTGCTGGAGGAGAACCTCGACGAGGTGAAGAGCGAGGTGACCACGATCCTCGACCGCCTGAAACGCGAGCGCCCGAAATTCGACTATGAGATCCGTGACCTGATGGAAGTGCTGCCGCTGATGACCGAACGCGACGCGCCGGTCGTCACCGCCGTTGCGCAAGGTATCCGCGAAATCTTCGGCAGGGAGCCAGATTACGTCATCTCGCCCGGCACCTATGACCAGAAGCACATTTCCCGCATCGGTCATCTGCACAACTGCATCGCGTACGGGCCGGGCATACTCGACCTCGCCCACCGCCCTGACGAATGGGTCGGCATCGCCGACATGGTCGAATCGGCGAAGGTGATGGCGATCGGTCTGGACGTGCTGTTGCGTGGGGCGCGGTCGAACTGATGTTCGGCCGAAAAAGATTCCGCACCACCTCGTTGCACCGCACAAACTTTGATTTACTCGCACTGAAATTCAGGCTTCAATCGCGCGGCTTCATTCTTCGGGAGAGAAAACCAATGAGAGCTTGGCAATCCATTCTCGCAGCGACTGCGCTCGCTCTGTCCTCGAGCACGATGGCGATGGCCGCGAGAACCGATCTGGTGGTGGGTGTCGTGCTCGAGCCGCCGCATCTCGACCCGACCGCCGGAGCAGCCGCGGCGATCGATGAAGTGCTCTACGCCAACGTGTTCGAGGGACTCACCCGCATCGGCTCGCAAGGTGAAGTCCTGCCCGGCCTCGCCGAGAGCTGGACGGTTTCCGACGATGGCAAGACCTACACTTTCAAGCTTCGTACCGGCGTGAAATTTCATGATGGCAGCGACTTCAACGCCGACGACGTGAAGTTTACTCTTGATCGTGCGCGCGCCGAAAACTCGACCAATGCCCAGAAAAAACTCTTTGCCTCCATCGATACGGTGGAGGTCGTCGACCCGGCTGCCGTAAAAGTCACACTGAAGCACCCCGAAGGCCTGTTCCTCTACAACATGGGCATTGGTGACGCGATCATCGTGGCGCCGGAATCGGCCGAGACCAACAAGGAAAAGCCAATCGGCACAGGCCCGTTCAAGTTCGACAGCTGGGCCAAGGGCGCCTCGATCAAGCTTTCGAAGGCAGATGGGTACTGGGGCGAACCGGCGGCGCTGGACAAGGTCGAGTTCCGCATCGTGCCCGACGCTGCCGCCGCGGTGCCGGCCATGCTTTCCGGCGACATCCAGGCTTTCCCGTTCTTCCCGCCCGACGCCATCGACCAGGTCCAGAGCGATCCACGCTTCAAGGTAGTGGTCGGCGCAACGGAAGGCGAAACCATCTTGTCGATCAACAACAAGAAGCCGCCGTTCGACAAACGGGAGGTGCGCCAGGCGCTAGCATCGGCAATCGACCGCAAGGCGGTCATCGACGCAGCCTCCAACGGGCTCGGCCAGCCGATCGGTTCTTTCTTGTCGCCCGCCAACCCGGCCTATGTCGATCTCACCGGCACCTATCCTCACGACGTCGCCAAGGCCAGGGAATACCTGAAGGCCGCGGGCCTCGAAAACGGCGTCAGCGCCACCATCAAGCTGCCGCCGCCGCCCTATGCGCGGCTCGGCGGCGAGGTGATTGCCTCGCAGTTGCGCGAAATCGGCGTCAACCTGGAGATCGTCCCGGTCGAGTGGGCCGACTGGCTGAGCAAGGTGTTCACCGAGAAGGATTTCGATCTCACCATCGTTTCGCATACCGAAGCGAACGACATCGATATCTTTTCGCGCCCGGATTATTATTTCCAGTACGCCAATCCGGAATTCAACAAGCTGACCGAGGACCTCGCCGTCACCAACGACGAGGCCAAACGGAAGGAATTGCTGGGCAGCGCGCAGACAGATTCTGGCGCAGGACGTGCCGGCGGTGTTCCTGTTCGAGTTGCCGAAGGTTGGCGTCTGGGACGCCAAGCTCGAGGGTCTTTGGGACAACGCACCGATCCAGGCCAACGATCTGACCAAGGTGAAGTGGGCGGAGTGAGCACCTTACGCTCCCCCTTGCTGGGAGGGTCAGCGAGCAGCCATCGCAAAGCGATGGCGGTGAGACGGGGTGGGGGTGGAGACCATATGCTCCTTCATTCGGCGTTTTCACCGCGCTCTTCTACCCCCACCCCGCTGCGCTTCGCGGATCGACCCTCCCCACAAGGGGGAGGGTAAGCGCTATGACCGCCTATCTCCTGAAACGCCTGCTCATCGGCCTGGCGACGCTGGTCGTCGCGTCGATCGTCGTCTTCGCAGTGCTGGAGATCCTGCCCGGCGATCCGGCCCGGCTGATGCTCGGCTTGAACGCCACCGACGATGCGCTTCAGGCGCTGCGCCATCAGATGGGCCTCGACCAGCCGCTCGTCTGGCGCTACCTCGAATGGGCCGGCGGTCTGCTCACCCTCGATTTTGGCCGCTCCTACACCTATTCGGTACCGGTCATCGACCTGATCTCCGAACGGGTCGTCGTATCGTTGCCGCTCGCCGTCATCGCGCTGATCCTTTCGACAGCAATAGCCATTCCCGTTGGCGTGTTCTCCGCATCGCGGCGCGGCCGCCCTGCCGACACCATCTCGATGGGAGCAGCGCAGTTCGGCGTCGCGGTGCCGAATTTCTGGTTCGCGCTGCTGCTGATCTATGTCTTCGCGGTGTGGCTGCGGCTGGTGCCGGCGGGCGGCTTTCCCGGCTGGGGTGCCGGCGTCTGGCCGGCGCTGAAAGCGCTGATCCTGCCTGCCGTCGCGCTAGCCCTGCCGCAGGCGGCGATCCTTGCCCGGGTCACCCGCTCCGCGCTGCTCGAAGTGCTCGGCGAGGATTACATCCGCACCGCTCGTGCCAAGGGCATGTCCCGCCGCCATGTGCTGTGGCGCCACGCACTGCGCAATGCGATGATCCCGGTGCTGACCATCCTCGGCCTGCAATTCGCCTTCCTGCTCGCCGGCACCATCATCATCGAGAATGTTTTTTATCTGCCCGGCCTTGGCCGGCTGGTTTTCCAGGCGATCACCCAGCGCGACCTGATCGTTGTCGAAAGCGTCGTCATGCTGCTGGTGGCCGCGGTCATCGTCGTCAATCTCCTGGTCGACCTTTCCTATGCCCTTGTCGATCCTCGCCTGAGGATCGACCGATGAGCGACAGCGCCGACATCCGCAGCGAGACCCTCGGCAGTTTTGTCGCCAAGGCTTTCGCCAACCGCTCCTTCCTTATCGGCTTCATCATTACGGCGCTGATCGCGGCGACGGCATTGCTGTCGTTCTTGTGGACGCCTTACGACGTCACGAAACTGATCGTCGCCGACCGCATGCAGCCGCCCTCGGCGCTGCATCTGTTCGGCACCGACCATTTCGGCCGCGACGTCTTGTCGATGATCATGGTCGGCGCCAGGAATTCCATCGCTGTCGCGCTCGTGGCCGTCGGCATCGGAATCGGCGTCGGCGTGCCGCTCGGCTGCTGGGCGGCGGCGCGTGGCGGCCTCGCCGACGAGATCCTGATGCGTTTCAACGATCTCGTCTTCGCCTTCCCTGCCCTTCTGTCAGCTATCATGATCACCGCGATCTTTGGACCGGGCGCCGTCAATGCCATCATCGCCATCGGCATCTTCAACATTCCAGTATTCGCTCGCGTCGCCCGCGCCGGTGCACTGGCGCTGTGGCCGCGCGAATTCATCCTTGCCGCGCGTGCCGCCGGCAAGGGCAAGACGCTGATCACCATCGAGCACATCCTGCCCAACATCGCCAATCTTCTGCTGGTGCAAGGCACCATCCAGTTCGCGCTGGGTATCCTGGCGGAGGCCGGTCTCTCTTACGTCGGGCTGGGCGCCCAGCCGCCGATGCCGAGTTGGGGCCGCATGCTATTCGACGCGCAGACCCGCATGATGGTGGCGCCGTATCTCGCGATCTTCCCGGGCTGCGCAATCCTCTTAACCGTGCTCGGCCTCAACCTGCTCGGCGACGGTCTCTCGGACGTCCTCGACCCCAAACTGAGGCGACAACGGTGAGCCTGCTCGAGATTGAAAACCTGTCGGTCGAGATCGACGGCACCCCGATCCTCAGGGATATCGACCTTGCGATCGACCAGGGCGAAGTGATGGGACTGGTCGGCGAGAGCGGTTCGGGAAAGTCGATGACCGCGCTGACCGTCATGCGGCTGCTTCCCCACGCCGCACGGGCTGCCGGCCGGGTCAGCTTCAACGGTATCGACATTCTTGCCGCCACCGAGGACCAGATGTGCGCGCTGCGTGGCGACGATATCGGCATGGTGTTCCAGGAGCCGATGACGGCGCTCAACCCGGTGAAAACGATCGGCGAGCAAGTGGCCGAAGGCATCCGCTGGCATACCCGCGCCACGCGTGCCGACGCCGAAGCCCATGCCCGCAAAATTCTCGACCGCGTCGGGTTACCGGAAGCGAAATTTCCCTTGAGCCGCTATCCTCACGAACTCTCCGGCGGCCAGCGCCAGCGCGTCGTCATCGCGATCGCCTGCGCGCTGAAGCCGAAGCTCTTGATTGCCGACGAGCCGACGACCGCGCTCGACGTGGTGCTGCAGAAGCAGATCCTCGAACTGTTGCGCGATCTGGTCGAAGAGAACCGGATGGGCCTGCTTTTGATCTCGCATGACCTGGCGGTGGTCACAGACATGGCCGACCGCATCACGGTGATGCGGCATGGCGAGGTGATGGAAAGCGGCGAGACCGCGCGTACGCTGTCGGAGCAAGTCCATCCCTACACGCGTCAACTGGCCCAGGCCTCGATGCACGTGCCGGCCCGCAAGCCTTTCTCCCCCCCTGGAGGGGAGAATAAGCCCGCGCTTCTCGAAGTCCAAAACATCACACGCGACTATCCAGGCCGGCGGACATCGTTCTTCCGCAAGCAGGAGCCTGTACGCGCCGTCGACAACGTTTCCTTTTCGATGATGGCCGGCCAGTCGACTGCGCTGGTCGGCCGCTCGGGTTGCGGGAAATCCACGCTCGCCCGCATGATCCTGGCGCTCGATAAATCGACTGCAGGCGAAATCCGCTTCCTTGGCGAGACGCTGACCGGCAAGGACGAAACGGCGTTGAAGCCAGCCCGCCGCAACATGCAGGTGGTGTTCCAGGATCCGTACGGTTCTTTCGATCCGCGCCATAGGGTCGAACGGCTGGTCTCCGAACCGCTTCACCTGCTCGAAAAGAAACCCACCGCCGCCGAACGCCGCGAAAAAGTTGCCGCCGCGTTGCACGAGGTGGGCCTCAATCCGCGCGACATGGACAAGTACCCCCATGAATTTTCCGGCGGGCAGCGCCAGCGACTGTCGATCGCCCGCGCCATCATCACGCGACCGAAACTCGTCGTCGCCGACGAACCGGTCTCGGCGCTCGACGTTTCGATCCGCGCCCAGATCCTCGACCTGTTCGCCGATCTCAACGGCCGGCTTGGCATCGCCTATCTCTTCATCACTCACGATCTGACGGTGGCGCGCGCTATCACCGACGACGTCATGGTGATGCATGAAGGCAAGATCGTTGAACGTGGCAAGACGGGCGAGGTGCTCGACCATCCGCAGTCGGAAGCCGCCGAGGCGCTGGTCGCCGCCGCGCCCGACCTGCACCGCGCCATCGCGCGGCGATTGCAAGAGCAGGGCTGATCCAGGGGAAGCAATTCCAGGAAAAGTGCGTAACGGTTTTCCGTCTGGAGTTGCGCAAAAAACAAGAACCCGGACCGGCTCAATGTTTCTATCAAAAAACTGAACCGCTCAGGTCTTCGGTTGCACCAGATCATTCGGATCGACTTCAAGCAATTCGAGCGTTCGTCTCAAAAGCCGGATTTCCTGCTCGGCGAGTTGTGTATCGGCCTTGGCGATCGCCGCCATGTGCCGCGCCAGGGTCTTTCGGCGTTCGAGGTCGAGTTCACGAAAAAGATCGATCGCCTGGATGCCGCTCGTCTCGTAGCCGAAGTCGTTCAGATATTCGACGACGCCGTCGATGCTTTCTCCCTCGATGCCGAAAGCTTCGCGGCAGATGCGCCGGAACGTCGCCATTTCGTTTTCCTCGATCTTGCCGTCGGCAAGGATCATGCGGAAGAGCAGCAACAGCTCGGCCGAGAGCACCGGATCGTCGGCGACCTTGCGGACGCCGGGATCGCCCTCGATCATCATGCGCACCCTGGCGAGAACACTATCAAGCATCGGCGATCCCCTAACTCGGTCGAGCAAGAACCGTAGCGCGAAATCCAGCTTGCGCAAGCGGCTCCGCTGTGATCGAAGCGGCCTGCCGCCACCGGGTACAACGCCTTCTCCCCATGATTGATCCCGCTACCGATATGCTGCTGATGCTCGGCCTTGCCGCTTTCTGCGGTGGCTTCATCAATTCCATCGCCGGCGGTGGCGGGCTGATCACCATACCTGCCCTGCTTCTCGCCGGGTTTGGCCCGGTCGAGGCACTCGGCACCAACAAACTTCAGGGCCTCTTCGGCTCCGGCTCGGCCACTCTCGCCTACGCCTCCAAGGGGCTGGTCGATATCCGCCGGCAATTGCCCTCAGGAGTTATGTCCTGCGTGGGCTCAGTGGCCGGCGCGTTCGTGGCGACCGTCCTGCCGGGCGAGTTGCTGCGGATTGCCCTGCCCTTTCTGCTTATCGCCATCGGGCTCTATTTCGCCTTCAAGCCCAACATGGATGACATAGACCGCAGCGAGCGGCTGTCGCCGCTTCTGTTCGGACTGAGTATCGTGCCACTGATCGGTTTTTATGACGGTATGTTCGGTCCCGGCACCGGTTCCTTCTTCATGCTGGCTTTCGTTTCACTCGCCGGCTACGGCGTGCTCAGGGCAACGGCGCACACGAAATTTCTCAATTTCTCCTCCAATATCGGCGGTCTTGCACTCTTCGCGGCGGTCGGGGCGGTGTCGTGGAAGGTTGGCCTCATCATGGGCGTGGCGCAGTTCCTCGGCGCTCGTGTCGGAGCAAACCTTGCCATGAAAAACGGCGCCAAGCTGATCAAGCCGCTGCTGGTGATCGTGTGTCTGGCACTGGCTGTCCGGTTGCTGATCGACCCGGCACACCCCTTGCGTGCAATGATTGGCGTCTAACACCGAGCAGAGCTAGACTTTCGTCGTACGAATCATTCGTACGGGGAGAAAAACCGTGAATCTCAGCGCACCAACTCAACTCGTCTACATCGTCGCCCTGGTCGTCGCGATCATCGGCCTGCTGGCGGGGCTTGGCATTGTCACCTTCATTCCGCTCGCTGCTTTCTGGATCATGACCATCGCCTACGTGATCCTCGCGGTCGCCTGCCTGTTGCGCGGCGCATAATACAATAACCGTCGGCGCGACCGGATGCGGTCTCTTTGAGGTCATCGCCACTTCGCCTATGATCGGCAGCGATGACGCCCTGGGTCGAGACAGCAACCGGTCCGCTTCCACCTGTCGAAAGTGGATTCATGATAAAGCGCAGGGCGCCAAACCCGGCGCTTCAGGGCGATGTCGTAGACATCATCGGCTATCGGGAACATCTCGCCGGGCATTTCCGGCAGATCGAACCGGCGTCGTTTATCGTGCCGCTGATCATCAGCTTCGGCGACCCGTTCGCCATCGGGCTTGGGCACCTACCCGGCAGAAACGATCTGCATGGCAGCTTCGCCGCGGGCCTCTACGGCGGCCCCGTTTTCATCGATTCCTTCGGTGCTGCCTCCTGCGTGCAGGTGAATTTCACGCCGCCCGGCGCCCGTCGTTTCTTCGGCCTGCCCATGCACGAGCTTGCCGACCGCATGGTCGCGCTGGACGATATCTACGGCAGCGAGGCGATTGCGCTGCGTGATCGGCTCGGCGAAGAACAGGACTGGGAACGGCGTCTCGACCTGATCGAGACCTTTGTCGAATCCCGCCTTGCCGGGCGCGAAAAACCGTCGTGCGCGACGTCGTGGGCCTACGCCGAACTGCTGCGGGCCGGTGGCGCCGAGCGGATCGAGGTCATCGCCGGGAAGCTCGAATGGAGCCGCAAGCATCTTGTAGAAAAATTCCGAACCGAGATCAGGACTCACGCCGAAAACCATCGGTCGCATGGCGCGCTTCAACCGGGCGCTGCGCCTGGCGCGGCTTCGAAGCATTGGAAGTTGGGCGGGCATCGCTGCCGAATGCGGTTATGCCGACCAGTCCCATCTGGTGCGTGAATTCAGCGAATTCGCCGGCGAAACGCCAACTGCATGGGCTGCACGACTGACATAGCCAAGTCGCGGGCCGAGGTAACATTTCTTCAATACGCCGACGTTGGCGGCTGCCATTCTTGCCGCAGTTGAAATCAGCCTGGAGACAAACATGGCCGTCAACGGATCGATCGAAGCGCCGCGCATCTACCCGACGTTGCGCTACAGCAACGCCGGCAAGATGATCGACTGGCTACAAGAGGCATTCGGTTTCACCGTTCATGCACGCTACGGCGAAGGCGACGTGGTCGATCACGCGCAACTCGCCTTCGGATCGTCAATGATCATGATCGGAACGGCGCGCGACGACAATTTCTGCAAGATCGTCGGTTGGCCCGGCTCCAATGGCGGCAAGGCGATCTACATTGCCGTCGACGATGTCGATGCCACACATGCCCGCGCCAAGGCGGCGGGCGCGATCATCGAGGAAGAGCCAACCGACCGCGACTACGGCAGCCGCGAATTCATCTGTCGCGATCCCGAGGGCAATATCTGGTCGTTCGGAACCTATTGGCCGAAGGCACATGAAAAAGCCGAGTAAAACCAACAATTACCCGACACCGGCTGGTGCGATCCTGCTCGCCCCCGAAGCTGGGCGAACATACGATCTCGGCGGCATGCGCGCGGTCTTCAAGGCCGACGGGGCGGAAACCGGCGATCGTTATTCGGTTTCGGAATGGTGGCTGGAGCCGCATAGCCGCGGTCCGGGCGCGCATCGCCACGAGACGAACGACGAAGTGTTCTACGTCATTGAAGGCAGACCCAGCCTGCGTGTCGGCGACGAATGGGTCACCGCATCGCGCGGCTCGTTCTTCCGCATTCCGGCCGGCATCACCCACGACTTCGAGAACCGCACCGGCGAACGTGCCGGCTTGCTGAATTTCTTCATTCCCGGCGGTTTCGAAGAGAACATGCCGGCCATCGTCGAATGGTTCCGGCAGGCAAAACGAACTTAACGCGCTAGGCTGAAAATCGCGTCGCAGTCGAGGTGTCTTTCGAGATGGGCGGCGATCGCATTGAGCGCGCGCTCGACTTCGACGCGGTAGTCGTCGTTGCCTCCGCCCGCGATGCCGAGGCTTTCGAGGAACCGCGCGCGGAACGCGTCGGCGCCGAACAGGCCATGCAGATAGGTGCCGAACACCTTTCCATCGGCCGAGGTGGCGCCGTCATCGACGCCGTCTATGACCGCCGCTGGTCGCAGGCAATCGGGGCCGATGGTGCGACCGAGATGGATTTCGTAGCCTGAAAGCGGCGTGCCGAAAGCCACCGAATGCGCGGTAACGTTGCGCACCGTCTTTTCCGGTTCCATCACCGTTTCGACGTCGAGCAGGCCGAGCCCTTCGGTTTCGGTCACCGCGCCTTCGATGCCGTCAGGATCGCGGACAACGCGGCCGAGCATCTGGTAGCCGCCGCAGATGCCGACGACATGCCCTCCCCGCCGCCGATGATCAGCGAGGTCGCGATCCCAGCCATTTTCGCGGAATTTCATGAGATCGGCTATGGTCGATTTGGAGCCCGGGATGACGACCAGACCGGCGTCGGCCGGCAGCGGCCTGCCTGGCGGCACGAACATCACCTCGACCTGCGGCTCCGCCCGCAACGGGTCGAGATCGTCAAAATTGGCGATGCGGCCGAGCATCGGCACCGCCACCTTGAGAGCCTTCTTCTCGCCGGACGCCAGTCGCTCGAGAATGACGGAATCCTCCGACGGCAAAAGTGCTGCTTCCCGAAGCCACGGCACCACGCCGAAGCAACGCCAGCCGGTAAAACGGGCTATGGCGGCGATGCCGTCGTCGAACAGCGAAATGTCGCCGCGGAACTTGTTGATCAGATAGCCGGCGATCATGCGCCGGTCTTCCTCCGGCAGGATCAGATGTGTGCCGGCGAGCGAGGCGATGACGCCGCCGCGATCGATGTCGCCGACGAGAATGACCGGCACATCGGCGCGTGTGGCAAACCCCATATTGGCGATGTCGCGGCTGCGCAAATTGATTTCGGCGGGAGAACCTGCCCCTTCGACGACGATCAGGTCGGCGCCCTCGCCTAGCTTCTGCCAGGAGTCCATCACCGCTCCAGCGAGTTTTGGTTTCAGCGCCTGATAGTCGCGCGCCTTCGCCTGCCCGAAGACCTTTCCCTGTACCACCACCTGCGCGCCGATATCGCTCTGCGGCTTCAGCAGCACCGGGTTCATATGCACGGAAGGCGCAACACCGCAGGCGATCGCCTGCAGCCACTGGGCGCGGCCGATCTCGCCGCCGGAAGCATCGCCCGGAATGTCCGCCACGGCGGCGTTGTTCGACATGTTCTGCGGCTTGAAGGGCCTGACCGCCATGCCGCGGTTCTTGGCTGCGCGGCAAAGTCCTGCAACGAGCACCGTCTTGCCGACATCCGATCCGGTGCCCTGCAGCATGATCGCCTTTGCCATGGCTCTAGCGCACTCCCTGAGCGGCCGCGCCGGGGATGGTCGAGCGCTGCGTCAGGTCGCCGCCACGCCAGAGATAAAGCGCCAGCAGCGGTTCGCTGCCGGAGCGCATCGCATGATTGACGTTCGACGCGTGGTGGATCACCTCGCCGCCTCGCCTCTCGCGAAACCCGTCGTCTCCCATCCGCCATTCGGTACCGCCAGTCATCGGGATATAAATCTCCTCGGAGACGTGATGATGGTCGGGATAGAGGATGCCGGGACCAAGGATCAAAAAGCCCGCTGCGGTAGTGTTGTTACGGAAATGCCCGCGCGTGCCGAACAGTTCGACCCAGCCGTACTTGTCGATGAAGTGTTGTCCGAAATCGGCGGCAGTATAGGTTTGACGCCAGCATAGCGATGTCATCGCGTGCGCCAGCCGCATCGCAAGCTCGCGTTCCGCCGGCCCGGCCCGCTCCGCCACCCGAGGCAGGTATTTGAGGCAGGCGAGCTTCTTTGCCTCGATCCCTCGCTCGGGCATCGCCCAGTCGATGCTTCCCAGAAAATCGCGCACCGGAGCGGCATCGAGCCGCAAGAGATAGGCGCGGAAGGTCCGCAGCAGGTCGTCAAAATTTGTCGTCACGTCGCTTTCCGCTCATGCTTGTGCGCACAACCGCTCTGTCTGTCGTCGGGTTGCGCGGCGGCATCATTGGTCTAGATTGAGGCCTGCGCCTAGCGAAAAAACGTCAGGGAGGACGCCATGGACGCCGTCGTCGACGGGACTGCCGGTCAGTTCGAGCTGAACGAGGACCAGCGCGCCATCCAGGAGATGGCCCGTGCCTTCGCTGCCGATCGTGTCGCGCCGAATGCGCTCGAATGGGACAGGAAACGGCATTTTCCGGACGACGTGATCCGCGAGACCGGCCCGCTCGGCATGGGCGGCATCTATATTCGTGACGATGTCGGTGGCTCCGGCCTCGGCCGGCTGGACGCGGTGCTGATTTTCGAAGCTTTGTCGCAGGCCTGCCCGGCTTTCGCCTCGTTCATTTCGATCCACAACATGGCCGCGTGGATGATCGACATTTTCGGCAATGACGAGCAGCGCCAGCGCTTCCTGCCGAAACTCATCTCGATGGAGTGGCTTGGCAGCTATTGCCTGACCGAACCAGGCTCGGGATCGGACGCCGCCGCACTCAAGACACGCGCCGTCCGCTCAGGCGGCAATGGCAGCGACTATGTGCTGAACGGCGCCAAGCAATTCATCTCAGGCGCCGGCGACAGCGACCTCTACGTCACCATGGTGCGCACCGGCGAAGATGGGCCGAAAGGCATTTCCACCCTGGTCATCCCGAAGGACGCGCCCGGGCTTTCGTTCGGCGCCCCCGAAAACAAGATGGGCTGGCACATGCAATCCACCCGCCAGGTCATCTTCGAGGACTGCAAGGTTCCGGCGGAGAACCTTTTGACCGGCGAAGGCGCCGGCTTCCGCATTGCCATGGCCGGCCTCGACGGCGGTCGGCTGAATATCGCTGCCTGCTCGCTGGGCGGCGCCCAATCCGCGCTCGACAAGGCGCTGGGTTATGCCGGCGAGCGAACGGCGTTCGGCCAGAAGATCAACCAGTTCCAAGCCCTGCAATTCAAGCTCGCCGACATGGAAACGGAGTTGCAGGCGGCGCGCATGCTGCTCTACACCGCAGCCTCCAAACTCGACCGGAAGGCGGCCGACGCCGGTAAATGGTCGGCAATGGCCAAGCGCTTCGTCACCGACACCGGTTTCGACATCGCCAATGATGCGCTGCAGATCCATGGCGGCTATGGTTACCTGCACGATTACGGGATCGAGAAACTGGTCCGCGATCTGCGCGTGCACCAGATACTCGAAGGCACAAACGAGATCATGCGCGTCATCATCGCGCGGCATTTGATTGGAAGGTGAGTGAGTAGTGAGTAGCGAATAGGGAGCCGAGATCGCTCTTGAAGTTCGCGCCGTAGATATCCATTCGCTATTTGCTGTTCCCCTATTCGCTACTCACTATTCGCTATTCGCTCGGAGGAACACATGACCACCATCGCCTTCATCGGCCTCGGCAACATGGGCAATCCCATGGCAGCCAATCTCGTCAAGACCGGCCACACGGTGTACGGCTTCGACCTGGTGCCGGAAAACCTGAAGATCGCCAAGGACAATGGCGTCGTGGTGATGGCCAACGCGCCCGCAGCGGTCAAGGAAACCGAAGTAGTGATCACCATGCTGCCGGCGGGCAAGCATGTGCTCTCGGTCTATGAGGACATCGCTCCGAAAGCGAAAAAGGGCGCCTTGTTCATCGATTCTTCGACCATCGACGTCGACTCGGCCCGCAAGGCGCACGCGATAGCGGCAAAACACGGGCTTTCATCGATCGATGCGCCGGTTTCCGGCGGCACCGGCGGAGCAGCGGCGGGCACCCTCACCTTCATGGCCGGCGGTGCTGCGGAAGCGTTTGCCAGGGCCGAGCCCATCCTGAAGCCGATGGCCGGCCGTATCGTCCACTGCGGCGACGCCGGCGCCGGCCAGGCGGCGAAGATCTGCAACAACATGATCCTCGGCATATCGATGATCGGTGTCGGCGAGGCTTTCGTCCTGGCCGAAAAGCTCGGCCTGTCGCATCAGGCGCTATTCGATGTGGCGTCGACCTCTTCCGGCCAGTGCTGGTCGCTCACCACCTATTGCCCGGTGCCGGGCCCGGTACCGAATTCACCCGCCAATCGCGATTACAAACCCGGCTTCGCGGCTTCCTTGATGCTCAAAGACCTCAAACTCGCGCAGGAAGCGGCTCAGAGTTCCGGTGCCGTAACCCCCCTTGGCGCCGAGGCGGCCCAACTCTACGCCCTGTTCAACGCTCAGGGCGGCGCCGGCACCGACTTCTCCGGAATCATCAATTTTCTGCGCGGTGACGCTGCGTAATCGGGATTGTTACATCTTTTGCGTGTGTTAGCCGTCCAAAAATCGACAAATTTAGATTTGCTTAAGCTCTCGATAACCACGCGGTAACGATGTCTGTTTAAAACAGATCACGAGGCGGTCATCGCAGCCGCCTACCGCTCCGGATCAGGTCTCGCGTACCGGAGCTGTTACCTTCGCCTTGTGCAGTCCGCGAAGGGCCAAGCGTATAGTGGCAAAGCCGCGTTCCCGGTTGGGGCGCGGTTTTTGCGTTGCGGCAGCAATGCCTAGCGCGTGTCGCGGCGAATGAGATTCGCCTTACCCGCGTTAGATCTTTTTGATGCATGTCGTTATCCCGAAACCGAGGACACTTTCGGGCGACATGCATTAAGGCGTTCAGATGCTGAGCGGCCCTCTCGGGATCGTCACCTTGTCCTCGTTCTTCAGCACCAACGGAGCATCAAAACCGTCGACGTTGACCACGACAAAGCGCAGGTTCCAGACACCATTGCGGCGCACCGCATGAGAAACCGCCGTGCCGGAACCCTTACTGCCCTGTGATCGGAATGCTGAGTTTCGCTTCGCCGGTGCCGTCCGGCCTCGACATTGATGCCGCCGTTCACCCAGAAGCCCGCATCGACGTCATCGCCCAGCGCCGCTTTGACGCCAGCATCGGCGCGAATGGCATCCATGGTCATCGTGTAGGCTTCGCTACTTTTCATGGTTATCGGAATGCTTGAGAAGGCGGCCGCCGCAAGACCGATCGAGGCGACCCAGACGATCACCCCGGCGATCGCCCATTTACGCTGGACGCTGCGGAAATGCTCGGCGTCGCGCCAGGCGCGGTTGCGCCACGCCCAGCGGCTGCCGCGGGCGCCAAGCACGAACATCATGACGATGTTGACCAGCGGCACGAACATCAAAAGCGCTATGAAGACGCTGTTGCCGATGCCCCAGATCCAGTGAAGCAGGAAAGCGCCCCAGTTCCAGCGATCGAGTTCGGCTGGTATTTCGGCCGGTTGGTTGAGCGGTTGGTCTGCCATGCATTCCTCGCTGCCTGTCGAAGGCGGACCCTAGGTTGTTCCGCCTGGCGCCTCAAGTATCCGGGCTCAAGGCGCCGCCCTTCGGCTCTCCCGATTGCGTGCCAGCCGCTTGAAATTCGCCTTCACTTTTCTACTCGCCGGCTTCAGTGCGGCATTGACCGAACGCTCGGCAGCAACGCCGTTGAGCACCGACGGCGTCCGCCCGGAAAACACTTCCGGCCAGAAGCGCCAGACAGAGTGGAAGAGCGACAATTGCGCAGCGTAGATGCCTTCGGCGATGGCGGCATTCTTTTCGACGATGGCGCGCTGCGTCTCGACGCCGAAAAAATTTGTGTCACGGCTTTCGCTCGCCATCAGCGGCAGCCGCATGGCGGCAACCATCGGCGCCAGCATCAGATTGCCGGCGATCGTCGCCGTCTCGCGCGTCGCCCTGCGGCTGCTTCGGTTTGCCATCAATAGTCCCCTCATGCGCGCCTGGCGCGGTTAGCCAGAACGCCCGGATCGTCCGGTCGTCCCTGTTTGAAAAAAACTTCCCCGAAAGCTGCTGCATGCCTAGCCGCGAGGCTCGAACTGGACGTCGATCGGCGGCCGAAGCGCGTTGGCCAGCCGGTTGGTTTCGTTGGCCATGCCGACGACGGCAAGCAATTCCATCAATTGCGCCTCGCTCAGGCCCTTGGATCGCGCCGAAGCTGTATGGGAATAAGTGCAATACTCGCAGCCATTGGTTGCAGACACCGCGATGTAGATCATTTCCTTGACCAGCGGGTCGAGCGCGCCTGGCGCCATCACATCCCGCAGCGTTTCCCAGGTCCGCTTGAGCAGCGCCGGATCGTGCGCAAGCACTTTCCAGAAATTGTTGATCCAGTCGGTGTTTCTGGTCTGCATGATGTCGTCGTAGACGGCGCGAACGGCATCGTCCGCCATTTCGTATTCGATCAGGGGAACGATCGCTTTTCCGCTCATCGGCACGCTCCAATCCTTTGTTTTGTCGCATGATCATGCGTTTGCGGGCAGGCCAAAAAATCGCCCTGCCCGCTGGTTTGAGGTCTAGTCAGGATTTGACGCCCAGATCCGCTTCGGCAAGGTCGAGCGCCTTCAAAATGCGGTCGCAGGCCATGTCGATGGTTTCGCGCGTCCAGATCAGCGGCGGCGACATGATCATCGTGTCGCCGGTGGCCCGCATCATCATGCCGTTGGCGATCGCGTGATCGCGGACGATGACGGCCGCCGCACCGGGTTCCGCGAAACGCTCGCGCGTCTTCTTGTCCTTGACGATCTCGATCGCTGCGAGGAAGCCGAACGTGCGCACCTCGCCGACGAGGCCGTGTGGCGCGATCCGTGCCTGAAGCTGTTCGGCAAGATACGGCCCGGTGTCGTTTTTCACCCGCTCGATCATGCCTTCACGCTCGATGATTTCAAGGTTTTTCAGGGCGACCGCGCAGGCGACCGGATGGCCCGAATAAGTGTAGCCGTGATAGAACTCGCCGCCCTTCTCGATCAAGGTCGAGGCGATCCGGTCGCCGACGAGCAGCGCCGACAGCGGCTGGTAGCCCGAGGTCAGGGCCTTGGCTGTGGTGATCGTATCCGCCTCGATGCCCATCGCCTGGGCGGCGAACCACTCGCCGGTGCGGCCGTAGCCGGTGATGACCTCGTCGATCATCAGAAGCACATCGTATTTGCGGCAGATACGCTGGATTTCGGGCCAGTAGCTCGCCGGCGGGATCTTGACGCCGCCGGCGCCCTGGATCGGCTCGCCTATGAACGCCGCGACATTGCGCGCGCCGGCCTTGACGATGGCCTCTTCCACCGCGCGTGCGGCGCGCAGCCCGAAGTCGTGGTCGCTCTCGCCAGGCTCCGCAAGCCCGTAGGCATAAGGCATCATCACATGCTGGATATTCGGCACTGCGCCGTTCAGCTGGCTGTGCATGCCTTCCATGCCGCCGAGCGATGTCCCGGCGATGGTCGAGCCGTGATAGGCCATCTGGCGCGAGATGATGCGGTTTTTCTCCGGCTTGCCTTCGAGCGCCCAGTAATGGCGGACAAGCCGAAGCGCAGTGTCGTTGGCTTCCGAACCCGACGAGCCGAAGAACACCTGGTTGATGTTTTTCGGTGCGATCTCGGCGATCTTTTTTGCCAGGAGCGTCGGCGTCGGCGTCGAGCATTTGAAGAAGTTGTTGTAGTAGGGCAATTCCTTCATCTGCTCGTAAGCGGCTTCGGCGAGTTCCGTACGCCCGTAGCCGATGTTGACGCACCACAGACCGGCCATGCCGTCGAGGATCTCGGTGCCCTCGCTGTCGTAGATGAACGGCCCGTCGGCGCGGGTGATCATGCGCGATCCCGCGCCACGCAGTTCCTTGTGGTCGGTGAATGGATGGAGATGGTGCGCTGCGTCGATCGCCTGCAGCTGCTCCAGCGAATAGTTCTGATAAGTCATGGACTTGGTCCTTCCAGTTGAATCGATCCGGCAACTGCCGGCGGCGAAATCACTGGAAGGCGGGCGGCGAATAGCCGATGCGGGCGCAGAGCCGCAGCAGTTCGGCATGTCTCGTGCGCGCCGATGGCGTCGACGCGACATGCATAGGGTTTGCCGGAAGTGCGAGGCTCCTGCTCATGGTCGCCATCTTAGGCCGTGCCGCTTCGCCAGTTCAAGCACCGCCACCGCAGGAACTGAAAACCGGCAAGTGCGACGCAGAGCAGCCCGAGCGGTAAGCCACCGGCCGATTGCCAATTCATCGCTGCGCGAGACACAGTCGATGCCGTCAGTTCAGGAAAAGAGGCGGCTGATGAGGAACCTGCCAATATCGAGCGGCGTCTCTCCATTGGTCGCGAGATCGGCCAGCACCTCGCCGATGACGCTGGCGAATTTGAAGCCATGGCCCGAACATGGGGACGCGATGACGATGCGCGGATCGGACGGCGAGAGGTCGATGACGAAATCCTCGTCCGGCGTCATCGTGTACATGCATGTCTTCATGCTTTGAGCTTGCCCGCCGCCTGCGGCAGATAGCGATCGAGGAAGCGGCGCGTGCGGGCTTCATCCGCCGGGCCTGCATCCTGCCACGCCGCATCCGCATGCGTCACCGTCCCGCTGCCGTGATGCGACGCGCATTTGAAGCCGGTGCCGGCGAAATCCGGAAAGCCGTAGACGATGTCATCACTCGCCATCGATGGCAAAAACCGGCAACTTGCCGGGCGAAACAGCTCAGGTTGTTTCGGCTCGTACCAACAAAGAACCTGCCGCGCTGAACGAACAGATGCGGCTTCAACTCCGGCACCAGATCGGCGATCCACGCGCCGGCCGAAACCACCACCGATCGCGGCTTCGATCGCACGCCCTGCATCCGAAACGCAGCCTGATCGATTGGCGCAGGCTCGATGCCGAGAACACTGCGTTTCGGCAAGGATTTCCGCGCCGGCCTCTCGCGCCAGCTTCAGATGCAGCGCGTTGGCGAGTTCCGGCCGCAGAAAGCCGCCTTCCGGCTGCCAGACCGCCGAATAATCCGGCGGTATCTCGAAGGCGGGGAACCGGCGCATGATTTCGGCGGCGTCCAGCAATTCGTGGTCCAGCCCGTGCAGGTGCAGGCATCGAGCGATCCCTGCACCATGCGGCTGCCGGGCTTGCCGGCCTCGAGGATACCGGTGGTCGTCAGCACCGTCTCACCGGTCAGCCGTTCCAGTTCGCGCCAATTCTCGAAGGCGCGGCGTACCAGCGGCACATAGGACGGATGCTCGGAATAGCCGAGCCGGATCGCCCTGCTCTCGCCATGCGAGGAGCCGCGGTCGTGGCCAGGCGCGAACTGCTCGATGCCGATGACGCGCTTGCCCCGCCGCGCGAGATGGAAGAGCGCCGCACTTCCCATCGCGCCAAGGCCGATCGACGGCGACGTCATAAGGCTCGATCGGGCTCCCTTCCGGCATGTCGCTTCCCTCGCGCTAGTGGTCGTCGCATCCGCAATGCGGGAATGGCCGCCGGTCCATTATGCGGGCGCAAATTTCGCATGACCATGAGGATTATCCATGACCGCCGCCCTTACAGCCCGCCGAGCCGGTTCTGGCTACCGACCGCACCCGCCGCGGCGGCCGCGCCGGAAAGCGCGCGGGCGGCTCGGCGGCTTTCGATCAACCGCCGTTCCGGCAGCTGAAGAATCCGCTTGCAGCCGACGAAGCTGATTTCGGACGACGAACTGGAATCGATCCATCTCGCCTCCTTGGGCGTGCTGAAGGAAATCGGCGTCGACGTTCTGCACGAAGGCGCCCGGCAGATCATGAAGGAACATGGCGCCGACGTGCGCGAAGGCACCGAGCGGGTTCGCTTCGACAGCGACTTGATTCTGGAGCTGATCGCCAATTGCCCGTCGGAATTCACCATCCATGCCCGCAATCCCGGCGCACAATGTGCGCTTCGGCGGCAACAACCTGGTCATCTCGCTGATGGCATCGGCGCCGAACTGCTCCGACCTCGACCAGGGCCGCCGGCCGGGCAATCAGGCCGACTACCGCAATTTTCTGCGGCTCGCGCAGATGCACAACATCCTGAACTGCACGGGCGGCTATCCGGTCGAGCCGATCGACATCCATCCGTCGATCCGGCATCTCGAATGCATCCGCGATCTCAGCACTGCTCACCGACAAGGTGTTCCACATCTATTCGCTCGGCAAGGAACGCAATGTCGACGGCATCGAGATCACCCGCATCGCGCGCGGCATTTCCCGCGAGCAGCTTCTGGAAGAACCGTCGGTGTTCACCATCATCAATACCAACTCGCCGCTGAAGCTCGACGTGCCGATGATGGAAGGCATCATCCAGATGTCGGGCGCCGGCCAGGTCGTCATCGTCACGCCGTTCACGCTGTCGGGCGCCATGGCGCCCGTGACCATCGCTGGCGCGCTGGTGCAGCAGAACGCCGAAGCGCTGTCCGGCATTGCGTTTTCACAGATGGTGCGCAAGGGCGCGCCGGTCGGCTATGGCGGCTTCACCTCCAATGTCGACATGAAGTCCGGCGCGCCGGCATTCGGAACGCCGGAGTACATGAAGGCGCAGATGGTCGGCGGGCAGCTGGCACGGCGCTACGGCATTCCCTACCGCACCTCCAACACCTGCGCCGCCAACACGGTCGACGCGCAGGCTGCCTACGAAAGCGTGTTCTCGCTGTGGGGCGCCGATCCAGGGCGGCGGCAACCTCATCATGCATGCGGCCGGCTGGCTCGAAGGCGGGCTGCGCTGCTCCTACGAGAAGACCATCCTCGATATCGACATGTTGCAGATGGTGGCGGAATTCCTGACCCCGCTCGACCTTTCCGAAGATGCGCTCGGCGTCGAGGCCATCCGCATCGGTCGGCCCCGGCGGTCATTTTTTCGGCACCCAGCATACGCAGGACCGCTACAAGACGGCGTTCTATTCGCCGATCATCTCCGACTGGCGCAATTTCGAAACCTGGGCTGAGGCCGGTTCGCCGACCGCGATCGACCGTGCCAACCGCATCTGGAAGGAACGGCTGGCGAGCTACGAGGAGCCATACATCGACCCGGCGATCCGCGAGGAGCTCAATGCCTTCGTCGAGAAGCGCAAGGCCGAAGGCGGCGCCCCGACGGATTTTTGAGTGTTTAACCAAGCTAGGATGTCTAACGAGGATCGACCCCCACTCCGGCCCGCTTCGCGGACCACCTCTCCCCCGATCGACGGGGGAGAGGAAAGCGCGAGCCCACAGCGTCTGGCGCCCTTCCTCCAGAGGGGGAAAGGTGGCGCCGCGAAGCGGCGACGGAGTGGGGGAAGGCCTTTCCGAAAGCAGGAGCCGCCGCAAACCGGGCACGACAGTCCGCGCGCGCGATCTCAGGCAACGCGATAACCAGGCTGAGGCGCTGCTCTGGCTCGAATTGAAACGCCGCAAACTGGGTGGCTTCAAATTCACCCGCCAGCTTCCGGTTGGTCCTTATTTCGCCGATTTCGCATGTCGTGAAAATGGCTCGTCGTCGAAATCGACGGCTCGCAACACGCCGACAGCGGTTACGACCGCCGTCGCGATGAATTCTTGCGATCGCACGGCTATTCGACACTGTGCTTCTGGAACACCGACATTCTGAAACACCGGATTTCCGTCTGCGAGACCATTCTCGCCGCGCTAGACGGACGATTGGCGGAGGATACGATCGCGGTCGATCTTCGGTTTGCTTATGCGAAACGTCAGGAACCAGAGCCCGCCGCAGACCAGCTGATTAAGATTCAGCGGTCTGCGGCACCACCAATGAATCAACATCTTATCAAAGAGTTACAACCATATGAAATCTCACGTTAAAGCGGTTGTCATCGGCGGCGGTGTCGTCGGCTGTTCGGTGCTCTTCCACCTGGCGCGCGCCGGCTGGACTGATGTCATGCTGATCGAACGCTCCGAGCTGACCTCCGGTTCGTCCTGGCATGCCGCGGGCGGCTTCCACACGCTGAACGGCGATCCCAACGTCGCCAAGCTGCAAGCCTATACAGTGCAACTCTACAAGGAGATCGAAGAGCTTTCCGGTCAATCCTGCGGTTTGCATCTGACCGGCGGCGTGATGATGGCCGATACGCCGGAACGCATGGATTTCCTGCGCCTCACCCACGCCAAGGGCCGCTATCTCGGCATGGAAACGGAGCTGATCACGCCATCCGAGGCGAAGGCGATGTTCCCGCTGATGGACGAGAAAAACTTCGTCGGCGCCATGTGGGACCCGGTCGAGGGCCATCTCGACCCGTCCGGCACCACGCACGCCTACGCCAAGGCCGCGCAAAAAACTCGGCGCCGAAATCGTGCTCAGGAATTGCGTCGTCGAGTTGACCCAGGACCCGGACGGCACCTGGAACGTCATTACCGAGCAAGGCACCGTGAAGGCCGAGCATGTCGTCAACTGCGGCGGCCTGTGGGCGCGCGAGGTCGGCCGCATGGTCGGCGTGGAACTGCCGCTGCTCGCCATGGAACATATGTACCTGCTCACCGAGCCGATGCCGGAGGTCGAGGCCTTCAACAAGGAAACCGGCCGCGAGATGATCGGCGTCATCGATTTCAAGGGTGAGATCTACACGCGCCAGGAGCGCAACGGCATCCTGCTCGGCACCTATGAAAAGGCCGCCACGCCATGGTCGCCGGTCAACACGCCGTGGAACTTCGGCCACGAACTGCTGCAGCCCGACCTTGACCGCATCGCACCGTCGCTGGAAGTCGGCTTCAGGCATTTCCCGGGCATCGAGAAAGCCGGCATCAAGCAAATCATCAACGGACCGTTCACTTTCGCGCCGGACGGCAACCCGCTGGTCGGCCCGGTGCAAGGTCTCACCAATTTCTGGTGCGCCTGCGCCGTCATGGCCGGCTTCAGCCAAGGCGGCGGCGTCGGGCTGGCATTGTCCAACTGGATGGTCAACGGCGATCCGGGCTTCGACGTCTGGGGCATGGATGTCGCCCGTTTCGGCGAATGGGCTTCGCTCCGCTACACCAACGCCAAGGTGCGCGAAAACTATTCGCGCCGCTTCTCGATCCGTTTCCCCAACGAAGAACTGCCGGCGGCGCGCCCGGCGCAGACCACGCCGCTCTACGACACGATGGTGGCAAACAACGCAGTCATGGGCGACAGCTGGGGGCTGGAGACGCCGTTGTGGTTCGCGCCCAAGGGCAGCGAGCCGAAGGACATCGTCTCCTTCCATCGCTCCAACGATTTCGAGCATATCGGCAACGAAGTGCGGGCGACGCGTGAAAGCGTCGGTGTCACCGAGATCGCCAATTTCGCCAAGTACGAAGTGTCCGGATCGGGTGCGGAGGATTTCCTCAATCGGCTGATGACCAACCGCATGCCGAAAAAGGGGCGGCTGGTGCTCACCCCGATGCTCAACGAGTTCGGCAAGCTGATCGGCGACTTCACAATTGCCAAGACCGGCGACGAGAAATTCATGATCTGGGGCTCGTCCGCCGCGCAGAAATACCACATGCGCTGGTTCGAGAAGCATCTGCCGAAAGACGGTTCGGTGCGCATCCTCCGTTTCGACCAGATGTTGGTCGGGCTCTCGATCGCCGGGCCGAAGGCGCAGGCGCTGCTGCAGAAACTGGTCGATACCGATGTTTCGACAAAGAATTTCCGCTTCATGGACTTCCGCGAGATGGCGGTCGGCGGTGCTCCCTGCATGTTGAACCGCATCACCTACACCGGCGATCTCGGCTACGAGATCTGGATGGTGCCAGCCTATCAGCGAAGGGTCTACGCGGCGATCAAGGAAGCAGGCGAGGAATTCGGCATCGTTGATTTCGGCATGCGTGCGCTGCTGTCGATGCGGTTGGAAAAGAACTTTCCCACCTGGTTCCGGGAACTGCGGCCCATTTACGGCGTCTTCGAAGGTTCGATGGATCGCTTCATCAAGATGGAGAAGAACGATTTCATCGGCCGCGACGCCGCAGCGAAGGAACTCGAGACCGGACCGAAATTGCGCCGTGTCTCGTTCGTGGTCGATGCGCAGGATGCCGACGTGATGGGTGACGAGCCGATCTGGGCAAAAGTGTCGACCGACTATGGCACCGTCGAGAAGCCCCATGGCTATGGTGCGCCGCGCTTCGACGACAGCGGCAAGGAGGTGCGCGGTTCTACGGCCGCCAACGGCGGCGACTCGTCCGGCATTCGCGGCATCGTCGACGGCGACTGGCGCGTCGTCGGCTGGGTCACGTCCGGCGGTTATGCGCATTACGTCCAGAAATCGATGGCGCAAGGTTATGTCCCGGCTGCCCTTGCCGAGCATGAGCAGGAAGGCTTGTTCGAAATCGAGATTCTCGGCCGCCGCCGCCCTGCCCGCATCAATATCCAGCCGCCTTTCGATCCGGCGGGCGAAAAGATGCGGGGGTGAACTGATCGTGGCTTTCCACCAGTGACCGAGCCGATCTCTCACGCCAATTTCGGCCGCCATCGCAAGATCATGCCATTCGAGCCGGGCGCGCCGTCCTCGATCGACGAACTCCGCCAACAAGCCCGCGAAAAGGCCGCTTCGCTCAACCAGCATGTACTTGGCTACGGCACAGTCGCGGAAGCCGAGTGGGCTGCCGCCGGCATTCCTGCCCCGGACCTCGCCGCGATGCGGAAATACCGCCTCGACCGCATCCGCGCCGAACTGAGGCGCCGCGACTACGCCGGCGCCTTGCTTTACGACCCGGTCAACATCCGTTACGCGACCGACTCGACAAACATGCAGCTCTGGGTGGCGCATAGCCCGAGCCGTCACTGCTTCGTTGCCACCGACGGCCCCGTCGTGCTGTTCGATTATTTTTCCTGCGAGCACCTGTCGGACCATTCCGACATCGTCGACGAGGTGCGTCCGGCTGTCTCGTGGATGTATCTCTATGGCGGCGAACGGACGGAACAGCGCGTCAAGCGCTGGGCGGCCGGCATCGCCGCTCTCGTCCGCCAGCATGGCGGCGGCAATCGCCGCATCGCGGTCGACCATGTGAATCCCGAGGGCGTCGCAGAATTGGCCCGGCTCGGCGTGACGATCGGCAACGGCGAGGCGGTGATGGAGAACGCCCGCCTGATCAAATCGCCCGACGAGATCTTGTGCATGCGCCGCGCCATCGTCACTTGCGAAGCCGCGATGGCCGAGATGGAGGCAGCGCTGAAGCCGGGGATTTCCGAAAACGAACTCTGGGCCGAACTCCACCGCGGCAACATCGCGCGCGGCGGCGAGTGGATCGAGACGCGGCTGTTGTCTTCCGGCCCGCGCACCAATCCCTGGTTCCAGGAATGCTCGTCGCGCAGGATCGAGGCCGGCGATCTCGTTGCCTTCGACACCGACCTTATTGGCCCGTATGGATTCTGCGCCGATCTCTCGCGGACCTGGCTGTGCGGCGATGGCGATCCGTCAAACGAGCAGCGCGATCTGTTTCGCATTGCCGCCGACCAGATCGCCGACAATACCGAACTGATGAAACCGGGCGTCGGTTTTCGCGAACTGGTCGAGCGCGCGAAAAACCCGCCGGACGATTGTTTTCCGGCCCGCTACGGCGTGCTCTATCACGGCGTCGGCCTCGCCGACGAATACCCGACCCTTCCGCATGCCATCGACTGGACGGACGACACGCCTGACGGTGTCCTCGAGCCAGGCATGGTGTTGTGCGTGGAGAGTTATATCGGCCGGCTCGGCGGGCGCGAGGGCGTGAAGATCGAGGAACAGGTGCTGATCACCGAAACCGGCAACCATCAGCTTTCGACCTATCCGCTCGACGGCAGGCTCCTGATCGGCTGAGTTTCGGCGGCAAACGCTGCTCGCAGCTTCTCCACCAGTTCGGCCGGTGTGTTGCGGCCGGTGATGTAAGGCAGCCCCTTGCGGCGGCGGGTCCAGCCGACCACCGAAACGTCTCGGGCATCCGGCTCGAAACGCTGCGCCAGCGCCCAACTGCGGCAGTCGATCGCAGCTATGTCCGCCCTGCCCTCAGCCACCGCTACGATCGATTGTCGATGGCCACCGCTCTCGTTCCGTTCGGAGAAAATGTCGAGGTTTTCGCCTGCTTCCTCCAGATCGCGCGTCAGCGCGATGATGCCGGACATGGAATTGAGGCTGTTATAGGCGAAGCGCCTGTCACGCATCAGATCGAGAGGAAGCAGCGCCTCGCCTTCCCTGGGTGCCGGCACACTCGACGCGGTCCGCCGCATCACCAGCGCACTCGAATAAAATTCGCCCTGCCCGCCTTCGAACGCGTCGTAGCTCGGCTGGCCGACCAGCTGCACGTGCCTCGCGAGGCCGAGCTCCATCGGCCCCCAGCAGGTTTGCGTGAACAAAAGTTGCGGATGCAGCCAGAGTGCGTGGAAGTCGAGTTCCGATGCCGGCAGGCTTGCCGGGTCCGGCGCGATCACATGGCCTGTGGCATCGCGGATGCCACCCGGCACCGCCGGCAGATCGCCGTTCCGGCGGACGATCCGGCCCGGCGCGTCGATGCCGTAATCGCCCAAGGTAACCCGCAACCGCGCCCATTCGGCATCGATCTCGTCGCGGACCTCCGGCCATTCATACATCGGCAAGGCGGCGATAAATTCCTTCATGCCGTCACATCAGGAAATTGCGCGAAAAATGCAAGCGACGGCGAAGTCACTCCTTCGGCGGCTCGGCCGGAACCGGCATGGTGCCGGCGCCATAGGTCGAGGCATGTCCGCGCACGCGCGGCCGAAATGCGCGGCCGGCTTCGGGCGTGCGCCGGAGTACGGGATGCACGACCGGTTCCTTGGCGTGGAATGCATAGCTTTTCAGAAGCGCTAAATAATTCGGAAATACATAACCATTGTTCATCCGCACCCATTCGTCCCTGCGCTCGCGGAAAAGTTTGGGCAACCGGTACCAGGCGACCGTCGGGCTCTTGTGGTGGACGAAGTGCAGGTTGTTGTTGAGGAAAAGGAACGACAGCGGCGTGCGCTCGACGATGATCGTGCGTCCTTCCGGGTTCTCTGACCATTGATGCTCGGCGAAGGTGCGAATGGCGATGATCGACTGTCCGAACCACACCGGCACCAGCACATAGAGCCAGAGCGGCATGCCGAACCCATAGGTCACGACCGGGATGACGACCGCCAGACCGAGGGCGTGCATCAGCCAGGCCTTGCGGATCGCATGGTCGCCTTTGGCGATCAGCTTGGCGTCGTCGATGAAGAAGCCAACGACCGAGAGCCACGGCCCGATGAAGAACCGCCCGACCATCGTGTTGTTGATGCGCAGCAGCCGCTTCATCGCTTCGGGCAATTCTTCGTGCTGCCACAGCGCCTGATAATAGCTTTCGGGATCGTCGAGCGGATCGGTTAGCCGCTCGTCCGCGTGATGCCTGAGGTGGATGGTCTTGAAGCGGCGGAAGGGCCACACCACGCCTATCGGCAGGAACACGAAAGCTTCGTTGACCTGCGCGTTGCGCGTCGGATGCCCATGCAGGACTTCATGGACCAGGGACGACTGCAAGGCGACTGTGAGGACCAGCAGGGCGAGAGCGATGATAGGATAGCTCGGCCAGATCAGGAAGCCGACGACCGCCCAGGCTGCATAACATGCTATGATTAGAATTACTGTCGGCCACTCGATCGGCGGGCCTTTTCGCCTTTTGTCTGCTTTTGATGCCATATGTCCCAACGATCGTTTCTAACCGCTGGAGCTCCCCCGAACTCCTGACATGACGTTGTCAGGAGCCAATCGCGGATTCAACGCGACAATGCGCTCGAAATGTTGATATTGCGCATCTTAAGCTGCAAATGTTATGTTTAGTAAACAAAACGAGGATTTATTTACGGCTGATCGCGCCGAATTGCGCTTCTGGCGCAAATTTTTCCTCTTCGGAGTTGAACGATGGACAAACGCGACCTGTCAGTTCTGTTTCGCGAGCGGCTGAAAATCCTGCTGATCCGCTCGGGCTCGAATCAGTCCGCCTTCGCCGCGAAAGTGGGCATCGATCGCTCCGCCCTGTCGCAATTGCTCGCGGGCGCGTCGACCCGCCTCCCCCGCGCCGAAACGCTGCTGAATATAGCCGCCGAACACAAGATTTCCCTCGACTGGCTTCTGGGCCTCAGCCAGGACGAAGGCCTGACCGGCGAAATCCGCGCCAGCTTCGAGATCGAGGAAGGCCTCGGCGGCTACGACCGCACGCTGCTGGCGAAATGGCACGCGGAGGCTGCAGGCACAAAGATCCGTTACGTTCCCGCCGGCATTCCGGACCTTTTGCGCACCGACGCGCTGATCGACTACGAATCCGACATTTCCAACCGCAGCCGCGAGGCACAGGCCGGCGAAACGCAATACCGGATCGACTACAACCGGCGGCCGGAAACCGACATGGAAGTCTGCATGCCGCGCCATACGCTGGAGATCTTCGCGCGCGGGCTGGGCGTATGGTCCGGTTTTCCCGAGGAAGCGCGGCGCGACCAACTCACACATATGGCGCGGCTGCTCGACGATCTTTATCCGACCTTCCGGCTGTTCCTCTACGACGGCCGCTTGCGCTATTCGGTACCCTATACGATCTTCGGCTCGATCCGGGTCGCGATCTATGTCGGCGATATGTATCTGGTGCTGAACGCCACCCAGTCGGTCAGAGCTCTCACCAGGCATTTCGACCAGTTGATCCGCGCCGCGGAGATCAACGCGCACGAGGCGGCGGCTTTCGCCCGCGAACTTGCCGGCGTGTCGTTTGAGGGTGGCGGGATTTGATCGCCGCGAGGCGCCGGCCCTGTCGAGCTCCGGGTTTCAGGCATTCCAGCAAAGGAATGGGATTGCCGCAATACGAAGCCACCGCAAGCTGCTTTACCGCTGCTGGCGCGTCCTTCCTGGGCAAGCTGCAACTCAATTCCAACAAGCCTCGCGTCATTGACTACACATAAAGACTTCTTTATATCCTTATTCAATCTCCTGGATATGAAAGCTGTTCCGATGACGACCAATCCAATCGACGCGCTGCTGGCCGAAAAGGGCGTGCTGCTGGCTGACGGCGCCACCGGAACCAATCTTTTCGCGATGGGTCTCGAGGCCGGCGAGGCGCCGGAGCTGCTGAACGACACCGCCCCGGACAAGATAACGGCTCTGCACCAGAACTTCGTCGACGCCGGTGCCGATATCATTCTGACCAATTCTTTCGGCGGAACCCGCCACCGGCTGAAACTGCACCACGTGCAAGATCGCGTGTATGAACTGAACAAGCGCGCCGCCGAGATCGCCCGCGCCGTCGCCGACAGGGCAGGCCGCAAGGTGATCGTCGCGGGCTCGGTCGGACCGACCGGCGAGTTGCTGGTGCCGCTAGGCGCCATGACTTACGACGATGCCGTCGATGCCTTCGCCGACCAAATCGAAGGCTTGAAGGCAGGCGGTGCCGAAGTCGCCTGGATCGAGACCATGTCGGCCCCGGACGAGATCCGCGCCGCCGCCGAAGCCGCAATCCGCGTCGGCCTGCCTTATACCTATACAGGTTCGTTCGACACCGCGGGCCGTACCATGATGGGCCTTTTGCCGAAGGACATCCACGGCGTCGCCGACGGCCTTGCCGAAGCGCCGCTCGGCGTTGGCGCCAATTGCGGCGTCGGCGCCTCAGACATCCTCACCTCGTTGCTCGACATGACCGAAGCCAAGCCGGAAGCGACGGTGATTGTGAAGGGAAATTGCGGCATCCCGGAATTCCGCGGCACCGAAATCCACTACTCCGGTACGCCGGAACTGATGGCCGATTATGTCCGCCTCGCCGTCGACGGCGGCGCCAAGATTATCGGCGGCTGTTGTGGCACCTCGTTCGCTCATCTGGCGGCAATGCGCAAATCGCTCGACAACCACGTCAAGGCTGAACGCCCGACGGTCGAGACCATCGTCGAACGCATCGGCCCGCTGCGCAACAAGCAGGCTACAGCCAATACGGCTGAGACGAGCGATGCACGGCGCGAACGCCGCCGCGCGCGGGCTTGAACTGCCGGGGCCAAGTTTCGCTGGAGCTGCCGTCCTGACATGCGCATTTCTCACGGTGAATGCCTGGGGCGGACAGCGACATGCTGAAG